>NZ_WNLP01000001.1 GCF_009727065.1 Bifidobacterium canis
AAAGGTACCCCGGGGATAACAGGCTGATCATTCCCAAGAGTCCATATCGACGGGATGGTTTGGCACCTCGATGTCGGCTCGTCGCATCCTGGGGCTGGAGCAGGTCCCAAGGGTTCGGCTGTTCGCCGATTAAAGCGGCACGCGAGCTGGGTTCAGAACGTCGTGAGACAGTTTGGTCTCTATCCTCTGCGCTCGTTGGAATCCTGAGGAGGCCTGCCCATAGTACGAGAGGACCTGGGTGGACGAACCTCTGGTATGCCGGTTGTCACGCCAGTGGCACGGCCGGTTGGCTACGTTCGGATGGGATAACCGCTGAAAGCATCTAAGCGGGAAGCCCGCTCCAAGATAAGGATTCCTGACACCCCATGAGGGTGTGTGAGACTCCAGGCAGAACACCTGGTCGATAGGCCGGACGTGGAAGCCCCGCGAGGGGTGGAGCCGACCGGTACTAACAGTCGAAGACAACCAATCAACAATCAATCGTCACCAAATATGACCCCGACGTCACGGAAACGTACGGGCGGTCACTCGAACACACACTTGCGCTTGCGTCCACCATCCGGTCCCCAACCCGCCACCCGGCTCCCGTCATGGGAGACACCGAAACGGGGATGATAAATAATATAAGATTTTGCGGCGGCCATGGCCCAGGGGAGACGCCCGGTCCCATTCCGAACCCGGAAGCTAAGCCCTGGCACGGCGATGGTACTATGCTTGAGAGGGCATGGGAGAGTAGCACACCGCCGCAACACAACGTTGATGAGGGACCCCGGAAGGCAACAGCTTTCCGGGGTCCTTTTTCCATACCCGGACACGACACGGCTCCCTCCGATGTGCGTGGGAACGCATCGTTGTACACCAGCGGCAGTTCCGTTCTGCTGCCTGTGCGGGAGGGCATATATATTCGCGCACTGTCAGCAGATGCGTTCCGTCCGGCGTGCGCGAGACGGTTTCTCTATGTACTGTTGGCAGATGCATCCTGTCAAGCGTGCACGAGCCGGCTTGTTCGCGCACAGTTGGCAGATGCGTTCTGTGCACTGCACGTGAGGGAGTTTCCCCGTGCACCGATGGCAGGAGCATTCTGCCAGGTGCACGCGGGGGAGCAGCTTTGCGCACCCGTGGCAGATGCTTTCTGTCCGGTATGCACGAGGATGCATCTACATGTGCAGACAGCAACTCCTTCCTGCTGGTCGTGCATGAAAGGGCTCCCGGACCTGCACCTAACAGTCCGGTTCCGTCAGGCGTGCATGAGGCGGTTTCTTTGCGTGCACGTAGCAGTTCCGTTCCGTTCACTGCACATTGGCGCGACCCCGTACACACCACAGCGGGAAGCTATTTCGCTGGCGGGGATACAAAACGCTCGGCCGACACAGTACACGCTCTGGTGAAATGGCGGAAAATAGCGGTTCTTCAAAAGCGAATACGCAGCCCGTCAGAAGTTTTATATCCCCACCAGCAAATTGGGAGTAGATGGCGCAGGCATATTTGCTAGATAAAGCCGGGTACGGAAGCACAGCGCCGCGTTACGAGAGCATGGCGGTGCCGGTGTTGATATAGCGTCGCTGCCACTCCAGACACTGATACGTCTGTGTGGCGTCGGAAAGCGCGCGATGCTCCTCGACGTCCGAAATGCCGTAGCGCTGAATCAGATCCACCAAACGATGGCGTTCGGTGGGGAAGAGCTGGCGGTCAATCGACATCGTATCGATCGGTCGAACGCTGAAGCGGGTCGCGTCACCGATCACCCTGTTCGCGTTTGCGGTCAGGAACGACAGGTCAAAGCGAATATTATGCCCCACCAAACGATCCGATTCAGTCCACTCGATAAATTCTTCAATCACGTCGTCAATAGCAGGCTTATCGGCGAGCATGGCGTCTGAGATGCCGGTCAGCGAAGTGATTCTGCTCGGAATCGGTCGCAACGGGTTGACCAGCTGGCTATAGCGGTCAACAATCTTCCCGTCACGTATTTTCACCGCGCCGATTTCGGTGATGCGGTCGGTACGCGCGCTGAATCCCGTGGTCTCAATGTCGAGCGAAACATAGTTCTTTGGTATTCTCGCTGCTGGTTTCATACGCCTCTCGTTTCGTCTTCGTCTTCCCCAGAAGACTCGCGTCTGCACAATCCGCCGCGCCGCACGCCTCGTTGTGCGAGCGCGAACATACCCCTCAGTGTAGCGAATAGGCGCGCAACTGGCTAGATAATACTGATTTGCGCGCAATTTACACGCACTATTTCCACGATTTCGCTATATTTGCGTAATTATTGTGCGTATTCAGGCAAAAGAAAGACGCGCGCGTTCACGACACCTGCGGGAACTGCGAGGTAATCGTGTGCTCGTGATCCATGTATGCCGTGGTTTCCTTCATAGCCAGCGAAATACTCGCCTGCAGAAGGTCGGCGCCGGGCGCGTCTTCCGGCACGTTGAACTTGAGGCGCATTTGGTGCCATGCCACATTGCTGTGATTCGACTCACTGCGCCCCTCGTCCACGAATCCGAACGAGCTGTAGAACGGCAGCTTCTTCTCTTTGCAAGCGAGCACAATGCCTTCGCGGTGGGCGAGGGCGGCGTCGAGAATAACCTGGCGCATCAAGAACGACGCGCAACCGCGGTGCTGATACATCGGTGCGGTGTTCACGCCGAGGATCATCTGCCAGGGAGCGTCGCTGTTGTGCAGTTCCGGTGACTCATACATCTCGTCGGTCAGATCTGCCTGCGCGGTGACGGGTCCGTCGATGAAGCTGACGAGCATACCGTCGTCGAGTTGCGCGGGGAAACAGTCGTTATCTGATGTCACAGGATTGACCAGCAACCAGAAGTGATCTGGGTATGTTTCAAGTCTGTTGGCCAGTCGGTCAAGATCGGCGGCTTCGCTTGGTGGGAAGCATGCCGATTCAACTGCAGCCAGCGCATCCAGATCATCCAGTGTCGCATGTCGAACAAGCATAAGGTATATAGTCTCTCAGGGCATACCCAAGTAGCCGATTTTCCTAGATAACTACTGAGAAAATGATCGAAAACTGCTCAAGTAGTGAGTCATTCTCGCTCGCATGCTGCGTTTGCCCGCAATATTGAATATCGCGCTGATTTTTGCTCGTGTCACTATATGGACGCTTCATATTACAGTTATTTGCTATTTTGCCGCCACGCTCGGCACTGCAATTCCAGCTCGTGAGAGCAACGTATCAGTTTAGCTATAGCCACGCCGTGTTTTCCGCTGATTGAGCTCGTACAGTAACAACTACCGGCGCGAAACACACGCTGGCAATCAATTGAAAACAGCGAAAAATCGCATGAGTGAAAGGTGGCAGAGGTGAAATACGCGGTTCTGGGAGCAGGCGGCATGGGTATTCAGTATGGCGTGCTTCTGCAGGAATTTGCTCACCAGTCGGTAGATTTCGTGGACACGTGGACGCCAAACGTCGAGAAGATTCGCGAGCAAGGCGGCGCATACGTGTCGCAGGACGGGCAGAACCGCCATCTCGTGCCGATCAACATCTATTACCCCGAGGAATACGACGGCGACCCCGACGTGTGGATCATCTTCGTCAAGCAGAACCAGCTGCCGGAGTTTCTCGAGCGCACCGCGCCGAAGTTCCGCGAACACCAGGCTGTGTTCTCGGCGATGAACGGCTACGGTCACTTCGAGAAAATCGCGGAGTATTTCCCGAAGAACAAGATCTACGGTGGGGCACGGCGCTGATCGGCGCGTACGTGTATGGCCCGGGCGATTTCAACTTCACAGGCGGCGCGCACGCGAAGGCTATGAACATGTGCGCGTACGACGAGCACGATCTCGAAACGGATCCGGTGGAGCAGGCGCTGTTCAACGACTTCCAGAACGCGACGCTCAACCCGACCGTCGTGGAGCACTTCCTCGGCATGTGTTGGGCGAAGATCGTGTTCAACTCGGTGCTCAACACACTGTGCACGATGTACCAGATTCGATTCGGCGAATTTGCTGAACATCCGGCCGCGCCGGTGCTGACGGAACGGCTCGTCGATGAGGCTTACGGCGCTGCGGAACACGCGGGCGTCACGCTGCTCGGCACGAGGGAAAGCGAGGTGGAGACGATAATGCACACGGCATCGATTGCGCATCCGCTGCATTATCCCTCGATGTATCAGGACCTGACTCGCTGCCGCCCGACCGAAGTGGACTACATCAACGGATACATTGCGCAGACCGGACGCGAGCACGGCTACATCTGCCCGCTGCACGAGTTCGTGACGCAGGAAGTCCACCTGGCTGAGCACGCGTTCGCGATTCACCACCCGGAGATCGCGCAGCAGCAGGCTCTCAACGACTAAATCTTTCTCCGCCCGCGCTTTTCCGACCAATATGTAGGTCATTACGAGAGCAATTTGCGACTCGTAACTATACAGGTCGCGGAGGGGAAGCCCAAAAGACCCATATATATGGGTCGGTAGAACGTAACTGGAAATGCGACATCTCACGCCGGTTTCGGCGTTGAAATGCAAGGGGAGGGGTATTTCTCGCCCGCGTGCCCGTTATGCGCACGGCATGCAGACTTCAGCGCTGCGCAACCGCATCTGGCAACACTTGCAAGGAACTCTTGCATAATCGCGGGATTATGCGGGTACGCGGGCGGGAAATATATCAAGCGCGACTCGCCAATTGCGCATAATACCTGTGCGCTGACAACACTGCGCCGAAAGCGCACTTCTCATTCGCATAATTCGGTCAAATACTCAATTTTCACTACGCACATCAAGAGAAATACGAAGAAATAAGAGAGATAATAATGTCTATTTTTGCCAATCTGAAGAAACTCGCCAACCACCGCAAAGCAGCCGTTCGCGTGACGGCAGGCGCGCTCGCCGCCGTCACCCTGTTCGCCAGCACCGCATGCGGCACAGCACAGAGCGCGAACGCCAGCTCGAACACAATAGCCGAACCGACCAACGGCAAAACGGTGAAAGTCACCGTCGGCGTGTGCGCCGGACCTTACGGAGACATGGTCGAAGAGGTGATCGCCCCACTGCTCAAAGAGAAGGGCTACGAGGTGAGCACCAAGGTGTTCAACGACTACGTGCAGCCAGACAAAGCGCTTGCCAGCGGCAAAATCGACGCGAACCTGATGCAGCATGGCAACTACCTGAAGAAGTTCAGTAAAGACAACAATCTCGATTTGGTGTCGCTCGGGCAGACGCCGACGCTGGGACTGGGCATCTATTCGAAGAAATACAAGTCGATCAGTGAGATCCCAGACGGCGCGACCGTGGCGATCGCGAACGACGGCTCGAATTTGGCGCGCTCACTCGGCGTGCTGCAGCAGCAGAAACTCGTGACGATCAAAGACGGCGTGGATTCCACGAAGGCGTCGGTCTCCGACATCACGTCGAATCCGAAGAACCTCAACATCAAGCCGATCGATGCGGCGCAGCTCGCACGTTCGCTCGACACCGTTGACGTGTCGCTCGTGCCAGGCAACTACTCGTGGGCGGCGGGACTCGACCCGAACAGCGCG
Organism: Bifidobacterium canis; assembly: GCF_009727065.1. Classification (GTDB taxonomy): domain Bacteria; phylum Actinomycetota; class Actinomycetes; order Actinomycetales; family Bifidobacteriaceae; genus Bifidobacterium; species Bifidobacterium canis. The sequence goes on from NZ_WNLP01000001.1 coordinate 5,495, forward strand.
CTCGCCCTGGAGAAGCAAGACGACGGCGTGATCGAAGTCTTCGCCATCGCCGGCTCGAACAAAGACACGCATTTCGCGAAGACGGTGAAGGCACTGCTCGTGAGCGACGAGTTCAAGAACGCGATCGCGAAGAGCAAATTCAAGGACTTCGGCAAGCCGGCGTCGTGGAACGCTTGAGTCGGGCGCGCGGCTGAAACCGGCGAATACGAGTGCAGAAAAGAGATGCGATGAGCGAGCAAAATATAAGTAATGCAAATATTATTGAGCTGCGTGATATCTGCGTCACGTTCCACGAAAAAGACCGAACCGTGAACGCGGTTAAACACGTGAACGTGAGCGTGCGCGAGGGTGAGATCTTCGGCATCGTCGGATTCTCCGGCGCGGCAAATCCACGCTCGTGCGCACGATCAACCTGCTCGAACGCCCCACGTCCGGTCAGGTGATCGTGGAAGGGCGCGACGTGACGAACTTGCGCGGCAAGGAACTGCGCGAACTGCGTAAGTCGATCGGCTTCATATTCCAAGGATTCAACCTGATCGACAACGTGACAGTGGGCAAGAACATCGAGTTCGCGCTCAAAGCGGGCAACTACCCGAAGAACAAGTGGTGTGCGCGCATCGAGGAGCTGCTCGAACTCGTGGGACTTTCCGAGAAAATCGACAGCTACCCATCGAGCTTGTCGGGCGGGCAGAAGCAGCGCGTATCGATTGCGCGCGCGTTGGCAAACAGCCCTCGGATTCTGCTGTGCGACGAGGCGACGAGCGCGCTCGACTTGGAGACCACCGAGGAGATTCTCGCACTGCTCAAACGCATCAACTCCGAGCTAGGCATCACGATAGTGTTCATCACGCACCAATTCGATGTGGCGAAAGCGATTTTCGATGACGTCGCGGTGATGGAACATGGCGTGATCGTGGAGCAGGGCAGCACGTTCGACGTGTTCTCCGCACCACAACACCCGACCACGAAGGCGCTCGTGGAACGCTATTTGGGCATCGCGCTGCCGGATCAGCTCGTGCCGCGCCTGCCGGCCGGCCGCCTGATCGAGTTGCGATACAAAGACGAGGGCGCGTTTCGCCCGCTCATCAGCGAGGTCGCGCAGCATCACGACGTGTCGATCAACGTGCTGCACGGCAACGTCGGCTACTTCGGCACGCAGGCGATCGGCACACTGATCGTGCTCGTCAGTGCCCGCCAAAACGGGCAGGTCGGCGCGCAGACCGTGCAGAACGCGATCGACGAACTGGGTTCGCACGTCTACTCATGGCGTGAACTGAGCAGCGATTTGAACGATGACCTCGGGCATAGCGTCGAGGCGGTATTCGCGGACGATGCGCTGGCGGGCACAACCGGAGCTACGGGCGAGGCAGCGGACGGTGCAACGGAACAGGGAAACACTGCGAAAAACAACAGCGTGAAACACAGTGGCGTGAAACATGACGATGAGGAGGTGCTCGCATGAGCGACACGATCGAGATTCTGCAAGATAACCTGGGGCAGGCGTTGTGGGACACGTTCTACATGGTCGGCATCGCCACCGTTGTCGGCGTGGTGCTCGGCACGGCTCTCGCGCTGTTGCTGTACCTGACCCAGCATCGGCTGTTCACCCCAAACCGCGTGGTCAACGAGGTCATCGGATTCGTCGTCAACGCCATCCGCTCGATGCCGTTCCTGATTCTGCTCGTCGTGCTGATTCCGCTGATCCAACTGCTCATCGGCGACCCCTACACGCCGACCGGCGGCGCGATCGCCTTGTCGATCGCCGCAGTGCCGTTCTTCGCACGCATCGCCGAAAGCTCGTTCTGCGAGGTGGACGACGGTCTGCTCGAAGCCGCGATCTCCACCGGCGCGCCCACTCGCCAGATCATCTTCGGCGCGATCTTCCCACAGGCGTTGCCAAGCTTCATCCGCGGCATCGTGCTCACGATCATCTCTCTGCTCGGCTATTCGGCGATGGTCGGCACCATCGGTGCGGGCGGCATCGGCGACCTGGCCATCCAATACGGCTACAACCGCTACGAAACCGGCGTGCTCGTCGCCATCGTGCTGCTGCTGATCGTGCTCGTGCAGCTCATTCAGTGGATCGGCGACCGCATCGCCCTGAAAGTCACCCACTAACCACGCCATTCACCCATTTCCGCCCCCTCATTTCGCTGGTGGGGATATAAAACTGCTGAACCACCAAGTATACGGAAAACAAGATCCGCTGTTTTCCAACGATTTTTGCAACCGGATACTTGGAGGTAACAAAGTTTTATATCCCCGCCAGCAAAATGGGGAGGAAAGAGAGGGGAGGAAGAAGACCATCATGACGATTTCGTTCTCGAAAGCCGCTCAATCCATTCCACCGAACGTGTTCGAACGCATGGATCGCAAAGTGCTGGCTGCGAGGCAGCGCGGCATCGACGTGATCGACCTGTCGAAAGGCAATCCAGACGGATTCCCCGAAGACTTCATCCGTAGTGTGACGCGCAAGGCGGTCGACGAGCCGGCGAACGCGCGCTACACGCCATTCGACGGCAAGCCGGAGTTCCTGCAGGCCGCCGCGAACTGGTATCGCAACGTGCACGGCGTCACCCTCGACCCGCAGTGCGAGCTCTTCGCAGTCGAAGGCGCTGTGGACGGACTCGCCGATCTGTTCAGCATCCTGCTCGACCCGGGCGATGCCGTCGCCTTCGCCGACCCTTATTACCCGTCGTATCACTGCATGGCCAACATCTGCGGCGCGCGCGAGGTGTTGCTGCCCGCGCGCGAAGACCTCGGCTGGCTGCCCGACCTCGATGCCGTAGCGCCGCAAACCTGGCAGGATGTGAAGCTGCTCGTGCTCAACTACCCGAACAATCCCACCGGCGCGCAGGCACCGCTCTCGTTCTTCGAGCATGCTGTCGAACTAGCCGTCGAACACAACTTCGTGATCGTGCACGACTTCGCCTACGCCGGCCTCGGCGTCAACGAACAGCAGCACAGTCTGCTCGAAGTAATCGAAGATCTGCCGGAACACCACCCCGCGCGAGACCTGTGCGTGGAGGTGTGCTCGCTGTCGAAAATGTATGCAATGGCGGGCTGGAGAGCAGGGTTTATAGCCGGTAGCGAACAAGTTCTTGACGTAGCGAAAGAATTCCACTATCAAATGGGTTCTATGATTACTTCTTTCGTGCAAGACGCAGGCGTGGCCGCGCTCAACAGCGACCAGAGCTGCGTCGCGCGTCAAGCCGCGCACTATGCGACTCGCCGCGCCATTGTAGCCAATGGCTTGCGCGAACTGGGGCATGATCTGTTCGACTCGCAAGGCGGACTCTACGTGTGGATGCGCGCGCCGCAAGGCAAGAGCGGAGAGCAGTTCGCGGATGAACTGCTCGACAAGGCAGCGGTGGCAGTGCTTCCGGGCACGTGCTTCGGTCACACAGGCGAACACTATGTTCGCCTGAGCTTGTTGCAGCCGGACGATCGTCTCGCAGAAGCCGTTCGCCGCATCGGCGCATGTTGTTGATATTGAGCACCGTATTTTTGAAAACAAGATCTCAATATGTGAGTCGTGAGCCAACCGTCTAACATAGCTCAGGCACGCTTGAACACGGCACGAAACTCGCGGTTCCCAATATCAGCAGCACAAGGGGAGACATAACCACATGTTCGATTGGTCGTTCGTCTCGAAATACGCGCCGTTCTTCGTGAACGGCGCATGGATGACGCTGTTCATATCTGTATTCGGCATCGCGCTCGCAATCCTCACCGGACTCGTGTGCGCGGGCATCGAAACCGCGAAAATTCCGGTGCTCAAGCAGATCACCAGCGTCTACATCGAGATCAGCCGCAACACTCCGTTGCTCGTGCAATTGTATTTTCTATATTTCGGTCTGCCGAAAATCGGGTTCGTGTGGGACGCCGAAACCTGCGCGATCATAGGCCTGGGGTTCCTCGGCGGATCTTACATGGCGGAGGCCATGCGCGCCGGACTGCAGTCAGTGCCGCAGATTCAACGCGAGAACGCGTATATGCTCGGCTTCTCGAAATGGCAGACGTTGACGCGCGTCGTCGTGCCGCAAGCCGTGGGCATCAGCATGCCGGGCGTCGTGGCGAACGTGATCTTCCTGATCAAGGAGAGCTCGGTGGTCTCCGCGATCGCGCTCGCCGACGTGATGTATATGGCCAAGGATCTTATGGGCATGTATTACAACACGTATGAGTCGCTGTTCATGCTGATTGTCACCTATTTGATCATTCTGCTGCCGATCTCCATTCTCGGCACTTGGCTGGAGAGGAGGTTCGATTATGCAAGGCGCTAACATTCTGCTCGAACCCGGCGTGTTCCCACGCTTGCTGCAGGGACTGTGGGTGACGGTGTGGATCGCCGCCGTTTCCGTGGGGCTGAGCATTCCAGTGGGGTTGATCACCGGTTGGCTGATGACGTTGAAGAACCCGATCATCCGCTTCATCATGCGGTTCTACCTAGATTTCATTCGTATTATGCCGCAGCTCGCATTGCTGTTCATCGCGTTCTATGGCATTGCCCGCATGTCGAACTGGAATCTGGACGCCACCGGCGCGTGCGTGCTCGTGTTCGTGCTGTGGGGCGGCGCCGAGCTCGGTGATCTGGTACGCGGCGCATTGCAGTCGATCCCGCAGATTCAATATGAGACCGCATACATGCTGGGCATGAGCAACTGGCAGTCGTTCGTTCACGTGATTCTGCCGCAGGCCGTGCGCCGACTGCTGCCCGGTGCGGTGAACCTGTCGACGCGCATTGTGAAAACCACGTCATTGGCCGTGCTGCTCGGCGTGGTCGAAGTGATCAAGGTGGGCCAGCAGATCATCGACGCGAACCGATTCCAATACCCGACCGGCACACTGTGGGTGTACGGCGTGATCTTCGTGATGTATTTCATCGTGTGCTGGCCGCTGTCGCTGGTGGCACACGCACTTGAAAAGAGGTGGGCAAATGACTGAGCAGACTGTGCAAGTTGAGACTGTGCAGAACAGGCAGACTGACGATGCGGCTGCGATGCTGCAGGTGACTGACTTGGTGAAGCATTATGCCGGCGCGGAGCACAACGTGTTCGACGGCATCTCGTTCTCGGTGCCGAAAGGCAAGGTGCTGGTGATCGTCGGGCCATCCGGTTCCGGCAAGTCGACGCTGCTGCGCACGATCGCCGGTTTGGAGCCGATTCAGGGCGGCACGATCTCGCTTGACGGGCAGGTGATCGAAACCGGCAAACCCGGCAACGAGAACAGCGGGCGCGCCAAGCGGCCCGAAGCGTTGCGCACGAAATTCGGCATGGTGTTCCAAAGCTACGAACTGTTCCCGAACAAAGACGTGCTCGGCAACATTACGATGGCTCCGATCCTCGTGCAAAAGCGCAAGAAAGCCGAAGCCGAACGCGAAGCCATGCAACTGCTGGAACGCGTGGGGTTGGCGGATCGCGCCCACGCCAAGCCGCACGAGCTTTCCGGCGGCCAGAGGCAGCGCGTGGCGATCTGCCGTGCGTTGATTCTGCATCCGGAGATCCTGCTGCTTGACGAGATCACGGCGGCACTCGACCCCGAGATGGTGCACGAAGTGCTCGAAGTGGTGGTGGAATTGGCCGACGCCGGTCAGACCATGCTCATCGTGACGCACGAGATGCAGTTCGCACGTGCGATCGCCGACCGCGTGATTCTGCTGGCAGACGGCAAGATCGTCGACAGGTCCACCGACCCTGAGCAGTTCTTCACCGATCCGCAGACGGAGCGCGCCAAGGAGTTCCTGCACTCCTTTGACTTCAAGCGCAACCGCACCGAACAGGCCGAAGAAGCATTGGAACGTTTCGACAACGAATAAAGGGCAACCAGACGTTGTTGAAGTGAAGAGAATTTGATCAATAGGGAAGAGCGAAGAAAGGACACAACCATGAGCTCATCCATGTTCAAACAGCTGGGAAAGGCAATCGCGGCAGCGGGGGCTGCGGTGATGATGATCACCGCTGTTGCCGCTTGTGGCCCGAACGCAGCCACCCCAAGCGAAGCCGGATCAGCTTCCGGCGATTCCACCACGACCACCACGGTGAAGGCACGCTCGCTCGATGACATCAAGAAGTCCGGCGAACTGCGTGTGGCCGTGTTCTCCGACAAAGCGCCGTTCGGCTATGTCGATAAAGACGGCAACTACGCCGGCTACGACGTTGTGTTCGCTGAACGTCTCGCCAAAGACCTCGGCGTCAAGCCCGTCTACACGTCGGTCGATCCGGCCGCCCGCGTCGACGTGCTCGCCTCCAACAAGGTTGACGTGACGCTGGCGAACTTCACGGTGACGAAGGAACGCGCCGAAAAGGTTGATTTCGCCAAGCCATACATGAAGGTGTCGCTCGGCATCGTCTCACCTGAAAAAGCGCCGATCAACGACGTGAAAGAGCTGGATGGCAAAACGCTGATCGTCGCCAAGGGCACGACCGCCGAACCGTATTTCGAGAAGAACTACCCGAACGTCAAGCTGCTGAAATTCGACCAGTACGCCGATGCCTACAACGCCCTGCTCGACGGGCGAGGCGACGCGATGAGCACCGACAACACCGAGGTGCTCGCTTGGGCGAAGGCCAACAAGGGCTACACGGTGGGTGTCACCGAACTCGGTGACGTCGAGACGATTGCGCCAGCAGTGCAGAAGGGCAACAAGGAGCTGCTCGACTACATCAACAGCGAAATCGAACCCCTCGGCAAGGAGAAGTTCTTCCACAAGGACTTCGAACAGACGCTGAAGCCGGTGTATGGTTCCGAAGTCGATCCAGACGACATCGTTGTGGAATCCGGAGTCGTCGAGGAATCCAAGTAATCCATCGATTCTCATAAGAATGGCGCTTGCGTAGATTTATCGTCTATGCAAGCGCCATTCCTTTTGCCGTTTTGTCAGATGGTTTTGCCGTTTTTGCTTATGTTAGGGCTGTTTTGTGTGCCAAAACGTCAGATTCATCTGTAGAAACAGCGAAAGCATGCTGTTTTGCTGTTTTGCCGGCTGCTTTTGCCGTTTTGCTTATGCTGGGGCTATTTGGCATGTCGGATCGTCAAATCTATTTGCCATAACGTCAAAATAATCTGTATTTGCTGTTTTGTCGGATGCTTTTGCCGTTTTATACGGTTTTACGGCTGTTTTGTGTATCAGAACGTCAAATCCATCTGTAGAAACGGCGAAAGCATGCTATTTTGCCGTTTGTCAGATGATTTTGCCGTTTTTGCTTATGCTGGGGCTGTTTTGTGTGTATAAACAGCAAATCCATCTGATATAACGTCAAAATATTTTTATAGCCGTGTTGGGTCGCGCCTAGGGGTGGGCGGTGATGCGCGCTTCGTCAGGGTATTCGTTCTCGCCGCACTTCGTGTGGCTCGAGGCGAATGTTCCTCAGCGCACATCACCGCCCACCCCTAGGCGCAGATTCGTAGGGGCTCATCCTCACGGCATTTGGTTGGGGGGGGGGGGAGACGTCTCTCGGTGCCCACCTAGGCGTAATCGCATTTCGCACGCCTGCATATATGTTGTGTGCAGGAAGATCGTTCACAGAGAAAGAGCCTGCTATGACTACGGAACCGACATATGCCCATGCCAGCGCGCATAATCTCGGCAGCGGTGCCCGCCGTTTCATCGTGTTGTGCTATGTTTGCGCACTGGTTTTTCCACCGCTTGGACTCGTGCTGTTCATTGTGGCGTTGCGCAGAAATCACAGCGCCAATGGAACGGAACGCGCGGCAATCATCGGAGGAATCGTCCTTGGCATCATCAATACATTGCTGCAGTACGTTGATTGGCGACGCGTATGTAGCGCGATTCGCGCGCATCGCCGCAGTGCGCGTGCGTAGCGTTACGTTCTCAGCAATCGGTGACACAGCACCGGCAAACGATTGGGCGTCCAAGTATTTTCAGCAATACTTGGACGCCCAATCAGTGTTTTGTGTGCGATACGGTGAAACTTACTAATTGTTCTGTGGGGTGGAATCCTGCGTGGTGAGCATCGCCTGCGTCATCTGGTTGAACAGATCGGAGTAGCCGCCTGGAGTCGATGCCGGAACCACGAGCGTTTTCGCGTTCTTCGATTCGGATAGCGAACGGAGCACATCGAGGTATTGGTTGAACAGTACCACGTTGTTGACGGCGGAGATGTCCATGCCGACTTCCTGAAGGCTCTTGATCTGGTCGACGATGCCGTCTGCGATCTCGCGGCGATAGTTCGCCTGGCCCTCACCCTGCAGGCGCACCTTCTCAGCTTCGGCGGCAGCCTGCGTCTCGATCTGAATGCGCATGGCCTCGGCACGCTGACGAGTCGCTTCCTTTTCGCGCTGTGCGGCGTTGATCGAATCCATTGCAGACTTCACCTGCGGGCTCGGGTCGATCGCCGTGATCAGCGTCTTGACCACAGTAAAGCCGAAGCGGGCCATTTCGGTGCCGACGGTCTGCTGCACGTCAGCCGCCACCGAATCCTTCTTCGCGAAGGCGTCGTCAAGCGTGAGCATAGGAATCGCGGAGCGCAGGGCGTCTTCCATGTACGAACGCAGCTGCCCCTGCGGGTCGCGCAATTCGTAATATGCCTTAGCCACGTTGTCGGGATTCACGCGATACTGCGTCGATGCAGCAATCGTCACGAACACATTGTCGAGCGTCTTCGTCTCGAGTTTCACATTGAGCTGTGAAACTCGCATGTTCGTTTTCATCGCGATGCGGTCGACGAACGGAACGAGCAGGTGAATGCCGGCGAAGCGAACCGCGCGGAATTTGCCGAAGCGTTCGATGACGTATGCCTGCTGCTGTGGCACGACGTAAATCGCCATGCACACCAGCACGATCACGATCACCAGTAACACGATGAGCGAGATAAACGAGCCCATGATTTCCTTCTTTCTCTCGTCATGGCGCAATAGCTCAAGAGTATCTGAAAGAAGCATGCCAGTTCGCGTGCTGTTCGGGAGCCGGATATGGCGTCGAGCGAGTGTCTCATAATGTGAAACACTGAATCCGCATATTGATTCGCTCACAGCTCAAGATAATGCGAAAACTATGCAGTGAGTTCGTCACAGTCGAACGCGCCAAACTTTTTCGACCAATATAAATATTGGTCGAAAATGCAAAAGCCCTACTGCGAACTAGTATTCAGTAGGGCTTTTGAGTACGTGCCTCGAGAGATGTTGTTCTGCTTAACCAATATATTGGTCAAAATCAGGAAGCGAGGAAGTCTTTGATTTGCGCGGCCTGTGCGTAACCGGCACGGTACATGCGCTCAAGTCCTTCGAACGTCTTCGTCAGTGTGGAGAGCCCGTAGAGCTCTTCGGGAGCGAGAATAAGCACGCGCCCGTCATCGCGGTATTTCTTGGCGAGAGCCACCTCGTCGTTGTACGTCTTGTAGCGGTTGAGCAGTCGCTCGGCAGCGGCGGGGTAGGAGTGGCGCAGAATGCGCGCCGGAGCGACGTCGTGATGCTGTTCGCGCAGCACGTCGAGCTGGCGCGTCAGAATCACCACAACGCGGTCGCAGCCGTCATCAATCGCCTTCTGCACCGGAATCGGGTCGACGATGCCGCCGTCAAAATACGGCACGCCGTCGATGAACTGCGGTTGGCAGGCGACAGGCACGGCGGAACTCGCCTTCATGATGCTGAAGTCGTCGTAGTGCACGTCATCTTTGGTGAAATACTTCGCGGAGCCATCCTCACCATTGCAGGCGACCACGGTGAACTCGGCGGGGTTCTTCTCGAACGCCGCATAATCCACCGGATTCTCACCGTCGTGATTGCTCAGCGTGCCATACACGTAGTCGAGGTCGCAGAAATTGTGCTTGTGAATGAAGTTGTCTACGCTCGCGTATTCCTTGCGGAACGCGTACTGCGTGTAGAACGTGTGGTTGCGGCCGAGCTGACCCGCCATATACGAGGTCAGGTTCGCGGAGCCGGCGGAAACGCCGTAGCAGCGGTCGAAGTTGATGCCCTCTTCAAGCAGGCGATCTTCCACTCCCGCGCCGAAAATCGCGCGGAAGCCGCCGCCGACGTCGATGACGCCGGTTTTATGCGCGTTCGTGTGTGAACTGGCGGGTGCTGCGGTCATGAGTTCTCCTCATTTCTCGATGTCTCTGCAATATTCTCTCGTGATATTTCGCACGCAAGATTTTTCCGTAAATACGTTTGAGTCTAGTGTTGCGCGAGTATTTGGCGGGCCGCATGCCCACGGATTAGAGCGAGTTATAGCGGGCGATTGAGCAGCTCGTTCGCAAGTGCGGCGATTCGCGGACTCGTGTCGGAATTCGCGAGCTGCACGCTGCCCTGCTGGTCTTCGGGCGCGAGCTCTCCGAGCGATTCGAGCACCACATGCAGGTGATGCGCAGTGCCCTCATTGCCGTCGATGATCGCCACGTGGTCGGGCAGCAGCTCGCGGAAGTAGTCGCGGTAGAACACGAAGTGCGTGCAGCCGAGCACCACCGAGTCAACGGAGTCGAGGTCGTACTGAGAGAAGTATTCATGCAGCGTGCTCATCACGAGATCATGGTCATCGAGCTGCCCATGTTCGACGATTTCGACGAGCTTCGGGCAAGGCTGCTTGTAAATCGTGTGATCGTTCTCGAAGCGGTGCATGAGCGCGGCGAACTTCTTCTCGCGCAACGTGAGCGGAGTGGCGGCGACGATGACGGTCTGGCGCTCGCCATGACCGCGGTCGCAGGCGACTTTGAGCGCGGGCTCCATGCCGATGATCGGGATGCTGTAGTGTTCGCGCAGCTGCTGCACGGCGCTCGACGTGGCGGTGTTGCAGGCGATGACGATTGCCTTGGCGCCCTGCTGCACCAGATGCTCCACAATATCGAACGACAGTTCGCGCACTTGCTCCGGCGTTTTCGTGCCGTAGGGTGCGTGCGCGGAGTCGCCGAAGAAGATGACGTGCTCGTTCGGCAGATCTTGGCGAATCTGCTTGACCACGGAGATGCCGCCAAGTCCGGAATCGAATGCGCCGATTGGGGCAGTGGAAGTCATGAGGCCTCTTTTCTTTTCCGATCGCATTTTATTCTACTCGAGAGATGGCTTTTGAGGTAGAGTGGGGCGTATGAGTTTGCCAGAACATATGATCAAGGCGCAGGGCACCGGCAACGATTTCATCATGTATGCCGACCCGAATGGTGAAGCGGCGCCTACGCAGAAGGAAATCGTGAAGGTGTGCGACCGACACTTCGGCATCGGCGCGGACGGGCTTATTCGCGTCACGCACCCGCAATACGTTGACGATTTGGACGAGCACACGGTTGAGGCGCTCCACGATGCCGGCGTGGAATGGTTCATGGACTACCGCAATGCAGACGGTTCATTGGCTGAGATGTGTGGCAATGGCACTCGCGCCACCGCGCAGTTTTTGGTGCAGCGCGGGCTGATCTCGTTGGGTGAGAACGAGTCGTTCAAACTCGGCACTCGCGCCGGCGCCAAGCGCATCACGCATCTGCCCGACGATGCCGAGCTCGGCTCTCAACTGTTCCGCGTCGACATGGGCAAATGGTCCATGGGCGCCAGGAACGAATACACGGTGACCATCCCCGGTTCGCAAGGCGAGGGCAAGGGTACGTTCGTCGACATGGGCAATCCGCACGTGGTGACGATCGTCGAAGACGCCTATTCCACACTGCCCGTGCTCGGCGACTTGGAGCTGACCCACGCGCCAGACGTGACGCCGGAACTGCCGAACGGCCAGAACGTGGAATTCGCGCGCATCGACAACCTCGACACCGAGCGCGACTTGGGCGACGCCTCAATGCGCGTGTACGAGCGCGGCGTGGGTGAGACGCTGGCCTGCGGAACGGGCATGTGCGCCACGGCCATCGTGCTCCGCGCCAAAACGCAGATCGACCACTGGCGCATTCACGTGCTCGGTGGCACTGTGCGCGTTGATGTGACCGATGATTCGGTGATGCTCACCGGCCCTGCCGCCCTCACCGCCGAATTCCAGCTCCTCTAGCGTATTCAGCGGAAGAGCATTGCGCCATCTTTGACCAGGATCAGCGTGATGAGCGCCACTACCCAGACCACATCGACCATCAGATCGATGTTGAGACGGTAGCAGGTGAGTAGTCGGCGCGCTTTCGACGGCAGATGCTGCACGGTGACGGTGGCGTGCGAAACCGCCATGAACTGAATCGTCGTGGCGAACATAAGCACCAAGCACCACGGGCACAAGGCGTTGATGACGAACAACGACTGCGACGTGAGCCAATACGAATAGGCGAGCGCCGCCAGCGATCCGAGCCAAGTGCAGGTGGCGAACCAGCGTGGCATTTTCATGCGGGCCAGTCCGATGACGGCGATCGTGACGAACACCGACTCCGCCGCAATGCCGAAGAACGCGTTGGGGAAGCTCAGCTCGCCGAATTTGACGATTTCCGACTGCCACGACTCCGCCACCGTCGAGCATGAGAGCACGGCGTTCACATCGCAGCCGAGCGACTGGTTCGGGTGGCGCGCCAGCTGCAATGTTTCGGCGGAGAGGATGAACGAGACAAGCAGTGCCACGCCGGAGGCGAGCAGCATGATCAGGTACGTCCACGTGGCTCCATGACGCCATCCGGTCGGGCGCAGATTCACCAACTCCGCGGTGGCCGTGTTTGTGGTGGCCGCGCTCTCGGATGGTGCAGAATTCGCCGCCTTGTTGCCCGTGCTGCTCATGCCAATCTCCAATCGATGCAATACAAATCTCAACGCGCGTCGATGTGCGCTTCTGGCGTTTACGATACCGCAAGGTGGGCGATAAAACAGTCAAGCGTCAACATTTTGCGCACAATTGCGACCGATAAATATATGAGTCGCAGGCAAAGCGCGGGCACGCCGACTCGAAACGGGCACACGGCGGGCACGAACTCGTTTACGATGGAGATATGACTGATTATGTTATGCCGACCCAGCCGCCGCGCGAAGGCTGGGATCTGCACTGCCATACGGTGTTCTCGGACGGCACGCGCACTCCGCGCCAGCTGCTCGAAGAGGCCCGTGACCGCGGTTTGCACGGCGTGGCGATAGCCGATCACGACACGACGGCAGGTTGGGAGCAGGCGATGCACGCCGCCGAAGAGCTGCATTTCCCGCTGATGCGCGGCACTGAGATAACCGCACAGTGCGGTTGCGTGTCGGTGCACATGCTCGCGTATCTCTATGATCCAAACAATCGTCAGATAAGCGAATTATTCGAAAAAACACGACGTGCACGCGTGGCTCGCACCAAAAGATGGTGGAGTTGCTGTCGAAAGACTACCCGATCACTTGGCAGAGTGTGCTTGAGCAGGTGAAAGAGGGGAGCCGCACCACAATCGGCCGCCCGCATATCGCTGACGCGCTCGTTGCCGCCGGCGTCTACAAAGACCGCAGCGAAGCGTTCGCGCACGCCGTTCGCACGGGTAGTAAATACTACATTCCAACGCCGTCGCCGTCTGCTTCGGAAGTGGTGAATGCGGTGAAAGATGCGGGTGGTGTCAGCGTTGTGGCGCATGCCGCCGACCCGAGCCGCAATCTCACGCTGCTCTCCGACGCGCAGATCGAAGAGCTCGCCGGCGAAGGACTCGGCGGACTTGAAGTGTGGCATCGCGGCAACCCCGAGTCGGAGCGCGCGCGTTTGCTCGAGCTCGCGGAGCGCTACGATCTGCTCGTCACCGGCGGTTCGGATTGGCACGGCGCGGGCAAGCCGAACGAACTCGGCGAAAATCTGACCGATGACGCCACCGTGCGAGAAATCGTGAGACGCGGCGCGATCTCACTGTGTGACTAGCCGGTATTAACGCGCAATAATTTGCGTGCAATACATAAAATAAAAGTGCTGAATATCTCATACTGAGATATTCAGCACTTTTGTAAAGACAAGAAAAATTAATCAGTCCGCGAGATTGCCGAAGCCGACAGTGTGACGCTGCTCGGAGCCGATGATCACATAACCGAGCGAATCAGCGGGCACAACAAAGCGACGATCCTTGTTGTCGGTCAGCACGATCGGCTTGTGCTCTTCGAGCGCGCGATCGATCGTTGCGGTGACTTCCTCGGCTGCTTCGTCGGTGGTGAACGTGACGGTGCGAGCGACGTTCTGAATGCCGATTTCGATGTCCATAATGTTCCTTTCAACAGGTTGATTCCTGCTATATACAAGTTGCCGGAAGCTGAACTTATTTCAGCGTGCGCGTATTTACCCGCATTGCTGAACGCGGTTACACGCGGCGGAATCAGCCGCGCGTATCATCGTCGTCATCCTGCGAGTCGGGCGTCACGGCCGGAGTGCCCGCCGACGATGCCGGACGAACGTTCTCCAAGCCGGCGCGCGCGTCGCGCATCGCCTGCTCCTCGCGCTCGAGCAGCGGAATCACCGTGGTCTGCGCGTCGCTGTCGCTTCGCGCGACATTGCTGGTCGCGGTGGAATTAGTCGCTGGCTCGGCAGCATACGTGCCGCTGTTGGTGTCGTCGGTTTCGTACTGGTAATCTTCCTCGCGCACGATGCGCGTGCCGCGCGAGGAGCTGTCGTTGATGCCGATGATCAGCGTTTCGCTGGAGAGCACGGGGGAGCTGTTCGTATTATCGGCGTCCTGCGCGTTTGTGACATTGGTTGCGCCGGTGTTTGTGGCGTGTGCGGCGTCGCGGTTTTCGATCACTTCGGTGTAGGAGACGCGATGATCGCCGGTGATGTCGGACTCGTTCGTCGAATCGTCGGCGAACTCGCCGGACGCGGTGTTACGCGAATTATCGCGCAGCAGCGTGTTGACGGTGACGGTGCTCGGGGCACTGGCCGACGCGCCGGAAGCGTTGGAAGCAGGGCGCGCCGTGTTCGCCCGCGACGAGCGCGCGGAAACACCGAGTTTGTGGGCGAGCCTGTCGACCTGCACCTTGAATTCCATGATGCGCTCGTTGTCGCCCGCGTTCAGCGCCTTGATGAAGTCGCCGACCTGCTCCATCTGCACCCACAGATTGGCACGCAGCATGATCAGGTCGTCGAGACGATTGCCCAACACACGGCCATACGCGGTGATGACGGCGTTGCGATGCGTTTCGTCGAGCTTCGAGAACACCCACGCCAAATCGCGGGCGGGATCGTTGATCTGCATGTCTTGCCAGTTGGTGATCGCCGTGATCGACGAGCCCGAATAGATCAGGTCACCATCGGAAAAACCGCCATGAACGGGGCGCGTGGAGAACGACCAGAGTCCCTCTGTTTCCATAATTGCTGCCCAACGGCTGGTGATCTCAGGCGGCACGTGGCCGGCTTGACGCAGGCGCTTGATCCACGCGGTGAGCTGCGCGTGAATCTGGCCGGTGGTGAACACCGGATAGTGTGCGTTCGTGATGAAATCGGGGCGCAAACGGTGAATCGCGCCGATGGCCGTGCCAAAACTCGTGCAATCGTCGAGCGTCAGCAGGTCGAGCGAACGGGTGACGCCATCGGGATGCGTGGTGATGAGCACGGAAGCGTCTTCAGGGCCGTTCTTGCCAGCATGGAATGCCACCACATGCTCGGTGGCGAAGCCGAGTCCGGCGAATTCACGTGAACGATCCACCACCTGTGCGGCACGACCACGTGCCAGCAGGCGCTTCTTACCGCGCGCATCGAATGCCGCATACACGTTGAACAGACGTCCGCGCGTGTCTTGCACCACGGCTTGTTCGATGCCGACCGCGCGATCGGTGTCGTTATCTTGCTCGCTATCGCGCACACCGGCCACAGACACGCTTGGCATAGCCGCCGAAGCCAAGGCCGCCAACTTGAAATTGCTTCGCTCACTCACACTGTTATCATGACATGTAGCTAGTACAAAATCCAATGATTGCAACGCTTTACGTTAGTTGTGAACGCGTGCGTGCGCACTGTTGCGACCAATGCACACAGGTCGTGAGGGGCGCGCTTGATGACACATATATATTGGTCGGGGAAAGAAACGGACACGCCATGAAGCCCGCTTCACCTGTCGGCGCGAGCGTGGCACAATGGCGACATGAGTGAATCGGCGAACGAGATATTGGAAGGACTCGACGAGTCCCAGCGCGCGGCGGCGCAGTCGGTGGACGGCCCCGTGCGCATCGTCGCCGTGGCAGGCGCGGGCAAAACGCGCACGATCACCCGCCGCATCGCCTACGCATGCGCAAGCGAGCAGTGGGATGCGAACCGCGTGCTCGCAGTGACATTCTCCATCAAAGCCGCCAACGAAATGCGCGAACGACTCGACGCACTGCACGTGCCTGCCGGAGTGCGCGCGTCGACGTTCCACTCCGCGGCACTGCGGCAGATGCGCGAAGCATGGCCGCAGATATGCGAAGGCCCGTTCCCCGAAGTCGCAGACAGCAAAGAGCCGCTCGTCTCACGCGCGCTCTTCCGATTCTCCAATCAGGAGCCGCTCAAGCAGGCGGTGGCAGACGTGGGGCAGGAGATCGACTGGTGCAAGGTGTCGCTCGTCGATTCGAAGAACTATGCGCGCGTCTGCGCAGCCACGCATCGCCAGCCACCGGCAGGGCTCGAACCCGAGCAGTTCGCGCAGGTGTACGACCAATACGAGGCTGAGAAAACGTCGCGCATGCAAATAGATTTCAACGACATTCTGCTGCTTGCATGCCATGTGCTCAACGCGTTCCCCGACGTCGCTGAGCAGATTCGCCGCAGCATCGGCTGGCTGACCGTCGACGAATACCAAGACGTGTCGCCACTGCAACACCTGCTGATGAAGAACTGGCTCGGCAGCAATCGCAACGTGTGCGTGGTGGGAGATCCGGCGCAGACGATCTATTCGTTCGCCGGCGCGACGAGCTATTACCTCGAGTACTTCGCCAAAGAGTTCGAACCGCTCGCCGCCGACATCGCGTTGAGCACCGATTACCGTTCCGTCGCGCCGATCGTCGGTTACGCGAACCGCGTGCTCGCACAGTCGCAGTTCCGCGATGGCTACATCAAACTCAACTCGGGGCGCGACGGCGGCGCTCGCGTGATCAGTCACATCTACGACAGCGACGCGCAGGAGGCGCAGGCCGTCGCCGTGCAAATACAACGCATCATCGCGCACGGCGGCAAGGCAAGTGACTGCGCGGTGCTCACGCGCGTCTCGGGGCAGCAGGCGATTATCGGTCAGGCTCTGCGCGCCGCCGGCATTCCCTACCAAGTGCGCAGAAACTCGGGGTGGCAGTCGTCGGCGCTCGCCGGACCGGTCGCGGCGAGCACGTCGAACGAAGGTGTGGAAAAACTCGGTGTCTCCGCGGGACGTGTGACGATCTCGACGATCCACGCCTCAAAAGGCTTGGAATACAAGCATGTGTTCGTTGTCGGCTTGTCGGACGGGTTGCTGCCATACAAGCCTTCCACCGACGCGCAGAAAGTGGAGGAGGAGCGGCGCGTGCTGTATGTGGCGATGACGCGCGCGGAAGATACGCTGCACCTGTCGTTCGCGAAGCGAGCCGACGAGCAGACGGCATACGTGCGCCAGCTGAGCCGCTTCCTACATTAGTGAGATTAATTATATTAGTAGTTATTATTCGTTATTGTGATTATTTATTTACTTCAGTTATTGTAAATATGAGATAATAATTATTTATAATAATATATAAAAACGTGGGGCTTTACACTAGTTCAGTGTGAAGCCCCACGTTGTATGTCAACAAGTGACTATCAGTTGAGATCAGTCATCGGCAGGAGTGTCGCTCGGCGTTGACGGAGCGGAATCAGAGCCGCCATCACCACCGTCGCCATCGCCTGAATCGCCGTTGGCGTTATCGTCACCAGCATTGTCGGCATCGCTGCGTTCGCCGTCATTGCCAGCGTCTGAGTCGGTAGCGTCGCCATCATCAGCGGATTCGTCGAGCAGCTTGCTCAGCTCGGCGTCCCAGTCGATCGAGTCTTTCGCGGGAGCGGAATCCGCCTCGGTGTTCGCGTTCTCCTGCGCGTCGGCGTCGTCGGTCTCGGCGGCGAGCTGCGGCAGCAGATCGGGGTGCGACCACATCGCGTCACGAGCCTCAATGCCTTGCTCGGCGGTGATCTTCTCCCACAGCTGGGCAGCTTCGCGCATGCGCTTCGGGCGCAGCTGCAAGCCGATCAAGTTCTCGAATGTGCGTTCTGCAGGGCCTCCGACAGCGCGCTCGCGGCGCATCATCTCACGCAACTGGTCGATGTGCGGCAGGTGCGCCATACCAGCGCGCCACATCACGCAATCCACCCAGCCCTCGACGAGAGCCAGCAGATTCTCGAGCGAACGCATCGCGTCCTTCTGCTCCGGAGTGTCTTCGCTCATGCCCACGTTCGTGAGATTCAGAGCGCCCGACAGCGAATCCGGGTCGAGTCCATCGGCGTCACGCAACTCGTCTTCCATCGCGTCCAAGTCAATCGTGATGCCGCGCGCGTACTTGCCGAGCAGCGCCTCGAAACGCGGCATAAGCCACGGCACGGTTGCGAACAAGCGGGCGTAAGCCTCCTCGTGCAGCGCAAGGAACGTGGTCACCTCGTCCTCATCGAGTTCCAGGGACTTCGCGTATTCCTTGACATTCTGCATGATCAAGCCGCCAGCTGGATTCTTCAGCAACGCCAAGCCTTGGTCGAAGCTGCCGCGCACCTCATGCGAGAGCGCGCCTGCGGCATTGCCGAGCTGCATGCTGAACGTCGCCTTCGCAAGCTGCCTCATCAGCTTCTTCGGGTCGCGCATGTTCTCAGGAATCGGAATCGGGATCGGACCGGCGAACATGCCGGTGATCTCGCCGCCGAACTGGTCGCCCAAGCGGTCGTTGATCACATCGTTCATCGCGTCGCACATCGACGACGCCACAGGTGCGGCGAACTTCGCCCACTGGTCGATCGTGCCATCGATCCAACTCGTGCGCGTCAACGCCTCGGCGTCACCGGCGACGGGGTTGAACTCGGTCGCCGTGTCGAGCCACAGATTCGACTCGGTCATCGCGCGGCGCATCGTTTCGCCGTCGGTGGCGGTCACCACCGACTCGCTCGAGGAATCGCTCGTGTATTGATGGGCGATCGTCTTCGCGATGTTCACGTCGACCGCGGCGTCACTGGCATTGCCGGCGTCTGCGCTTGCTTCGGCAGCGCCGTCAGCACCATTAGCTTGTGCGTCGGCAGCCGCACTGCGGAATCCGGCTGGCACGTGAGCGTCACCGTTCGCGGAGCCACCCATGTTCATACCGTTCATGCCGCCCATGCCGAACATCGACGCGGCCGTCGAATCGCCACCCATGAACATCTGCATCATCTGCTTCATCTGCTCAGGGCTCGGCAGCGCCGACGGATCTTGACTCATCAGCTGGTCACGAAGCGATTCCGGCAGTTGCGACAGCTGTTCGTACGCCTGCTCGCCCTGCTCTGGGCCAAAGCACTCAATGAGCCATTGGCGGATCGCATCTTCACTCATACGCTGATCCTTCCTTACAAGTATTCATTCTTAGACTTCTAGCATTTCTACTCGCAATCGCGGGGAAATATTCCAGTTCGCGGTATTCGTGCCGCGCGCCGAAGCTGCGGTGGGTGCGGTGAACCATAATATGAAGCTATGAACCAAGCGAATACTGCAGCAGACGACGAACTCACGCCAGAGACGCCAAGCGAAACCGGCGGCAAGCGAAGCGTGTTCGCCCGCCTGCGCAAACGGTGGAGCGGCAGGCCGAAGCGCTATTTCATCGGCATGCTCACCGTGCTCATTGCAGTGGTTCTGCTCGCGTTGCCGAGTCCGTACGTGGTCGAGATGCCCGGGCCGACGGCGAACGTGCTCGGGGAGAGCGGCGGCAAGGAAGTCATCACGATCAAAAACGCGAAGACCTACAAAGACTCCGGCAAACTGCTGCTCACCACAGTGAACGCGAGCGGTGTGCCAGGCTACGAAACGTCGAATTTCTGGGCGTTGGTCGGCTGGCTCAACCCGCATATGAACGTGCTGCCCAGCGAAGCGGTGTTCCCGGTGGGGCAGAGCAGTGAGGAATACAACGCCGAATCGAAGAAAGACATGGATTCCTCGATGAACTCGGCGATCACCGCTGGCGTCGCATACGCAAAGAAACTCGGCGTCACCGATGTGAAGGACTCCGACGTGTCGATGCACATCGACGACATCGGCGGTCCCTCCGCCGGCATGATGTATGCGCTTGGCGTGGTCGACAAACTGACCCCGCAGAATGAGGCGAACAATGTGACCATCGCCGGAACCGGCACGATAAGCGACGACGGCACAGTGGGCAAAATCGGCGGCATCGACCTGAAGATGATCGGCGCACGCAATGCCGGCGCCACATGGTTCTTGGCACCCGCCGACAACTGCGACGAAGTGGTGGGGCACGTGCCAAGCGGCTTGCGCGATGTGAAGGTGTCGACGCTGGCTGAGGCGTATGAGGCGATCACGAAAATAGGCGAAGGCAAGGCGGACTCGCTGCCACACTGCACCGTCACCGCAAGCAGCACAGCGAACAGCACCGACAGCTCCAGCGAATCGAACAAATAATATTTTCGGTTTGCGCGCGTTTGTCAACGCGTGTTTGAGAAGTGAACGGCTGTTTTCCGCTCTGTTCAATGGCTTTGGTATATTGGCGAGCGTGAATCAAACAGCATCAGAAAGCGCTGAGGAATTCGGCTTCCACGATGGCGACCTGGTCCAGGAATGGCTCTGGGACGACGACGTGGATGACGCGATCAGAGAGAAAATCGAAAAGCTCACCGGTGAAGATTTGGTTGACGAGGACTATGATTCCGCCGTCGACGGGCGATCATCTGGTGGCGTGACGGTGATGATGAAGATGAACTTTGCGACACGATCGTCGACGCCTACGCCGTTCTGGGGCAAGATGGCCCGTTGTGGGTGCTGACCCCGAAGCCGGGACGCGATGGAGCTCCAAGCCCGAGCACTGTGCAGAACGCCGCGAAAACCGCGGGCATGAACGCAGCCACGCCGCTCACTGTCAGTGATGATTGGAACGGCATTCACCTGCGCGCGTTCGGCAAAGGCAAGTAATAGATACCATTTTTATTCACTGATTTCTCGCGACCTGTTAAATGTAACAGGTCGCGAGTTGCATATGTGAGCTTGCATATATCTATATAGAAAACGCTGCATAGGGAACACGGCGTGTCAGATAGCTGCGCAATATTGCGCAGCTCAGTAATACGTGATTTTGGCAAAACCCAAGAAAAAGTGGGCGATGAGGGATTCGAACCCCCGACATCCACCGTGTAAAGGTGGCGCTCTAACCAGCTGAGCTAATCGCCCGTGCGCACTCATAATACTCAAAAACGATTATTATGAACGAAACCACTATACATGATGGTGTGAAAAGCAACACGCTTCGCGTGCCTCTGCGCAATGCGGCGGGAATCGTTGAGTGAGAAGATATGCGTCACCGCGAGCATAATGAGTCGGTGAGTAATCTACAATAGGACTTGCACGAAACTCCATGTGACGCGAATATGTGAGTTTGCGTGGCAAATATTCTTGAGATTGGTATGGAAGGAACGTTGATGGCGCAGGCAAAGGAATCTGATAGCGCAACCACCACCATCCCGCACGTCGGAAAGCATTCGAGGGGCTATGATCCTCGCCAGGTCGACACGTTCCTTGAGCAGGCACATAAGGAATATGAGAGCGGCGGCAATTCGCTGACGCTCGCGGATATTCAGAACGCCTCGTTCTCGATGGTCAAGGGCGGGTATGTGCCGGCGGACGTGGATTCCAAACTCGACAGATTGAAGAACGTGCTGTGCGACCGCCAAACGCTCGCTGAGATCAACGAGGTCGGGCGCGTGGCTTGGAAGGCGCAGATGGAGTCGTCGCTGCACGAGCTCGAGCAGCACGCCGCGCGAGATCACGGCGCGCGCTTCGCCTCCGGGCAGAAGAAGCACCTCTCGTACAAGCGCAAGCAGGTCGACCGTTTGATCGACAACATCATGGACAAGGCGCGCTTCGAGCTCTCCGAAGTGACCGCCGACGGTTCGAACGCGCAGGCGGGCGAGGATCCGTTCCCGAAGATCAACTCGAAGTCTGTGGAAGACGTGGCGTTCACCGTGCAGAAGGGTGCGCGCGGGTACGAGCAGCGGCAGGTGGATTATTATCTCGCCGCCTGCGCGGATCTGCTCAATCAGCTCGAATCATACCGTCGCCTTGACGAAGACGGCAGCATATCCGCGCCGTCGATCACCGAGACTGTGACCGAAACGGAGACGGTGACCGAACCGGCAGATGGTGTCAAACCACTGTTCCCAGACGTCGCGCAAACTCAGGCGACGGTGACGATGACTACTGCGGAAGCGCCGCAGTCCACGACTTCCGACGGTAGTTTCGACGAACTGCACCGCGCTGAAGAGGCTATTTTCACCGCCGACAGCAGTTCCGCGTCGCCGGTGAGCGAGCCGACCGGAGTGAGCACGCCGAGTTTTCCGAACATGCCGACGGCTTCGGTGACCGTTTCCGAGGAATCCGCTCCGACCGAGACGATCGCACCGGTCACGGTGGAAACGCCGTCTGCCAGCACGCTTGGCTCCGGCATGCGCGCCGCAAACCAGACTTCGCTGTCGTCTATTCAGCCGATCACACCGGCTCCGCGTTCGGTTCCGCAATACCAGCACGCTGTGCAGCCAACGCCGTCGACCGACACGTCGACTGCGCACACCGCGGCACCGAGCACGCATGAAACCACTACCGCACCTGCGCAGGCTGCGCCGGTTTCCACTCCGTCAGCATATGCTCCTGCTTCGCATACGGAGACCGCCGCTTCGCCGGCAGAACCGGCTTCCTCAACTGCGCCGACCGCTTCAGCGGCCACTGCTCCCGCCTCTTTTGTGCCGAGCAGCAGCGAACACGCCACGCAGGTGGATCCGGCTTCGCCGTCTCCGTCGCTCTCTTCGCTCGCTTCTCTTGCCGAGCACACGTCGACGATTCCAGAGACCACGCATTCCTACGAAGGCGCGAAATCTCTGCTTGACACGCTTTCCGTGCCGAAGCTCTCGAGCGTGTCGATTCCCGACTTGCCAATGCCGAGCTCCTCGAACAGCGCCGATCCCGGCAATGGTGACGCTGCTTCGGCCGGCTCATCTTCAGACGACGATGATCCGGTTCGCCGCTACATGCGCGAGAACCAGATGAACATCGACATTCCGGATCTCGCGTTCCCCGACACGACGGACGATCTGCCGTCGCACGGCTCGAATACAGCGAACAATCAATGATTTCCAAACTCCAATAGCACTGCTGCATGCGCTGACATGCAGCAGTGCTATTACAATATTGCTTCGGTATCGCCCAACTGAATCGGTGAGCGGCTTGTGAGACCGTCGCCGAACAACACTGGGCATCGGGTGAATTCGAACACTATCTCACCTCACCAGATTGCAAACGAGGTATGTAACTTCATGCAAGAAGAGCATCAGAACGTCATTATTCTCGGATCCACCGGATCCATCGGCACACAGGCGCTCGACGTGATCGCACGGCATCGTGACCGTTTCGAAGTGGCAGGCTTGGCCGCAGGCGGAAGCCACGTCGACATGCTCGCCGAACAAGCCGCCACGTTCAACGTTCCCGTCGTGGTCGTCGCGGATCCCGCGGCAGTGAAACCGCTGCGCGAGGCACTGGACGCACGAGGAGCACAGGCGACCCAGATACGAGCGGGGCAACGCGAAGTGGTGGCGCTCGCTGGAATCGGCGCGCCCGTCGTGCTCAACGGCATCACGGGATCCATCGGCTTGGAGCCATCCATCGCCGCATTGCAGGCGGATTCGCAACTCGCGTTGGCGAACAAGGAATCCGTGGTCGCTGGCGGCCACCTGCTGTTTGACGCCCAAACGCGCGAAAACCAGATCAACCCGGTGGATTCCGAACACTCCGCCATCTGGCAGAGCCTGCGCTCCGGCACCCATGCCGAGGTCTCGAAACTCATTGTCACAGCATCGGGCGGACCATTCCGCGGTTGGACGCGCGAGCAGATGCGGAACGTCACCCCGCAGCAGGCCCTGAACCACCCGACGTGGAACATGGGCCCTGTGGTGACGATCAATTCGTCGACGCTGATGAACAAGGGCTTGGAAGTGATCGAAGCCAGCCGATTGTTCGACATCGCGCCAGACAACATCGAAGTGACCGTGCATCCGCAATCCATCGTGCATTCGATGGTTGAATTCCGCGATGGCGCGACGATCTGCCAGGCATCGCCGCCCGACATGCGCCTGCCGATCGCCCTTGGCCTCTCCGCCCCCGATCGCATGGGGAATGTTGCCAAGGCATGCGATTGGACGAAGGCGGCGGAATGGACGTTCGAACCACTCGACAACGAAGCGTTCCCAGCCGTCGACTTGGCTCGCAGATGCCTGAAGGCTTCGGAAAAGCACACAACGGTGCTCAACGCAGCCAACGAGCAGGCGGTGCACGCCTTCCTGAACGGCGTGATCGGCTATCTCGACATCGTGCCCACCGTCGCAGACGTGATCGATGCGATGGATGCGCAGTTGAGTGCCAAACCGCTATTCGAATCCGTGGAAGAGGTCGAGCAGCTCGAGCGTGAGGCTCGTGCGCGCGCCGACGAACATATCGCAACAATCGGAAAGACGAAGAATCTGTGATGACAGCAAACGAACAAGGGTTCCGCAAAACAGGCGAGGCTGCGATCAGCGAAAGCCCGCTGCACCCACGCCGCAAGTCACGCCGCATCATGGTCGGCCCCGTGCCGGTGGGCGGCGGCGCACCGATTTCGGTGCAGTCGATGACGAACACGAAAACCGCTGACGTCGGCGCGACGCTGCAGCAGATAGCCGAACTGACCGCAGCCGGCTGCGACATCGTGCGCGTGGCCGTGCCGAATCAGGAAGACGCCGACGCTCTGCCGCAGATCGTCAAAAATCGCCGATTCCGGTGATCGCCGACATCCACTTCCAAAGCAAATACGTGTTCGAGGCGATCGACGCCGGATGCGCCGCAGTGCGCGTGAACCCCGGCAACATTCGCAAATTCGACGAGGTCGGTCCGCAGATCTGCAAGGCCGCCACCGACGCCGGCATCTCGCTGCGCATCGGTGTCAACGCCGGCTCGCTCGACAAAGAACTGTATGCGAAATACGGTGGCCCGACGCCGGAAGCGCTCGTCGCCTCGGCGCTTAAGGAAGCCCACATGTTCGAAGACGTGGGATTCCATGATTTCAAGATTTCGGTGAAGCACCACGATCCGGTGACGATGGTGGAGACCTACCGCTTGCTCGCCTCCAAAGGCGACTGGCCGCTGCACCTCGGCGTCACCGAGGCAGGCCCCGCATGGCAGGGCACGATCAAATCATGCGTGGCCTTCGGAGCACTGCTGGCAGAAGGCATTGGCGACACGATCCGCGTTTCGCTGTCTGCACCGCCGGTCGAAGAAGTCAAAGTCGGTTGCAAGATCCTCGAATATCTGGGCTTGCGCCCACGCAAATTCGACATCATCAGCTGCCCGAGCTGCGGCCGCGCGCAAGTCGACGTGATCCACCTGGCAAACGAGGTCACCGAAGGACTCAAAGGCATCACCGCGCCGATCCGCGTCGCCGTCATGGGCTGCATCGTCAACGGTCCGGGCGAAGCGCGCGAAGCCGACCTCGGTGTGGCATCGGGCAACGGCAAAGGCCGCATCTTCATCAAAGGTGAGGTGGTCGAAACGGTTCCCGAAGACCAGATCGTGGAGACACTGCTCAAATATGCGCGCGACATCGCCTCGAAAATGGAAGGCGACGAAGACGGCATGGCCACCGGTCCGATCGTCATGCCGATAACCGAACAATAATCGAGCAAAAGCAACGAACAGTAATTCGCATGCCGAGCACTGCGCGCAAGCAGTGCTCGGCATTACTCAACAGTGAGCAGTTCAGTAATACTGCAACTACTGATCTTTAGAAAAGTTTCGTCGATTCGATAGGATCGTGAGCGTGGAACAACGTCAGTCTCAGCACACAAGCGCGCAGGAGCAAGCGCCGCAGTTCAGCCGGTCCCGCAGATTGATGATCAAACTGCCGATCTTCATCATTCTGCTCGGCATTCTGGTCATGGCGTCGAACTACACAAGTCTGCCGATCGACAACTCACCGACCGGGCAGACGTTCTCCACACTCACATCAGACACGTCGGTCACGTTCGACACGACGCAAAACTCCCATCGAACGGCACCTACAAAGTTCACGAATGGCATCAGAGCATCGACGCGAAGCGCCCAAGCACAGGTGAGATCCAGAAGATCAACATCGCATTCCGTGAGCCACAGAACGCGGGCAAGAATCTGCCAGCGATGATCTTCCTGCACGGAGCGGGCTACGGCACGTGCGACAACTCGTTCGGCGACATCGCCAGCGCCATGTCGTCAGCGGGATTCGTGACCGCCGTCATCGACAAGCCGGTGTGGTCTACGAACGATCTGACGCGAGACTACCCAGGGTCGGCCGCGATCTACGATCAGGTGATCAACATGATGCGCGGATTCAGTAACGTGGATGCGAAGAAAGTGGGACTCTACGGCACGTCGGAAGGCACGTGGATCGCCTCATATCTCGTGGAGCAAGACAAAGACATCGCCTTCCAGGTTCTGCTCTCGCCGATGGTGTTCTCACCGCGCCACGCGCTCGGATTCCTCGCCGTGCAGGATTTCGCGCTCGTCGGTGCGAACGAAGGCTACCAGTCGATCGTGCGCCGCGTGTTCTCGCTCGACGGCGAAATGTTCGGCATGCACAACTTCGACATCAGCACGAACACCCCAACCTCATACAGCATCCCAACCCTCGTCGCATACGGTTCCAAAGACGTGATGACCGCGCAGGTGCAGGGATTCAAAGACATTCTCGAGCAAGCGCATAAGGCGGGCAACTACGACGTTACGTTGCGCAGCTACCCAATCGCCAACCACGTGCTGCGCCTCGGAGACGAGGCGATGGAGGGCACGCCGTTCGCCGACACCTACGTCGCCGACACTGTGTCGTGGGCAGTCGGCACGTCGCGAGGACTCACACAGACGAGCGAAAAAGTGGCGGGAACCTCGCTGTACCAGTCGATCAGCGTGCCATATGAGCTGCACGCGAGGCCGGCGATGACGACCTACGGCTGCATAGTGCTCGGACTCAACCTGCTGATGATGCTCGTCTCGCTCGTGCTGCTCATCGTGACGCTCGTGCGCGCGATCGTGCGCCGCGTGCGCCACAAGCCGCACACAATGGGCATGAACCGAGAGTTCGCGCGCGCACTGCGATTCGTGACGATCATGACGATATCCGCCGGATTACTGTTCCTCGGCGGGTTCGCGGAAGTCGTCATGGCGGTCGTCGAGCTCGCGTGGGGCAAAGCCCCCGCAGACAGCGCCGGCATGATGTATTGGAGCTGGCCGGTCACGCAGCTCGTGTGCGTGGTCGTGCTGTGGACGTGGGCGTCGATGTTCGAGCACATCATCGAGATCGCCTCGCAACGCGGACTCCTGCAATGGCCCATCAAGCGCGGCACCTGGCATGCACTCGCGCACAACGAAGATCCGATCATCGCGCAGACGCGTTTCGGCCGCGTGTTCTTCTGGATCATCGCATTCACGATGTTCACGATGCTGATGTGCTTCGCGTTCTGGGGACTCTTCAGGTTCTCGTAAAAATATGTAGCTTGGCGATAACTGAGAAATGGCACTGTATCGAGACGAAGCGGTGGTGTTGCGCACCGCGAAACTTGGCGAGGCGGACCGCATCATCACGATGCTCACCAAAGAGCACGGCAAAGTGCGCGCCGTAGCAAAAGGCGTGCGCAGAACAAAATCGCGTTTCGGAGCGCGGCTCGAACCGTTCATGCGCGTCGACCTGCTGCTCAACGAAGGCCGCACATTCGACAGCATCCGGCAGGCGGAGTCGCTCGCCGCGTATGCCGCCGGAATAACCGGCGACTACCGCAGCTACACCGCGGCGAATGCGATGTGCGAAACGGCGAGCGACCTCTTCGCCGCCGAGCATGAGCCGGCGCCCGCGCAATATCGCTTGCTCATCGCCGCGCTCGGCGCGCTGAGCAGACATGCGCATGATGCGCAGGCGATCAGTTTGTCGTATATTCTGCGCGCCATGGCACTGGCTGGCTGGACCATTCGGCTCGACTCGTGCGTCGTGTGCGGCAGGCAGCAGATCTCATATTTCTCCGCGCCAGCCGGCGGAGCGATGTGCGCGGACGACCGCACACCCGACGCCACGCGCGTGGACGAGCGCGTATTCGCACAATTGCGCGCCCTCGAACAGGGG
Source organism: Bifidobacterium canis (assembly GCF_009727065.1). Classification (GTDB taxonomy): domain Bacteria; phylum Actinomycetota; class Actinomycetes; order Actinomycetales; family Bifidobacteriaceae; genus Bifidobacterium; species Bifidobacterium canis. The sequence goes on from NZ_WNLP01000001.1 coordinate 33,671, forward strand.
GACTGGCAGAGCGTCGACGAGCTGCTGCCGATCGACGCACGCACCGAGAACATCGTGCGCGAATGGGCGCAGTATTATCTCGAACGACCGATTCGTTCGCTAGGCTTGCTAGATTGAAACCATGGCTTTTGATGCAGTGGACTACAAATCGTTGAGCGTGCCGGCAGCGCCGTTCTCCGACCCGACGATCATTCCGAACTTCCCGAAGAACAAAGTGCCACGTCACGTGGGCGTGATCATGGACGGCAACGGCAGATGGGCGCAGCAGCGCGGACTGATTCGCACCGAAGGGCATCAGGCCGCCGAACCAGTGGTGTTCGACACGATCGCCGGTGCCATCGAAGCCGGCGTGCGCTACCTGAGCCTCTACACGTTCTCCACCGAGAACTGGAAGCGTTCGCCACAGGAGGTGCGCTTCCTGATGGGCTTCTCGCGCGACATCATTCACCGACGTGTCGCGCAGATGGACGAGTGGGGCGTGCGCGTGCGTTGGTCAGGGCGTCGCCCGAAGCTATGGAAGTCGGTTATCGACGAGCTCGAAGTGGCGATGGAACGCACGAAGCACAACAAAGTGATCGACGTGGTGTTCTGCATCAACTATGGTGGCCGTGCCGAAATCGCCGATGCCGCAGCCGCGATCGCGCGTGAAGTGCGCGACGGCAAGATCAAGGGCGATCGCGTCACCGAGAAGATGATCTCCGAGCATCTCTACAATCCCGACATCCCAGACTGCGATCTGGTGATCCGCACGTCCGGCGAACAACGCACGAGCAACTTCCTGCCGTGGGAGGCCGCCTACGCGGAACTCGATTTCGTGCCCGAACTGTTCCCCGACTGCGGTCGCGAGGTGCTGTGGGGCTCCATCGACCGCTATATTCATCGTGATCGTCGTTTTGGTGGTGTTAAATAACTGTTTTACTTCGCGAGATAGGTGTCTGTGGCGAGGTCCTTTGACTGCGGAGCCGTTGTCACCACGTCACCGTTCGCGTCGGTGTATGCATCAGATTGCGCAAGAAAATCAAAGTATTGCTGCGTGCCGTCGTAGTCGATCGCGCCGAACGTCTGCTCGCCGGAGTTGATCTTCGCGCGGTCGCCCCAATACTCGCCGTCGATAATCATCTTCATCGACTTTTTGACGAGCGCGATGTCGAGATTCGCTTCGGGCGCCTCGTCGACGAGAATCTGCGCGGCCTCGTCACCATGCTCGTACGCGTACTCGTAGCCGCGTTGTGTGGCCTGCACGAATTTCTTCACCAAGTCCGGGTCGCTGGAGATGATCTTGTTGCTGGTGATCACGCCGATCGAATCGGCATTGCCCGGCACGCCATAATCCGGTTCGGTGAAGCAGCGCAGTTCAGGGCCGTTCAGTTCCGCCTGCACACCCTCCCACGTCGAGTAGAATCCGCCGAAATCAGCGCGGCCGGAAGTCAACGTCTGGAAAGTGGATGTGCCGACGGTCACTTTGTCGAATGTGCCGGTGCCGCCATCGGTCTGAATCATGCGACGCACCACGGCATCCGACTCGCTCGACCCAAAAGTGGCGAACGTCTTGCCGTCGAAATCGCGCGGCCGGTGAATCGCACCGTTCGACTTCAGCGCGCACCAGATGGCGCTTGGCTTCTGCTGCACCTGCATCACCTGCTTGAGCTGCGCGCCCTTCGTGGCATATGTGCTCACATTGGTCAGCGTCGACAGCGAGAAATCAGCGACGCCGTTGTTCACCGCCTGCTCCGCGCCGGACTGCGCGACTGCCACGACGTTCACATTGAGTCCGGCCTCACGGTAATACCCCTTGTTTTTCGCCACATACACGCCGATATGGTTCGTGTCGGGCGCCCACCACAGCATGAACGTGACGTTGCGCAAACCGTTGGCATCAGTGCTCGCGGCGGAACCGCAGGCCGCGCTCGCGAACACCGTGCACAAAGCGAGCACGAGTGCGAGCAGACGGCGAACTGCGCGGTGGGAGGCGGTGCTGAAAGAGAGCATAAGTATTCCTTGAATAGAAAATAAAATTATTATTTATGTATTATTTGTTATTTGCTTACTGCGCGTCGGCATCTGGGTCAGCGTCGGAATCCGGCGCCCCGAGCAGCAGGCGTTCGACGGCGTGCACGAGAAGCAGCAGTATGCCGGTGATGACGATGATCACCAGCGTCGCCGCGAAAATACGCGGTGTTTGGAACGAGTTGTATGCCGCCTGCAACCAAATGCCGAGACCGCTGCGCGCGCCGAGATATTCGGCGGTGGCGGCGGTGGCGAACACGTAAGCGGCGGAGACGCGCACGCCGCCGAAAATCTGGCGCGCTGCCACACGCAGCTCTACGTGGAACAGCGTCCATGCGCGCGAGGCGCCGCAGGTCATCGCGACGTCGGCATAGAACTGCGGCACGGCTTGCAATCCGCGCATCGTCTGCACGACAATCGGGAAGATGGCGAACACGGCGACGAGCACGATTTTGCCGATCGGCTCGAAACCAAACCAGATCAAGAACAGCGGTGCGATCGAGATGAGCGGCAGCGTCTGCGCGGCGGTGAGCAGCGGGAACAGCGCGGAATACGCGGTGCGTGAGCAGTGAATGCCAATGCCGAGCAGCACACCGAGCACGCAGGCGATCAGGAAGCCGCACACGCCCTCCATCGCGGTCATGCAGGTGGCGGGCCACAGCGTCGGCCAGGAGCGCACGGTTGCGGAGATGATTTCGGTGGGGGAGGCGATCATCGTGGTCGGAGGGTGCGCCACATCAACCCAGATCTGCCAGATGGCGAGCAGTACGACGACGGTGATGACGGTGGGTAGATACTTGCGCGCCGCGCTTCGCGTCGCAGTGCGGGCCGTGTCGTGTGGCGATATGCGCAAAGAGCCTGAAGCCAATGTGCACCTTACTTTCTGCATCATGCGATGCCGCAAGGTTGCCGGCTTCAGGCAGCAAGGTGAGGAGTCTACCGCCGCGCAACCAGAAAAGTTACTCGTGTTCGAAAACAAGCGAACAGTATAGCCCCGACCATGGGCATTGACAAGGCATGGTGAAGATTCACAAAACGGTGGCGAGCGCCGGCATGCGCGGCGCTCGCCACCTGTGGATTGTGCGCAATGGTGGAGTCTCTATTCCAGGCCGATGGATTTGAGATTATGCAACGTAAGGGAGGGGACGGACGTTGTTCCCGATTCCGATACGAGTCGCACCGCGCGGTCTCCGCCGTTGGGGAACGAATATGAGCTCATGGCATGGCGGCCGCCGTTCACATACACTTCCACGCAACCGCGGTCGATGAACACCCGAAGATCGAGCGTGTCGGAGGCGAGCTCGTCTTCACCGAGCACCGCCACGCGGTAGCCCTTGTCTCCGTTGGCAACATTCTGACGGTCGATCACGACTCCGCCGATTTGCGCGTCGAACACGATGGCCGTGTAATGGCCGTCCCCCGTGGCGTGCACGTGCAGGCCGGTACGTTCGGCACTCGTATGTGCAAGGTCGAGGGTCATCTCGATCTCCAGGGCGCCGCCGTCATCGTCGAGAATCGTGGCGCTTTGGTTCGTGCCGAGTTCAAGCGTGTCGAAACCGACATTGTTTTCACGTAGCCCGGTCATTTCCTCAACGGGTGCGGTGCGGAGCGTGCCATCGTCTCCGAGCGTGATCTGCCGTGGAAGCGTCAGATTGCCGCACCAGCCGTCCTCCTCCATCGGAATCGGCGTGACGAATGGGCTCATCCATCCGTACATGATCTGCCTGCCGTCGGCGTTAAACGACTGCGGGGCGTAGAAATTATGCCCCTCATCCCATGGGCGGAACTCGGTTTCCGGTATGAAGGAGCCTCCTGGTTCCCATGCGCCCACGATGTAGCCGGCGTTGTTCACGTTGCGATTCCTGAACCCGTGTGGCTTCGCACCCATGGCCGAGAAGCCGATGACCCATTTCTCATTGCCGTGGGGGTCCCGGATGGGGAAGAAATCGGGGCATTCGAGCATGAACACGTTCGGATCCGGATGTTCGAACAGCACGCGTTCAAAACTCCAGTGCACCATGTCCTCCGACGTGTACAGCCACATCTGGCCGCGTTTGCTTTTCGAGGAGACGCCGAAGGTCATGTACCATGTGTCCCCCGTCTTCCACACCTTCGGATCGCGGAAGTGATGATTCACTTGGTCGGTGGGCAGTCGATGATCATGCCTTCCTTGGTGAAGGTTTTCAGATTCTCGTCATTTGGCTTGGCGAGCATCTGCACCTGCCAGTCGCCCCCGGTGTTGTCTTTGCCATTCGCCCAGCGATGGCCCGTGTAGAAGAACCACGGTTTTCCGTCATCGCCGATCACGGCAGAGCCGGAGAACACACCATGGCGTTCCTGCTCGAGGCTGGGGGCGAAGGCGATTGGTTCACGGCGCCAGTCGACCATGTTGGCGGAGGAGACATGCCCCCAGTGCATCGGGCCCCATTGCGTGCCGTACGGGTGCAGTTGGTAGAACACGTGCCAGCGGCCATTCACGCGGCAGAGTCCGTTCGGGTCATTGATCCACCCGCCATCGGAGGCGATGTGGATCTTCGGGTACCATCGGTCGTTGCGCGTGGCTCGCATGCTCGCCACGCCGGCTTCTGCGCGTGCTAGCTGTTCGGCGTGATCGGCGATCGGGGTGAATTGAGGAATCTCGTACGCGGTGTTCGGGGTTGATTCCATGATGAATCCTTCCATGAGAAACGAATGGGGGTGTGCGGTCTGAAAGCGTGGGGAAAGACGGACGGCTACATGTCTTCGGAATCCGCGGCGAGAATCGTTTCGTCGGCGGCGAGTGTCGGCTTCTTTTGGGAGTCGCGGATGAACGGATCTCCGTCCACCTGCTGGTCGTCTCGTTTGATCACGAAGAAACCGTAGATCGTGGCGGCCAGGACGATGCCGGAAATCGTAAGGAACGTCGTACGGTCTCCCATGCGGTCGTGCAGCATGCCGAGTGGCGTGGAGAACACTACCTGCCCGATCTGCGAGGCGATTTGGAATCCCACCATGTAGAGCGTCGCCGAAAGCTTGGGATTGAAATGAAGCGTGAAGTAGCGGAATGCCGGCAGGCAGAACAGTGGCACTTCAATGGCGTGGAACATCTTGACGATTGAGATGGCCACCGGATTGTGGAAGATGCCGCACAGTCCGATGCGCAGGAACATGACCGTGGCGCCGAGCAGCAGCGCATTGCGTACGCCGATCTTGCGCATGATGATCGGCACGACTCCCATCATCGCGGATTCGCAGAAGACCTGCACTGAGTTGAGCATGCCATACACGGTGTTGCCGGTGGCTTCGTTGGCGAACAGTGAGGCGTAGTAGGTGGGGAACATCTGCTGGTCGAACACGGTATAGAACGTGTTGGTGAGCAGCATGAACACGATGAGCACCCACAGGGCTGGCATGCGCAGCACGTGCAGCATGTCCTTGAGCGAGGGGCTGGATTGCTCCGCGCTCGGCTCGTCAGACTGCTTGATCGCCTCGCGTTGCTCCGCCGGATACCACGTGAGGTACACGATGAGCATGCCGACTCCGAACGCGGAGCCGATCCAGAAGTTGATCATCGGGTTGATGTTGAACACGATGCCGGCCACGAGCGCCACAATGGCATAGCCGAACGAACCCCAAGCGCGGGCCTGGCCGTATTCGAATCCGAACCGGCGGCTATAGCGTTCGGTGAGGGCCTCGATGAGCGAGCATCCCGCCATGAACCCGGCGGACAGCACGATGGAGCCTATGAGCGCGGCGGCCATCATGTTCACGCTCATGAGAGGCGCATACACGAATTGCACGAATGGGCCTATGAGCGCGGCGATGACCGATATGGCGAGTACAAGATGCCTCTTCAGTCCGAGCTTGTCTTGGAGGATGCCGTACCCGAACATGAGCAGCAGCGTGGCCAGGGAGTTGATCGAGTAGATCGTGCCCACTTCGGCGCCATTGAGACCCATGGAATTGAGCCAGCGCTGGAAGAACGACCACCAGATGCCCCATGAGCAGAAGAACAGGAAGATTCCCGTTGAGCTTTGCAGATACGATGGATTGCGCCATATCTTGGCATTTGATTGTGTGCTTGCCATAAAAACCTCATTGTTTTCGGTGCCTTGCGGCAGATGATGGGGGAGGAAACGGGCGATCGGTTCGAACTGAATAGTTGCCTTTTTCACCTGGTTGATTTCCTTGTACCTATGACTATAATTCGTCAAACGATTGACGTCAAACGATTGACGTTTGTGGTGCGCAAAAATGGATCTCGCTGAAACGATTAATGTCAATCGTTTGACGGATTAGCGTGCCCTCACCGAATCATTTGCTGTGTGATGCACGGCGTGTCGCAACGGAGCCCTTCTCGATCAGCGTGCAATGAATCCGCACGGGTGATGGAGTGTTGAGCGGTGGCATCATCGCCGTCGTATGCGGCCATGCGTCTTCGTTGATGGGTCGTTTCTCTATTTGCGAGACCAACTTGTTCGCCGCCCAGTAGCCCATCTCGTAATGGGGCAGCTCGATCGTGGTCAGCTCTGGATCCAAGGTTTCGGCAAAAACGCGGTGGTTGTCGACTCCCACCACACTCAGGTCATGTCCGATGGTGAGTCCACGCCGTGCGGCCGATTCATACACATACCAGGCGCGTGCGTCATTGAAGCAGAAGAAACCGTCTGGTTGCTCGGCGTCGAACAGGTGCTCCACGGCCTGCAACGCCGGACCGTTGTTGAGCACGTCGCAGATCAGACGCTCGTTCGGCGTGCGCCCTGCATCTTCCAATGCTTGGCGGTAGCCGGATAAGCGGCCCGTTTGGGCGATCATCGGCTCGGTGCACCCTATGTAGGCGATGCGCTCGCATCCGGCTTCCACGAGTCGGGTGGTTGCGTCGTAGCCGATGCGAAGCTCGTCGGGCTCCACCGAGGGGAACCGGTTCGTCTCATCGGTCGCATCCACCAACACAAGCGGGAACTCGGCTAGGGAATCAGGGATGTCAACCACACGGTTCGACATGGCGGAATAGAGGAAGCCGTCCACGCCGTAGCGCTTCAACGCGCGTATTTCAGATTCTATCGCCGTGGCATCATCGCCGCTTACCGTGAGCAGCATATAACCGAGTTCGCTCAAGGCGTCCTGTGCGCCTTGAATCATGCCGCCCGCATACGGTGTGGTGGCTACTTGTACGCTTATGAAGCCGATCATACGGGTCTTGTTCGTGCGCAGGGATCGGGCCAATGCGTTCGGCTGGTATCCCATCTGACGTGCCGTTTGGCGAATGCGTTCGGCAACGGCAGGCTTGATGCGCCCTGCATCGTGGCCGTTGAGCACAAGCGAGACCGAGGAAACGGAAACTCCCGCCGCCTGCGCGATTTGCTTCATAGTAGTCATGGTTCAAGCTTAGGCCCACCCGGACGATGTGCATCATCCAACGCACAGCGTCCGGGTGGGCCTAAAACCACATTGCCGGGTATATGGCATGTGATCGACCGTATTCGACGGTTCCGGTTTAGCAGTTCTTCGAACCGTCGATGATGTTGTCGACGAGCTGCTGCTTTTCGTGAATCTGCCCGCTGAATCCGGGGCGAATGTCGAGTTTGAGCGTCACGCCGGTGCGATAGCCCTGCTCTGCGAGCTTCATCGTCGCGTCACGCACCACGCGCAGCACGTCATCGAGATCACCTTCGATGTTCGTGAACATCGCGTTCGTCTCGTTCGGCAAACCGGAGTCGCGGATGACGCCGATGGCTTGCGCCACATATTCGCTCAGTTCGGAGCCGACGCCACTCGGGGCGATCGCGACTGCAGCGACGGTGTTGATGATCGGCTTGCCGGTGGTTTCGTCAATGGGGACTTGCTGGGTGACGGCATTGCGGTCAATCGTGCCGGGCATACTTTTCTCCTTTGTGTCAGCAGTTCGGTGACTCACGGCGGCTCAGTGCATGGTCCAGGCATGGTCCATCGGACCGTGACCTGCGCCAAGGTTGAGATTCGCGCGCAACGCGCCGCTCAAATATGCCTTCGCATCGGTGATCGCATCTTCAAGCGATTCGCCCAGTGCCAGGTATGAAGCGATGGCGGAAGACAATGTGCAGCCGGTGCCATGCGTGTTCGTGTTGTCGATATGCTCGCCTTCGAACCACGTGGTGCGGCCGTCTGGCAATGCCAGAACGTCGTTGGCGTCGTCGACGCCGTGGCCGCCCTTGACGAGCACGGCGATGCCGTAGTCTTTGGCCAGTTGAACGGCTGCCGTCTCCATGTCGGCATGGTTGCCGATCGGCATTTGCGCCAGCACCTGCGCCTCTGGAATGTTCGGCGTGATCACGGTGGCGATGGGGAAGAGCTCCTTGATCTCTTCAGCGATCGTGTCGTCGGCGGCAAGGCTCGAACCGGAGGTGGCGACCATCACCGGGTCGACGACGATGTTCGAAGCCTCATGATCCTTGAGCTTGCGAGCCACCATCTTGACGGACTCCACGCCCACGATGACGCCGATCTTCACGGCGCTCGGGCGAATGTCGTCGAACACCGAATCGATCTGCGCGCCCACCATCTTCGGGTCGACGGCGGCGATCTCCTGCACACCCTTCGTGTTCTGGGCGGTGATGCCGGCGATCACGCATTCGCCGAACACGTCGTTGGCGAGCATCGTCTTCAGATCCGCAGGAACGCCAGCGCCACCGGACGAGTCGGTCGTGGCGATCGTCAGCACGGCAGGCAACTTCGTGGCGGAATGCTTGCGATCGGCATAGCGCACTGTTTCGTCACCGCGAATGGCGGTCCAATTGTCAACGAGTTCGCGTGCCGCCTGCTCAGGGTCAGCTGCAGCGGCGATGGCAGAAACGACGAACCAACCGTCGGCCTTGGTTTTGGCGAGCATCGGAATGTCGTCGATCTTCACGCCGCCACCGACGATCAGCGGGTATTTGCTGATCGTGCACATGGCGTCGATCGATTCCGCGTCAAGCGTCGTTGCCTCGCCGTTGCCGTCAAGCACTGCGCTGTCGGGCTTCGTGGCGGTCATGTGCAACGGGCCTGCGCCGATGTAGTCGATCGTGCCCGCTGGCAGTTCGTTCGCCTCGCGCACCTCGTCGACGGTGTTCGCCGACAATCCGATGATCGCGTCGGGGCCGAGCAGCTTGCGCGCCACAACGGGGTCGAGGTCATCTTGGCCGATGTGCACGCCATCGACTTTGATGCCCTGCTGACGGGCCTGCAAAGCGGCATCCACGCGGTCGTCGATCACGAACGCGACCGAATCGCTCACATGGTGACCGGCGATTTCGTTGGCGATATCGCTCGCCAAGCTGACGATTTGCGAAACGTCCTGCGTTTTGGCACGCAGTTGAACGAAGCTCACGCCACCATCCAGCGCTTTGGCCACCACGTCGAGAATCGGACGGTTGCCGCAGTCATCTGGGCCGACGACGAAATAGAAACGAGGATCGAAACGCTCACGGAGCGACGAATATGGGAAGGCTTTCATACACACCTGATTCTGTTATATATGCCGTTGCGCCAGCAGCCATGCGTCGTGATGCATGTACATCGCTCTAACGCCATGGCTGGCTGGGGGCACGCGGCTATTCCACTTTGATTCTAGGCCAACAGCAACGGCGCCGCGGCGATTTCTTCAGGGGTGACATTCCACAGGGCGTCGAGGAACTCCACTTGGAACGAACCCGGGCCATGTGAATGCCGTTGCGCGATCTGCGACGCGACGTTGTAGAGCATCGACGCGGAGAGCGCGGCGACGAGCGGATCGGCAACAGCCAGATACGTGGCGGTGACGCCGCCGAGCGAGCAGCCTGCTCCGGTGATCTTCGTCATCATGGCGCTGCCTCCTGGCAGGCGGAACACGCGTTTGCCATCGGTCACGAGATCGACCGCGCCGGAAACCGCGACAGCCGCGGTGTGCGTGGGGGAGTGCTGCGCCAAATAGTTGGCGATGTCTTTGGCTGCGCCGATCGCCTGATCCACGCTGTCGACCGATTCCACGCCGGCAGGACCCTGATGCTCCTCAGAGGAGTCCTCTTCGGCGAGATCCCACATGTCGTGCAACGCCAGTGCTTCGGAGGCGTTGGAACGCACGATCGTCGGCGGGTAATCCTTGAATCCTTTGAGAATTTCGGTGCGCGCGACGCCGATGCCCGCAGCCACCGGGTCGAGCACCCACTGGCATTGGTGACGGCTCAGATGCTCGCTGATCTCCTGCAACGCGTCGCGGTAGAACGGCAGAAGAGTGCCCACATTGATGTAGGTTGCTCCGCACTGCTCGGCGAGAGACGTGATGTCGTTGGGCAGAAAACTCATGGCAGCGGTGCCACCGGCGGCAAGCTGGGCGTTGGCCACCAGATTGATCGTGACGAAATTGGTGAACGACTGCGCGAGCGGCGTCTGCTCACGCACCGCCGTTGCCACTTGGCGAATCTGTTCACGGATCGGATCGTCTGCGCCCACTTCGCGCAACGAGACCGAAGATTCATTGGAATTATTGAGATTATCGACAGTGCTCACTGTGTCTGTACTCCCTACTCTGGTATTAGCCAACAGGTTCAAAGGGTTAGGCTGTGTGCCACTCTCAGCTCTTCGAGCTCCCCTGACATGTCATTTCGAACTTATGCGACGCCGTAGACCCGCATGCCCAGCGCGTGTGTTGCTCACGGCGAATCGGTGCTCTGCGGTGCTCAGACTCTTTTCGACCAATATATATTGGTCGAAAGTGTGCAGAGGCTCGGCGGATGGAGAGCCGCGGAAGGCGCAAGTCACAGTGGGCGGAAATGGTCGGCGTGTCGGCGGCGAACGATAGGCTGAAGGCTCGTATAAGACCCCAAACCGTTCAAACCAGAAGGTGCATTGTGGCTAATTCCAAAATCGATGAAGTCGTCTCTCTTGCGAAGCGTCGCGGCTTCGTGTTCCCGGCCGGCGAGATCTACGGCGGCACGCGTTCCGCATGGGACTACGGCCCGCTCGGCGTGGCGCTCAAAGACAACATCAAGCGTGAATGGTGGCGTTCGATGGTCGTCACCCGCCCTGACGTTGTTGGCGTAGACACGTCGATCATCCTGCCATCCGAAGTGTGGGTGGCTTCCGGCCACGTCTCCGTGTTCAATGACCCGCTCATCGAATGCCTCACCTGCCACAAGCGTCACCGTGCCGACAAGCTCGAGGAATCGTATGCCGAAAAGCATCACGGCCAGCTTCCGCCGAACGGTCTCAAAGACATCGTGTGCCCGGACTGCGGCACCCGCGGCAATTGGACCGAGCCTCGCGACTTCAACATGATGCTGCGCACGCACCTCGGGCCGGTGGAAGACGAGAACTCGCTGCACTACCTGCGCCCGGAAACCGCGCAGGGCATTTTTGTGGACTTCAAGAACGTCATGACCTCGTCTCGCTCCAAGCCGCCGTTCGGCATTGCGAACACCGGCAAGTCGTTCCGCAACGAGATCACTCCGGGCAACTTCATCTTCCGCACCCGCGAGTTCGAGCAGATGGAGATGGAGTTCTTCGTCGAGCCCGGCACCGATGAGGAATGGCATCAGTATTGGATCAACGCGCGCACGCAGTGGTACATCGACCTCGGTGTGAACCCGGAGAATCTGCGTCACTACGAGCATCCGAAGGAGAAGCTCGCGCACTACTCGAAGCGCACCGTCGACATCGAATACCGCTTCGGATTCCAAGGCTCCGATTGGGGCGAGCTCGAAGGCGTGGCAAACCGCACCGACTTCGACCTCGGCGCGCACGCCAAGCATTCCGGTGAAGACCTGAGCTACTTCAACCAGGCGACCGGCGAGAAATACATTCCATACGTCATCGAGCCTGCGGCTGGACTTTCGCGCTCGCTTATGGCGTTCCTCGTCGACGCTTACGACGTTGATGAGGCTCCGAACACGAAGGGCGGCGTCGACAAGCGCACGGTGCTGCGCCTCGACCCGCGTTTGGCTCCTATCAAGGCTGCCGTGCTGCCGTTGAGCAAGAAGCCGGAGCTGCAGTCTGTGGCTCAGGATCTGGCGGAAGACCTGCGCCTGAACGATTGGATGATCGACTACGACGAATCCGGCGCCATCGGCCGTCGCTACCGCCGTCAAGACGAGATCGGCACGCCACTGTGCATCACCGTCGACTTCGATACGCTTGACGATCAGGCCGTGACGATTCGCGAACGCGACACGATGAAGCAGGAACGCGTGGCGTTGACGAACGTTGCGGACTATGTGGCCAAGCGCATCAACGACAAGCGCACGCGCGTGCCGATGAAGCCGGAGTCGATGGGCGGCAAGCCGTGGCCAGACAGCGTGCATATCGCTGAGGCCGGCGGCCTGTACTGACGCTGTGCCACTCGCATGAGTGGTGTGCTGCGAACTAGTTGACAAGATGAATGTGCCGCACGGCTGTTGTGGCACATTCATCTTTCTTTTTTGAATTTCTTGAATTACTGTTAGCTGTCGCGCACTGTTGACAATGTTGGAAAATCGGCAGTATTCGGAAATTATTGCGCAAACGGCGCTGTTGAACGGCGTGACCGACTGGTGAACGCTTATGTTGAGGAGTTGAGGAAAGTCGACGATGAGGACTGAGGAAATCGTGGTGGATGAGCGTGAGGATTCGAATGCCGCAACCGCGGATGCGCATGAGGCATCGGCGCGGCTAAACAAGCCGCTCGCGCCGGTGCGACTCGGCGACCTCGAGGTGCGCACACCGGTCGTGCTGTCTCCAATGGCGGGCGTCACGAACTGGCCGTTCCGCGTGATCTGCGAGGAATACGGCCCCGATGGATTGTATGTGGCCGAGATGGTGACCGCGCGCGCACTGGTCGAAAAGAACCCCAAAGCGCTGCGCCTGTGCCGTTTCGCCCCGACCGAGAAGATCCGCTCGCTGCAGCTCTACGGCGTGAATCCGGCGATCATGGAGCAGGCCGCTCGTTTTCTCGTCGACAACGATATGGTCGATCATCTCGACCTCAACTTCGGCTGCCCGGTGCCGAAAGTCACTCGTCGCGGTGGCGGTTCTGCGCTCCCGTGGAAGACCGACCTGTTCAGCGAAGTCATCGAACGCGTAGTGAGGGCATGCGCGCCGGCGAACGTTCCGGTGACCGCGAAGATTCGCGTCGGCATCGACCACGACCACGAAACGTTCATCGAAGCTGCGCACATCGCGCAGGAGGAGGGGTGCGCGGCTGTGACGTTGCACGCGCGCACCACCGCGGAATACTACGGCGGTCACTCCGACTGGTCGCGCATCGGCGAACTCGTCGAGACACTTGACATTCCGGTGTTCGGCAACGGAGACATCTGGGGTGCCGAAGACGCGATCGCGATGGTCAACGAAACCGGTTGCGCTGGCGTGGCCGTCGGCCGCGGCTGCCAAGGCAGACCGTGGATTTTCGCGAACATCAAGAACGCGTTCGCAGGCAGTGACGCGCGCGTGAACCCGACCTTGGGTGAGGTGGGGCAGATCATTCTACGCCATGCCCAGCTGCTCACCGAGTTCTACGACGGCGACGAGACGATGGCTGTGCACGACCTGCGCAAGCACGTCGCCTGGTATTTGAAAGGCTTCCCGGTGGGCGGTTCGACTAGGCGCGCGTTCATGGAATGCGAGAGTTTGGAGGATGTTCGTGAACAAGTGGATGCGCTTGATCCGAATGTCGAGTACCCTGAGCGTGTGGCAGACAAGCCAAGAGGCCGCGTTCGCTTTGCGAAAAGGTGCATTTGCCGTACGGTTGGCTGGATTCGAGGACGACGACGCACGAGGAACGTGAGCGTCTGTTTGGAGATGATCCAATGGATGCGAGCTACTGAGACGTTGACGTTAAGAAAACTTTCGGAAACGTCATCTAGAGTACCCTGTGGAAAACAAAGCGGACATAGCGACGAAGCTTGATGGATGGGAAGTTTCGCATGCTTGGAAAGAACCTTATTTTTCACCCATCTGCGATACAGTATTGTGTAACCGTAAGTGACAGGAGACTAATGTGAGCGAGATCGCCCAGACTGACAATTTCAACGACACTACGATTATCAAAGTCGTGGGCGTTGGCGGTGCAGGCGGCAACGCGGTGAATCGTATGATCGCCGAAGGTCTGCAGAACGTGGAATTCGTTGCCATTAACACTGATGCAAAAGATCTGCTGCGTTCTGACGCCGATGTCAAAATCTCACTGAGTGATGCCTCCAGCCGAGGTCTCGGCGCGGGCGCCGACCCCGAGAAGGGCGCCAAAGCCGCGCAAGACCACCAGTCTGAAATCGAAGAAGCCGTCAAGGGTGCCGACATGGTGTTCGTCACCTGCGGCGAGGGCGGCGGCACCGGCACCGGCGCAAGCCCGCTCGTCGCGCGCGCAGCACGTCAGCAGGGTGCATTGACGATCGCCGTCGTCACCCGTCCGTTCTCGTTCGAAGGTCCGCAGCGCGCGGCATCCGCGGCTCTCGGCATCGACAACCTCCGTGAAGAGGTCGATGCGTTGATCGTCATTCCGAACGATCGCCTGCTTGAGCTCGATGACAGCTCGATCGGCATCGTCGACGCGTTCCGCACGGCAGACACCGCATTGCTCGCCGGCGTGCAGGGCATCACCGACCTGCTGACCATCAACCCATACATTCACGTTGATTTCTCCGATATCACGTCGATTCTGCAGAATTCCGGCACCGCGCTCTTCGGCATCGGTGCCGCGCGGGGAGAAGACCGCGCAGCGCAGGCCGCGGAAATCGCCATCAGCTCGCCGCTGCTCGAAGAGAGCATCGACGGCGCGAGCGGCGTGCTCATCAACATCGCCGCCTCCAACGACCTCAAGCTGGCTGAAGTCAACCAGGCCGTCGGCTTCGTGCGCGAAGCAGCCCACCCAGAAGCGCAGATCATCTTCGGTTTGGCACTCGACGATGCGTATGGCGACGAAATGCGCGTCACCGTCATCGCCGCAGGCTTCAACGACAAGAAGAAGCTCGCCGCCGCGAACGATGCAGCGCAGACCGCCGCTTCGACCACGCCGCAGAACACGACGCCGGCGCATAAGCCAGCCACTCCTGCCGGCCAGCCGACGATCCTGACGTCTCCCATCCCCTCCACCGGTCCGGTGTTCGAAGAGGAGAAGAAGACTGAAGAGAAGATCGTGTCGGAGCCGAACCAGACCACACAGCAGCGTTCCGAATACGATGCGTCTTCAGACACGAGCAGCTACCCATACACGGGTCTCGGTGATCTTGGAGATCTCGACATCCCCGAGTTCCTGCAGTGAACAGCAAATAATCAAATAAGAGAACAGCAAAGAAGGAAACGCGAATGGCCGGATTCATGAAGAAGACGATGTCGTACTTGGGCATGTCGGACGTCGTGCCAGAAGATGAAGATGACGAAGTCATCGACGAAGAGCCGGAGGCATCGTTCGACACCGATCGTTCCGTGACACCGATTCCAGCTCAGAGCGCCCCAAGCTCGACGAGTTCGCGTAAATCCGTGACGCCGTTCCGTGCGAATATCAACCGCATCACCACGATTCACCCGCAGAGCTACGAAGACGCGCAGCTCGTGGGCAGGGCGTTGCGCGACGGCATTCCGGTGGTGCTCAACCTCACCGACGTTTCGCAGTCGCAGGCATACCGCATCATCGACTTCTCGTCTGGCGTCGTGTTCGGCATCTCCGGCTCGATCGAGCGCGTCACTGAGCGAGTCTTCCTGCTGAGCCCCGCCCGCGTCGACATCGTTGCGGAAGACACCGATTCGGCGATGGGGCAGGATCTGTTCAACAACTGAGCACTCTGCCATTCACATATTCTTTGCGAGTCGAAAGCATGTTCCCAGTCTCTCGGTAGTCTGGTGAGCATGCTTTCGACTTTTCTCGTCTTTTTCCTGCACATAGTCGATCTGATGATCGACGCGTATCTCGCCGTATTATTCGCGCGCATGATCTTCGATTGGGTGCTCGTGCTTGCTCCGCGCTGGCGTCCGCGCGGATTCGTGGCGACTCTGCTGCGCATCATCTATCAGCTCACCGAGCCACCGCTGCGCTTTCTTCGGCGTTACATCAAGCCGATTCCAATGGGGCCGGTGTATTTCGACGTGAGTTTCATCGTGCTCTATTTCGTGCTCATCGTGCTGCAGGTGCTCATCTAAACGAGCAGTAAGAAATACCGCTGTTGCAGAAAAACCCGATATAACGCGGGGTGTTGCGCACGTCTCGTGATAGCATCAAAAATAAGGTCAACTAAGCTGGGACTATCCCAAAGCGAGGTGGTAAAATAATGGCTCTTTTGACGCCAAAGGATATCAGGGAGCACACGTTCCAAACCGTGCGCTTCAAAGAAGGCTACGATGTCGATGAGGTCGATGATTTTCTCGATCAGGTCACCGAAACAGTAGAGGCTTTGGGTAAGCAGGCCGTTGCAGGCGGCCAGTCCACGCAGGCTCTTGGACCCGACGTTTCCGCGCTGAACACGAAGATTTCCGACTTGACTGCACAGGTGCAGTCTCTGCAGCAGGAAAACCAGTCGCTCAAGGCCGCCGCAACGCAGGGTGCCAGCGAGCAGGCGAACGCCCAGATCGCTCAGGCGAATCAGGCGGCGCAGGCTGCACAAGCACAGCTCAAGGAAGCGGAAGACAACAATCAGGCGTTGTCTGAGCAGAACGAGCAGCTCAAGAATCAGGTCGATCGCCTGTCTGCACAGGTCGATCAGCTGACCGCGCAGGCGGCGCAGGCAGCACAGGACTCCTCGCAGCCAGAGTTGACTCAGCAGCTTCAGGAAGTCACCCGCCAGCGCGACCAGTTCCGCGCCGACAGCGAGAACCTGCGCAACCAGCTGGCCACCGCACACGAGCAGACAGTTCGTGCACAGCAGGCAGAGTCCCAAGTGCAGGAGCTCACCAAGCAGCTCGAAGAATCCAAGCAGCGCGAAGAGCAGCTGCGCGATCAGGTCGCCAAGGTCGAGCCGAACACCGAAACCGGCAGCCTGCAGAAGATCAAGAGCGCGGCAGCTTCCGCAAACAGTGAGCCGGAGCGCGCCACCGCAATGCTGACACTGGCCATGCAGCTGCACGACCAGTACGTCGACAAGGGCAAGGCGACCGCCAAGGAGATCACCGAGCAGTCCCAGCGCAAGTATGAAGAGCTGATCGCCAAGGCGAACGACTATTCGAACCGCACTCGTTCCGAAGCCGACGACTACAATGCGCGTACCCGCGAAGCCGCCGACGCCTACAGCTCGAAGACTCGTGACGATGCCGACGCCTACAGCGCGAAGACGCACGAAGACGCCGATACCTACATGAAGAACAAGCACGCCGAAGCCGACCAGTATGTGGTCGACAAGACGAACGAGGCCAACACCTACGCCGATCAGAAGACCACGGAAGCCAACAACTACGTGGCCACGAAGACCAGCGAGGCCGACACCTACGCAGACTCGAAGGCTCACGAGGCCGACGAATACGCTCAGAAGAAGCAAGACGAAGGCAACGCCTACGCCCAGCAGAAGAAGAGCGAAGCCGACCAGTATGTGGTCGATCGTCACGACGAGATCAACACCTTCGAAGCCGAAGTCAAGCAGCGCGCCGACGACTACGACAAGAAGACGCGCAGCGCCGCTGACGACTACGCTCAGCAGGTTCGCGACAACCTCGAAGCGCAGTCCAAGGTCGTCGAAGGCAACATTCAGGGTCTCAAGCAGTTCGAGACCGAATACCGTGCTCGCCTCACCGACTTCCTCGGTCAGCTGCAGGCTCAGGTGTCTGACACGAACAACTACAAAGATTTCGAGAACGCCAACTGAGGTTAGCTCCCGTTGAAATCGAACACTAACGGAAGACGGCTGCGTGAACGCGTGGCCGTCTTCGCATGTATTGCCATCGTCGCGATCGGCATCGATCAGCTCACCAAATACCTTGCTCAAACCCATTTGAGCGAAACCGACCATATTCAGGTCATTCCGCACGTCCTCTCACTGACGCTC
The DNA here is from genome assembly GCF_009727065.1 of Bifidobacterium canis. Classification (GTDB taxonomy): domain Bacteria; phylum Actinomycetota; class Actinomycetes; order Actinomycetales; family Bifidobacteriaceae; genus Bifidobacterium; species Bifidobacterium canis. The sequence goes on from NZ_WNLP01000001.1 coordinate 51,592, forward strand.
GTGCACAACCCGGGCGCTTCACTGGGCATGGGGTCAAACGCCACTTGGCTGATCAGCCTGTTCGCCATCATCGCCTGCATCGTGCTCGTCGTGCTCACCGTGCGCACCACATCGATGGTGTGGACGGTGCTGTTCGCATTGGCATTCGCCGGTGCGTTCGGCAACCTCATCGACCGAGCCATCTATGCGACCACGTTCCTCAACGGCAAAGTGGTTGATTTCCTCAACTACGGTTGGTCGGTGGGCAATGTGGCCGACATCTTCCTGATGCTCGCCGGCATCGGCATCGTCATATCGATTCTGTGCAACGTGCCATATCGAACCGAACCGCAGATCGAGAAAGACGACGCACAGCAGGCATAGTGGAGGGGAGTGTATGAGCACAATCATTCCAGCGCCTGACGCACTGATCGGCAGGCGATTCGATGTGGCGGTCGCCAAAATGATGGGCGTTTCACGCGCCAAAGCCACCGAACTGATCGAAACGGGGCAGGCGAGGGTTATCGGGCGAGAGCTCAACAAATCGGGTATTCTGCAGCTTGGAGACACGGTGGAGATCAACGTCGTCGAAGAGCAGCGTGAGCCCGAACCGATCAGCGACGAAATGACGATCGCCTACGAAGACGACGACATCGTGGTGGTCGACAAGCCGGTGGGCGTGGCAGCCCATGCCTCAGTGGGTTGGACGGGGCCAACGGTGCTGGGCTCGCTGCTGCAGCGAGGCGTGCACATCACGTCGATGGGTGCTCCAGGGCGTCAGGGCATCGTGTCGCGCCTCGACGTGGGCACGTCAGGGCTGATGCTCGTATGCAAATCAGATCTCGCCTACAAAGAGATGCGACGTCAGTTCTCCGAGCATGAGGTGAAGAAAACCTACCATGCTCTGGTGCAGGGCAATCTCAAAGAAGATCGCGCCACCATCGATGCCCCGATCGGGCGCGCAAAAGTCTCCGACTTCCGGTTCTGCGTGACGCCGGCGGGCAAAGAGGCCATAACGCATTGGGATGTGCTCGAACGCTTCGGTGAGGCGACGCTCGCATCGATCAACCTTGAAACGGGTCGCACACATCAGATCCGCGTGCATTTCTCGTCGATCGGGCATCCGCTTGTGGGCGACCCGATGTATGGCGCCAATCCCAAACTCTCGGAAGCGCTCGGCTTGGAGCGCCAGTGGCTGCATGCGATGGAGCTCGAATTCCGCCACCCGCGCACGCACGTCACGACGGTGGTGTCGTCGCACTATCCTGCCGACCTTCAGCATGCGCTCGACGTGATGCGCCAACGCCATCAGCTCCGCGATCAGAACCACGAGGAGAGCGTGATCTCCGAGTAATCATGCGCAACCGCCGTCCGGTCACGATACTCAGCACGAGCATCATGACCGCGGCGACCAGCGGAACGAGCATGAGCGGCGCTGTGAATATGAGCGACACCCATGCGTCGAGTTCCTGCGAGCCGGTCGAATACCCAGGCGTATGAGCATGCCCGAGAATCACATGCAACGACTGCGTGACGCCGATCGTCCCCGGAATGCAGAGCAGAGTGAAGCTCGCGCACAGTACGCAGAATATGCGCAGATTTTAGTGAGCCGTTGCTTCTGCCATGCTTGTGATGTGTGAACTTCCTTTGTGTGCAGTGTGTTTTCGCTGGTCATATCGTCCTCCCATTCACCGTTGAATGTGGTGTTGTCCACGCTAACGAGTGGATCACGCCGACGCCACTCGCACAGAGAATTGTGGATAACTTTTCGCGTGTCGGCCGTCTGCGCGCGTGTTCGTAAGTGTGTCGCGGCAGGGCGGCCGCAACCCTGTACAGCAGTCTCGATTCACGATATATTTGAAAACTATGACCGATTCCGCGAACTTCGTCCAATTGCACAATCACACGCATTATTCGCTGCTCGACGGTGCCTCCAAAATCCCGGATCTCGTGAAATACACGAAGGAACTGGGCATGAACGCAGTGGGCATCACCGACCACGGCAACATGCATGGTGCATATGAGATGTGGTCGGAAGCCGTCAAGAACGACATCAAGCCGATCATCGGCATTGAAGCGTATGTGACGCCGGAAACCGCGCGTCAAGACAAGTCACGCGTGCATTGGGGCACCGAAGCCCAACGCAGCGATGACGTTTCGGGCGGCGGTTTGATCACCCACTTGACGTTGTGGGCGGAAAACGACGAGGGATTGGTGAACCTGATCAAAGCGTCTTCGGTCGCCAATCTCGAAGGCCGCGTGATGCGCTACCCGCGTATGGATAAAGAGGTGCTCGCCACTTACAGCAAAGGTGTCATTTGCGGCTCGGGCTGCCCGTCCGGCATCATCCAGACGCGCCTCCGCTTAGGGCAGTTCGACGAGGCTCTGCGCGCCGCCGGCGAGCTGCAAGACATCTATGGCAAAGACAACTTCTACATCGAGTTGATGGATCACAACCTCGAGATCGAGCGCAAGGTGACCAAAGATCTGCTCGAGATCGCCAAGAAGCTCGATGCGCCGTTGCTGGCCACGAACGACTCCCACTACGTGCATAAGGAAGACGCAGGTGCGCAGGACGCGATGCTGTGCATCAACTCAGGTTCGCATCTGGATGACCCCGGCCGGTTCAAGTTCGACGGCGAAGGCTACTACATGCGCAGCGCGCAGGAGATGCGCAGCCTGTTCAAAGACCTGCCCGAAGCCTGCGACAACACGATCGAAGTGGCGGAACGCTGCAACGTGATATTCGATGATCACGAAGACGGCGCGTTCATGCCGAAGTTCCCATGCCCGGAGGGCTGGGACGAGACGTCGCTGTTCCTCAAGAAGGTCGAGGAAGGCTTGGAACGCCGCTATGACGGCAATGTGCCGCAGCATGTGCTGGCGCAGGCCGACTATGAATGCGGCGTGATCTGCCAGATGCAGTTCCCGGGCTACTTCCTCGTGGTGGCCGACTACATCCAGTGGGCGAAAGACCACGACATCATGGTGGGGCCGGGACGTGGCTCCGCGGCAGGCTCGATGGTCGCCTACGCCATGGGCATCACCGAACTCGATCCACTCGAGCATGGTTTGATCTTCGAACGCTTCCTCAACCCGGAACGTGTGTCGCTGCCTGATATCGACGTTGATTTCGACCCGGAAGGCCGTTTGAAGGTCATCGAATACTGCGGTGAGAAATACGGGCACGACAAAGTGGCGCAATGCGTGATCTACGGCACCATCAAAACGAAACAGGCGTTGAAGGATTCCGCGCGCATCATGGGCTACGACTTCGCGATGGGCGAGCGCGTGACGAAGGCACTGCCGCCAGCCGCAACCGGTGGCAAAGACGTACCGTTGCACGACATCTTCGACCCGAAGTCGAAGCGCTACGCCGAAGCGCGCGAATACCGTGAGATGTATGAATCCGATGTCGATGCGAAGCGCATAACCGACGAGGCGATGGGCATTGAAGGACTGATTCGCCAGACCGGTGTGCACGCCTGTGCCACGATCATGGGTTCCGCGCCGATCACCGACACGTCACCATTGCTGGAACGCACCGATGGCACGGTCACCACCACGTTCGAATACCACACCTGCGAAACGCTGGGGTTGGTGAAGATGGACTTCCTCGGCCTCTCCAACTTGACGGTGATCGGCAACACATTGAAGAACATCGTCTCGAACGGCAAGGAGGCGATCGACTACACGAAGATTCCTCTTGACGACAAGGAGACCTACGAGCTGCTGTCGCGCGGTGACACGCTTGGCGTGTTCCAGCTCGATTCCGACGGCATGCGCGCGCTGCTCAAACAGTTGAAGCCCGATAACTTCAACGACATCTCGGCATTGATCGCCTTATACCGACCGGGCCCGATGAGCATGGATTCGCACACGAACTATGCGAAGCGCAAGAACGGGTTGCAGAAGATCGTGCCGATCCACCCCGAGCTCGAACAGCCGCTCAAAGAGGTGCTCGACGAGACCTACGGCCTGATCATCTACCAGGAGCAGGTGCAGTCGGCTGCGCGTATTCTCGCAGGGTATTCACTTGGTAAGGCAGATGTGCTGCGCCGCGCCATGGGCAAGAAGAAGCCGGAGGTGCTGGCCAAGGAGAAGGTGCCGTTCTTCCAGGGCATGAAGGAGCACGGTTACTCCGAGGAGGCGGCGAACGCGGTGTGGGACATCCTCGTGCCGTTCTCCGGCTATGCGTTCAACAAGGCGCATTCCGCGGCATATGGCCTGATCTCGTATTGGACCGCATACCTCAAGACGCATTACCCCGCCGAATTCATGGCGGCTTTGCTGCAGGGTGCGGCGAACAACAAAGACAAGACCGCGCTCTACCTGGGCGAGGCGCGTCGCATGGGCATCAAGGTGTTGTCGCCGGACGTCAATGAATCCGTCTACGCATATTCGGCAGTCGGTGACGTGGTGCGTTTCGGTTTGGGTGCGATCCGCAACGTCGGCGAGAACGCCGTCAAAGACATCATCGCCGAACGCAATGGCCCGCGTGGCAAGTTCGTGAACTTCATGGACTTCATTCGTCGCGTGCCGTTGAGCGCCGTGAACCGTCGACTTGTGGAATCGCTCATCAAGGCTGGTGCGTTCGATTCGATCGACCCGAACCGCAGGGCCATCTACCAGATCCACGAGGCCGCCATCGACTCGGTGACCGACCTGAAACGCAAGCAGGCGACCGGCCAATTCGACTTGTTCGCCGACCTCGATTCCTCCGATAACACGCAGGGGGAGTCGCTCGGAGACGTGTCGATAACCGTTCCCGATGTTGAGGAATGGGACAAAAAGACGAAGCTCAACTTCGAACGCGAGATGCTTGGACTCTACGTTTCCGACCACCCTCTCTCAGGCATGCAATCGGTGCTCGCGTCACTGCGTGAAATGTCGATCGCGCAGTTGATCGACAAAGCCGCGCAGATGCCGGAACGCACGCAGGTGGTGATCGCCGGACTCATCACGAACGTCGACTCGCGTGTGTCGAAGAAGGGCAACCGGTGGGCGATCGTGACGATCGAAGACATGGAAAGCTCGATTCAATGCATGTTCTTCGGCAAGGTCTACGAGGCGAACGCCGCTGACTTGGCGGTCGACACGATCGTGCAGATTCGCGGCATGGTCGAGGAGCGCGACGAAACGGTGTCGATGCGAGCCACCGAGATGATGGTGCCGACGTTGGATGCGCAGGAGAACCGTCCGGTGCTCATTTCGTTGCCAGCACACGCGATCGATATGCAGCGCATGCAGCAGCTTTCCGCCGTGCTCGCCAATCATCCGGGGTATTGCGAAGTGAAACTCGCCGTCACCGGAGACTCGGGAGATGTCACGTTGATGACGTTGGGAGACAAGTTCCGCGTGCGCCGCGAAACCGGCTTGTTCGCCGATATCAAGGTGTTGTTCGGCGCGAACGCACTACCGGTGAGCTGAGCTCGTTCTGTGGCATTCCGCCTGTTGGACTGCGTGCCAAAGCACGGCACGCATTCCAACAGGCGCACCCATATGGCATATCTCACGATGTGAAAAGGATTTCCGCAGATCGCGACTCGTGACACGAGCTTGTTACGATAGAGACTATGACCGAAGAAAATTACATGCGCATCATTGATCTGCGCGGAAAAACGCTGACTCGTGCCGAACTGCTCGCCGCGATGCCGCGTGCTGAAATGGGAACCGACGAAGCCAGCGAAATTGTGCAGCCGATTCTCGACAACGTCAAGAAGAACGGCGCCGCAGCGTTGCGTGAATACGCCGAGAAATTCGACCATATCGTACCGAAGTCGTTGCGAGTTCCACAAGATGTGATCGACGCCGCCGTCGCCAGCCTCGACCCCGAGGTTCGCGCGGCCATCGAGGAATCGGTGCGTCGCGCACGCGCCGTCGCGAAGTCACAGGTGCCGAAAGACTTCCACACCGATCTGGCTCCGGGCGCTCGTGTCGCCGAACGCTGGATTCCGATCCAGCGCGTCGGCCTGTATGTGCCTGGCGGCAAGGCTGTGTACCCGAGTTCGGTGATCATGAACGTCGTTCCGGCTCAGGCAGCCGGCGTTGAATCACTCGCCGTCGCCACGCCACCAAGCCGCGACAGCAAGGAAGGCTGGCCGAACAAAACGATTCTAGCCACGTGCGCGATTCTCGGCGTAGACGAAGTGTATGCCGTCGGCGGCGCACAGGCCATCGCGATGTTCGCCTACGGTGCCACCGATGTCGACAACCCACAGTCTCCGGTGCTGTGCGAACCGGTCGACAAGATCACCGGCCCGGGCAACATCTTCGTCGCCACCGCCAAGCGTCTCGTCTCCGGCATCGTCGGCATCGACGCCGTGGCAGGTCCAACCGAAATCGCCATTCTCGCCGACAAGACCGCCAAGCCCGGATTCGTGGCAGCTGATCTGATCGGTCAGGCCGAACACGACGAACTCGCCGGCTCCGTGCTGATCACCGACGACGAACAGCTCGCCGACGAAGTGCAGGCCGAGCTGAAGAAGCGCGTGCCGCGCACCGAGCATGCACAGCGCGTCGCCACCTCGCTGTCTGGCAAGCAATCCGGCATCATTCTCACCGATTCGCTCGAACAGTCGATCGACGCGGCGAACGCCTATGCCGCCGAACACTTGGAAGTGCAGACCGCAGACCCAGATGCCGTGATCGCGAAGATCCACAACGCGGGTGCGATCTTCCGCGGCGACTATTCACCAGTGCCTCTCGGCGACTACATGTCGGGTTCCAACCACGTGCTGCCAACGTCGGGCACCGCTCGTTTCGCCGCAGGTCTTGGCGTGCACACGTTCATGAAGCCGGTGGAAGTCATCGAATACGACGAGCAGGGGCTCAAGGAGCTGGCTGCGAAGGTGAACGCCTTCGCCGTCTCCGAAGACCTGCCGGCACACGGTGAAAGCGTGCTGACACGCTTCATCGACGATCCATACAACAAGAGCACCATCATTGAACAGGAAGAAGAGGCTGGTCTTCGATGAGCGAAGCGATGATCCCGGCGGATCTGCCACTGCGTAACGATTTGATAGGCGAAGTGCCTTACGGCGCTCCACAACTTGACGTTCCGGTATGCCTGAACGTCAACGAGAATCCATATCCGCCGGATCACGCCGTGGTCCACAGCATCGTCGAACGTGTCAAGCAGGTGGCACCCACGCTCAACCGCTACCCGGATCGCGAGCACATCGAACTGCGCGAAGCCTTCGTGAAATACCTCAAAGAGGAGTCAAAAGCCGATCTCACCGTCGATCAGGTGTGGGGTGCCAACGGTTCAAACGAGATCATGCTGCAGCTGTTCCAGGCCTTCGGAGGCCCGGGGCGTTCGGCGCTCGGATGCGACCCGACCTATTCGATGTACCCCGAATATGCGCGCGACACGTTCACCGCATGGCACACCGCTCACCGTAACCCGGATTTCACGCTCGACGTCGATCGCACGATAGCCGACATCGACGCGCTCGAACCGTCGATGGTGCTGCTCACCAGCCCGAACAATCCGACCGGCACACCATTGCCGATGCAAGATCTCAAGCGTATCCTCGACCATTGCCAGAGCGCACAGGTCGCAGGCGCGGCAGACGGCGTGCACCCGATCGTCGTGGTAGACGAAGCCTACATCGAATTCCGCGATCCGGGCACGCCATCGGCCACCACGTTGCTCGGCGCCTACGAGAACCTCGCCGTGAGCCGCACAATGAGCAAGGCGTTCGCCTTCGCCGGAGCACGCGTGGGCTACATCGCCGCCAGCGCAGGCATCATCGACTGCCTGCGCATTGTGCGCATGCCATACCACCTTTCGGCGGTCACACAAGCTGTGGCATTGGCGGCGTTCGACCACACGAAGGAACAGCTCAGCCAAGTCGACCATCTGCGCCACACGCGTGAAGAAACCGCGGCATGGCTTAAAGAGCAGACCTACAACGGCAAACCACTCCAAGTGGCGCCGTCGCAGTCGAACTTCCTGCTCTTCGGCGGGTCGTTCGACGATCGCGGCGCGATATTCGACCAGATGCTGCAGCGAGGCGTGCTGATCCGCGTCGTCGGCCCTGAAGGCTGGCTGCGCGTATGCATGGGCACCGACGAGGAGATGCGGCGGTTCCGCGAAGCGCTCGTCGAATCCATGCGAGTGGTGGAACACGCATAACTGTTCGAAATCGCACACAATTTCAGGATTGCCAAAAGGAGAAAACATGGCGCGCACAGCCCATATTGTCCGTCAGACCAGCGAATCCAGCGTTGATCTCGAATTGAACCTTGACGGCACCGGCCAAACGCATATCGAAACCACCGTTCCGTTCTTCAACCACATGATGACGGCGCTGGGCAAGCATTCGCTCATCGACCTCAACATCGTGGCGAGCGGAGACACCGACATCGATGCTCATCACACCGTCGAAGACACGGCCATCGTGTTCGGAGAGGCCCTGCACGAGGCATTGGGAGACAAGCGCGGCATCCGCCGTTTCGCCGACGCCACCGTGCCGCTTGACGAAGCGCTCGCCAAAGCGGTCGTCGACGTCTCCGGACGCCCATACTGCGTGTGCAGCGGCGAACCGGAAGGCTTCCAATACGCGATGATCGGCGGCCATTTCACCGGCTCGCTCGTGCGTCACGTGATGGAATCCATCGCATTCCACGCGCAGATCTGCCTGCACATGCACCTGATCGCCGGTCGCGACCGCACCATATCGCCGAAGCCGAGTTCAAGGCTCTGGCACGAGCGTTGCGTTTCGCGATCGAGCCTGATCCACGCATCGCCGGCATCATCCCCAGCACGAAAGGCGCGCTCTGATGGCAGAGAACAACAACGATCTTCCAGAAGGATTGTTTGACGACGCGGAGTTCGAAAAAGAATTCGCCGACCTCAACAAGCAGCTCGAAGATCTCGACAAGGCGCAGCAGGCAGACACCGCGAGCCAAGAGAACACTGATGATTCTTCCGCACAGTCCTTGAGCGACTCGGTAGACGATGAGTTCTCGCAGATCATGAACTCCAACGCCGAGACGAGTTTCGACGATGAATTGGAGGGATTGATCGGCAACAAGGCCAAGCGTGCGATCATCGTCACCAGACTGTCGTCAGCTGAACTGCTCGCCGCGTTCTGCACTCTCGCCGACATTTCCGCACAGTGCCTCGACTCGCAATCGGGAGCTGTCGCTGTGCTACGCAATCTCGACGGTGACGGGCCGGAAGCCGCAGCGAAAGACCTGACCACCGTGGTGACCGGACTCAGCGCGCTGCTGCTCGTCGACCGTGCCGACAAGATGACGGCGACCCCGTTCGCGAACGGGGTCGCACAATCCGCACAGTTGCCACCACCGTTCGTGCTCGAAACGTTGGCTCCATTTGTCGAAGACCTGATGCTCGGCATCACCGACCTCGACGCCATCAAACAGTCAGGCACGACGATCATCGATTCCGCGAGCATCGACAAGCCGCGCGCATTCGAGATCATCGCAGAACACACGCATCTCGGTCGTGGCGGTTCATCCATCAAATAGTCGCGTGCGCACCACGCAGAACACAGGAGAGTCATGAAATCAGTTGTCGTTTTTGACTACGGCTTCGGCAACGTGCGTTCGATGATGCGCGCGCTCGCCAATCAGCATCTCGATGTGACGCTCACCTCGGACTACCGCGCGTCATTGGAAGCGGACGGTCTTGTGGTGCCCGGCGTCGGTGCATTCGCCGCATGTATGCAGGGACTTCGCGCGGTGAGCGGAGACGGTGTGATCTATGACCGCCTGCGTGCAGGCCGCCCAGTGCTCGGCGTGTGCGTGGGAGAACAGATCATGTTCGACCGCGGAACGGAGCACGATCTCGACACGCAGGGTCTGCAACTCATCAACGGCAAAGTCGAACGACTCGATGCCGACGTGATTCCGCACATGGGCTGGGACACCGTTGAGGCTCCCGCCAATTCGATTCTGCTCAACGGCGTCGAAGATGAACGATTCTATTTCGTGCACTCATACGCCGCGTTTGATGCTCAACCAGCGGATTGTTCGCAGTTCTCCATCGACTTCGGTGACGCCGAGCAACGAGTCGGCTACTGCCAATACAGCCGCAGCCGTTTCGTCGCCAGCTATGAGCGCGGACCATTGTTCGCCACCCAGTTCCACCCCGAGAAATCCGCGCAGGCCGGCGGCAAACTGCTAGCCAACTGGGCTGCGATTCTCTGACGAAACCACCATTCACAAATCAAAGGAAGATATATGTCGCTCACGCTGCTACCCGCCGTTGACGTTCGAGATGGCAAGGCCGTGCGCCTTCGCCAAGGTGAATCCGGTTCGGAAACCGACTACGGTTCGCCGTTAGAGGCAGCCCGCGCTTGGGTTGAAGCAGGTGCCGAATGGATTCACTTGGTAGATTTGGACGCCGCCTTCGGCACCGGCAACAATCGTGCGCAACTGCGTGCGATCGTCGCCGAGCTCGGAGACAAAGTGAACATCGAGATGTCTGGCGGCGTGCGTGATGACGCATCCCTTGACGCTGCGCTTGAAGCCGGTGCCGCACGAGTCAACATCGGCACAGCCGCGCTCGAGAACCCAGAGTGGACGGCGAACGTGATCGCCAAGTATGGCAGCAAGGTGGCTGTGGGACTCGACGTGCGCGGGCATACGCTCGCCGCACGCGGATGGGTCAAAGAAGGCGGCGACCTGTTCGAGACGATGAAGTTCCTCAACGATGCCGGCTGCTCGCGCTACGTGGTCACCGATGTGACGCGTGACGGCATGATGAGCGGCCCGAACATCGATTTGCTGCGTGAAGTCGCCGAACGCACCGATGCCAAGGTCACCGCATCCGGTGGCATCTCCAAGCTCGACGACCTGCGTGCCATCAAAACGCTCGCCGATCTCGGTGTGGACTCGGCAATCCTCGGCAAATCACTGTATGCCGGCGCGTTCACGCTGCAGGAAGCCCTCGAAGTAGCCAAGTAAACTGAGCGGTTATGCGCAGGGGAGTTCGCCGGATTTGATAAGCGAATCGAAGAGCTCATAGTCATCTTCGTTCTGATCGGCGTACGAATCCGCGAAACTCGTCATCGCAGTCTCGAACTCATCGGTGTCGCCGAGGTAACCGGAGATGGCGAGACTGTCACCACTGCGGGCATGTGCGTGCGCCAAGCACCACGCGCACAGCGAACCCAAGTTGCTCAACGAATCGGCGTGCAGCGTGTCCAAGTCGATGGAACCCTTGCCGTTCCACAACTGGCGCACGTAATAATCGCGCGGCAAGCCATCACTGGCGACGAACTGCGCCCAGCCGAGCAGAATATCGGCTGTGGATTGCACGAGTTTCTGCCCTTGGATCACGCGTTCGCCATGCGTCGCATACCCTGAGCAGCCAACGTATTTCGCGAGTACGCTCGCCACGGCTTCCTTCATCTGCAGAATAAGCGGGTCGTCGATGTCACGCCCGATGAACGCGCTCACCCAGCAGCGCGTACCCACCGAGCCGACGCCGACCACTTTGCGCGCGGTGTCTTGGTAATGGTATTGCTCGAGCACGTGCCTGCGGTCTTCATACAGCGAATCGCGGTAAGTGTCGAACAGCTGCTGCAGTCGGGAGCGCAAAGCGTCGATGTCTTCATACCCCTCCAGCTCGTTGATCTGCACGAGTTCAGGCGGGTCGGACTTGAACCGCAGCCTGTTGCCGTCCAAATAGGTGAGCTTGTTCGCCGCCTTCTTCGAATCCTTTGAACGCGCTTTCTCAATGGCGCCGTGCAGTGTGCGCGACGGCTTGGCCTTCAGCTTCTTTTCGAGGAAGTCGAGCCTATCTTCCACGTCGAAGTGCGTGTACCACGTGTCGAGGAAGCCCATCTGCGAAAACTCATGAAGTGTTTCACGGTACTGTTTCACACAACGGTAGACCGCCTCGTGCCGATTCTTCTCCTTGAGACCGATGTTACGGCCGGCAATCTCCACGGAAACGGCGAGACGCTTGATGTCCCACTCCCAAGGGCCGGTGGTCGTCTCGTCAAAATCGTTGACGTCGAACACAAGACGTTTCGAAGGGGAGTAGAAGATGCCGAAGTTGCCGATATGCGCGTCGCCGATGCACTGCACCGGAATGCAAGTGGTGGGCGTGCGCGCCAAGTCGTTGGCCATGATCGCCGCAGTGCCGCGGTAGAACGTGAACGGGTTCACCCCCATGCGCTTGAAACGAAGTGGAATCAACGATTGCAGGCGTTTGACATTCTGCTGTTCGAGCAGGCCGATCACATCTCGGCGTTTTGTGCACACGCGCCATACGGCATGCGACGCCAGCGGGAACTTCTCACGCAGTGCGATGCCGGCATTCGTGCGCTCTTCGGGGTCTTTGAGCTCCTTCCACGCACTCATGTCGAGAATCGGGTGGTCTTCGCTGGACTCTACGAGATTTCCTTCACTCATAGTTCACACAGTAGCGCGACGGGGTGCACAGCAGCCAGCATTGTGAAAAGCGTGTCAATATCTCGTCTGTTAACGTCTTCCGTAACATGTGTTTGGAACGATGGAGTGCTATGGATAAACAACAAGAATTTGCGCTCCGAACCGTTGAGGAACGCGATGTTCGTTTCATTCGCCTGTGGTTCACGGACGTGCTGGGAACGTTGAAATCGGTGGCGATCGCGCCTGCGGAGTTGGAGGCGGCGTTCGAAGAGGGCATCGGCTTCGACGGCTCGGCGATCGAAGGCATGACGCGCGTGTCGGAAGACGACATGATCGTCAAACCGGATCCGAGCACCTTCCAGATTCTGCCGTGGCGAGGCGGTCCACAAGGCACGGCACGCATGTTCTGCGACGTGCTCACGCCGGAAGGCACCCCATCCCTCGCCGATCCACGCCACGTGCTGAAGCGCTCGCTTGCCAAGGCGAAAGAAAAGGGATTCACGTTCTACGTGCATCCTGAAATCGAATTCTACTTGTTCGAAAAGCAAGACGATTGGTCGCAGACCCCTGTGCCGATCGATCAGGGCGGCTACTTCGACCACGTGCCGCGCAGCCCAGGAATGGACTTCCGTCGTGCAACCGTCAACATGCTCGAGCAAATGGGCATCTCCGTGGAATACTCTCACCACGAAGGCGGCCCCGGCCAGAACGAAATCGACCTGCGCTATGCCGACGCGTTGACGATCGCCGACAACATCATGACGTTCCGCACCGTGGTCAAGGAGATCTCGCTGGAACGCGGCATTCACGCCAGCTTCATGCCCAAGCCGCTCGCGGATGCTCCGGGTTCGGGCATGCACACCCACCTGAGCCTGTTCGAAGGCGATTCGAATGCCTTCTATGAGGCAGGTCAGGAGTTCAACATGTCGCTGACCGCCCGCCAGTTCGCCGCCGGCATTCTGCACCATGCGGCTGAGATTTGCGCGGTCACCGACCAATACGTGAACTCCTACAAGCGCCTGTGGGGAGGCAATGAGGCTCCGAGCTACATCTGCTGGGGTCACAACAACCGTTCCGCGTTGCTGCGCATCCCGCAATACAAGCCGGGCAAAGGCAATTCGGCACGCATCGAATTCCGTGCGCTCGACCCGGGCGCGAACCCGTACCTCGCCTACTCGGTGCTGCTCGCAGCCGGTCTTGACGGAATCGAGCAGAAGATGACGCTGGGCGAGCCGACGAGCGACGACGTGTGGGAGCTCACCGACGCCGAACGCCAGGCGATGGGCATTCAACCATTGCCGGAATCGCTTGACGAAGCGTTGAAGATCATGGAGAAATCCGACTTCGTGGCCGACGTGCTCGGCGAACACCTCTTCGAGTTCTTCCTGCGCAACAAGCATCAGGAATGGGAGGAATACCGCAGCCAGGTCACTCCGTTCGAGCTGAAGAAGTATCTCGCCAAGCTGTGAGGGAATAAAGCTCACATCAAGATACCCAATATAGAGTTCTATATTGGGTATCTTTTTTATTTATTATTATAAATAAATATATTATTTTAAAATTCAACAACTGACGTATAAGTGATTGATATCTTTAGTAGAGAACAGTTCTCTCCACTGATAATCTGATTCTACGAACTGGAAATAATAGATAAAACTTGGAATAAATGAATGCGTGGTAGACACAATGATGTGTGCGCACAATGGATCTAGTTTTTGCTTGCAAAAGGTGAGCTATCGGTATGGACATGGTACGCGGGTGCTGAATGACGTTTCAGCATATATCTCTGCGGGAGCGACTGCGCTCGTGGGGGAGAATGGCGCAGGGAAAACATCATTGATGCGGGTGATGGCTTCGCTCCTTGCCGTAGACAGTGGCACGGTGGGCGTTGATGGTGTGCCATTGTCGCGTAAGATGATTGGTGAGTATCGGACGCATATTGGTTGGATGCCACAAGATATTCCTGTGATATCCGGTTTCACTGTACGTGAGTCTGTGGCCTACCATGCGTGGCTGGGCAAGGTGCCAAGACAACAGTCGGATAAGTGGGTTCAACAGGCGCTCGCGCAGGTCCATTTGATCGAGCTGGAGGATCGTAAGGCATCCAGCCTATCGGGTGGCCAATTGCGCAGACTCGGTTTGGCGCAAGCATTGGTTCGCGGTGCAGATTGGCTGTTGCTCGATGAGCCGACTGCTGGACTCGATCCACGTCAGAAACGTTCATTGGCATTGCTGTTGCAGGAACTCCGCGCACATGTGAATTATGTGATATCCACTCATGACTTCGATTATTTCGAAGAGCTTTTCGACCAAGTTGTAGTGCTGCATGAAGGTCGGATTCTTTGGCAGGGAAGTACTTCGGATTACCTGAGTATTGCCGGAGGTGCGACGCAGACCGCGGCTTTTGATGCGTTCAATGCCATCCTTGATAGATGAGGAGTTCGCAATGGATGGTTATGCGAACGGTTCTACTCGTACAAAAATCCGTGTGACGCAACTGTTCCCTGCATTGCGCGCAAGATTGTTGCATGTTGCATATGGCATTGCAACGTGTGCGGTGTTTATATTCTTCTTACTCGCATTTGGACGGCACAATGTGGCGGGCTTAAGCGCGGCCGCATCTTGGGATGCTGCGGTGGAAACCGGCAACACGATGATCGCTATTATTGGCCCTATTGTTGCCGGCAAAGCTGCATGGGACATATCGGCTTTGCGAAAGGGGCAAGTGTTCCAATACCCGAATGTTCGTTCACATTGGCAGATCTTCGGCCGCGCATTGATGCCAATAATGGCATGGGGTATGACGTGCATGGCAGTTATACAGGTTGTATGTGCCAGATATGCCCGCGACTCATTTCGCATGGCTGACGCCGTTGTGCTGTTGACCGCTGCGCTTATGGTTGTTGGACTGGCATTATTCGGGGCGATGTGCGGCATGGTATTGCAACGGTTGTGGGCTACGGCGGCGACGATTGCGATTGTCTTTTTCGGACTGCTGTTCCCCAGTGCAGTGCAGCCAATGTGGCTTCGTCACCTGAACGGATATGAAGATGCGATGGGGATTCCCAACACGATGCTGAGCATACGTGCGGTTTGCGCTCCGGTACTTGTGTATATTGCGCTGATAATATGCTGCATCACAGTGCTAGGTATGACAGCGCAAAGATCTGCACATGCGATGAACTACTCGATACGCAGACTTGTCGTAGCATTCGCTGCATCCGTTGCGCTGGTGGTTATTGCAGTGTTGTTGGCTCTACCGTTTGGCTCCGCTCCTGTTGTCGCACGAGATACATCGACGATATGCGCACAAAGTGGTTCGACGAAGGTGTGCGTTTGGCCGGAACACGAGGAATATTTGCCGCAATTGGTTGACGATGTACACAAGTTTGATGAAACATTGTCTGCCGCCGGTATCACTGTCCCCGTCATGGTAAGCGAACGCATTCCAGATAAGGCGACGATGACCATAAGCGTGAACGATCTATCTGCAGCAGATGAGAGCGGTAGACAGCGCATTCTATTGGATGCGTACACCGATTTTGCGCCGTCTGAAATTGATGGTTGTAGCATATCAGAGACTTTGCCGGCGTATCAACAGGCTATTGAGACTTTGAATGAGCGGTTGCAGGCTATGAAAACGGTGCAGAACCTGCATCTATGTCAGGCGACGCGTCGAGCATTTCTCGCGCGATCAGTGATGCGCGTGCAGAATGCCAAGCACACGCAGCAAGTTGAGGTGAGCAATGAAACTATGGTGTAAGGCGCATCATGTCTGGTTTGTTTGCATTGCACTTGTAGTGGCGATCATTGCCGAATTGTTTTTCGGCGGATTGCTCATTGGCATGCCTGCTTTTGTGTATGCCGACACGAATCTAGTATTGTCGCTTATCGCAGCAATGCCGCTCATTGTGGCGATTTCGATATGTTTCGATGGTAATGAGCCGG
This sequence comes from Bifidobacterium canis, assembly GCF_009727065.1. GTDB lineage: Bacteria > Actinomycetota > Actinomycetes > Actinomycetales > Bifidobacteriaceae > Bifidobacterium > Bifidobacterium canis. The sequence goes on from NZ_WNLP01000001.1 coordinate 67,891, forward strand.
ATGTGGGAGTTCCCGTGCGCAATACCGTTCTGTTGGATTATGCTGCGTTCGCGATTATTGTGCTGACTCTGGTTGCAGTGGGATTCGCGGCGATTCCGCTCATCGGTTATGCAGGAATATGTTCCGCGCTCGCAGTGCTTGGGTGTGGAGCTCTTGGTGTTGTTTGCTCACGGTTGTTTGGGAGAAAAACCGGAGGTGCCATAGGTCCTGTGTATATCGTGGTATGTTGCGCGGTGGGAACCCCACCTATGCGCGATCCCGCGGCATGGCAGTTCCCTCTGGCCGTCACTCCGACGCTGGCGCAGTTCCTTGTGGTGCTCGCATTGGTGGTCGTTATGCTGTGGACGCCACCGCATCCGGAGCGCCGTATCGCTTGATTGAATATCGGCTGATGCGGCGCTCCTTGAATCTATCGAAGGGCCTTTTGGATGCGCTGCACGCTCACCGGGTAGGGGGTGCCGAGCTCCTGCGCCCACAGTGACACATAGAACTCTTCGAGCATCCAGCGTGCGTGCTGCGCCTTCGCCTCCAATTCGTCATGCTTGGCTCCGGCAGGCTCCTGCTTAGCTTTATCGAGCGCCTTGTCGACGATCTGCTTGGCTTCGTCGGCCTGCCATGCCCAGCGCACGTCGCGGTTCTTGTCGGTTTTCGCTTTGTTGATGCGCATCAGATCCGCCTGCAGATAGGTCGGCAGGCGGCGGAACGCGTCGGCAGGGGTTTTGCCGATGAAACCGGGGTAGACGAGCGTGGCGATGTGCTCACGCACCGACTGCAACACCGAGAGCATCGGCAGATCCGCTTTGCCGGACACCGCTTTGTCTACCTGCGCATAGTCGCGCAGCACGTTGATCGTGTCTTTCGCCACGTCGTAGACGGCATCCTCGTAGATCTCCTTGACGCCATCGACGGCAAGGCTCAGTTCCTCGTCGTCATGGAGCTTCGCGATGTTCGGCAGGAGGCGTTTCACCGTTTGCAACTGCATGTCTTCCACCAAATCCTTGGTGGTGGAATACGGGGCGGCGGCCAACATGAGCGCTTCGGTGCCGAGCCAGCGTGAGGAGATGCGGTCGGCGGGCAGGCGCAGACGATCCAGTGCGCCGCGCCACAGCATCTGTTCGCGGGACTCGCGCGTGGCACCGGCTTTGCGCAGCAGATCGGCCTCGGCAACGACCTGGCCTTTGCTGGCAGCCTGCTGAGCCTTCTTGTGCACGATCTTGCGCGCGGAATCCTGCGCCTGCTGAGCAAACTTGCGCTGCAGCTCAACCAGTGATTTGCCGCTCGCCAGCACCACCACGCTGTCCGCATACGAACGGTGACGCGGAGCCTTGCGGGGCTTCGGCTTCGGGCGTTCGATCACATAGGTCAAACGCAGGTATGGCGGCAGTTTCTCCATGAGACCGTCAAGCACTTCGGGGTGAATCTGAGCGCCCACCACCGCGATCGCCGCCTGTGTGAACACATGCGCGAAATCAGGCCAAACGCCGTCATCAGGCGCCTCGGCGGGGTGCTCCAAATCACCGGAACCAGGGGAGTCGGGGAAGTGGGCGTCGATCCAGTCCTCGATCTTCACGGCGGTGTCAGGAGCCGGAACGAACTGCACGCGCAACGATTTCGGCAGCGCCTTGATCATCGCGACGATCAGCTCATGCCGCAATCCAGGCACATTCCACGTGAACTCCGGCGCGCTGATGCGCGACAGCGCGGACAGCGGAATGTGTATGCTCACGCCGTCAGACACATCATTCGTGTCGTAGATATAGCTCAAGCGCAGCTCGATCACACGTTCGTCAGAGCCCAGCGTGATCCAATGGTCGGGGAAGTCGCTCATGCTCACCGACTGCTGATCGATCAAGCGGTCGACGTTCGCCGGGTCGAAGGTCAGCAGATCGGGCTGCTTGGCGAACTCGTCCTTCCACCATTTCGCCAGTTCCGCCACATTCGTGACGGTGTTCGGAATCACGCCGTTATAGAAATCGTAAAGATCCTCGTCACTGACGGTCTGCGCAACCTGACGCGTGCGGTTCGACTCGTCGCTGGCCTCCTCGATGATCGCACGGTTCGCGTCGATGAACTCGTCGTGTGCGAAGCGCTGCTGAATCTCACCCTCCACCAGGCCTTGGCGAATAAGAAAATCGCGGGCTTCCAGCGGGTTGATGCGCCCCCACTGCACGTGCCTGCCTTCGACGATCGGCAAGCCGTAGAGCAGCACCTTCGATTCGGCGACGGCGGAGCCACGCGACGCCGACCAATGCGGGTTGGCGTAGGTCACGCGCGTCAGATTGCCGGCCAACGGTTCAGCCCACGCAGGGTCTATCTGCGCGCAGTACCGCGCCCACAGGCGGCTCGTCTGCATGAGTTCGGTGCTCATCACCCAGCTCGGCGTGGTCTTCGACACCACGGAGGCGGGGAAGATCGCGAAATGCGTGCCGCGCGCGCCCTGATAGTCGTTCTTCGCCATCTTCTGCGCGCGTTTCATCGCACGCGCACGGGCAGCGCCCTTGAGTCCGGCGAAATCGGACGCCTTCGGCTCATGCACCACTTGCATGCCCATCATCGACAGTAGTCCAGCCAGCATCGACGTGTGAATGCCCTGCGCATCCCACGAGCACGCCAGCGAATGCGCGGCCTGCTGGTTGATCGGCAGTTCGCGGATCTCACGCGGCGGACGGGAGAGCGGTAACGGGTCGCCCACCTTGAACTTCAGTTCACGGCACAGTTCACGCAGCTGGGAGACGAGATCCTTCCACTGACGCATGCGCAGAAAATGCATGTATTCGGTTTTGCACAGTTTACGCAGCGCATGGTTGCTCATCTCGCCGTCCGCGCCGAACGCACGATCCCAAATATTCAGCGCAGTCAAAAATCACTGGTCGGATCCGCGTAGCGGTTGTGAATGCGGTCGGCCTCCTCGCGTTTCTCATCAGGTCGTTCACGAGGATCCTGCAAGCTCAGGAACGCGACGATCACCAATACGGCGGCCAGCGTGTTCGGCGTCGTGGAGCGAGCCGCCTCGATCACCATGCGCCCCAAACGCACGTCGATCGGAATGCGAGCCAGCTGACGGCCGGTATGCGTCAACTGCATCGACCCATGCTTTCGCGTGATCGCACGCAACTCGGTCAGCTCGTTGATGCCATCCGACACCGCCTTGATGTCAGGCGGATCGATGAAACCGAAATCGGTGATGTCTTCCGCCGTCTTCGCCACGCCCACCGACAGCATGTGCAAGACGACTGCACCCAGCGACGTGCGCAGAATCTCAGGTTCGGTGAAACGCGGGCGAGACTCATAGTCTTCACTCGAATACAAGCGGATCGCAATGCCGTCGGCGATGCGGCCGCAACGACCGGAACGCTGGTCTGCGCTCGCCTGTGAAATCGGTTCGATCGGCAGCCTCTGCACCTTCGCCTGCTTCGAATAGCGCGAAATGCGGGCGGTGCCCGGGTCGACCACATATCGGATGCCTGGCACGGTCAACGATGTTTCGGCGACGTTCGTGGCGATCACAATGCGCTGATGCGAATGCGATTCGAACACGCGATGCTGTTCCTTCGCGCTCAGGCGGGCGAACAACGGCACGATCTCAATGGCGTCGGGTCTGCGCATATCCGCCGCACGAGGTCCGAAATGGTGGCGCAACGCCTGCTCGAAGTCGCGAATGTCGCGCTCGCCGGAAGCGAACACCAGAATGTCACGCGGGCCTTGGTCGTGCGTCGAGAGAATCGCCAGCTCGGTGCAGGCGCGCGCGACGGCGGTGGGCATGTCCATCGCCTCGGCGTCGGGATTCGTGATGTCTTCACCGGCCTCGCCGTCTGCGAAACCGGGCACGTGCCGCATCAGCGCAGGCGTGCCGCCAAGCGGCTCATAGCAGATCGTCACCGGGTAGGTGCGGCCAGACACCTCGATAACCGGCACCTTCGTGTGCAATGCGTCTTCGAAATGCTTTTGGAACTTCACCGAGTCGATCGTCGCCGACGTGATGATGAGCTTCAGATCACGGCGTTGCGGCAGCAGCGCGGTCAAATAGCCGAGCAGAAAGTCGATGTTCAGGCTGCGTTCGTGCGCCTCGTCGATGATGATCGTGTCATAACGGGTCAAATGCGGGTCACGTTGAATCTGCGCGAGCAGAATGCCATCAGTCACCACGCGCAAACGCGTCTTCGGCGAGCTCTCGTCGGTGAAACGCACCTGATAGCCGATCTCATCGCCCAAGTGAACGCCCATCTCGTCGGCGATGCGCTCGGCCACAGTGCGCGCCGCCAAGCGGCGGGGCTGCGTGTGCACTATCTGCTTGCCGTGCGAGCCGCGCCCCAGTTCCAGCAGAATCTTCGGCAGCTGAGTCGTCTTACCCGAGCCGGTCTGCCCGGAGATGATCACCACCTGACTTGAGCGCACAGCGTTCGCGATCGCCTCGCGCGCCGCACTGACAGGCAGTTGATCGGGATATTCGAATTTCATAATCTCTTTTCGTCAACAATCTTGTGAACAGCGCAGAACACTGCGCGCGAACTCAAGCGAGCTTATGCACGTCGATCACGCGATAGCCCTTGGAACTCGCATATTTACTCACGTCGTAGCCCTCGCCGAGATTCTCGGCGAGCCATTTGATCAGCGAATCGGAGCCGAGGTTGCGCTGCACCACCAAGTATGCGTGCCCATCGGCGGCAAGCCGTGGCAGCCACTCCATCAACAACTCGTGCAGTGCGTCTTTGCCGATGCGAATAGGCGGATTCGACCAAATCACATCAAAGCGCGCACTCTCAGGAACTTCAGCAGCAGTGCCCGCGTGAATATTCCCGCAGCCGTTGACCTGCGCGTTGTGACGCGTGAGCTCGATCGCACGCTCGTTCACATCGACCGCATACACAGTGGCGTCGGGGGACTCCAGCGCGAGCGCGAGGGAAATAGCACCCCAGCCGCAACCCAAGTCGAGGAACGTGCCCTCAAGCGGCGGCATCGGCGCGTGCCTGAGCAGCACCGACGTTCCCAGATCGACGCGGTGCGCGGAGAACACGCCGTTCGACGTCTCAACGGTCACCGGGTGGTCGCGCAGCGTTATCTCAAGTTGCTTACGCACGTCCTTCGAAGAAGGGGAGGCACTGAAATACTGTTCGTTCGCGTTTTTTGCGCGCTCGTCGCTCATGATTCCTCGATCCATTGGAATTATCACGTGAAAAGTCTTGTTCTATGCTACGTTCAATGATATAAGCAGGCTACAAACTACTCCTAGCTCAATATAAAACTCAATAGATTCTAGAGATTCAATAGAGAGGCGCATTTGACCCAATTGCACAGCGGCACACGCAGTGATACGCGCGTCAACGATACGCAGGCAAGCGTAGACAACGCTAACGAAGAGGAACTCGTGACGAGTGACGCACAAGACGTGCTGTCGGACCAATCGCAGGTGCTGCTCGAGCATGAGTATTCGGCTCACTCGGCGGACGACGAAACTTGGCGGGAACGCGAGTCCCGTAATGAGCTCAAACATGTCACTGGTTTGGGTGAGCTCGAAGATGTGACCGAAGTCGAATACCGCAAGGTTCGACTTGAAAAGGTGGTGCTCGTGGGCATATGGTCGTCGCGCGAGACGACGCTCGCGCAGGCAGAGGAATCGTTGCGTGAGCTCGCGGCTTTGGCACAGACCGCGGGTGCGGAGGTGTGCGACGGCGTGCTGCAGCAGCGCTCGCGACCGGATGCGGCGACATACGTGGGCTCGGGCAAAGCTCACGAGATCGCCGACATCGTGGCGGCGAACGACGCCGATACGATTATCGTCGACGCGGACCTTCCACCGAGCCAACGTCGCGCGTTGGAGGATCTGACGCGCGTGAAGGTCGTGGATCGCACGGCGGTGATTCTCGACATCTTCGCGCAGCACGCGACGTCGCGCGAAGGCAAGGCGCAGGTCGAGCTCGCGCAATTGCAATACATGCTGCCCAGACTGCGCGGCTGGGGTGCGGCGCTGTCTCGTCAGGCGGGCGGACGCGCGGCCGGCGCGGACGGTGGCATCGGCTCACGTGGTCCGGGTGAAACGCAGATCGAACTCGACAGGCGCGTCATTCGCACGCGCATCGCACGCTTGCGCAAGCAGATCAAGCAGATGTCGGGCACGCGTGAAGTCAAACGCGGCTCGCGCAGACGTTATGGACTGCCGACGATCGCGGTCGTCGGCTACACGAACGCCGGTAAATCCTCGCTGACCAATCGGCTCACCGGTTCCACCGAACTTGTGGAAAACGCACTGTTCGCCACGCTCGACACGGCTGTGCGTCGCGCGAAGACGAAGGACGGCAGACTCTACGCATACGTAGACACCGTGGGATTCGTGCGCAAACTGCCGACGAACCTGGTGGAGGCGTTCCGTTCGACGTTGGAGGAGATCGCGGACGCCGACCTGATCGTGCACGTGGTCGACGCCTCGCATCCCGATCCGTTCTCGCAGATCGACGCGGTGAACGAGGTGCTGCAGACGATCGACGGCGTGGAGCGGCTGCCGATGATCACCGTGTTCAACAAGGCTGATCTGATCGACGATACGAAGCGTGAACGACTGCACGCGCTGGCTCCGCAGGCGCACATCGTGTCTTCCGCTACGGGGGAGGGCATCGCCGAGCTGCGCGCCGACGTGGAATCGATGCTCGCCGATCCGGACGTGCACATCGAAGCATTGCTGCCCTACACGCAGGGTTCGCTTATTTCGAAAGTGCGCGAATACGGGCGACTCGAATCGTTGGAATACCGTGACGACGGTGTGATGCTGCAGGCTTTCGTTGACGAGCGCTTGGCTGCGAAGATCATGGATGTTGCGCTGGAAGAACCATTCGAGCACGAGCGAAACGAACGTGATATATAATCACTTCGGCTGAACTCCGAACCGATGGTGCCATGCCGATGGCATGCCAATAGCATGGCACCAGATGGCACAACGCGCTTGTTCGCGGTCAATCGCAAAAGGACCCGCAAACACAACCGGTAGGGGCGATTCTGCTAAAGTACATGTGAAAGATATGGAATCCCGCCATAAGCGGGTACAACGAGAGGTCGTCAGCATGGTTAATTCTCCAATTAAGCCAACAAAGCTTGCCATCGTCGGTGCAGGCGCCGTTGGTTCCACCCTTGCATTCGCCGCAGCAGAACGCGGCATCGCTCGTGAAATCGCGCTGCAAGACATCGCCAAGGATCGCGTCGAAGCCGAAGTGCTCGACATGCAGCACGGTTCCAGCTTCTTCCCGACCGTCTCCATCGAAGGCTCCGACGACCCAGAGGTCTGCCGCGACGCAGACATGGTGGTCATCACCGCAGGCGCTCGCCAGAAGCCGGGTCAGTCCCGCCTCGACCTCGCCGGCGCGACGATCAACATCATGAAGTCGATCATCCCGAACATGCTCAAGGTCGCCCCGAACGCGATCTACATGCTCATCACGAACCCGGTCGACGTCGTGACCCACGTCTCGATGAAGCTCTCCGGTCTGCCGGCATCGCGCATGTTCGGCTCCGGCACCAACCTCGATTCCGCACGTCTGCGTTTCCTGATCGCTCAGCAGACCGGCGTCAACGTCAAGAACGTGCACGCCTACATCGCTGGCGAACACGGCGACTCCGAAGTGCCGCTGTGGGCTTCCGCAACCATCGGTGGCGTTCCGATGTGCGATTGGCAGCCACTGCCGGGTCACGACCCGCTCGATGCCGAAGCACGCGAACGCATTCACCAGGAAGTCAAGAACGCCGCCTACAAGATCATCAACGGCAAGGGCGCCACGAACTACGCCATCGCCATGTCGGGCGTTGACATCATCGACGCGATCCTCAAGGATTCCAACCGCATCCTGCCGGTTTCGTCGCTGCTCAACGACTTCCACGGCATCTCCGACGTGTGCATGTCGGTTCCGACGCTGCTCAACCGCAACGGCGTGAACTCCCGCATCAACACCCCGGTTTCCGACCGTGAGCTCGCCGCTCTGAAGCGCTCCGCAGACACGCTGCGTGAGACCGCCGCACAGTTCGGCTTCTGATCGATTTCGATCGTTAGTAGCAAATGCCGCCGTTATTCGGCGGCATTTTTGTTGCTCGTCAACCGGTTTTGCGCTAGGAGTAGCACGGTGGGTGCACTTATCATGGTCACGTTGAGAACATCGCAGGTGAATGCTGGTTGACTGCAGGAAGGCGGGAATCCTAATGGCACACGATCACGCACAGGCTTCAACGGCGTCGGACGCATCCGGCCACTACAAGCGGTTGATGACCACGCTGGTGCTCACGGCGTCCATTCTCGTCGCCGAAGTGGTCGGCGCCGCATTGACGGGCTCGCTGGCTCTGCTCGTCGACGCAGGGCACATGACCACTGATGTGGCGGTGCTGGCCGCTTCGACCGTCACCGCACTGCTGATGCGCCGCAAGCCAGACAAGTCGAAGACGTGGGGGTGGGCGCGCCTTGAGGTGATCACCGCCGCGGGTGGCGGACTGGTGCTGATGTTCGTCGGACTCTATGCGCTGATCGAGGCGATTCTGCGGTTGACGGGCGTGCAGGCGGAATCGGTGCACGACGTGCGACTGCTGCTGTTCTTCGGCGTGCTCGGACTCGCGTCGAATGTCGGCTCAATATTCGTTCTGCGCGCGCAATCGAACGACAACATGAACATGCGTGCTGCTTTCCTTGAAGTGTGCAACGATGCTCTGGGTTCGGTCGCCGTGATCGTTTCGGCTATCGTGCTGATGTGCACGGGTTGGGATGGTTTCGATGCCGTCGCTGGCGCGGTCATCGCGTTGATGATGATTCCGCGCGCCTACAAACTGCTGCACCGTGCGATGCGCGTGCTGCTGGAGGAGACACCGGAAGGATTGGATCTGGATGCCGTGCGCAACCATTTGAGCAATGTGCCGCACGTCGTGGCCGTGCATGACCTCCATGCGAGCGTTGTGTCTACCGGCATGCCGATTCTGACCGCACACGTCATCGTGGACCGTGATCTGACGATGGAACAGGCGGGCGTAGTGCTCAAACAGTTGCAGGATTGCACCAGAAAGCATTTTCCGGTTTCCATTGCGCACACCACATTCCAATTGGAGCCGGAAGGGTACACGAATGTGGACGTGGGGCAGATCCACGCCTAACCGAGGCGCATCTCTGCTACGCATATACAACCAGTCCCTGCTCAATCCGTTGTTGGATTGAGCAGGGACTTTTACGTAGTGAGAAGAAAACTTTGTGAATGAGGTCAGACCTTGCGCAGAACGGTGACGACCTTGCCCATGATCTGTGCATGGGTGCCGTCGATCGGGGCGTAGTTCGGATTGTGGGGGATGAGCCACGTGTGACCGTTCTCCTGACGGAACGTTTTCACCGTCGCCTCATCGTCGAGCAGAGCCGCAACGATGTCGCCGTTCTCGGCACTATGCTGTTCGCGCACCACAACGAAATCGCCGTCGCATATGGCCGCGTCGATCATCGAATCGCCTTTGACCTCGAGCATGAACAGGTTGCCGGTGCCGGTGAGACGCACGGGGAGACGCATCACGTCTTCCACATGCTGTTCCGCCGTGATCGGCTGGCCTGCGGCGATTGCGCCGACGAGTGGCACGTCGAGGAACTCCGATGGCTGCATGTCCGCGGATTCGAATGGCGGCAACGAGACATCCGCCGGCGTGTCGGAATCGAGATTGACGATCTCGATGGCACGACCTTTGTTCGGGTCGCGACGAATGTAGCCTTTGCTCTCCAGCGCATGAAGCTGATGCTGCACCGAAGACGTGCTCTTGAGATTGGCGGCTTTGCCGATCTCGCGCAAAGAGGGCGCGAAGCCTTGTTCGTTCAACAGTTTCTTGATGGCATTGAGTACCTGAAGCTGACGCTCGGTCAATGACTCCAGGGTCGGTTGCTCGCTGGCCGCCGTAGCCGCTTCGAGGTTGCTCATGGCGTTGTCCTTTCGTTCGAACACCACCATAGCGCGAAACGCCGAGAAAATCAAACAGATGTTCGAATATGGGTTGACGAAATCGAACATCTGTGCGAACATGTTCTTGGATCGAATAGAACAGATGTTCGAAGGAGTCGATATGCGTTCGATTGATGTTCAGGCGCTTTCCATTCAAGAGCGTCGCCCACAGGTAGGCATTGCGAAAGCGAATATTGCAGGTTCGAACATGAAGGCGGGCACTGCTGCGTCTCGACGCACTTGGAGTGTTCGTCACCGCGTCATCATCTTCGTTGTGGCATTGATCGCTTGCTTTGCTGTCGGAGTCGCGGCTGCAGGAGCTGGCGAGCCTTCGGTGACGCAAGACTCTTCGCAGGTGGTGCACTACACAGTGCAGCCCGGTGATTCATTGTGGAGCATTGCAAACCGTTTCCCCGATGGATCGTCCAGTGACTATCAGCGTGTGGAGAAGCTCAAGCAGGTGAACAACCTCCGTGGTGGGGCGTTGCAGGCCGGGCAGTCGATCGTCATTCCGATGTGAGATCGGTGCCCGATATGGCGATTGATGTGCATGAGCGTTCACAAATGTGCATAAAAGGGCACACTCGCGCTATTCTTGTGTACATGCATTGTCCTTTTTGCCATAATCCCGATACCAAGGTTATCGACACCCGCATCAGCGACGACGGCCATTCGATTCGCCGTCGGCGCGAATGCCCGAATTGCGGTGCGCGATTCAGCACGCTTGAAACCACGATGCTGCTGGTGAAGAAGCGCTCCGGCAATGTGGAGCAGTTCAGCCGCGACAAAGTTATCGCCGGCGTGCGCAAGGCATGCCAAGGGCGTCCGATTCACGAAGACGATCTCAAGCGCCTTGGCCAGCAGGTCGAGGAGGATCTTCGCGCGCGGGGCGTCGCACAGGTGCCGTCGGAAGAGATCGGCAAGGCGATCCTCAAGCCACTCAAAGACCTTGACGAGGTGGCGTATTTGCGTTTCGCCAGCGTTTATCAGAACTTCGAAGATCTTGAAGACTTCCAGCACGCCATCGACAGTCTCAGGCAAGAGGAGAAGTAACGCACAGATTCGTTGAATCTATCGCTTGTTGAATGTATATGGGGCAGTGCGTGCGTTTCAACATCGGTGGTAAATGCAGCGAGTGAATCTGTGATGTCTCTCGAAACAATTGAAAGGGCCCGACCTGTTGAAGGTCGGGCCCTTTCAATTGCGTAACAGCGCGATCACGGTTCGAGTATGCGGGTGCGAATCGTGCCGGTGATGGCGTTCAGCGCGTCAATGGTCTCTTGGCTTGGACGCTCTGTCACATCGGTCACCACATAGCCGATCTCGCCTTCGGTGCCCAAAGCCTGAGCACAGATGTTGATGCCTTGCTCTCCGAGTGCGTGGTTCACGTTAGCCAGCACGCCTGGAAGATTCGCGTGCAGATGCGCGATGCGAGCCGCACCCTTGAGCGGGTTCGTCGTGATCTGCGGAAGATTCACCGAGAGCATCGTGGAAGCCTTGAACCAGTAATCCTCAAGACGCTGCGACACGAACTGCGCGATGTTGCGCTGTGCCTCAAGCGTGGAGCCACCGATATGCGGCGTCAGAATCATGTTGTCTTCATCGGCCAAAGGGGTGGAGAACGGGTCGCCCGTCTTCTTCGGCTCGGTCGGGAACACGTCGATGGCGGCGCCGGAAAGGTGGCCGGAGTCGAGATGCTCCTTCAGCGCGTCGAGATCGACGACGAAGCCACGCGAGCAATTGATGAAGATGGCGTTCTGCTTCATCTGCGAGAACTGCTCTTCACCGAAGAAACCGGTGTTCGACTTGCGGCCGTCCACGTGAATCGTCACGGCGTCGGCTTCCTGCAGTAGTTCGTTGAGCGTCTCGCAACGGCGGGCGTTGCCCAGCGCCAGTTTTTCCTCGAGGTCGTAGAAGATGACGCTCATGCCCATCGCCTCGGCCAGCACCGACAGCTGAGAGCCGATGTTGCCATAGCCGATGATGCCGAGGGTCTTGCCGCGCACCTCATGGGAGCCGGACGCCGACTTGTCCCACACTCCATGCTTCATGTGGTGTGTGTGCGCCGGGATGCGGCGCATCAGGCAGATGATGTCGCAGATCACCAGTTCAACGACGGAACGGGTGTTCGAATATGGGGCGTTGAACACGGCGATGCCGTTCTTCGCGGCGTATTCAAGGTCGACCTGATTCGTGCCGATGCAGAAGCAGCCGATCGCCGTCAGCGTTGGGTGAGCGTCGATCACGGCCTTGGTCACGTTCGTCTTGGAGCGGATGCCGAGCAGATCAACACCGTCGAGGGCTTCAATCAGTTCGGACTCGGAAAGAGCGCCCTTACGGGTCTCGACTTCGAAGCCATGCGCACGAAGGGCCTCTTCGGCCAGCGGATGAATGTTTTCCAGAAGTAGTGCTTTAGGCATGTTCCCACCTTATAGCGTCAGTAGTCTTTCGTCATCTCGTGTCCGAACTATAAGCAATCGCTGTGTCGGGCGTGTCAACGCCACATAGAGATCGGCCGCAGCCGCTAGACGGCTGGGAGCCTCCTGTGCAATGAGGCCGGGTTGCGCCACGACCACCGCATCGTATTCCAAGCCTTTCACCGACTGCGCGTCGCACACCAGCATCTGTGCGTCTTCGATGTGCATCTCACGAGTGCCGGCGATCGACTTGAATCGCTTGGCGATGGCTGCGCGCGCGGCGTCTTTGAGTTCATGGGGCACGATCACGGCCACCCGTCCGGTGCCGTCGCTCTCGATGAATTCCTTCGCCAATTCTGCGGCGTGGAAGCTCAGTTGGTCGAACAGCGTCTCGTCGTCATCAACAAGCAGATGCTGCACGGAATCAGGAATCGAGCGAATCGCCTTGACCGTGGAAATATAAAGTCCTTCGCGTTCGGCGAAATCAGAGGCGAGGTTCGACACCTCCTGCGGGTTGCGGTAGTTGATCGTCAGCTCGTTGAGCGACCAGTTGCGTTCGCCGAACAGCGGGGTCATCGTCTTGTTCCAGTTGCGCGTGCCGCCTAACGCGGATGTTTGCGCAACGTCGCCGACGATCGTGAACGACCTCGACGGGCAACGGCGAATGAGCATGCGCCAATCCATCGCGGTCAGCTCCTGAGCCTCGTCGACGACGATGTGCCCATACGTCCACTCGCGATCCGCGGCGGCACGTTGCGCCACCAGTTCGGCATCCTGCCCGTTCATCTGATCGACGAGCATCTTTGAAGAGACGATTCCGGAGCCGATGCCGTTCTGTGCCAAAGTCTCCTGTGCGAAACGCTCCTCCTCTTCACGCTGCGCGTTGCGAGCTGCCGCTCGCGCCGCTTCTCGTGGATCGGGGCCAAGCAATTCCATCGCCTCATCGAGCAGCGGAATGTCGGAGCGTGTGAACTCCGCACCGCGAGGACGCGTGAGCATGTTCACCTGCTCATCGGTGAGCCACGGCGCAAACCTTGTGAGCTGCTGCGGCTTCGAGAACATCTGGTCGAGCATCCATTTCGCATTCATCGGCAGCCAAGCCATGTTGAGCGCCACGCGGATCGGGTCGCTCAACCGCAGTTGGCTCATGATGTCGGAGAGCTCGGCCTGCTCTGGCGTGTAGTCCAATTGCTCAACGTATTGGGTGCGCAGACGCTCGAGCATTTCGGTGACGAACGTCTCGCGGGCCTTGTTGTGCGGCTGCCGCGTGCGGCGTGCACTCGCGATCGCCTCGGTGACATCCGTGGCGCGCATCGTGATGGCGATGCCGTTCAAATAGATGGTCGGCAGCTTCGATGGAACCCGTTCGCGCGCGGCAACGGCGTTCGCGATCGCGCGTGCCATGCGACGCTCGCCTTTGAGCTGCGCCACATGCGGCTCGTCGTAGCGCTCGGCGACGATTCCTGGAATGAGCTCGCCGATAGTGCGGCTCACCACACCGGTTTCACCGAGCGACGGCAGCACCTGATCGATGTAGTGGAGGAACTCCTCGCTCGGGCCGACCACAAGCACGCCGGAACGTTCAACATGCGACGGTGCGTGTACAGCAGGTAAGCCGCGCGGTGCAACGCCACTGCGGTTTTACCGGTGCCAGGGCCGCCCTGAACAATGACCGCCCCACGCAGATCGGCGCGAATAATGCGATCCTGCTCGCCCTGAATGGTGGCCACGATGTCGGTCATCTTGCCGGTGCGACGCGAACCGAGCGACGCCAGCAACGCGCCCTCGCCGGTCAGTGTGCCCTGTTCGGAGGCGGAGTTGACATGTGGGGAGTGCACATCGAGCACTTCGTCTTCAATGCCCGCCACCTCGCGGAAATGCAAGGTGATGTGCCTGCGCATCACGATGTCGCCGTGATGCGATGGTGTGGCCTCATAGAACGGGCGTGCGGCTTCGGCACGCCAGTCGGTGAGCATCGGCTCATGATTCGCGTCCGAAAGCCCGATGCGCCCAATGTATCGGCGATTGCCCTGTTCGTCGTCGAGCCTGCCGAACACAAGGCGATCTTCCACGGCACGCAGCTGCGTGAGGCGATCCTCATACATCGTGGCGAATGAATCGCGTTCCGTGCGCTGCGTGGGGGAGCCGTGCGAGCCTGCCGCACGCACTTCGTCAAGGCGCTCGCGCGCTTGCGCGCGAAGATCGTCGAGGCGTCCATACGCACGGTCAACAACCTGTTGTTCTTCTTGAATCTGCGAAGAGTACTGTGACATCTATCCGTATTCTCTCTATCAATATGAGCCACACTATTCTACCAATGGGCAACTACTGGGTTAGGTGGTGTTTTTCTTCTCCGTGCATCGCGGCGAGCGAAAACGATGAGGTGCGCACGTCTGCGCTTCGGCAGATCGCCGTGATATGCGCAGTTAGTGATTTACGGGCTCTTCATAAGCCTTTCATAAGGAATATCTCGCATCTGTTGAATGAACCTATGCTGTGCCCAAAGTTGAAAGATTGCGGTATGAAACGCCGCAATACAGGGTATTTGCGTGTTCAGTGGGGATTTTAGGTGAAGTGTGGGGTAGAGTGGAACAACGATATCGATATTTTCAGACCCATCGGGTCATCTGCGGCGTAAGGAGGAGACATGGCCGATTCACAGGTCGCGTTCAACTCCTTGGCAGATTCCTCCGATGCGACTACCAGTGCCAGCCCGGTTCCTCCACTGCTGCTTGGCACATATATGCCCAAAATCGACGCAAAAGGGCGCATGGCCATCCCCGCGAAAATGCGCGAACAACTCGGCGAAGGCATGGTGATGGCCCGCGGTCAGGAACGATGCGTGTATTTGCTGCCGCAAAGCGAATTCCGTCGCATCGCCGCACAGATTCAGCACGTGTCGGTCGGGAACAAGGCGGCACGTCAGTATCTTCGCGTGTTCCTTTCCGGTGCCGTCGACCAGGATGTCGATAAACAGGGTCGCGTGGTCGTTCCGCAGATGCTGCGAGATTATGCCGACCTCGGTAACGACATCGTGGTCATCGGCGTGGGCACGCGCGCCGAGATATGGAACAGAGAGGCTTGGGAGCAATACCTGCACGACAACGAAGAAGAATATGCCGATATTGCCAATGACGTTCTACCGGATCTGGAGTTCTAATGACTGATTTCTCGCAGATTCACCAACCCGTTCTTCTCGAACGCTGTGTCGAGCTCATCGCACCAGCCCTGCAACAACCGAATGCCGTCGCTGTGGATTGCACACTCGGCTTGGCCGGGCATACCATCGCTTTTTGAAGGCTGCGCCACTCGCCACCGTTATCGGCATCGACCGTGACGCCGAAGCTCTCGGCAAAGCGAGCGAACGCATCGCGCAGGAGGGGCTCGCGGATCGATTCGTGCCCGTGCACGCCGCCTTCGACGAATTCGACCAGGTGCTGGCCGAACAGGGATAGACCAAGTGCAGGCCGTGTTCATGGATCTTGGGCTGTCAAGCCTGCAGATCGACGAGCGTGAACG
Organism: Bifidobacterium canis; assembly: GCF_009727065.1. Classification (GTDB taxonomy): domain Bacteria; phylum Actinomycetota; class Actinomycetes; order Actinomycetales; family Bifidobacteriaceae; genus Bifidobacterium; species Bifidobacterium canis. Next base: position 83,762 of record NZ_WNLP01000001.1, read on the forward strand.
CGGATTCTCGTACGCGCATGATGCGCCTCTTGACATGCGCATGGACGTGTCGCAAACCCTGACGGCGCAGGATATGCTGGCGACCTATGACGTCGACCAGCTCACACGCATCTTCAAGGAGTACGGCGAAGAACGGTTCGCTCGCCCGATCGCGAAGCGAATCGTGCATGAACGTGACCAGCAGCCGTTGACGACTTCGGCTCAGCTGACCGAACTCGTCGACGAGGTGATTCCCCGCTCCAAGCGAAGCGGAGGCAATCCGGCGAAACGCGTGTTCCAGGCGCTGCGCATCGAAGTCAACGGCGAGCTCGACAAACTGGCTCGCACGTTGCCGCAGATAGCGTTGCATCTCGCTGTTGGCGGGCATTTGGCCGTCGAATCGTATCATTCGCTGGAAGACCGTACGGTGAAGAACTTCATGGCGAAAGGTCTTCGCGTGGATGCGCCTGCCGATATGCCTGTTGTGGCGCCCGATATGCAGCCGTTCTTCAAGGCGCTCGTCAAAGGCGCGGTGAAAGCCGACGAACAGGAGATCGCACATAATCCGCGCAGTGCCTCCGTGCGGTTGCGCGCAGTCGAGTTGGTACGGCCTGTGCCACAGCGTTGGCGCAAAGCGTTCGAAGAGGAAAGCCGCGAGGTTGTGCGCACACAGCATGCGCGTCATCATTCACATGCGAGGAGGGGATAACATGGCAGCTCCAATGCGTTCTACCCGCTCACACGTGTCTCCGGCAGGCCGTGACGGGCGCACTGATGCTCCATCGAAGAGACCGGAACTCCATGTGGTGAGCAGCAGTGATCAGCATGGCAAGAAGAACGAGAAACACAGTTTTGCCGAGAATGTGATCACGTGGACGAAGACGCGTTCCCGCCCGTGGCTGCACACCGGCATCGCGGTGTTGTTCTTGATTCTGTGCTGGATCGGCACGCTTCTGCTCCGCACGCAAATGGTGGAGAATTCGTTCGAATCCGCACGCATCGAACAGAACATCACGATGTTGCAGCAAGATGTTGAAGACGATCAGGCGAAACTCTCGAATTTGGAGGCGACGCTGCCTGACCGCGCGCAAAAACTCAACATGGTGCCGGCATCGGGCTCGTTGAGCATCGACTTGCAGGGCTACAAAGCGCCGGAAGACACCAAACAGAACTCGAGTAGCACACAGACCCAGAGCGATAGCTCCAAACAAAACGCCGATGCCGATCAGGGAGGTCAGCAGTGAAAGGGCTGAAGTCAACGTGGAATCGTCTCTCGCAGATGATGAAGCGCACCACCGTCATCGCATTAGTGATGGCGGTTTTGGCCGTTTTCTGCCTCGGCAAGCTCGTCTACATCCAACTCATCGAGGGACCTCAGCTCGCATTGGCGGCGCAGGAAAGCCGAACCCTGAAAGTCACATTGCAGGCGAAGCGTGGCAAGATCACCGACACGAACGGGGTTGTGCTGGCTCAAAGCGTGGAACGCTACACGATCATCGGCAACCCCGATGCGGCACAGACCTTCACGCCGACCGAATGCACGAAGAACACCGAATCGGTGTGCCAGTCATTGGATGGGAAACCGTTGACGACGACAGGCGTGGCTGCGGTGGCGCAACTGCTCGCGCCCGTTCTGGGCATGAGCGCTTCCGAAATCGGCGGCAAACTCTCCGGCGTCGGGCAATACGCCGTGATCAAAAAGACGTGACGCCCGAAGTAAAGCGCAAGATCGCACAGCTTCACTTGGGAGGCATCGTCTATTCCGAGCTGAGCAGTGAACGCGTGTATTCGAACGGAACGTTGATGGGCGCATTGCTCGGCGGTGTTGACGCCGATGGCAAGGGCGTCGCCGGCATCGAACAGTTGGAGAACAAGACGCTGACCGGCACCGACGGCTATCAGGTGTACCAGCAAGGCAATGGCGGCGAAGAGATTCCAGGCACGATGACGGAATCGAAGGATGCCGTTGACGGTTCCAACGTGGCCCTGACCATTGACCGCGACGTGCAGTGGCGAGTCGAGAAGATCCTCGCCGACGCACAGGAGAAATACAAGTCGCGGTGGGGCATCGCAGTGGTGGAAGACGTGCAGACCGGGCAGATCGTCGCGCTTGCCGATAGCGACAAGATCGAAGCCGGTTCCGATGACGCGAAGGTGCAGGTGGCACGCTCCGTCAACGAAGTGTTCGAACCGGGTTCCATCGGTAAGGTCTTCACGATGGGCGGCCTCATTCAAGAGAAGCTGCACCATATGGGCGACAAGTTCACCGTTCCCGACACGCTCACGTTGGATGGCCAGACATATAAGGATTCGTTTAACCACGGTTCCGAACGTTGGACGCTGGCTGGCATTCTCGAACAATCCTCGAACGTCGGCACGATCCTCGCCTCCGAGAACTACTCCGACCAGAAGCGTTACGAATACCTGACCAAGTTCGGCATAGGCCAGCCTTCCACGCTGAACCTGCCTGGCGAATCGCAGGGTGTGCTCGCTCCGGCGAACACGTGGGATGGCCGTACCCGCAACACCGTGCTGTTCGGCCAAGGCTATTCGATGAACGCGCTCCAGATCACCAACGCGATCTCGGTGGTGGCGAACAAAGGCGTCATGAAACCGCAGAGCATCATCAAATCAGTGACTTCGGCGGATGGGCATGAGACGACGGTGAAAGCCGGCGAATCCAAGCGAGTCATCGACGAGAGCGTCGCCAACGAATTGCTCAACGGCATGGAATCGGTGTCTGAGCACTATGCCAAGTTCGCCGGAGTGAGCGGCTACCGCGTCGCAGCGAAGTCAGGTACCGCAGAAATTGTGGGCGATGACGGCAAGCTTTCGTCGCTCATCAGCGACTACACGGCGATCATTCCTGCCGACAATCCCCGGTTCGTCGTCACCGTGGTGCTGCGTGACCCCGAAGGAAGCTACGGCGGTTTGACAGCTGGTCCGGTGACCGCGGAAATCGGCCAGTTCCTGATGCAGAAATACGAAGTTCCGGAATCCAAGCAACGCACCGACGCCATTCCGGTCGAGTGGTGAAGAAAGGAGCCAAGGCCATGAGTTCGTTAAGTGAAGCCTCAACCCATCGCACCACGTTGGGAATGCTTGCCGACCGATATGGGTATGACCTGTCGCCGGAGTTCGCGCGAGCGGTCACCGTCACATCGTTGGCCAACGACATCGATTCGGTGACTGCCGGGACGCTGTTCATGCCCGGCAAACGCATCGACAGTGCGCGTATCGCGGCCGCCTCCCAGCGAGGAGCCTATGCTGTGATGCTCCCGCGTTCAGCTCGCAATAGCGACATTCAGGCCGATATTCCATTGGTGTTCGCCGACCCGACGCCGCGTGAGCTTGGCGAGATCGCATCGAACATGGCCGGTAATCCGGCATCCACACTTGCGGTGTTCGCCGTGGCTGGAGTGCGCGAAGAGCAGGTTCACGCCAATGTGGAGATGCTCTCGCAGTTCCTGCACATGCTCGGCAATCCCGTTGGAACGATCTGCGCAGGCGATTCGCAGTCGTTGGATCGCTTCCTCGATTTGGAATACCCGATGGACATCCTGTCTACACAACGAGTGCTGTCGGTATGCGCAGAAGATGGTGCGGCGGCCGTGATCATCGCGTTGGACGACAACACGTTGCAGCCAGACGCGTTGGCATCCATTGGAGCGGACGTCATCGGATGCGACGGCGTTGCGGATCCGGTGAAAGGGCAAGAGCTTATCGAGCAGATGTGCGCACGATATGGCTGCGGCATCGATGAAGGCACGCATATAGCATTCCGAACCGATGAGACCGACCAGATGGCCGTGCAAGCCGATTTCGGTGTCGATAAGATTCGACCGCTTTCGGTGGCGATAGCCATGGTGATGGCTGCCGGAGTCAAGAAGCAGAACATACGTAGCGCCCTGAGAGTGTCGCGGGAACTCCACTGAGTGTTCGCGAACAACAGTTGAGAAGACTAGAGACTACAAGACGAGATGGTGAAGTGAGGAGACTGCCATGATGCCTATGACTGTGAGTCAGGTGGCGCAAGCCGTGTCAGGCGCAATGGTGCATTGCGCCGATGCAGGGGAGCGAACCGTCACCAATGTGGTCACTGATTCGCGTCAGGTGACCGATGGATCGCTGTTCGTCGCCATCGCCGGCGAACACGTCGACGGGCATGATTTCGTGGCGCAGGTCGGCGAACACGGTGCTGCGGCGGCCTTGGTGGACCATGAGATCGAAGACGCGCCGATCACGCAGATCGTCGTGCCCAACACCGTGGAGGCACTTGGCGCGCTTGCAGCACAGAACCTGCGCCTTCGCAAACAGACGAACGAACCGTTCACCATCGTCGGCATCACCGGCTCCGTTGGAAAAACCACCACGAAAGATCTGCTCAAGAACCTGCTTGCCGTGATGGGCCCAACGGTTGCCCCCATCGGTTCGTTCAACAATGAAATCGGCCTGCCGCTGACGGCACTTGAAGTTGAAGCCGGCACTCGATTCCTCGTCGCGGAGATGGGTGCGAACCACGTTGGAGAAATCGCAAGTCTGACCAAGATCGCGCCTCCAGACATCGCCGTCGTGCTCAAAGTCGGCGTCGCGCACTTGGGAGAGTTCGGCTCAGTGGAACGCATCGCTCAAGCGAAAAGCGAAATAGTCCTCGGAGAAGCCGCCAATGCCACGACGGTGCTCAACGCTGACGACGAGCACGTGGCGGCCATGAGCCAGCTCGCGCAAGGTAATGTGTTCTGGTTCGGCATCGACAAAGCTCAGGCGCACGACATTGATGGCTATATCGCAGCCGACAACATCACACTTGACGATCTGGGCAGGCCGACATTCACTCTCGTCTCGTCGCAAGGCATGGAACAGCGTCTGACATTGGGGATCAGCGGCAAACACAACGTGATGAACGCGCTCGCAGCGGCAAGCGTTGCCAATCTGCTCGGCATGTCTCTCGAACAGATTGCGCAGGTGCTCGGCGACGTGCGTGCTATCAGCCCTCATCGCATGGCTGTCAGCACCGTCTCCAATGGTAAGGAACACTTCACGCTCATCGACGACTCGTTCAATGCGAATCCTGACTCGATGAAAGCAGGCATCAACGGACTGATGGCATGGCATGCTCAGGAAGAACGCCAGCCGTTCCGTGTGGCAGTGTTGGGTGCCATGCTCGAACTTGGCCCCGATGAGCGAGCATTGCACGAATCCGTCGGCGCATATGCCGTGCAATCCGGTGTCGATGCCTTGATCGCAGTCGGTGGCGGCACCGATGAAACCTTGAATGCGTTGGCGCGTGACATCGCCGTAGGAGCGGATGGCGTAGCCGGAACCGACATCGTTCGAGCCGTGTCGACGATTGACGAAGCAGATGCGTTGATCCGCGAGCTCAACGCGGAGCACCCAGATCTGCTGGTGCTGCTCAAAGGTTCCCATGCTTCAGGTCTGAGTGCATTGGCAAGCCGCTGGACGGCGGGGCAATAGCAGTAACCGTCAAATGGAACACGAAGCCCAACCAACAACCCCACATATTGTTCAACCGCGAATGGAGAGATTCTAGTGATTGCCCTCATCATAGGAATTCTGACGTCGCTGATCGTCACGCTGATTGGCACGCCTCTGCTGATCCGTATTGTGCACAAGCTCAACTACGGGCAGTACATCAGGCAGGACGGGCCTAAATCTCATCAGGTCAAACGAGGCACGCCGACACTCGGCGGCGTCGTGATCGTGCTGGCGATCGTGCTGGGCTGGGGTGCTTCGGCGCTCTACAGGTATCTGACCGAAGGAGTGGCCCCCACATGGGCTGCTGGTCTCGCTTTGTTCGCCATGGTGTCGATGGGCCTGCTCGGATTCATCGATGATTTCGCCAAAGTGCGCAAGAAGCAGAATGAGGGCCTGACCGTTGGCGGCAAGTTCTTCGGCCAAGTGGTGTTCGCCACGATCTTCGCGATTCTCGCCCTGATCGTGCCTACACGTTCCGGTTTCCCCGTGGCTCAGGCGGGCATGAGCTTCATCGAGAAGCCGTTCCTGAACTTCAACTTCGCAGGAAGACTTGTGGCGACCATTCTGTTCGTGGTTTGGGTGAACTTCCTGATGGCGGCGTGGACGAACGCGGTGAATCTCTCCGACGGTCTCGATGGATTGTGCGCAGGCTCGTCGATGATCGCCTTCGCAGGCTATGCCGTGATCGCTGTCTGGCAAATGTATCACCTCAAGGGGCAATCACATTCAGGGTTCAGCTATTCGGTGTCTGATCCACTGGATCTGGGTATCATCGCCTGCTGCGCCGCTGTTGCCTGCCTTGGATTCCTGTGGTACAACTGCAATCCGGCGTCCATTTTCATGGGCGATACGGGCTCTTTGGCATTGGGGGTCTGTTCGCAGCGCTGTCGATCATCACGCACACCGAGTTCCTCGCGATCATCATCGGTGGCCTGTTTGTGATCGAAACGCTGAGCGATGTGATCCAAGTCAGCTATTTCAAGGCCACGCATAAACGCGTGTTCAAAATGGCGCCGATTCACCACCACTTCGAATTGTGCGGGTGGAGCGAAAGCAAAGTGGTCGTGCGCTTCTGGATCATCGAGCTAATGTTCGTGATCACCGGTCTGATCATCTTCTACGGCAACTGGGTTGGGCAATCCGGCCTGCTCGGTCACTGATCGTGAACGATTGAACGGCGGCTGCATGTGAGCCGGTACGCATGCAGCCGCACCAGTCAGCCGGCACTGAAACGCGGAGCACGCGCGAAGAAACGAGAAACACGAGGTGCGATATGAGCAGGCATGGGTTTGACGTACAAGGCAAAACGGTTGTGGTGGCAGGTTTGGGAATCTCCGGCCGAAGCATGGCGAAGATCCTCAAAGATCATGGCGCAACGGTGATCGGCGTCGATGAGAAGCAGAAAGACGCCGATCTTCACTCCTTCGACGAAATCGATTGGAGCGGCGTCGATCTGGTGTGCACATCACCTGTGTTCAACCCACGCACCCCATTCATCGTCGAAGCAGGCAAACGCGGCATAGAAGTGATCAGCGAAGTGGAGCTGGCTTGGCGTATGCGCGTCGACAATGCTCGCACAGGCCGACCGGCGCCATGGATCGGCATCACCGGCACGAACGGCAAGACCTCCACGACCGAAATGACGTCGGAAATGCTCCGAGCATGCGGGTATGACGCGCCGGCGGTCGGCAACATCGGCAAAGCCGTTTCACAAGCCGCGCTCGATCCAAGCCACGATGTGCTGTGCGTCGAACTGAGCTCCTTCCAACTGCATTTCACCTATTCGCTTGAACTCGCGTGCGCCGCGATCACGAACATCGCCGCAGACCACCTCGATTGGCATGGTGGCATGGAGAACTATGCGGCAGACAAGGCGAAGGTCTACGACAACGCGAGTGGCGTGATCGCCTATAACGCGCAAGACAAGCGAGTGACCACGCTGGCACAGACCGCACGAACCGCAGAGGGCTGCGAGCATATCGGCTTCACACTGGGCGAGCCGCAATCCGGTCAGATCGGCATCAAAGACGGTTGGATCGTCGACATGAGCGGTTTGACGGGAGGCGAAGTCGGTGAGGAATACGCCGTGGCACCCATCCGCGAGTTCAAATACCTCGCAGAGCCGGACGGCACGATCTACCCGCATCTGCTCGCCGACGCGTTGACCGCCCTGATCCTGGTGCTGGGCATCGGCGCCGACCTCAATACGGCACTGAACGCGTTGAAGGAATTCGAACCAGGTGGCCACCGCATTCAGAAGGTCGCCGAACTCAAGCAGGGCGAAGCGCCATCTATCCGCTTCATCGACGACTCCAAGGCCACGAACGCCCATGCAGCCCGCGCCTCGCTGAGCAGCTTCCCAGACGGCAGCGTGGTGTGGATTGCCGGTGGTCTGGCGAAAGGCGCCACGTTCGAAGATCTCGTGGCACAAGAGCGCGGCAAGATCAAAGCCGCAGTGGTGATCGGAGTCGACCAGCAGCCGATGATCGATGCGTTGCGTGTAAGCGCCCCCGATCTGCCGTTCACACTCATCGATCCGTCTGGCAACGAAACGGTGATGCAACGCACCGTCGATGCCGCAGGCGCCCTCGCACAACCGGGAGACGTGGTGCTCCTCGCACCCGCCTGCGCCTCGATGGACCAATTCAAGTCGTATGCCGACCGTGGCGACCAGTTCGCCAAGCAAGCACAACGTTGGGTGGAAGCACATGCCAAGGCCTGAACTCAAAAAACGCACTGCACGCTCCGCCCGGAGCGCTGGCAGCACGAACACGCAAACCGTGCCGTCGACGCAAACGAACCTGCCGGCAAACACGTCGTCGCAGCAGGCGCAGCAGAGCACGATCGAACAGTTGACGCCATCCGCGCGCAAAGCCGCGATGAACCGTGACTCACGCAATTCGTTCGGCATGATCGATTTCGCCGGCCAATACAAGGGTTGGCGTGCATTGCTGAACCCGTTGGGCTGTTACTACGGTTTCATCGCCGCAGTCGGCATTCTCACGGTGTTCGGCGTGATCATGGTGTTCTCCAGCTCGTCGGTCGACATGGTGGCGGCTGGGGCCTCTCCGTGGGCAAAAGCGCTGAATCAGGGAATCTTCTGCATTCTCGGTCTCATCATCGCATTGTTCGTCGCCCACGTTCCGGGCAGACGATTGGAACAGGTTTCGTTTGTGCTGTATGCGCTCAGCGTCGCGATTCAATATTTCACCGTGTTCTTCGGCGTTGAAGTCGCCGGCAACAGGGGCTGGCTTCGCATAGGCGGATTCCAGTTCCAGCCCGCGGAGTTCATGAAGTTCACGATATGCCTGTGGTTCCCGCTCGCCATGATCTCGGCGATCAAAAAGAAGCCGGGCATCAAGAAACCTACAAGGCGTGGGATCTTGGTGATTGGGGACGCACATTCGGTTTCTATGGTCTCGGACTGCTCGCCGTGCTGCTGGGCAAGGATCTCGGCACCGCATTGATCATCATTCTCATCGGCTTGATGGCCATCGTCGCCAGCGGATTCTCGCTGAAATACGTCGCTATGGTCGGTGCTCTCGCAGCCGTCGTCGTCGCCGCACTGACATTAATGAGTTCGAACCGCATGTCTCGCATCATAGCCACATACACCGGCTGCACTGCAGACAATGCCGACGTGTGCTATCAGGCGACGCATTCGAACTATGCGCTGGCATCAGGCGGATTGCTTGGCGTGGGGTTAGGCAATTCGCGAGAGAAATGGAATTACCTGCCCGCCGCGCACAACGACTTCATCTTCGCCATCATCGGCGAAGAGACCGGCTTTATTGGTGCAGCACTCGTCATTCTGCTGTTCGTCGTGATCGCCTGGTGCCTGATCGCCGTGGCCATGCAGCTGCGCAACCGCTACGCTAGTGTGGCTCTGCTCTGCTTCATGATGTGGATCGTGGGGCAGGCGTTGATCAACATCGCCGTCGTCGTGGAGATCTTCCCGGTGATGGGCGTTCCGTTGCCGTTCGTTTCGGCAGGCGGCTCATCGATGATCTTCTGCTTGGCTGCCGCAGGCGCCTGCGTTGCATTGATGCGCATGCAGCCGGAGATCAAGGCGGCGCACGTGCGCGCATAATAGGTGCACAGGTAGTTCGAAATCTTGCAAGACGTGATCGATCAGATAGAGTGGATGGTATGAGTTCGAGCAAACAACACCGTATTATTCTGGCTGGCGGAGGCACCGCAGGCCATGTCAATCCATTGCTGGCGGTGGCCGATGCCATACGCCGCATCGACCCCGATGCCGATATCGTGGCGTTGGGCACGGCAGTCGGTTTGGAGGCGGATCTCGTTCCACAGGCCGGCTACAAGCTCGAGACGATCGAAAAGGTGCCATTCCCGCGCAAGCCGAACAAAGCGGCACTGCAATTCCCGAAGAAATGGCGTGCGGAAAAGAACAAGGTGGGCGAGCTGATCGAACGTCAGCACACGCAAGTCGTCGTCGGGTTCGGCGGCTATGCGTCGGCCCCGGCATATTCCGCGGCTCACAAGGCCGGCATTCCGGTAGTGATACACGAGCAGAACGCTCGCGCTGGCATGGCGAACAAGCTCGGTGCCCGTTGGGCCACGTTCATCGGCACGGCGTACGACAACACTGGTTTGAAGCCGGCGAAAAACGCGACCATCGAACGTGTCGGCCTGCCGCTACGACCAGCCATCGCAGCACTGGCGGACGAGCTCGAGCATGATCCGAAGGGCGCGCGCGAACGCAATGCGCACGACCTCGGTCTTGATCCCGATCGCCCGATCATCGTCGTCACAGGCGGCTCGCTTGGCGCCGTCAGCCTGAACCGCGCCGTCGCCGGTAGTGCCGCCAGCCTCATTCCGGTGGCACAAGTGGTGCATCTGACAGGAAAAGGCAAAATCGACGAAGTACGCGACCTGGTGGTGCAGAACGCCGGTGCGAAAGTGCTCACCGGATTGGGGGAGGAGAGCCAGCCGGGGCGCGACTACCATGTGGCGCAATATCTTGAACGCATCGACAAGGCCTTCGCCTGCGCGGATCTGGTGATCTGCCGTTCCGGCGCGGGGTCGGTGAGCGAACTGACAGCGTTGGGACTTCCCGCCGTCTATGTGCCACTGCCTATCGGCAACGGCGAACAACGCTTCAACGCTTTGCCCGTTGTGCAATCCGGCGGCGGTCTTTTGGTGGAAGACAGCGATTTCACACCGCAGTGGGTTGAATCGCATGTTCCGCAATTACTGGCAGACCCCGCGAAACTGCGCGCATACGGCGAACAGGCATGGAACTACGGCATTCGCGATGCCGCCAATCGCATGGCGAAGCGAATCCTCGCCATCGCAGACGAACAGAAATAATACGTGAATACTCAAAAGGAGCATTGTCGTGCAAGAGAACATCGTTCTTGACCCAGCCGCCGCGCAATTCGGTGACGCGCAAACCGTGAACGATCTCGGAACCGTCCACTTCATCGGCATCGGGGGAGCGGGCATGAGCGTGCTCGCCGAAATGCTGCACGAGCAAGGCGTCGACGTCAACGGTTCGGATCGCGAGGCAAGCGCGAAAACCAAGCGTTTGGAAGCGCTCGGCATTCCTGTGCAGATCGGCCAGCAGGCAAGCAACGTCGACGGAGCCGATGTCGTGGTGTATTCCAGCGCCATCAAGCCAAATAATCCAGAGATCGTCGCCGCAGTCCGCAATGGTGCCCAACTGGTGCACCGCAGCGACATTCTCGCCCTGCTGATGAACGGCAGGCGCGCAGTGACGGTGGCGGGCGCGCACGGTAAAACGACGACGAGCTCACTGCTCGCGCATATTCTGCTGCATGCCGGTGAAGACGCGCTCGCAGACCCCAGCTATGCAATCGGCGGATCGATTCAAGGGCCAGACGGCACATCACTCGACGGCGGTCACGCAGGTGCCGGCGACGTGCTCGTCGCCGAAGCCGACGAGTCTGACGGCAGCTTCGCGAAATACCACCCTGATATCGAGATCATAACGAACGCGGAAGCAGATCATCTCGACCACTACGGCAACGCGGAAAACTACCACGCGGCGTTCGTCAACCATGCTTCGCACGCCAAGCGAGCAGTCATCATCTGCGTTGACGATGACGGGGCGCTCGCAGTCGTGCGCGCACTCGACCCACAGACGGCGCAGAAAACAATCGCCTATTCCACACGCTCACGCGAAGAAGTCGGAGATCTGAACGGTGCGACCTTCGTGCACATCGCCTCCGAGCACGAGAGTGCGAACAGCGGCACCGAAGATTTCGTCATCGACATTCCCGCGGCTATCGCAGGCGAGGATCTCGCGCTGCCGGTGGAACTCAAAATCCCCGGTTTGCACAATGCCCGCAACGCGACCGCGGCGATTCTCGCGGCAATCCTGCTTGGCATGAATCCGCAACGCGCAGCGCAGGCGGCGGGCACGTTCCTCGGTGCGAATCGTCGATTCCAGATCCGCGGCACAGTCGGCAACGTGACCGTGGTCGACGACTACGCGCACCATCCAACGGAAATCGCGGCACTGCTCACCGCGGCACGCCGCCGCTACCCGCAGTCGAAGCTGCATGTGCTGTTCCAGCCGCACCTGTTCTCCCGCACGCAATTCTTCGCGCAACAGTTCGCCGACGCGCTGATGCTCGCCGACGACGTGATCGTCACCGGCATCTTCCCAGCGCGCGAAAAGCAAGCGGATTTCCCGCAGGTGAATCCTCACACCATCGTCGACCTTGCGCATGCGGACGGCGATAAGCAGATTCAAGCGGTGGAAGATATGAACACGGCAGCGCAGATGCTCGCCATGCGCGCACAATCCGGCGACGTGATCTTCACAGTCGGCGCAGGCGACATCACGAAGATGGGGCCAGTCATCGTGCACGTGCTCACCGCGCACTATGCGGGCGACGATCAGCAGCAGTGAGCCGGCACGCAGACGAATAATACGTCGAAAACACACAGTCGAATAGCGCGCAGCGGGAAGGAACTATGGCAAGACGAACGGTGAGCTCTTCAGGGCAGGCGATGAACGACGACAAGCCACAGGGCAGAAGCGTCAGATCGTCGCGCTCTCATGCCAGCACACCGACCGAGCAGTCGATTCCCGAACAGCAGGCCGAGCCTACAGTTCGCAGAACAACGTCAAGCCACCCGCTGTCGAGCCAAGCGATTCCGATGCAAAGCGAGGCGCCGACTCCACGCACGGCACGAACCACGCGTTCGGGACGGCCGTCGCAAACGAATCAGAGGCTCAGGCACCCTGTCGCCGGGCGAAAAATCCAGAACGATGCGACGGGCATGCGTACCGCGCAATCTCAAGCAGCGCAGCCTCGCACAGCACAGTCCGCAAACGGTGGCGAACAGTCTGGCACCGTTGCGAAATCACCGGCGACCGGGCAAGTGCCAGCACAGTCTCCGGACTCCGCGCGGCATCACAGATTCCGCAAGCTGGTGCGCCGCCGCAAGCAGGAGGCATCCGCGCAAGCGGCGAGAAGCGCGCAATCCACCAATTCGTCACAGCCCGGTTCGTTCGTCGACGCGCGCGCATTGCCAAGCGAAGACCTCGTGGAACGCACACTGCAGGAGAGCGCGGGCACGATTGGCGTCGCCACCAGACCGAAAGTCGTCGATTTCAAAGCGCGCCTGCGTGAGCGAAAAGCGGCGAACACGCGCGTGCTGCTCACACGCATCGGCATCGGCGTTGCGGCGTTCGCGGCACTCGTCGCGTTAATCTGGCTGCTGTTCTTCTCGCCAATGCTGCGTTTGGAAGAAGACCGCATCACCATCAACGGCGCGAACGAGTGGGTGAACAGCACGCAGATCATGAACATCGCCAAGGAACAGGTCGGCAAATCACTGCTCGTTGTGTCAGACAACGCGATCGAGCAGAAACTCAACGACATTCCAGGCGTGTCATCGTCCACTGCCACGAAGAAGTTCCCACGCGGACTCGAAATATCCATCGTGTCGCAGCGACCGGCGGCAATGCTCAAGGTCTCCGGCAAAGATGGACTCACGGCAGTTGACAGCGAAACGCGCGTGCTCAACCAAGTGACCGATCAGACGGTCAAGGGCATTCCGGTCATCGAGGTGAAGAACATCGACACGGCGCTCAAACAGCGCTCCGTGCAGTCGGCGGTCACGATTCTCGACGCCATGCCGGAATCCTGGCGCACAAAAGTGACGGCGGTGAGCGCGAACACGCAGGATTCTGTGACGACGACGCTTGATAACGGCATCACGATCGTGTGGGGTGATTCCTCAGATATCAAGCTGAAAATGGCGATCGTCGACAAGATCATGAACGATCCGAATGTGATCGGAGACAAGAAGCAGATCAACGTGTCTGCACCGGGACGCCCGATCATCAAGTGATTTCGCCCCCTGCATGCTCTATGCCGGTTGTGTGCTTGCATATGCGTGATTCTCGTGTTATATTGAGAAGTCCGGCTTTGTGCCGGTTTGGTTTGATAACTGAAAAGGGGACGATTGGTTTCGACGGTGATCTGTTCGCTTCGGTGAAGCATGCCGAGAATGTAGAGTCCACTCGTGATGTTCTCTGCAATTAAATTAAGTGCTAAATCTAATCGCACTGAGTTTGCCCTCGCTGCCTGATTTTAAACGTAATCAGATTTAAATCAGCGAGCTGGCGCTCCATCTGCTCTCTCGTGTCTTCGGGGAGAGGCCAGGTGTCGTAAGAAGACTTACTCATGCAGTTGAACTGCAGGACTGCGTGAGGACATTGTACTGCGGCTAGGCTCGCCATCAGTTGTCTGCGGCATTGATGGGAGCCGAAAATATGCCTTTCGGGTCAGCAGACTAAGCATGTAGAAGAACGAGGGTACGGTCACCGGACCGGGGTTCAATCCCCCGCGTCTCCACAAAGTTAAGCGCCACTCAGGAAACTGGGTGGCGCTTTTTGTTTTCGCAACCCTTTCTCCCACCCATTTTGCTGGGGGAGATACAAAACTTCCGCAATGCCAAGTATTCAAATTTTCTTTGCGTTGAAAAATAGCCGTTCTTCGTTTCGCATACCCGCCAGTTGCCGAGTTTTATATCCCCGCCAGCAAAATTGGGTGGAGGAAGCGTGTTCGAGGCTATTGACCACGCGGGTGATGCGAATATGCTGGAAACTATGGGACACGACATGCCGGTGGAAGCGGCGACACCTGAGCCAAGCGATGAAGAACAGTGGATCGCATGGTCGTTGCAACGGCTGGCGGGCTCGCCGTTCCGCGCGAAGTTCCAGCTCAGCGACGCAGACCGCGCATATGCTCGCGCAAAAGGCAAGGCGACGATCGACCGTCATGCCCACGAAATGCTGCGCGACCGCGTTGGCGCGGCATACCCGAAGAAAGACGGCAAGCAAACACCGTGGAAAGGGCATCCGGTGTTCACCGCCCAACATGCGACGGCCACATGCTGCCGAGGTTGCATCATGCGCTGGCATCATATTCCCAAAGGGCAACCGCTCACCGAAGCGCAAATAGATCGTCTTGCCGCGCTCGTCATGGCATGGATCGAGCGCGATCTTCGCAGGCACCCCGAACAAGGCGAATTGAATGTGGATCCCGCCGTTCCCACGCCTTCTACGCCGAAACGCAAAGCTCATGCGAAAGAAAATCTAGCAGAGAACGTGATGGATCCCCTGTTCTGAAGCCCGATACTGCATGTCAACGATCGCGTGGGGCATGATGGTTGCGTAATATGTGCTGTATCAGGCATTGATGTAGTATGACAGTATCCGCGTTTCCTGTGTTTTCACGGGAAAGAAGTACGGGAATTGGGTGGCGGCCGGCAAACGGTCGCCACCCAATTGCTTATCCATGCGTATCGTATTCTGCTATGCCGGCAGACATGTTCGAGTGGAACTCATGCACGCAACATATCCGTGGCTGAGTCTGCTCGACGGCACTATCTACTCTTCTTCTGCCGAATCCGGTATGTGATTATTTACCACGGGACTCAGATGCCGAGTTCCTCAGTGTCAAACAGAATCGTCACCGGACCGTCGTTCGTGAGTGAAACGTTCATATGCGCGCCGAAGCGCCCGGTTTTGACCTCCAGTCCCTGCGCACGCAACGCCTCATTGAACTCCTCCCACACGCGTTGCGCATGGTCGGGTTTACCCGCTCCCACGAAACTGGGGCGATTGCCTTTGCGCACGTTGCCATACAACGTGAACTGAGAAATCGACAGCACCGCGCCGCCGACATCGTGAATCGACAGGTTCATTTTGCCGTGCTCGTCTTCGAACACGCGCAGATTCGCGATCTTATGTGCGAGCCAATCAATCTGCGTCTTGCCGTCGTTGTCACTCACCCCCACGAGCAACATGTAGCCAATGCCGATCGATTGCGGGGCGAACGTCGTGTCAAGCTCGCCGGTCTCCTCGTCGACGACGTTGACCGACGCCTCGCTTACTTTCTGCAGAACGATTCTCATAGTTGCAATATAAAACGTCAGCTGGAGGAATACTCGCACAAAATACATGTGTCTCGCACTCCGCACATGCGGAACGCGAGACACATTGGAAATCACGCCACAACCAGCGGAATCACTTGCCGATCTGCGCGAGGTAATCGGTGATCTGAGCCGGGTAGGTAGGCCATGCGCCGTTTTGCGTGCACACGAACGCGGCGGTGTTGACGGCGGCGCGGTGAGCGAGACCGAGCGAATCACCGGCGAGAATGCGGCCGGTGAACGTGCCGGAGAACGAGTCGCCGGCGCCAACGGTGTCGACCACGGTGACGTGTGGCGTGGCCAGCGTGGAGACTTCACCGTCGTTCGACATGATCGTCGAGAACGTGGCGCCACCGGTCAGAATAAGGTAACGCAGGTTGAACTGGTCGATGAACCACTTGCAGGCTTCCTCATCGGAGGTGTTTTCGATGCCGAACATGCCGCGCAGCAGCAGAAGCTCTTCGTCGTTGATCTTGAAGACGTTCGCATAGCCGAGCATCTCTTCGATGAGTTCCTTCGAATACATGTCGCCACGCAGGTTCACGTCGAAGAACTTGAGCGCGCCTTCCTTGGCGTGCTTGAGCAGCTCGATGATCGTGTCGTGCGATTCGGGGGAGCGCAGTGCGAGCGTGCCGAAGCAGATGGCGTCGGCCTGCTCGACGATGTCGATGAGCTGACGTGTGTATGAGATGTGATCCCAGGCCACGTTCTCGACGATCGTGTATTCCGGAATGCCGTTCTTGAGCGCGACCTCGACGGTACCGGTCGGCCATGCGTTGCGCTGCAGCACGGCATGGATGCCGACCTTTTCGGCTGCGATGGCGAGCTCGTCACCCAGATCGTCTTCGCCGACGGCGCTGATCGAATAGGCTTCCGCGCCGTTGTTCATCGCGTGGTATGCGAAGTTGACCGGTGCGCCGCCCGCGCGCTTGCCGGTTGGGAGCATGTCCCAGAGAATCTCGCCGAGGGAGACAACGATTGGCTTTGACATGATGTCGCCTTTCTTCTTTGTTATGTTGCGTTTTGCTAACAGTTTGTGATTATTGATTGCGTGGGTTCTGCCGCGGTTTATGTGGCCGTGGCAAAGAACTTGGAGGGGTGATCGAGAATGTGCATGATCGCCACGGCCGCAGCGCCCGTCACCGCCGCGTCGGTCGGCAGACCAGACAGTTCGATGGTGGTGGAGTTCGCGATTTCCGGCAGCACACGTTCTGCAACGACTTCGCGCACGCGTTCCAGCAGTGGCGTGCCGGCCTGTGCCACGAT
Source organism: Bifidobacterium canis (assembly GCF_009727065.1). Taxonomy (GTDB): domain Bacteria; phylum Actinomycetota; class Actinomycetes; order Actinomycetales; family Bifidobacteriaceae; genus Bifidobacterium; species Bifidobacterium canis. The sequence goes on from NZ_WNLP01000001.1 coordinate 100,943, forward strand.
GTCGCCGATCACGATGCGCGACGGGTTGAACGCGTTGCATATCGTCACGCACCCGTAGCCCACATATGTGCCGATGCGTTCGACGAGTTCCTTCGCCCGTTCATCGCCGGCTTCCGCGCGCTCGAACAATGCGGCGCAAGCTTCATTGTGCGTGAGATCAGCGGAGTTCGGGACAATCGCTTCGCTGCCGGTGCCGCTGCCTAGCTCGTTGAGCGTGTCGTGGATGGCAACGGCGGAGCAATACCGCTCAAGGCAGCCGACGTTACCGCATTCGCATGGTCGGCCGTTCACGTCGATGCTCACATGACCGATTTCGGTGGCCGAACCAAGCGCGCCGTCGATGACGTTGCCGTGGTCGATGACGCCCAAGCCAATGCCTTCGCCGAGCAGATAGTAGGCGAGGCTGTCGTCCTGCGTATGCGCGAACAAATACTGCGCGAGCACGCCGGCACGCGCATCTTGTTCGATGATGACCGGCACGTCGAACGCGTGCTCGAACTCGTTCCTGAAGTTGACTTCACGCCACTGCTGCATGGATGATACGACCGCCGTGTGCCCGATGTTCTTGAGATATGGCCCAGGCACAGCGATGCCGATGGCCATGATCTTGGGGAATTTGCGCAGAATCGAATGGATGAGTGTGCGCACTGATTCCACTGCGTCGGCCGGGGTGGGGTAGTCGGTCGCCTGATCGACCCAAATGGATTTTGAGTTGCCCGCGAGATCGAACAGGCCGATTTGAATGAGGCTGCGCGCGAATTTGACGCCGAGCACCTGATGCTGCTCGGTGTTGACGGCAAGTCCGATGGAGCGGCGCTTGCTCCGACCTTTCAAAGAGCCGGTTTCGGTGATGGCGCCGCTGTCGAGAAGATGATTGCTTATTTTGCTGAGCGCGGCCGGTGTCAGATGCAGGGCTTTCGCTACTTGTGCGCGTGAGACGACATCGTGATGATAGATGTATTGCAGCACTCGCGCGCGGTTGTATTCGGAGGTATTCTGTTGCTCGGTGTTGTTCTGCGAGTTCATGACACCTCCTTTGGCGCTGTGTGCTGCACATCTCTGTGTTAACGATGTTTATATATTAACGCTGTTAATCAATAACGCAAAAACGACACGCCGTTAATGTGCGCGGACATGCATGGAGACATACATAGGGGTCGGGTGGAACCGTAATAACGGTTCGCCGACCCCTATGCGGTGGCAGTGGTTGTGTTGTCGTTGATTACCGCTGCCTACTTCAGATGGATGCTCTCGTTGAGCTCTACATCCATGCCGGCTTGTCGCCGTCGGTGCCGGGCTTGTCAAGACCGATGGACTCGTGCACTTCGTCGGCCGGGTTGAGCAGCAGCTTGACGACTTCGGCGGCCACGGACTTGCGCGATACTTCGGTGCCGCGGAACGGTTCGTTCTTCGTGGTGATTTCGAAGTCCACCTCGTCCTTGTTGGTGAGCCATGCCGGGCGGATGACCGTGTAATCGAGGTCGCTGCCTTCGATGACGTCGGCGGCCTTGCGGTAGTTGACGAGGTAGTCGCCGAGAATCTTGGTGTTCCACTCGCCGAACTTGCCCGGAACCTCGTTGTAGATGCCGATCGACGAGATCCAGATGAGGCGCTTGATGCCTGCCTTGTCCATCATGGCGACGACGGTCTTGGCCATCGATACGATGTCGGCGATGCCTTTGCCGCCGGCGGCGAGGTTCGCGTATACCGCATCGGCGTCCTTGATGGCGGCGAACACGTCATCCGGGTTCTTTGCGTCGCCTGTGACGATGGTCACGCGGTCGTTGTTCCTGATGTCTGCGCTGAGTTTGTTCGCGGAGTGGATGAACAGCGTCAGTTCGATGTCTTCATGTTCGAGCAGCATCTGCTCCGCAATACGGGCGATGCGCCCGTTGGCACCGAGAATTGCAATTCTAGTAGTCATATGCATTACCTCACGAAATTCGTGAAATCATGCTCGAAACTGAACATGAGGCGGTGTCTCCGCCAATTTCCATGAGCCAATAGTAGACGCTGCGCTATGTGCCAGCCGAGAGTAAACAGCGGGAATTTCTGCCCCTCATATGTTGTTTCTAGGTTCTTTCCCGCAATCAATGGAAGCCCGGCTCCAATGGAATATCGGAGCCGGGCTTCCATAGAATATCGCGGAATACGACCGCAAGGCCTAGAGATGTTCGGTCACGCCGTCGCAGGTGAACTGCGCGTGCGCATCCCCCTCGGCTTTGTGCCTGAGGTATTCATGCACGTACCCTATGCGCTCGCGTGTGCTTGCGCCAAGCGGTTCGGGAAGCTCGTCGAGGGAGAACCATCCGACGGACGTGCTCTCGTCGTCGCCGACCATCGGCTCGCTGTTGCCTCCCGGCTTCACCTCGCACAGGAACAGGTGATCCATGTACCAGGTCTGGTCGCCGTTGACGTAGGTGATGATGCGGTCACCTGATTTGACGCTCACCAAGTCGGTGACGATCACGTCGACCCCCGTCTCCTCCTTGGCTTCGCGCACCACCGTGTCGGCCGGTTCCTCACCGGGCTCGTTGATGCCGGTGACGAGCGTCCACTGGCCGTTGTCGCTGCGCCGTTCAAGCAGGATCAGTCCGTCATCGCGGCGTACATAGCCGGTGACGCCCATGAGCCACAACGGCATGTGGCCGATGCGCTTGCGAAGTTCGAGAATGAATTCGGGAGTCGCCATGTCAATCGCCTCTTCTGCTCAGTCGTTGGACTTTGCGCCTTCGGCGGCCATCTGAGCCATCCAAGCCTCAACGTCGTCGATCTGCTTCGGAATGCCGGCGGAGATCCACTCCGGGCCGTTCTCCGTCATCAGCACGTCATCCTCGATGCGGATGCCGATGCCGCGGTATTCCGGCGGAATCATCAGATCGTCCTCACGGAAGTAGAGTCCAGGTTCGATTGTGAACACCATGCCCGGGCGAATCGGAGCCTCTTGGTACGACTCATAGCGAGCCTGTGCGCAATCGTGCACATCAAGTCCGAGATGATGCGCCACGCCGCAGGCGAGCCAACGGCGATGCTGCTGACCTTCGGGGGAGAGGCTCTCCTCCACGTCGACCGGCAGCAAGCCCCAATCATGCAGTCGCTCTGCGATCACGCGCATGCACGCATGGTGAATGTCGGAGTAGGTGGCACCCGGCTTGGCAGCCTCGAAACCAGCCTGCTGAGAGTCGAGCACGGCCTGGTACAGCTTCTTCTGGAAGTCGGTGAACTTGCCGTTCGTCGGGAACGTGCGTGTGATGTCGGCAGTATACAGCGAATCAACTTCCACGCCAGCGTCGATCAGCAGCAAATCGCCGTCGTTCACCGTGCCGGTGTTGCGAATCCAGTGCAGAATCGGGGCGTGCGCGCCGGAGGCGATAATCGTGTCATAGCCAACTTCGTTGCCCTCTTCGCGAGAGATCGAATTGAACGCGCCCTCAAGAATGCGCTCGGAACGCGGCTTGCCCAGCGCGCTCGGCAGTTTGCGCAGAATGTTGTCGAAGCCATGCTTCGTAGCTTCGACCGCCTTGCGAATCTCACGCACTTCGAAATCATCCTTCTCCATGCGCGCCTCGGAAGCGAATTCGTGCAGCTTGTCGTCGTGCGCGGAATTGTCTGCCGCATCAGAGAAACCGTGTTCGGAGCGCAGCTCCTCAACCATATCCGTGATCTGCGGATCAGTCTCAGAAATCACGCGCAACTGCACGGCACCTGCCTCGTTGCCGACATCTTTGCCGAGCATGTCGGCGAGCTGCGAGATATCGTGCGTCTCGATGCCGGTCATCGCCTCGAGCTCCTTCAAGCCAGCGCGCGGGCCTACCCAGTACTCGCCGTAATGCGGGTCTTTGAAGAAGTCCTGCGTGTAGTGATCCGCGCGCGGAGCCACGAACAGCATCGGCGTATGCGTGCCGTCTTCGTTCGGGTCGAGCACGAGCACCGCGCCCGCCTCGTAATCCTGACCCAAACCGGTGTAATACGAGAATGCGGAATCCGGGCGGAACGCGTAATCGCAATCGTTGTTGCGCACCTTCGGCTGACCTGCCGGAATCACCAAGCGCTCGCCGGGGAACGCCTCACTGAGTTTCTTCAGGCGCTCCGGCACGTAGCTCGCGGATTCCAGACGCTCGATCTTTGGCTCGTTGTCATCCCAGCCGGTGCTCATGAACTCAACGAACGCCTCGGACTGGGGGCGCAGAGAACGGTTGTTCACGCGGTCGCCCATCGGCTGATCCTCGCCCGGCGCGTTCGCCTGCTCGCGTGCCTCATACTCTTTGTCTTGTTCGGTGATGACTTCGCTCATCTGCCTTCCTTTCGCATGATTGTGCAACTTGCAACTACTGTCTTCTATCATCGCGCGGCGTTTGGCATTCCCGTTCCTCTGTGAGCTTCCTCGGCGCGGCAGCGCGGCACTTGAGCAAACGGCGGTATGCGTGGCGTGTGATGCTGCACATCATCGTAGTCGGCGGGTGTCACGCGAAGACACGCGCGCGGTGAGCTACGTGTGTTTCGGAACTGCATCGTTGCTTATGAATACGCATAGATACGCATAGAGGATAGCGGTGTTGTGGCGTGCACGTTTGCGCATAGAATGGAACACGGTTTGCAATTTGTAGTGCGCGGATGATCAGCGCAGAAAACGGGGTATGAGGTTTTATGGCAGACGCACAGCTCACCATTCACGATGTCGAGCGCGACATCATGAGCCGTCCATCGGAACGTAACACAACGAATCTCGATCTCAAGAGAATGAAGATGATCCTCGATTTGCTGGGCAATCCACAGGATTCGTTCCGCATCATCCACATCACCGGCACGAACGGCAAGGGATCCACGGCACGCATGGCAGAGGCGATTTGCCGTGCATATGGCATGCGCACCGGACTCTACACGTCACCGCATCTTGAGCATGTGAGCGAGCGCATCGCCATCGACGGGCAGCGTCTCTCCGACGACGACTTCGTGGAACTGTGGACGCAGGTCAAGGATTTCGTGGCGCTCGTCGATAAGAAGATGGATGAAGAGGGCTCGCCGCGCATGAGCTTCTTCGAGGTGCTCACCGCCATGGCCATCTGGAAGTTCGCCGACGCGCCGGTTGACGTGGCGATCGTCGAAGTGGGCATGGGCGGCCGCTGGGACGCGACGAACGTGCTCGATGCAGATGCCGCGGTCATCGGGCCTATCGACATGGACCACATGGCTTGGCTCGGCGACACCGTTGAGCAGATCGCGCATGAGAAGGTGGGCATCATCAAGCCGGATTGCACGGCGATCATCGGCGCCCAGCCGCACGAATTCGCCGTCATGCCGATCATCGAAGAGGCCGCGAAAGAGAATCATGCGCAGCTGATTCGCGACGGCTATGAGGCAGAAGTCGTTTCACGTGTACCGGCCGTGGGCGGGCAGATGGCCACGTTGCGCACGCCGAATGGCACGTATGCCGATGTGCCGATCGACAAATTCGGCGAGCATCAGGCGCATAACGCGCTCGCCGCACTGTGCGCCGCGGAAGTGGTGATTCCGGTGAACGGTGCGCTTGACGGCGATTTGGTTGGTGAGGCATTGAGCTCGGTGAAGATTCCGGGGCGCATCGAACAAGTGCGCACGTCGCCGACGATCATCGTCGACGGCGGCCACAACGTGAACGCGGCGGAGTCTCTGCGCGCGGCGATCGAAGAGAACTACGATTTCACCCAGCTCGTCGCGGTGGTCGCGATGATGGAAGACAAGCAGGTGGAGGAATACCTTGGTGTGCTCGAACCGATTGTCAGCGAACTGATCGTCACCGAGAACTCCTGGAAAGACCGCGTGATGCCGGCCGACGAACTGAAGAAGATAGCGGACGGCGTGTTCGGCCCAGAGCGCGTAACCGCCATTCCGTCCCTGCCCGATGCGATTCAGGAGGCCGTCAACCGTGTGGATGCCGACGATGAGCTCGGTGTCGGCTACGGTCACGGCGTGCTCATCTGTGGCAGCTTCGTGACCGCCGGCGACGCGCGTATGCTGCTCAAGGAAACGGTGAATCCGGATCTGAAGAAGTCGAAGGCGGATCGCGTGCATCAGGTGGCCGTCACCCCGGAATACCAGAAGAAGGCCGAGGAAGAGGACGCCGCAGAAATCGACTTCGAAACCGATGCGAACCCGGACTTCGACGTAGACGACGTGCTAGGCCTCAAATCCGCCGCCGCTGACGCCGCAGACAGTGACGATCAGCCATCCGCCGAAGAGTAGTCGCAATCTGGCGTTGCCTCGGCGAACAGCAGCTGTGCATGTTGTCTAACCGCTGTAGACAACATGCACAGCTGGGCAGTACTTTCATGCCATGTTGTCTAGTCACCATAGACAACATGCACAGGTGGGCAGTGTCAATCGGTCATGTTGTCTAAGAATCGTAGACAACATGACCGATTCAGCGTTGAAATCGTGCATGTTGTCGAACTGGTTTATACAACTTGGCCACGGAGGGCAGCCGGGCTGTACATGTTTCCGGACCAGCTTAGACAACTTGACTACGAAGAGACAACGGCCGCTGAGAAAACACCTAACTGTGCATGTTGTCGCTCGGAATAAGACAACATGACTGTCTCAGTCTCAGAACGTGCATGTTGTCGTTTTGAATACGACAACATGACCAAGTAAGACTGCTCATCCGTGCATGTCGTCTAACCATAGTGGACAACATGTGCAGATACGGGCGATCAAATAGTCATGTTGTCTAAGAACGGTAGACAGTATGCACAAGACACAGGCGTAGATCCAGACCTACTCAACGTCGGTAAATTAGTAGGTACTCCCGCGGTTGTCGGCGGAACCGCGGTACGGAACGCCGGCGGCCTCAAGTTTTGCGCGGAGTCGTTCGGGATTAACTACATCTGTGTATGTGAAATGCACTATCGCCGTGACGCCCTGCTCCATGAGGATTTTGTCTCGCGCCGCCTGACGTGCAACATGTTCGCTGATTTGCGAATACTCAGTACCATATTTACCCATACCGTCGTATTCGCCGACTATAACCGCGCCGTTCGGTCCGTACCACAGAAAATCTGAGCGTAACGGAGCTCGCGGATTCCGTGGGTTTACAAATTGGTGCTGAAGAATCGGCGGCATGAAGCCTGAATCAATGATCACCGCACGTGCTCGTGACTCTCCGCCATTTTCTGCTAATGGATCGGTAAATTCAATCAATCTTTGTATTCTGCTGGTGTCTTCTTTGGCTGTTACACAAATATCTCTGACTCTATCGAGATCGACACCATGTTGAACGAAAGAATCGAATAGGGGGAGCGTATGTTCAAACGCAAACTTCATGCCGCAGTCAAACAGTGTGCGCGTTGAACTAGTGACGCGAACATTGTCGATAGTTATTATTTGAGATGATTCCCAAGGTAGTCTGTGCAAGTTCTTATGGTCGTTTGTTTGTGGCGGTAACTTTGACATGATGACCAGTTCTTGTGGAGCGTAGATCCCGAACGACTGCTCCGATGGGAACATGCATGCCGCACTTTCCCTCGCGAACACCCAACTGGGATGCATTGCTTGCGCAGTGATGACCATATGCTGCATTTGAGCGCGTGGATCGAGACTCTTCCAGTACTCGGCTCGCGCGTACATGCGGTAGTACGGTCTCACCAGAACTCCGTTGATGTATAGTCTGCGCAGGATTCTGCTGTCGTTGCTGTTGCGTGCAACGGTGCAGCGCTGGTGTGCTTCGTCAGCTGCGAACTGCCTGCTTAATCTGTCTATGATTCTCATGCAAGTACCGTATATGATTCGGTAGCGGAGTGATAGCTTCGGAAGAAAATAGTGGATAACTAGGGCGTTTTGAAGGGAAATGTGGATAACTCAGTACTAATTCACATTGGAAAAGTATCGTTGTGGAGAGGATGAAGGGGTATACGCACAATCATTGTATGCATGTCGTATGGCCCGCATGCATGTTGTGCCACCGGTGCTATCTAGCAGCTATGTGTGTTGCCATGTGCATGTTGTCTATGTGCGTTAGACAACATGCACGGGTAGGGACGTGTTACTGGTCATGTTGTCTAGGAAAGAAGACAACATGCACGAGGAGACGGGGCTTCACCGTCATGCTGTCTATGGAACCTATACAACTTGACTACTTCGTCTTCCATAGCTGTGCATGCCGTCCATGAGCGCTAGACAACATGCACAACTATGGATTGCGAGGTCATGTTGTCTAGTGAGTATAGACAACACGCACAGCTAGACGGCGTTAAATGACCATGTTGTCTATAGAGTAAGGATGATTTGACCGCTTTGACTGCAAAGCTGCGCATGTTGTCGAGCTGACTTAGACAACTTGACCACGGAGAGACACTTAACCGTGCATATTGTCTACAGATATTAGACAACCTGTGTATATGAGCAGTAGATGGTTATGTTGTCTATTCCTGCTAAACAACATGAGTGGGCAGAAGCTTGGTATTGGTCATGTTGTCTAGGAAGAGTGGACGATATGCGCCAGTAGACGCTGGTTTAAGGGCATGTTGTCTACGGGAGATATACGGCTTGACTGATTTTACTGCTGAAAATATGCATATCGACTAGCTGGCGTAGACAACATGCACAATGGGACGGGATCGTGATAGGAACGACATCGGTTTCATGCAGCTGGGTGGTAATGGTTGGAAGGACTGGTGGGGTGTAGTGGTTGGAAGGACTGGCACATTGCGGATATGTTGACGTAACGGACTTGGGCGGAAATGGATGATGCCTGACAACAGAGACGTTCTGTTGCCAGGCATCGATGTGAAGCAAGGGGCATGTGGCGTTACTTATTCGTCGACTCGTCTGACTGCGATGATTCCTGCTGGGCAGAGGCTGGCTTGGAATCTGCCTCAGCTACCTGCTGGGGAGCGGGCTGAGCTGCTGAATCCGCCGACTGCGACGAAGACGATGCTGGCTGCACAGGGGCTGCCGGCTTAGTTGCCTGCTCAGGCGACTTCGTAGGGGTTGCTTTTGCAGGCGTCGACTGTGCAGGCGCTGCTTTGGCCGCTGCCTCCTTCTCGGACTTGCGCTCCTGGTGGGCGGCGGCTTTGGCGGCTTTCTTCGACTCGGCTGCCTCATGCGCCTTCTGGTCGGCTGCCTTCTTGATCGCCATTTTGTCGGCATTGCCCTGCTTCTTGCCCTGCATCTTGTGACGCAGCGACTGCAGCAGACGAAGCATGCTGTAGAAGGTCTTCTTCACCGGCACGTCTCGACCCGCGGCAAGCTGGGTGGTCTCCTTGGTGAACTTCGTTTTGAACTCGTTGAGCGACTTCAATGACGGCGCGAAATCGTTGCCGATGCCCATCAGATCGAGTTTCTCGTACCCCGCCTCGCCGAGCATGCATGCCACCGAATAGAGTAGCTTATCGGGCACATGCAGACGACGCACCGAAGTGAGCATCGATGCGTAGTAGTAGACGCCGGTCTTGCCCTGCAACGTGACGAGGGACCACGCCACCACCTTGCCGTCGATGCGCGCGGCGAACACGTGGCAGTGGTTCGGGCCAAGCGCCTTGATCATGTCGGTGTAGTCGGTCATCGGCGCCGGCGTGAAACCGTCGCGCTTCGCGGTTTCGACCATGACGGCGTAGTATTCGCTGAAGTCTTTGGCTGCTTTCTCGGTTTCATCCGCGATTTCGGCGGGGCTTTCGCGCAACGCCTTACGCACGTCGCGGCGGCCGCGTCCCTTCATACGTGCGAGAATGGCGTCATCTCCGCCGGTGACGTCGAGCACGACCGTCTCGTTATATGGCACGGTGGAGAGCACTGGGAACGTGCCGTTGCTGAACCACGTGTCGATGCGCAGGAACGCCACATGCCTGTCGTGGCTCTTGACGAACGAAACGAGTGCTTTGATGACGGCTTGTTCTTGCGCTTCGGTCGGCTTCGTCTTCCAAACCGGCCCGTGCATGGCACGCAGATAGTGGTAGCCGTGGGTTTCCATGTCGATCAGCGAAATCACCGCCACGAGATTGTCGTTGCTGCGCACGAGCAACGCTCCCCATGGGCGGCGTCCCGCAATGCCCGCTTGGAAATCCTCCCAGACTTCTGTCTGCTCGATGGGAAGTTCAATGTTGTTGTTCTGCGCTTCCTGCTCCATGACGGCAGGGGAGACGCGTTCGATGGTGATCATGGAATCCTTCCAAAGACGTTAGGTGAATAACTAACTGTTCTGATTGACTAACTATTCATTGTATGCGACTGTGCGCATTGCCAGCTGAGCACGCAACGCACACGGCGCGTTACGCGAACATGCGGGAGATGATCTGCGAATCGCCCTCGTACGGCGTGTGGATGTTGCGGTTCTTGATCCAGCGCTCATCACCCTTGCCGATGAGCAGCACGATGTTGAAGCCGTCGCGGGCGCGCGCCTCTTCGACGAGATGATTCACCGCCTCCGTGCGATCATAGATAGTCTGCACGTCGAGATTCGGATTCGTCACATAGCTCGCCATCTGCGCGCAGATCTGCTCCACAGGTTCTGTGTCGGTGTCTTCGAGCGTGAGGATGATCTCGTTGACTCGGTTCTGCGCAGCTTCGATGATGCCCGAGCGGCGGTCATACGCTTTATTACCCGCCGAACCGGTGAGCAGTGTGATATATGGGTGCTGATCACCGTAGCGCTGGTCAACGAAGTCGAGCAACGCCTTGAGTGACGCGTAATTATGCGCATAGTCGACGATTGCGAGCGTATTCGAGTGAGCGTCGCGCATCTCTTCCATACGACCTGAAATACGCAGATCACTCAATGACTGCAACGCGCGCGGATCGGTGACGTCGATGCCGGCGTCGCGCGCGATCGCCACCGCCGCAGCTGCGTTCGCATAGTTGAAATCACCTTGCATGGCAAGGCTCAGCGTGCCGATCGACGCGCCGTCGACGAAGAATTCGAAGCTCGTGTGCTGATCATCGACTGGCTTGGCGGTGACGTTCGCGGCGCTGTCGTCCAGCGCAAACGTGCTCACCGGCACGTTGTGCAGAGCGGCGTCCTGCAACAGCAGATCTTCGTGGTGACTGTGCGCGCCGAGCACGAGCATGTCGGTGTTGCGAATAATCTGCCTCTTGCACCACAGATAATCTTCGAGTGTCGGGTGCTCGATCGGGCTGACGTGATCGGGGGAGATGTTGAGGAACGCTGCCACGTTGAAATGGAAATCGTAGACGCGGTTGACTTTGTATGCCTGCGAAGACACCTCCATCACCAAGTATTTCATGCCGTTATCTACTGCCTCGCGCATCATGCGCACCGCGTCGAGAGATTCCGGGGTCGTCAGATCAGACTCCACATAGTGCACGCCGTCCACGCAGTTGTCCACAGAGGAGAACAGCGCGGTCGTGTTGCCGCTCATCTCATTGATGATCGCGTGCGTGTAATACGCGGTGGTCGTTTTGCCTTTGGTGCCGGTGATGCCGATCAGTTCGAGCTCGCGATCGGGGTGGTCGTAGAACGCCAACGCGAGCACGCTCAGCGCCTTCTTGTCGTCGTCCACGATGAGACCCGGCACGTCCGTGTAGTCGCTGTAGTCCTGCGTGGCCACATATGCAGCCATGCCGAGCTCGTTCGCCTTAGCCAAATATTTCGGGTCGAAGTTGCCCTTGCACACGAGCAGCGAGCCGGGCGTCACCTTACGCGTGTCGTAGGTGATCGCGGAAAACGGGGTGTCGCTGTCGGCAACGGAGGCGGCGTCGAGAGTCCAGCCATCCGTCGTGATGATTTCATGAAGCAGATTTTCGGCGAGCAGATCATGCGCCGCGGATTGCAAAGTCAAAGACATTCGTATTCTCCTTGTTACGCTGTCTTGAGATTCTACCGTGCACCATGCATTGCGCTGCATTTTTCGCGACCTGTATATATATGGGTCGCGAAACAACGCCTGCGTACAATCTCGAACGGCGAACGAACATGTTTGCCCTCTTCACGTACAATACAGGTGTGAGCGAAACAAGCGAGACTGAACAAGAAACAATGGAAGAAAAGCGGGCGCGCTTTGAAAAGCTTGCCATGCCTGCCGTGAACGCGCTCTACCGACAGGCGATGAAATTCACGAACAATCCGGAAGACGCGCAGGATTTGGTGCAAGACACCTTCGAGCGTGGCTTCAAGGCGTTCGACACATTCAAACCAGGCTCGAATTTCGAAGCTTGGATGACGACGATTGAACGCAACGCGTTCTTCAACCAGTATGCGAAGGCGAAGCGTCGGCCGCAGCGTGCGAATGATTCGACCGGCGAATATGACGATTGGGATATTTTCGCCGCCTCCGAACACTCTTCACAAGGTCTGCGTTCCGCAGAGCAGGAGTATTTGGAAGCGTTCGCGCCGGACGAGATCATGGCCGCGCTCGACAAGCTGCCGCCGGAACGCCGTCAGGTGTTCATCGACGCGGCGATCGACGGCAAGTCGTACCAGCAGGTCGCCGACGAGCAGGGCATCAAAATCGGCACGGTGATGAGCCGTCTGAACCGCGCGCGCACGCAGCTTCGCAAGGAACTGTCGGAGTATGCGGCGGCACGCGGCTATGGCAAAGCGGCCAAAACGTCGACGCGCAGTTCGAAGCGTGGAAATAAAACCAGCGCCAAAACCGTTGAGACAAATAGTGAAACACAGCGAGCACAGACTCGCGAGAAGGAACTAGTTGGAGCTCAAGGAAAGGCGAAGCAATGAATAACGGCATGTCGCAGCCTTTGGATGAGCATGATGAGACGGCACAAAACGCAGAAGCTGGGAAGATTACCAAGTCCCGCGACAACTCTGTAGATTCTGCGAACTCTGCAAACAGTGCAGGTAGCACGCAGAGTGATGTGTGTGCGGGGGATTGTTTCGACCCGGCATCATGCTGTGATCCACGTGAACAGGTGATGATCGCCGCGATGAAGGCGTATCTGCGGCCGGAGGAAGCACCGGAATGCTTGTATGAGAAGCTGAAGCTCACGCTTGATAGATGCTGTGGTGAAATGATCACCGAGCATACGGTGATCACCTCGCATACGATTATTCATCATCGCCATCGCGAAGATCTGAACTAGATCGCAGACTTCAGAAAAATCTATAGAAATATAGAGATAGAGAAATACAGAAGAGCCCCGCAGAATATTCTGCGGGGCTCTTCTCACAGCTGCTCAGGCATTTGGCCTTTTGCCGTGGTTTGCTGCCTTTTTACGGCGAGCCTTACGCTTACGTCCGCGCATACCCATAAGGGACTCCTTTTCTAAAGCCGTCATGTGCCTTCTGCATTATCGCATGTCGCGAAGACGTGCGAGTCACTGACACAATCACCATACTGTACTGGCGGCAACGGACTTGTTCTCTTTTGCGACCATATATATTGGTCGCAAAGTGCAGGTCAGAGCACGCGGTAGGTGATCGTGGTGTGCGCAGTGCCTCCCGGAGCGATCTCAATCAGATCGGTTTTCGTGTTGAACGCGTTCGCATATGCGGTCTGCGGTTCGACTGCAACGCCGGCCGGATGAATCGCCTCAGGGAAGCCTGTGCCGGTGCACACTTGGAACGACGTGATGCTCTCGTCGCCGATAATCGCCACGCGACGTCCGTCAGGGCGAGTGAACACGGCGGTCACCGTGCCATCAGCGGCGTGAGTCAAGCCGGTCAGTGCATCGTCGTACGGCTGCTCGTTGAGCAGGCGTTCCTTGCGGAAGTCGAACTTCGTGCCGTCAACGGGCTCGGTGCCGGTGGGAACCAGGTTCTCGTTGGCCAGCACATGCACGTTCGCCGGAATCTCAAGAGAGCAGCGGGCGGTGACGGCATCGATCGCGTCACCGTGCGCGTCCTCGCCATTGGCGAACCACGGGTGCAAAGCCAGCGCCCACGGAGCAGGTCCGGTGCCGTGGTTGTGGGCGTCGCAGCTGATGTGCAAACCGTTGTCGTCAAGCGTGTAGGTCATGAACACGATGAGCGAGAACGGGTAGCCGGGCATGAGCGGCACGCGCCAGCTCAGCGTGACGCTGCTCTCGGTGAGTTTCTCAAGAGTCCAGTAATAGTTCATGCCGAATCCGTGAATCGCATTGTCGCGTTCCGGCTCATTGATCGGCAGCTGGTAGTGCTGGCCGTCGAAATCATATTCGCCATGTGCCAAACGGTTCGGGAACGGGATGAGCGGGCGCCCCTCGCAGCATGGCACGATGTCGTCGGGACCAAGCGCCACCGTCACATCGCTGCCTTGGTAACGGAACACGCGCAGTGTGGCGCCGAGTTCGGTGATCACAGCGCTGTAGTCACCGTGTGAAATCGAGAATTGCTGACCTGTGCGCGGCAAATCGAGAGTCATACATACTCCAGTCATCAAAAGAAACCTCAATGCCCAACGTCGAGCATCCGTTTCATTGTATGCCAGCGTGTGCGCCAACGGTTGCGGAGCGCGGCGCAATGAGGCGGCCGCAATAGTGGCGTTCGGTTATGATGTAACAGATTGGAAAGGCTCCTGATGGCAAAACGTATTATTCTGGCGAATCCGCGCGGATTCTGCGCCGGTGTGGATCGTGCGATCCAGTCGGTGCAGACCATTCTGAACACGGCACAATCGCGTGAAGACGGGCTGCCGCCGGTGTATGTGCGCAGGCAGATCGTGCATAACAAGCACGTGGTCGACGAACTGTCTCGCCAAGGTGCGGTGTTCGTTGACGAACTTTCGCAGATTCCACCTGAAGCCGCCGCAGCAGGAATTCCGGTGGTGTTCTCGGCACACGGCGTGTCTCCGCAAGTGGTCAAGGAGGCACAGGAACTGGGCATGAGCGTCGTAGATGCCAGCTGCCCGCTCGTGAGCAAAGTGCATCGCGAAGTGCTGAGATTCGTGCGCGAAGGCTATGAAATCGTATACATCGGGCATCGCGGGCACGATGAAGCGGTTGGTGTGATTGGCGAATCGCCGGAGCACGTGCATTTGATCGAACATGAGGGAGACGTTGATGATCTCGACTTCTCTTCGGATACCAAACTTGTGCTGCTCACACAGACCACGTTGAGCGTCGACGAGACTGCGGGCACGATCGCCGCACTGCAACGACGCTTCCCGTGGATCGAACTGCCACCGAGCTCAGACATCTGCTACGCGACGTCGAACAGGCAGGCCGCCGTCAAACTCGTTGCCGAACAATCGGATTGCGTGATCATCGTCGGCTCCGCGAACTCTTCGAATTCCGTGCGACTGATGGAAGTGGCGAACGAGGCGCTCGCAGGCAGGGGGAGTGCGCATCGCGTCGACGACGCCGGCGAACTCGACCCCGCATGGCTGGACGGCGTACAGACCGTGGGCGTGTCTTCCGGCGCATCGGTGCCCGACACGCTTGTGCAGGGGCTCGTGGAAGCTCTGCAAGGTTACGGATTCACCGAAGTGGACAGCGTGACGACAATAGAGGAAAACATGCACTTCGTGCTGCCCGCCGCATTGCGCAAAAACAGTGAGTTTGGGCTGCTGACCGGGTATTTCGCTTACAAGGCGACATTAGTGACTATATAGGCATATATGGGGGTTGATTTTCCAACGATTTTCCGATGTGATACCTCGCAGATGCCCCACTAATGTCGCCTCGTAAGCGAGAAGCGTTCCGCCGACGTCACATATTGTTTTCCCGATGATTAATATGACTTCTTCTGCGTGGCTATCGGCGCGGTCGTTGCATTGAGCACTGCCAGCAGATCGTGCGGATTGACTCCCAGGCTGAGTCCGCGCTTGCCTCCGGAGACGAGAATCTCATCGAAATTCAACGCCGACTCGTCGAGCACGGTTTTGTGATGGGTTTTCTGGCCGAGTGGAGAGATGCCGCCAACCACATAGCCGCTTTCACGCATCGCGACTTTCGGATCGGCCATTTCCGCTTTCTTGGCGCCTACGGCATGAGCCAGTTCCTTGAGGCTCATATGGCCATTGACCGGCACCACGCCGATCACACGTTCATCGCCGGTGTCGGCCATCAGCGTTTTGAACACCTGCGCTTCGTCGTAGCCGAGTTTCTTCGCAGCTTCAAGCCCGTAGCCTTCATCGCTGGCCTCGTGCACATATTCATGCAGGGTGAATGGGATATTGGCGTCTTCGAGTTGGCGAATGGCTGGCGTGGCCGCGCTTTTCTTCTTCTTACCCATGGTTGCCAGTATAGAATGCTGCCTTCATGCTGTTTGTCGAGCATCATAAAACAGTGAGCTGATGCATGTGATGCAGCAAACACATGAAGAGATATGACAATATGAACAATATGAAAAGGGTCCGAACCACCAGGTCCGAACCCTTTACATTCAGCTTTTCAGCTAATCAGCTCACTCGGAGATCTCAGCGAAGTACTCGAGCGTGCGCACCATGTTGGAGGTGAAGCCATACTCGTTGTCGTAGAAGGCAACGGTACGAGCCATGGTCACGCCGTCAACGGAGTTGACGTCGGTCTGCGTCGGATCGAAGACGCCACCGTGGGTGTCGCCAACGATATCGCCGGAGACGATGCCCTCATCGTTGTAGCCGTAGTAAGCGCAATCAGCGAACGCATCCTTGAATGCGGCGTTGATCTCGTCGGTGGTAGCCGGCTTGTCGAGCACGGTGAAGAGCTCGGTGATGGAGCCATCCGGAACCTGAACACGCTGAGCGTGGCCCTGGAGCTTGCCGTTGACCTCAGGAACGACCTTGCCAATAGCCTTGGCAGCGCCGGTCGAATGAGGAATCGTGTTGATGGCGGCAGCGCGCAGAGCACGGCCTTCCTTGTTGCCACGAGGGCCGTCAAGGATCATCTGGGTGCCGGTGTAGGCGTGGATCGTGGTCATGAAGCCGGTCTTGATGCCCCACTTGTCGTTGAGCAGCTTGACCATTGCAGCCATCGAGTTGGTGGTGCAGGAGCCGGCGGACACGATGTTGTCGTCCTTCTTCAGAATGTCGTGGTTCACGCCGAAGACGACGGTCGGGGTGGTCTCATCCTTGGCAGGAGCGGAGATCAGGACCTTCTTGGCGCCTGCATCGAGGTGAGCCTGGGACTTCTCAGCGGAGGTGTAGAAGCCGGTGCACTCGAGCACGAACTCAACGCCGTCGTTAGCAACCCACTTGAGGTCGCGAGCGTCGCGCTCAGCATAGACCGGGTATTCCTTGCCGTCAACGACGATGGCGTTGTCGGTGGCCTTGACGTCAACCGGGGTGCTGTCAACGTGCTTGAACACACCGTGGGTGCTGTCGTACTTGAGCAGATAAGCCAGAGCGGACGGCGACGTCAGATCGTTGATAGCGGTGACCTCGATGTCGGCAGCTTCGCCGCCCTTCTCCTGCAGTTCGAAAATGCGGCGGAAGGCGAGACGACCAATACGACCGAAGCCGTTGATACCAATCTTTACTGTCATGTAGTTCTCCCTTTGGGAACAGCCAGCGAATGTTCGCACCCGCTGGCTTGGTTAACCAACACCGTTTATTCTAGTGGCGTTGTTTGACTTCACGCGTTTGTTCGCGTGCCGTGAGACGTTGGAATTCCTTGCGAACGTATGCATTCGAGAATTTGAGACAACACTCGGTGCGTCAACGGTGAGACAGCGCGCTGCTGACCGATGTGGAGGGCTCGCCAAGCGAACCATGCGGCTGTGCTCCGGTCAGGCGGGGCAGCGGCGACGTGTCGTCAAACACGATCGTGAGCATGCCGTGCGCCACCGAAATGCTGGCTTCGAGCGAATCCACGAACTCGTTGCTCAGACCATTGACTTGCAGATTATTGAGCTGCGCATCGTTGAGCTCATACTTCAGCCCGCGTTCACACACTCCCGTGGCGGTGTCGGTGTGCGCGAACACCGACACGTATTGCGTGCGCGAGACTTCATGTGTGGGGAAGGTGAGCGTGGAGTCATGAATCGCCGTGACGATCTGCCCGTTGCCGTGCAAATAGGCGATGCCGCCATGCGAGGCGACGAGTGCGAGCTGCTGAATATTCGAGATCGTATGATCCACGCGGCCGCCGAGTCCGCCGTAGATGTGGAATTCGCGCGCGCCATTGTTCCAGCCGACTTTCAGTGCGGAGAGCAAATCTGGATCGTCTTTCTCAGGCGGCAACGCCACCGTTTCGGCGTCGATGTGCTGCCGTGTTTCTTCGGTCGAGTCGAAGTCTCCGACGACCACGTTGACGTGCACGCCGAGCTCGCGCGCGTGGTCATAACCGCCGTCTGCAGCTACCACGAACGCGTCGCCAGGCAGATAATACGGCGAATCGTAATATTCTCCCGCGCCGAACACCACACAGGTCGTGTATGCCATGAGTCAGCTCCTCTTCGAAGATTGCCAGCTACAATGAGCTTCTGAATACTTAGAATACAAAGGACTTGATATGGCAGACGATGCAGCTCGCATGAGCGAAGTGGAGAAACTGGACGCGGGCTTGGAATACGACTTCTGGGATCCCGAGGTAGATGCGCGCAAACTGCATGCGGTGGAAGGCTGCCAGAAACTCAACGCGATTCCGGTGCAGCAGTCCGCGGAACGCGAGGCCGCTGTGCGCGAACTCTTCGGCTCCGCCGGTGCGAACGTGACCGTGCTGCCCACGTTCAACTGCGACAACGGGCGCAACATTCACGTGGGCGAGAACTTCCTCGCGAACTACAATGTGACGATTCTCGACATCGCACCGGTGAACATCGGCGACTATGTGATGATCGGCCCGAACACGCTGATCGTCACCGTGAATCACCCGCTTTCCCCGATGGGCAGGCGTAAGCACCTGGGCATCGCCAAGCCAGTGACCATCGGCGATGACGTGTGGATCGGCGGCGGCTGCACGATTCTGCCCGGCGTGACGATCGGCAACAACGTGGTGGTTGCAGCCGGTGCCGTCGTGACCAAGGACGTGCCCAGCAATTGCGTGGTCGCAGGCGTTCCCGCGAAGGTGATTCGTCAGCTCGAAGACGACGTTCCCAACAGGTGATGTGAACAACGAACGTATTTGGTCGAGGGGTGTGGTATTATCTACAAGGCTTGAGAAATCAAGAAAGTGGGAAACCCACCTGGAAATCCATCATGATTTCGGGTTAAGGCACGGCCTGACGGCTGATATGCATGAATGCACATAACCATTGCATGCGTTTGAACAGTTCCGAGGATTGTTCGGATTTATGTTGTGATGCCTTGATTCGATTGATGTGTTCCTCGCAGGTTTTCCGGCACGAATATGAGGAATGGAGTCATCATTAGCGACGAACCACGCATTAACGACGAGATTCGCGTCTCCCAGGTACGCCTTATCGGACCGAACGGCGAACAGGTGGGAGTCATCGCGACTTCCGTCGCACTGAACCTGGCAAAGGAAGCGAACCTCGATCTCGTCGAGGTGGCACCCAACGCAAAGCCTCCGGTTGCCAAGCTGATTGATTACGGCAAGTTCAAATACAACGAGAAGATCAAGGCTCGTCAAGCACGCCGTAACCAGAGCACCGCGGAAATCAAGGAGATTCGTTTCCGCCTGAAGATCGACGACCACGACTTCGAAGTCAAGAAGGGTCATGTTGAGCGCTTCCTGAACGCCGGTGACAAGGTGAAGGTCACCATCATGCTTCGCGCCGCGAGCAGTCCCGCCCGATCGGTGGCGTCGAACTGCTGCAGCGCTTGGCCGAAGAGGTTTCCGACTTGGGAACCGTGGAGCATGCGCCGAAGCAGGAAGGCCGCAACATCATCATGACGTTGGCGCCGAAGGGCAAGAAGGTGCACACGCAGTCCGAGCAGCGCAGGCGTGGTGCGGAATCCCGCGCCGAACGCCAGGCTCGTCAGGCGGCGCGCCTCGCAGCGAAGCAGGAAGCCAAGGCCGAAGAAGCCAAGGCAGCCAAGGCCGCTATCAACAACGACTAATACTTCAAACACGAAGAACAACAAGGAGGGCAGCAATGCCGAAGATGAAGACAAAGACCGCAGCAGCAAAGCGCGTTCGCGTTACCGCTTCCGGTAAGGTGATGCACGCTGGCAGCGCCATGCGCCACAACCTCGAGCACAAGTCCGCTCGCAAGCGTCGTGCGCTCAGCCGTGACGGTGTTCTGCCAACGGCACAGGCCAAGAAGATGAAGGGCCTGCTGGGCTGAACCCCGCAAGCAAAACAAGTTTTTAGAAGCGTACTGAAAAGAGGAATCACATGGCACGTGTCAAGCGCGCAGTAAACGCACACAAGAAGCGTCGTACAGTTCTCGAAAGGGCCTCGGGATACCGCGGTCAGCGTTCCCGCCTGTATCGCAAGGCGAAGGAACAGCTGCTGCACTCCTTCAACTACAACTACCGCGACCGCAAGGCTCGCAAGGGTGACTTCCGCAAGCTGTGGATCCAGCGCATCAACATCGCCGTCCGCAACGAAGGCATCACCTACAACCGCTTCATCCAGGGCCTGCGTCTGGCCGGCATCGAACTCGATCGCCGCGCTCTCGCCGAGCTCGCTGTGAACGATCCAGACACCTTCAAGGCCATCGTCGAGCAGGCCAAGGCCGCTCTGCCTGAGGATGTCAACGCTCCGGTCGCTGCCTGAGCATCGTGACTTACAAGCCCCGCCTGAGTGCGGGGCTTTTGCTTTATCTGCTTCCGCGTATTATCTGCTCAAACACAGTGCGAATACCGGCAATCCGCTACCATGTAACATCGCAGGAGAACTACTGAGGGAGAGAACATGAACGGCGAACTGCCGATGGTCGAAGCGCGTTTCCTTGCGCACATCGACGTGGAACGCGGGCTGTCTGCGGCCACTGTGCAGGCGTACGAGAACGATCTCGATCAATATGTGCACTGGTTGTGCGACCGCGGCATCACCAAAGCCGACGCCATAACTGCGCGCGACATCGAGGAGTTCGTCGCCGCGCAGTCCCACGACGGGGTGAGCGCAGGTTCTTTGGCGCGCAGACTCGCCAGTATTCACATGTTCCACAGGTTCATGCAATCCGAGCGACTCACCAGTAACGATGTCTCGCAAACAATAAAACCGCCGAAATCAGCGCAAACACTGCCCGACGTGCTCACCGTGGACGAAGTGAGCGCATTGTTGCAGGCGGCAGCGAACGACGACGCAGACAGCGCGGCGAGCATGCGAGACAGCGCGTTGCTCGAATTCATGTATGCCACCGGCTGCCGCGTCAGCGAAGCCGTGGGGCTGAATCTCAACGACATCGACTACGAGGCGCACGTAGTGCGACTCACCGGCAAAGGCTCCAAACAGCGGCTCATGCCGTTCGGCACATACGCTGCACAGGCATTGCACACATACCTCACGCAGGGGAGACCGGAACTCGAGAATCGTGCGAAAGGCGAGCACGAGCGCACGGCGGTGTTCCTGAATAAGCGCGGCAAGCGTCTCTCTCGGCAGTCAGTGTGGGAGATCATCAAGCATGCCGGCGCATTGGCGGGCATCGACAAGCCGTTGCACCCACATATTCTGCGCCATTCATTCGCCACGCACATGCTGCAGGGCGGCGCCGACGTGCGCACCGTGCAGGAACTGCTCGGTCACGCCTCGGTGAAAACCACGCAAATATACACGCATGTGAGTCCGGATTCGCTCATCGAAACCTACATCACCTCGCATCCGCGCGCGAAATAACGCGCAAAGTGAGGGGAAATAGTACGCAAATTGCCAAAAGAACGCCGGCAATCTACTCGGAGCATTACACTTAAGTATTTAGTGAGTGAACAGGGCGTGCTTATACAGGCGCTGACGGAGAACTGAACTGGTAGAGTGAACGGTATGCCTACGGATCTGCTTGGACGTGAATACGAGACCTTCCCGGTGCCGGAACCATTGCGGCAGCATGGTCCCGCGCGGGTCATTGCCATGTGCAACCAGAAGGGCGGCGTAGGCAAAACCACCAGTTCCATCAATATCGCGGGCGCGCTCGCACAATACGGCCGCCGCGTGCTGATCGTCGACTTCGATCCGCAAGGTGCTGCGACGGTTGGTTTGGGCATCAACGCGAACGCGTTGGAGAACACGATTTACACCGCGCTGTTCAACCCGAAGATGGACGTGCACGAAGTTATTCAGCACACCAAATTCGACGGGCTCGACATCATTCCCGCGAACATCGATCTTTCCGCCGCCGAAGTGCAGCTCGTCACCGAAGTCGGGCGCGAGCAGATCCTCGCTTCGGTGCTGCGGCCGATCATCAAGGAATACGACGCGATCATCATCGACTGCCAGCCGTCACTCGGCTTGCTCACAGTGAACGCGCTGACCGCCGCCGACGGCGTGATCATTCCCGTCGCCGCCGAATTCTTCGCGTTGCGCGGCGTCGCGTTGCTGATGCAGTCCATCGAGAAGGTGCAGTCGCGCATCAACCCATCGCTCGAGATCTACGGCGTGCTCGTCACGATGTTCACGCGCACATTGCACAGCGACGAAGTGTTGCAGCGCATCTATGAGGCGTTCGGAGACAAGGTGTTCCACTCGGTCATCTCGCGTTCCATCAAACTGCCGGACGCGAACGTGGCGGCGGCGCCGATCACGTATTTCGCGCATAATCACAAGACCGCGAAAGAGTATCGCGAAGTTGCGCGCGAAATGATCGCGCGCAATATTGTTGCGTGATTTTGCTACGAATTATTGAGGAACTGAGTATTGCAGAAATATTTTCTACTACTAGTGTTCAATATGTGAACTTTAACTAATGGTCATAGTGACTATTACTGCTAGTGTATAACTGACACAGATAAGAGGGAGCATTCGCGGATGGGCATCGGCAATGTCAGCGAACGACGAAACGCGCCGCCGCAGGTGGGCGTGACCTCGGTTATTCTCGCATTGGAATCCGAGGAACGCGCGACCCGCGACGGCGTGAGCAGGCGTCGATTGTGGTTGCCGCTGGTGCGCAGGACCCGTGAACCGTTCAAAGGACTGTGGGCGTTGCCCGGAGGCCCATTGAAGGCGAACAGGTCGCTGGAAGAATCCGCGTATGAGACGTTGGCTTCGACGACCGATTTGCATCCGACGTATTTGGAGCAGCTGTACACATTCGGGGATCCGTCGCGTTCGAGCGGCGGAATTCCGATGGTGTCGATCTGCTATTGGGCGTTGGTGGAGCAGGCGGAATTCGATGTGCGAGACAGCGAGCACAATGTGCGCTGGTTCGCGCAGAATGACCTGCCCCAATTGGCGTTCGACCATGCGCGCATCATCGACTATGCGCTGTGGCGTCTGCGGCATCGCATCGACACTCCGAACGTGGTGCGGCAGCTGATCGGCGAGCCATTCACGTTGGGTCAGTTGCACAGCGTGGTCGAGGCGGTGCGAGGTGAGCAGCTTGATTTGGCGAATTTCCGCCGCAAGATGCTCGCTTCACAGATGCTTGAAGACACCGGCGATGTGCTGCGTGAAGGCAGACGAAGGCCAGCCGCGCTGTATCGGTTCAATTCCGAATTCGAATCGGCGGCGCTCGATCCGACGCTTTTCACGGCTTCGGCCGATGAAGTCGGCGGCTTCGGCGGCGGTTATGGTCGCGGTGACCATGAATCGGACGGCGGCATGTCAGACGAGTTGAGCGCTTTGTCTGCATTGATGCCGAATACGCCGCACACACGCTGACAAGTGCGCCGAATACCGGCACGTACCCTCATATCCGTTTGTCTTTCCATACATTCACACAGTTATTCAC
This sequence comes from Bifidobacterium canis, assembly GCF_009727065.1. Classification (GTDB taxonomy): domain Bacteria; phylum Actinomycetota; class Actinomycetes; order Actinomycetales; family Bifidobacteriaceae; genus Bifidobacterium; species Bifidobacterium canis. Next base: position 124,518 of record NZ_WNLP01000001.1, read on the forward strand.
ACAGTGGGGAGAACTATGACGACCGCGGAATTGGGAATCGGCGCAACGCAGCCGGTTGAGAATCCGGCTTCAGGGCCGGGGGAGCCGTTGGCTCACGCCGATGCGACGACTCTGACGCGCAACGAACGCCTCGACAGATTGCCGTTTAACAAGGCGCATCGCAAGCTTTTGGTCGCTTCGGGCATCGGATGGGCCTTCGACGCTATGGACGTCGGTCTCGTCTCGTTCGTGGTGACCGCCATCGCAGCCGACCCGCATTTCAACTTGGACGCCACACAGAAATCCTGGGTGTTGTCGATCGGATTCATCGGCATGGCGATCGGTGCGGCCTTAGGCGGCTTCCTCGCCGATAAAATCGGTCGCAAGACGGTGTTCACCGCGACGATGATTATCTTCGGTCTCGCCAATGGCGCCATGGCGTTCTCGTGGACGCTGCTCGCTTTGCTGGCGGCGCGTTTCGTGATCGGTTTGGGGCTTGGCGCGGAACTGCCGGTGGCTTCGACGCTCGTTTCGGAGTTCTCTCCGACCAAGCAACGCGGGCGCATCACCGTTCTGCTCGAATCGTTCTGGGCGGTCGGTTGGATTCTCGCCGCGATGATCGGTTACTTCGTGATTCCCAACACCGGCGACTGGGGTTGGCGTTGGGCACTGCTTATCGGCGCTATTCCGCTTATCTACGCTATTATCGCCCGCCGTCACCTGCCTGAATCGGTGCGCTTCCTCGAAGCGAGGGGAGACAACGAGCGTGCTGAGGCATCGGTGCGTTACTTCGAGCAGGCGAGCGGTGTGAAGGCTGTGCCATCGAAGCCGGCGAAGAAGCTCGCGAAAATCAGCGTGCGCGAACTCGTCAGCCGCAAATACCTGGGTATCACCGTGGCTATATGGGCCACATGGTTCTTCGTCAACTTCTCGTATTACGGCGCGTTCACATGGATGCCGTCGCTGCTGGCCGACCAGTTCGGTTCGCTGACGAAATCGTTCGGCTATACGCTCGCCATTTCGATCGCACAGCTGCCAGGCTACTTCCTCGCCGCATTCCTCGTGGAGCGCTGGGGTCGGCGCAAGACGCTGAGCACGTTCCTCGCTGTTTCCGCCATCGCCGCGTTCCTGTTCTCGCAATCCGCAACCGTGGCGCAGGTGCTGTGCTTCGGTATGTTGCTGTCTGCATCGAACTTGGGTGCATGGGGAGTGATGTATGCTGTGACGCCGGAGATCTACCCGACCCGCATGCGTGCCGCCGCATCCGGTGCCGCCGCCGCAGTCGGTCGTATCGCGGCTATTGTGGCTCCATTGCTCGTGCCGTGGTTCCTGACGATGGCAGGCGGGAACAAGTCGGTCGCGTTCATCGTGTTCGCCGTCGCCTTTGTGCTGGCGTGCGTCGCCGCGCTGTTCCTGCCCGAGCGCACCGGCGCTTCCCTCGAAGATTGATGCTGCGCTTTTCGACCTGTATATATATCTGGTTATATATACAGGTCGCTTATTGTGTCAGAACAGTTGAGTAGTATCGTGTTGGTTTGCGACTATGAGTACATATGACCAACATCTGTATGTGAATCACATAGAAATTTTTGAGAGAGGCTTTTGAATGGCTGTTCGCGGCGATATTCGAAATGTTGCAATCGTAGCTCACGTTGATCACGGCAAGACCACGCTGGTCAACGCAATGCTTCAGCAGTCCCATGTGTTTAACGAACGCGAGGAAGTTCCCGATCGCGTCATGGATTCCAACGATCTGGAACGTGAGAAGGGCATCACGATCCTCGCCAAGAACACGGCCGTGGAATACACCGGCCCGTTGGCGGCCAAATACGGCCATCCCGAAGGCATCACCATCAACGTCATCGACACCCCTGGCCACGCCGATTTCGGTGGCGAAGTGGAACGCGGCATCTCGATGGTCGATGGCGTCGTGCTGCTCGTCGACGCTTCCGAAGGCCCGCTGCCACAGACCCGTTTCGTGCTGCGCAAGGCTCTTGAAGCCAAGCTGCCGGTCATTCTGTGCGTCAACAAGGTTGATCGTCCGGATGCCCGCATCGAAGAGGTCGTCGGCGAATCCTCCGACCTGCTGCTCGGCTTGGCGCAAGACGTTATGGAAGAGGGCGTCGACCTCGACCTCGACTCGCTGCTCGACCTGCCGGTGATCTATTGCGCCGCCAAGGTGGGCTATGCTTCGTTCAACCAGCCGGCCGACGGCGCTCTGCCAGACAACGACAATCTCGAACCGCTGTTCGATGCGATCATCAAGAACATTCCGGCTCCGGAATACGATCCTGATGCGCCGCTCCAGGCCCACGTCGCGAACATCGATTCCTCCGACTTCCTCGGTCGTCTTGGCTTGGTGCGCATCTACAACGGCACGTTGGAGAAGGGCAAGACCTACGGCTTGTCTCGTGTCGACGGCTCCATCGAGAACTTCCGCGTCTCCGAGCTGCTGCGCACGCAGGGCCTCGACCGCATTCCGGTCGAATCCGCAGGCCCCGGCGACATCGTTGCAGTCGCAGGCGTCAACGACATCATGATCGGCGAAACGATCGTCGATCCGAACGACCCACGCCCACTGCCGCTCATCCACGTCGACGATCCGGCGATTTCGATGACCTTCGGCACCAACGATTCCCCGTTGGCAGGCACCGAGGGCAAGGATCACAAGCTCACCGCCCGCATGATCAAGGATCGTCTCGATCGCGAGCTCATCGGCAACGTGTCGATCAAGGTGCTCCCGACCGAACGCCCTGACGCGTGGGAAGTGCAGGGTCGTGGCGAACTCGCTCTGGCCGTGCTTGCCGAGCAGATGCGTCGTGAAGGCTTCGAGCTGACCGTCGGCCGCCCGCAGGTGGTCACGAAGACCATCGACGGTCAGGTGTGCGAGCCGATGGAGAACACGACGATCGACGTTCCGGAAGAATACATGGGAACGGTCACACAGCTGATGGCAGCCCGCAAGGGCCGCATGGACAGCATGTCGAACCACGGCTCCGGCTGGGTGCGCCTGCAGTTCACCGTGCCGTCTCGTGGCCTGATCGGTTTCCGCACCGCATTGCTTTCGGCCACCCGCGGCACCGGCATCGCTTCGTCCATCGCAGCCGGCTACGCACCATGGGCAGGTGAGATCGTCACCCGCCAGAACGGTTCGATGGTCTCCGACCGTCAGGGCGTGGCCACGCCATACGCCATGCAGCGTCTGCAGGCGCGCGGCAACTTCTTCGTCGAACCGCAGTCGCCGGTCTACGAAGGCCAGGTCGTCGGTATCAACAACAAGCCGGACGAGCTCGACGTGAACATCACGCTCGCCAAGCACATGACGAACATGCGTTCCTCCACGGCAGATGTGCTCGAAACGCTGACCCCGCCGATCAAGATGAGCCTCGAGGAATCGCTTGACTTCGCCAACGAAGACGAGTGCGTCGAGGTGACGCCTGAGGCGATTCGCGTGCGCAAGATCATCCTCGGCCGTGAGGATTGGTACAAGTGGCGTGCGAAGCAGCGTCGTGCCAACGCGCAGCAGAATAACAAGTAATAATCAATAATAAATAACCGTCGGTGTGGGCGGGCAACGGAACGACGTTGCCCGCCCACACCGTTTTGATATCAGTTTTGATATCAGTATGCGAGAAATCGCGCGCGCCGCCTACCATCTAGAATATGAGCGAGCAAGAGAACAACGTGAGTGTGAACAATGACCTGCCGTGGTCATACAGGCAGCGGACGTGGGTGCAATATCTGATCGACGTGCTCGCGGGCATCGCGTTCGGCATCATCGGCACGCTTGGGCATCGCATGGGAGCCGCCTACAGCATTCCGTACGGCTTGGTGCTATCGCTGCTACTCGTGACGCTCGGTGCGTGGAGTGCGCGCAGTCGCAGCGGCACAATAGGGTACGCGCTCTATCTGGTCGCCATGACCGGAGCGATCTACATGATCGCTACGCACGCCTCCAACAGCGGTGACGCGCTGCTCGTCGTCGGCTTCAACTCGACCACACTGCCGTTCTGGTCGCAGAAAGTGGGGTATTTCTGGTTCTACGGCAGCGTTATTCTGCCGCTCATACTGTTGCTCTTCCCGCGCAAGTTCTTCCGCATGCCCACCGAGCGCACGCGCCGTGTGACAGATGCGGAAGATCCGCAGGATTCGCAGAAATCACAGAACTTGCAACCGAACGCCGTGTGAGAGGAGCGAACCGTGACGCAGATACTCTACCTTGGGCCCGAAGGCTCGTTCACGCATCAGGCCGCGCTTGAAGCCGGCGAGCAGATTCGCGCGCGTTTCGGTGAGCAGCAGTTCGAATATACGGCCTGCGAAGACGTTCCGACGATTCTGCACGCGGTCGAACATGGCGACGGTTGGGGAGTGATCGCGTGGGAAAACAACGTCGAGGGATTCGTCGTGCCGAATCTCGACCTGATGATCGACGCCGATGACGCCGCCGGTTTCACACGCGTCGGCGTGCAAGTGCAATTCGACGCGTTCGTGACGCAAGACACCTATCAGTTGGCTCAGCAGGAGGCGCTCGCGACCGGCGAAGATGCCGATGAGGTGGCCATGCGCAACTGCACCGTCGTCACCGCGCACTCGCACGGGCTCGCGCAGTGCAAACAGTTCACCAGAGCCCATGATCTGCGTGCCGTGCCAGCGGCTTCGAACGCGGCCGCCTGCCGTGATCTGCAAACCGGGCAGATCGCGCTCGGCCCATCGATTTGCGCGGAAATCTACGGATTGCACCGCGTGCGCGGCAATGTAGGCGATTTCGACGGCGCGCGCACCGAGTTTCTGGTGATCGCCCCGCGCGAACAGGTCATGCGCGAACTCGCCGCCGTGCGCGAACAGCCGGACGCGCGGTTCGAATCGATCATCGCGTTCATACCATTGAGCACAGGCCCAGGTGTGCTGGCGAATCTGCTTGACGTGCTGCGTGACGCGCAACTGAACATGGTGAGCCTTATTTCAAGGCCGGTCAAAGGTCGCGATGACACCTACAGCTTCCTGGCGACGCTCGACGCCGCCACTTGGGACGATCGTTTCGTGAACGCGCTGACCGACATCTGCGAGCACGGTGACTGGGTGCGCACGCTGGCGGTGTACCCGCGAAATGAGCGCACATACCCAACCGTGTCGGAGTGGATGCTTCCTCAGGGAGGAGTACGATTCGTAGGGAGGCCTGCATTGGCCGACTGGCGCAATGATGCAGCTGTGCGAAAGGAATTGCTGTGGTAGATCCCGACATGCATGAGGAAACGGTCAAGCAGTGGGACCGCGACAATGCCGGAGAGAAGCATATCGCTCCCGAGGGCATCGAATGCCCGAAACATGTGGCCATCGTCGGCCTCGGACTCATCGGGGGATCTCTCGCAAGGCGTTTGAGGGAGTCGGGCTGCCATGTGAGCGCATGGAATCACCGCGATCACCCGTATGCGAACGCGCGCGCCGCAGGCATCGATTGCAAAGACACTCTTGAAGAACTCGTGCGCGAAGACCCTGACGTGCTGGTGCTATGCAACCCGCTTATGGCGATGCCGGAAGTGCTCGGCACGATCAAACCGCTTATCAACCCCGACAAAACCACGCTGACCGATGTGGGCAGCGTGAAGGCTCCGGTTCGTGCGCAGGTGCGCGAAGTCGGGCTGCTCGACTGCTACGTCGGCGCTCACCCGATGGCCGGCAATGAGCGTTCCGGTTGGGTCGCCGCCGATCCGTCGCTGTTCGACGACGCACTGTGGGCGGTGACGTTCGGCCCCACCACGCAATACCGCCGCGTCGTGCAGATCGCCGGCATGATCACGCGTGGAGTGCGCAACACGATGATCGTGCTCGACGACGAAACGCACGATCGCGAAGCCTCCCTTATTTCGCACATGCCACACGTGGTTTCCACCGCGCTGATCAACGAGATGAGCAACGACCCGAACAATGCGATCGCTCGGCATTGTCCGCCGGTTCCTGGCGCGACATGACGCGCGTCGCGTTGACTGATCCGGATCGCACGCGCGCAATGGTGGTCGAGAATTCCGTCAATGTGGAAGAGCTGCTGCACCGCATGATTGACCGACTCAGTGAGATCGCCGACGCACTGCACGAAGGCGATGACACGGAGATCAAGCGTTTCTTCGCGGAAGGCCAGCCGTACCGCGACTACAAGGCGCAGCTCAACGGTACGCGTCTCTCCGACAGCACTGAGACGGTGTTCCGTTCCATTCGCATCGATCCTGAGCATTGGCGCGAACAGTTGCTCAAATCCGCCCAGCACGGCGAATACATCGTGCGTTTCACTTCAGGCCATCGTCTGATCGCCGAGCAGAGGCCAAATATTCGAGCAAAATAATAAGTAATAATTAGTAATTTATTAACTTAATTATTATCTTGTGTTCGGAATGTACGCTCGGGCACTGGTTTGAGTACCGCGATGTCGCGCGCCTCGATATGCACGATCTGCTCAGGGCGCGACCCGTTCGCCGGCGCATCGCGCCGCAGCAGCAGGCGCTCGCCGTTCCAGTTGATCACATGCCCGACGAAATCGCGGTAGGTCATGCGCCCGGTGTGCTCGTCAACGCCGTCTTCGCAACGCACGACAACGCGTGCGCCGCTCGGAATCATGTCAGGAAGTCTCATATTCTCTCACTGTAGACCGTAGTTCGACGAAATCATATGCGTGCGGTGGCACTGCCTTCGAGCGTGTCGTGAAACGGAGATAGTAGTAGAGGCGGAACGCGGTGTCGAGCACGCTGAAATCACGCAGATCGCGTGGATTGTAACCGGTGTCGCGCGCAATCGTATCGAGATGGTTCTGCATTGTGTTCTTATGGATGAACAGCGACTGCGCGGCGCGCGTGATCCCTCCATTGAACGACGCGTACGCCTGGAACGTGCGAAAATGTGCACTGATACGCGTTTCATCGAGCCCTGCGAACACGCGTTCGACGAACTGTTTCATCGCTTCGCGCGGCATGCTGGGCACGATGAGACCGAAGTCAAGATCTTCTATGTGCATAAGCGTGGCAGAACGGTCGAACAAACACCAGTGCAAAGCCAGCTGCGCCTGCTCATACAGTCGCGGCAGCTGCTCCACGCTATTCGTCGTGCCACTCGCACCGAACACGGCTTTCGTGTTATTGCTTTCCAACTGCGCTGCAATGCGCTGCACTATGTCGTCCGCCGAATCATCGCCGTTGAGAATCAGGCAACATTCGTCGGCGTCCGCGGTGACCAGCACGTTCGGCATACTGCTGAAAACATGCTCGGGAATGAAACTGGTGGCATCGTCGGGAATCGAAGCGAGTGAGGTGACACGCCCCACGACGATGCGGTGGGACGCATGCCGATCCCAGTCGAGGGAAGCGGCGAGGTAGCGTATGATATCGGAATCCTGGTGTTGTGCAATGAGCTGATTGATCAGATTCGCCTGCGAAATACGGCGGTTGAATTTCGCGGTCTGCTCGATATTCTCGCGCAGCAAGATCTCTGTCATTTTGCGAATGACGTTGCCGAATGATTCCACTGCCTCGCGTTCGCCGGTCACGCCGATCACCGCGACCACCTGCCCGTCGATGACCACCGGAGTGTTGATGCCGTTCTTCGCGCCCGCGTATTGGTGCTCGTCATCCACGTAGATCGTGCGGTGGTCGCGCGCGGCCTGCATTGCCGCGTCGTGATACGTGCCGATGCGCGAGACGTCGGTGCTCGAGATGATGTGCCCGTGGGTGTCGAACAGATTGATTTCATGGCGAAGTACGTCTTTGATGTTCGAGACTATGGTGGCTGCGATCTGCGGGTCGATCTCCATCGTGACCTTCTTTGCAAGTGTTGTTGCCGGTTGATATGTGCTGCTGTGCGCATATGGGCACGTTTTGTGTATTTCTAGTATACAAAGCTGCATGTTCAGAAATAGTACGTGTACCAATCTGAGACTGAGAAACGCGAAATGTTTCTGTAGCGCGGAACAGTGGTGAAATTGCGAAGAATGGCAATAATAGAAGTATCTGAAATATTGAAATCATATTTCACTGAATGTGTTTTCAATGGTTGAAAACACTTCCATATAGTCTAGAGAATAGTGTGCGGTGCCAAAGGCGACGTCGTGCGCGCAATTAGAGGAGAACTTAACATGGACGGAACATTGCATTGGTGGGCCGCACTGATCGGCTTGGCGCTCGCCATCTTTTTGATTCTGCGTAAACTCAACGCCACATACGCGTTGTTGCTCGGCGCGGTTGTCGGTTGCCTGCTCGGAGGCGCTTCGCTCGCCGATACCGTCACCGTCGTGGTGAACGGGTCACAAAGCGTGATGGGAACGGTGATACGCGTGCTCGCCGCCGGTGTGCTCGCAGGTGTCATGATGGAATCCGGAGCCGCCGAACGCATATCTCGAGCCATCGTCGAAACAATGGGAGACAAGCTCGCCATCTTCGCGCTCGCACTCGCCACGATGATCATCTGCGCGATCGGCGTGTTCATTCCAGTCGCCGTGCTCATCGTCGCGCCTATCGCCATCGAAGTAGGTTCGAAAATGCACATTTCAAAGCTCGCACTGCTCGTCGCGCTTTCCGGCGGTGGCAAAGCCGGCAACATCATCTCGCCGAACCCGAACGCGATCGCCGCGGCATCAGGCTTCAAAGTGCAGCTCTCCGACGTGATGGTCGGCAGCTTCGTGCCGGCATTGTGCGGTTTGGCGATGGCCGTGCTGCTCGCCTCGATCATGCAACACCGCAGCAAAGAGGTGACGTTGGCGGATCTCAATGCCACGCAGAAGGCTGAGCTTTCGGAATCCGACCTGCCGAGTCTGTCACGCGCTCTTGTGGCACCTGTTCTCGCAGTCGTGCTGCTGATGCTTGGCCCAATCGGTTCGCTCACCCACATTGCGTTCCTTGAACACCTGCAAATCGACGCCATGTATATTCTGCCGTTCGCAGCCATTGTGGGCATGCTCGCGATGGGAAAGGGCAAGCATGTGCTCGAATACACGAAATCCGGTTTGGGTCGCATGGTCGACGTCGTGATGATCCTGATCGGAGCGGGTGCCATCGGCGGCTTGATCTCGGCTTCAGACTTGCCGCAGCAGATTGTTTGGCTCATCAACGCCATGGGCGTTCCTGGCTCACTGCTCGCACCGATCTCCGGCATCCTGATGGCCGCCGCAACCGCTTCCACCTCGACCGGCGTCATTCTGGCCAGCGGCTCGTTCGGCGACACGATTCTGAGCTTCGGCACCGCTCCGACGGCCGCCGCCATCACCATGCAGGCCGGCGCCACCGTGATCGACGCATTGCCGCAGGGCAACTACTTCCACGTCACTGCGAAGTCGATGAACATGGACATCAGCGAACGTATGAAGGTCGTGCCGTTCGAAGCCGCCGTCGGCCTGACGATGACGATCGTTGCCACACTGCTGACGATCGTGCTGTGAGTGTGCTCGTGCACGCACATGCATAGGCACTCCGCATAACCATTACATACATTTACGGCACTTACATCACTTACATCACTTACATCACATCGGTAAGGAACACTCATGAAAATCGTTATCGCACCTGATTCGTTCAAAGGATGCATGACCGCTCAGCAGGCGGCGCAAGCCATTGCCGAAGGCGTGCGCAAGGCCATACCCGACGCGCAACTGGAACTCGTTCCGATGGCGGATGGCGGCGAGGGCACAGTGCAATCGCTCGTTGACGCGACGGGAGGCAGCTTCATCACAGTAACGGTGACGGGCCCACTGGGCGCACCTGTTGAAGCACGCTACGGATTGCTGGGCAACGGCGAAACGGCTGTCATCGAAATGGCAGCCGCCAGTGGCATCAATTTCGTCGATGAACGCACCCGCAACCCATTGGTCACCACCACCTATGGCACAGGCGAACTTGTCAAAGACGCATTGAGCCGAGGAGTCACGCAGATCATCGTCGGATTGGGCGGTTCAGCCACCAATGACGGTGGCGCAGGTATGGCACAGGCGCTGGGCGTGCGGCTGCTCGACGCGGATGGCAACGAGCTTCCGTTCGGCGGTGCCGCGCTCGCTAACCTTGCAGCCATCGACACGTCTCACATCGATTCACGGTTGCAGAACGTGGAAATGCTGCTCGCCTCCGACGTGACGAACCCATTGACGGGCGAACGCGGAGCCTCCGCGGTGTTCGGACCCCAGAAAGGAGCCACCCCGCAAATGGTTCAGCAACTCGATGCCGCGTTGCACCACTATGCGCAGATCATTGAGCGTGATACAGGCAAATCGGTGGAGAATATCCCGGGAGCAGGCGCCGCTGGAGGATTGGGCGCCGGCTTCCTCGCCTTCACCAATGCGCAGATGCGTTCCGGCATTTCACTCGTCGTAGAAGCCACGCATCTCAAGGAGCGTGCTCGTGATGCTGCATACTGCTTCACCGGCGAAGGTGGCATCGACGCCCAGACGCATTACGGCAAGACGCCAATGGGAGTAGCCCAAGCCGTCAAGGAATCCGCTCCCGATTGCACGGTGATCGCGCTCGCAGGCAATGTCGGTGAAGGCACCGACGTGCTCTACGGCGATGGTATCGATGCGATTCTAGGCATTGTGCCCGGTGCCGTCACCCTGTCTGATGCCTTGGCGCATGGCCGCGAGAATCTCGAGCGTACTGCACAGAACGTGGCGCGCATCATCGCGCGGCAGTGATCTGTGTGACCCATGCAACCCGCGTAATCTATGTGAGTTATGTAATTGGCTATTACTAATAATCAGTAATAATTAGAAATATTAATTAATCATAATTCGCATAGTCTGCGACATAATCAGTAACGGCAACTCTCTGAGTAAAAACGGCAAATCCATCTGCTGTAACGTCAAATCCAGTGGTAGAAACAGCAAAATTATATTGCTTTTGCTGTTTCTGCCACTTGACTCGCCGTTTTGTACTATTTCTCTTCTGAAAAGTGTGTATAAACGGCAAATCCATCGGCCGGAACAGCAAAAAGACAGTTTTGCCGTTTTGACCGATGGATTTGCCGTTTTGTCACAGATTGATAGAAAAAGTGAGTTAAAACAGCAAAATTAGCTGATAAAACGGCAAACTGCTGCATAGGACAACTACATAGAGCAATACAAAACAATGCAATATTCAGAACGGCAGCTCGCGTGCATGGCGTAATCGTGGCACGCGCGCTGCAACAAGTTTGCGCACTAATCTATCCGGTCGATAGATGTCTTCGCTGAAGCAGTGAATGATCTCAGAAACTCCCTGATCGAACAGCATCTTGTCACGCCTTGCCTGTCGTGTAATGTTCTCTTCCTCCGCGCGCCGTGTCATTGACGGATTGCTGTATTTGCCAAGTCCGTCGAATTCCAGCACGATGATTCTTCCATCTGTGGTTTCCAATAAAAATCACTGCGTAACGGAGCACTTGGGTTCTCAAAATTAGTGAATTCGTGCTGAAGCTCTGGAATGGCGAATCCCTCACGAATAATAGCGGCCAGAACCATTGATTCGCCGCCATTCTCAGCTAGCGGAGTCGCATATTTCAATATGCAGTCCATGCGACGCGGATTTGCGTGCAGCTGCGCGCAATATATTCTGAGATCTTGTTTTGAAATACCCGTACGCAGCACATGATTTACGCATTCCAAAGCAGAGTCAAAAGTGCCGAGCATAACTGCGTCGAAAACTGTGCGAAACAAGGAAGTGGTGCGAATCCCGCTCACGGTAACTGTTTCATCGTTGGTGATGAACAGGCGTCGCAACGGTTGTTTTGAGCCGCGCACCGGCGTAAGAATAGCCGGGGGAGAGCCGGGAACAAAAGAGTTTGGGGGCGCGTCACTCGGCGTCGCATATCGTTTCCCGCCGTAGGGATTACTGCTGGCCCATTTACTTGCTATCGTGATGAGGCCGTCATGCTGCGACCACGGATGCGGCATGCCGTGCACCTCTATTGCCGACATGCCGGCTGCCACCCAAGCATGAATCTTCTGTAGGCCGCGCAATATGTAGAGATGTTGCTGGCAATACGGCATCACCTGCCATTCCTCTTTTGGATAGAACAAGTTGAGGTAGGGGCTGACGAAAATATCGCGTTTGGTCAAGCGCAAAAGTGTCTGATGCGTTGCGCGCGTTGTTGCAGTGAAGCATCGGTGTTCGCGCTTTGCTCGCTGTACGAGCTGCTGAATTTCTATCTGTGCATTATTCATAGCGTCACCGTATACACTGCGGTGCCAAGCTGTCTACCGAAAAGCAGTGGTGTGGAAAACTAGACTTTCGTGCACTGAAATGTGGATGACTGGCGTCGGATAGAAATTATTGTGGATAAGTCGTGCGCTGGATTTGCCGTTTTGACTAATTTGCTGTTTTCTCAATAAGATTTGCTGTTTTATATGCTTTTCTGCTTGCTGAGTAAGTTAAAACAGCAAAATGTTGGTAAAAACAACGAAAAGACTTAGTTTTGCTGTTTTGCAAGATTTTGTCGCTGTTTTTACCTATTTGAGGTCCGGTATATAGGTAAAAACATCAAAACTTCAGGTAAGAACGGCAAAACTATATATATTGCTGTTTCTACTACTAGTTTTGCTGTTTTATACAGAAGATTTGCTGCTTTATATTATGTTGCATGTGCAGTATGTGTGCATACGAAGTGGATTACATAGGAGGGCCTGCGAATCTGTTCTAAACAACTGATTCGCAGGCCCTGTACAGAATGAATAACGGCGAACTAATTATTCACTGGCGACGGCATCGAGCACGGGTTGCTTCAATGCGCGGCTGGCTGGCGAGATGCTCGCTATCAAACCAATCACAATTGAGAGCAACAGGAACAGCACCAGCTGACCCCACGGAATGCTCAGAGTGTTCAAACCTTGCGCCTTGTATGCTTCACGGATCACCACACCTGCGGCAACACCGGTGATGATGCCGAGCAGCGTGCCGAATACGGAGAGGATGACCGATTCGATGGCGATCATACCGCGAATCTGGCCGTTCGACGTGCCGATGGCGCGCAGCAAACCAATTTCCTTGGTGCGCTCGGAGACGTTCAATGCCAACGTGTTCACGATGCCAAAGATCGCGATGATGATCGACAGGGCGAGCAACGCGTAGATGATCGACAGCATCGTGTTGATCATCGTGCTCATCGTCGACTTGAAGCTGTCGCGATCCATGACGGTGATCGTGTAGTACGGCTTCACCGCTTTCTGCAGATTGGTGCGCAACGTCTCCAGATTCGTGCCGGACTTGGCTTGCACATACATCTGCGTGATCAGCATCATATTCGTGTCGCAGAGTTTCTTCGCAGTGTCTTCGGAAACGAAGATGTTATCCATATACACCGATTCGTCGATGATCGCACCGATCTTGACTTTCTCGGTTTTCGTGACTTCCTTCGTCTTGACGAACTGCTTCTGATCGACGTTCTGCGCCTGCTTGACCACGTCCTGAGCTTCCTGCGCTTTCTGCTGGGCGCCGGCAGCATCTCCCGACAGGGCGAGCTTCTGAGCCTCCTCCTGCAAGGTCATGGCCTGGGTCTCCACCTTGTTCTGGTAGGCTTTTATGGCTTCAGCCGTGGCCTCTTCATCGACTTCCGTGTTCTTCGACGTCAGCTCGATCGTATCGCCGATCTTCCAACCCTCATCGTCGGCAACGTTCTTGCCGATCGCCGCCTCGCCGTTCGACAACGCCTTGGCGGTATCGCCCTCCTGTTTGTCGATCGGGTAGAGCTTCGTCACCAGATCCGTGTTGATGACGGCTGTGAACGTGGTCTTCTTGGCGTCTTTCGCGCTCACCGTGGGAAGCAGACGAATCGTGCTGGTCGCGCCCACGCCTTCGGTTTTCTCGACTGCATCGGCTGCCTTCTGCGATATCGGCTGGGCCATCGAAGCGGAAGTGAGCACATAATCGGCATGCAGGTTGTTGTCGATCATGTCGCTCACCGAGCCCTTCATCGATGACGCCACCACGCCCAAGCAGCTGACGATTGCCACGCCCACGAACAGCGCGGCGGCTGTGTTCGCCGTGCGCCGCTTGGCGCGACCGATGTTGCGCGTCGCCAGCTTGCCGGTCACAGGGAAGATCAGCGTCGGAATCCAGCCGAGCACTTTCGCCGCGGCGGTGACGAATGCGGGGGAGACGACGATCACGCCGATGACGACGAACGCGGCACCCAAGCCAAGCGTCCACCCTGTGCCGAGCGTGTCAAGCCACGACCACTGCACTTTCTGCGCGTTGAGCATCCAGCACAACACCCAGAACACCGAGCCGACAATGACCATGATGAATCCAAGCCAGCCACGCTTGGCGACAGGCTTCTCGGGGTTCACCGTCTCGTTCATCGCCTGAATGGGCGGTGCGGTCGCCGCGGTGCGAGCCGGCAACGTGGCACCGATGATCGTCACCACAATGCCGACGATCATGCCGATCGCCACATCGGTGGCCGAAGGCGCCGGCGACCCCGACAATGGCATGCCGTTGTTCGAAAGAGCCCAGGCGATGAGTTCGAGCAGCCCCCAGCCGAGCAGCACGCCGAGCACCGAGCCGACCAAGCCGAGAATCACGGCCTGAATAATCACCGTGCCAAACACCTGCGCGGGGGAGGCGCCCACCGAACGCAGCAGCGCATAGCCGCGCATCGAATCGCGCACGATCATCGTGAACGTGTTCGCGATGATGAATGCGCCGACGAACAACGCGATCGCAGCGAAAATCAGAATAAGCGGCTGAATGAATCCAAGTGCATCCTGCGTGCTCTTCGTCTCCTCATCGCGGAGCGAATCGCCGGTGATGGCGTGCGCGTCATCGTCTTTGGTCAGCGCGGCGTTGACCCGATCCGCGAGCTGCTGTTGCTCGTCTTGCGTCAACGGCGTTGAATCGTTGCCGTAAATGCCGCGATGTATTGCGTTTGCGTGGTCGATGTGCCCTCTTGCTGCAAATAGTGCTCGACCATCGAAGGCTGCCCGAGCACCAGCAACGCTCCCAACTGCGAATTGCTTGTCGAGAAGACGCCCGAAACGGTCACGTCATGCGGTTCGCCGTCGATGACGATTCTCGTGGAATCTCCGGTTGTCACACCAGCTTTGTTCGCAGCCTCCTCGTTCAACGCCACTTCGCTGTCGGTTTTTGCGTATGAACCGGAGACGAAATTCGCGGAACGCCAAGGTTGCTGAGCGTCGGCGCCGATGAGCAGAGTAGGCGCGCCGACCGTAGACACTGCATTGCCGTCATGGTCGAGTAGCACGACGCCGCTGATCGAATAGGTGACGCTCGCGCTCGCCACACCTTTGACTTTTTCCAGAGACTTCACGAGGTCGGTGCTGATCTCGTTGTACGTCGTGATGGACGAAGAACTCGTGGAACTGGTGGAATCCGCGTCATTCTTCTGCTCGGTGGCACCTCGCACATACACGTCATGGTCCGAATTCGTGCCCATCATCTGAGACACCTGATCGTTGAGCATCTCGCGGAAGCAGAACGAACCGACTACAAAAGACACACCCAGGGCGATGGCGATGATCGACATCACGAATCGACGCATGTGCGCCCTGGCGTCTCGTAAACCAATGCGAATCATTGCTCAGGCCTCCGTCGATTCGACGTCGACCGGCCCATTCTCCGGATCGTCGTGCTCTGCGAACACCGACAGAATCTCGTCGTAGGTCGGGTGATCCATGTCTTGCGTGATCTTGCCGTCAGAGAGCACGAGCACGCGGTTCGCAAAGCTCGCGGCGCGCGGATCATGCGTGACCATGACGATCGACTGGCCGTAGTCTCGCACGCACTGGCGCAGGAAGCCGAGCACTTCGCGGCTCGACCGCGAATCGAGGTTGCCGGTCGGTTCGTCGGCGAAGATGACGCTCGGGCGTTCCATCATTGCGCGTGCGCAGGCTACGCGCTGCTGCTGACCGCCTGAAAGCTGGCTGGGGCGGTGGTCAAGGCGATCTTGCAAGCCGACCACCGACACCACTTTGTTGAACCAATCCATGTCGATCGGCCTGTGCGCAATCTGCAACGGCAGCAGAATGTTCTCTTTTGCGCTCAACGTGGGCACGAGATTGAACGACTGGAAGATGAAGCCGATCTCTTTGCGGCGCAACTGCGTGAGCTGCTTCTGCTTCATTGCGGAGACCTCGAGATTCTCGACGAACACCTGCCCGCTCGTCGGGGTGTCCAACCCCGCCATGCAGTGCATGAGCGTGGATTTGCCGGAACCCGACGGTCCCATGATCGCCGTGAGCTGCCCTCGCTTGAAGTCCACGCTCACGTGGTCGAGCGCCGTCACTTTGTTGTCGACGTCGCCATAGCTTTTATAGAGATCCACTGCTTTCGCCACGATTGGATCGGCGTTGCTGCTTGTGCTCATGGGGTCCTTTCTTGCACTTCTGCCGCTTGCGCGAACGACTGCAATACTCACTGCGTGCACGTTCTGCGTACCCTCGCATAATCCGCTACGATGGTGGCAGATGCGTGACAGACACATGTCGTTCGCAAACAAAAGACCAGCTTATAATATGGGGTATTTCTCCGCTTGGAGAATTCTCACGAGATGGAAGTGAATATGGACGCGAGAGTAGTGATGGAGCGCTTCATCGACTATCTGCGCACCAATCGTGGTTTGAGTGAACACACCTGCATTGCCTACCGTAGTGATATTTCGCAATGCCTGGATGTGCTTGACACGCTCGGCTGCTCGAATCTCGAAGACGTGACGCTTGACGATCTGCGCATGTGGATGGCGCGCGCTTCGAAAACGCTGAGCAAATCATCTCTCGCGCGAAAAACAATCGCCGTGCGCCGGTTCTTCGCATGGAGTTACGAGCAGAATTACTGTTCGCATAATCCGGCGCAATCATTGCAGATTCCCAAAATAGACAAGAATCTGCCCGCAGTGCTGAACGAAGCTCAGGCCGAGCGGTTGCTCGACACAGTGGACGCCGAAGCCGGCGAGAGCATGCCGGGGCACGCGTATGCGCGCAATGCCAATGAAAACGGTGCGCAAAACGCGCAGAAAACCGCGAAAGCAGATGCGAGCGATGCACAGACCGCGCACGCTCGCGCAATGGCTCTGCGTGATTGCGCGATGATCGAGCTGCTGTATGCGACGGGCATGCGCGTGGGAGAGTTGGTTGGGCTCGACATCGGCTCTTTTGAATTCTCCAATAGAACGGTGCGAGTGCTCGGCAAGGGGAACAAGCAGCGCGTGATTCCGTTCGGCGTGCCCGCCGAGCGTGCGGTGAGGGAGTGGCTGAACGACGGCAGGCCGCTTCTCGCCAACGAGCGCAGTGGTAATGCGCTGTTTCTGGGCGCGCGCGGCGGACGCATAGATCAGCGGATCGTACGCGACGTGGTGCACGCGCAGGCGAAGGAGGCGGGGGTGCCCGACATCAGTCCGCACGCATTGCGTCACTCCGCCGCGACGCATCTGCTCGATGGCGGCGCGGATCTGCGCGAAGTGCAGGAGCTGCTCGGCCACTCGTCGTTGCAGACGACGCAGCGATATACACACGTTTCGATCGAACAACTCAAGGCGCGTTACCGGCAGGCGTTTCCGCGCGCGTAGCGTATCGCCCGAGATTGCGCGAGATTATGCGGGCTTATGCAAGTTCGCGATGAAGAAGTGGCTCGTCTTGGGCGTTCGCGTTTTTCTGTGACCAATATAACCAATATATATGAGTCACTTTTATATTGAATGTTTCTTATGGTTGAATGCATGGGTTGTGGAGTTCTTCTCTGTCAATGCAGGTGCATGAGGAACGCAATTAGACACACAGAATAAATGTGTTGAGCATGTAGCCCTATTGCGGGCGTATGGAGCCGGCCGTTTTACGATATGAGACGGTTCCGGCGGATAATTAACGAACTGTTAACACGTGGTGAAGCACGCGACACTGAGTGCAAACCCTTGAAAACCTTAAGATTCCATGAGAAAACCACGCTGGTGAATAGCAGTTTCAGGCAATGAATTGTATGAGCGGCGATTTGGATTTGACTGAGGGTATGGCAATAATGATGGGTAACAGCAATGGGGTTGAAGGATTTCCTTCAACCCCATTGCGTAAGACGGCAAATGCCGTCTTAGCAGATAGGAGACAACATGAAGAAGAAGGCACTGGCGGCTGTCGCCGGTATCTGCGCGTTGGGCATGATGCTCGGCGGCTGCGGATCGAGCGGCGCCTCAAACAGTTCCGGTGACAACATCATCACCGCATACAACTCGGAACCTCAGAACTCCCTGATTCCGGGCAACACCAATGAAACCGGCGGCGGCAAGGTTGGCCAGCTGCTGTTCTCGAACCTCGTTGCATTCAACTCGAAGGGTGAAGCAGAGAACGAGGTCGCTGATTCCATCACGCCGAACAGCGATTCCACCCAGTACACGATTAAGCTCAAGGACGGCTGGAAGTTCACCGACGGCACCGCAGTCACCGCTGAATCGTTCACGAAGGCTTGGAGCTACGTGGCCAACGCGAAGAACGCGCAGAAGTGCTCGTCGTTCTTCAGCTCGATCAAGGGCTACGACAAGCTGCAAGACGCGAACTCCCTCAAGGGCACCGAGCAGCTCGAAGGCCTGAAGGTCAAGGACGACAAGACGTTCACCGTCGACCTTTCGGCGCCTGATTCGGTCTTCCCGATCAAGGTGGGCTACCTCGCATTCGCCCCGCTTCCTGAGTCCTTCTACAAAGACACGAAGGCATTCGGCGAGAAGCCTGTCGGCAACGGCCCATACAAGCTGGATTCCTGGGATCACAACAAGCAGATCGTGCTCTCCAAGAACGCCGACTACAAGGGCAGCCAGAAGATCGCCAACAACGGCGTCACCTTCAAGATCTACACCTCCCCGGATTCGGCATATGCCGACGTTCAGGCAGGCAACCTCGATGTGATGGACACCGTTCCGTCGTCCAACACGAAGACCTTCCAGAGCGATCCAGACGTTGAGGCCTACAACAAGGCCGGCTCCCTCATCCAGACCTTCACCATTCCGGCTGATCTCGAGCACTGGAAGTGCGACACCGAGGAAGGCCAGCTGCGTCGTCAGGCACTGTCGATGGCCATTAACCGCGAGCAGATCGTCAGCAAGGTGCTCAACGGCATCGGTACCGTTGCCACCGACTTCACCGCTCCTGTGATCCCGGGTTACTCCAAGGACCTCAAGGGCTCCGACAACCTGAAGTACAACGCTTCCAAGGCCAAGGAACTGTGGGCGAAGGCCAACGCGATCTCGCAGTACGACGGCAAGCTCACCTTCTCCTTCAACGCCGATGGTGGCGCACAGCCGATCTACGAGGCAATCGTCAACTCCGTGAACAACACGTTGGGCATCCAGGCTTCCGTCAACGCGATGCCGACCTTCCAGGAGTTCCGTGACGCGGTTTCGAACCGTTCGATCAAGGGCGCGTTCCGCACCGGTTGGCAGCCTGACTATCCGTCGGCTGAGAACTACCTGTATCAGCTCTACGACACCGATGCCGCTAACGGCAACGGTTCCAACGATGGCGATTACTCCAACGCCGATGTCGACAAGTACCTCGCACAGGCAGCCGCCGCAACGAGCGACGACAAGGCCATCGAGTACTACCACCAGGCCGAGGAGATCCTGCTCCAGCAGCTTCCTGCCATCCCGCTGTATTACTCCAACGCTGACGGCGTTGCAGCGAAGGGTGTCAAGAACTTCGCAATGGACTGGCAGAACCAGCCGATCTATGAGCAGATGTCCAAGTGACGCATAATATTTCACAATCAAGTGAAAATATTCTCTAAAGAGGGGCGAAAGCAAATGCTTTCGTCCCTCTTTTCATATGTTCAGCTGAAAACACCCATACATAAATGAGAAGGTAAGCCAGTTATGAGTGGGCGTTCAGCCTATTCGAAGCTATGTGTGCAACTCGTTAAGTCAACGCGTGCGGTAAACTAGGCACGAACTGAGTGGCCGATGTGTGCGCTGCATCTTCGCTGTGCGCGTCGGCTTTAGATTTACAAGGAGAAACCGATGGGCAAGTATCTTCTGCGACGCATTCTGCAGATGATCCCCGTGGTTCTTGGTACGACATTGTTGGTGTACGCGCTCGTGTTCGCGTTGCCAGGCGATCCAGTCAAAGCGATGTTCGGTGACAAGCCGGTCAATGAAGCAGTCGCAGCCCAGATCCGCGCTGAATACAATTTGGACAAACCGTTCATCGTCCAATATCTGTTGTTCTTGAAGAATGCCTTGTCTTTGGACTTCGGCAACACGTTCGCAGGGCAGCCGGTTATCGATGAGATCAGCCGCGCGTTCCCGGTCACGTTGAAGCTCGCACTCATGGCATTCTGCTTCGAAGCCATCTTCGGCTGCGTGTTCGGCGCCATCGCCGGTTTGAAGAAAGGCAAGTGGTACGACACCGTTATTCTGATCGTCTCACTGCTGCTCATCTCCGTGCCGACCTTCGTCACCGGTTTCGTCGGCCAGTACTTCCTCGGCGTCAAGGCTCACATCTTCCCGGTGACCGCAGGATCTGACCCAGGCTTCTTCGATCTGCTGATGCCTGCCATGGTGCTCGGATCGGTTTCGATGGCATACATCATTAGACTTGCCCGTTCCGAAATCTCTTCGAACATCTCGCAGGACTACGTGCGCACCGCTCGTGCGAAGGGCATGAGCAACACCGCCGTCACGTTCCGCCACGTGCTGCGTAACTCGATGATTCCAGTGGTCACATATCTCGGCCAGGATCTCGGTGCACTGATGGGCGGCGCAATGATCACCGAGCAGATCTTCAACATTCACGGTATCGGCTACCTGACCTATCAGAGTATTCTCAAGGGCGAAGCGAATCTCGTCGTGTCCGTCGTGACGCTGCTGACGCTCGTCTTCGTGATCTGCAACCTGCTCGTCGATATGCTGTACGCGGCACTTGACCCGCGTATCCGGTATGCGTAAGGGGAGAAGTTAATGTCTGATATTACAAGCAAACCGCTTCCGGGGCAGGAACGTTTTGTCGCGCCTGTAGACAAGACCCCGTTGCAGTCGGTCGACAACGTCGATGAGTCGGCACCGGCCACCAGCATGTGGGCGGATGCGTGGCGCACGCTGCGCAAGAACCCGATGTTCATCATCTCGGGCATCGTCATCATCTTCATTCTCATCGTGGCGTTGTTCCCAGGGCTGTTCACCAAGCAGAACCCTAATTACTGCAACCTCGACAACTCGTTGGCAGGCTCGCAGGCAGGGCATCCGTTTGGCTTCGATCTTCAGGGTTGCGACGTGTATTCACGCGTCATCTACGGTGCCCGCACGTCGATCAGCGTCGGTGTGCTCACCACACTCATCGTCGTCGCCGTCGGTACACTCGTCGGTGCCATCGCCGGTTTCTTCGGCGGTTGGATCGACGCTGTGCTGAGCCGCATCGTCGACATCTTCCTGGCCATCCCAATGTTGCTGGGCGCAATCGTCGTGCTGCAGATGTTCCGCACGAGCAGTTCGATCTGGAAGGTCGTGCTGGTGCTGGCACTCTTCGGCTGGGTGTCGACCGCGCGTATCGCACGTGGCGCGGTGCTGAGCTCGAAGAACCTCGAATTCAACACGGCATCCACCGCATTGGGCTCCACGCCAATGCGTAACCTGTTCCGTCACATTCTGCCGAATTCGGTGGCGCCGATCATCGTCATCGGCACTACTTCGCTCGGCTCCTACATCGTGTCTGAAGCCACACTGAGCTTCCTTGGCATCGGTCTTCCGTCGAGCGTCGTGAGCTGGGGTGGCGATATTTCGAAGGCACAGTCGGTGCTTCGTACCGACCCGATGGTGCTGTTCTACCCGTCACTGGCATTGGCCATCACCGTGCTCGCGTTCATCATGATGGGCGATGCAGTCAAAGACGCGCTTGATCCGAAGAGCCGTACGGCATGAGCGCACAGGAGAAATCGATGACTAACGAAAAGCAGCCAGAAGAGACTCTCGAAGAGAAGATCAACGACATGCAGCGTGAATTCGGGCCTCTGCTCGAAGTCAAGGATCTTGCTGTCGATTTCACGACCGACGAGGGCAAGCCGATCCATGCTGTGCGCGATAGCTCGTTCAGCGTGTATCCGGGGCAGTGGGTCGCCATCGTGGGTGAATCGGGCTCCGGCAAGTCCACGTCGGCTATGGCGTGCCTCGGTCTGCTGCCGGGCACCGGCCATATCGTCGGCGGTTCGATCAAGCTCGAAGGCAAGGAGATCAGCCACTACACGCAGAAGCAGTTCGTCTCCGTGCGTGGTTCGAAGATGGGTCTTGTGCCTCAGGACCCGATGAGCAACCTGAACCCTGTGTGGCGCATCGGCACGCAGGTCAAGGAAGCGTTTGTGGCCAACCACATGGATGTTTCTCACGAGAAGCGTTCCAACCTGTCGAAGGCTCTCGCCGACGCCGATATTCAGATCAAGAGCGAAGGCGATGAGACATTCCTCGGCTCCAAAGAGCTTCCCGAACTGATGGAAGCGGCTGGTCAGGCTCTGATCAAGGCCGGTGTGGAAGGCGATAAATACGAGAAGCGCATGGAATACTTCCACAACGAATGGGTGCCAGGCTCCGAAACCCGTTGGCGCGTCGCCGATGATCTGATCAAGTCGGGTGTGAAAGACGACGATGCTTGGTATATCGCCAAGAAATACGTTGTCGGCTCCACCACGACCGATCGCGCCGCAGGCCTGCTCGACGAAGCCGGTCTGCCGGATGCGGCTGTTCGTGCTCGTCAATACCCGCACGAGTTCTCCGGCGGCATGCGCCAGCGTGCGCTGATCGCCATGGGTCTTGCCTGCCGTCCTGAACTGCTGATCGCCGATGAGCCGACTTCGGCACTCGACGTGACCGTGCAGAAGCGCATTCTCGACCATTTGCAGGATCTGACGAATTCGTTGGGCACCGCCGTGCTGTTCATCACGCACGATCTGGGTCTTGCCGCCGAACGTGCACAGCACATCGTCGTCATGTATAAGGGTCAGGTCGTGGAATCCGGCCCGTCGCTCGAAGTGCTGCAGAACCCGCAGCACCCATACACCAAGCGACTCGTCGCCGCCGCCCCGTCGCTGTCTTCGCAGCGCATCATCTCGTATGAGGAGAAAGGCGAAGACGCCAGCGCGATCATGGAGCACAAGGTCAACGAGGAATCGTTGGAGAAGGGCGACGTCATCATCGACGTCGAGCACCTGACCAAGGAGTTCAAGCTGCCACGCCGTCGCGAGATGTTCAAGGCGGTTGACGACGTGAGCTTCAAGATTCGCCGTGGCACCACACTCGCCATCGTCGGCGAATCGGGCTCCGGCAAGTCGACCGTCGCCAACATGGTGCTGCGACTGCTCGACCCTACCGCGGGCAAAGTGCTGTACAACGGCAAGGACATCGCCAGCTTCAAGAAGGATAGCCTGCTCGAGTTCCGCCACCACGTGCAGCCGGTATTCCAGAACCCATATGGTTCGCTCGATCCGATGTATTCCATCTACCGTTCGATCGAAGAGCCGTTGCGCATTCACAAGATCGGCGATAAGGAAAGTCGTCTCAAGCGAGTCAAGGAACTGCTTGACCTGGTTGAGCTCCCGGAGTCGGTTATGCAGCGCTACCCGAACGAGTTGTCTGGCGGTCAGCGCCAGCGTATCGCGATCGCGCGCGCCATGGCATTGAACCCAGACGTGATCGTGTGCGACGAGGCCGTTTCCGCACTTGACGTGCTGGTGCAGGATCAGATTCTGCATCTGCTCAACGATTTGCAGACTCAGCAGGGACTGACCTACCTGTTCATCACCCACGATCTCGCGGTCGTGCGTCAGATCGCCGATGACGTCGTGGTGATGCAGCATGGCAAGCTCGTGGAACATGGCACGACCGACGAAGTGTTCATGCACCCGAAGAAGCAATACACGAAGGATCTGCTCGACGCAATTCCTGGTGGCAAGCTCGAATTGGGCTTGAACCTGGATCACAAGGCCTGATCAATATGCCACAACAAGTTTGAGGGGCTCGGCACACAACGCCGAGCCCCTCAAACTATGTTATGCACAGTAAGCAGGTATGTATTAAGCAGATATATATTTTGAAGATTGCGCTGATAATACTATTACTGTGAAACTCAGCGTGAAACAACAGTGTTATATTCGTCTCGATTTCGCTCGAAGTCATATGTTCGCCACACTGGTACTCTCGAAATCATGACGATGACAATCACGACTTCCAATCTCAACGGCATTCGCGCAGCCAAACGCAAAGGATTCGAACATTGGGCCCAAGCACACACGCCGAACGTGTGGTGCATGCAGGAGACGCGCGCGCCGCAAGAGATCATTGGCGATATTTATGGAGACTTGGCGAGAGAATACGTCGATGCGGGCAGCATCGCGAGCGTAGACGAGCTCAACACAATCGCCGATGTCTGCAAAATAAAGGGACGCGCAGGCGTGGGCATGATCAGTGACATGCCGGTGCTCGAGACGCGCATCGGCCTGCCGGGACTGACCGAAGATGTTGACACCGGCCGTTGGATCGAAGCCGACATCAAAAGCGAGCAAGGGTACGTGATCACCGTCATATGCGTGTACGTGCACGCCGGTGGACTCGTCGGCGACATCAAAGAAGACCAGAAATACCGCTTCCTCGACACGATGACCGAGCGCATGCGCCAGCTGCAGGACGAAGCCGCACGTGGCGGCAAGCAAGCGGTGCTGTGCGGTGATTTCAACATTGCGCACACGCCGATCGACATCAAAAACGCCAAGGCGAACGAGGATCGCAACGGATTCTTCCCACGCGAACGCGCCTACATCGACAGGTGGATCGACGAATTGGACTTCGTCGACGTGATGCGCGAACTCGCCGGTGACATTCAAGGACCATACACGTGGTGGAGTCAGCGTGGCCGTGCGTTCGACAACAACACCGGCTGGCGCATCGACTACCAGTTCGCCACTCCCGAACTGGCGCAGCAGGCTCGCGGATTCGTGATCGACCGTGCTCCAAGCTACGACGCGCGCTGGTCCGACCACGCGCCACTGACGATCACCTACGATATTTAACAGTGAATTGATTGTCGAGAGACGCGAGTTTCGTGGAGTTCTCGAACATAGCGCGACAGTCGGCATGATAGGCTTAAGACCGGTAACACGATGGCATGCGATGGAGGCATACAATGGGTCTGTTCGGATTCGGAAAGAAGAAGAAAAAGCAGCACGAGGAAGACGAGGATCGTCTCGCCGAAGCCGTTGCGTCGCAAACCGAAGACGTGGCTCAAGAGGATTCCCAAGAAGACGCCGACACTACGGACTTTACGGATCAGGAGCCTCTCGATGGCGCTCCCGTTGAGGTGAGCGCGGAATATGAGGGACGCGGCGAAATCGTAGGCCCGTGGGATGTCGATGACGAGAACGCGCCCGACTACGACGAATACCTGTCGCTCGGCGCATATTACCTGCCATTCGTGCAAGGCGTGGAACTGCGCATCAAGGCGAGCAACGCCACCCACGAGATCGTCGGCGCCACGATGACACTCGGCAAGTCAAGCCTCGAGATCGAAGCATTCGCGGCTCCAAAGACGATGGGTCTGTGGGAAGACGTGCGTGAAGACCTGCTCAACGCTAATCCGGATGCGGAAGAAGAGGATGGCGTGTTCGGCACCGAAGTGCAACTGCCGGTGAAACTGCCCAATGGCAAGACCGCACACACGCGCATCGTTGGCGTCGACGGACCACGCTGGATGCTTCGCGGCATCTTCTCCGGCAATGCGGCCACCGACCCGAACAGCAAAGAGACGAAGGCTCTGAACGATTGCTTCGCGCAAATCGTCGTCGAGCGCGGTGACGAACCGTTGTCGCCACGCGATCTGATTCCTATGGCACGCCCGCTGACGCCGAACGAGCGTCGCGAACTCGCGGCCAAAGCCAACGAATCCGATGAGAACACCGGCGATGATCATTCAACGATTCCGGGACGTCCCGACGGTCCGCTGTCTTCCGACCAGCAGGTCGAGCAGCAGAACACGCTGCGTCGTGGACCAATGTTCTCGGAATTGCGCTGACCTCAGCCACAGCTCGGCCACAACACTGAACACCTATGAACGATTCCGCACACAACACACCTTCCGAACAGCCCAAGCGCACTGGTATGCGTGCGCTCGCCACTGCCGGCGACGACGGTGAATTCTCGGTCATTGCAGCGATCGGAGGCGTCCGAGGCGTCATCGAATCGATGCTGCCAGGGCTCCTGTTCGTCGTCATGTTCATCTGCACGTCAGATCTGCGCATGACGGTCATCGCATCGGCGGCACTCGCCGTCATACAGGTCGTGGTGCGTCTCGTTCAGCGCCAATCGGTTATGGGCGCGCTCGGCGGCATGATCGCCGTGGCCATTTGCCTGTTCTGGGCGTGGAAAAGCGGTGAGGCCCGCAACTACTACATGTATGGGTTCATCACGAATGCCGTCTACATCGTGCTGCTGCTCATCTCGATGGCGGTTCGCGTGCCGGGCTTGGGCTTTGTGATCGAATTCATCCGATCGCTGCCCACCGAGCATTTCAAGGCATGGCTGAACGGTTGGCGAACCGACAAGGCGCTGTACAAGGCCTATGCACAGATCACATGGCTGTGGATCGGCTTGTTCGCACTGCGTCTGATAGTTCAAGTTCCGCTGTATCTGACCAATCAAGTCGGCTGGCTCGGCACCACGAGACTGTTGATGGGCATTCCGTTCTGGGCGTTGGCGATTTGGATCAGTTACCTGATCGTCGCCACCCCGATGCACTACCACAGGCTCGAAGAGAAGAAACGTAAGGAAGCCGCGGAACAGTAACGGCAATTCGCGACCCGCATATACGGGTCGCGAAATTCTATGAGATGGGAACAATAATATGGAAGCGACGCTTCGCATTGAACGATACGCGGATCAAGGCCGTTGCGTAGGGCACATCGACGGACGTGTGGTGTTCGTGCGCTTCGCCCTGCCCGGCGAACTCGTGCGCATCGAACTTGATGAGCCGACGAATCGTGATGACAGGTTCTGGACCGGCGAAGTGGTTGAAGTGCTCGAAGCGAACCCCGACCGCGTGGAACCGCTGTGGCCACTCGCCGGACCTCTCGCCATGGGCGGCGGCGTCGGGGGAGCGGACCTCATCCATGTGTCGCTTGAAGGCCAGGAACGCTGGAAGGAAGCGACCATCAAAGACGTGATGAAGCGCCTTGGCCATATCGAGCTCGACGAAGTGCCGGTCTATGCGATGCCCGGTGACGAGGAAGCCCAAGGCCTGCATTGGCGCACGCGTATCGAGATGATAACCGACGAACACGGCAAACCATCGATGCGCCGCCGTGGAACGCATGTGCGTGTGCCGATCGACACGATGCCGTTGGCATCACAGGCCGTGCTCGAAGCGGCTGCCATGAACGGCGTGTGGGAGGGCGGCTTCGAGCCGAACGCCCAGATTCGCATCGCCGTGCCCGAGCCACGCACGGCAGAACAGGAGAGCGAGCTCACTGGGCAAGCCCTGCGCAAAGCCATCGGCAAGAACTACGCGATCATGGTCGATGGCAAAGTGCGTGACGGCAGCCGTCGCCTTAAAGAGCACATTGAAGTGGACGGCAAACCGTTCGACTACACGGTGGATGCCGGTGGCTTCTGGCAGATGCACAAGCAGGCTCCAATGGTCTTGCCGCAATACGTGATCGATCAGATCAGGGAAGTGCTCGGTGACCGCGCACCACGCAACGGACGCAATCTGGTGATCTGGGATCTCTATTCAGGTTCTGGGCTTTTCACTTTGCCGCTCGCCACGCTGATCGACGACCACGCGAAACTGGTGAGCATCGAGGGTTCCAAAGACGCTGTGGCGAACGCCCGCAGAAATCTTCGCGAAGCTGGAATCCATACCGTGCAGGCGTTGAACGGCGATGTGCTCAAAACTCTGAACAAAGATATCGACCCGCAACGCGCGCACCCCGACATCGTGGTGCTCGACCCGCCGCGTGCCGGTGCAAAAGCGAAGGTCTGCCATAAAATCGCGAACTCAGGCGCGCCGATCGTCGTCTACATCGCCTGCGATCCGGCGAGCCTGGCACGAGACACGGCGACGCTCACCGAGCACGGCTATAAGCTGCACTCGATCGCGGCGTTCGACATCTACCCGATGACCCACCATGTGGAGACCATCGCCGTGTTCACCAAGTAATACTCGAGTTTGCAATACTCTAATTTTTCGCGTCGGCTTGCTCGTCAGTATTCTGCTGATCGTTTGGCATGCGGCGCTTCATCGCGACGAACAGCAGGATGAGCGCCACAGCCAAGCCGATGTGAGAAAGTCCGGCGATGCCGGAGATCGACATGTCAAGCGCGTGACTGATCTGCGTGTGCTCGACGGTGAACATGCCACGAGCAAACAGGCACAGCACCATAATCGGCAGAGAGATGTTATAGATCACATAGAACGCGGTGAATGAGCGGGAATCCGCGAGTTTCGGGTTGTTCTGGCAGAACAGCGCAAGAATAAGAAATAGCAGCATGCCAAGCGCAAACAGATGTGTGTGCATCACCTTGAGATTCGTCGGGCCGGTGTAGCCCACCGCTTTCGTGAACTCGCGGTAAAACACTCCCGCCACACAAGCGCACGCGAAATACACGATCGCCGTGTTGATCATACGGTTCACGGATGCCGTCATCGACTTCATAGTTCTCTTCCCGTCTCGTAATACTATTGCGTATAAGATTTCGTGATCGAGTGTAGTCAGTAAACGTGCTGGTTCCGCCGCCGTTTGCGTTGGGCGAGTGTGATCTCGCCGACACTGCGCGCAGATCGTAATAAAATGAAATATTTCATAATATTTAAAGTAATTTACTTACTAATATATACTTGTAATTCATAATTCCAGTGCAAAATTCCTGAGACGACAATAAGCTGTACCGTAAATCGAGGATCTGCTCCATATTCGTTTGTGGCTTTGCTCAGCAACTCATCCAATGCAGTTTTCCTGTTTTCCTCGGTGCAGTTCGCACACAGATATCTTCCCTCCGGCAATATCTTCAATCCGGCAGTATTCGCATAACGAACGCAAACGGCAAACAGTCTCGACAGTCCGTTTTTGGTGTATATCCCTGCCAGATCCTCAAAATAGAATTGATCCTTCAAGGTGGCGGGCACTTGTTCGTAGAAGTGGCTCAGGTAATTCCAAAGAGTGTCTACAGTGGGCGTTTCCAACGCGTCGGACAGCAGGATAACGCGTTTCGGTATCGTCTTGATGAAGGGGCTGTCAGAGTGTTCGGAAGTCTGCATCTTCCTCTCATAATCCGATTTCGCCAACCGGATTTTGGATTTGGCGTATTGCAATGCGGCGATTTTCTCGTCGGCTTTTGCCTCGGCCAGCGTCAGAGCATCCACGATCTTCTCGAGATCGTCGTAGTCCAGAACTCTCTTGATTTCCTGCAACGGCAAGTCCATCAGCTGCAAGGCTCGAACGGTGTTCAAGCGGACGATGTCTTGATCGGTGTAGTAGCGGTAGTTCGTCCACTCATCCCGTTTGCTCGGCTTCACCAATCCGATGCGGTCATAGTGCCGCAACGTCTCCGTCGTCGTATGAACCGCCTTGGCCGCTTCCCCAATTGAACGGTATTTTTCCAATCTGCCCTCACCTTATTGACATTTGTGTAACACAAAGGTTTAGAACTACTTTAACAAAGAAATTGCGGGAAATGAACTCTGGGGCACAGGGGAATACCGCAATCGATAGGAGGAACGCTGCATGATAGAACTCAGTAATGTGGTGAAACGGTACGGGCAGGCAACCGTGCTGAACAACATCACTTTGGCGATCGACGAGCCGAGCATCTATTGCCTGCTCGGCAGGAACGGCGCAGGCAAGACGACGCTGCTCAAATCAATCGCAGGGTATCAGAACATAACAAGCGGTACGATACAGGTGGATGGCAAGCGCATCAGTACGGCCACGCTGGATACGGGTGTCAGTTATATAGAGAACTTTGCCAAGCACCTCAACCTGCCGGTGGGAAAGCTGCTGAGGATTGCTTCAGAAGTGAACCCCGACTACGATTACGACTTCGCGTCTGAAATGATGGAACGTTTCGAACTGGACGTGAATAAGAAATTCAATCATCTTTCGCTTGGCATGAAGACAATGGTCTCCACAATCATCTGTTTGGCAAGCAATAAAAGCGTGGTGCTCTTGGATGAGCCAGTCCTCGGATTCGATGCAATCATGCGCGTGGAGTTTTACGACATGCTCACCGAGAGTTTCCGCAGACACCCTCGAATCATCATTGTATCCACCCACATCATCGAGGAAATCGCGAAAACGATTCAAAAACTGATCGTCATCGATAGAGGGAGCATCGTCTTTTTCGACACACTTCAATCGGTTGAGACGAAGGCATTCAGCGTCAGCGGACTGCAAAAAGACGTGGAAACGGCAACAAAGCATCTACACGTGATCGGTAAAGATGCGGTCGGCGGTCTTGTAACGGCCTACATCTTTGATGACCCGCCGGAACAAAACGCTTCATTGGAGATTCACCCGCTATCGCTGCTTGATTTCTTCATTCAAATGGTCGGTCACAAAGGAGGCACGGCAAGATGAAAGCTATTTTCGCGATTGTGAAACGTCTATTGGCCAGCAATGCAATCAGCTATATCGTTACGCTTCTCATGGTGCTGTGCGCAACGTCCTCCGGAGACACCGTGCTCAGCAATGGAAACTACACTTGGCTACTTGCCGTGATGACGCCGTTCTTCTTCGTCTTCTACGACTACGCGAAGTTAATGCATTTGGGTGCAAGCAAAAAGGATTACTGTATCGGCTGCCTCATCAGCTATGGCATTCTGGCTTTCGGCATTTCCCTCGTCAATACGTTGATCCATATGCTGATCGATCCCGTATACCCGGCAAGGGCGGTCATCAATATGATGGACGTGTGCAAGTGGACGGGCAACAACATCGTTGTTGCCGCACTGCAGCAGATGTTTTTCCTGCTGCTTGTCATGATTTTCCTTCATGTGCTGCTTTCCATGCAACTTTATTGGTATGGGTGGCTGACGGATGCGGCATTGGTAGCCATTGTCTGCATCTTCACTCCGATTGCGGCGCTGCGCTCTGTGCTGTCTAACTTCTTCCAAGTCATCATGATCAACGGCAACGCGTTCTTACAGATTGGCTTCTGCCTGCTGCTCAGTGCCGCCTTGTCTTGTGTCGGGCTCTATGTTTTGAAAAGAAAAACTTTGTAAAGGGGAATTGTAATGAAGAACGTGAAAATACTCGCACTCGCACTGTGTTTGGTGATGAGCTGTTTTGCCATGGCCGGTTGTTCGGGGCAAAACGAATTTTTCGAAGAGAAGAGTTTTACGCCAAGCACTCAGGTCACCGGAGTGAACGTTGATGTGCGAGACAGGAAAATCGAAGTGACGCCGTCCAAAGACAAGCAGGTGCATGTTCAATATTTTGAAAGCAGCAAAGAGTATTACAATATTTCCGTTTCCGATGCGCATGTGATGACCATGACGAGTGCCAGCAACAAGGAGTGGACGGATTATATCGGAGGGAAACCCTCTGCCGAAAGCCGGACGATAATATTGCAACTCCCAACCTCACTGCTGAACACCGTTGCGCTGTCTACGACGAATGAGGATATCTCACTTCCGGCATTGTCCGTGCAAAGGAGCATAAACGTTTCCGTTAATAATGGGGATATTGCCTTCAAAGCTCTGGATGTTGGGAGCGCCGTGACATTGAACGCAAAAACGGTGACATTTCCGGTGAGATAGCAGGCAGCTATAATGATTTCGCCATTCAATCAACGATCAAGAATGGCGATAGCAACTTGCCTGCCAGCAAAGACGGAGGCAGGAAATCATTGCATGTATCTTGCAATAACGGTGATGTCAGTATTGGTTTCGCGGAGAAATAATCATTTTGCGCACCTATGAAGTAATATGCAACTAATCGTTTGCAAAACACCGAACAATGAGATGACCGGTTGTGCGCGGTGCCATTCGCGCCGCGCACAACCATGTGCGATCAGATACGTAGATGCGTGGAAACAGGGGAGACGGGATGAGACGGTTCATTCGAGCGTGCGCCGCGTGCCTGTGCTGTGTGGCGCTCGCGGCAACCGGCTCATGCGCACCGCACGGTCACGCGGTGGGAGACACGCAAAGTCAGGGCACATACGAGCAGAACCACAACGAGAACGCCGGCTCGCGTCTCAAAGTCGCGGTCATCGGTTCGTCAAGCGACGATGCAAAGCTCGACAAACAAGTGATGAACGCGTTGTCAGATAAGCGATTCGATGCGTCATACACAAGCATGAACCAATATTCCTCCGATGCCGAGCGCGCCGCACGCTTGTCACAGCGTGCGGTCGAAGATGCGGTGGCGTGCAATGTGAAGATCATCGTGCTCAGCGAGTTCACCTTCGCCGGCAGCACCGAGCAAACGTGGGATTCGGTGCTGAGCAAGGCGCGCAACGCCGGCATTCCGGTGGTTCTGCTCGATCCGATCGACGAACCGAAGAACACGCTGCTGTTCGCGGCGACGTTCACGGTGAACAACAAGCAAACCGACGCCGTGGAGATTGGTAAAGCGTTGCAAACCGTCATATTCGACAATCCTCACGAACGTGCCATGACTGTTACGACGCTCAAGCCAAGCGAATAATTCTCGGCAACGCAGACGCGGCACTGGCGACAATAATTACACTGGGCAACAGTTCGCAAGCAAAACCGTGCATGTGAGAAACCACTGCGCTGTGAGGAATATGAGGAGAATGCTATGAGCCTGACCGTGAATCTCTATTACACCGGCACCAACGGCAGCGCGCGAAAATTCGCGGAAGAGATGGAATCGAGCGGCGTCGCAGCGGCGATTCGCGACGAAGACGGCAACGAACGTTACGATTACTTCATTCCGATGAATGACCCCGAAACCGTGCTGCTCATCGACAGTTGGCGCGACCAGCAGGCGCTCGACGCGCATCATGCGTCGAAGATGATGCAGCAACTCGCAGATCTGCGCGACAAATACGACCTGCACATGCACGTGGAACGCTACGTTTCAGTCGATGAACCAAGCAGTGACGAGCGATTCATTCGCAAGTAGTGCGCATGTGCCACGCGGTGTGTAGTGTTGGCTAACATGAGCGCAACCAACAGTGCAACCACCGTGGCAACAAGGCAGCAACTGCCGCAGGTCAACGAGCAGGGGCTGACCGCGGAGCAGGTCACCGAGCGCATCGCGCGCGGTCAGACGAACGCGGTGAAATCATCGACGTCGCGTTCTCTCGCCGACATCGTGCGTGCGAACGTGTTCACACTGTTCAACGGCATCATTCTCGCCGCGATGATTGCCGTGCTGCTCACCGGATCGTGGAAAGACGCGGTGTTCGGCGTCGTCATCATCATCAACACCGGCATCGGCATCATCACCGAGCTGCGCGCCAAGCACACGCTCGACAAACTGTCTATTTTGGTGGCGTCGGATTATCTCGTGCGGCGCGATGGCAAAGACGTTGACGTTTCACACAACAACATTGTGCTCGGCGACCTGATGTGGCTGCGCTCGGGCGAACAGGTGCCCGCCGACGCGACGATCGTGCGCACATGGGGACTCGAGCTCGACGAGTCGATGATCACCGGCGAATCGCGCACCGTGCGCAAAGGCGAAGGCGACACCATCTACTCGGGTTCGACAGCGGTTTCCGGCATGGCGCTCGTCAAAGTGACGGCGGTCGGCGAACACAGTTACGCGGCCACGCTGACCGCGCAGGCGAAGGTCTACAAGAAGAATGTCTCCGACCTGAACAAGGGCATCAACACGATTCTCAAGTTCATGACTTTCCTCGTGGTTCCGCTGTGCATTCTGCTGATTTTCACACAGATGCACACTGTTGGCGGCTGGCACAACGCCATCGCGACCGGCGAATGGCGACAGGCGGTGGTCTCTTCGGTCGCCGGCGTCGTAGGCATGGTTCCTGAAGGCTTGGTGTTGCTCACTTCCCTGAACTTCGCGCTCGCGGCCATACGCCTGGCTCGTAAGAACACGCTCGTGCAAGACCTCGACTCGGTGGAAACGCTGGCTCGAGTGGATGCTTTGAATCTCGACAAAACGGGCACGATCACCGATGGCGGCATCATCTACGACGACTTCATTGCTTTGCCTGATTGCGTGAACAAACAGCACGCGATGCAGGCGCTGTTCGATTTGTCGAACGAGGAGAACCCGAACGGCACCGGCAAGGCGGTGCTCGCCGGACTGGGGGAGCAAGGATTCTCCGGTTCTTCCGATTTGCAGCGCGTGCCGTTCTCCAGCGCACGCAAATGGAGCGCAGTGGCCTTCCATGATCTGCCTGATGAAGACCGCAATGGCGTGTGGTACATGGGCGCTCCCGAAGTACTGCTGTCTGGTCTTTCGCAACAATATCCGGACGTGCTCAGGCAGGTGAACGAATACGCGAATAACGGCATGCGCGTGCTGCTGATCGCGCATGTGCCCAACGCACCCGTGCCCGCCGATTTCGAGACGAATCCGCAGCTTGAGGCTTCCGCCGTGCCGGTGGCGATTGTGCTGTGCTCCGAGCGCATTCGTTCCGATGCTGAAGCTACGTTGCAATGGTTCCGTGAGCAGGGCGTGCGTTGCCGTGTGATTTCCGGCGATAATCCGGTGACCGTTGGCGCGATCGCCGGCAAGGTGAAGCTGACGGGGGATCGCAAACCGGTGGCCATGGATGCTCGCGAACTGCCGTCCGACATTGATGAACTCGCTCGCGTGCTGGAAGGTGTGGACGTGCTCGGACGTGTGCTTCCGGAGCAGAAGAAGGCGATCGTGCAGGCGTTGCACACACAGCAGCATGTGGTGGCGATGACCGGCGATGGCGTCAACGACACGTTGGCGATCAAGGAAGCCGATCTGGGCATCGCGATGGGCAATGCGGCTCCGGCTACCAAGGCCGTGGCAGAAGTGGTGCTCGTCGATTCGAAGTTCTCGCATCTGCCCGACGTCGTGGCTCGCGGCCGTCAGGTGATGGCCAACATGGAGCGTGTGGCATCGCTGTTCGTCACGAAAACCGTGTATTCGGCGCTGATTTCGCTTGGCGTGGTGCTCATGGGTATTCCGTTCCCATATTTGCCGCGTCACATCAGCTACATCGGCGCGTTGACGATCGGCGCACCAGCGTTCTTCCTCGCCTTGGCGCCGAACACTCGCCGCTACATTCCGGGCTTCTTGCGCCGTGTGGTCGCGTTCTCGTTGCCTTGCGGCATCGCCACCGGGCTCTCGGTGCTGTTGAGCGCCTGGTTCATACCGCGTTTCATGCACTGGAACGTGTTCGCATCATCTCAGGAACTGTTCTGGTTGCGTTCGATGTGCGCCACCGTGCTGTTCCTGATGGGTGTGTATGTGCTGGCACGCGTCTCCCAGCCTCTTCGTTCGTGGCGAGGCTGGCTTGTGCTGGCATTCCTCGCCATCGGTGTGATCGGCGTGTGCATCCCGTTCGTGGCGAATTTCTTCGCCTACGGGTTGCCCGGTGGCGTCGCGCTGGCGTATCTGGCGTTGCAGATGGCCATTGCCACCGTGCTGTTCGTGGTGAGCCTGCTGGTGTTTCGCCGGTTCCTGCCCGGTTGGATGAAGGCCGGCATCTCACAATACAAGCGCCTGAAAAAGAACTGACACAAACGCGCGGTAGGGTGAGACCAATTGTCTATTCACACTACCGGAGGAACTATGTCGCTGCATGACGAACAGTTGGATTCCCTTCAGGTGGGCGATCGCTCGTATGACTATTACCGCATTGCCGATCTGGATGGCATCGACCACCTGCCGTATTCATTGAAAGTGCTTGTCGAGAACCTGGTTCGCAACATCGACGGTGCGAATATCACCGACGAGCAGGTGCGTGAACTGCTCGCATGGGATCCAGCGGCGGATCCGAGCCACGAGATCCAGTTCACTCCATCACGAGTCGTCATGCAGGATTTCACCGGCGTGCCCTGCATCGTCGATCTGGCTACGATGCGCGATGCCGTCAAGAACCTCGGCGGCAATCCGGAGGTCATCAACCCGCAGGTGCAGTCCGACATGATCATCGACCATTCGGTGCAGATCGACGCTTATGGCGTCGACAATGCGGTTGAGATCAACATGGACATCGAATACAAGCGCAATGCGGAACGCTACCAGTTCCTGCGCTGGGGTCAGCAAGCTTTCGAGAACTTCCGTGTGGTGCCGCCGGGAACAGGCATCATCCATCAGGTCAACATCGAATACCTGGCACAGGTTGTGATGAGCCGCCCGTTCGGTGACGGCAACACGCTGGCCTACTTGGATTCCTGCGTAGGCACCGACTCGCACACCACCACTGTCAACGGTCTGGGCGTGCTGGGCTGGGGCGTCGGCGGCATCGAAGCCGAGGCCGCCATGCTCGGCCAGCCGATCTCAATGCTCGTGCCACGCGTCGTCGGCTTCAAGCTCACCGGCTCCATTCCGGAAGGCGTCACCGCCACCGACGTGGTGCTGACGATCACCGACATGCTGCGTCAGCACGGCGTAGTCGGCAAATTCGTGGAATTCTACGGCGAAGGCATCAAGTCGGTACCGCTCGCCAACCGTGCCACCATCGGCAACATGAGCCCAGAATTTGGCTCCACCTGCGGCATCTTCCCGATCGACGAGGTGACGCTCGACTACCTGCGTCTGACCGGCCGCTCCGAGGAACAGGTGGCGCTCGTCGAAGCCTATGCGAAGGCAAACAAGCTGTGGCACGACGTCGACGACCCGAACTTCGTGGAACCGCAGTACTCCGAATACCTCGAACTCGACCTGTCGACTGTCGTGCCATCCATCGCCGGCCCGAAGCGCCCGCAGGACCGCATCGAACTGGCCAAGTCGAAGCAGCTGTTCGAAGAAACGTTGCCGCAGTACGTGACGAACGACACGAACTACGATCCGATTCCGGTCTCCACCGACTTCCGTGGCGACTTCGACTTGAAGAACGGTGACGTGGCCATCGCGTCGATCACCTCGTGCACCAACACGTCGAACCCGTCGGTGATGATCGCCGCTGGCCTCATCGCCCGCAGCGCCGTAGCCAAAGGCCTGAAGCCGAAGCCATGGGTGAAGACCTCGCTCGCGCCGGGATCCCAGGTGGTTGCCGACTACTTGCAGCAGGCTGGTCTCCAAGACGATCTTGACAAGCTCGGCTATCAGTTGGTCGGTTTCGGATGCGCCACCTGCATCGGCAACTCCGGCCCACTGCTGCCGGAGATCTCCGAAGCGATCAACGCCAATGATCTGACCGTCACCGCAGTGCTGTCGGGCAACCGCAACTTCGAAGGCCGCATCAGTCCGGATGTCAAGATGAACTATCTGGCATCGCCGCCGCTTGTCATCGCATATGCGCTCGCCGGCACGATGGACTTCGACTTCGAGACGCAGCCACTTGGCGTCGACAAGGATGGCAACGAGGTGTTCCTCAAAGACATCTGGCCTACGAACGCCGAAGTGGAGCAGGTGGTGAGCGGCAACGTGAACCGCGACATGTTCCTCAACGATTACGCGTCCGTGTTCGAAGGCGACGCCCGTTGGAAAGGCCTCGACGTGCCGGAAGGTGAATTGTTCGCATGGGATCCGGAATCCACCTATGTGCGCCGCCAGACCTTCTTCGACGGCATGAGCGCGGACCCGGCTCCGGTGCACGACATCCGTGGCGCTCGCGTGCTTGCCCTGCTCGGCGATTCCGTCACCACCGATCACATTTCCCCGGCAGGTGCTTTCAAGGCTACGAGCCCTGCGGGTGAATACCTGATCGAGCATGGTGTCGAGCCGAAGGACTTCAATTCCTACGGTTCGCGTCGTGGCAACCACGAGGTCATGGTTCGTGGCACCTTCGGCAACATCCGCCTGCGTAACCTGCTGCTCGCTTCGGTGGGCGAGGAGATCGTGCCGGGTGGCTACACCTATGACTTCCTTGCGATGAAGCCGACGACCATCTTCGACGCGTCGCGTGACTACATCAAGAACGACATTCCGCTTGTGGTGCTCGGCGGCAAGGAATACGGTACCGGCTCCTCCCGCGACTGGGCGGCCAAGGGCACTGCCATGCTCGGCGTCAAGGCCGTGATCGTCGAGAGCTTCGAACGCATCCACCGTTCCAACCTGATCGGCATGGGCGTGCTCCCGTTGCAGTTCCCGGAGGGTGAATCCGCCGAATCGCTGGGTCTCGACGGCACCGAGATCTACAACATCGACGGCATCGAAGCGCTCAACAACGGTGAAACCCCGTCCATCGTGCATGTCGAAGCTGTGCATGCAGACGGTTCCCGCACTGAGTTCGAGGCCGTTGTGCGCATCGATACGCCAGGTGA
The DNA here is from genome assembly GCF_009727065.1 of Bifidobacterium canis. GTDB lineage: Bacteria > Actinomycetota > Actinomycetes > Actinomycetales > Bifidobacteriaceae > Bifidobacterium > Bifidobacterium canis. The sequence goes on from NZ_WNLP01000001.1 coordinate 162,802, forward strand.
GGCCGACTACTACCGCAATGGCGGCATCCTGCAGTACGTGCTCCGCAACCTGATGAGCGCCTGATGTTTTATGCTGCGTAGAGAATCTGATAGGGATTAATAGAGATTCGGGGCTGGACGCAATTCTGCATCCAGCCCCGAATCTCTATCTATGTATAAGCGACAACATCGATAAGCTGTGTAATGCGAGTCTGATTTTCCGAGCATGGTAATGCGATTGATGAAGATAATGCCTTAATCCAATATATCTCATCAGACGTGCGTATTATTCGAATTCTGGCTAGGCAATAGTACATTCTTTGTGGTTCGTGTACCATCAAAATCGTCAAATAAATTAAGAAGGGTGAATAATGAGCGATATTTTAATGACGAAATATCCGGCTTTCAATGATGAACCAGCAGCTCCATCAGAAATCGAAGAAGATAGTCTGCATGTAAGGAAATATCTCGATGCTTTCACCGAGTTCATTCGTAATTGCGAGACGCCGATGACTGTTGCGATTCAAGGGGATTGGGGTAGCGGCAAAACCTCCGCAATCAATTACATCACGGAACAACTGGAAAAGGATGACAAGAACATCATCCTGAAATTCAATACTTGGCAGTACTCGCAATTCAATTTGGGCGATGATCTTTCTTTCTCTCTTCTGCGAGGCATTTTTGAACGTTTGGAGCCTGAACAATTAAAGAGACAAAAAGATAGCACGGCTGAAATGCTCAACAAGCTGAAATCCATTTTCAAAACGGTCAGTGCTCTGACTTCTCCGACCATTCGTTATCTTGCGAATATGATTGGCCCTGGCGGATTAGCAAACGTATTCGCTGAAACAGGGCAAAATATTGCCGAGCGTAAAGAGGAGATTCAGCAGAATTCTTCATTACCGGAAAAATTACAAGAAGAATCCCCTGCTTCAATGTTGGAGGATTTACGCAAAAATTTGGAAAGCTATATCGATGAGGTTACAAAGATTGATGAGAACGATAAAGATAAGAAAAGAAAATGGAAAATAGGTCATCAGAGCGAAAAAGATAACGCATCGCATCGCAGAATTTACATCATGATCGATGATCTCGATCGTTTGGAACCCGAGCGAGCGGTTGAGATTATGGAGGCCCTCAAGACCTTCCTCAATGTACCTAACTGCATATTTATTTTGGCCATCGATTTCAACGTGGTGTTGCGTGGGGTGCGAAAGAAATATGGTGATGATTTCACGGAGGATAAAGGTCGCGCATTCTTTGACAAGATTATTCAGGTTCCGTTCAATCTGCCGGTCGGTGCCTATTCTCTTAACAATTATGTGAAGAGGTTCGTATCCAATTTGAGCGATGCGGATCAGGATTTCTATATGCGCATTCTTCAGACGACGGTGGGGAACAATCCGCGATCCATTAAGCGTATATTCAATACGTTTAATTTGACCCGTTCTATTTCAGACTCGGAGAGCCTTCAGGATGCCAATAAAAACGAATCGGATATATTCGCTATGCTGTGCTTCCAAAAAGATATCCAAGAGTGTTCGAAGATCTGGCCATCGAGACGCGAGGAGACCAAAAGGCAACGGATTATCTCACCACATTGGAAAATGATCTTGCCGATGACTCTGATACCTGGCAGGATCTGAGCCGTAATGACCGTATTTCTCTTACTCGTATGCTGGTGGAGTTCGGAGAACATTTTGGTTATAACGATTCAGGAGGCAAGCATGATTCTGAAAGTGATGATGATCAGGCTGAGGAACGGTTACGTCAGGCTTTGATGAATGTTGCCGTCACCTCAATTCGTTCAGCATCCAATGACGAACAGGAGGAGGACCCCACTCGGAACGCCGAAGATCTTCGGGAGCTTCGGGTTGATGCGAATGGCATCACCATGATTAATTCAGATGGCAAGTACAAAAATCGTTACTTGCCGGAGCCAAGCTTGTCGGAGCGACATTGGATGGTATACCGATAGATAGCGCAAATTGGAGTGCGCTATCGAATGCCATCATTAAGACATATGCCAGTGTGATTGAGCGGAATGATAAAATTGGTGATGGCACGTCCGGAGACATTACACATAAGCACTTCCGCTATTTCCGAGATGAGCACAAAGCGGAGAGCTACCGTCGGAATATAACAAAAGGGGATGGAAGTCCGCTAAAACAGAGCAATATCAAAGCTACGGAGGTAATGGTCGACGGTGTAAAAGGATATGTGGTAGCCAACCACATGGGTAATGCCGTCAACCTCGAAGGAGTGAAGAATTTGATTGCCGCATATGCGGAGATGAATGAAATCGCATCTTCACCGGTGCTCGTGGTGAAATTCCAAAGATAAAAGATAGTGGTGCGAATATATCGCGGCATATGTTCCGCAACCTGATGCGTAACGAGTGATGCAATGCGAATGGTCGGGCATCATCTTCTGATGGTGCCCGACCATTCGGTCTCTCAACCAGCAAACTTACTTATTCGACTTCTTCTGGGATTGTGCGTTGATGACTGCCTGCACACGTTCCTCCTGCAGAGCTTCACGAGTTCGCTGGAGCTGATCTTCCTTGGTTTCCGGCGTATGCACCAGACCCATCTGCTTGTATGCGTCGATGGTACCGGCGCGAACGGCCGCACGAATCACGTAATACAACGCCCAGATGGCGATGGCGACGACGATGATGGTGAACAACGATGTCCAAACGAAAGCGCTCATGATTTCTCCTTGCCTCATAATGGGAATATCAACACATCCCATGGCAGTCATTCTAATTTCGCTTGAGTGTGCACAACTACAATGGCCGCTAACAGCGGAGCACGCCACAGTGGCTGCTACTATAAGTGATATGTCAACTGCTTTCGAACCTGATACCCGTGAATATGATCGCATGATCAGCGGCGAACTGTACATCGCTCAAGATGCTCACCTCGCAGAGCTCAGCCGCAAGAAACGTAGGCTGATCCAGGCGATCAACACTTCCCCCTACGATGCTTTCAGCGAGCGAGATCAGATGTTCCATGAACTGTTCGGTGCTTTTGGGGAAAACTCGTTCATCGACCCGCCGTTCTACAGCGACTACGGTTGCAATACGTTCATCGGAAGCAACATGTATGCGAACATGGACTGCATGTTCCTCGACGTTGCGCCGATCACCATTGGAGACAATGTGTTCTTCGGTCCGCGCGTGGGCCTGTATACGCCATACCATCCGATTGACGCGCAGGCGCGCAACGAGCAGCTCGAAGGTGGCAAGCCCATCGTCATCGGCAACGACGTGTGGTTCGGCGGCAACGTGGTCGTATGCCCGGGTGTCACCATCGGCGATGACGTGGTTATCGGCGCAGGCTCCGTGGTGACGAAAGACATTCCTTCGCACAGCATCGCCGTCGGCAATCCGTGCCATGTGATTCGCACTATTGGCAAGAGTGATCGTGACTACTGGCGTGCCAAAGCCGACGAATACCGTGCTTGGCGTGAACAGGCCGAGTAAATTGGAAAATACGCCGGTTAGTTGGAAAATACGTCACTTTTCAGACCAAAATGTGACGTATTTTCCAAATAACGCGCGTGATTTCCGATTAGACATAACGTGACGGCGATACCTGCGATAGGTTGAATTCCACATATTCACAAGCACGCATATGTGCATACTGATCGCTGCAATCCTTGGTAGAATGACGTGGTGGATATGAAGCGAACAGCATTGATCATAGTGGACGTTCAGCCGACGTTCTGCGAAGGTGGGGAACTGGCCGTGGAAGGCGGCAACGCAACGGCGCGCGCCATTCAAGATTTCGTGATGCGTAACCGGGGCGATTACCAACTGATAGTCACCACGCAGGATTGGCATATCGAGCCTGGGAATCATTGGGCTGAGCAACCTGATTTCGTGGATACTTGGCCACGTCACGGAGTCGCAGGAACGCCGAATGCAGCATTGCATCCAGCGATTGCGAGTCTGAATATAGGGCATCATGTGAAAAGGGGCAGTACAGCGCCGCGTATTCAGGCTTCGAGGGCATTGAAGACAACGGTGACCGGTTGCAGACACCCGAGGAGGTCGAACAGGCTCTGGTAGAAGGCCGCACACTCAACCGACTTCTGCAAAACCACGGCATCACCGACGTTGACATTGTTGGCATTGCGTTATCTCATTGCGTGCGAGACACCGCGCTCGATGCAAAGCAACGCGGCTTTGCCGTTCGAGTGCTGCGCGATTTGACCGTGCCGGTGAGTGCCGAATTGGGCGAGCAGGCGGTTAACCGTATGCGTGCCGTCGGCATCGATGTAGTCGATGTGACGGAAGGGGAATAACCATGTCGATCAATGCGAGCGAAAAGCCGCTGTCGAAAGTGTTCACGTCGGACTACCGTTTTGCGATTCCGTCGTTCCAGCGCTCGTACAGTTGGCATCCTGAGCAGATGCGCCAGCTGATCAACGATGTGATCGACGCGTGCGCCGTGCAAGACAGCTCATATTTTCTCGGTTCGCTTATTCTGGTGCGCGACGAGCATGGCATCCATCAGGTGATCGACGGGCAGCAACGCCTGGTGTCGCTCTCGATTCTGTTCTCCGTGCTGCTCGCCCTGGAAGATGACTCGCAGCTGGCGCACAGTCTCGAGGGACTGCTCGTTGAATCCGGCGACAAACTACGCGGCATAGAAACCGAGCCGCGACTGCGCTTGCGCGAACAGGACGAGGAGTTCTTCCGCGAATACGTGCAGCAAGGCGATTTGGAGGCATTGTTCGATCTGCGAGAGAACGACATTCAAACGCAGGCACAGCGCAACATTCGCGACAATGCACAATGTGCATACGATATTCTCGCGTCGATGAAAGTCGAAGAGCGCCGCGTATTCGCGTCATATCTAGTCAACAACGTGTTCTTCGTGATCGTGACGACCGGTGATATCTCCGGCGCCTATCGCATCTTCGACGTGATGAACATGCGCGGCATGCCGCTCACCCCGTCCGACGTGTTCAAAGCCAAAGTGGTCTCCGGCATCTCCCCGGCGGCACGTGACGCCTACGCACGCTATTGGGACGACATCATGGAGCCGATGGGAGACGACAACGCGCGCATCGAAGCGTTCTTCGCCGACCTCGACCTCATCTACACGAAGACGCCACTGTGCGAATCGCTGATCGCCGACTTCACCGATCACGTGCTCGACAAATACATACGAAAAGACAAAGGCATCGACTTCATCGATGACGTGCTGCGCCCATACGCCATCTGCGCCGACATCATCGACAGGCCGGGGGAGAGCCTGTTGCCGGACGACATCGCCGACCTGCTCATCGGCTTGAACGACTACCCGTCAACCGACTGGAAGCCGGTGGCGATGTGGATTCTGACGCATTCACTGAACGGTCTCGACGACCCAGACACCGTGGTTACGCGCACCCAACTGAACAATGGAGGTGACGCAAGCCGCGCGGTTCGATTGCACGACGCGAGCCGTCTTCGTGAGGTATTGCAGGCGCTCGACCGCGTGACCGGCATCGATTGTTTGAATGGCAAAAGCATGCTCGAACGACGCACTCGCGCGGCGACGATCATACGCGACCTCAGCAAGAACATGCCATTGCAGCGCATCGCCGGATTCCACGTGGACGGCGACGAGCAACGGCTCGCAATGCTGCACTTGCGCGGCGAGCTCTCCATTGATGACAACATGAAACGATTGTTGCTCATCCGCGCGAACGAACAGCTCGCCGGTGGGCGGATCACACGCCCGCGCTCGCTGCGCGCGGTGCCTCTGATTCCAGAACATGTGCCGGCAGACAGTGAGTTCGCCTCATGGCCGGCGGGGCAGTGCGATTACTGGGCAGAGCGCATCGGCAACTTCGTGCTGACGCAGGCCACGAAGAAGTCCGTGGACGAGTTCAGCGGGTTCAACGAACGCCGCGCCCGCATCCTGAGGAGTTCAAGCTCACGGCAGTTCCCGCTGACGCGCACGCTGGGGGACTTGGAACGGCTCACCCCACAGTTCCTGCAACTGCGGCAGAACCAGATCGTCGAACTGATCGCGCAATCATGGCATATCAGTTACGATGACGTGATGATCGACTCTGTGGCACCAGAGGAGGCGGAACGTCAGGCACGCGAAGCCGAACACCGCAGCCGCCGCACATCGAAACGCGTGGGCATCGGGCAGGTGGTGCGCGCCGGCCTGCTCAACGTGGGCGACGTGTTCGTATGGAACCGCCCGCGCAAGCACGAGGTGCTGAAAGTCACCGTCACCGAGAACGGATTGCGTGGCGAAGATGGCACCGAATACGCGACACCGACCGCCGCGGCACGCGGCGTGGGAGGCGTGAGCAGCGCCAGCCTGAACGTGTGGAAACGCGAATCGGACGGCCGCGCATTGAGCGACATCTGGAAGACCTACCGCGTCTCCATGTGATTCTTTGCACCGCAAGTACTGCACGGTATCACACGCAGTGGGCGTATGGCATGCGGGATAACCCGCACGCCATACGCCCACTTTTGATTCTAAGAAAGCGAATTGCTTGAATTCGCCAGTTTACGCTTCGGCGAGCTGCGTGGTGGCGCTCGCCTGCAGATTCGGACGGCTGCGGCGCAGCTTCGAGAAGGCGAGTCCCAGGCAGATGAACGCGATGCCGAACAGCAGCACGAGGCCATTGTTGGCAAGCCATGCGCCAGCATCAACGGCGTTGCTTGCACCGCCGGCCGCGGTGATGGACTGGCAGTACCACCAGCCGGGCAGGAGCTTGCCGATCATGATCATGATCCTGGGCATCATGTCGATGGGGAAGGCCATGCCCGATGTGAACATGACGAGCAGACCGAACACATTGGCGATCGCATTGACCGCAACGGCGTTGACGGCGAGCATGCTCACCATGAAGCCGCTGGCCACGGCAACGAGTGCATACAGAACCAGAGATCCGGCGCACATCGCCACCGAAGCCGGGGCAAGACCGCTTACAGGCAGTCCGGCCAAAGCCGGCAATGCGAGCGAAATCGCCAGATACACCAGTGCGATGACCACGGCGAACACGCCACAGGCGGCGAACTGTTGGAGCATCATCGACCCCGAGCGTTGCGGGGCGGCATACAGGCGGCGGCGCACATTCGCGTCGGCGAACGAGTTCATCGTCAACGCGGTGACGACCAGCATGGCGGCGAGCAGCGGGTAGACGCCCATCTTCACGGAGGTGACGAATGCGACGCGTGCGGATTCCTGCGCATCGGTGGCGCTGTGCGGGTCGTCGGCGACGCTGATTGTCGGATATGAGTTCTCGTTGCCGTCCAGTGCATCGACCACGTGCTGCGCCGCGGTAGTCAGCGAAGTCGCGGTTATTGCGCTGCCGCCGGCGCCATGTTGGGCAAGCGCCTCGGTACGCGTCAGATTCAGGAAGTTGTTCACCTGCAGTTGCGCAAGAGACCCATACGCGCCGGTGAAACTGACCACCGTATCAAGCTCGGGCACATCCGTGCCGTCAGTAATCGTCTGAGCGAAACGGTCGGCGAAGCCTTGCGGCACGATCACGATCAGATCGGTGTAATTCGAGGCCACAGCGGTCTGCAATTCCTCGTCGCTGCCGCCAACGTCCACCAGATCGCAGTCCTTGGCGAGGAACTCGTTCAGGGAACGAACCAGCGCATCGGAATCATCGTCATCGCGGTTCACCACGGAGACTTCCGGGCGTGCGGAAGCGAAGGTCGTGGAATTGTCGGAATGCGCGAGATTCTGGATGATCGACCAGCTCAAACCGAACATCATCAGGCACAGCCAGACGACGTAGATCATGATCATCAGCTTCTTGGAAACCAGGACTTTGAGGGAAGCCTTAAAGGTGCTCATAACGTTGCCTCCTGAGGAACACGGTCGCAAGTGCAAGGGCGATGGCCGACATGATCATGAGAATGCCCACGGTGCGGAAGAACGGGGCGTAGGAATCGTAATAGAGCAGGTCGTAGAACAGGTTGGTGACCTGCTGCGTGGGATTGACCAGAGCCACAGCGGGTGCGTTGCGTTGGATCCAATCGCTCAGCTCCATCGCACCCGAACCGTAGAGGCCGCTGAGCAGCGAGAGACCGCATGAGAGCGCGGTGGTCAGGCCTATCTTCGTGCCGGAGCTGAGCTTGGGCAGAGCGCCGAGCAACGTGCCCAAAGCGTTCGCGGCGAACGAGGCGACGAGCAGTGCAAATATGATGGCTGCCCAGCGACCGCCGAACTGCACGTTGCAGACGAAGCGGATGTACAGCAGCGCCACGAGCAACGCCAGGAACGTGCACAGCCAGCTGGCGAGGAAGCCTCCCATGAGCTGACGGAACTTGGTGAGCGGCGCAAGCGAACGTCTGGCGCCGAGTGCAGACAGATTCGCCTGCGTGGTGCACACGCTCGTCACGGCGAAGCTCATCGCCATCAACGCCGTCATCGCGAGCAATGCGTAGTAGTAGCGTGCGCCTTCGTCCGGCTGGAAATGAGTCAACGAGATCTCATGCGTGAACGAGTCGGTCTGCTGGGTCTCATGCAGGAACGTCGAGTCTCGCAGCAACGCCGGGCCGGTACGCACGATGTCGCCGACCGTCACGTTCTGCCGGTTGAACATGCCGATCGCGCCGTTCAGAATGCTCAGCGACACCGGCAGACCGGCGGAACCCATCGCATCATTCGCGTCGGACACCGTGGAACGGCTGATCGTCATATGCATGAGCCCGTCACCGTCCACGGTGATGTAGCCGCGCACGTCCGCGTTGCCGTTGATCAGTTCGACGGCCTCATCGGTGGTCGGCACCGTGTGCAGCGTGAGCAGGTCATGTAGGTCGGTGCCGCCGGTGTCCGTGGTGTCCGCTGCGCTCTCCGTGCCGGCCGAGCAATCCGCGGTGACGGGATCGCGCTGCATCGCATCGAGCAACTGCCGTGCGCCCGCCGCCTTGCAATAGGAGTCGTCGGCCACGACGGCGAAATCCATCGTCGTGATCGTATAGGTGGCGCTCAGGTTGCCGAACATGCCGAGGAACATCGTGGACAGCAGAATAGGGAAGCAGAACAGCCAGAACAGCGACGACTTCTCACGCAGATTCACACGCATCGCGGTGAGGAACGTGCTCCACATGTCTTCTCCTTTCGTCTCTTTCGTCGTACATCAATGAACTTGCCGTCAGTCGCGCAGTTCGGTGCCGGTCAACGCCAGGAACACATCGTTCAACGTCGGCGTGTGTGAGCTGACGTGCCCGAGCGGCACGTCGAGCGTGCGCAGCGTCTGCAGCACATCGATGAGATTGTGCGCGCCCTGCGTGCACGTGATCTCCAGCATGTCGTCGGCGAAATCGACGTCGATCACCGCCGGCAGCGCGCGCACGGAGTCCAGAACATGCTCGCGCAGCTTGGCATCGGAACCGAGGGTGGGAGCCTCCACGCTGATGCGCTCGCCGACGTCGATCATGCGCTTGAGCTCGTCCGCCGTGCCGAGCGCGATCTGCCTACCATGGTCGATGATCTGGATGCGGTCGCAGATCTGCTCGACCTCCTCCATGTAATGACTCGTATATATGACGGTCGAACCTTGCGCGTTGAGCCTTTGGATGCCTTCGAGAATCGAATTGCGGCTCTGCGGATCCACCGCCACCGTGGGTTCGTCGAAGAAGATGAGCTCCGGCTGGTGCACGATGCCGCACGCGATGTTCAGCCTGCGCAGCAAGCCGCCGGAGAGTTTGCGCGGGCGGTACGTGCGGTAGTCGCCCAATCCGACGAAGTCGATCGCCTCGTTCACCAGCTGCGCGCGGCGTGCGCGTTCCGGCACATACAGCGAGCAGAAATATGTGATGTTCTCCTCGACGGTCAGCTCGTTGAACACCGCTATATCCTGCGGCACAACGCCGATTCGCCGTTTGAGCGCGTAGTTCGTTGGGCTCATGTGCTCGCCGAAGATGCGGATGTCGCCCGAATCGTAGGAGAGCAGGCCGAGAATGCAGTTGATCGCCGTGGTCTTGCCCGAGCCGTTCGGTCCAAGCAGCCCGTAGATCTCTCCGCGGCGAACCTGCATGGTCAGGTAGTCGAGCGCAATGTGCTCTCCGTACCGTTTCACCAGTTCGTCAACGGCGATCGCCGCTGTGGTCTGCGCGTCGGCTGTACGCGCGTTGTTGTGTGCCGTGGTGGTTGCAGTGTTCATACCATCCATCATGCTCACCGCGAACAGCCCGACACGGTGTCCGCGGTCACGACTCTTGCGGAGAGTATGTGACAAATGTCATATTCGAGACGCGCGCCGCAATGCGATGCTGGATATTGGAAACTGGATACAGCTCGATTTTCACGGGAATCGCATGGATTGGAGGGCAGGAGACATGGCCAACATCGCTGCGCATACGCTCATGTTCCTGTCCGCCGTGCTGTTCGCCATCATGTTGGAAGCCGATGTGACCGCAACCATGATCATTGGTCTTCTACTGTTCATCTGTGTGGTTTCGCTGGGCAGGTTCATGACGCTGAGAACATGGGTCGCCGTCTGCTGCGCGCTGTGCTCGGCGAGCGTGGCGGTGCCCGTGTGGATCACGCTGCTGCCCGTGCTCGCCGCCGACATGGGGTACCGTCTGTTTTCCACTGATGTGGGGCGTTCACGCAGACTCACGTTCGTCAGCTTGCCGGTTATCGCCACATTCGCCGTCGCGTTCCGCCGCATAAGCGAACAGGCTGCCCTGACACAGGACTCCACCGCGCATACATTGTGGTCAGTGCCGACGTTCATGTGCCTGGCACTAGTTGTGCTGACCGCGCTCGCCGCACTGGCCGGCGCGACCTACGCCAAGGAACAGGCGGCGTTCCGCCGCTACCGCGCGCTCGCAGATGCTCAGCGTGAGCGATTGAGGCGCTCGCGCTCGCGTATTTCCGACATGGAGGCGGCTCGCAGCGCAGATATGCAACGCGCACGATTGAACGAGCGTACGCGAATCGCTCGCGAGATTCACGACAACGTCGGTCATCTGCTCACACGCGCGATCATGCTGACGAACGCGGACGAAGTGGTGGCGCGCAGCACCGGAGACAACATGCATGCCAAGCAATTCGAAGAGATCGTCGGCGCTCTGGACGAGGCGATGACGATGATCCGCCGTTCCGTGCACGATCTCAAAGACGAAGGCACTGATTTCACGGCGATGATCGAAGACGCCACTTCTGTGACGGGTGACGCGCGCGTACAAGTGCACGTAACCAATGGCATTACGCAGCCGCCTTCCAATGTGGCACACTGCTTCGCTGCGGTGGTTCGCGAGGCGTTGACGAACACCATGCGTCACAGCAACGCCACGCAAGTGAATGTCAAGCTGGTTGATCTTCCCGGACTCTGGCAGTTGATCGTGCAAGATAACGGTGGGGTGATCAAGCGAAATGCACGACATACTGCGCAGATGCGAGGTATTGGTTTGACTGATATTGAGGAGCGAGCGCGCGTATTGAACGGCTCCGCCGTATGCGGTCCGTATGGTGCCGGGTGGCGAGTATTCGTGTCGGTTCCGAAGGAGTCACGGAATACAAACCGCGTTCATGAGCAGATTTTGTGATGCAGGGCATGACAGGAGATTGATATGAAAGTGGCGATTGTGGATGACGATCCGATCGTCTGCTCGTCGTTGGGCACTATTCTGACGGCCACGGGCACCGCTGAGGTGATCTGGACCGCCCACGACGGTGAGACCGCCGTCGCCGAATACGAGCGGCACGAACCGGACGTGCTGCTCATCGACGTGCAGATGCCCGGCATGGATGGTCTGGAAGCGAGTTCAAGGATTCTTCATGCGCATCCGCAGGCCCGCATTTTGATTCTCACCACCTTCGCCGACCCCGACTACATCCGCCGTTCAATCGAACTGCATACGCGCGGATACCTGATCAAACAGGACGTCGCGTCGGTGATCCCCGCGGTGCAAGCGGTGATGGCAGGCCAAGTGGTGCTTGGTGCCGAAGTGCTGCAGAACCTGCCGTTGTCCGGTGATGCCGGTCAGCCTGTTGGGAGTGCTGGTAGCGCGCCGGTGGAGGAGAATCCTCGGTTCTCGTCTCTGACCGACCGCGAACGCGAGATCATGGCATTGGTCGCCGAGGGCTGCGACAACCGCCAGATCGCCCGCGAGCTGTTTTTGAGCGAGGGCACGGTGCGTAACCGCATCAGTGACATCCTGGCGAAAACGAACATCCCAAACCGCACGAAGCTGGCGGTCGAGTGGCTCTCCTGCCACTAACCTCCCCTTAATTTTGCTGGCGGGGATATAAAACGCTCAGGGAACCAAGTATCTCAAGCCGATTTTCGTTGGAAAATGACCGTTTTCTAAATCGGTATACATGCACATAGAGGAGTTTTATATCTCCACCAGCAAATTGGGGTGACGCCAACGCGTTGGCGTCACCCCAATTTCGTATAAGAGCTGGTCTAATGGCTTATGCGACGTACATTGACGCAGGGTAGGCGAGGTAGCTGATCTCGTCGAGCTGGTCGACCGTCACATAGCCGGCTGGAGCGTTCAGCACATCCGGGATGCGGTTGATGATCGTGGCGCAGGTGTGCTCCACCGTCGCAGGCTTGACCACATGGAACTCGGTGTCGGGTTCGCCGCTGATCTTCCAGTCGCACATGTCGCCATCGTCAGGGCCGTACACCTTGCCGATGCACGCGGTTTCGAGCACTGGACCCTGCATCGTCTCGGTGGTTACCACTGCGGACATGCCGATGCACTTGCCGGCTGGAATCGTTTCGCCCATCGTCTCGCTGTACACGTCCACGTCGCTGAAATACGGCACGGCCTTCTGCGTCTGCGACTTGATTGTGAGTCCCAGCTTCTGCGCCAAGGACTCATTGGAATTCCACACATACGACGGCACGATCTCCTCGGGGTGGGCGAGTTCCTTCTCGAACTCCTCGGCGGTCAGACCCACGCCGTGCGCCTTGGCGAGCGCCAAGCCGTAATCCTCCACGTTGTAGCTGACGGCGCCGGTGATCTTGTCAATCGACTCGCAGCCACCGGCCACCTGGGCCACCATGTTGATCCAGAAGATGTCTTGCATGCCGGAGCCGACGATGGTGGCGCCATGCTCCTTGGCGAGACGGTCGAGCCTGTTCGTGGCGGCCGGATCGGTGGTCCACGGGTAGATGGCTTCCTCACAGGTGGTGATGACGCTCACGCCGTGCTTGAGGCACAGTTCGCACATCGGCTCGATCTCGTTGACGAAGCTGAACAGCGTCACGACGGCGATGTCGGCATCGCAGGAGTCGAGCACGGCCTCGGCGTCGCTGCTGATCTTCACGTTGAGCGGCCCGATGCCGGCGAATTCGCCGATATCCATGCCCACCACGTCCGGGTTGACGTCGATGGCGCCCACGATCTGAATGCCTTTGCTGTGCATGTAGCGAACGGTGTATTTCGCCATCTTGCCGCATCCGAATTGAATGGCTTTGATTGGTTCCATGAATACTCCTTTGTGAGCGGTATGGATGTTGATTCACATTGCGTGTGCCGTTGCCTCGTTGCAGGGGCGGGACGCATACCCTTACTATATCCGTTTTGAAATCCGCGTCCATCGTATTCACATAACATCCACGAATGGTGGGCAAAGTAAGCGTTCGTTCGATAGGACAATGGTAGATTGCGCGGAATAGCGCCAATATCGCCGGTGTTGAATGGCATGTGAGCGTCAGAATAGGCATGTCAGCGGGCTCTCAGCTGGTTTTCAGCGAAGATTATGCATATGGTATGTCTACGCTGTCTATAATGCTCTAGGAAACGTACTACGAAAAAGGACACATTATGACTTTCGGTCAGCAGCCTCAGGGATATAACGGCGCGCCATATGGTCAATATCAAAGCGCCGTGAACGTTCAGCCCACGCAGGTGTATGAGCGTGCGGAACATGTTTCGGTCACCCGCGCATACGGTGAGATGACGCTCGGCTTGGTCATCACCGCCGTCGTCGCGATCCTCACGCAAGTGAGCGGCTTCTACATCAGCTTCCTGCGCGCCACCGGCGGCATGGGTATGTGGATTCTCGCGATCGTGCAGATCGGCCTCGCCATCTATCTCGGCGTGCGCGTCATGAACATGTCGACCACCGCGGCACGCGTCTGCTTCTATGTATACGCGGCGTTGATGGGCGTGACGCTCAGCACTATCTTCCTCGCATACGATCTGGGCACCATCGGCATCGCCTTCTTGGTGAGCGCCGGCTTCTACTTCGCGTTGACGATGTTCGGTTTGACCACCAAGGGCGACATGCTCAAGGCTGGTCCGATTCTGATGATCGCGCTTATTGTGCTGATTATCGCCGAAGTCGTCATGATGTTCGTGGCTCCGACCAACACGGCGCTCAAAGTGGTGACCGCGATCGGCATCATCCTGTTCGCCGGCTTGACGATCTACGATGCTCAGTTCACGAAGAAGGCGTTCGCCGCCTATGCTTCGCAGGGGCCGGAGATGATCGAGAAGATCTCCATTCTGTGCGCACTGAACCTGTATCTCGACTTCGTGAACATCTTCCTGTATGTTCTGCAGGCGTTCGGTTTGAGCAGAGACTGAGTTTTCGGAATATAGCTCGAAGTAATTCGTGAGAACGAAAGGGCTCGCATCCGCGCGGATGCGAGCCCTTTCGCATGTTCGATTAGCTCACTACTTGTCGCGAATAGGCGAATCCTGCGTGGCAGTAGGTGCTTCGCCTCCGTGCGGAGCACCGTTGATGTCGCGGTGGATCGTCTGCATCTGCGTCTCCACGTTTTGCAGCGAGCGCGCGCAATCAAGCAATGTCTGTGAATGCTCGGCGAGCTTGGCGTCGGGCAGGTCGGTTTTGTAGCGCAACGCGTGCTCGAGGCTCGCCCAGTAATCCATCGCGATCGTGCGGAACTGCACTTCGACCGGCGTGTAATACGCGCCGCTCGACAGGAACACCGGCACCGAGTAGATCACGTGCAGTGAGCGGTACCCGTTTGCTTCGGATTCTTGATATAGTCCTTGACTCGCAATACCTGAATATCTGACTGTCCGGAAAGATAGTTCGCCACCGAATACACGTCGTCGCGGTAATTGCAGATCACACGAATGCCGGCAATGTCGAACAGATTATTGCGAATGGCGTCGATCGTGTGCGGAAGTTCGCGGCGGTCGAGCTTGCCGAGAATCGAGTCGATCGACTTCAGGCGGCGTTCCATGTGATGAATGGGATTGTGCGAGAACCGCACTTGAAACTCGGAGTCGAGAATCTCGAGTTTCGTGCTGATCTCGTACATCGCTCCCTCATAGACCTGCATCTGGTTGATGAAGTCGGCGATGAAGTCGACGTCATCCTCCGACATCGACATGAGATTGTTTACCTGATCGTCCGCGGCGAGTCGCACACGGATCTCCGATGTGTTCAATCGTTTCTGTCTGTCAAGTATCACATCACCGATTCTAGTAGCGTAGCTGAAAAAGAGGTGTGTGCGAGCTGCGTGCCGTGCTGTGCGCCGGTTCGGTTAGCATATTGCGGTATGAACGAAGACATGATGACCCGTGAGGAACGGTTGACGAACACGCAGGAGAGTGGGGGAAGCGAACAGCGGGGCAAAGGACTCTATTATGTGCACACGCTGGGTTGCCAGATGAACGTGCACGATTCCGAACGCATCGCCGGCATCATGGAGGCGAACGGCTACAAACCGGCGAGTGAGGAGCAGTTCGAGAACCAGGATGTCGACGTGGTCATCATGAACACGTGCGCGGTGCGCGAGAACGCCACCGAACGCATGTATGGCACGATCGGCCGGTGGAAGCGTTTCAAATACAAGAATCCGAACGCGCAGATCGCCATCGGCGGCTGCATGGCGCAGCTTGATCGCGAACGCATCGCGAAGAAGACGCCGTGGGTCGACGCCGTGTTCGGCACGAAGAACATCGAGGACCTGCCGGCATTGCTCGAACAGGCGCGTGGCAGCAAACGCACACAGGTCAGGGTGAACGATGATCTGGAGATGTTCCCGAGCCAGCTTCCCGCGCATCGCGCGTCGAAACATTCGGCGTGGGTGGCGATTTCGATGGGGTGCAACAACACGTGTACGTTCTGCATCGTGCCCACCACGCGCGGCAAGGAGCATGACCGCAGACCGGGAGACGTGCTCGCCGAGATCCGCTCGGTGGTGAGCGGCGGTGTCAAAGAGGTGACGCTGCTTGGCCAGAACGTGAACTCCTACGGCTACGCGATGGGCGACCGCTACGCGTTCTCGAAACTGCTGCGTGCCTGCGGTGACATCGAGGGATTGGAACGCGTGCGGTTCACGTCGCCGCATCCGGCGGCGTTCACCGATGATGTGATCGCGGCGATGGCCGAGACGCCGAACGTGATGCACCAGCTGCATTTCCCGCTGCAATCCGGTTCCGATCGCATTCTGCGCGCAATGCGCCGCTCATACCGTTCGAGCAAATTCCTCAATATTCTGGGCAAGATACGCGAGGCGATGCCGGACGCGCAGATTTCCACCGACATCATCGTCGGCTTCCCCGGCGAGACCGAGGAAGATTTTCAGGAGACGTTGCGAGTGGTGGAGGAGGCACGGTTCGCGTCGGCGTTCACGTTCATCTATTCGCCGAGACCGGGCACACCGGCCGCCGCCATGGAGCAGGTGCCCTACGAAGTGGCGCTCGACCGGCTCGAACGATTGCTCGCCGTGCAGGAACGCATCACCGAAGAGATCCTCTCCGGCTTCGAAGGGCGCGATGTCGAAGTGATGATCACCGGCACCGCCGGGCGTAAAGACGATGAGACGCATCGCTACACCGGGCGTGAGAAGACCGGCGTGCTCGTGCACGTCGGCGTGCCGGAGGGAATGCCGGCACCGCAGATCGGTGATTTCGTGACGGCCACCGTCACCCACGCCGGCAAGCACAATCTGATCGCCGATCCAGATCCGAGCAAGGGGCAGACCTATGCCATCCGCACAGCCTGACATGGAACTGTCGCAGCAGCCGAAACAGCAGGGGCGCCAACCGCGCGTGATCTCCATCGTAGGCCCGACCGCATCCGGAAAACCGGTTTGGGTATCGCGATCGCACGCCGTCTCGCCGAACGCGGTGAAACGGCGCATATCGTGAACGCCGACGCCTACCAGATGTACAAGGGAATGGACATCGGCACGGCAAAAGCCAGCGCGCAGGAGCAGGCGGCCGTGCCACACCATCTGCTCGACGTGATCGAGCGTCCGACACGATGTCGGTCGCAAGATTCCAGCACATGGCTCGAGAATGCATCGCCGAACTGCAGGCAGAAGGCATTCGTCCGATTCTCGTAGGCGGGTCGGGGCTGTATGCGCGTGCGGCCATCGACGACATCTCGTTCCCGGGGACCGACCCCGACGTGCGCGCTCGTCTGGAGGAACGCGAAAGGGTTGAAGGTTCGGGTGTGCTGTTCGCCGAGCTGCGTGGCAAAGACCCACAGGCGGCCGCTCATATGGATCCGCACAATCCACGCCGCATCATTCGTGCGTTGGAAGTGATCGAAGTGACCGGACAGCCGTATTCTGCCACTTTGCCGCAATACCGCTATGTGATTCCCTCGGTGCAGATCGGGCTCGACCTTGATCGCGTCGATCTTGACCAGCGCATCGACCTGCGCACCAAGCAGATGTTCGATCAGGGTTTCGTCGACGAAGTGGAGCGCCTGCGCCCACACCTCGGTGTGACGGCGGCGCGAGCCCTGGGCTACCAACAGGTCATCGACTATCTGGATGGCTTATGCGATCTGGACGATGCCATGGCGGCCGTCGCACAGAAAACCAAGCGGCTTGCCCGCAAGCAGATGGGTTGGTTCGGCAGGGATCCGCGCATCCACTGGCTGTCCGCACTGAACCCCGATCTGGTCGACAATGCGATGGCGGTCATCGACAACGCCGACGCCGGCGCATACGATGCGATCGACATGCATGCCCAGGAATACGTGCAACACCATCTCGGAGACATCAACCCGTCCTAAACGCATAGACGCACGTCGATGCGCGGTTGCGTGACGAGCTGATACTCAGGAATGGTGTGGGGTAGAATCTGAAGACGTTATGGCACAATCATCCTCCAAATCGAAGTCACGTTCAGCCCGTTCAGCCTCATCTTCCGGCGCGGGCTCATCTGCGCGTTCCTCGCAAACCTCAACCGGTTCGGCAAAAGCATCCGAGCAGAATGTTGAACCGTTCTGGCACAAGGCGTTGCTGGCCATTCCACGCGCCTTCGGATCCGCTGTGCGCAAGGTGAGTGTCGGAGAATACGATCCGGCGTACCGTCGCGATGGCCTGTGCTTCGTGATGATCGTGCTCGCCATCTTCTTCTGCGGTTCCGAATGGTTCCGCGTCGACGGAGCATTAGGTCGCGCCCTGCACTCGTTCGCATCGGCGCTGTTCGGCGTGATGAGCGTCGTTGTGCCCGTGCTGCTCATCGTGTTGGCGATACGACTCATGCGCAATTCCGGCAAGGAATCAGGCAACACCAGTGTCATCGCCGGTTTCGTCATGCTGCTGTGGTCGATCTGCTCGATCATCGACGTCGTGATGGCGGCAGACACGAAGGAGTTCTCATGGCAGAACCTGCAACATGCGGGCGGTCTGCTCGGTTTCGTGATCGGCTCGCCGTTGGCTTGGGGGCTTTCGCAGACATTCGCGATCATCGTATTCGTGGTGGCCGCGCTGTTCTCCATCCTGCTCATCACGCGCACGCATGTCACTGAAATACCCGACAAGCTGAGGGAACTGGGCGGGCGAGAACCTCGCAGCGTCTCCAGCGATGGCGCGGAGCAATCCGAGCAGTTCCCGAACGAAGTGCGCGTGGGCGACGACACCTTGGCGTTCGCGGACGGCGTGCCATCGCACGACGGTAGCGATGAAGATGAAGCTCCACGCAAGGAAAGCCTGTCCTCCCGACTCTTCAAGCGTCGCAAACCGCAAGGCGACGACGATGGCAAACTCGACCAATACGCCGGTGACGAAGCGTTCCTCAAAGCCGCCAGCCGTCACGGTGAGGCCGCCGAAACCAATCTGGGCAACGGCGCCCGCAGCGTGAGCAGCGGTGGCGCCTACAACGACGACATGACGCGTAGCATCGATTCGGGAACATGGAACGCCCAGCCCGCGCCATCCGGTTCGACGGTGCCGATGCCATCGGGCAACATGCCCGCCGTGTCGCAGCGCACCGACCCGTGGGCGCATATGGATAGCGACGGCGAAACGATGGTCGTTTCCACGCAGACCGGCGAGATCCTCGATCAGGCGCCGGGTGCCCAAGCGGCGGCCGACCAGGCGACTGAAGCGATGGTGCCCGTCGCCGGTGGCACGATGGACGATCTCACAGCCCCGAACGCGCAAGCCGACTCCAATGCGCCATACCAGCTTCCCGACCTCAACCTGTTGATGAAGGGCAAGCCCCACGCGGCGCACACGCAGGCCAACGACAACGTGATCCATGCCTTGACCTCCACGTTCCAGCAATTCAACGTCGACGCCAAAGTCGTCGGCTTCCTGCGTGGCCCATCAGTGACCCAATACGAGGTGGAACTGGGTCCCGGCGTCAAGGTTGAGAAGGTCACGAACCTGCAGAAGAACATCGCCTATGCGGTGGCCAGCTCCGACGTGCGCATCCTGTCGCCGATCCCCGGCAAATCGGCTATCGGCATTGAGATCCCGAACATCGACCGTGAGATCGTGCACTTGGGAGACGTGCTGCGCTCCGATAAGGCGGTGCAGGACCCGAATCCTATGCTCGCCGGCGTCGGCAAAGACGTCGAAGGCCACTTCGTCACCGCCGACTTGACGAAGATGCCGCATTTGCTGGTTGCAGGTGCCACTGGCTCCGGTAAGTCGAGTTTCATCAATTCGATGCTCACGTCGATCATCATGCGCGCCACCCCAGATCAGGTTCGCATGATCATGGTCGACCCGAAACGTGTGGAACTCTCCGCATACGCCGGCATACCGCATCTGCTCACACCGATCATCACCGATCCGAAGAAGGCCTCCCAAGCGTTGGAATGGGTGGTCAAAGAGATGGATGCGCGCTACAGCGACCTCGAGTTCTTCGGCTTCCGCCACGTCAAAGACTTCAACGAAGCCGTGCGTGCAGGCAAAGTGCATGCACCTGCGGGTTCCAACCGCAAGGTCGCCCCATACCCATACCTGCTCGTCGTCGTCGACGAGATGGCCGATCTGATGATGGTGGCCAAGAACGATGTGGAGAGCTCCATCCAGCGCATCACGCAGCTGGCGCGAGCCGCCGGTGTGCATCTGGTGCTGGCCACGCAACGCCCGTCCGTCGATGTCGTGACCGGCCTCATCAAGGCGAACATTCCGTCACGCTTGGCGTTCGCCACGTCATCGGCCACCGATTCGCGAGTCATCCTCGACACCACTGGTGCCGAAACGTTGATCGGCCAAGGTGACGCGCTGTTCCTACCAATGGGCTCCGCCAAACCGATCCGCGTGCAGGGAGCATGGGTCAACGAATCCGAGATCCGCAAAGCAGTCGACTTCGTGCGTACGCAACGCAAGCCCCACTATCGCGAAGACATCGAACAGATGGCGAACGAGGCCGAGAAGTCGAAGCTCGACCCGACTGAAGACATCGGCGGCGACATGGACGAGCTGTTGCAGGCCGCCGAGCTCGTGGTCAGCAGCCAGTTCGGTTCCACATCGATGCTGCAGCGCAAGCTGCGCGTGGGCTTCGCGAAGGCGGGGCGTCTGATGGACTTGCTGGAATCACGTGGCGTCGTGGGCCCGTCCGAGGGCTCCAAAGCCCGTGAGGTGCTTGTCCAACCGCAGGATCTGCCGCAAGTACTCGCCTTCATCAAAGGTCAGAGCGACTCTCTGACCGGTTCGCCGAGCCAGCAGTCAGCCGCGCACGAGCAGGAATACTAAATACTGGAACCGTTCGAAAGAACATTGCCGAGCCGCTTGCCGGCACGCGAAGTCATGCGTGCCGGCAAGCGGCTCATTTTGGCATAATCAGTCACGGCAGTACGTGCAACAGTTGTGTATGAGCTGCGCATGTTCGCGATTCCGCCACGGGGTTGGACATATCAACGAGTACTGTGAAACACATGGAGACTGAGCAAGCAAGCAAAACATCGATGTGGAGCGAGTGGAATTCACCGCCGAATCTGGTCACCATCGCTCGAATCATTCTCGTTGTCGTTTTTCTGGGCCTGTACATCGCCGCCGGAGCGTGGGGAGCGAACAACATCGGCATGCGGTGGGCGGCCGCCATCGTGTTCATCGTCGCCGCCTCCACCGATAAGATCGACGGCTGGATGGCCCGCAAATACAACCAAGTCACCGAACTCGGTAAGTTACTGGATCCGATAGCCGACAAACTGCTCACATTGGGCGCGCTCATCGTCGCCGCCTGCTTCAATGAGTTCGGCAATCCTTGGATCGGTTGGATCGTCACGATTCTGTATGTCGTACGTGAAGTGGGCATCACGATCATGCGCTTCACCGTGATCGACCATGGCGGCAAGGTGATAGCGGCATCGCAGGCGGGCAAATACAAGACGTTCACCCTGTGCTTTGGCCTTGGCATGCTGATGCTGCCGGTGTGGAGCTTCGTGCCATACGGTGCGCAGCCCGTCTGGCTGAGCATCTATTTCGTCGTTGCCTATGCACTGATCTACTTCTCGCTTATTCTGTGTCTGTACTCCGGCTACGAGTACGTGCACGGTGTACTCGCGAACCGCAAGCGCAGCGGCCACTCGCATAAGAAAGCGTGATTGCCACGACAATTGATAGAGGAGCCCATGTGATCTTTAGTCACATGGGCTCTTTTTGTTGCGACGTTTTATAGGTGCAACACACCATAATGTCAAGTTGTCTTCACAATTTTTCACACTAGGAGTGAACATCGATGAACAGTAACGAAAAACGTTCACGGACAGGAGGAAGCGATGAGTGAAATATTCGAGCTTCCTGAGCTTGACACCATGACGACTGTGGATGAAGTGCATGCCTACTGTGATGAGCGTGCTCGACGAGTCCTCGCGTTCTGTGAGATGCACGAGTTGAAGATCGCGTGCGCTGAATCTCTGACCGGTGGCCTGCTGGCCGATGCGTTTGTTCGTATTCCAGGTGCTTCGAAGGTGTTTCTGGGCTCCGCGGTCACGTATGACATTCGAGCAAAAGCGAGCGTGTTGGGTGTGAATCGGGAACTCTTACTTTCTGAAGGTGCCGTTGACCCGAATGTTGCCATGCAGATGGCGCATAGCACGGCGCTTCTATTTAACCAAGAGCAATATGGCCACCGAGTGATCGGATTGTCTACCACTGGTGTCGCGGGTCCAGGACCTGACGAAGGAAAACCCGCGGGATTGGTATATGTCGGCTTCTTCATCCCTGATTATGCTGGCAGCAAAATTGGAGAAAAGAATTTTGCGCTCAGATTATCTCTGAAAGGCGCGCGAGAGCTTATTCGACAGAAGAGTGTCGCTTGTATTCTTGGAAAATGGAAGAATTCACAGGTTATTCACAGGAATAATTTCAGATAATAGAAACAAGGAAACACGAGGGGAATGGAAAGGTAAGGTGTCGGTCATGGAACAGGTCATGATGAACGAGCAGATTGATGTCAATGCCGTTGAGACCCCAGAGCAGATTCGTTCGAGCAGTGCTCGTATGCGTGAACTGACCCCGGCGCAGCGCAGGGCGGTCATGTTCGCTCAGCAACAGGTGATTCGTGCCCGTGCGGCGAAGAAGGCGAAAGATGAGCATCAGGCGGCTCTTGTCAGAATGTGGCAGGAGGAAGACGCCGAGACCGCCCGCCCGCGCGCCGTGGTGCGTCGCCGCGAGACGGTCGGTGAAGTCAAAGAGGTTTCGCTCCGCGAGGCCATCGGCCATGTGCTGCGTGATCTGCGCACACGTGATCACAAGACATTGCGTGAGGTCAGCGAAAAAGCTGGAGTGTCGCTTGGCTATCTCTCCGAAGTCGAACGTGGGCAGAAGGAGGCCAGCTCCGAACTGCTCGCTTCGATTTCCGAGTCGCTTGGACTGAGCACTTCGCAGATGCTGCGTATGGTTGCGGATTATCTGGATTCGGTTGATGCCTGATCAGGCGTGAATTAGCTATCGATTATTGAGGGCCCGTCGTCGTCAAGGTGACGGGCTCTCTTGTTGTTGCGCGGGCATGCGTTCGCATTGCCTGCGTGTTCGGGTTCTTTACATCTTCGGGTCGCGCGAATATGCTGGAGCGCATGCGTGAACGTGAATTCTGGCAATTGCTCGAAGAGGTGTTCGGCCGGAGCTACGGTCGTTCCCTTGCACGGGATCAAGGTCTGACGAAACTTGGTGGTCTCACGGTTGTCGAAGCATTGGCCAATGGCGAGGAGCCCCGTGTCGTATGGAATGTGCTGTGCGATCAGATGGACGTTCCTGATTCGCGTCGATGGGGCAAAGATCACAATGCGCCGCCGCTGCCGGTCGATTTCGGCAGGTAGAGGCATAAATCGCAGTGGCAAAGATTCGAACAAATGTTCGCATCGCATCGTATACTTGAAATCAGCAAAACAGCATAAGTGTTGTGGATAACCTGATCCTCCGACCACAATCGTCGTTTGGGCTTGTGGGGGCGGTGCGCCTTCGGTAGGGTGATGGCATCAACGAAGAACGTCAAGGAGACACAATGGCAGCACGTACGAAAACCGCCGCCAAAGAATCGGAAACCGATTCGAATGGCATCGACAAGCGTCGTCAAGACGCATTGAATTCGGCGCTCGCCCAAGTCGAGAAGCAGTTCGGCAAGGGCTCGGCGATGCGCTTGGGCGACAAGCCGGAGCAGAACATCGAGGTGATTCCCTCCGGGTCTCTGGCTCTTGACACCGCGCTGGGCATCGGTGGCCTGCCTCGCGGTCGCATCGTGGAGATCTACGGCCCTGAGTCCTCAGGTAAAACGACCCTCGCGTTGCATGTGGTGGCCAATGCGCAGAAGAACGGCGGCGTCGCCGCATTCATCGATGCCGAACATGCGCTCGATCCGGTGTATGCGCGTCATCTGGGCGTCGACACCGACTCCCTGATCGTGTCGCAGCCAGACAACGGCGAGCAGGCATTGGAAATCGCCGACATGCTCATCCGTTCCGGCGCACTCGACGTGATCGTCATCGATTCCGTGGCGGCTCTCGTGCCGAAAGCCGAAATCGAAGGCGATATGGGCGACAGCCACGTCGGTTTGCAGGCCCGCCTGATGAGTCAGGCGCTCCGCAAGATGACGGGTGCTTTGGCGCAGGCCAACACCACAGCCATCTTCATCAACCAGCTTCGTGAGAAGATCGGCGTGTTCTTCGGCAGCCCCGAAACCACCACCGGCGGCAAGGCGCTGAAGTTCTACGCATCGGTTCGCATGGACATCCGTCGCATCCAGACGCTCAAGAGCGGTGATGAGCCGATCGGCAATCGCACGCGTGTCAAAGTGGTCAAGAACAAAATGGCTCCGCCGTTCAAAACCGCCGAATTCGACATGCTCTACGGTCAGGGCATTTCGCAGGAAGGCTCGATTCTCGACATGGCGCTCGAAACCGATGTCGTCAAGAAGTCCGGCTCTTGGTTCACCTACAACGGCGATCAGTTGGGGCAAGGGCGTGAGAACGTGCGTCGCTTCCTCATCGACAACCCGGAGGTCACGAACGAGATCGCACAGCAGGTCAAGATCAAGACCGGTCTGATCTCCACCGACGACCAGTTCGGGCTCGATGGCACCGACGACGAAAACGGCGAACCGGTCGCAGCCACTGAAGCGAATGCTTCCGGAGCCAAGGCGGAATCGAAGTAAACGCATCATAACGCCGTCCGTCATACACAATGAGCTTGTATGGCGGGCGGCGTTAGTGTCGTTGCGCCTTGTTGACGCGGCGCAAGGTTGGTTGAACAAGGCACAAGCGACGAAAGGGGCAACGGTGATCAGTGCCGAAGAGTTTCTGCGAGGGCGCACGCTGCAGATAGGCGAAGAAGAACCTCGCGTTGAAGCCATTGTGGATGGTGACAAGACGAACGAGAAGGCAGCAGTCTCTAAGCCGGTTTTTCGCGAGCGTGACGCCAGTTCCTCGAAACGATTCGGTAGGGGAGAGTCGCAACGCACCGCGGAGCGTAAGCGCTCACGCAGTGGCTTCACTTACACGGCGGCTGAAGATCCCAACGACGTCGAGGCTTGCAAAGAGAGCGCATTGCGCTTGCTGGACGCGGCGGCGCGGTCGAGCGGCATGTTGCGAGACAAGCTTGCCGAACGCGAATACGATCCCGAAGTGATCGAACAGGTTCTGGCGCGTCTCGAAGAACTCGGGCTCATCGATGACGAGGAATATGCGCGGTCGGTTATCCGCTCATGCTTGGGCAGAATGATGGGGGCGCGGGGAACGGTGATGGAACTGACCCGCAAGGGGATTGACCGTCAGTTGGCGCAACGCATGGTGAACGAAACGGCGAGAACTGGGGCGTTCGAAGAAGCCGCATGGGAACTGGGGCGCAGTGTGGCGAAGAAGACGCGTGGCAAAGATCTGGACGTGCGCAAGCGTCGCTTTTGGAGTGCGGGTGGACGCAAAGGGCATAGTCCCGACGATCTTCGTACGGTCAGTGCGGAACTGTTCACACGAAATGCAGATGATGATTACATCGAAGAAGAGTGAGTGAGACCTCTTATACCCCGGGTTCTGTCGAATGCAAATGCAAACGGATGGCCATCCATCTCGACCTGACGTCGCCGTCAGGCTCTAGCAGCCTACCCGAAGGCAGAGCGAGCAACTCTATAGCCTTCTGCTTGGCCTTGCTCCCGATGAGGCTTGCCGTGCGGCGTTCTGTTACCAGAAGCCCGGTGGTCTCTTACACCGCCGTTTCACCCTTACCGGCCAACAGCCGGCGGTCTGTTCTCTGCTGCGCTATCTCTCAGGTCACCCTGGGCAGACGTTATCTGCCATCGTGCTCTTTGGAGCCCGGAAGTTCCTCAATCGCATACGCGATCGCGGCCATCAAGAGGTCTCGCAATGATTGTAGCAAAGGGCAAGACCGTGCCGGCGCGCAAAAACGGCCTACTATAACGAAAGTTGCGACCGTAGGCTCGATCTATTCCGACTTTTGGAGAAATGGTGCGTTTTTCGAGAATAGAAGAAAGACGGGGCGTGTCTTGTACCGTTCCGTGCCGACTCGGTTACAATATGAAGCATAGCCGGGCGGCAGTAGCTGTTCGGTTCCGCATATAGCGGCGCAAGCCGCTTGAGTCTAGGGAGGTCCACATGGATATCGTTCTTACCGGCCGTCACATTCAGATCAAGCAGAAGTTCCGTGACGTCGTGGAAAGCAAGATGAATCGTGTGACCGCAATCGCGCCTGACGCGCAGCGCGTGCAAGTCGTGCTGTCGCATGAGGGCAATCCACGTTTGCATGATACTGCGGTTCGCGTGGAGTTGACCGTTATCGCCGGTTCCACCGTGGTCCGCGCCGAAGCGTCCAGCCTCGATGAAGTGAGCGCACTCGATCTCGCGCTCGACAAGCTGACGTTGCGTCTTCGCCGCGCACGCGACCGCCGCAAGGATCACCGCAAGAACTATTCGCCGGTTCCGGTTGATGCAGGCAAGTTCGTTCCGCCGAGTGAGGAACGCGAAGACATCATGGGTGATGAGCCTGCCGACAACAGCCCGGCGAACGCCGTCGCAGGAGATCTCGGTCCAGGTGAATCCGTTGAGGTTCACGTTGGTGACACCCCGATCGTGATTCGTCGCAAGCTGCACATCGCCGAACCGATGACCATCGATGAGGCGCTGTATGAGATGGAGCTGATCGGTCACGACTTCTTCCTGTTCGTGAACAAAGACACCAACCGTCCATCGGTCGTCTATCACCGTCACGGTTGGAGCTACGGCGTTTTCGAGATCGATACTCCGGAGAACGTCAAGAAGCTCGAAGAAGAGCGCAAAGCCTGATTCGCAACGTCTGTAAAACGACGAAGTAACAGCATACGGAAGGGCGACCCAAGCAGATTTGGGTCGCCCTTTCATATGTGCACACGGGGCAGGAAAGAAGATCTGCAGCATGGGGCGGAGTCATTTCAGGAATGCGAAATCTCCAAACATGCAAGGCATCTCTATTTCTTACGTATTTCGGTCGAAAAAGTGGATTAATGGGTGAAAACCGTCTATGGTAGATACGTCATTTCAAACCTCATAGGGAGTGAATGTGGTAGATATCGTAGACAAAGCCCTGCGAATGGGCGAAGGTCGCCAGATCAAGAAGCTCGAACACGTCGCTGAAGCCGTGAACGCGCTTGAAGATCAGATCGTGGCCATGAGCGATGAAGAGCTCAAAGGCCAGACGGCCAAATTCAAGCAGCGCCTCGACAACGGTGAGTCGCTCGACAGCCTGATGCCGGAAGCGTTCGCAACGGTGCGAGAAGTGTCGAAGCGCACACTCGGCCAGCGTCACTTCGACGTTCAGTTGATGGGCGGCGCGGCACTGCACTGGGGCAACATCGCCGAAATGAAAACCGGTGAAGGCAAGACCCTCGTGGCAACACTGCCAAGCTATCTGAACGCATTGGAAGGCAAAGGCGTTCACGTCGTCACCGTCAACGACTACCTCGCCAGCTACCAGAGCGAGCTGATGGGCCGCATCTACCGCTTCCTCGGCATGAGCGTCGGATGCATCGTCACCGGCCAGAAGCCGCCGGAGCGCCGCAAGCAATACAACGCCGACATCACCTATGGCACGAACAACGAATTTGGCTTCGACTACCTGCGTGACAACATGGCATGGGAGAAGAGCGAACTCGTGCAGCGTGGCCACCATTACGCCATCGTCGATGAGGTCGATTCCATTCTCATCGATGAGGCTCGTACCCCGTTGATCATCTCCGGTCCGGCCGAGGGTGACGTGACGCGTTGGTATCGCCAGTTCGCCAAGCTCGTGCTCAAGCTCAACCGTGATGAGGACTATGAGGTCGACGAGAAGAAGAAGACCGTCGGCATTCTCGATCCGGGCATCACGAAGATCGAAGACTACCTCGGCATCGACAACCTCTATGAGCCGAGCAACACCGCATTGATCGGCTACCTCAACAACGCCATCAAAGCGAAGGAACTGTTCCTGCGCGACCGCGACTACGTGGTCACCGGTGGCGAAGTGCTCATCGTCGACGAGCACACCGGCCGTATTCTGCCGGGCCGCCGCTACAACGAAGGCCTGCATCAGGCCATCGAAGCGAAGGAGGGCGTCGAGGTCAAGGCCGAGAACCAGACCTTCGCGACGATCACGCTGCAGAACTACTTCCGTATGTACGACAAGCTTGCGGGCATGACCGGTACGGCAGAAACCGAAGCCGCCGAATTCATGGGCACCTACAAGCTAGGCGTGCTGCCGATCCCGACGAACAAGCCGATGATCCGCATTGATCAGGACGATCTGATCTACCGCACGAAGAAAGAGAAGCTCGCCGCCATCGTCAAAGACGTCGCCGAGCGCCACCGCAAGGGCCAGCCGGTGCTGCTGGGTACCGCATCGGTGGAATCCTCCGAAGTCGTGTCGTCGCTGCTCGACGTGGTGAACATTCCACACAAGGTGCTCAACGCGAAGCAGCACGAGAAGGAAGCGGCCGTCGTGGCTGTCGCCGGCCGCAAGGGTGCCGTCACCGTGGCCACCAACATGGCAGGCCGTGGTACCGACATCATGCTCGGCGGCAACGTCGAGTTCCTCGCCGACGCCAAGCTCAAGGAAGAAGGCTATTCGCCGGACGACACTCCGGAGGAATACGAGAAGCGTTGGCCTGAGACCTTGAAGCAGATCAAGGAGCAGGTCAAGGATGAGCACGAGGAAGTCGTTGAACTCGGCGGCCTGTATGTGCTCGGCACCGAACGTCACGAATCCCGCCGAATCGACAACCAGCTGCGCGGTCGTTCCGGACGTCAGGGCGACCCGGGCGAGTCCCGCTTCTACCTGAGCCTGGAAGACGATCTGATGCGTCTGTTCAACACGCAGCTCGTGGCACGTGTGATGTCGAGAGGTTTGCCGGAAGGTGAGCCGATCGAATCGAAGAGCGTGTCGAAGGGTGTGCGCAATGCGCAGAAGGCCGTCGAATCTCGTAACTTCGAAATTCGTAAGAACGTGCTGAAGTACGATGACGTGATGAACAAGCAGCGCACCGTGATCTATGCGGAGCGTCAGGCTGTGCTCAAGGGTGAAGATATTCACCAAGACATCGAAGCGTTCATCAAAGACACCGTCACCAGCTACGTGCAGGGCGCCAAGAACGGTTCAGACAAGCCGAAGGACTGGGATTGGGATGGTCTGTTCAAGGCCATCAACGAGCTGTACCCGACCAAGGTCACCGTCGATGAGGCGCAGGAGGCCGTCGAAGGGCTCAAGGGCGACAAGGCCGTGGATGCCGTGGTCAACCTCTTCGTTGAGGATGCCGACAAGCAATACGAGACCTTCGAAACGAAGCTCGGCGCCGATGGCCTGCGTACGCTCGAGCGTCGCGTGGTGCTTGCTGTGCTCGACCGCAAGTGGCGCGAACACCTCTACGAGATGGACTACCTCAAGGATGGCATCGGTCTGCGTGGCATGGGTCAGCGCGACCCGCTGGTGGAATACCAGCGTGAAGGCTACCAGATGTACAACCAGATGATCGAAGCCATCAAGGAAGAGACCGTGCAGTTGCTCTTCCACATCGATCTCGACAGCATCGCCCAGACCGAAGAGAACGGCACCGACACCGTTGACGATGAGGCAGTCGATTCGGCGGAGATCAAGATGGGCGATGACGTGAGTGAAGACGATGAGCTCTCGAAGGGCAATCTGGCCGAGCATGAGCCGGAAGAGGCCGCTCGCATCGACAACCACGCCGACGAGCTGGAGACCGCCGAGAACGAGGAAGCGCTCAAGGAAGCCGAACAACGAGGCGAGGAGATTCCGGAATCCGGTCTGCTTGGCCCTGAGCCGATGTCGCACGCCGAAGGCGAGATTCCAGCCTCGAAGCGTCCGAAGAGCATCGAGCTCAAGACCCCATGGGCCGACGGCCGCACGTTCCCGGGCACGCCGAAGAACGCGCCATGCCCATGCGGTTCCGGGCGTAAATACAAGATGTGCCACGGCCAGAACGAGAAGTGATCGTCGCTGAACACAACACGACCACCATCTAGCGTCTAAGCGCATCGAGAAGCGGGAGATCCCAGTGGGGACTCCCGCTTCTCGCATTCGGGGCAGGAGGCGCGTGGCCATGATGTGGACGTGGGGTAGCGCGTTACAGACCTCTACCTATGATGGGAGAAAAGTCCGGTAGCCGACGAGGAGATGCTATGGCAGAACTCACATGGAAGTCGATTCTCACGAAGCTCGTGCAAGGCGAGCATTTGAACGCCGAAGAATCCGAGTGGTTCGTCGACGACCTGATGAAGGGCAATGCGAATCCGGCATCCGTTGGCGCGGTGCTCGCCACGCAGCAGCAACTGGGGCTGACCGCGCCGGAGATCGCAGGTGCTGCCAAGGCCATGGTCTCCCATGCCGTTCCACTGCGTGTGGAAGGTGAATGCACCGATATCGTCGGCACAGGTGGCGATGGCGCTCATACGGTGAACCTGTCGACGATGGGTGCGGTGACGGCCGCGGCATCCGGCGTCACGATCGTCAAGCACGGCAACCGTGCAGCATCGTCGAAATGCGGTGCAGCCGACTGCTTGGAAGCACTGGGGCTTCCACTGGATCTCAAGCCTGAAGCCGTTGCGCAAGTTGCCAACGAGGTTGGCATCACCTTCGCGTTCGCCAAAACCTTCCATCCGGCGATGCGCTTTGTGGGCCCTGTGCGCGCAGCACTCGGTGTTCCGTGTGTGTTCAACGTGCTTGGTCCGCTGACGAATCCGGCGAAGCCACAGCACATGGCCATCGGCTGCGCGAATCGTGCGATCAGCCCATTGATGGCGCAGGTGTATGCGTCGAACGGGCAGTCCGGCATGGTTTACACATCGAACGAGGGGCTGGACGAGATGGCTCCAACGGGTCCGATCAGCGTTTGGGAATTCAAAGACGGCAACGTGACCGAAACCGACTTCAACCCGATCGACGAACTTGGACTCGCTCCGGTGACGGTGGACGATCTTCGTGGTGGTGAACCTGACTACAATGCGCAGGCCGCACGCGACTTCTTCGCAGGCAACGACGTTCCGTTCCGCTCCACGGCGTTGCTGAACGCGGCTTCTGCAATCGTCGCAGACGGTCATCAGGTGCCGGCCGACGGCACGCTGGCGGAGCGTTTCGCAACTGCTTACAAGATCGCTGAGGAAACCGTGGATTCTGGTCGCGCGGCGAAGCTGCTCGACGAGTGGATCGCAGTGGCGCGCCGTCACGCCTGATCCTCACAGTCTCTTCTCTACTTCTACTTTTGCTGGTGGGGATATAAAACCACTGTCGTGCAATAATGAGCAAATGCAAAATCATTGGAAAATAGCGGTTTTCAGTGTTGCTATATCAAGCACGACAGTGGTTTTATATCCCCCCAGCGTATTGGGCGCTAGACTCGAGCGCCGTCGTCTTCCTCGCTGGTTTTCGTCTCGTCATGACCGCGATGCGTCACGAACAGGCCACCGGCACCGACCAGCACGCAGATGCCGAAGATCACACCCAACACCGTGGCATATGCTGGAAGGAACGTCGTGGCGATCACACCCACAACGCCCACCACGAGCAGAATGCCGCAAACGAGTCGCGACCAACGTATTTTGCCAAGATCGGGATTCGGGGGAGTGAACACACTGCCGCGATCCATCACATCATCGGTGTCGAGCCAGCTGGAATTCGTGAAATCGCGCGGGCCGGAAGCGTTGACGAAACTGTCTTGCTTCAAATCGTCGACCGACAGCATCGCCTTCTTCTCCTGCTTGGCGGCATGCTTGTCGAATTTCTTTGCAGTGCGTGACTTCTCAACATCTTGCAAATCTTCGGAATACTCGTCGAGAAAACGATCCCACGCCTGCTCTTCGGAGAGCGCGGGCGTATCGGAATCGTGCTGATGTGAGCTCTTTTGCTTCTTTTCTTCGCCGTCGTTGCTATTGTTGAGGTCAGTCATACTCAATACTGTACCAAGCGGATGTCATTGGTGCGAACACAGGAGGCACACATGCTGTATTGGTTCTTTGTCAAAGGATTAGGACCTCTGGCGAGGCACCGTTTCAATCCGACGTCCGAAGGATTGCAGAACATTCCGCGCACCGGTGGCGGCATTGTGGCCGCCAATCATCTCGCTGTCATCGACGATGCTCTGCTGCCGTTGACCTGCCCGCGCATGATTCACTTCATGGGCAAGGCCGAATATTTCGAAGGCAAAGGCATCAAAGGCAAGTTCAAAAAGTGGTGGTTCACGTCCGTCGGCGTGTTCCCCGTAGACCGTTCCGGAGGCTCGAAGTCGCTGGGCGCGTTGGAACATGCGCGCGAGATCATAGAAGACGGCCACCTGTTCGGCATTCACATCGAAGGCACGCGCAGTCCGGACGGACGCCTCTACAAAGGCCATACCGGTGCGGCTCGTCTCGCGTTGGAGACCGGCTGCCCGATTATTCCGGCTGCGATCATCGGCTCGCGTGATCTGCAGAAGCCGGGGCAGGTGATTCCTAGCAAAGGCCACTCGAAGGTGATCTACGGCAAGCCGATCGAAGTGGAGAAAGTACCGGCTGACGAAGTGACCCATGAGCGTCTTCGCGAACTCACTGATGAGATCACGCGCCGCATTCAGCAGATGAGCGGTCAGGAATACGTTCCCGAATACGCGCAGGTGGTCAAGCAGCAGATGAAGGAAGAGCAGAACGTGCTCGATTCAGCCGGTGCCGCCGCAGCCGCCGATGTTACCGAGAAACACGAGTAAATCAGTAGTAAACATACAAATCATTTATGTAAAGAGACAAGAGAGGGGTGCTGTTTGCTGATGGATATGCAGCAAACAGCACCCCTCGAGTTTTTATCTGCAGACTTAGATAACAGTCAAAGTGATGACGGTCGGTTTGCCGTCTTCGCCGCGCACACGCACCTGCTTGCCTCCCGACGGGCTTTGCATGCGCACCGTGTGCAACAGATCGCCGAGCGGTGACGAGACCTTGACCTCGAAACCGAGATCTTCGAGGATCTTCTTCGCCTCATCGGTTTTCTTGCCGGTCACGTCGGGGACTGTGACCATCTGCGGGCCCTTCGACACGGTGACGGTCACCGAATCGCCCCAGTGCAGTTCGGTGCCGGCGTCAGGGGTCGCGGAGATCACCGTGCCGCTGGGCACGGTGTCGCTGTATTCCTCTTTGTACGTTGCCTGCAGTTTGTTGTCTGCCAGAGTCTTCGCCGCCTGATCTTTCGTGACGCCGGCGAGCGTCGGCATCGACACGGGCATAGGCCCCTTCGACAGCGTGACCGTGACTTCGGTGTTATGGTTCGTCGTGGTGCCCGGGTCGGGGGAGATGCTCAGAATCTGGCCTTCGGGAACATCCTCGGAAT
The DNA here is from genome assembly GCF_009727065.1 of Bifidobacterium canis. Classification (GTDB taxonomy): domain Bacteria; phylum Actinomycetota; class Actinomycetes; order Actinomycetales; family Bifidobacteriaceae; genus Bifidobacterium; species Bifidobacterium canis. The sequence continues at coordinate 196,231 of NZ_WNLP01000001.1, forward strand.
ATTCGTCGGCATTCGTATCGTGCTTGATATTCGTGAATCCGGCGTTGCGCAGCACAGTGAGCGGATCACTTTCGCTTGCAATATTCTCCGGAATCGTCGCCTGCTGCACACCTTTCGACACGGTGACGGTGAGCTTCGCATCGTTGCGTTTGCTCAGATGCGCGTCGACGTATTGCGGATCGGTGGAGATGATGTTGCCGCTGGGCACGGTGTCGCTATACGCCTGCTTCTCTTCATACGGAATATTCGACACGTCAAGCGTGCGCTTGTAGTCACTCCAACTCACGTTGGTGATCTTGCACGCCGTGTTCTCCTGGCACTGCAGGGAATCCGGTTTCGGCAACGTCCAATAGCTGCCCGGACCCACGAAATACCATGCGGCGAACGAACCACTGCCGATGGCCAGAACGCCGATGACGATCAACGTGACGATGAGCCACGTCTTCCGCTTACGCTTCGGTTGCGCCACCGTCGGCTGATCGTTCGGAGATGCGGGAAGCGGCCCAGCCGGCACATTCGGTGTGCCGGTGCCGTCTCCTGAAACGTTCGAAGCGTTGGCGTCGGCCAGTTCACGCAGGAACGGAGGCACGGTGACGGTGGCCTCTTCCTCGGCATGAGTGGTCTGGTCCGCAGGTGTAGACGAGTCTGCCGAGGAGGAAGTCGGTGCAACGGCAACCGTCTCCTGCTGCGACGAAGAGGAGGGAGGCGTCGGGGGTGCCGGAGGAGCAGGCGCATTCGCACCCAGTGGGAACACCCGTGTGCTGTTGATCTTCGGCTCTTCAGGATGATATTGGTAGTCGAGCGCCTCACGGCTCAGCGTAGGCATCAGGTCGCGCAGACGCTGCAACGCCTCCTGCGCGTTTTTGGGGCGCTGATCGACGTCGCGCGCAGTCAAATACGAGATGAATGCAGACACGCGAGGGCCGATGCCATAGCACACAGTGCCAATCGACGGCACGTTCTCGTTCACATGCTTGAACACCATCGTCACCGGGTTGTCGGATTCGAATGGCACTCTGCCTGCAAGCAGTTCCCAAGCCATGATGCCCACCGAATAGCAATCACCCTGAGGTGTGGCCAGATTGCTTTCGATCATTTCAGGAGCCAGATATGCGGCGGTGCCGAGCAGCATGCCGGTGGAGGAAAGCGTCGCCTGCGAAGCGGCCTTGGCCAAACCGAAATCGGTTATCTCCACATGACCGCGGTCGTTGATCAGAATGTTCTCCGGTTTGATGTCGCGGTGCACGACGCCGATCTCATGTGCTGCGGCCAAACCGTTCAATGTCTCGCCGATAATACGCAACGTGTCGCGCACACTGAACGTGGTGTGCGTCTGAATCTCACTGCGCAGGTTCACGCCGTGCACGTATTCCATCACGAGATAATACGAACCGTTCGTCTCACCGGTGTCGTAAACCTGCACGACATGCGGATTCGCGATCGCGGCGGCCGACTTCGCCTCGCGACGGAAGCGTTCGATGAACTGCTCACGGTGGGGCCCCTGCGCGAGCTGCAGATGCATGATCTTCACCGCGACATTGCGTCCCAGTCGTTCATCGACGGTCTGATACACGGTAGCCATGCCGCCGTCGGCGATTTTGCGCACGACTCGGTATCTGTTGTCGATAACAGCGTTGTCGGGCGTGTTCTCAGCCAAATTGTCAGCCATGCTGTACAGTCGTTCCTTCTGCCGCACCTATCAGGTGAAAGATTTCACGAAAATCTCGAGTAAGTTCTCCTGAGTCAAGAATACCGGTGCTACGCGAAATCGGGAAGGAACCTTGCGCAAGCGCTACGCAGCAGCTGCGACTGATCTTGCAGCAGCTGCAGCTGTGAAATAGCTGATTGCGTGGCATCCCACAGATCACCGATGCGTTGACGCGAACGATAGACCGCGCCGGTGGAGTGGAACAGTGCGATGACCTCACTGATTTCCTGACTGCTGCGCTCATCTTGCTCATACAAACTCTGCAGTCGTGCACGCTGGGTGTCATCGCCGAGTTCGAGCGCGTCTGCGAGCAGCACCGTGCGCTTGCCCTCCTTTATGTCGCCGCCCACCGGTTTTCCGGTGGCGCGCGACGAGCCGATCACATCGATCAGATCATCGGCGAGCTGGAACGCCTGCCCCAGAGGAAGTCCTATGGCAAATGCGTGCTCCTGGGCCTGCTGAGCGGGCACGTCGGCGGCGAGGAACGCGAGCTGCAGCGGCGCGATCGTGGTATAACTCGCCGTTTTCCAACGGAACACGTTCAATGATGCCTGTGCGAGAGCGCGCGGATCGTCGAGAGGCATACGCTCGATCGCCAGATCGAGCACCTGGCCGATCTCCACGTCGCGTTGCATGGCGAGGAACGATTCGACGAGACGCTGATGTTCGTTCATGCCGGCGCTCGCATGCTCCATGATCATTGTGCAGGCGGTGGCGAGCATATCGCCGAGCATAAGTCCCAGACCGCGGCCGATGCTCGCCTGACCGACTTGCTGCGTCAACGCGCAGTGAGCGGACGGTTTGCCGCGGCGCAGATCGGAGTCGTCGATGAGATCGTCATGCACGAGCGCGGCGGTTTGGAACACTTCGATCGCGCAAGCGAAGTCGAGCACGTTCGATTGCGCGCTTGCTGTTTGCGTATGCTCAGGCACGGCGTGCAACGTCATGGCATCGTAGGCGTCGATCGTGAGCAATGCGCGCAGTCTTTTGCCACCTTCGCTTGACGAGAGCGCCTGCCTGACCACCGACTTGAGCATCGGCTGCAGCGAAGGGGAGATCTGCGCGTGTGCGGCGTTCGGCTCCACATATTCCCGCACAAGTTCGCCGATGCGCCGCTCAATGGATTTCAGCTCGGATGAATCGCTCATATCGCCAGTGTATTCACATTCTTCCGACATTGCAGCGAAGCGCGCTATGGCGGAATGTTCGTGCGAAATATTCACACGGGGCGCGACGCGCAATGTGCATAACTCGACCTTCGACCACATGTGCCCGACGAGCTGGATTCGACATGCGAATTACCGGACGATGAACGTAAGCGATGCGAACGCAACGCCGTACATAAGCGCAAGCAACGACGCAAGGAGAGCGCAATGAGCAATGCAGAGAACCGCGATATGCCAAACGAAACGATGATTATTGAGCATGACGAACCCGAACGACGAGCGGGTTCGCCTGCGAAACGATTCGAGGAACTGCGGGGCGAATTCGTGCGCATGTATGTGCACAAGGGGATTCACGCCACGGCGGCACACTGGGTTGGTGAGATAGCCGAGGCATGGTTCCCTTGGCTTGACGATGTGAGCAGAGACGTCGATGAATATGACGAGGAAGCATTGCTGACGATGGCGGTGGGCATCACCGAATCCTTGGCGATACGAGACGCACTGCTGATCTCGGTGGTGATTGACAAGGAACGCTGGAACATGCAGATGATTCGCGATTTCGCAACCGACCCACATGAGGTGCGCAATGCGACCGCGATGTCGAGCATGCTCACTGACGCCTTCGCCGACAAGCAACACGGACCGGATCGCGCACGATGCATGCATGCGGTGGATGTGATGCGGCGGATCACGCGGGAACTGCAGCCGATGCAGACACTGCAGGTGCGTTCGGTGATCGCATACCTGCTATGGTGGCTGGGAGACGACGAGGCGCTTGGATACGGGCTTGACGTGCTGAGCGACGACAACGGGATCACGTTGGCGTCGATAGTGGTGACCGCGGTGAGCCGGCACGTGTATCCGGCATTCGTCGAACAGCAACGGCGCACAAGCGACTCGCTTGTGGAAATACGGGACACCGTTGAAGACCGCTCGGCTCCCGCTTGAGCTTGCTCCGAACGTGCGAGCGAGGAAAATACACGGGAATAATCGTCCCCGACGCATGGTTTACTCACATAGTTGGCGACTTGCCCTTGCCGTAACTATGTCTTGAGGCAAGTCGCGCATCCACAGATAGAGGAGGTAGAGTTTGGTCGCCAAGGAAACGACGAACACCGCAGCAGCATCGAAGACAACGACCTCCGAACATGCGGTCGACGAGGAGACGACGTCGAAGAAGAAGAAAACGACGCGTAAGAGCACGGCCAAAGCTTCAACTTCTGCGAAGAAAACCGCGAAGAGAACGACCAAAAAGTCCACAGCCAAGAAGTCGGCGGAAAAGAGCGCCGTCGATGAGAAGGAAGCGACGGCGACTCCGAAGAAGAGGACTCGCAAGTCGAACAAGTCGTCCGCGAAGAAAACCGCGTCAACCAAGCATGAGGAACTTGATGACGACGAGTTGATGGACGATGAAGACGTCATCGACGAGGAGGATCTAGATCTCGACGAAGATCTCGACGCCGACGACGATGAAGACGATCTCGATGAAGATGCCGACGAGGAATCCGAGCCCGAAGACGACGAAGATGAGGAAGACGAGGAGGAGCAAGCTCCTCAAGAGCCTAAGGAGAAAGGCGCATTCGTCGTCAACGACAACGATGAAGACGATGAGGCGTTGCTCGCCAATCCGGGAGTCAACCCGAAGCGTCGAGTAGTGACCGCGGGCGCCACCGCTGATCCGGTGAAGGACTACCTGAAGCAGATCGGCCGCGTCTCGTTGCTGAACGCCGAACAGGAAGTCGACCTGTCAGAGCGTATCGAAGCAGGACTGTATGCACAGCACCTGCTCGACACGGAGGGCGACAAGATGGACTTCCACCGCAAGCGTGAATTGAAGTGGGCCGCGGCTGACGGCAAGAAGGCGAAGGATCACCTGCTGGAAGCCAACCTCCGTCTCGTTGTCTCGCTGGCAAAGCGCTACACAGGCCGTGGCATGCTCTTCCTCGATTTGATTCAGGAAGGCAATCTCGGTCTGATCCGTGCTGTCGAGAAATTCGATTGGAAGAAGGGCTTCAAATTCTCCACCTATGCGACGTGGTGGATTCGTCAGGCCATCACCCGAGCCATGGCGGATCAGGCGCGTACGATTCGCGTGCCGGTTCACATGGTGGAAGTGATCAACAAGCTGTCGCGCGTCCAGCGCCAGATGCTGCAGGATCTCGGCCGCGAGCCAACGCCTGACGAGCTTGCACGCGAACTCGATATGCCGGTTGAGAAAGTGCAGGAAGTGCAGAAGTACGGCCGCGAGCCGATCTCGCTGCACACTCCTTTGGGTGAAGACGGCGACTCCGAATTCGGTGATCTGATTGAAGACACCGATGCGATCGCGCCTTCCGAAGCCGTGGCGTTCTCACTGCTGCAGGAGCAGTTCCGTCAGGTGCTCGAAACGTTGTCTCCACGCGAGGCGGGCGTCATCAAGATGCGTTATGGCCTTGAAGACGGTCAGCCGAAGACGTTGGACGACATCGGACGCGTTTACGGTGTCACCCGTGAACGCATTCGCCAGATCGAGTCGAAGACGATGTCGAAGTTGCGCCATCCGTCTCGTTCGCAGACACTGCGCGACTTCCTCGACCAGTGATTGATACAATGAATTGCTGACTTTACACGTACAGCGGGGCTCAACACCCCGCTGTACGCATTTTCGTATTTCGTATATGCACAATGATGGCCCGAACAGGGCATGTGGAACGGGAAGTGACAGATAGATGGCAAAGCAGGACTACGGCGCCGACTCGTTGACGGTTCTCGAGGGCCTTGACGCCGTGCGCAAGCGTCCGGGCATGTATATCGGCACAACCGACAGCCAGGGGCTCATGCACTGCCTGTGGGAGATCATCGACAATTCCGTCGATGAGGCGCTCGCCGGCGCATGCACGCACATCATCGTCACATTGCATGAAGACGGTTCCATCGAAGTGGCCGACAATGGCCGTGGCATTCCGGTGGACGTGGAGCCGAAAACGAAGCTGACCGGCGTTGAAGTGGTCCTCACCAAACTGCATGCGGGTGCGAAGTTCGGCAACGCCTCATACAACGCGGCTGGTGGCCTGCATGGTGTCGGCTCCTCCGTCGTCAACGCATTGAGCTCGCGCATGGACGTCGAAGTCGACCGTGACGGAAAACGTATCACATGGCGTTCCATCAGGGCATCCGGGTGTGTACACCGACGCGGATCCCGATAACCCGTCACCGAATTCACCGTTCAAGAAAACGCGCAAGAACCGTCCGACAGAACTCGAGATCATCGGAAAAGTGCCGCCGAAGCGCACCGGCACGCGTATCCGCTACTGGGTGGATCCCGAGATCTTCAACGACACCGCAAAGTTCGACTACGACCAGCTGATCGACCGTGTTCGTCAGACGAGCTTCTTGGTGCCGGGACTCAAAATAACCGTCATCGACGAGAACATTCGTGAAACCGGTGACTCCCACACAGACGTGTTCGAAGAAACCGATGTCGCGCAGGCGCAAGCAGGGCAGGCGGAACAGATCGACGATGCCGAGCGTGATGATAGCGACGACGTGGCGCAGCTCGAAGTGGCCAGCGTCGAATCCGCTCAGCAGAGCGAAGAGAATCCAATCGATCCGCTGCCAGTGGAACCGGTGTCAGTGCCAACGGAAACGAACATCAGCGTGCCGGGGCATCGCCGTATCGAGGAATTCTGTCACACCGGCGGCGTCGTCGATTTCGTCGACTTCCTGTCTCACGGCGAACCGATCTCATCCGTATGGCGAATCAACGGGCAAGGCACCTACCATGAGGAGACTCAGGCGGTCGACGAAAACGGTGACCTGCATGCAGAGAAAATCACACGAACCTGCGACGTCGACATTGCAATGCGCTGGGTCAACGGATACGACACCACGTTGAAGAGCTTCGTCAACGTGGTCGCCACTCCGGGCGGCGGTATGCACGTCGACGGCTTCCTGCAGTCGATCACCAAGCAGATCCGCAAAACGGTCGAAGACAACGCGCGCAAGCTCAAAGTCAATCTCAAAGACCCGAAGATGAAAATCGAGCGCGACGATATTCTGGCCGGACTCGTCGCCGTGGTCACCGTGCGCATAGCCGAACCGCAGTTCCAAGGCCAGACCAAGGACGTGCTCGGCACCGCGCCGGTCAAACCACTTGTCACACGCATCACCGACAAGCAGTTCGCGGAGATGATCACCGGTTCGAAGCGCGGGTACAAGGAACAATCCTCACGAGTGCTCGAAAAATAGTCGGCGAAATGCACGCGCGCATTCAAGCGCGCAAGACGAAAGAGGTCACGCGACGCAAGAACGCGCTTGAATCCGCGTCGATGCCGAGCAAACTTTCGGACTGCCAGCCGGGCAACGACGACATCGCCGAACTGTTCATCGTCGAGGGCGACTCGGCACTCGGCACTGCAAAAGCGGCACGCAACTCGGCATTCCAAGCGTTGCTGCCCATCCGCGGCAAGATCTTGAATGTGCAGAAGGCGTCGCTTGCGCAAATGCTGTCGAACAAGGAGTGCGCGTCGATCATCCAGGTGATCGGAGCGGGTTCCGGAGCATCGTTCGACATCGAAACCGCGCGATACAACAAGATCATCATGATGACCGATGCCGACGTTGACGGCGCGCACATCCGCACGCTGCTGCTCACGCTGTTCTACCGCTATATGCGGCCGCTCGTCGAAGCTGGGCATGTGTATGCCGCAGTGCCGCCGTTGCACCGCATCGCGTTGGCGGGAGCGCGTAAAGGCGAATACATCTACACCTATTCCGATGACGAGCTCGCCGGACGTCTCGCGCAACTGGACGCCGAGCACATTCCATACGCCGACGATATTCAGCGCTACAAGGGCTTGGGCGAGATGGACGCCAACCAGTTGGCAGACACGACGATGGATCCGCGAACCCGCCTGCTGCGCCGCATCCGCATGGAAGACGCGGCTCAGGCGAACGACGTGTTCAGCTTGCTGATGGGCGACGAAGTGCCGCCGCGACGCCAGTTCATCGTAGACAACGCCGATGATTTTGACCGTTCAAAGATCGACACCTGATCGACGCTGACAATACTATGGCGTTGCCATCGATTGCCTTATGCAAAGGCAATCGATGGCAACGCTTTTCTTTTGCCGCATTCCACAGCCATATTCTTGCGTGCAGATGCACATGAAAGATGCACATAGATGTGTATGGACAAGGAGTGGCATTCTATGGAACAGGCAACATTAACACGCACGTTTGCGCTTCAACAGGGTCTCATATCTCCTGACGCACAGCAGCGCCCGATCAAAGTCGTGCAATTCGGTGAAGGCAACTTCCTGCGCGCATTCGTCGATTGGATTATTCAACAGCTCAACGATGCGAATCTGTTCAACGGCAATGTTGCAATAGTGCAGCCGTTGCCAGTTGGTCGAGTACGTCAGTTGGAGGAACAGGATCGCCTATACACGGTGATCCTTGAAGGACTGCGCAACGGATTGCCGTTGAAAACACACGAGGTCATCGACTCGATAGGCCAGACAGTCGACGTGTATGCGGATTGGCAGGAGTTCCTGAACCTCGCCGACAATCCAGATCTGCAGATCATCGTTTCAAACACGACCGAAGCGGGCATCGCCACATCCGAAGAGGACTCTCCACAGGCAACTCCTCCTAAGAGCTATCCGGCCAAGCTCGTGCGCCTGCTCAAGCGCAGGTATGACGACGGCCTCAACGGACTGCTCATCGTACCGTGCGAACTGATCGAGAACAACGGGGAAGCACTCAAAGCGGCATTGCTGGAAACAGCGCGCAAATTCGGGTACGAGCAAGAGTTCCTTGACTGGATTGAACACAACAACACGTTTGTCTCCACACTTGTTGACAGAATCGTGCCAGGTTTTCCACGCGATGATGCGAATCGCATTTGGAACGAACTCGGCTATCGCGATGACAACATGGTGAAAGCCGAACCATTCGCCCTGTGGGTGGTAGGCGGCAGCAAGGAAGCACAGCGCAAAGTCAACGAACTTCTGCCAGCCAAATCGCTCGGCATCGATCTGGTCACCACCGATGATGTCACACCATACCGCGAGCGCAAAGTGTTCCTGCTCAACGCTCCGCATACGACGATGGCGCTGATCGCTCGTCTCATGGGACTGGAAACCGTCGGCCAAGTGATGGCCGATGACCGCATGAAGTCGTTCATCGTCAATGAAATGCGCGAAGAGATTATGCCAGTGCTTTCACTGCCGCAATCGGAACTCGATTCGTTTGCCCATGCGGTAATAGAGCGCTTCAGCAACCCATACAACCGTCATGCATTGGATTCGATCGCATTGAATTCCGTGGCTAAATTCAAAGCGCGTTTGCTGCCGATTCTTGAACGCAATGTGAATCAGGGCAGGGCCGTGCCGCGCCGTATAGCGCTCGCCTTGGCAGCATTGCTGGTCACATATGGCCATTTGACCGATGCGCAGATCGCCATCAGCGACGATCCTGCAGTGCTCGAACGTTTCTCCAATATGGAACCGAGCGGTGATTGCGTGCGTCGGGTGCTTGCCGATACCGAGATCTGGGGACGCGACCTCACGGCGATAGATGGTCTCGCGGATCTGGTGGAACAAGATGTGACCGCGTTGTCTAATGGCAACGTGGATGGCTGCGTAGCTCCCGCTTGCGTGACGCAGCCGGAAACTCATGGCAACATTTTGCCGCATCTCATTGTGAGGATTTTACGATCAAAGCATTGAACATCAAATGAACATCGTTGCACTTCATCGTGGTGACATAGCGGTCTTGACGATGAAGTGCAGCATGAAAAGAGAACTGCGATGAACGAACCAGTTTCTCGCATCTCCATCGCATCGGGAACAACATTGCTCGCAGGAGAGCCAATGGCATTGTTCACAGCGTGCGACACGGGAGATCTGAGCGAGGTGTGTCGATGGGAGGAGTCTGTGGCCGGCGCTGAACTCAACGTCGCGATAGGCCTTAACAGACTCGGCCACGACGCACGGTACCTATGCAAGGTGGGGCGTGACCCATTCGGGTTCCGCGTGCTTGACGTGATGCGTACCGAACATCTCGATACGAGTATGGTCACATTGGATCATAGTCACCACACGGGTTTCATGATGAAATCGAAAGTGACGCACGGAGACCCGCTGACATTCTACATGCGCGCCAACTCGGCGGCCTCGACCCTGAGCAGTGCCGATGTGAGCCAAGCTGATTGGAACGGCGTAACACTCATGCACCTGACAGGCATCCTGCCAGCGCTGAGCGAAACGACGAAAGACGCGAGTCAAACGCTCATCGACGAGGCGCGCGAACGTGGCGTTTTCGTGAGCTTCGACCCCAATCTGCGCCCAGCATTGTGGCCGTCACGTGACCAAATGCGCACGACGCTACTGCACTTGGCAGCACAGGCTGACTTGGTGTTTCCCGGCATCGCGGAAGGCCGTGAGCTATTCGGAGCGGACACCGAAGAAGACGTGGCAGAAGCATTTCTCGACAATGGCGCGAAAACGGTCATCGTCAAAAACGGTGCACAAGGAGCTCTCATCGCAAACCGCAATTGGATGAAGCATATCGCAGGATTCCACGTTGACAGCGTGGTCGACACCGTTGGCGCCGGAGACGGATTCGCCGCCGGCGTGCTTTCAGCACTGCTCGAAGGACGAGATCTGTCGGAGGCGGTGAAACGAGGTTGCGCGATCGGCGCAGTGCAAACGCAATTCGTGTCAGACAACGCTGGCCTGCCAAATCCTGCCGAGTTGAAACGTTTCATGTCAACGCACGAACGCACTGGAATCGCTCATCATCTGAGTCGGAGCAGCCAACCGGCATAGACGCAAACCAATGACCCACAGCGGATTCGCAGCGGAATCCGCAATACCGAAGAACCTGAACAACACAAGGAGAATATCCATGCAAGTTGCACAGCAAACGAAGCAAGAACAACAAGAGCAAATCGATTACATCACGCAATTGGGTGTCGTGCCGTTGATAACGTTGCATTCTACGCAGGAGGCGATCCCGCTGGCAGAGGCGCTCGCCGAAGGCGGGTTGCCTATTGCTGAAGTGACGTTCCGCTCCCCATATGCGCTTGAAGGCATGAAACTCATCAAAGAATACGTGTCGAAAGTGACATTGCTCGCCGGAACGGTACTTTCGATCGATCAGGCGAAGGCGGCCTTGGATGCCGGTTGCGCTGGGCTCGTGACACCGAGTTTCAACCCTGAGCTTGTGGACTGGGCGATCGACAATGACGTGCTCATCGTGCCGGGAACGGCCACACCGTCTGATGTCGAACAGGCGTATGATCGCGGTTTGCGCCATGTCAAATTCTTCCCGGCCGAAGCATATGGCGGTGTCGCCACGCTCAAGTCGCTGCATGGTCCGTTCGCCGATATGAAATTCCTGCCGACAGGAGGTATTTCATTGACGAATGCACCGCTGTATCTTGCGCTCAACAATGTGTTCGCGATCGGTGGGTCATTCCCTGTTCCCGCGAGTGCGCAGCAGGATGGCGACTGGGATGTCATCGTACGCAACTGCAGCAAAGCAAGGGAGTTGGTGCAAGCGATCCGCGGGTAACAGCAGCGTTGTGTTTTCTTTCCAGTCATGTGTGTTTGCGAACGGCCGGTCTTAGAACCGGTCGTTCGCATATTCGACGAGTCATTGAAATCCGTGTGAGACGAGGGAGCGGATATGCGAAGTGAAGATGAAGCCAAACATGTGACCATTCGCGATGTCGCGAAAGCTGCCGGAGTTTCTCCATCCACGGTTTCCCGAGCCTTCTCAAAGCCGGATCGCGTTTCAGCACGCACATCGAAACTCATCTTCGATACCGCCCAACGGCTCGGATACCACGAGGAACCTGTGCAAAACGTGCCATTACGTGGCAAAAGACGCATGATCGCCATTATCGTTCCCGACATCGCCAACCAGTTCATGTCGGATGCGATCAGAGCCGTACAGCGGGAAGCGGAGAATCGAGACATCGCCCTTGTCGTCGCCGAGTCACGTGAAAGCGCCGTGCTTGAACGTGCTGCGTTCGACCGCATCGCTCCCGATGTGGACGGCGTCATCCTCACATCATCGCGCATGCCCGACGCCATGATCCGCAAATGCGCGCAAACGCGTCCGGTGGTGGTGGTCAACCGTTCTGTGCTCGGTGTGCGCAATGTGACACTTGATCTCGAAGGCGGTGTCGCACAGCTGGTCGAGCATATCGCACGCCAGGACTACACCGAGGTGACGTATCTCGATGGGCCGATATCTTCCTGGTCCGCCGCAACCAGGTGGAACGCAGTTTCGAGAGCCCTTCATGCTCGTGGTATACGGGCACAACGATTCTGGCCTGGTTCGCCGACGTTTGCAGGAGGATTCGCGATGTGCGACAGATATCTTGCGAATCCCACAGGCATGGTGATTGCGCACAACGACCTGATGGCGATCGGTTTCATTGCCGCGATGAGGCGTAGGGGATTCGATTGCCCGAAAGATTTCGGCGTCATTGGATTCGATGATGACGCTGTGGGGCGCATCTATGAGCCGACACTCACCAGTGTGCGCATCTCCTCTTCGGAACTGGGCGCAAGAGCCGCACGCATGCTGTTTGCCAGCATCGACGGCACGGAAAGCTCCGACGATCTCGCACATGTGTCGACATCACTGATCATTCGCGAATCAAGCAGACGACCGGCACACAGTGGCCGATGACAATCGTTGGCAACAAATCACGGTGCCGTGACCGAATCCATCTACGGTGGCAGTCACGAAGACACTAAGGAGTGCATCGTGAATTACTTGGATAACGATTTTCTGCTGACCACTGATACGGCGAAGACGCTGTATCACGATCACGCAGAGCATATGCCGGTCGTCGACTATCACTGCCATCTGCATCCTGAGGAAATCTATGAAGACACCAATTTCCCCGACATCGTTTCTGCCTGGCTCACCGACGGCAACAACTATGGTGACCACTACAAATGGCGTCTTGAACGTGCCAACGGTGTTCCCGAACAGTTGATCACCGGTGACGCCGATCCATGGAGCAAATTCCTCGCCTATGCCCAAACGATGGAAAAGGCCATCGGTTCACCTGTGTTTCTGTGGACGCACTTGGAACTCCGGCGCTATTTCGGCATCGACGAGACATTGAATTCGCATACTGCGCGCGAAATCTACGACGAATGCAACAGGCAACTGCAAGAGCCTGAATTCAGCCGTCGCGCATTATTGCGGCGCATGCATGTCGACACGATCTGCACAACAGACGATCCAGTCGATGATCTTCACTTCCACGAATTGTTCGCCAACGAAGACGACTCGTTCCAGATGCTTCCGGCCATGCGTCCCGATAAAGCGCTGAACCCTGATGCAGAAGGATTCTCTTCATGGATCGAACAGCTGGAGGGAGTCAGCGGCATCACGATCCACAAGTTCTCCGATCTGATGGATGCGATGGAAAACCGCGTGGAGTTCTTCCACGCGCACGGATCACGTTTGTCTGACCACGCGGCCGATCTGCTCACCTTCGCGAAGGCGACGCCGAACGAGCTCGACCACATTCTCAGCAAGGCACGCCTGCATGATGAGCTGGATTCAACCGAGATCTCACAATACCGCACCGCATTATTGCTCGGTTTGATGCGCTGCTATGCGCAGCGCGGTTGGACGATGCAATTGCATATTCAGGCATTGCGCAACGTCAACACGACATTGTTCGACGAACATGGTGCCGATACGGGCGGCGACGCGCTGAACGATCTGCCGATCGCACAGCCGCTGGCACAGCTGCTGGATGCCGCGCAGACCACAGGGGACCTGCCTCGCATGCTCGTCTATTCGCTGAACCCGAACGACTACATGTCGATCGCAACGGTCATCGGCTCCTTCCAAGGCGGCATGCGCCAGCGCATGTCTCTTGGCAACGCCTGGTGGTTCAACGACACGCGTAGGGGGATTCGTACGCAACTCGAAGTGCAGGCGGAGACGTCACTGCTTGGAAACGCCGTCGGCATGACCACTGATTCACGTTCATTCCTGAGCTTCACCCGACACGAGTTCTTCCGTAGGATTCTGTGCGAACTGCTCGGCGAATGGGCGCAACGGGGCGAAATCCCCGCTGATGAGGATGCACTCGGCACGCTCGTCGAAAATGTTTCGTACAACAACGCCAAGGCTTTGTTTGAGCACTGACATCTTCATATCTCTTTGACCATATCTTCGCGGAGAGGGGCTGTGGCGCGCGGATTATCCGCGCGCCACAGCCCCTCTCCGTTTTCCAAGTCGCCTACAATGTGGCAGGAGCCGCTGTACTCTCTCGCAACACCAACGACGTGGGCATGATCAAGCGCTCGTCAACCGATTTACCGGCACGATAATCCTGAATCATATGCACTGCGGCGGCGGCCATCTGAGAGGTGGGTTGGGCGATCGTCGTCAATGGGGGAGTGAGCAGTTGAGACGTCGGGATGTCATCGTAACCGATCACTGAAAGATCTTGGGGAATGCGCAGATTGAGCACGTGTGCCGCACGATAGACACCGAATGCGAGGAAGTCGCTTTGTGCGAATATTGCGGTGGGGCGGTCATCTTGCTCGAGCAGATCCATCGCCAGTGTATAGCCGCTGTCTTGTGTGAACTCGCCGCGGCGAATGTATTTTTCCTGCACGGGGATACCCGCCTCGGTTAGCGCGTTGCGGTACCCATCAAGACGCGCATTCGCACACATCACCGACGTCGGCCCTGTTATCGTGGCGATCGCCGATGACCAAGCTCAATAAGATGACGCGTGGCGAACACACCGCCAGACCAATTATCGGTCTGTACCGACATGATTCCTGGTCCGGAAGCAGGCGTTCCCCATGGGTCGAGATAGACGCAGGGGATCTGACGGGAAGCCAGACGCTTGGCAAGCGTTATCGTAGGTTTCGAAAAACGACGATAACTCCTAGAGGCCGTCTGGCAGCCACTTCCTCGAGCCATTCACCGCACAGCTCCTCCGTTGAATTTGCTTGTGAGACAACGATGCGTGCGTGCGACGGTTTCAAAGCTTCAGTTGCGCCACGAAGCAGGTCGATGGTCCAGCTGCTGTCGAGATGATGGAATGCCATGTCGATGAACTCAGATGGATGGTTGCTTTGCTTGGAATGGAAGTACCCCAGTTGCTCGATCGCCTGTTCCACCTTTTCGCGAGTATCGCTTGAAATATCTGTTTTCCCGTTTACCACTTTCGAAACGGTTGCCACTGAAACCTGTGCTGCATTGGCGACATCGGAAAGCGTCGTTCTATGATCCTGTGCCATACAAACCCCCTATGCGATGCTCAAACGATAGCACATGTTTAAGAGAGATTTACGTAAATTTTCGAATTGTTAAGTAAAGTGTCGGAATGTTCATAAATGTGAATTGGCTTATTCATTGAGGTTACACCAGTTTTCCGTTGCGAAATATAGGGTTATGCGTGATCTTGGTCACATTTTTGAAGAGTTTGCGTCAATCGGCGTGTCGATTTTGTATTCCTACAATGAAAAGTGAGCGATAAAACTTATCGCATAATCAATGAAGATTATCGAAAGGTTGCATCATGAAGTTCTCATCTGTAGGACGTTGTATTGCAGCAGGAATCTCAGCCATCGCCATGCTGGCCAGCGTGGCAGCGTGCGGAGGAAGCAATTCGTCGAGCGGAAACAGCACGACATCGAAATCGGCGGGAATCACCATGACCGATGTCAACAATGCGCTGACATCCGACAAAGACATCACATTGAACTATTGGACCTGGCGCACTGATATCGAACAGCCGCTGATCGATTCGTTCCAAAAGGCATACCCGCATATCAAGGTGAACGTCACCTCGACGGGTGCGGCAGCTGACCACTACACCAAGTTCCAGAACGTCATCAAGGCCGGCAAAGACATCCCTGACGTTGTTCAGCTCGAATACGACTACCTGCCGCAGTTCGCAGTGACCGGAGCGCTGCTCAACTTCTCCGATCCGACGATCGAGAAAGACATGGGTTCGCTCTACAACACCGCGGCATGGCAGAGCAGCCACGTGGCCGAAGGCCTTTACGGCACGCCATTCGACCAAGGTCCTGAAATCATGTTCGTGCGCCACGACGTGCTCGACAAATACAACATCAAGGTGCCGACCACGTGGGATGAGTTCGAACAGGCCGGCATCGCATTGCACAAGGCGGATCCGAACAAATACATGAGCTTCATCGATACGACCGACGTGCGCTACATGATGCAGATCGTGCGTGATTCCGGCGCAATTCCTTGGAAGGTCAATGGCGTTGAGAACGTGCAGCTCGACATGACCAGCGACAAGGTGAAGCAAGCCGTCAACTTCATCCAGAAGCTCATCGACGAAGATGTGCTCGAACCGGTTGCGAACAAGTCCGATGAATACAACAGAGGCTTCGCTGAAGGACGCTGGGGTGTGCAGTTCGATGGTTGTTGGAAGGGCACGTCGTTCTCGAAGCAACAACCACAGCTCGCCGGCGGCAAGTTGGAACCATACCTGACCCCATCGTGGGGTGACGGTTCCGGCCAGCATCTGGTGGGTGAGATCGGTGGTTCGATGATCGCCGTCACTTCCGCCACTGCCAAGGAGAAGCAGGCAGCCGCCATCGCATTCGCCAACTATCTGTGCTCGAACAAGGATTCCGTGAAGACGATCGAAGACGCAGGCTCCGTATTCCTCGCCGCGAAGAGCTTCCAGGATGATCCAACGCAGGCCGATGTGGTCGACAAGTACTTCGGCATGAAGGCCAACAAGGTCTATTTCGAAGCGGCATCGTTGCTGTCGAAGGGCTGGAGCGTGCTTCCATTCAACTCGCAGTATGCCACCAAGTACAAGGACATCATCGTTCCGGCCATGAAGAAGGGCGGAGACCTCAACGCCGCATTCGCCCAATGGCAGACCAGCCTCGAAACATATGCAAAGGATCAGGGCTTCAAGGTGAGCATCGGTTCGTGACGATGAGCCTCTGAACGCCTTGTGAGGAACACTCCCGATTCGGGTGCGGTCAGATGAACCGCACCCGGCTTTCGGGAAGACGCGTGCAGAACGCGCCAACATAACGTGCGTCGGCGGAAGAAGTCTTGCTCCCTTTTATCTCCTTCCTTCTTCCACCGGCGCTTTCATTTGAAAGGAGCGCGTAATGAGCAACGTGGCTGTTACTGCGCAGAAGAGGCCTGGGCCGTCAACGAAGACCGGTTCCAGCCATGCGAAACCGACGGTTCGCAAGGAACGAATGCAGCATATAGGTATGTTGTGGTGCTTGCCGTACGTCATCGTGTTCTTGGGTGGCACCATCATTCCAATGTGCTACGCCTTTTACTTGGGCTTGTATAAACAGCAGATGATCGGAGGCGAGCAATTCGCCGGATTCGCGAACTATGCGAAGGCGTTGACGGATCCGCTGCTATGGAACGGCTTCCGCAGGGTGCTCATCTATGGTCTCATTCAGGTGCCATTGATGACCGTGCTCTCGCTGATGGCCGCACTGATGCTCGATTCGCAGCGCATCAGGCATGTCGCCATACCGCGCATCCTGTTGTTCCTGCCGTACGCAGTGCCGAACGTGATCGCTGCATTGATGTGGAGCTACATCTACGGCACCGATTACGGCTTGGTGGGGCAGTTCTGCCACGCATTCGGGTGGAACCCGCCGAATATGATGAGCGCCCAACTGATGGTGCTCGGCTTCGTGAACATCTCGACATGGGTGTCGATGGGCTACAACACGCTGATTTACTATTCATCGCTGCGCGCGTTGCCTGAAGATCTATATGAGTCCGCACGTGTGGACGGCGCTAGCGAATTCCGCATCGCATGGAGCGTGAAGTTGCCGCAGATCCGTTCTTCCGTGGTCATGACACTGCTGTTCAACATCATCTATGCACTGCAGCTGTTCAATACGCCGAGCATGATGCAGACGATCGCCCCTGAGGTGGTCACCAGTTACTACACCCCGAATCTGTATACCTATAGCCTTGCCTTCTCCGGGCAAGACCTGAACTACGCCGCTGCAGTATCTATGGTGGTCGGCCTGTTCACGATGATCATCGTCTCCGCGGTGAAGATCGTCGGCAATAAGTGGGAGGAGAAGTGATGACAACGGCAACACGTTCCGCGTCACTGAAGAAACGCGATAAAAACTAGCCATACGAGATCACGAGCTGCGCGAACGCAAACGTCGGAAGCGGGAAAATAATTCGAGTGGAGGCATGGCCGCCAAGCTGACCCCGACCCAAAGCGTGCTCAACGTACTGCTGCACGTGGTCATGGCTCTCATGGTGCTGTATTGCCTGATTCCGCTGGTCTGGCTGTTCTTCTCGTCCACAAAGACGAACGAAGACCTGTATACGTCGAACGGCATGTGGTTCGGTAAGCATTTCGCGCTTTGGCAGAACATCGTCGACACATTCCAATTCAACGGCGGCGTGTATCCCCGTTGGCTGCTCAACACGATCGTCTACGCAGTGGTCGCCGGCCTTGGCGCCACGCTTTTCGCCACATTCGCGGGCTATGCGATCGCCACGATGCGATTCCATGGGCGCAAGGCGCTCATCTGGGTCACGCTGCTGTTCATGTCGATTCCGTCAACAGTCATTACAGTCCCGCTGTTCCTGCTCTATTCGAAACTCGGTATGACCGGCACTCCGTGGGCGGTTATCCTGCCGCAGTTGAGCAATCCGTTCGGTCTGTATCTGATGATCATCTATGCACAAACATCGATACCGATCTCGCTCGTCGAGGCGGCGCGCATTGATGGTGCCAACACATGGACGATCTTCTGGAAGATCGCATTCCCGCTGCTCAGCCCAGGATTCGTCACCACACTGCTGTTCGCATTGGTGAGTGTATGGAACAACTACTTCCTGCCATTGATCATGCTCAACGACGTGCATGATTACCCGCTGACCGTCGGCTTGAACGTGTGGATGAAGATGGCGGGCGACGCGAGCTTCCACGTCGTACCGAACAACCTCATCCTGACGGGCTCGTTGCTCGCCATCATCCCGCTGATCATCGCCTTCCTCTTCCTGCAGAAGTACTGGCAGTCCGGTCTGGCATCCGGCGCCGTCAAGGAATGAGCGAATAAAATGACAGACAACACAGCATTGCTTCTCAACTCCGATCAACGTGTGACACGTCGGGGTGAGAAGGTGAACGTGACGGTGACGAATCCGATCCTACCGGGATTCCACCCCGATCCAAGTGCGGTGAAGGTTGGCAACGACTACTACATCGCAACCTCCACCTTCGAATGGTGGCCGGGCGTGGAAATCTACCATTCCACCGATCTGGTGCAATGGGAATGGGTGTGCAATCCGATCAGTAGAACCAGCCAAGCAGACTTGGCCGGCAACTACAATTCCGGATCGATCTGGGCACCACACTTGAGCTATGCACGCGGTCGTTTCTGGCTGGCATACACCGATGTGAAATCGGCCACGAAGTTCAAAGACACATTGAACTATGTCATCAGCGCACCAAGCATCACCGGTCCATGGAGCGAACCCACATTCGTCACGGCATCGGGATTCGACCCATCGCTGTTCCATGACGACGACGGCACCAGCTGGTTCATCAACATGCTCTTCGATTGGCGTGGTGAAGATCGTGACCGCTTCGTTGGCACGGTGATTCAGCAAATCGATCTGAACACGATGACGCTTGTTGGAAAACGCGCGCATATTTTCAAAGGAACATCGCTCGGCGTGTGCGAAGGACCCCAGATCATCAAAAAAGACGGCTGGTATTACCTGATTTGCGCCGCGGGCGGCACCGAATACAACCATGCGGCGACAGTGAGCAGATCACGCAGCCTATATGGTCCGTGGGAGGAATCACCACACACACCATTGATGAGCACTCGTGATGACCCTGCATGGCCATTGCAGAAAACAGGCCATTGCTCGTTCATCAACAACGGTGATGACTGGTATGCGACATTCCTGTGCGGTAGGCCACTCACACCTCGCGGCGCGTGCGTACTGGGCAGGGAAACTGCCATCACGCGTATACGCTGGGATGCCGAAGGCTGGCCAATGCTCGAGAACGGCACGACGCACCCTGATCTGCGTACAACGATTCCAGTTGACGTGCCCACAGGCGGGCAGCCACCTAAGCAACGTACCGACTGGTCGCAATACGTGGCGTTCTCCGAAAACACCCCATTGCCGAGCACCTTCAAAACACTGCGCATGCCATTGCGCGAGAACGTCGACTATTCCCTCTCCGCACGCCCAGGGTGGCTCAGACTCTATGGCGGCCAAAGCCTGTCCTCCCTTCACCGACAGACGCTGTTCGCCAGGCGCTGGCAGTCCACACGTTTCGACGTCGAAACATTGCTGGACTTCCAACCCGACAATTTCCAACAAAGCGCAGGGCTCGTGCTGTTCTACGACACGCAGCACTGGATGTATGAATTTGTCACTGCCGATGATGAACAGGGCACCAAACGCTATGTGCAAGTGCTCGTCAACGACAACGACGAATTCCATTTCGCCTGTGACCCTATGCCACTGCCGGAAGGATCAGACGTCCGTCTACGCGCTCGAGTGCGGGATGAAGCGATTGCCTTCGATGTCGAAGTGATCGCCGACGGAGACGTGCCGGAGGATCGTTGGACGACCTTGGTGCAAGATCTCGATTCCACAATATTGAGCGATGAACACATCAGCCAGTGGCGAGGACGCACCGTGTTCACCGGTGCGATGGCGGGCATATGCGCGCAGGACTTCGACGCACACGGTTCGCATGCGGACTTCGAGTCGTTCAACTACCACGAACTTCATTGATACACGATGAGTTTTGTGCACAGACCGTCGAAGACGACGGCCGGAAAGGAGGCTGCCGAAGTTTCCGCGAGAGGCATCGCGGATGAATGATCGGCGCTCAATAGGCGCGGTGCCCGGTTCGAAATCGCTTTTGGGCCGGGCACATCTGTAAATGGCAATAATGTCGATCAACATAAGGAAAGCAGATGAAGAAAGGTTTTAGTGTAGCGGTCGCCACCGCGGCATGCGTAGGCATGCTGGCCACATGCGCGTTGACGATCCCGGCGGCACAGGCGGACGATACCACTGTGCAAACGCCGACGGGACTGGCAATGGCGCCGGCCTCGAACACCGATACGTCAGTGGTTCTGACATGGAACAAGCCAGCGAATTACTCCAACGTGGCTCGTTACGACGTCTACGCTGGTGATCAGTATGTGGGTTCCACAGACATGACGTATTTCAAGGTCACGGGTCTGAAACCGTCGACCCAATATGAGTTCACCGTTCGGGCGGTGGATGCATCCGGCAATGTCAAATCGTATCCGTCCGACGCCATTGAAGTGCGCACCATGCAGACTCCGAAGAAATACAACGTGCGTGACTACGGTGCGACGGGCAATGGCACAACGAAAGACACCGAGGCGATCCAGAAGGCCATAGACGCCTGCAAGGAAAAGAACTGCGAGGTATATCTGCCGGCAGGAACCTACCTCAGCGGCGCATTGAACCTGCACGACGACATGACGTTCTACGTCGATTCAGGGGCACAGCTCAAACCGAGCACCGACCTCGCAGACTATCCGTTCACCGATGCACGCCACGACATCGAAGACATCTACGGACGCAACCCAGCGTATTCGAGTCTTCTCAACGTGGGAACGATGGACCATTCGAAAGGGGCCACAACCCACAACATCAAGATCATGGGCGCAGGCACCATCGGCGACGAAGCCAACGGTCTGGCATTGCGCAAAGCATATGATGATTTCACGCACAATGGCAACGGCGGTGATCTGCCGATCCCATCAGACGTGTATCAAAGCGGACAGCATGTTGGTGGCGGTAGCCTCATCAGCCTCAAGAACTGCGGCAACGTCTACATGGACGGCGTGCACATCCGCAACGGCATGATGTGGACGATCGTACCGGTGTATAGCCAAGACATCACCGCATACAATCTCGATCTGGTCACCTCCGTGCACAACGGCGACGGCTTCGACCTGAACTCCAGCAGCAACGTCTGGGTGCTCGGCACCACGTTCTCCACCGGAGATGATTGCAGCGCCATCAAATCCGGCAAAGATGCGGAAGGACGCAGCATTGCACGCCCCAGCGAGAATCTGTATTATCGCGGAGATGTGTTCCACTCTGGGCACGGCGGCGTGACGATCGGCAGCGAGATGTCGGGAGGCGTGCGCAACGTCTTCGTCGAAGATTCAACGATCGTGCCGGTGGACCTTGGCTCTAGCGCCGTCAATCAAGGCATTCGCGTCAAGGTGAGTCCGAAGCGCGGCGGTTACGTCAAGAACATTCAAGTGCGCGATAGCGTCATCAATAAAATCGGCGTGATCACGAACTACGACAGGACCCCAGCAAGTCAGCTCGATGACACGCCTCTGCCAGATATCGAGAACTTCCACTTCTCGAACATCACGGCGCCAAACTGGAACAACAACAACGGCAAGGGCAACGTGATCGACATTTCGGGTTCCGACTTCGGTGAAGGCCGAGTGAAATACCTGTAGAACTTCACCTTCGACAATGTGAAGTTCTACAACGCAAGCGTCAATGCGGCCCAAAACATCGCCTTCAACAACTCGCAGCTGTTCAACGGCATGAGTTTGAGCAAGACGGTGAACGTGACGGTAGACGGCAAGCAATACAAAGATGCGTCGTTCCCGTTCTCCGATACGTTCGACAACGAGGCGGTCGGAACTTCGCCATCCACCTGGAAGACGGAACAGAGCGAAACCGGTGGCGGAATGGCCGTGACCTCCGATGGTACGGATTCGTTCCTGCGCCTGACCGACAACGGCATGGGCTATGAACGCATCTACCGCCCCTTCAGCTCACAAAACGGAACCGTGGACTTCTCATTCCGCTTCCGCAGCCCGGATCCATCACGTCTGCATAACACCGATATGGCGTTCAAGTCATCCGACAACCGCACCGCTACGAAGTACTCGTTCAGGAACTCCAACGGCAAAGCCCAGCTGGTGCTCCGTGACGCGAAGAACCGCGACACTGTGATCATCGATGACGTCAAGGCGAACACCTGGTACAACACAGGCCTCATTCTCGACATCCACAATGCGAAGATCAGCGCCTACGATCCCTCGACCGGAACCAACGTCGAAGGTGCGCAGAATCTGGCGTTCTCCGATAAGAAAGCCACGAACATCGCATCGTTCCGCGTAAACCTGCCGAACAACAACACCGATCAGGTGGTGCTCGATCTCGACAACGTGGCGGCAAGCGCGAAGGCAGATGCCTCGCAGCCGAAGATCTCCGCAATCGAAGTGTCTAGTGACGGCGACAGGCATGCCATCGGCACCAAGGGCGGCACGATGCAATTGCATGCCAACGTTGTGACCAACGATCCCAATGCCGACACCGGTGTAACCTGGGCGGTCACCAAGCCTGACTTCAGTGGAACCAAGGCTGCGACGATTGACCAGAACGGTCTGCTGAACGCCAAGGAAAACGGCACCGTCGTCGTGTCGGCAACCGCTAAGGACGGTTCCGGGACGATGGGAACATGGACCGTCGTGATCACCGGGCAGGAGGAACGCACCGGATTCGAACCGGTGGAGATCCTGACTGCCGTCGGAGTGGTGCCGACGATGCCGGCATACATCTACCAGCGCAACAGCGATGGCACGGTGGTGCCAGTTGCTGCAACGTGGCAGAAGATCGACGCCGCCAACGTAGCCAAAGAAGGCAGCTTCCAAGTCAAAGGCACTGCCGCGAACACCGAAGTGAGTGCAACGGTCACCGTCAGCCCAGTCTCGATCAGTTCGATCCCGACACAGGTTATCAAAACGACGCCTGGCGTCATGCCGAAGTTACCGATCGCCGTCACGGCAAAGCTCAATGACGGTAGCAGCAAATTGTTGCCGGTGACGTGGGACGGCATCGATCAGACGGCGCTCGCCAACCAGAACCTCGATGGCATCGAAGTGCTTGGCACAGTGAGCGGCACCGATCTCAAGGCCAAAGCTCGCGTGCTCGTGCTTCCGCAGATCGTCGAAGGCGTGACGCCGATCGTCGTCGCCCAAGACGGCACGGGTGATTTCCGTACGATCACCGAAGCCATCAATTCGATTCCAAGCAACAATGCACAACGCCGTGTGATCTTCGTCAAGGCCGGTCAATACCGCGAGAAGATTCGCGTCGATCGTCCATACGTCACGATCGCAGGCCAAAGCGCCGACAGCACGTCGATCGTCTGGAACGATGGGCCGAGCACACTCGGTGCCGACGGCAAGCCACTTGGCACCTACGGCGACTACACGATGCAGGTGACGGGCAATGACTTCTCGGCACGCGACATCACGATCGAGACGACGGCAGGATCGTCTGTGGGCCAGGCAGTGGCATTGGATGTCTACGCTGACAGGGCTCGCTTCGACCGCTGCAACATTCGCGGCTACCAAGACACATTGCTGCTGCGCAACAACACCGACACCTCGCAAACCGACAACGTGCCTAACCAGACCACGTTGCGTTCCAACCGTTCGTACTTCAAGGACTGCACGATCAGCGGCTCCGTGGACTACATTTTCGGTGCGGGCATCGGCGTATTCGATAACTGCAACATCCATTCGATGCTCAACGGCTACGTCACGGCAGCCAGCACCCCGCAGAACCAGAAGTATGGGCTGGTGTTCCGCAACAGCACGCTCAGCTCGGAACACACATACAGCGGCAAGCTCAAGACATATCTGGGCAGGCCATGGCGCCCATATTCGAGCGTGGCATATTTGAACACCACGATGGAGAACCACATTCTTCCTGAAGGGTGGAACGACTGGGGCAAGGAGTCGAACCAGCAAACCGCAAGGTATTCCGAATACAAGAGCACCGGCGACGGCGCCGGGGCAGACAAACGTGTGCCTTGGGCCAAGCAGCTCACCGATGACGAGGCCGCGCAATACACGTTGCCGAACATCTTCGGACTTGATGGTGGCATCAACGTGGACGGTGCCTGGGATCCTGATGTGCTCGCTGCGCCAACCCCGGCTCCCGCTACGCCGATCACAATCGACGCGACGGCTCAGACGAAGCAAGGCGTGACATTGACGGGTTCGCTCGCTCCATACGCACAAGCTTCAGATGACGGTGCTCTGACGTTCGCTGCTACGGCGAAGCCCGAGCATGGCACACTCACATTGAATGCCGATGGCAGCTATGCCTACGTGCCGGAGCCTGGATTCCATGGTGATGATTCATTCGGATTCAAGGCCTCGAACAACGGTGCAGAATCCAACGAATCGCATATGCGCATCACTGTCACTCCAGTCGAAAGCAAACCCGACGACAACAAGGGCGGCAATACCGGAGGCAGCACTGGTGGCAACGCCGGTGATCACGACCACGGCAACCAAAGCAATGCCGGCAACACCGGAACCACCAGCCAGCCATCACAGAACACTGGGGCATCTTCCAATGCAAACAATCAGCCGCAGTCCAAGAACTCCGTTCCGAAGAACACGGCAACCGCGGAGGACCATGCCAACGTTGGTGTGGTGGCGCATACCGGATCGTCGATCGCATTGATCGTCGCGGCAGCCGTGACCTTACTGGTTGCCGGAGGTGTGTTGCTGACTCGCGGTCGGCACATGCACTCCACTAGAAAGTGAGGACACAGGCAGGCGCTGATTCCGGTAGTGACATGTGACAGGTGAGACCGGAATACAGCCGATGGGTGTGGGGAGGTCTCTTGGCCAAGAGACCTCCCCACACCCATCGTGCTTTTCATAGAGCTATAGCAATGGTGCAATGCTTGGCAACAGATAGCCGTTGTACGTTGCACAACGCATACCGTAGGAGCCATGAGTGCAGAACTATTCACGCCAAACGATCGCGATTCCTGTGCGTCCATTCGTGCAGCAGCATCGCTGGGGAACCCGGTGCAGGGCGAATTCATTCACACCTGTGGCGACATGGGTGGCAGGAAGCATGACTATCTGGCCGATCTTCCTGAACAGAGTGGGCAAGACACGATCGTGCTTGCTCCCGGAGACATGGTGTGCGTCGCAGCGCACCCGATACACCGAGGAGACACCGTGCGCGTCGGAGATGAGACGCTCACCGTGCTCGACGATGTGCCGCGCGGACACAAGATCGCCCTCACCGACATTCCAGAAGGCGCCAACGTGCGCAAATACGGTTTCGAAATCGGCCACGCAACCCGCCCAATCAAACGTGGCGAATGGGTGCATACGCACAATCTGGCCACGAATCTGGGCGACAACCTGAGCTACGAATACCATCCGACATCCAACACCGTCAAACCGGGCAAGCCCACAACCACGTTCCAAGGCTACAGGCGTGCCAACGGGAAGGTCGGCATCCGAAACGATCTCTACATTGTGCCCACGGTCGGCTGCATCGATGGCTTGGTGGAGACGATGGCACGCATGTTCACGTCGAAACACAACGGCAATGGCAGCTTCGACTCGGTGATAGTGGCGAGGCATCCATACGGATGCTCTCAACTGGGCGGAGATCTTCTGTGGACGCAGGAATGCTTGCGCGGCATAGTCGAACATCCCAATGCGGGCGGCGTGCTCATTGTGGGACTTGGTTGCGAGAACAATCAGATGTCGTTGTTCACCGCAGGATTGAACAACATCGATCCGAACCGTATTCGCACGATGATCTGCCAAGAAGAAGACGATGAACTCGACCGCGCTGCGCAACTGCTCGAAGAGCTCAACGAGCAGGCGAAATTCGACGAACGCGAGCCCATTCCAATGAACGAGCTCACCGTCGGGGTTGAATGCGGTGGATCGGATGGCATGAGCGGTATCACAGCAAACCCGATGGTCGGCAGATTCGCGGAATGGCTGGTGTCACAAGG
This sequence comes from Bifidobacterium canis, assembly GCF_009727065.1. Lineage (GTDB taxonomy): Bacteria > Actinomycetota > Actinomycetes > Actinomycetales > Bifidobacteriaceae > Bifidobacterium > Bifidobacterium canis. Next base: position 222,968 of record NZ_WNLP01000001.1, read on the forward strand.
CGGTTCAGTGGTGCTGTCGGAAGTTCCGGAAATGTTCGGCGCCGAAACGGTGCTGATGAGCCAAGCCCGCGACGAACACGTGTTCCACGACATCGTCGACTTGATCAACAATTTCAAAGGCTTCTTCCGCAAATACGGCGAGAAGATCTCCGAGAATCCGTCTCCGGGCAACAAGGCCGGAGGCATCACCACCCTTGAAGACAAATCGCTCGGGTGCATTCGCAAAGGAGGTCGCTGTGAGGTCGAAGATGTCATCCCATATGGGAAACGCGTGAAGGAACACGGCCTTTCATTGATGCAGACACCTGGCAACGACATGGTGTCGACGACGGCGAAAGGATCCGCCGGATGCAATCTCATTCTGTTCACCACAGGCCGTGGCACACCGTTCGGCTGCTTCGTGCCAACGCTGAAAATCGCCACAAACACGCCATTGGCGATGAAAAAGAAGCGCTGGATCGACTTCAACGCGGGAAGACTGCTCGATGAGCCAATGGATCAGGTTGACGCTGAATTCAGGCAGCTGGTCATGGAGGTGATCAACGGACGGCAGACCTGCAATGAGCGCAACGCCATGCAGGAGACGGTCATCTTCAAAGATGGACCTACTGAATAATACCGTGTACGCGCACGACTCGGCACCGCATGTGCGCGAAGAGTCATGTGTAGCGCAGGCAGATCAGTAATCTGAGTGTGAGAATAATTAATAACGTATAACAGCTGATAAGCGGCGGTGGCTGCCGAAATTACTCTATTTCGGCAGCCACCGCCGCTTATCTATGCTCACAGTCAGTGCTGCCTGTCGGCAATAGCCTGCTCATACACCTGTTCAACCTGATCGGCAACGGTTTTCACGTTGTACCTGTCGAGCAGCTTCAGCTCGCGATCATGCACGCGGCGTGCCCAATCATCGTCACTCAACGCTCTGGCGATGCGTTCGGCGAGAGCGCGCGGATAACCGTCGCCGCTCACGGGGAAAAGCACATCCTCGTCACCCAGCATCGTGGAACGATAACCCGGATTGTCACCGGCCAATGTGACGCCGGCATTCGACGCGATCGCTTCGAGCAGCACGATGCCGAACGATTCGCCACCGGTCGCGGGGAACACGGCGACATCGGCGCTCGCCAAAAGCGACGGCTTGTCTTCTTCGCTCACGAAGCCGAGAAATTCCACTGGTGTTGCCAGCGAACGTGCGCGTTGCTCACACTCTTCAAGAAGAGGTCCTTTGCCCGCGAAACTCACGTGGAAGCCGTCGGGGAACAGGCCGTGCTGCTCTCCGTATTCGATCGCGTCGAGCAGCAGCGACGCCCCCTTGCGAGGAACGAAACGCCCTAGGAACACCACATGATTGCCGCGGCGGAAGCGAGCAGCAGCGTCTATGCCCGCAGCAGTTCGTTGGAATTGCTCGACATCGACGGGGTTGGGAATCACGACGCCGCGAACATGCGCCGTCGCCTGCGCGTATTGCGCGGCGACCTGCGAAACGGCGATCACACGGTCCACGCGGCGGTGTGTCGGCGCGTTGATCATGCCGAGCAGACGGCCACCCACCCGCGAAGCCCAATCGGCGGAGGCGATGTGATATGTGGCGACCACACCTGTTCGCGGGTGCGCGTTGTGCAGTACTTTGCCTCCCATGAACGGACTATAGGGAGCTTGAATGTGCAGAATATCGAAATTCTCGGCGTCGAGCAGCTCGCGAATGCGCGCACTGTTCGCAGGCAATGGAACGCGCATGCGGTTGCCGTTGAATTTGACCATCACGTTCTTCGACATCGAATGCGTGTTGGGAACGGGGGAGTCGTGCGTCTCGCCGACCAGATAATGCACGTCGTGCCCACGCCGGCTCAACTCCGAGCCGAGGGTGACGATGTGCTGCTGCACGCCATCGAGCACATCCAGTGTGTCGTCGAATACGAAGCCGATTTTCAAAGCCATGACTACACAGTCTAATCGGCGTGGCGATCAACCAATTTTTTCTTTACCGAAGAATAGAATTCATTCAGTCTAATAAACATTTTCGATAACAGCTTGTGAAGGTGTGCGATGACGAATCTTCTGCTCGCGGTGATCTATCTGGCGTTCATTTCGCTTGGTTTGCCCGATGGTCTGCTTGGGGCGGCATGGCCGACGATGAGCGGCGATCTGAACGCGCCATTGTCGTGGGCTGGCGGTGTGTCGATGGTGATCAGCGCGGGCACGATCATCTCCGCGCTGCTCAGCGACAGATTGACGCTGAGGTTCGGTGCGGGACGCGTGACGGCGTTTTCGGTGGCGTTGACAGCTGCAGCACTGATGGGATTCTCGTTCGCCCCGAACTACTGGGTGCTCATCGTCATGGCGATTCCCTACGGACTCGGCGCCGGTGGTGTGGACGCCGCACTGAACAACTACGTTGCCGTGCACTACACCAGCAGGCACATGAGCTGGCTGCACTGCATGTGGGGACTGGGAGCGCTGATCGGGCCATACGTGATGAGCTATGCGCTCGCCAGCGCACATGGCTGGCAGTGGGGGTACCGTTCCATTGGCATTCTGCAGATCGTGCTTACCGCGGTTCTCGTGCTCAGCTTGCCGCTGTGGAGATCCCGCACGCAGACGACAGTCGCGGGGGGCGGTGTCGAGCACGACAATGACACGGAGAATGGCGCGACGCCGGCGGCACAGCGCAAACCTCTCGGCTTGCTCGGCGTGCTGCGCATCAGTGGGGCGCCGCAGATCCTCATCATGTTCTTCTGCTACTGCGCGATCGAGCAGACGGCGATTCTGTGGGCAAGCTCATACATGGTAGGTGTAGACGGTCTTGCCAAAGACGTTGCGGCCACATTCACCAGCATGTTCCTGATCGGCATCACCGCGGGACGCTTCGCCAACGGATTCATGACGATGAAATTCTCGGATGCCACGATGATTCGCGTCGGCACGGCGTTGATCGCGTTGGGTATTGTGATGATGCTGATGCCTGTGCACAGTACGGCGTTGGCGGGTGCCGCATTCATCACGATCGGATTGGGCTGCGCGCCGGTGTATCCGTGCATCATCCATTCGACGCCGGCGTATTTCGGCGCGGATAAATCCCAGGCGATCGTCGGTGTGCAGATGGCGTGCGCCTATGTGGGCACCATGCTGATGCCGCCGCTGTTCGGTGTGATAGCGCAACATACGACGATCGCATTGCTGCCGTGGTATTTGACAGTGTTCGTGTTGTTGATGGCATGCATGCACGAATGGCTTCGTGCGCTACGCCGAGGTTCGATGCATGACGTAGCTCTTTCGTGACGGCGAGATATGACGTGCCGCGGCGCGCGGCGACTTGATTTCGTTGGGAAACGCGAACATAATCGAACATATGTGCGAAAGTATGGCGATGTTCAGCGAACCGACACGAGCTTGGTTCACACGCGTGTTCGGCACGCCCACGCAGGCGCAGACGCTCGCGTGGCCGGCCATCAAGAAGGGGAGCAATGTGCTCGTCATCTCACCCACCGGCTCGGGCAAAACACTGTCTGCGTTCCTATATGCCATCGACAGACTGATGTCGCACGCGAACGACACTGTGCGAACTGAAGCCAGTGGAAAACGTGCGGGCGCGCGCAAAAAAGGCGTGCGCGTGCTGTATATCTCACCACTGAAAGCGCTCGGCGTGGATGTCGCCAAGAATCTTGACACCCCACTCGCGGGAATCCGCGAAGAATACGAACGATTGGGCGCGCACGCTCCGCAAGTGAGCGTGGCCACGCGCAGCGGAGACACGACGGCGAAAGAACGTCGCGCCATCGTCTCCCATCCGCCGGATATTCTCGTCACCACGCCGGAATCACTATATTTGATGCTCACCTCGAAAGCACGCTCGATTCTCGCGTCAGTGGAGACCGTGATAGTCGACGAAGTGCACGCGGTGGCGGGCACGAAGCGTGGCTCACATTTGGCATTGAGCTTGGAGCGATTGGATGACCTGCTCGATACGCCGGCCCAACGCATCGGACTCTCTGCCACGGTGAACCCGCCGGAGCGTGCAGGCGCATTCCTCGGTGGTGCACAGCCTGTGACGATCGTACAGACCGGTGGCGCTCCCACGTTGCAGATCGGCATCGTGGAACCGGCCAAACAATTGGGAGATGGTCCAAGCGCGTCAACCAGATCAGGGAGTGGCAAGAGTGCAGGCATGCCCGAAATCAGCGGCGTCACTCCCGCCATGCGGCGCTTGGCGGAACGGCGTTCGCAGCAGAGCGGGGCTCCGGAAGTCTCATCCGAGCCCGTTAAGAAGTGGGGGAACCCAACTGCCCTGCCCTCGACACACGCGGCGGAAGACGATCATGACCTTGCGGAGACGAAATCGGCTTGGCCGGCCATCGAACGCAGCATACTCGACCAGATCCTAGCCCACCGCACCACGCTCGTGTTCGTCAATTCGAGGGGACTGTGCGAACGACTGACCGCGCAACTCAACGACTTGTATGCCGAACGCAATGGAATCGCTAATCCTGTGGATTTGCCATACGATCAGACCGATGAGCCCGCTCATTACCATTCCACATTCGGATCGACAACCACGAAAGTCAACTCGCATGGTTCAGACGAGACGATAGCGATGGCACACCACGGTTCCGTGTCGAAAGATCGGCGCAAGCAAATCGAGGAACGACTCAAAAGCGGACGCCTTCGCTGTGTGGTGGCCACCAGCAGTCTCGAACTCGGCATAGATATGGGGTCGGTGGATCTGGTGATTCAGGTGGCCCCACCACTATCGGTGTCATCGGGGCTCCAACGTGTGGGACGCGCCGATCACAAAGTGGGTGCCGTTTCCCACGCCCTCATGTATCCGGTGACACGCGAACAGATCATTGGCGCCGGTGCGAGCGCCGAAAGCATGCTCGCCGGTGCGATCGAGCCATTGCACATGCCCGCGAATCCTCTTGACGTGCTGGCACAGCAGACCGTTGCCGCCGCAAGTTTGGAACCGCTGAACGTTGACGACTGGTTCACGACGGTGAAACGCGCGGCTCCATTCGCTTCATTGCAGCGCGATATGTTCGACGCGGTGGTCGGCATGTTGAGCGGCGCATACAATTCCGAGGATTTCTCGGCATTCCGACCACCGCTGATGTTCGACGAGGATTCGCATATGCTCTCCGGCCGACCGGGAGCACAGCGCTTGGCCGTGACCAGTGGAGGCACGATTCCCGACCGAGGGCTTTACACTGTGGTGCTGCCGGAGGCGGAAGCGGGGCAGGGGCCACGTCGTGTGGGTGAACTCGATGAAGAGATGGTGTATGAAACGCGTGTCGGCGACATCATCACATTGGGCACGACGAATTGGCAGGTGCAGGAGATCACCAACGACCGTGTGATCGTCGTTCCAGCTCCCGGCAGAAGCGCCAGGCTACCGTTCTGGCATGGTGAAGGCAACGGTCGCGACTATTCGTTCGGTTTGGCTCAAGGCACATGGCTCGACGCCGTGAGCGCTGGGCTCGTCCCGGCGAGCGAAAGCCAAGCCACGCCTCCTCGCGCAGGCTTCGATGATGCAGTGACCGCGCGTTTGAAGGGTGACGGGTTGGACGGCAATTCGATCAGCAACCTCGCCTCGTTCCTGGCCGAACAGCAGGCGAGCACAGGTGTGATACCAACGGCATCGCATATCGTGATCGAACGGTGCCATGACGAGGAGAACGGCTGGCGCGTCGTTATCCACACACCGTATGGCAGACGCGTGCATGAGCCGTGGGCGTTGGCCATCAACATGAGGCTCACGCAACGATATGGGTTCGATGGGCAGATCTTCGCAGCCGATGACGGCATAGTGATGCAGTTGCCGGACGGCGACGGGCAGATCGACATCGCATCGCTCATCAATTTCGATCCGGAAGATATTCAACGCATCGTCGAACAACAGGTGTCGGGCAGTGTGCTCTTCGCCGCCAGATTCCGCGAAATAGCGGCACGAGCACTGTTCATGCCCCGCACCGATCCGGGCAGACGAGTGCCGCTCTGGCAGCAACGGCTACGAGCTGCACAACTACTCGCGGCCGCGAAAACCCGCAAGAACTTCCCATTGTTGCTGGAAACGGCGCGTGAATGCCTGCAGGACGTGTATGACGTACCGGCATTGCGCGAAGTGCTCACTCAGTTGCGCGGTGGCGCCATCACAGTGCACAGCTGCGAAACAGCGATGCCGTCACCGATGGCTGAACATCTGCTGTTCGGCTTCGTGGGATCGGTGATGTATCAATACGACGTGCCACAAGCTGAACGTAACGCCCAACTGTTGTCGATGGATCCGCAGGTTCTGGAACAACTATTAGGCTCGAACAATCTCGCTTCGGTGCTCGACACGCAAGTGATCGATGAGGTCTCGAAACAACTCGCATCGCGCACGTTCTGGAACGATCTTGCGAAAGACGATCTGCGAGGACGCGTGCATCGCTATGCCACCACACACGGTCCGTTCACGGCGGATCATATGATCGCTGATCTCGAGCTCGATGCTCAGACCGCAGTGGAACTGCTTCAGGAATTGCGCGACAGCGGTGAAATGATGACCGGCAGATTCGATGACCGCATTGACTCACAGGCGCCGCAATGGCTGCATGCGGACGTGTTCAAGCGTATTCGCAACAAATCATTGGCCAAAGCACGCCACGCCATCAAACCGGTGCAACCGGAACGCTACCAGTCGTTCCTGCTGCAACGCCAAGGCGTGGGATCCGTGGGCGGTGAACTGCTGCAAGGCATCGATGGTCTGGCACGCGCTTTGGAACAGCTTGAAGGAGTGGCCCTGCCTCTGCAGACCTGGGAATCGTATGTATTTCCGGCACGTGTGGCCAACTACCAGCCGACGATGCTCGACGAATTGGTGACCTCCGGCGAAGTGGTCTGGGTAGGGGAGTCGACGAGCAAACCTACCGGCAAACAGGCGGCGGACAACAATGGTAACATCAGATTCTTCATGGCAGACTCACCACAATTGATGCTGCACTGTCGTGCAGTCGATGAGGCATGGCACATTCACCGCCACGGTGCGACAGCGCAGGAGACGGAAACACTCAGCGTTCGTCAGGCGATCGTGAAAGCCCTCGACGATGGTGCGGCATGGCCTACGCAGCAGTTGGAAGAGCACGCCAAGCAATTGTGGCAAGCGAATCCGGAGACGATGGTCGACGAGCATACAGGCGAAGTGATCCCATCCACATGGTCGAGAAACCGGTTCGAGCAGGCATGCTGGGATCTGGTGTGGAACGGCGTCATAACGAACACCACATTGCAGCCGATGCGCTCACATGCGGCCACGCCATCACGGTTGCCGGCACGAGCGAGCAGAAGACGGGCGCGACTGCGTGCGCCGATGCCATCTGCTTCGATGGGTGGCCTATGGATGCTGGTGCAAAGCCAATCCCAGGCCAGTGATGAGGAAGCCGCATTGGATCTGATCGGCGTTCTGCTCGACAGATATGGCGTGGTGGCTCCGCAAACAGTGGAAAGCGCCGGCATCCCAGGAGGATTCAGCGCGATCTATCCGGTGCTCAGACGCATGGAGGAATCCGGATCGTTGGTTCGCGGCATGTTCGTAGACGGTTTTGGAGCCGCCCAATTCGCCGAACGTGAGACCGTCGACCTGCTACGTCGTGAAGACAACGCAACCGTGACGGTCACCCTTGACTGCACCGATCCGGCCAACCTATTCGGCACTGCTATTACATGGCCCGAACCGGCACCGTTTACCGAGAACGCTGGCACGCAGATTCAAGAAGAGCATGCGATGCAGCCGGTCAAGGCGATACGCCGATCGGGGTCGCTCGTCGTCATCCGTGGAGGGCGAGCCCTGCTATACGTCTCGATCGGATCAGGGCGCGTGCTCGCCTTCGATTCCACGCAGACATTGCTGAGGTCGGCGGCCACGGCGCTCGCCGAGAGCTGCAGCCGCCGGCATGGGGCGAGCATAACGCTCAAAGATTGCAACGGATTGCCCCTGAACCTGCACAATCCGATGACCGCAGCATTGCGCTACGCCGGTTTTTCGCCAACCCCACAGGGGCTCAAACTATACCGATAGTTCCTCAGGCGAAACGAATCGCGGCATCCAGCTCGGTGCCGGAGCCATCCCTGCGCATGTCCACAGCAGGCAGCGCGACGGCATTGCCATGCTCGGTGGCAGCCAGCAACGGATACTCGCCCACGAACGCCGCAATCAACGTGTTCTGCCCCTTGAGGAACCTTTGTGAACGCACGCCACCGGTGGCACGACCCTTGGTCGGGTAGAGATCCAACGGCGTGACCTTCGCACTACCGTTCTCAGTGCCAGGCAACGCGTCTTTGTCTCCGGCAACCGTGAGCACCACGACACCGGCAGCCGGGGAGATCTGCTGACCGTCGTCGCCCACTTCGGCGTCATGCCATTCAACGCTGTCGTGAGGCACCACCGCGAATGCGAGCACATCGCACCCCTCGGCGAGCTTGATGCCGGCCATGCCAGCCGCGGTGCGACCCTGCGGACGCACCTTGCTGGCGTCGAACGTCAGTAACGACGAATCCGAAGACACGAATACGATGCGGTCGTCATCACGCGCCTCGGCAGCCGCCAACAGTTCGTCGCCGTCTTTCAAATCGATGATGCTCCACGAATCCATCGTCGTCGGGGATTCGCGATTCCAACGCTTCACAATGCCGTGACGCGTGCCCAAGCCAACAGGTGGCAACTCTTCCGGCGAAGCATCCTCACCAACCGTACCCGGCAACGCCAATGTAGCGATCACACGCTCACCCGGCACCGGATCTGTGCTCTCGGTGCCACTGAGCAACTCGGTGGCGGGAATGCCACCGGTCAGACTCAGGTGGCTTCCCACAGTGAGCTTCGGCAACTCCACCACATGCGCCACCACCATGCGTCCGGCAGACGTCACCAGCGCATAATCAGCACGCGTCCGCGCAGGCATCAGTGACACAATCACATCATCTGCGCTCCGCTCACCAGCGCCACGCCTGTTCCACACGCCCAACGCGTCGACGTCCATGCGCGCGATCAATCCAGAAGCACTCAGCGCGATAACACATGGCTCGTCTTCTATCTGCAACGCTTCAGCACTTTCACCAGCCTTCTTCGCGGCGGCAACGGCATCGGCCGCGTCGAGCACATTCTCAGCATGGCGTGCGGCAGCCAACGCAGCGTCGGAAGGCATATCGTCACCGTGGGCGACCACCGGCGTCAGTTTGCCGTCGGCATCTTCGTCAAGCAGCACGGTCTGACGTGGCGAACCATATTCAGCCACAGCTTTGTCCATCTCGTCGATCACCACGGCGTCAAGCGTCAAAGCCGACGACAGAATCCGCTCCAATTCTTCGATGCGCTGCATCAAATCGTCACGTTCGGACTCCAATTCGATGCGACTCATCTTCGTCAGTCTACGCAAGCGCAGGTCGAGAATGTATTGCGCCTGAATCTCATCAAGATCGAACTGCTTCATCAACGCAGTCTTCGCGGCGTCAGCGTCTTCGGAAGCGCGGATCACACGAATAACCTCGTCAATGTCCACCAGCGCGAGCAGCAAGCCCTCAACCAAATGCAAGCGTTCCAGAGCCTTCTTGCGGCGGAACTCACTGCGTCTGCGAATCACCTCGCGACGATGTTCGATCCACACGTCGAGCATCTCACGCAATCCAAGCGTGTGCGGACGCCCCTCAACGAGCGCCACGTTGTTGATCGCGAAATTCTCTTGCAGCGGCGTGTGTTTGAACAGTTGCGCGAGCACGGCGGCGGGATCGAAGCCCGTCTTCAGTTCGATCACAATGCGCGTGCCGTTATGCCGGTCGGTCAAGTCGATCGCGCCGGTGATGCCATCGAGCTTATGGTTCTTCACACCTTCGGAAATGCGCTCGAGCACACGTTCTGGGCCGACCATGTACGGCAACTGCGTCACCACAATCGCCTTCTTGCGGGCGGTCAGATTCTCCACATGTGTGGCGGAACGTGTCGTCACCACGCCGCGCCCGCTTTCGTATGCTTCGCGAATACCGGAACGTCCGATGATGATGCCGCCGCCCGGCCAATCCGGGCCAGGCACATACTGCATCAAATCGTCAAGGCTCGCATCGGGGTGTTTCATCACATATTTGGCGGCAGCCACCACTTCGCCGAGATTATGCGTAGCCATATTCGTGGCCATACCCACGGCGATGCCCGAAGCCCCATTCACCAACAGGTTCGGAATCGCGGCAGGCAGCACCGTCGGTTCCTTCAGCTTGTTGTCGTAGTTCGGCACGAAATCCACGGTGTCTTCGTCGATGTCGGCGTTCATGCCGAGCGCGGCGGGAGCCAAGCGAGCCTCGGTGTAACGAGAGGCGGCGGGACCATCATCGAGCGAGCCGAAATTGCCATGCCCGTCAACCAGCGGCAAACGCATTGCGAACGGTTGCGCCAAACGCACCATGGCCTCATAGATCGCGGAATCACCGTGCGGGTGCAGCTTGCCCATCACTTCGCCGACAACGCGCGCCGACTTCATATACGGACGCGTGGGCAGCAGATTCATTTGCCCCATCTGATAGACGATGCGCCTTTGCACCGGCTTCATGCCATCGCGGGCGTCCGGCAGAGCGCGCGCGTAAATAACCGAATACGCATACTCGAGGAAGGATTTGCTCATCTCCTCCGACAGCGGAGTCTCAACAATATGCTCCTCAACCTGACGTGGGTCATACCCTGCGGCGGCCTGCTTGCGACGCGAAACCATAAACGCTCTCCCTTACACATCTGAACCGTTTTATTGTATACTCTTCCACCGCAATTCGCCTGTCGAGCGAGCGAAATTCGCCGGTGAAACGTAACCGGCCGATGCTTGAATGGAAACCATGAGCGTTGACATACCGCAGTCCAGTGAACTACTCGGATTCGTTCCCACCGCGCAATACGGCGACACAATCGACGCGAACCACGGCAGCGACGTGCCCGCGAACCTGCATGCCGCGAATAGCCGTGCGCGTGGGGGAGCGCTGCACCTTTCCGCGGTATTGCCGGCACTGTCTTCGGCAATAGGCGCGCCGGTCTCCACACATGTGCACAGCAATGCGCGCGAACTGCAGCGTGCGCTCGGATTCCCGAACGCAAAGTCAGCGGTCGTCGTGCTCGTGGACGGGCTCGGCTACTGGAACCTCAACATGATGCTCGGGTATGCGCCATATCTGCGCTCGCTGATGAACGAGCCCGCGAACCAGCGTCCGATCAGCACATGCTCGCCAAGCACAACCACGGCGGCATTGGCGACGTTCGGCACCGGCACATGCCCGGGAATGACCGGCCTGGCCGGCTACACGCAGTTGAACCCGCAGACCGGCCAGATAAGCCAGCTGATTCAGTTCCGTGGAGCGTTGCCTCCCGAGCAGCTGCAGACAATGCCGACCGTGTTCGCGAAACTGCGCGAGCAGGGTGCACGCGCAACGAGCGTGGGCATGACGAGATTCATGGCTTCCGCATTGACTCGCGCGGCTCTGCGAGACAGCGACTACATTTGCAACGACAATCCCACCAAACGTGTGAGCATAGCCGCGAATACGGCCAGGGAGCCGGGATTGACGTACCTGTATATGCGCGAGATCGACAAGGCCGGGCACGCATATGGTTGGCATAGCGATGAATGGCAGGTGGCGTTCGAACGAGTGGATATGCGATTGGGCATGCTGCACAGGCAGGCTCCACACGACACGTTGATCGTCATCGTGGCAGATCACGGCATGGTGAGTGCCGACCAGAGTGAAGGCGCGCGCATCGACATTGCAGAAGATCCGGAGCTGATGAAAGGCGTGCGGCTCGTCGGCGGCGAGCCACGTGCCACGATGCTGTATGCCGAGGATGGCGTTAACCCTGATGATCTTGCGGCGCGCTGGCGTTCCCGTTTGGGTGAGCGTGCATGGATTCGCACGAAACGCGAAGCCGTGGATGGTGGGCTGCTCGGCTCTGTGCGCGATGATGTCATGCCGATGCTCGGCGATGTGATCGTCTACGCCGCCGGGAATAACACGATAGTCGACACGCGCACGCAGACAGACGGCGCAACGCGCATGCCCGGCGTGCATGGCTCGCAGACGATGCTGGAAATGGATATTCCGTGCTTGATCGATTACGTCGAGTGACGGTTAGTGCTTGTTCGTGTCTTTGCCGAACATGATCTCATCCCAGCTCGGCATGGTGGCACGACCTGAATGCCGCGTGGCATGGTGTTCTGCCGGCGCGTCATGCTCCGCGGACTTACGCACCGACGGTTGTTGAAGCGTCGGCGTCTCATCGTCTCCTTGGGCTTGCGTGGCTGGCTCATCTGCGTGTTTTGAAGAGACTGCACGAGTGTCGGTCGCGGATTTCGTCGTGCTGCGATTGTGCTTGGGGTAGAGCGCGCTGATCGGTACGGCGTGAGATTTGCTGTGCGCGCGCTTCGCGCTCGCATCTGCATTTGAGTTTTCCGCGTCGGAGTGTTCGTCGCTCGTTGCCGATTCGCCTGTTTGCTGCTCATTTGGCGCGTCTGCTTGTGGCTCATCGGCGGTTGTATGCGTGGGCTGCGCGTCAGTTGCATTCCTATCGGCTGCTTGATCGGACTGCTGAGCAGACTCCGTTGTGCCGGATTGCACGTCAGAGGCAGCGGATGTTTCGTTTGAAGAGGAAATGGCAGTGGCTTCACTGGTTGTGTGGGACTCGCTGGATTCAGGCTCTTGCGTAGCGGGTGCAACGGTTTCCTGAACCGAGGCGTTCGCGTGCTGCGTAGTATTGCGCGCGCTGGCAGCGGTTTGCGTGTTGTTCCACGCGGCGACGGTCTGCTCGATACGTGCGGAACGTGCGGAATCTCCGGGCAGTTGAATGGCGGAAGGCAATGCTTCGGCGAGTGCGTCTTGTGCGGAATCGTCGAAAGCAGCGCCGGTCGAATTCATCTCTCCGATGAGTTTTCCCGCTGCATTATTGATGCACACCACCGTGTTGTCGTGCATGTTCCACGACCACTCCGCGTGAATGCGGTGGCCGGCAGACATGAAGTTGGCGCTTATTCTCCACGGTTCGAGTCCACGGCGAGTCGCTTTCCACTCCACGGACTCCGGACGTACGCGCGCCGCCGCGAGCGTGCGGTCGATGAGCTCAGACAGCGTGCGCACCTTGCTCTCTTTCGGTGCGCGCACACGCAGGAACTGCTCGATCGCATATTTTTCTCGGCTTCGATCGACGAGGCGAAACGCCGTACGAGCACTTCGCTCAGATTGTATTGTTTGGCGATATGCTCGGGGTCGGCGCCAGCGCGAATAAGAGACTGGATCTGCGAGATTGGCAGGCTTCTGTGCTGGTGCGCGCTCGTGCTGGCGCGCTTCTCGGAGCGAATCTGTTTCGCCTCCAAAACCGCGCGTTCAAAGGTGTCGTCGACTTTGACGAGGAACGGCATGCCGTCTGCCGTGAACACCAAATCACCGTCTTGGGTCACATGGTCGAACTGTGCGGCGGGAAACGATTCAGTGTGCATATCTCAACGCCTTCGATGCTTTCCAAAATGTGAACATTTCCATTGTGCTCCACGTGTCGGATTTTGCGCTAATCCTAAATCGTGTATTCTATGCGAGGAATAGTTGCGTACTATTACACGTTAACCTACACGGTAACCGTGTGACACATTCAACTTCGAAAGGGATCGCAATGGCACAGGATTATGATTCCCCACGCAATAAAGACGAAGACGAAGAGTCGCTGCAGGCATTGGGAAAGAACTCGCAGAACTCGTCGAACGACATGGACGATGATGAGAACGCCATCGCCGAGGATTACGAGCTGCCGGGTGCTGATCTGAGCAACGAAGACGCTTCCGTCACCGTGATTCCGATGCAGGGCGACGAATTCATCTGCTCCGAATGCTTCCTCGTCAAGCATCGCAGCCAGTTGGCATACACGACGCCTGACGGTCAGCCGGTGTGCAAGGAATGCGCCGCCTGATGTTCGACGAAGCATACACCGAGCCGGAATCCACCGAAGTGCTGGTGGCCGCCGTCGACCCGGAACATCCGGTCGAATTGCGTTACATGCACGCGGGCGACGCCGGTGCGGATCTTCAGACGAGCGAACATGTGGAGCTCAAGCCGTTCGAACGGGCTCTCGTGCCCACCGGCGTGCGCATCGCATTGCCTGCCGGCTATGTGGCGTTCGTGCACCCGCGTTCGGGACTCGCAGTCAAGCAGGGCGTGACGGTGCTCAATGCGCCCGGCACAATCGACGCAGGGTATCGTGGCGAAATCAAAGTGCCGCTGATCAACCTTGACCCTGAGCACACGGTCGTGTTTGAACCAGGAGATCGCATCGCGCAGCTGGTGATCCAGCGCTATGTCGAAGCGAAGTTCATTCCGGCCGACATTCTGCCGGGATCCGACCGCGCGGAACGTGGTTTCGGTTCCAGCGGCCTGTGATGTGCCGCAATCGTCAGGCATTCGTGTGACTCGATTGAGCTACGCGAATGCCTGACGTGCATATTGCGCGCAAAACGACTAACGTCGGATAGCATTGAAGACAGTTGTGAGATGATTGTCGATGAACGAGGGTGGAGGTAGCCATGAGCGAGCATGACGAAGATCTGCATCCGGCGAACATGCTGGGTTGCGAGATAAGCACGAATCCACTCGACCCGCTTGAGCCGATTCTGGCCATGTGCCGTCAGCATCATCCTGACGAAGACATGGAAATACTGTCGCGCGCCTACACACGTGCCACGATCCAGCACGCCACGCAGCGACGCAAATCCGGCGAACCATACATCATCCACCCGCTTGCGGTTGCACAGATTCTAGCCGATCTCGGCATGGGGCCGGTTGTTGTGGCAGCTGGATTGTTGCATGACACGGTGGAAGACACCGACTACACGCTCGACCAGTGTCGCGCGGAATTCGGAGACACGGTGGCGGGACTCGTCGATGGCGTCACCAAACTGACGAAGATGGACTACGGTGATTCCGCACAGGCGGAAACCATTCGTAAAATGGTTGTCGCAATGAGCCGCGACGTGCGCGTGCTCGTCGTCAAACTCGCGGACCGCGTGCACAATGCACGCACCTGGCGCTATGTCAAACCTGCCAGTGCGCAGAAAAAGGCGCGTGAAACCCTTGACGTGTATGCGCCGTTGGCCAACCGTCTGGGCATGAACGCCATCAAAACCGAGCTCGAAGAGCTGAGCTTCAAAGTACTCTACCCGAAGATCTACAACGAGATCGTCGTGCTTGTGCAGCGTCGTGCCGGCCAGCGAGACGTGTATTTGAAGCAGATCATCGAAGAGATCAACGAAGACCTCGCCGACGCGCACATCGACGCATATGTGACGGGGCGTCCGAAAGACTACTTCTCGATTTACCAGAAGATGATCGTGCGCGGGCACGATTTCTCCGACATCTACGATTTGGTGGGCGTGCGCATCATCGTCGACACGATTCGCGACTGCTATGCCGTGCTCGGTGCCGTGCATGCGCGTTGGAGCCCGGTTCCGGGGCGCTTCAAAGACTACATCGCCATGCCCAAGCTCAACATGTATCAGAGCCTCCACACCACGGTCATGGGGCCGGGCGGTAAGCCGGTGGAGATTCAGATTCGCACATGGGACATGCACAGGCGTGCAGAATTCGGCATCGCCGCACACTGGAAATACAAGGAGAACGGTCAGGCCGGCCGCGCGTTGAGCGCGCCCGATAAATCCGATCTCAAACGTGGTGACAAGCATCTGGACGAGCAGAACAATCTGCAGTGGATCCAGCAGCTCGCCGATTGGACGAGTGAGACTCCGGATTCCACCGAGTTCCTGGGTTCCCTCAAAGAGGATTTGGGGTCGTCCGAGGTGTATGTGTTCACGCCGAAGGGCAAGATCGTCTCGCTTCCGGCTGATGCCACGCCGGTCGATTTCGCATATGGTGTGCATACCGAGGTCGGTCACCGTACGATGGGCGCGCGCGTCAACGGGCGACTCGTGCCGCTCGACACGAAGTTGGAGAACGGCGACACCGTTGAGATTCTGACGAGTAAATCCGACACGGCCGGTCCGTCGCGCGACTGGCTGAGTTTCGTCAAGAGTCCGAAGGCACGCAACAAGATCCGCCAATGGTTCAGCAAGGAGCGTCGCTCCGAATCGATTGACGAGGGGCGTGACGAGCTGACCCGCGCCATGCGCAAGAGGAACCTGCCGGTGAGCACGCTGATCACACCGGAAGCATTGGTGGGCGTGGCCGACGATTTGAATCTGCCGAATGCCGATGCCGTGTTTGCAGCCATTGGCGAAGGTCAGGTTTCGACGCAGAACGTCATCACGCATCTGGTCAAAGATGCTGGAAGCAACGAGGTGGCGGAAGAAGCCGAGCAGGAACTGCTGCCGTTGAGACCGGCGCAGGTGGCGACGAAGACGAAGAGCAATTCGCCGGGCATTGCCGTCAAGGGCGTCAGTGGCGTGTGGGTGAAACTCGCGCATTGCTGCATGCCGGTGCCGGGAGACAACATTGTCGGGTTCATCACACGCAACGAAGGCGTGTCGGTGCATCGCGTGGATTGCGTCAACATGATCAATCTCAAGAAGCGTGAGCCGGAACGCGTCGTCGAAGTGGAGTGGACGAGCAGCAAGGGCCTGTTCATGGTCAAGATCCAAGTCGAGGCTCTGGATCGTCCACACCTGCTCAGCGATGTGACCCGCGTGCTCTCCGATCATGGCGTCAACATTCTCTCCGGTACGATCGCCACTGGCTCCGACCGTGTGGCCACCAGCCAGTTCAGCTTCGAAATGGCGGATCCGGGGCATCTGAACACATTGCTGTCGGCTATTCGTAAAATCGATGGCGTGTTCGACGTCTACCGCATCACCGGCGCGAAGGATTCCTCGGAACCACGTATGCGCAAGATGCGTGACCGCTATCAGGAGTAACAATCAATTTATGTATGTGCCTATCTTCAAGTAATTGGTGATAGGCATACGAAGGGGTCTCGGTATTTGCCGAGACCCCTTATTGTTGTTGCGACTGGGAAATCTTACTTGACGATTTCGATGCCCTCGATCATCACAGGTTCGAGCGGGCGATCTTGCGGATCGGTCGGCACGGCGTCGATCGCGGCAACGACGGCACGCGAAGATTCGTCGGCGACCTCACCGAAAATCGTGTGATGGCCGTTGAGCCACGGCGTCGGCACGGTGGTGATGAAGAACTGCGAACCGTTGGTGCCATGGATCTGGCCGTCGGCGCCACGACGCAGGCCGGCATTCGCCATTGCGAGCAGGTATGGCTTGTCGAACTTGAGCGTCGGATCGATCTCGTCATCGAAATCGTAGCCCGGGCCGCCAGTGCCGGTGCCGAGCGGGCAACCGCCCTGAATCATGAAGTCCTTGATGATGCGGTGGAAGGTCAGGCCGTCATAGAAAGCCTCATGGGAAGGCTTGCCGGTGAACGGGTCGGTCCACTCCTTCTCGCCGGTAGCCAGGCCGAGGAAGTTCTCGACGGTCTTCGGCGCCTTGTCGTCGAACATGTTGATCTTGATGTCACCTTCGGAGGTGTGCATGATGATAGTAGTCATACCTGCCACGCTAGCATATCGTCACGCACAACTCTCCATCCATTCCCACAGCGCATATCAGTTCGCTGCGTTTCAATCATCGTTGATTGAGATGTGATTATGTCTCATAGAAATTGCTGGTGTAAAGCTCTACGTATTCGGAAGGTGTGAGAATTCGTATATGCTGAACATGGACATCTAGAAAATCCTTGTCTCCCGTGACAAAATGTCAGCGCTTCCGATGATGGCCGAATACAGCACTGGATAATCCATGGGGTCGCGAATCTCAAAGAGAGTTGTATCCATGGTTATGGGAGTGTTAATCGTCTCAAAATCCAGTTCTTGGAATAGATCATCGAGCGCCGGGAGTCGTGTCGGCCATTTGCGAGACACAACCTCACGGGCTTCGTCAATCACATACGTGGAAAGCAGCAGACGATTGCCTCTGGATGACGCGAACTCAATCGTTCTAGTCAACGTCGCCGAATGAAAAATAAGTGCTGAAAGAAGCACGTTGGTGTCGAGCATCACTCGCATGGTGTTTTACTCTCGTGTGATTTATCTGCGCGCATGTCACGGATAAGGTCGACCACATCATCCAAATCATTGATTCCAGCTTCTTGCGCTGCTCCATCAAACGCCAACTGAGCCTTATGAAAGGCCTCGAGATTGGAACTGCGCAATGAGATGGTGCCATCGTTTTCCTGCACGAAGAGCACTTTGTCGCCTTCGTGCACGCCGATTGCTTTACGAATGCTGACGGGGATGGTGATTTGCCCTTTTGAAGTTATTTTGGCCATATCGAGTACCGTAGTCATTGCAGTCTCCTTACAAGTAAGAAATTCCTTACTTGTTATTATAAGGCAATCTTTAAAGGTGACACGATCCTTTCCGCTGAAATTGATGATTTACATGATACGGAAGTGGCGGAGCGCCTTGGCGATGCCGTCGTCATCGACATCGGCGGTCACATAGTCGGCGGCGGCCTTCGTCTGCGGCGTTGCATTGCCCATGGCCACACCGATGCCCGCATACTCCAACATGTCGATGTCGTTGCCGCCGTCGCCGAACGCGATCGACTGCTCGCGCTGCAGTCCGTAATGTTGCAGCATATGTTCCATGCCGCGGTTCTTGCCGCCGTCGCCGACGATCAGATCCACGAAATCCGGGTGCCAACGAACACCGCGTACATTCCGGCACAGCGAGGTCAGCTCATCTTGTGTTCGCTGATCGATATACGGGCTGATCTGATAGATGGCTGCGTCGCGCGTACGCGGGTCGGCGAAATCGATGCGCGGAGCCGTTTTGCCGAGTGATGCCCACATAGTGCGCAATGTGGGCGAGTCATGGTTGAAATAACTGTAATCAGCCTCACTGAACGCGGCGCTCACATCGGGGTGTGCGTCAAGCCAGTCGAGAATAATATGCACGTCGTCGGGGGAGATCGGGTTCCTTGCGATGATTCCGTCGTCGTTCCAGCAGTATTGCCCGTTGGCGCCGACGATGCCATCGAAGTGTAGCGGCAGTTTGTTCAGCACGACGCCCATCTGGCTCGGCGCGCGCCCGGTGCAGATGAACAACAGCACACCGCGTTCGCGCAGTTCCTGCAATGCGCGAACGGTGGAAGAGGGAACCTCGTGCGAGGTGAAACTCGTCAACGTGCCGTCGATGTCGAAGAACGCGGCGCGAATATTCGCGTCCGCAACAATCTCATGTGCCATAGAGCCAGTCTACAAGCCGGATTGAGAAGAGCCTATAAGCAGATCCGATAACGACACGCGTGCCATCGCGCCGAGCATGCCGTATTCTAAGACCCGTTGCCAGAAAGAACCTGAACAATTCATGACAATGTTCTTGAAGACGAAAGAGGAAGAAGAGAATAAGCATGACTTCGAACAACACGCAGCCAATACTGTCGGATCCGGAAGAGCCAGTGCGCGTCAACCATACCGCGCGCAACATCATCATCGCCGTCGTGGTCGTGGTGGCCATCATCATCGGCGCGGTGTTTGGCTATCGCGCCATGCACAAAGACAACGCCGCCCCGAAAGGATCGGAGACGAACCCGGTGGTCATCGGCGTAGTCGGCGCCACCGACCCGCAGTGGGTGGAATTCACCAAGCAGGCCAAAGCACAGGGTATCTACGTGCAGATCAAGGATTTCCAAGACTACACGTCTGAGAACCCGGCACTCGCCGAGGGAAGCCTTGACATGAACGAGTTCCAGCACCTGCTCTACCTCGCCAACTACAACGTGCAGAACAAGCAGAACCTGCAGCCGCTCGGCGGCGTGGCGGTCTACCCACTCGGCGTCTATTCGGCGTTCGAGAACGGCAAGCCGAAATACACGAGCATTTCTGATCTGCCGGCCGGTTCCACCGTCGCCATCCCGAACGACGAGACCAACCAGGCGCGCGCCATCGGCGTGCTCAAGGCGGCCGGCGTGGTGACGCTCAAGGGCGATTGGACGGCGTTCACGATTCCGCAGGACATCGACACTGCGAAGTCGAAGGTCAAGGTGGTTCCGATGAAAGCCGAGCAGATCTCCAACACGCTCAAGGCGGGCGGCGATGACCTGTCGGCAGGCGTCGTCAATAACGACTACGTGGCCGACGCGGGTCTCAAGCCGACCGACGCGATCTACCAGGACGACGCGAAATCCGAGGAATCCCGCCCGTACATCAACATCTTCGCCGTGCGCGCCGATGACGTGAACAACGAAGTGTACAAGAAGTGCGTGCAGATCTTCCAGTCGAAGTCCGTGCTCGACAAGCTGCAGGAGAACTCCGGTGGCACCGCCGTGCTCGCCAACGACTACACCACGCAGCAGTTGCAGAGTTACCTGAGCGACATCGAGAAAGATGTGAAAGACAGCTCGAAGTAACAAAGTGGCGGGGCAGGCCAGAAGCTGCGCACGGCGTATGCGATCGGCCTGCCCCGTTTTCACGCCGTCGGGTTACGCTACGATGTGCAACGGACGCGGCAACGTGCATGGCGATATGCCATGCGATGCGAACACGTGACAAAACAAGCATGATGTTCAGCGAACAGCAGATGCTGCGCCGAACATCGTGCACAACAGCTACAGCGAGGGCGGGTATGACGCAAGAGGAGAACGCCATCATCGAATTCGAACATGCCAGCAAGGTGTATTCGGGTCGTGGCAAAAACAGACGCGCGCCGTCGACGACGTGTCATTGACGATTCGCGAAGGCGATATCTATGGCATCATCGGGTATTCGGGCGCCGGCAAATCGACGCTCGTGCGCATGATCAACGCACTTGAAAACCCACGTCGGGCACGGTGACGGTGATGGGGCAGCAGGTCTCCTCGATGAGCGAGTCGAAACTGCGTCCGGTGCGCCAGAAGATCGGCATGATCTTCCAGTCGTTCAACTTGTTCTCCACGAAGACGGTTGCGCAGAACGTCGCCTATCCGTTGCAGCTCGATCACTGGCGCAAAGATTACCAAGACAAACGCGTCAAGGAACTACTCGAGTTCGTGGGACTCGCCGAGCATGCAAACAAATATCCGGCACAACTTTCCGGTGGCCAGAAGCAGCGCGTCGGCATCGCGCGCGCATTGGCGACGAATCCGAAGATTCTGCTCGCCGACGAAGCGACGAGCGCACTCGACCCGGAGACTACTACGGAAGTGCTCGATCTGCTCAAGAAGATCAATGAGCAGCTCGGTGTGACGATCGTGCTGATCACGCATCAGATGAACGTCGTGCAGCAGATCGCGCACCATGTGGCGGTCATGTCAGCCGGCAGAATCGTCGAGCAGGGCACTGTCTACCGCATCTTCGCCGCGCCGCGCGAAGACGTGACCAAGCGATTCATCGCGACCGCCATCTCCGGCTTGCCGGACGAAGCGCGTGTCGCGAAGATGCATGAGGATTGGCCGGGACGATTGGTCACCGTGATCGTGCGACAGCACGACATCACCGATCCCGTGACGAACACGCGCATCAACGCATCCGGCCAGAACATCTCGGAACTGATCTCCAAGCATCAGATCGACAGCAATCTCGTGTTCGGCGGCATCGACACCGTGCAGGGCGTGGCGATCGGCGCGATCACCTATTCGTTCGACGGTGCGGATGGCGAAGTCGATGATTTCCTCGACGAACTCGCACGAAACAGCGACATCGTAGACTTCGGCACCGCGAAGAATCCCGTTGACTACAACGAGGCTGTAGAACACGCCGGCATCGCTTCGCCGGTGGAGCTGACGGAAGAAGACGGTGCTGCGCGCGACGAGCAGGCCGAGCAAGTTGAGCAGGTGGACGATGTCGTCACGATGACGCCACGCGAGGTCGGCGTCGACGGCACTGAAAACACGGAGGAGAAGTGATGCACACATTCACATTGGAACATACGGTCACGCTTGCTTCGCGCAGTGATTGGAGTGTGTTGCGCCCTCTGCTCGGCCAGTCGATCGTGCAGACGTTGCAGATGGTGCTCATCACGATCGTCGTCGGCGGTTTCCTGGGACTCATCCTCGGCGTCATCCTCTATGGCACGCGCCCGGGCAATCTGTTCGAGAATCGGTACGTGTACCGCGTGCTCGACATTTTGGTCAATATTATTCGCCCGATCCCGTTCATCATCTTCCTCGCAGCAATGCAGCCGCTCACGATCAAAGTGATCGGCACGTCGATCGGCACGGCTGCGGCGATCTTCCCGATGTGCGTGATGTGCACGTTCGCCACCGGCCGCTTGGTCGAGCAGAATCTCGTGCCGGTCGACCATGGCATGATCGAGGCGGCGCGCGCGATGGGTGCTTCGAAGTTCACGATCATCCGCACCGTGCTCATTCCCGAGGCATTGGCTCCGCTGATTCTCGCGTACGCATTCCTGTTCATCGGCGTGCTCGACATGTCCGCGATGGCCGGCTACATCGGCGGCGGCGGCTTGGGTAACTTCGCCATCGCCTACGGTTACCAGAAGTTCGACCAGACGGTCACGTGGACCGCCGTGATCATCATGATCGTGCTCGTGCAGATCGTGCAGTCGATCGCCAACGCGATCGCCAAGCATCTGCTGCGCCGCACAGTTAACAGCTGAGTATTCTGTAGATTTTACGTGCATATGCGCGTAAGACTCATGACATCCGCGTGACGGACACTTCGAGGGGTTTCGTCACGCGGATGTTTTCGTTTACCGGCGACTACTATCGGTAGATAGTGAACATTACTGAGTATTGCTCGTCCGAGACTGCGGCAGGAGGGAACATGACCGCCGACCAAAAGAACAAGCAGAACACTGACGCCGTGCATATCGAGCTGACCGACGAATTACGCGCGATCCGCCGCGAGCTGCACCGTCATCCGGAACGTTCGTTCAAAGAATTCAACACCAGCAAGTATCTGCGCTCGATACTGGAGGCGCACGGCATCACGATTCTGCCCGACCCGATGGAAACCGGCCTCGTCGCGCAGATAGAAGGTGCGCATGACGGCCCGCAGATCGGCTTGCGCGCAGACATCGACGGTCTGCCGATTCACGAAGACAGTGGTCTGCCGTTCCCCTCCGAAAACGAAGGAGTGATGCACGGCTGCGGGCACGACCTACATATGACGAGTCTGCTGGGCGCCGCATTCTGGCTCGCAGACCACCGCGACCGCATTCACGGTACGATTCGCTTGATATTCCAACCAGCTGAAGAGCTTGGGCGCGGTGCGCGCGCGGTGATCGACGCAGGACTCATCGACGGATTGGACGCGATGATCGGCACGCACAACAATCCCGACTACAAGCCGGGCGAAGTGGCCGTGGGTTTCGAACCGATGATGGCCGGCTGCGTGCGATTCCGAGTGAATCTGCACGCCCAGGGCACGCACGCAGGCTACCCGCATCGCGGCACTGGACCGATGGGCGCGATGGCCACGATGATTCTCGCATTGCAGACGATTGTGAGCCGCAACGTGTCGCCATTCCACCCGCTCGTGGTGTCGGTGACCGAAGTGCACGGCGGCGACGTGTGGAACGTGGTGCCCGCCGAAGCTGGATTCCAAGGCACCGCACGCTACTTCCACCGCGAAGACGGCGATTTGGCGGCGGAACGTTTCAAGCAGATCGTCGAAAGTACCGCCGCAGCATATGGCATCGGCGTGGACTATGTGTGGGATGACTTCCAGCGTCCGCTCGTTTCCGATCACGATCTGGCGCGACTCGCAATGAAGCATGTGCCGAGTTACGCGCAACTCGAACCGATCCATCCATCGATGGCTGGCGAGGATTTCGCGGAATACGAGACGAAGACGCGCCTGCTGTTCGCATTCATCGGTTCGAATGGACAGCCGGGTTGCGCTGACCTGCACTCACCGAAATTCGTAGGGCTTGACGAAGAGATTCCGACTGCCGCCGACTTCTACGCGAACTCCGCGCTCGAGGTGCTCGACTACCTTCGCCAGTGAACGCACCGGCTACGGTTTTGTGACACGCGATACCTACACTAAGGGCTTATGACTATGCTTCGATTCGCACTTGCACAAATAGACACCTGCGTGGGCGCTTTGGCCGCCAATGCAGACAAGACACTGGAATATGCGGCACGTGCCGCACGCGGCGGCGCACAGGTGGTGGTGTTCCCCGAAATGACACTCACCGGATACCCGATCGAAGATCTGGCTTTGCGCGCCACGTTCCGCAAGGCAGCATGGCAGACCGCCAATGATCTTGCTTCACGCTTGGCTGCTGATGGGCTCGGCGAACTGTTCGTGATCGTCGGTACCATCGGCACCGACCGCGAGAACGGCAAACCGCGCAATCGACTGGTCGTGCTGCACGATGGTGTGGTGTGGGCGGGATACGACAAGCATTTCCTGCCGAATTATGGTGTGTTCGACGAATTCCGCATTTTCTCGTCGGGAGACCGCTCCGTGGTGCTCGACGTTGACGGCGCGCGCTTGGCATGGCCATCTGCGAAGACATCTGGCAGGAAGGCGGCCCCGTTGCGGCGCTCGCCGAACAGAACATCGACGTGTTGGTGACGATCAACGGTTCGCCATACGAAGAAGGAAAACTGATACGCGTCTGCAACTGTGCCGCAAGCGCGCGGCGGAAGTGCATGCACCCGTGCTGTATGTCAACCAGGTGGGCGGTCAGGACGATCTCGTGTTCGACGGCGGCAGCTTCGCCGTCGACGCGGACGGCACGTTGCTTGAGCGCTCGCCTATGTTCGTTGAAGATCTGACCTTCCTCGATATCGACACAAAGGCAGGCAAGCAGCAGGTCGGTTCCGTGGTCGACGTCATGGATGCGGACCAGCAGGTGTACACGGCCTGCGTGCTCGGACTCAAAGACTACATGGTCAAGAATGGGTTCACTGGCGTGTGCCTCGGGCTCTCCGGCGGCATCGACTCGGCTCTCGTGGCTGCAATGGCCGCGGACGCGATAGGGGGAGAGCACGTGCAGGGCATCTCGATGCCGAGCATGTATTCGTCAAGCGGCTCCAAAGACGACGCCGCACAGCTCGCTGAGAATCTCGGTGCGAAATATGATGTGCAGGCCATCGAACCATTGTTCAACGCCTTTCAGAACCAGCTTCACCTTGAAGGAGTGAGCGCCGAGAACCTGCAAGCTCGCATTCGTGGCGTCATCGTCATGGCCTACTCGAATTCCGATGGGCTGCTCGCACTGGCGACGGGCAACAAATCTGAGCTCGCCTGTGGGTACTCGACCATTTACGGCGATGCGGTCGGCGGGTATGCGCCCATCAAAGATCTGTTCAAAACCAAGGTATGGCAGTTGGCTCGCTGGCGTAACCAGGCGCTGAAGAACGGCATCGGCATCGGCGGTCTGCCGATCGTCGGCAACGATGCGGGAAGCGCCGGAATCACGCCAAAGAGCGGCGAGATCATTCCGAACAATTCGATCACCAAGGCACCAAGCGCGGAATTGCGCCCAGGGCAGAAGGATTCCGATTCGTTGCCGGAATATGCGTTGCTCGACCAAGTGCTCGCGGCCTACATTGAACATGCGGAAGGACGCGCCGACCTGTTGGCCGACGGCTTCGACGAGCAGACGGTAGACACGGTGATGCGCCTCGTGGATCGCGCCGAATGGAAGCGCCGCCAATACCCGCTGGGGCCGAAGGTGAGCGCGCTCGCATTCGGGCGTGACCGCAGACTGCCGGTCAGCGATGCTTTCCGCGAATAGATGAAAAACGCCGCGTAAGCTTTGTCCGCAACGCGGATAATCGCAAATAATACAAATAAATAAACGAGTGTAACTAACACAAGTGCCGTTATCTAGCAACGCGAATAAAGTTCGTGATCGCTTTGCGGCACTGATAGGAGAGCGACATGGCAGATACGCAGGAGTGGTACTACAACACGGTGACCGGAGAAGTGGAGCAGGGGCCGCAGTCGCCGATGCAGAACAGGCTCGGGCCTTACAAGACGCGCGAAGACGCTCAGAAAGCGTTGGAAATCGCGAAAAAGCGTAACAAGAAGTGGGACGATCAAGACCGCGCATGGAACAGTTGGAACAACGACGACTCGCATAAGTAATCGATACCACTGACCGTTCCGTGTGACCTGTCTCGAACGAATGGTGCATATTGTGCGCGGCATGACATTGCGTCACGCCGCGCACAACTATCTGTGCTACTTATGCGCACCCCTCGAAAAGTTTCGAAAACTACGTGCTGTTCGGCGTGGTTGTACGCAAATGTGACCAAGCTCACGCATTTGACGCTATGCCAGCGAAGCCATTCCCGCTAGTATAGAGGTTGTTACGAAGTACAGCGCAGAGTTGCGCGGTACACAGCTACAGCCCAAAAGGAGTGGCAATGGCAGCAATTGAAAATGCGACCGAGCTTTCCCCGGAAGCCATCAAGGAAAAGGCTTGGGAAGGTTTCGTACCAGGTAACTGGGAAAAGACATTGACGTTCGTGACTTCATTCAGAAGAACTACACGCCATACGAAGGAGATGAGTCCTTCCTCGCAGACGCCACTGAGAAGACGAAGCATCTGTGGAAGTATCTTGACGACAACTACCTCGCTGTAGAGCGCAAGCAGCGCGTCTACGACGTTGACACCCACACCCCGGCAGACATCGACGCGTTCCCGGCCGGCTACATCGATTCCCCTGAAGTCGACAACGTGATCGTCGGCCTGCAGACCGATGTTCCGTGCAAGCGCGCAATGATGCCGAACGGCGGCTGGCGCATGGTCGAGCAGGCCATCAAGGAAGCAGGCAAGGAGCCTGATCCGGAGATCAAGAAGATCTTCACCCGCTACCGCAAGACCCACAACGATGGTGTGTTCGGCGTCTACACGAAGAACATCAAGGTTGCACGTCACAACAAGATCCTCACCGGTCTTCCGGATGCCTACGGCCGTGGCCGCATCATCGGCGACTACCGTCGTGTGGCTCTCTACGGTGTCGACACGCTGATCAAGTTCAAGCAGCGCGACAAGGACGCGATCCCATACCGCAACGATTTCTCGGAGACCGAGATCGAGCACTGGATCCGTTACCGCGAAGAGCATGACGAGCAGATCAAGGCCCTCAAGAAGCTCATCGTACTGGGCAAGGAATACGGCCTCGACTTGGCACGCCCGGCAATGAACGCCAAGGAAGCCGTGCAGTGGACCTACATGGGCTACCTCGCCTCGATCAAGAGCCAGGATGGCGCAGCAATGAGCTTCGGCCGTGTCTCCGCCTTCTTCGACATCTACTTCGAGCGTGACCTCAAGGAAGGCAAGATCACCGAGACCGATGCTCAGGAGATCATCGACAACCTGGTGATGAAGCTTCGTATCGTGCGCTTCCTGCGTACCAAGGATTACGACAAGATCTTCTCCGGCGATCCATACTGGGCGACCTGGTCTGATGCAGGCTTCGGCGACGACGGCCGCACGATGGTCACCAAGACCTCGTTCCGTCTGCTCAACACGCTGACGCTCGAGCACCTCGGACCTGGCCCTGAGCCGAACATCACGATCTTCTGGGATCCGAAGCTGCCTGAAGCCTACAAGCGCTTCTGCGCCCGCATCTCCATCGACACCTCGGCTATCCAGTACGAGTCCGACAAGGAGATCCGTAGCCACTGGGGCGACGACGCGGCAATCGCATGCTGCGTGTCTCCAATGCGCGTCGGCAAGCAGATGCAGTTCTTCGCAGCTCGCGTGAACTCCGCAAAGGCACTGCTCTACGCGATCAACGCGGCCGCGACGAGATGACCGGCATGCAGGTGATCGACAAGGGCGTTATCGACCCGATCAAGCCAGAGGCTGACGGCACGCTTGACTTCGAGAAGGTCAAGGCCAACTACGAGAAGGCTCTCGAGTGGCTGTCGGAGACCTACGTCGAAGCTCTTAACATCATCCACTACATGCACGATAAGTATGCATACGAAGCGATCGAAATGGCTCTGCACGACCGCGAGGTCTATCGCACGCTCGGCTGCGGCATGTCTGGCCTGTCGATTGCCGCCGACTCGCTGTCTGCATGCAAGTATGCGAAGGTCTACCCGATCTACAACAAGGATGCCAAGAACATGCCTGGCCACGAGAAGGAATACGTCGAGGGCGCGGATGACGATCTGATCGTCGGCTACCGCACCGTTGGCGAGTTCCCGATCTACGGCAACGATGACGATCGCGCCGATGATCTGGCCAAGTGGGTTGTTTCCACCGTCATGGGCCAGGTCAAGCGCCTGCCTGTCTACCGTGGTGCAGTCCCGACCCAGTCGATTCTGACGATCACCTCGAACGTCGAATACGGCAAGGCCACCGGTTCGTTCCCGTCCGGCCACCAGAAGGGCACCCCGTATGCTCCAGGCGCCAACCCGGAGAACGGCATGGATTCCCACGGCATGCTGCCGTCGATGTTCTCGGTCGGCAAGATCGACTACAACGACGCTCTCGATGGCATCTCGCTGACGAACACGATCACGCCTGACGGCTTGGGTCGCGATGAAGACGAGCGCATCAGCAACCTCGTCGGCATCCTCGACGCAGGCAACGGCCACGGCCTGTATCACGCGAACATCAACGTGCTTCGCAAGGAACAGCTCGAAGACGCCGTTGAGCATCCGGAAAAGTACCCGCATCTGACCGTGCGCGTCTCCGGCTACGCCGTGAACTTCGTCCGTCTGACGAAGGAGCAGCAGCTCGACGTCATCTCTCGTACCTTCCATCAGGGTGCGGTCGAAGACTGATAGCCTAATCGCGAATTCTTCGGTGGCATAGCCACAAGCGAATACTTCGCGAATGTGGGGCGGGGCTTTCGGGCTCCGCCCCATTTGCTTTGTATTGTTGTTGTGTAGTGTGCTACCGTGTTAACCGTCAAACGGAAGGTGATTGCCATGTCGAATTCAGAGCAGAATTCTCCAGACAAGTCGTTTCGCACGACCACCCGCCACATGTTGAAAACCTCGAAGGAATACCAGCGTCAAACGTTGATGGGCGGGCTTTCGGGTTTCGAATCACCGATCGGGCTTGACAGACGTGACCGCATTCAAGCGTTGAGAACAGGTGACATCGGATTCGTGCACTCGTGGGACATCAACACGTCGGTCGACGGGCCCGGAACACGCATGACGGTGTTCATGAGCGGATGCCCATTGCGGTGCCAATACTGCCAGAACCCCGACACTTGGAAGATGAGGGACGGCAAGCCCGTCTACCTCGATGCGATGATCAAGAAGGTCGAACGCTACAAAGACCTGTTCCAATCCACAGGCGGAGGCATCACGTTCTCCGGCGGCGAATCGATGATGCAGCCGGCATTCGTTTCACGCGTGTTCCGCGCTGCGAAGGAGATGGGCGTGCACACATGCCTTGACACTTCGGGATTCCTCAACGCCAACTACACCGATGAGATGATCGACGACATCGACCTGTGCTTGCTCGACGTGAAATCCGGAGACGAGGAGACCTACCACAAAGTCACCGGAGGCCTGTTGCAGCCGACGATCGACTTCGGGCAAAGACTCGCCAAGCAGGGCAAGAAGATCTGGGTACGCTTTGTGCTCGTACCGGGACTCACCTCGTCGGAGGAAAACGTCGAAAACGTGGCACGCATCTGCGAGATATTCGGCGATGCACTCGAACATGTTGACATTCTGCCGTTCCACCAGCTTGGACGACCGAAGTGGCATGAACTGCGCATCCCATACCCGCTGGAAGACCAGAAAGGGCCTTCTCAGGCATTGCGCGACCGCGTGAAGAAGCAGTTCGAAGCCCACGGATTCACTGTGTACGTGTGAGTGTCGAATGAATGAGCTTCGAATAGTGAATTGTTCATAGTGCGCGCCATGACACCGATCGGTGTCATGGCGCGCACTATGATTCGAGACAGTATCGATGCATAGTTCAGGAGGACGGCGGTGAATCCAGGGAACAGCGAGCCCGTGCTGCAGACCGAGCCGAAGGAAGGCGTTCCCGACGTCACCGACACCCTTGCCGACTATGAACTGACATGCGAATTGTATGCCGCCGCTTCCGGTTCACTCGCCGCCGATGCGGAACGCGCGAGCGGCTACCGGTATGGCCATGAGGATTGGCTCATCCAGTTCAAGCGCGAAGGCGCACCCATCGCATTACTCGACCCGGTGGCACTGAGCAAACAGGGCGCTGATTGGAGCTTGTTCAACGAAGCGATCGGCGACAGCAATTGGATTCTGCACGATTCACGCCAGGATCTTCCCGGATTCGCGCAAATCGGCTTGCGCCCACAGCGCCTGTTCGACACCGAAATCGCCGCCCGACTGCTCGGACTGCATCGGTTCGGTCTCGCCTATGTGACGTCGTACTACCTCGGCATCACGCTCGCCAAAGAGCATTCCGCCGCCGACTGGTCGTACCGCCCATTGCCACGAGATTGGCGCAACTATGCGGCGCTTGACGTTGAACTGCTCATCGACCTCGAACGTGCGATGACCCATGACCTCAAGCAACAAGGTAAATGGGAATGGGCTCTTCAGGAATTTGCTTATGCATTGCAGGAGGGGCTGCAGCCGGTGAAACCGCATCCGGTCCCTTGGCTCCATATTTCGCATATCAGCGCATTGCACAACGACCAACGGGCTCTCGCCGTCGCGAAAGAACTGTGGACGGAGCGCGACAAGCTCGCCAAGGAATACGATATCGCCCCAACGCTACTGCTCTCTGACGCGGCGATCATCGAAGCCGCACAGAAAAACCGCATAATGCACGTCAATTCAGGGAGATCCGTTCGCTCAACGAGCGCGTGCGCATGCATCTGGGCAACGAGCGCGACAAAATGTTCGAACGGTATGCGCCGATACAGCGCAAAGTCAAGCCATCACTGTGGAAACGCACGATCCAACACGCACTCGATCTGCCGGACAACCGATTGCCGGTTCTGCCGGCCCTCCCAAACGATGATGCAGTGGTGAACGCCCCCAAGTCGATGAAGTTCTGGAAACAGCATCACCCGGAACGCTATGCGATGCTGCAGCGCTGCAAAACGGTGCTCAACCAGATTTCGGAAGACACACGTACGCCGGTCGATGTGCTGATCAAACCGCAGATCGTGAGGAACCTGTGCTGGACCGACGATCCCGCGTCGCGTGATGTCGCGCAATTCCTTGAGGAACAAGGCGCGAGAGCGTGGCAGATTCAGCTGCTCAGCGAGTCTTTGACTCGCGTTATTATGTAACGGTTGCCTACGGGCAGTTGTTGAAACCAAAAGAAAACTTTCAGGAGCGCAAGCGTGAAAATCAGCGTAAGGAATCTCGAGCCTACCAAGGCCAAGCTCACGATCACCGTTGACAAAGACGAGTTCGACCCATACCTCGAGCAGGCTCGCAAAGACATCGCCGAGCAGATCACCGTTCCGGGCTTCCGTAAGGGCCATGTGCCGGGCAAGCTCGTTGACCAGCGCGTTGGCTTCGGCGCCGTTGCCGGCGAAGCTGTGAACAAGACCATTCCAGACATGTATTCGAAGGCTCTCGACGAAAAGAACATTCGTCCGATGGCACAGCCTGAGATCGAAGTCGTCGAGATGCCGGAGAGCGCATCCGACGACACGAAGCTCAAGTTCACCGCAACCGTCGAGCGTCGTCCGGAGTTCGAACTGCCGAACCTCGAAGGCCTCACGATCGCAGTCGACAAGGCCGAAGTGAGCGATGACGATGTGAACAATCGTCTGGAAACGCTGCGTCAGCGTTTCGCCACTCTGGTCGGCGTCGACCGTCCGGCACAGAAGGGCGATTTCGCCAACATCGATCTGACTGCTCAGATCGGCGACGAAACCGTTGACTCGCAGGAAGGCGTCAGCTACGAACTCGGCTCCGGCACCATGCTCGATGGTCTCGATGAGGCCCTCGACGGTCTGTCGGCAGGCGAGGAGACCACCTTCGAAAGCACGCTGGAAGGCGGCGAACACGAGGGTGAAAAGGCTCAGGTCAAGGTGAAGGTCAACTCGGTGAAGGCTGAAGAACTGCCAGAGCTGAACGACGACTTCGCTCAGGAAGCATCGGAATTCGACACGCTCGATGAGCTCAAGGCCGAAATCCGCAAGAACATCGAAGCCGATGCCGAAGGCCGTCAGGCTTCCCTGGCTCGCGATGCATTCATCGAGACCCTCGAAGCTGGTCTCGATCTGCCGCTGCCGAAGGGTGTGCGCAAGCAGAACATCGACCAGCAGCTCAAGACCGCCGGTCTTGACGGTGATGACGCCGATCCGGAGCGCAAGAAGCAGGTCGAAGAAGAAGTCGACAAGATGCTTCGCGACCAGATGGTGCTCGACGCCCTCGCTGAGAAGCTCAACGTTCAGGTGTCGCAGGCCGACGTCTACAACTTCCTTGGCTCGATCGCCCAGCAGTACGGCATGGATCCGAACATGTTCATCCAGGCTCTTATGCGCAACGGCCAGATCGGTTCCGCAGTCGAAGAAGTCGCACGCTCCAAGGGCATGCTCGAGGGTATGCGCGCAGTCAGCTTCACCGTTGACGGCGAGCCACTCGACCTGACGAACTTCCTCGGCTCCGACGAAGACGACGCTCAGGCTCAGGCAGAAGAAGACGAGAGCGTGGCAGCCGCCGCAGCAGCGGCCGCAGTCGCCGACAATCTCTCCACCGATGCCGAGTGAGCGCCAAGCATCACGTGAACATCGAGTGAGATAGCTCATTCATGATTGAGGGGCTCCTGACATGCTATGTCAGGAGCCCTCGCAATTCCAGAGCAGAACGCGATATACGCGGTATTGCGGTGAACTCTGGCATGATCGCATATACGGCACAATCACACAGAAAGCAACAATCCAGTGAAAGAAGATGCAGGGCATTTCGACAACGATTTCGCAACCGCGAAAAGCGCTGAGACCGATATGCCGGCCGAGCAGCACAGCACCACGATCGCATCGCGAACATGGGCGCTGCTGTTGGCAGTCGTGGTTCTGGGAGTAGCCATTGGCGTATGCGCTGGACTGCTGACTCAATTACTGTATGCAATAGAGCGTTTCTGCTTGGGATTCGTGGAGAATCCAGACATGCCGGGGCCATTTCTGACACCCGCATGGAGACGAGCGTTGTCGGTATTCGCAGGCGCGACGATCGCCGCCATCGCATGGTGGCTGCTGCGCACCAAAACGACGGCGGTGCCGTCGGTCAAACAAGCTGTGGCTGGAAAACTCATGCCAGCATGGCAGACAGTGACGCATGTGCTCTTGCAGATCTTCATCGTCGGCACCGGCTTATCGGTCGGCAGGGAAGTGGCTCCGCGAGAGCTCGGCGCAATGCTGGCGCAACGTTGCTCACGATGGCTCAAACTCAATGCCACCGACATGCGCACGATCGTCGCGGTTGCGGCAGGCGCAGGCCTCGCAGGCGTCTACAATGCGCCGCTTGCCGGAGCGTTCTTCACGGTGGAGATTCTGCTCGTCGACGTGAGCCTGAGCACGGTGATGCTCTCGTTCCTCTGCTCCACGTTGGCGGCATGGGTGGCCACTCTGGTCAAAGGTTCGCACACGTTCTACGTGATAGGCCAGGTCGATTCGCGATTCTCTCCCGATCTGATGCTATTCGCCATTCCAGCGGGCATCATTCTCGGCATCTGCGGCGCACTGTTTCGCAAAGGTTCGCAATGGGCGGAACGCAACAAGGCAAGTGGCGCGTCGATTCTGTGGGCGTTGCCTGCAGCCGGTGCCGTGACCGGAGTGGTGGCGATCTATGTGCCGCAGGTCATGGGCAATGGCCGTGCCACCGCACAATTGGCGTTCTCCGGCACACCCACCATGTCGCTCATCCCGGTGCTACTGCTTTCGTTCGCGGCCAAAGCGATTGTGACTCTGATGACGATTCGCGCCGGTGCCTCTGGCGGTGTGCTCACCCCAGGCATCGCATTAGGCTCGTCAATGGGGTGCGTGTTGGGCATTCTGTGGATGCAGATGACGGGAACCAATTCGATAGGCGTATATGCGCTACTCGGTGCTTGTGCACTGCTGTCGGCATCGCAGAACGCCCCGCTGATGGCGATGACACTCGTCATGGAACTGACCGAAGCGCCGATGAACCTGTTCGTGCCGGTAGTGTTCATCTCGATGATCTCATTGCTGGCAGCTCATGTCACGACCGGCATCGTCGAACGCCGCACAGTGAGATTGCTCGGCTGACAGCTTGTTAGTTCGCATGAAATCACAGATATGGGAATAGATTGAATATGAACATGTTTGTACGAGTAGGCATTTTTGAAAGATAAGGAGACAACGTGAGTGATCTGATCACGTCCCCGATGATGGCGGGCGAAGACATGCCGGCTGGCCCGGCAGACCCCATTTTCAATCGTCTGCTCAAAGACCGCATCATCTGGCTCGGTGAGGAAGTCAAAGACGACATGGCGAATCGCATCTGCGCGCAGATGCTGATGCTCGCCGCGGAAGACCCGAAAAGCGATATTTGGCTGTACATCAATTCGCCGGGCGGATCCATCACCGCAGGTATGGCCATCTACGACACAATGCAGCTGATCGAACCCGATGTGGCAACCGTAGGTATCGGCATGTGCGCATCGATGGGTCAGTTCCTGCTGAGCTCCGGCACCAAAGGCAAGCGTTTCCTCACCTCGCATGCACGCGTGCTCATGCACCAGCCATCAGGCGGCATCGGCGGTACGACCACCGATGTGCGTATCAACGCCGAGTTGATCATGGACATGAAGAAGACGTTGGGAGAGCTGACCGCCGAGCAGACTGGCCACACCGTCGAAGAGATCTACCGCGACAACGAATATGACCACTGGTTCACCGCGCAGGAGGCGCTCGACTATGGCTTCGTCGACAAACTCGTCTCCACGCATGACACGATGAACAGCAACAAGGAGTGACACATATGGCATCCGAAGAAGCGAAATTCGTCGCCAGGGCAGAACGCCTCGCAGGGCCACGCGGCATAGCAGGGTTCCAGCCGGCCGCTGCGCGCGATGCCGCGATGCAGCCGCAGAACCGTTATGTCGTGCCGGAATTCACCGAGCGCACGCCGTACGGCATGAAAACCCAGAACCCTTACACGCGTTTGTTCGACGACCGCATCATCTTCATGGGTGTGCAGGTCGACGACACGTCGGCTGACGACATCATGGCACAGCTGCTTGTGCTCGAAAGTCTCGATCCGGGTCGTGACGTGATGATGTACATCAATTCGCCAGGTGGCTCGATGACCGCTATGACTGCCATCTACGACACGATGCAATACATCAAGCCGGACGTGCAGACCGTGTGCCTTGGTCAGGCGGCTTCGGCTGCGGCCATCATTCTGGCGGCAGGCACCAAGGGCAAGAGGCTCATGCTGCCGAATGCTCGCGTGCTCATCCACCAGCCGGCTATCGATCAGGGATTCGGCAAGGCCACCGACATCGAGATTCAGGCCAAGGAAATGATGCGCATGCGTGAGTGGCTTGAAGACACCCTCGCCAAACACACCGGCCAGGATCGCGATCGCATTTCGCGTGACATCGAAGTCGATACCTTCCTGACCGCTCAGGAGGCCAAGGACTACGGCATCGTGGACGAAGTGCTCGAACACCGCGCATAAGCGCGACCGATGGTGCAGCCGAACATTCGTGAGCATTCGCAGATAGGCTGCATTGCCTACAATATGGGTATGCGTGTGAACGCATACCCATATTGCGTATTGGGCGCGAAAGCGCGAGAGAGGATACTATGGGACGTGTCGTCAGCTACAACGATGGCGTGCAACGCTGCACATTCTGCGGGAAAAGCGAGCATGAGGTGCATAAGCTCGTCGCCGGTGCAGGAGTGGCCATTTGCGACGAATGCATAGGGCTGTGCGTGCAGATCATCAATGAGGAGAACGCGAAAGACGCTCGACTCGAAGTGATGAAACTTCCCAAACCCTCGCAGATCGCGGAAGTGCTCGACCGGTATGTGATCGGTCAGGACGAGGCCAAACGCACACTGAGCGTCGCAGTCTACAACCACTTCAAACGTGCGCAGATCGAGCGCAACGACTTGGTGACACGCCAGCAATCCGAACAATCAGGTCTTTCCGATTCCGCCCGTGCGATCCTCAACCCGCTTGACGAGGTGAGTGTAGCCAAATCGAACATCCTGTTGCTGGGGCCGACCGGCGTGGGGAAAACGTATTTGGCGCAAACACTCGCCAAGGCGATGCAGGTGCCGTTCATCATCGTCGACGCCACCTCGATCACAGAAGCGGGCTACGTAGGCGATGACGTGGAGATGGTGCTCTCCAGACTTGTGCAGGCCGCCGATGGCGATGTGGAACGTGCACGGCACGGCATCGTCTACATTGACGAAATCGACAAGATCGCACGCAAAAGCGGCGACAACACGTCGATGACCCGAGATGTTTCCGGCGAGGGGGTGCAGCAGGCACTGCTCAAAATACTCGAGGGCACCACGGTGAACGTGCCGGTGGATGGAGCGCATAAGCACAAGGATGGCGACACCGTCGAACTCGACACCGACGATATTCTGTTCATCTGCGGAGGAGCTTTCGTAGGTCTTGACGATATCATTGCACACAGGCTCGGCGCACATGAAAGCGGCTTCGGCGCCTCATGGCGCACCAACACCATTGAACCTGAGAAACTACTGGAACAGGTCAATGCCGACGATCTTGCAGAATTCGGACTGCTTCCCGAGTTCATCGGCAGACTGCCGGTGGTATGCGCATTACGTCAGCTTTCGGTGGAAGACCTCAAGAACGTGCTGACGAAACCGACGAACGCATTGACAAAGCAATATCAGAAACTGCTGTCTGTGGACGGGGTGGAACTCACATTCACCGATGATGCGATCGAAGAGATCGCGCGCACGGCGATCGACCGTGGCGTCGGTGCGCGCGGTCTTCGCTCGATCATCGAATCGATTCTCGAAGACACGATGTTCGACCTGCCCAACGAAACCGATGTGATCGGCGTGGTCGTTGACGCCGATTGCGTGACGTCTGGCGCATCTCCGAAACTGATTCGTGAGGAACCCCGGCAGGCGATGCGCGCTGTGTCGTGAGAGGTATGCGATAATTCGACACGCCGTGATTTGTGTCTTATTGCAAAACGTTGTATGTTAGTCGAGTTGCCTGAAGCAAGCAATTGCGCGAGTAGCTCAGTGGATTAGAGCAGCTGACTACGGATCAGCAGGTCGCAGGTTCGAATCCTGTTTCGCGCACTTGGCCAGCAGTCAGCACACTCCATATGGAGATGGGTTGGCATGCAAGGCAACATGCGCGAGTAGCTCAGTGGATTAGAGCAGCTGACTACGGATCAGCAGGTCGCAGGTTCGAATCCTGTTTCGCGCACCAGAAGCCCTTGAATGTGCATACGTTCAAGGGCTTTTCCAATTCAATCGCCACCTTATTTCGCCGGTGGGGATATGAAACCGCATCACGCTCATATAAGCCAAATCAATAAACCGCTATTTTCCAACGAAAATGGTTTTGCAAATTCAGCGCTTTCACGAGTTTTATATTCCCACCAGCGAATATGGGGATTGTGTGAGTGTGTTGTGCCTGTCGACACAGAAAGCTGGTGCGATGACTGGAGAATGCGGCATAATACACAGTTGGGTATTGTGTAAAAGTTATTGTGCGAATGAGTAGAGGACAAGCATGAGCAGCAAACAACGTGGATTATGGGCATCGATCAGGCGTGTGGCGGCCTCTGACCGCATATCCGGTTTGATCATGCTCGGCTTCGCACTGCTCGGTCTGCTGTTGGCGAACATTCCGGGAACCGCCCACTGGTTTGAAGAGCTTTCGCACTTCCATCTGGGTATTCCAGGCACGAACATCGACATGGGGATCGGTCACTGGGCGCAAGATGGTTTGCTCACGATATTCTTCCTCGTGGTGGGACTCGATTTGAGGCAGGAGCTGACCACCGGTTCGCTCGCCAACCCGAAGGCTGCGGCCGTTCCGATGCTGTGCGCAGTCGGAGGCATGCTTGTGCCGCCGATACTGTTCATCACCGTGATCTCGTTGTTCTCGAATTTCGGTGCCGGAGACCCGGGAAGCCTGATCATCGCCAATGGTTCGACGTTCAGCTTCGCCCAGACCGCACATGGTTGGGCCATTCCAACGGCAACCGATATCGCCTTCTCGCTGGCTGTGCTCGCATTGTTCGCAAAAGCTCTTCCCGGCTCCATTCGCGCGTTTCTGATGACGCTCGCCACTGTCGACGATCTGCTGGCAATCATTCTGATCGCCGTGTTCTTCTCATCGTTGAACGCATGGTATTGGTTCGTCGGAATCGCCGTGTGCGCAGTGGCATGGTACTTCCTGGTCAGACTCAAGAAAGTGCCTTGGTTCGGCGTCGCCGTCATCGGCATTCTCGCATGGGTCATGATGTATGAGGCGGGTGTGCACCCAACATTGGCGGGCGTGCTTGTTGGTTTGCTCACGCCTGCCCGTGCAATGTATGGGGAACGTTCTCCACGTGCGGAACGCTATGCGCAGAAGCT
Source organism: Bifidobacterium canis (assembly GCF_009727065.1). Taxonomy (GTDB): domain Bacteria; phylum Actinomycetota; class Actinomycetes; order Actinomycetales; family Bifidobacteriaceae; genus Bifidobacterium; species Bifidobacterium canis. The sequence continues at coordinate 261,415 of NZ_WNLP01000001.1, forward strand.
GCAGCCTTTCTCCGCACTGCTTGCCCTGCCTATTTTCGCGTTCTTTGCCACGGGCGTGCACTTCGACTCGATCACACCAATGCTGCTCGTGTCTCCCGTCGTGATCGCGATCATCATCGCACTGTTCGTAGGTAAGCCGCTCGGCATCATGATCACTGCATGGCTGTCTACGCATCTGGGTCCGTTCTCGATGCCGAAGGGGCTGCGTGTACGTGACATGTTCCCGGCATCGGTCGCCTGCGGCATCGGCTTCACCGTTTCGTTCCTGATCGCTTCTTTGGCTTACAGCAATGAAGAACTGTCGGCAGAAGCCCGATTCGGCGTGCTGCTCGGCTCGTTGGTCGCCGCTGCCGTCGCAGCCGTTTTGCTGAGCCGGCAGTCCAAGAGATTCGCCGCATTGAAGGCGAGCGATAGTTCGCAGCTCCAGTATGAGCGTTCCCATGAAGATGTGCAGACGTTGCAGGATGGCACGGTAGTCGTATTGCAGACGATGGGCGAAGATGCGGCTAAGGAACTGTCTGAGCTCAAAGACGACACAGACGATCGTCACGAGTGACCGTGCTGTCATATTGCGCGGTTTGGCATAGCCGCTGAGCCTGTTCGCAGCGGCTGACTAATCTGGCTTGTAGACCCATTGATGATGGAGGACTATGAGCGAGCAAACGAACAACACGCATGCGAACATGGAGCAGAACCCACTGGGCAAGACGTATACGCAAGGCCCCGTTCTGCTACGTGGCAAGATGATCCCGCAGGAGAGCACCTCGGAACGATTCCTGCAAACCGATTCTGAAACCGATTGGTTGCATCGCGACCCATGGCGTGTGCTGCGCATACAAGCCGAATTCGTCGATGGATTCGGCTCCCTTGCAGAACTCGGACCAGCCGTCAGCATCTTCGGCTCGGCTCGAACGAAACCGCAAGACAACAGCTACCAAGCGGCAATGCATATGGGTGAGAAAATCGCGCAACGCGACATCGCGGTGATCACCGGGGGAGGCCCGGGCATTATGGAGGCTGCGAACAAAGGCGCAGCCCAAGCCGGTGGCAAATCCGTTGGACTCGGCATTGAACTGCCCCATGAGCAGGGACTGAACCAATGGATCAACTTGGGCATGACATTCCGGTACTTCTTCGTGCGCAAGACCATGTTCATGAAATATTCGTCTGGCGTGATCGTATGCCCTGGCGGTTTCGGCACGCTTGACGAGACTTTCGAAGCGTTGACGCTTGTGCAAACACAGAAAGTGGCGAAAATGCCCATCGTGCTGTTCGATTCGTCGTATTGGCGTGGACTGTTCGACTGGCTGGAAGGACCAGTGCGCGAACATGGCATGATCTCAGGATTGGATCCCGATCTGATGACGATCACCGATGACGTCGACGAAGCCGTCGACGTGGCGACGAGCATGATTCGCGCATAGCGCCATTCAGTGGCGGGTGGCGACGAGCAAACCCCATCCGGTTTGCGACAGCGCCGATGAGAAGCGTTCGTCTTCCGCCACTGCATCGATCAGCTCCCGCATGGCCACGGCCTTATCGCTACGATCAGCGGGGTTCGTGAGCCCGCCTTTGGAGTCAGGGGACTCCATGGCGAGGATGTCGGTGAAAATAATCACGCCATCATTGCGCAGCAGGCGTGGAGCCTGCTCATATGCCGCGCGATAGTTCGCCGCGTCACCGCATACGACGATCAGATCGTAGTCGTCACCGTTCAATCGCGAGAGGAACTGTGCGGCATCGGCATTGACCGCGCGCAAAGTGGCGCGCGTCATCGTCGATGCGGAGCGGAACAATTGCCTGATCTGCTCATACCCGGTAGGCGTGGAATCCACGGCGGTGAGCTTATCATCGTTGCCAAGCGAGCACACGATCTGCGCGGTCTGCACCAATGAGCCAGTGCCGATGACGATCACCGATGACGCGTGCGCCATCGTTTTGAACATGCCCAGCATCGCGCCTTCGGCAGAGCACACAGTGCCGTCATTGCCGACGCTCATCAATTCGCGAGCCTGACGCACCAGTTCAGGTTCACTCGCATACTCACGGTTCTCAATCCACTCCCATGCGCGGGCATGGTTCTCAAACGACGTTTTGTCCATTTCACCGTTCCTTCACTTGTGCGATCAGCTGCCAGATCTCTTCGCCAACGTCAATGCCGCGCGGGCACTCACGAGAACATGCGCGCACGGATTGGCATGCCTGGATGCCATCGGCGGTATCCAAAGCGTCCAAACGCTCCTGTGTGGCCGTATCTCGCGAATCATTGATGAACCGAGCCTGATTGATCAACGCCGCCGGTCCGACGAACGCCTCACCACCCGCATACACAGGGCATGCGCCCTCACACACGCCACAGGCGATGCAGTTGCTCAACAACTCATATTTGGCGAGCTGCTCAGGGTTCTGCAGGTATTCGAACACGTCGATGCGGCCGTCGGCTTTCGTGCCCAACGCTCCATCATGAATCAAGTATGGTTTGAGCTTGCGTATTTGCTCGAGCATCGGGTCGATATCGGCGATCAAGTCTCGTTTAACAGGGAAACCAGGCAGTGCCGCGATTTCGATGACACCGAGATCGTCGCCTTCCGCAATCGCCTGCTCGGTGTCTTTCTCGAGTGCATTGGCGTCATCATCAGCGTCAACGTCGCCGGTTTTGCGGAATCCTTCGTCATCGTGGTAATCGACGTCTGGCAGGCGCTGCACCCATTGCCCGACTTGTGCGGAGCACAGCAACGTCGGCGTGCCGTTCACAGCCACGGCATCGGAACCACATATGCCATGACCACAGGAATAACGGAACGCCAACGTCGGGTCAATGTCGCGCTTGATGGTCAACAGGCAGTCAAGCAACGTGTCTTCCGGGTGTACGAGCAAACGGTACTCCTGCACCCACTGCTTGCCTCGAACACGGTTCGAGTTGCCACCAAAAGGAGAGCTGGCGCGTTTGCCAAATGGACTCGACGAATGCTTGCGTTCACGAGCCGGTCGGGGAGTGAAGCGGTGCACACGCAGCGTCACCGTCGCATGAACGGATGAATGAGAACTCATAAATGCCTTTCCTGCAGTAACCCATATGCCTTCCGTGACCCTAGCATACGAGCCGACACCATGAATGCGAAGTAAGTACAGCGAAAATCAGTAAGCTCGTGCGCCAGGCTCAATATCGGTGATTTGCACTGGTTTCCACTGCACATCACCGTTCAAACTCACAAACGAATGTTTGAGATACGCCGAGTCATCTCGCTTCGGAAAATCAGTGCGATACAGCGCGCCACGCGACTCATGACGTGCGCGGGTGGCTTCAAGCATGGCCAACGCCAGCTCGCACAGATGTCTGGCCTCGAGAATCGCGGTGACCTCCTGATTGAACACTTTGGCGTCGCTATGCGCATGGAGGGTCTGCGAGCGTGGCACGAGTTCATTGCGAAGTCCCGCGATCGCCTCGCCGAGCAACGCGTCGTCGGTGACGACTGCGGCATGGGCCTCCATGAATGTGCCGAGATCGGCGATCAAGGTATACGCATTGTCATCGGACTCCGAACGTTCCTCAGAGGTCTCTTCAGGTGAATCGGCGGGCGACAATACTTCGTTGATGATGGAAACCCTGCGTGAAGCCGCCCTGTCAAGCGCAGCAGGAGTTTCGAATGTCTCGCCCTCCATCTCAGCCGCAGCCACTGGGGCATCGGCAAAACGATCGGCCAACGAGCGTCCTGCACGAGTGCCGAACAAGCAGGCGTCGAGCAGCGAATTGCCGCCGAGTCGATTGGCTCCATGCACGCTCACGCACGAGCATTCACCTGCCGCATACAATCCCTCGACGGGCACGACATCACCTTGCTCATCGAGACGATAGACCTCACCCTGCGTGTTGATGGGAACGCCACCCATCGTGTAGTGCGCCGTGGGTTTGACCGGTACTAGATCGACGCTCGGATCCAATCCGGCGTATTGCTTGATCGTCTCCACCACCTGTGGAAGCGCCGTGTTCATACGTTCAGTGGGGATCGCCGTCATGTCAAGCCACACGCAATCCTTCGCCCCCTGAGGATCCTTTGGGTCGGCGATGCCGCGTCCTGCCATGATCTCACTGCGAATCGCGCGCGACACCACATCGCGGGCGGCAAGATCCTTATGCTCCGGCGCGTATCGAGCCATGAACGCTTCGCCATCGGCGTTGCGCAGCACGGCTCCTTCAGCGCGGGATGCTTCAGACAACAAAATGCCGGTATGAGCCAACCCCGTGGGGTGGAACTGCACGAATTCGCTGTCTTCCAACTGCAAGCCGGCCTGCAACGCCAACGCCATGCCATCGCCGGTCAGATCATGAGAATTGGAGGTCGTGTGGAACAGGCGACCAGCGCCGCCAGTGGCGAGCATGACGTTGCGCGCGGCAAGGGGACGAGTGACCCCTGATGCGATGTCGTAGGCCACAACACCTTCGCAAGTCGTGCGCTCGTCGTTCAGCACCACGTCGGTCACATACCATTCCTCGGCGAATTGAACGCCGTAGGCGACGCACTGCTGCCAGAGCGCGAACAGGATCTGGTGCCCGATGCGATCGGCGGCATATGCCGCACGTTTGACGGGAGCCTTACCGAACTGCATCGTATGACCACCGAAACGGCGTTGCGCGATTTTGCCGTCATCGGTGCGTGAGAATGCGACGCCATCGTGTTCGAGGTCTATGACGGTGGCAGGGGCTTCCTGCGCCAGTAATTTGGCGGCATCCTGATCGACAAGCCAATCACCGCCTTTAACGGTGTCGTAGTAATGCCACTGCCATTCATCGCTTTCCATATTGCCCAAGCTTGCGGCGATGCCACCTTCGGCGGAACCGGTGTGGGAACGCAACGGTTGCAGTTTGGAAACAACAAGAACCTTGGGTTCGATACCCTGATTGATGAGTTCTTTCACCTCTTCACTGCGGTAGAACCCCAGTGCGGCCGACAAGCCGGCTGCACCTGCACCGACGATAACCGCATCATACATTTCCTCGACGTTCGTTGGACTCATAGTTCGATTGTCGCACAAGGCTTGACGAAAATGCGCCCCTGCACAACGCTTTCACGCAAACGTTGTCAAAGCGGATTTGCCGACCTTACGGGGTTCATGCGATTCATGGCATATCTCATCGATGTTCGACGTGCTCGACAGCAAATATGCCTCCTGATCGGCGATGAGCTTGTTGCAGCCGGCGTGCGAAGGCATCGTGATGTCTCCGGGAGCGGCGAACAATCGTCTGTTCAGCTCATTGGCCCAGCCTGCAGTGTTCAACGCACCGGAGCGTAGCCTCGCCTGTGCCACGACAACGGTGTATGAGAGCGCGGCGATGATCCGGTTACGCAATAGGAACCTTCGGGCTTCCGGGACGGTTGAGGGAACGCATTCAGAGATCAGCGCACCATGCTGCATTCGTATCTGCTCGAAAAGACGCATGTTTGACAACGGGCCGCAATGGTTCAGCCCACCGGCGAACACGTCTATCGTCGGACCGGCGACATCGGGTCCCAACTGGGCCATGGCGTCCAGCGCACCCCAATGCGCCGCAGCATCCGCTCCGATCGCGCCTCCTGACACGACGGTGTGCCCGTTCAACGCGGTTTGGCAGGCGAGAGTACGTGCCACATGGCGACCATAATCGTTGACGCCACGGGAACCGACCACCGACAACGGCCGTTCGCAGGCGGTCAACGCCTGAATGTCTCCTTGCAACCACAACGCAAGTGGGGGAGCCCAATCGGAACGCAGCTCAAGGTCGTTGAGGGAGATCGGCCATGAAAGATCTCCGGGAACCACCACCTGATAGTCGCCGTGCTCGGTGTAGATGTCTTGTAGCTCATCGGGGTGGAACGTCGGCAATTGTTCAAGACGTTCGATCCAGTGCGCCGCCGCATGCTTGAACGCATCCACGCCACGGGCATGCGCTTTGCGCCCCCAGCGCGCCGTGCCGAGAATGAACACGCGTTCCGCTGCGCTCCAAGCACGGGATTCGGCTGCTTCGTTTGAGGCGACGGCAATGGCCAACAGCGCGTGCAGCGCCTGCGATGCAGGGTATGCTCCGTCAAAGCCTTTGAGTAGTGCAGTCATCAGCGCATTGGCGGATTCCATGCACTCGGTGAGCAGAATGCGGGCGAGACGCTCATCAAACGATTCCATGAGTGGCGCGACATCTGCCGCCGATGGAAAATGCTCGGTCATAACCAATCCTTTCATACAAGTCATGCGTTTTCCTGGGTGCGCAGACTCAACGCCCGGTCCACGTCATCAAGATTGGGGCTGCCTCTTCCATCGAGATCGCAGATCGTCCACGCCAGCCTCATCACCCGGTATGCTCCACGCAAGCTGATCTGATATGTCGACAACGATTTATTGACCACAGCAAGCACGGGTGCCGGCGTGTGCTCACGCAACCATGAGCCAGAGGCCTGCGCATTGCATGCCCAGCCGAACGAAGCGAACCGCTGTGCCGCGATTGTTCTCGCAGCGATGACGCGGTTGCGAATGTGCTCACTGGATTCGCCCTCCTGAGGTGCGGCCGCACCGATGTGCGACACGGGATTGACGCTCAATTGCATGTCAACCCGATCGAGAATCGGACCCGACAGCCTGGAGAAATAACGGATTCGATCTTTTTCGCGGCATGTGCATCGCTCTCCGGTGCCGAACCCGTACCCGCATGGGCATGGGTTCGCAGCCATGATGAGCTGAAAACGTGCAGGGAAAATCGTCACTCCTTTTGATCGAGACACAGCAACGAACCCGGATTCAAGAGGCTCGCGCAACGACTGAAGCACTCGTGGAGAGAATTCAGGAGCTTCGTCGAGAAAGAGCACGCCACAATGCGCCCTTGTCACCGCGCCGGGTTCGCCGATGCCTGCTCCACCGCCTACAAGCGAAGCCACCGTCGCAGTGTGGTGTGGGGCTTCGAAGGGTGGTGTGTCGCGAATGCCGTATGCTCCCAGCTGTCCGCACAACGAGCGAATCGATGCGACCTCGAACTGCTCCTGATGGTCGAGAGGTGCCAGGATTCCGGGAAACCGGGAAGCAAGCATCGTCTTGCCCATGCCCGGCGGACCCGTCATCAACACATGATGCCCACCGGCAGCGGCGATCGTCAATGCCTCCTTCGCCTCACGCTGGCCCACGACCTCGTTCATATCGCCCGGAAGAGTCAGATCCGCTTCGGGAACGTCACGTTTCTGGCTGTCGGCATGCACCTCGTGCACTTCATAGGTGGCATGGGCCCCAAGCATCTCCAGCAACTCGCCCAGATGCGAGACGCAGAACACTCGCAGGCCGTCCACCAGCTCAGCCTCATCGCGGTTCGCACGCGGAACAATCACGTTTTCGATGCCCTGCTCCTTCACATGCAGCATGATCGGCAGCAGACCATTGATCGGCAGAACCGTGCCATCGAGATTGAGTTCTCCCAACACCACGGTATTTTCAAGCGCACGAGGGCCTATGACGCCTGCAGCGCTGAGCACGCTGGCGGCAATGGCCAGATCGTGCGACGAACCACGCTTCGGCATCGAAGCCGGCGACATGTTCACGGTGACACGAGTGGCCGGCCAAGACACGCCGCTCGCCGTGCATGCCGATTTCACCCGCTCGCGAGCCTCACTCAGTGAGGCATCGGGCAATCCGATGATCGAGAAGAACGGCAAACCGGGGCTGATGAACGCCTGCAATTGGATGATGAACGCCTTCAATCCCACAAGTCCTACAGACAACGCGCCACCCAATGCCATCAGAACGCCTCCGGAATGTGGTGAATGCGAACATCGGCCTTGTCTACGGTGACGGCGATGACGTCAAAGCGAACACCGATATGGCGGATGCCTTTGCCCGCACTCATGAGCCACTGAACTGCGGAACGTCGTATCTTCACTTGCTTCGAAGCATGTACGGCTTCTTCAGGCAGACCATATAGCGTGGAACGGCGCGTTTTGACTTCAATGAACGCAATCGTGCCATGCGGGGTGAGAGCGATGATATCGAGCTCTCCGAACCTGCAATGCCAATTGCGATCAAGCACATGCCAATGCCGTTCGATCAGCCATGCATGGCATATCTGTTCACCGAGACGCCCCAGTTCGTGCGAGTCAAGATGATCGGCGAGTAGCCTCGCCTTGCACGCCTCGACCCCCAACGTGCCCAATTCATCGGCATGTATGCCGGTCTGATTCAAATTCTGTGTATCCATGCTCACAGTCCAGCAGGTCGAGGCGGCTCTCGCAACGAGGAAACCCAAGAATGTGGATAAGTGAGGGGTGGTTACGAAAAATGTGGAAACTCAAGCGTTTATCCACAGATTTGCAGGCAACAAAAAATGGGTCGGCGCATGCACCGACCCACTACACAAACAGTGTGAGTATTGTCAGTCGACGAGAGCGGTCAAGTCTCCCAGACTCAATTCGAAGCTGACGCCACGCTCTTCATAGTTGGGCTGGAACTTCGTTTGAATCATCGCATTATGCACGAATTCGCCAGCCAAACGTGCCGCAGCCGCCAAATCGAGTCCGGCCATCACGCCGCCGATCATCGCAGAGGCGAACGCGTCACCGGTGCCATGGCACATGTACGGCAGCTTCTCATGCACGCATTCGATCATCTGATCCGCACCATCCTGAGCGTTCGCCACAAAATTGCGAATGCGACCGTCATTGTGGTCGATGCCCTTGATCACAACGTTCTTCGCACCCATGTCAAACAGTGCGTTGACGAAATCCTTCACCTGATCGTTCGAAATATCTTGCCCCGGGTATTCGGTCCCAGTCAAAATGGAGGCTTCGGTCAGATTCGGCATCAACAGATCCGCGCCATCGACGAGCGCGCCCATCGCCTCGCACAGTTCCGCCGTGTAGGTGGCATACATCTGGCCGCCGTCACCCATCACCGGGTCGACGAAACGCAGCGAATTCGGGTATTCGCGGTACAGGCGCTGAATAATCGCCACCTGATCGGGGGAACCCAGGAAACCGGAATACACGCCGTCGAGGGCGACGTTCTCCTGCTGCCATGCGTCAAGGTAGCCGCTCAGCATGTCGGTCGTGTCTTCCATCGTGAACACCTTGTAGCGAGTGTGAGCGGAAAACAGCGCGGTAGGAACGGGGCACACGTCGCAGCCGGCGGCAGACAGAATCGGAATGGCCGCGGTCAGCGAACATTTGCCGTAGCCGCACATGTCATGCACGGCGGCAATGCGTGGAATGTATTCTCGATTGCGGTCGTAGAGTACTTCAGGCATATTTTCTCCTTAAAACGCAGAGGCGTTGATTTTCCCCACAATAGGCGCATGTGAAGCCAAAGAGCAATGCCGGGTGACTGAATATGGGCTGCCATCTCGATATCACCGCACGAAAATCAGCTGGGCGTGTCGTTTATTGACACATCGCGCGAAAAATCCGTGCAGTAATCCACTCATTAACAACCGTCGTCGCGCCAGTTGATAAGAGGGTATAAGAAAGCGCGATAACGCTGCGCTTGCATTTGCTTGCCAAGGCTCCTTATGGTGCTTACCAAGTTCACACCACACCAAAACGAAGGAACCACAGATGAGCAACGAACACACTCACAAGCCATACCATTTCGAAACACTGCAGCTGCACGTCGGGCAGGAAAACGCGGATCCGGCCAGCGACGCACGCGCCGTGCCGATTTACCAGACCACCAGCTACGTGTTCCACAACTTCGACCACGCCGAGGCGCGCTTCGGACTCGCCGACCCGGGCAACATCTATGGACGTCTGACCAACACGACGCAGGGAGTGTTCGAAGACCGCATCGCGGCGCTCGAAGGAGGCACTGCCGGACTCGCCGTCGCCTCCGGCGCGGCAGCCGTAGAATACGCGGTGCGCAACATCACGCAGTCAGGTGACCACATCGTCGCCGCCAAGAACATCTACGGTGGCACCTTCAACCTGCTGCGCCACACGCTTCCTCGCGACGGCATCACCACCACGTTCGTGCCCGCCAACGATCCGCAGGCGTTCGAAGATGCGATCCAAGAGAATACGAAACTCGTCTACTTCGAAACATTCGGCAACCCGAACGCCGATCTTCCCGACTTCGATGCGATCACCGAAATCGCGCATCGCCACCATCTGCCGGTGATCGTCGACAACACCTTCGCCACGCCATATCTGTTCCGTCCACTCGAACACGGCGCCGACGTCGTTGTGGAATCCGCCACCAAGTTCATCGGCGGCCACGGCACCACGCTCGGCGGTGTGATCGTCGAGGGCGGCAAGTTCAAGTGGGACGAGATCCCCGGCAAGTTCCCGACACTCACCGAGGCCGACCCCTCGTATCACGGACTGAACTTCTACGAAGCTCTTGGCCCGGCCGCGTTCGTGACCCGCATCCGCGCCATCCTGCTGCGCGACACTGGCGCCACACTCTCGCCATTCTCCGCCTTCCTGCTGCTGCAGGGCACTGAAACGTTGTCGCTGCGCGTCGAACGGCACGTGGAGAATGCGCTGAAGGTGATCGACTATTTGAAGACCGTGCCCGAAGTCGAATCGATCTCGCACCCGTCGCTCGAAGGACGCCCCGACCACGAGCTCTACGTCAAATACTTCCCGCACGGTGCGGGATCCATCTTCACCTTCGACATCAAGGGAGGCAAAGACGCGGCACGTGTGTTCATCGACAATCTCCACCTGTTCTCATTGCTCGCCAACGTGGCTGACGCCAAGAGCCTGGTGATTCACCCGGCATCGACGACGCATTCGCAGGAGACGCCGGAGGAACTGGAAGACCAAGGTATTCACGAAGGCACGATTCGCCTGTCGATCGGCACCGAATACATCGATGACATCATCGACGACCTCAAGGGCGGTTTCGAAGCGGTACGCGCTTCCGGCTTCGCGCGCTGAGAAAAATCGGGTCTCACATCTGCACAACGGTGTGAGACCCGATTTTTCATATGATGCATGCGTAATGCATACGTCAACAGTGCACTGACATCGTGCTGCAGCAGAGTAGTATTTATCGACGAACCCATTTATTATTCATATGGGTTAGGTAAGGTGGAATTTCCGTCGAAATACGAAACCCGCGTGCAGAATCAATGGAGCCGATCGTGACCGATGTAATCACTGTGATGAGCCTTGGGTGGCAGTATGCGTCCACACACGGCACGCCGATTCAGGCGTTGCGCGATGTCAACTGCTATGTGGCGGCAGGAAAACTCGCGGGTATCGTCGGCCCCACAGGTTCCGGAAAAACGACGCTCGGGCAGGCGTTGACGGGAATCATTCCTCACATTCTCGATGGCACATTGACCGGATTCGTTCGCGTGGCCGACATGAATGTGAAAAGCACCAGCGTCTCGAACATCTCGTCGAAGGTCGGCTATGTGCCGCAGAATCCGGTCGATCTGTTCGTCACGAACGAAGTGGAGAACGAGATCGCCTTCCCACTGGAGAACAGGGGAGTGGCACCGGACGAGATCCGCGCACGCGTAGACGAAGTGCTCGCAATGCTGCATATCGAAGCGTTCCGTCACCGCGACCCACGCACGTTGTCGGAAGGCGAGATGATGCGCGTGGCCATAGGTTCGGCGATCGCCGCGGAACCGGATGTGCTCATCCTCGACGAAGTGCTCGCAGTACTCGACGAGAACGGCGCACAAGACCTATATAACATTCTTGAACGCATGCTGGCCAGAGGCGCCGCAGTAGTCATGATCGACCTCGACACACGGTGGATGCGCGAACACGCCGACAACGTGTTCCTCATGGTCGGCGGCGAGATCATTCGCAGCACAGGCCGCGAAATATTCACCCGCGAAGCTTCGCTGTTGGAATCGGTGGGCGTCAACATTCCGCGCGCCGAACGTGCACCATTGACGATCGCCCAGCTCGAACCCGAGCAGACAGCCGACGCGATCATCGAATTCGACCACGTCGACTACCTGTATCCGCGCAGTGAGAACGACGACAGTCCACAATTGCAAGACGTGAACGTGCGCATTCCGCGCGGCGCGTTTGTCGGCGTCGTGGGACCCAATGGTTCCGGCAAGACCACATTGCTGACGATGATCAATTCGCAGATCCTCCCATCTCGCGGCCGTGTGCTCGTCGATGAGACCGACACCAGGGAATGCGGCGTACGTCGCATGGCGAGAGAAGTGGCATACCTCGACCAGGATCCGTTGCACATGATGCTCACACGCAACGTTCGCCGCGAAATCGAATTCGCGCCCCACGCGCTCGGCATTCCGTCGGAGGAAGTGAACAAGCGAGTCAACGCGCTGATTCGCGCATTCAACCTGTATGAGATAGAAGACAGCGACCCGATCGCATTGAGCGCCGGGCAGAACAGGCTTGTGGCGCTCGCCGCAACGTTGGCATCGCAGACGCCGATTCTCGTTCTGGACGAGCCAGTCGCCGGACTGGACTATCGACTCAAGACCAGATTCATGACGATGGTGCGTGAACTCAACGACCAAGGCATCACCGTGATCATGGCCAGCAACGATTCCGAGCTGGTGGAACGCTATTGCACCCATGCCCTGCGCTTGGACGCGGGGCGCGTCGTCGATTTCGGGCCGTTGCGCCCGTTGCAACCGACCGCACAAGCAGCACGAAAGGTCCGTTGATGAGATCGCAATTCTACATTCCTGTTGACGGCTGGCTCGCCCGCGTCGATGTGCGGGCCAAACTCTTCGCAATGCTCGCCCTGATCGTCATATGCGCGATGTGGGGCAATTGGATTTTTCTGGCGGCGGTTCTCGTTCTGGAACACATCGCTTTGCTGTCTACGCATATTCCGGCGAATAAAACGCTGAAAGTATGGGCGTTCTTCCTGCCGATCATGCTCATCGTGGCCATCACTATGCTGTTCACCGTGGCGTTGCCTGGCAACACGGTGTGGAACCTCAATGGGTGGCAGGTCAGTGACGCGACACTCACCATGACTGCCGTCGTCGCCCTACGCATAGCGGATATCGCGTTCGCCGTGTTCCTGATGCTATTCACCACATCACGCGCCTCGTGGATCAGCGGCATGGCAGGCTTGGGACTGCCGTATAACGCATGCGCCGCAGTGGCTAACGCCATACAGTTCCTGCCGACCTATGCGGCAACGGTGCATGATCTGGTGCTCACCCAGCATATTCGCGGCAGGTATGCGCGCATTGGCAAACACAATCCGTTCACGCGAACGGCGGCATGGTGCAGCGCGCATATTCGTGCGATTATCGCAGCGCCGGCACACATGCGATATTTGGATCGCTCGCGCAGCATCGCGGCGCTGGCGCACGGTGCGCACATCAACAGAGGGTCTGCGAAACGCACGTATCTGCACCCTGCTCATATGCGTCTCTTTGATTGGCTGCTGGTATTGCTCGCCATTGTGTGCGTGGCGCTGGTCGTAGTGATGATGACAGTGCTCGGCTGGTAGTTGAGTTAACCGCGACTCGTATTTCGTTGGGGATCATCCTTAAGGATGATCCCCATTGTTTTTCAGCCTTTTGAGTGATGCTCACAACGCTGCACACAGCGTATCTTCAGACTTAGGCATAGGAACAGTGATGCTTGAATAGGAGAACAACATGACAAACGCAGCTTTGCAGCCGATGATCGACCAGATCCACCAGCCAGCACATGCACCGGTGGCCATCGAAGCCATCAATCTCGTCAAAGATTACGGCAGCGGTGAGAGCCTGGTACACGCGCTCAAAGACGTGAACGTGCAATTCGAACAAGGTAAATTCACCGCGATCATGGGACCGTCTGGTTCCGGCAAATCCACGCTGATGCACGTGATGAGCGGCTTGGACTCCGCCACCAGCGGCAGCGTTATCTTCCAAGGTCATGATCTGACGAAGATGAACGACAAGCAGCTCACACTGCTGCGCCGCAACTACATCGGTTTCATTTTCCAGAGTTTCAATCTGCTTCCGATGTTCACAGCGGAGCAGAACATCGTGATGCCGCTTACTCTGGCGGGCAAGAAAGTCGACAAGCAGTGGTTCAACACGCTGGTCGACACGCTGGGACTGCGTGAACGTCTGTCGCACCGCCCCAACGAACTTTCCGGCGGCCAACAGCAGCGTGTGGCGATCGCCCGCGCATTGATCACCAAGCCATCACTGGTGTTCGCCGACGAGCCGACCGGCGCATTGGATTCGGTGTCGAGCGCCGAAGTGCTCGGATTCCTGAGAAGCTCCGTCAAGGAACTCGGCCAGACGATCGTCATGGTCACCCACGACCCGGTGGCGAGCTCCTATGCGGATCGCGCCATCGTATTCTCGGATGGCCGCATCATAGCCGACGTTGACAACCCGCAGCCACAGGCGATGAGCGAACTGCTGATGCAGGAACGCGAACGCACCACCAAGCATGCCGCAATGCCACCGGAGCCGCCGGTGCAGGCCATGCAATATTCGGCCAACAATCGCTGAACGCAGCGGCATCGACTCGTAAGGACATAGATTATGTGGTCTGTCACACTCAACATGATGAAAAGAATCTGAGAATGCTGATTCCCGCAGGAATCGCCATTCTCATCGGCACGGCGTTCATCGCGGCGACGCTGCTGTTCACCAACGCGCTCGACACGTCGATGCGCGAACGCACCACCGCACAATACGGTGGAGCGAACTACGCGGTGGTTCACAATAACGATGATACGAGCACTGATTCCGCCCCCGTCACGGTCGGGCAAATGAACGTGCCAGCCATCGAACAAGTGAACGGCGTGGAAGGAGTCCGCACAGACGCCGACATCGAAGTGATGCTGAGCACCGCCGATGCTCATAGCTCCGACATCGTGCTCTCCACCACCTCCGATGCGAAACTGCTGCCCATCGAAATAGTCGGAGGCAAACAGCCTGATCCGAACGGCCAGCAGCAGATCGCCATACCGCAACGCCTCGCCAAGCAGTGGAATCTCAAGGTGGGCGACAGCATCACCACTCGCATGCAATACGGCAATGATCCGCATGACATTACTGCCACGATCGTCGGCCTGACCAACGATCCGAACAATGTGTATGGCTATTACAACGGCGCTTCGGTCGTGTCCAATGATCTGATGAGCGCCTACTACGGCGTGCAATCGTTCAACGACGTGCCCGCCTCCAACGCATACCTGTATATCACGCCATCACAGGAAACCGCCGCGGTCTCGCAACTGAAGTCGGTGCTGCCAAAGGGGTACGGTGTCGAAACACGTGCTCACCTTGAAGATGAAGCCATCAAGTCGATGAGCTCGAACGGCGGCGACGTTACCAAGCAGTTCCTGCTCTCCTTCGGTGTGCTGGCATTGGTGGTTGCGGCGCTCGTGATCGCCAACACGTTCCAGGTGCTTGTAGCACAGCGCCGCCGCACACTCGCGTTGCTGCGCACCATTGGTGCCACGAAACGCCAACTGTATGTGTCGGTGCTGCAGGAGGCCGGTATTCTCGGCTTCGTTTCATCACTGCTCGGCGTCGGCGCAGGCATCGGCCTGATGGCCATCGTGTCGGCTGTGACCAAACAACAGGGAACCATGCTGGCAGGTGGAAGCATCACGCTGAACATCACGGCGCAGGTGTTCATCGTGCCATTGCTCTTCGGCGTCATCATGACGGTACTCGCCTCGATGGGCGCTGCCCGTGCGGCGACGAACGTCACACCATTGGAAGCCATGCGCCCTCTGGAATTGAGCAACCAGCACAAGTCACGCATGGGGCGCGCCATCTTCGGCCTGCTGTTCCTCATCGTCGGCATCGGCCTGATGGTTGCATCAATCCCGATGGGCAAGAGCACCAACGACAGCGTGGCAGTAACGGCATTGCTCCTGGCGATTCTCGGTTGCGCGCTCACCTTCATCGGTCTGGCGATGACCTCGATCTTCTGGCTGCCATGGCTCATGAAAGGCATCGGCTCCCTCGCGGGGCTTTTCGGCCCCTCCGCGAAGATCGCCAACGCGAACATTCAAAAGAACCCTCGCCGCATCGCAGCCACCGGCACGGCATTGCTGATCGGCGTGACGTTGATCTCGACGCTCGCCACCGGCGCAGCGGCGGCCAAGGCGACGATGAACCAGGCGCTCGATACGCGCTACAGCGTTGATGTGGTGGTCACCGGTTCAAGCATCCCCGATGAAGCGGTCACCAAGGTGCTCTCGGAAAAGGGCGTGAAAACCGGCATTCGAGTGAAGACGGCCAATGCACAGTTCTCCAATGATGGCAAGGAAGTCGATACCGAGGTGATCGGAGTGCCGAACACAGCCGCATTGCAGTCGGTGCTCAACGTCAACATCGGTGATGCAAAACTCGATGCGACGGACGCCATCATGCCATTGAACGACAGCTCCACCGGCAAGGCGCTCACGTTCGCCAACAACAAGGTGACGCTTGAGGAAACGAAGACGGATTCCGACGGAGCACCTGCAGCCACCGGCAAATCCGTGGAACTAAACGTCGAACAGCGCGACTTCCACAGGGTGTCGCAGGCAAGTGCAGTCGCCTTCGTCAACAGCTCATTGTTCGACAACGGTACATTCACTGCAACTGGTGACATGCTGCTGCTGAAACTCGCCGTGCAGCCTGACCAGTCGCTCTCCGAGGTGTTCGAATCCATTCAAAAAGACCTCAACGCATATTCCGATGTGAGCGTCGGAGGGCCCGTCGCCGAGCGAAGCATGTGGGAGAGCATGGTCAACATGATGCTGATGCTGCTCGTGGCGCTGCTCGCGGTCGCGGTCATCATCGCCATCATCGGCGTGGCCAACACGCTGAGCCTATCGGTGATTGAACGCACACGTGAATCGGCTACATTGCGAGCCATCGGCATGACCCGTGGTCAACTCAAGCGCTCGCTTGCCATCGAAGCACTGCTCATCTCGGTGGTCACCAGCGTCGTCGGCATGGTGGTGGGCACACTGTTCGGCTGGCTTGGCATCTACTTGGTGATGAACTCGATAGCGCCGGTCGTCTACGTGATCGACTGGTCGACCTACGGCATCATCCTCGTAATCGCCATCGTCTGCGCATTGCTCGCCAGCGTGTTCCCCGCACGCCGCGCGGTCAAGACACCGCCGGTTGAGGCGCTCGCCGAAGCCTGATGCAGTATTCACCTCAATGAAATAACACAAATACAATGAACGGGCGTGTGCGCCACCGAATCAGGTGGCGCACACGCCCGTTCACGTATATGCGTATATCAGTGTTCCGTACGGATTATGTTTACCGACATAAGAGATCGAACTCAGTCGACGAGATGATTCTCATAGGCGAACACGACTGCCTGCACGCGGTCACGTGCGTTGATCTTCTGCAGAATATGCGCCACATGAGTTTTCACAGTGGGCAGCGAAATGAACAGTTTGTCGGCGATCTCCTGATTCGAAAGACCATGCGCGATCTCGATGAGCACCTCGCGTTCGCGCTCGGTCAAGGTCGACAGCTCGGGATCCACATAGGCGGTATCTGCAGCACCCTCCTGTGGTGCCGGAGACTGCACGGTCATGCCGTTTTCCATCATCTTCTCGATCAGACGCTTGGTGGCTGTCGGTGCGATGATCGCATTGCCCTGATACACGGTGCGAATCGAATTGAGCAGCGTCTCCGGCTCGGTGTCTTTGAGCAGAAAACCGGAAGCTCCCGCATTGATCGCCGACATCACATATTCATCGAGATCGAACGTCGTGAGAATGATTACACGGGTGCGATGCTCACCATGCATATGCGAAGTGATCTGCGACGTTGCAGCAAGACCATCCATGCCCGGCATGCGCACGTCCATCAACACGATGTCGGGGTGAAGCTGCTCGACCATCTTCACGGCCTGCGCTCCATCGGATGCCTGCCCGACCACCTGCATGTCGGGTTGCGAGTTGATGACCATCGTGAAGCCGGCCCGCACGAGGTCTTGGTCATCAGCAATAACAATACGGATTCTGTCAGTATTCGCCATACCAGCTACTGTAGCCGAAACCCATCTCGCATCGGCGCTGTGTCAATCACGCGATGGTCATTCACGTACATCGAACAGGTGAAACCAGCCTCGTGCAGTCAGTGAGTCGCATTCGCTGACTGTGAATGCTCCATCGACGTCATCTGCTCGTTCAGCGATTTCGCAGGGGTCAGGTTCAATTCGCCGGATGCCTGCTCGCCGTCATTCTTGTCGCTGAAGCCGGTCTCGCGCAACACGCTCAGCAGTTGACGCATGTGCTTCAATGCCGTGCGTCCCTGCGTGCCAATGGCGCCGAACGCCTCGGAAATCCATTCGGGGCTCGGCTCCTCGCCAGCAGCCACTTGTGCGTCGATCGTAGCGATCTCCTGCGTCGTCTCATCGATCACACTGCTCAACGTGTCGTTGACCTCGCTACGAATATTCGCGCTGATGCGGTCACGCTCACGGTTCGCGGCGTTGACGCGCGCTTTCTCCTGCTCGGCACGCAATGCCTCGGTGCGAGCCTGCAACACCTGCGGGTTCGAACCGCTCGTCTTGACCCAAGCGCCGAAGAACATGCCCATGATGCACAACGTGATTGCGATGATCGCGAACTCGATGCCTGCGCCCGACGACAATTGCTGTGTGTACGCAGGCTCATCATGTGTGAGCCAATACCAGGTTGACGGGTAGCCGGCTGAGAGCAGCATCACCTTAAGTCCCAGGAAGAGGCCATCAACCACAATAAGCGGTGTGAGCCACTTCCATGTACCTCGTTTGCCGTACAGCATTGCGGCATAGGCTATGAACGGCGCGGCAAGATCAGCCATATAGCAGGGGGAGAGGAAGAGCAGCTGCGCGAACACGACGGACGCGAATATGATGGCCACGGCACGAGGAAAACGTCGACGCAAGCACAATGGACCCATCAGCATCAACGTCACAATAACATCGATCAGATAGTTGTTCTGTGCTGATTGACCCAGCAGAACCAATTGCATCGCATCAGTGGACGCCAGTAACGCGAATATGATCGCGACGATGATCGTGTCGGTAAGCACATAATGGTGCTCCGTCCAGTGCGACAACCGCGCAACCCAATTGGAGGGCCCACTCTGATGAACCTGGGCAATGGGTCTGGAACGAAGGATTTTGCCGAGTCGCAGGAATGATGGCCAAAAGACCCGTGTGCCGCTATCTGACGATGGTGCGCTCGCACCCATGTCGCCAGTGGATCCAGTGGACTCGGCGTGCGACGCCGCATCGTCTTGTACTGCGGAAGCAACACGGTCTGAGGGGGAGCCCGTATTGCTCGGATGCGATCCCGCAAGAGTCACAGCTGTGTCGGGAGATTGCAGAGTGGCTGCAGATTGCGCCGGCGCCGATACTGGAGATGCATCACTCGTTTGCGATGAAGATGGCGAATATGCTGCCGCCGGCAACGAAGCGCTTGCCGTGAGGGGAACGCTCGCCTTCACTTCGAATCCGCCGTTCAAACGGGGACCCGCGTCGACCGTGCCATGAACCGCGGTGATGCGCTCGCTCATGCCCATCAAACCGTAGCCAGCCTTATGCCCGTCCAAAGCGGCGGAAGCCCCGCGCCCATCGTCACTGATCGTGAACGTGACGTCGGTGTCGGTCCATTCCTCACGAACGACCACGTTCACATTATGGCCTGCATATTTGCGAATGTTCGTCAAAGCCTCTTGCACCACGTGATACATGGCGATGCTTGCCTGCTCGCTCAATCTGTTCGGTTGAGGAGTGCCGACCGTTTCGCGGCGCAAACTCATGTCGGTGGAGACGCTGGTCGCCTGGTTGATCAGTGCGCTGATATCGTGGTAATCCGCATGTGGAGAACCGCCGAACACGCCAAGCAGACGCTTCATATCGTGCATCGCATGCTCCGCCTCATGCTGAATCGTCACCATCGTGGAACGTGCCAGTGTGGCATCGTGCGTTGCCGCATACCTTCCGCCGTCAGACTGAATAATGATGATCGACAACGTATGCGCGACGATGTCGTGCATGTCTCGTGCGATACGCGCGCGTTCCGCCGAAGCCGCGATGAGTTTCTCCTCCTGCTCGCGCGCGACGATCGCATCGTTGCGCTCGTTGAGCAGTTGAATCGTCTGCCTGCGCGCACGCTGCCAGAATGCGGCGATGAGCGTCGTCAACAGAATAAGCAGAAAGGTGACCGAGGCGATGAGCGTATTGGCCCAGAACGATGTGCCGCTCGGCTCATGTGAACTCAGCAGCGGGCCGTAAGCGTCACCGAACGAAATCACCAAAGCCGCCGCCACTGCGAGTACGCCGGCGGCAATGACATACTGGTTCGTGCGTTTCGGTGAATCATACACAATCGCCGAATAGAACATCGGTAGGGAGAGCATGTCGCCGATAACAAACGGAGGGCCGAAAACAAGCTGCACCACCACAACGGCGACGAACCACCACGCACTCACACGCGCCGCGTGCGCCGCAGCGCCAGCGGCAATGCCAGCATCACCGACCACAGTTTCGAAATGTTGCCGCTCCAGTAGAACAGCAGTCCATCGCCTTCGAACAACGAGGCGTCAGACAACAGAATCACAACGCATATCAGCACAGTCACCAATACGTCGATCACAATGGTGCGATGTTCTCGAAACCAAGTCAGCGCGCGTTCCTTCATACGCGCTAGCATAGCGTCGGGTGCGGTATGACACATCGTTCCTAGGCATGATTCGCGGATACGCATATCTGCGCGCGCAAATGCGGGAACGGTGGAACATGATGCACGAGATCTGCACACCATGGGATCGAGACGAAAGGTGAGCGAATGGCACTGCTGAATGAATATTATGTTCCCGGATTGCACGTTTCGGAACATGCGATCGACGTTCCAGTTGATTGGGCAAATAATAAACCGGGGCAGACCGTCGACGGCGAAACCATTCGACTGTTCTACCGCGTGGTCTGCGCACCCGAACACATCAACGACCATCTGCCGTTGCTTGTGTTCCTGCAAGGCGGGCCCGGCGGCGCTGCACCACGCCCATTGGGTCCGAACTCCGACGGGTGGATCGCCGAGGCGATCAAGCACTTCCGCGTCGTGCTGCCCGACCAACGCGGCACCGGACGCTCCTCACACATCGACTCGCACACCGTTTCCGCAATGAGCGGCACGCAGGCGGCGGACTATCTCAAGCATTTCCTCGCCGACTCGATCATCCGCGATTTCGAACACCTGCGACTTACCGAATTCAACGGCGAGCGCTGGGTGTCGCTCGGCCAAAGCTATGGCGGGTTCCTCACATTGACGTACCTGTCGCTGTTCCCGCACGCGCTGATCGCCAGCTTCACCACGGGCGGCATCCCGCACGTGCCGGCGAACGCGCGCGAAGTCTACGAGCACACGTTCCCGCGCATGCAGCGGAAAACCGAGCAATTCTACGCGCGCTACCCGTTGGAAGAGCAACGCGTGGCCGCGATTGCGAACAAACTGGCTGGTGAAACGGTCACGCTGCCGAACTCCGATCCGTTCACCGTGCAACGACTGCAAACGCTCGGTTCCAGCTTCGGCATGAAGCCGTCGTTCGAGCGTGTGCATTGGCTGCTTGACGAAGCGTTCGCGAACGGTGACGGCAGCGTGGACGAGCACTCGCCGCTGACCGACGAATTCCTGTTCGGAGTGATGACGGCCACCTATTCGAACCCGCTGTATTGGCCGTTGCAGGAGTTCATCTACGCGGACGGCGAGCTCAACGAGCCGATCGCGTGGGCTGCCGACCAGGTGTACCGTTCATTGCCACAGTTCTCGGCGAACGCGCGCCCGCTGCTGTTCACCGGCGAGGCAATTTTCCCGTGGATGTTCGAGCAGGAGCGCGCGTTGCAGCCGTTCCGCCCGGCGATGGACGTGCTGATGAACAGCACGCGGTTCGGCAAGATCTACGACGCCGAACAGTTGAAGAACAATATGGTGCCGTTGAACTCCGCCGTGTATTTCGATGACATGTATGTGGACTCCGGACTGCAGCTCGACACGCTTTCTCGCATTGGCAACTCGAACTATTGGGTGACGAACGAGTTCGAACACGATGGCGTGCATGGCGACGTCGTGTTCAAGCATCTCTTCGACGAGGCGCTGAACAGGGGAGATCTGCACGAACTGTTCTGACATATGTCGGCATACACATATCGCGCGTTTCAATGCAGGCGATACAATATATGCGATACATTGCAGCAAATAATACATTATTCATATACATTCAGTATTTATATTTTGCAAATTATAAATACTGAGAATTTTTACTGAAAGAGTAGTATGAAAATCGGTTTTATCGGTTACGGCAATATGGCGCAAGCGATCGCACAGGGACTGGTGCGCAAGCAGGCGGTGGCAGGCACTGATATTTATGCATGCGCCGCGCATTTCGACAAGCTGAGCCGCAACATCGAAGCCATAGGGGGCATGCCATGCGCAGCCCCGAAGAGGTGATCAACGCGGCGGATCTGGTGGTCATCGCCATCAAACCATACCAGATCGAACCTGTTATCGGGCCGCTGGCGAACTTCCTCGCCGATGAGAACAAAATGGTTGTGTCGATTGCCGCCGGCTGGGATCTGGCGAAATACCGCGCATTGTTCGGCGAAGCCATGGACGGCGTGCATGTGCAGTGCACGATTCCGAATACGCCGATGGAAGTGGCGCAGGGCGTGCTCATCTGCGAGAACGTGAACACGTTGACCGACGAGCAGTGCCGGCAATTCGTCGAACTGTTCTCGCAGATCAGCTTGATCGAGGAAGTCGACACCGAGCATATGGGCATCGCCATGTGCATCGCCGGTTGCGCACCGGCGTTCACCGACATGTATTTGGAGGCGCTCGGTGACGCCGGCGTCAAGCATGGTCTGCAACGCGCCACCGCCTACCGTCTGGCGGCGAAGATGATCGAGGGCGTCGGCGCGCTCTACATGGAGACCGGTACGCACCCGGGCGTCATGAAAGACGCCGTCTGCTCGCCGGGAGGCACCACCATCAAAGGCGTGGCCGAACTGGAACGCCACGCATTCCGCGGTGCCGTTATCGACGCGGTGGACGCCATCCAACAGGCGTGAGCGCTCTGCGCGCCCGCGCAATGACACAGTTCAGCGAATAATCCAAATCCAGCCGCAAATGACATGCGGCACAAGTACTCTAGGAATCATGTCTCTTACTATCGGAATCGTCGGCCTGCCGAACGTCGGCAAGTCCACCATGTTCAACGCGCTCACGCGAAACAACGTGCTCGCGGAAAATTACCCATTCGCCACCATCGAGCCGAACACCGGCATTGTGCCGCTGCCCGACAAGCGCCTGCCGGTGCTCGCCGAACTCGTGCACACCGACAAGATCGTGCCGGCCACCGTCACGTTCGTCGACATCGCAGGCATCGTCAAAGGCGCCTCCGAAGGCGAAGGCCTGGGCAACAAGTTCCTCGCCAACATTCGCGAGGCGGATGCCATCTGCGAAGTGGTGCGCGCGTTCGAAGACGACGACATCATCCACGTGAATGGCCGCGTCGACCCGGCGGACGACATCGACACGATCAACACCGAGCTCATCCTCGCCGACCTGCAGACCATCGACAACGCCCTGCCGAAGCTCGAGAAGGACCTGCGCGGCAAGAAGATCGAAAAAGCTACATGGACGCGGTGCTCAAGGCCAAGCAGATCCTCGAATCCGGCCGCACCATCGATCAGGCGGCCCAAGCCGGCGAAATCAAGAAGGAAGACGTCTACGACCTGCACCTGCTGACCGCCAAGCCATTCATCTACGTGTTCAACGTCGACGATTCCGAACTGCAGAACAGCGAACTCAAGAAGAAGCTCGCCGACTCTGTGGCGCCGGCACCGGCCATCTTCCTCAACGCGCAATTCGAATCCGAACTGACCGAACTCGACGAAGCAGACGCCCGCGAAATGCTGCAGGACGCCGGTCTTGAGGAATCCGGCCTCGACCAGCTCGCCCGCGTCGGATTCGACATCCTCGGCCTGCAGACCTTCCTGACCGCAGGTGAGAAGGAAGTGCGCGCCTGGCAGATCCACAAGGGCTGGACGGCTCCCCAAGCCGCAGGCGTCATCCACACCGACTTCGAAAAGGGCTTCATTAAAGCCGAAGTCGTCTCCTACGACGATTTCGTCGACGCCAACGGCTCCATGGCCAAGATCAAGGAGGAGGGCAAGCTCCGCCTTGAAGGCAAGGACTATGTGATGCAGGACGGCGACATCGTGGAGTTCAAGTTTAACGTCAGCAAAGCCTGACGGCAGTAGCTGTTTCATCGACGCACTCTTCGCGAGGCACACCATGATTGTGTCTAGGTTCTGCATCGAGAAATAGTGGGCCAATTTGACATGGGGTCGCCCCTTCGAACAAGGCGACCCCATTTTCATATGAAAGATGAGTATTACTGTGTTCATCGGTTCCGCCGTGGGGCTGGTCGGGATTTTAGTGCATCGACGACTATCTTGACATATCGAATAACGATAGATTACTATTGAAATACGATAGATCAAAGATGAATATCGAGATAAAAGGATCGGAACCATGAATGCTTTGAATCCTAGATTCCCCCGCCCCGCAATCCTTGTTGTTCTTAAAGTGCTGATTGTGATGGGGGAGTTGTTGTGTCTGCTCGGTCAATGGTTTGTGTTTGTGATTTCGACCGAAATAGTGAGTGAAATTCCGGAAACTACGCCGGGATTGTGGCCGTACCGCATCGCCGGAGCATTGGGCATTGCGTGTCTCGAAGTGGCGTTCGCCGCCGTGTGGCCGTTACTGACATTGGCTGGCCGTCAGGATGTGTTCTCCGGCAAAGCCATTCATTGGGTCAATCTCATCATCGGAAGCGCGATTGCCGAGGGTATCCTCGTACTTGCGGTCTTGGTGTTCTCCAATCTCAGCCTTCCGTATGTCAAGCCGAACGGGCAGGTGGTTCAGGCCGCGCTCGGTGCGCCGATGCTCGAACTGATGCTGGTGGTCGCATTGTTGCTCATCGCCGCATTCGTATTGCTGATGTGGGTTATGCGATCATTGCTGATGCAAGCCATCGGCCAACGCCGTGAACTTGAGGGAGTGATCTGATGGCCATCCAAGTCAATCTCGATGTCATGCTCGCCAAAAGAAAGATGAGCGTTAACGAGCTGGCGGATGCCATCGGCATTACGCCCGCGAATGTGTCGGTGCTTAAGAACGGGCGGGCTAAGGCCATTCGATTCACCACGCTTGACGCGATCTGCAACGTGTTGGACTGCCAGCCCGGAGACGTGCTTGAGTTCAAGCCTGACGTCAGCAAGAGCTGAATGCATTGACTGCAACGGCGGTATTATGCGACTTTCATAACGTGAGCTGTGCATGCCGCCGCTTTGCATACGCACTTATGATGCCCAGTATGGCGATTGAATATACGGAAGACAAACGATTCACTCCGGAGCAGGTGCAGCGGCTGTTCGCTTCGGCCGGCTGGGATTCCGCACGCTACCCGGAACGGGTGTGGCGCGCGCTGATGGGCAGCGACACCGTGGTGAGCGCATGGGACGGCGACCAGCTGGCTGGTCTGGCGCGCGCGATCGACGACGGCGAGATGCTCGCCTACATCCACTGGGTGATCGTCGACCCCGACTATCGAGGCCGGCACGTCGGCGCGCAACTGGTGGAACATATGAAGGCGAAATACCGTGACTACATGTTCCTCGAAGTGATGCCGGAGGAGAGCAAGAACGCGCCGTTCTACCAGCGTCTCGGATTCACGCTGATGGAAGACGGCCGCGCCATGCAGATCGTGCACGCCGAGAACAACTAGAAGCACATGTCAATATGCGAAGAGCCGGCATATATGGTTTCACATATGCCGGCTCTTCGCATAAGCAGTGATTCCAGTAATCAGCTGGCGATGTTGTATGAGAAATCGCGGATCTGCTGCAACACACGCTGGCTTTCCGGCAGCCACGTCATGCCCACCGAGAACACATGGCCGAGCGTTTGCGTCTTCGGCACGGTGAAATCGTGCAGTTCGAAATCACGATCATGCACCGCCAGCGCGGTCGCCAACTGCAACGTTTGCGCTTGAATGAAATCGTCGCTGCTCGTCACCAGATACAGCGGCGGAATATCTGCCACATGACGCATCAGCGAATCAGGATTCAAGTAGGGGAGCGCATCGTCGAGGTCAGTGAAGAACGCGTCTCCGAGCATCTGCGTAAGCAGTTCGCGGGCTGAACTCTCATCGGAGTCAGAGACTTGCGGGGAGAGATTGTAGACTCCAGAGACGAGCGCGCCACCGGCGAAATTCAGTCCGGACACTTCGCCGATCTGGAACGCGCGTGCAGCGTTCTCGCTGTTCTCTATGGCGAGCGCCAGCAATGCCAGGCAAGCGCCTGCGGAATCTCCGGTGATGAAAATATCGGTCGGACTGAGCGGAAACTCGCTCAGATGATCGCGAATCCAACACAACGCCGCCTCGATGTCGGCGAGCTGGCCAAGCAGATTCGTCTGCGGTGCCGGACGGTAGTTCAACGAAAACACGCCGAATCCTTGCGCCGCCAGATGCGTGTTGAAGTTGCGGTTGAGCTCCTTGTAGCCGTAGCAGAACCCGCCGCCGTGAATGTCGATGTACACCGGCGTTGTTTTGCCGCCGCGCACAACGGCGTCGTTCGGCAGATACACGTCGAGCAGATGCCCGCGAACCTGATTCTCGCCATAGCCGCCGTCCGGCAGATACGCGATGTCGGTATGCGCTTGCACTTCCTCGGGATCCTGCCAATGCAGAGCGCGCGGGTAGTCGAAGATCGCGCCATCGGTGCGGCTGCGGTGAATGCGCTCCGCGTGCTCGGCATCAGCCAAGTGCAGGTCGCCGTCGATCTGCGTCCAATACGTCGCCAGATCGATGACCGCGTTCTGGTACTCCGGAGTCTCCGGGTCGAACGGTACTGCGGGAATGCGATTGCGCTCATATCTGTTCATCATGCTCCATTCCTTGCGACGCATCGTGTGCGTCAACAAAAGTATGCATATTATGACGATGGCGGGAGCCTATAGAAATATGACTCCCGCCATCACTGTACTATCAAGTGCTTTGTGCCGCCTGACAGTACTCATATATCACTGCTTGGCATTCGGATTATTAACTGGTTCGTCGAGATTCTCGAACTTCTTCTCCTCGGCGTTGAGCGGCGGCGCCTCTTTGACGACGGTGCCGGTGGCACGGCCGATCGCTTTGAGTCCGTGGTAGAGCACGAGCACGACGATGGAGCCGATGGCGATGCCGTTGAACTGCACGCCGCTGATGGAGAACTGGAAGTTCGCGATGCCGATGATCATGACGACCGAAGCGGTCATGATGTTGATGGGCTTGCTGAAATCGACCTTGTTGTCAACCCAGATCTGCACGCCGATCATGCCGATCATGCCGTACAGCAGCACGGTAACGCCGCCGAGCACGCCAGCCGGGATGGAATTGACCACCTGACCGAACTTCGGGCACAGCGACAACAGGAACGCGAAGCCGGCGGCGCACCAATACGCTGCGGTGGAGTATACCTTGGTGGCGGCCATGACGCCGATGTTCTCACCGTAGGTGGTGGTGCCGGAGCCGCCGCCGAAACCGGCGATCGTGGTGCCCAAGCCGTCGGCGATCAATGCGGTGCCGATCTGGTTGTCGTAGTCGTGGCCGGTCATCTGGGCGACGGACTTGACGTGGCCGACGTTTTCCGCGATAAGCACGAGTACCACCGGCAGGAACATCGGCAGAATAGAGAAGTCGACCTGTGGGGTGTGGAACTTCGGGAAGCCAACCCATGCAGCCTGTTCAATGGCAGAGAAGTCCACTTGGCCGCGGATGCAGGCGTAGGCGTAGCCGATGAGCACGCCGATCAGAATGTTGAGACGACCGATAAGACCCTTGAACAGCACTGCGATCAGCAGCACTGCGACGAGTGTGACGATGGCGGTGTCGGGAGCGGCCTGGAAGTTGGTCCACACCGTTGGCGCAAGGTTGAAGCCGATGATGGCGACGATGGCGCCGTTGACGACCGGAGGCATGATGCGGTCGATCCACACCGCGCCCGCCCATTGCACTATGAAGCCGATGATCGCCAGAAGCAGGCCCGTGCACATGATGCCGAAGCTGGCGACGGCGATGCCCTTACCGGCGCTGGCGACGGCGGCGATAGGCGCGATGAAGCCAAAGCTCGAACCGAGGTACGAGGGAAGCATGTTCTTGTTGATGAGCAGGAACAGCGCCGTGGAGAACGCTGTGAAGAACAGCGTGGTCGAAGGATCAAAATGGGTGAGAATCGGGACCAGGAACGTGGCTCCGAACATGGCGACCACATGCTGTGCACCGATCTCCGCGGTACGCGGCCAAGTCAGTCGCTCCTTCGGCTCGACGATCTCGCCCGGTTTAAGTGTTTTCCCGTCCCCATGGAGAGTCCATGTGAACATGCTTCGTACAGATGTCACGTTTTCCTCGCTGTCTCTTCTTCAAATTTCGTGGCCAAGACAGCTTATTGCCATTGACCGAATCATATTGTAGTGACGTAGGGGAACCAATGGCTTGGCAGCTTAGAATTCTTGTGCTGCTCACGCGGAATTGTCACGAAACGTGCACATGAAGTACCGGAAAGAAATAGTACTTGGAAAAATACGTGGATTTTTCTTGAGTGCAGGGAATAAATATGCCGGCGGACTTCCGTTTTTGGAAGCCCGCCGGCATATTTATAAACTTATGCTCGATAGATTTATTTAGAAGAAGGCAACGGCGAGACCATAGCAGATCGCAACCAGGATGATCGAAGAGATCAGGCTGGCGATGAACGGCTTGATGCCCGTCTTGGCGATCGCCTTGAAGTTCACGTTGATGCCAAGCGCGGCCATGGCCATGCCGAGGAAGATCTTCGCGACGTCGTTACCGAGCACGCTCACGAACTGTGCGCTGGACGGGATGGCGGTCAGCAGCAGCGTTCCGATAGCGGCCGTGGCAATGAAGCCAAGCATGAACCACGGGAAGGCGACCTTACGCTTGCCGCCGACCTCGGTGACCTCGCTGTGGCGCTTATCCCACCAAATGGCGACGATGATCGACACGAAGACGAGCATGAGCACACGGGAGAGCTTCATGATGTTCGCCATCGTAGCGGCGTCCACAACACCCTGCTGTGCGGCGAGGGCCGCGTTGTTCAGACCATCACCTGCGGCAACGGCGTGCGCGATCTCGTGCAGCGAGCCGCCTGCGATGAAGCCTTCCTGTGCCTGGTTGAGACCGAAGGCCGGCAGAATGGCGATCTCAAGCAATGCGAAGATCGTGCCCATGATGGCGACGATCGCGATGGCGGTGACTTCGTCGTTCTCCTTTTCGCTTTCGCGCTTCGGGGAAACCTTGATGGAACCGGAGACGCCCATGACCGCGGCCGCGCCGCAGACGCCGGTACCACAGGAGACGAGGATGGCCATAAGCGGGTCGACGCCCATCAAGCGGCAGATGCCGTAGGTGATGAGAATCGTGACGGTCACGACGAGCGCAGCCAATGGCAGGCACTTCGCACCGGTGGTGAACAGCAGCTCGAGGTTGAGCTTGAAGCCGAGCAGAATGATGCCGAAACGCAAGAACTTGTTTGCGATGAGTCCCGCGGCATCCTTGACGCCGGCTTGACGAACCGGATCGTCTTTCGTGTACCATGCACGGATCGGGAATTGCACGACCATGCCGATGAGCAGCGCGATGATCAGCGCGCCGAGAATCTTGAGACCATCGAACTGTGCCGCCCACATGCCGATCAGCGTGGCGATCAGGGTGACGATGGCAATCAACAACATCTGTTTGGTGGCAATTCTCTTGCCCCATTTCATACAGAATTCTTTCATGGCTCTCATAATACATTTGCCCTGTACATGAGATTTAAATTTCATTAATTGATACACTTTTTGTGAAAACCGTGTGAAATAAAGGGCTCTTGGAGCATGGTTCGCAGCGTGTCATGAAAATCTAGTAGCCACCCGTCGCTACACTAAGATAGTTTGCGCACAGCGCTTGAACAGGCTGCCTATTCCGACTGCCTACGTTTTTACAGATGAAAGGCCATCGTGCCCGATACAACTATTGCAATGACTTCTTTGGATGACGATATGAATGACGCCGATTCCGTATATGAGGAACCGGCCTTGACTTTTGCGCAGCTCGGTGTTCCCGGCCCCTTGGTGCAGATGCTCGCCGCGGACGGCAAGAAAACCGCGTTCCCCATTCAGCAAGACACGTTGCCGGATTCCCTGTCTGGCCGAGACGTGCTCGGACGTGGGCAGACGGGCTCCGGCAAAACGCTCGCTTTCGGACTGCCTCTCGTCGCACGACTTTCACAGATGGATCGTGCCGATGATCGCGAGTTTGCACGCGATCTCAAAGCGTTGAAGAAATCCCGCGTGGTCAGGCGCAAGGTATCGGCGAACATGCCGCATCCGCGTGCATTGGTGTTGGCTCCGACCCGTGAACTCGCCAATCAGATCAGTGACGTGTTGGCTCCGCTCGCCGAGGTGTATGGCATGGCCACGACCACCGTGTATGGTGGCGTGAAATATGATCGTCAGTTCCGCGATCTCGATGAGGGCGCCGACATTGTGGTGGCGTGCCCGGGGCGTCTTGAAGATCTGATCGAACAGCAGGCGCTGACGCTTGCCGACGTGCGCGTCGTCGTGCTCGATGAAGCTGATGAGATGGCCGACATGGGGTTCCTGCCGCCTATCAAGCGTATTCTCACGCAGATAAGCCCGACGGCACAGCATATGCTGTTCTCGGCGACGCTTGACCACGGCGTTGACACCGTGGTCACGGAGTTCCTGCATGACCCGAAAGTGCACAGCGTCGATGAAGTCACGTCGAACGTGGATTCGATGACGCATCATCTGTTCATGGTGCCGCGCAGCGAGAAAATGGCGGTGGTTCGTGAACTCGCCAGCGGGCAGGGGAGACGCATCCTGTTCACCCGCACGAAATTCCAAGCGAAGAAATTGGCGCATTCGTTGACGCAGAGCGGTATTCCCGCCGCGGAACTGCACGGCAACCTGAGCCAGAATCAGCGTGACCGCAATCTGCAGGCATTCGAATCCGGTTCGGTGAACGTGCTGGTCGCCACCGACGTTGCGGCACGAGGCATCGATGTGAGCAATGTGCAGCTCGTCATCCAGGTGGATCCACCGGAAGATCCGAAATCATTCACACACCGTTCCGGCCGTACCGCACGAGCAGGTCAATCTGGTGATGTCGTCACATTGATGACTCGGGATCAGAAGCGCAAAGTGCGGTATCTGCTCAAAGACGTCGGCTTGAAACTCAAGCCGATAGAGGTGTCGGTGGACTCTCCCCAGGTGCAGGAGCTGGTCGGTGAGAAAGCCGAGCCGGTGTATGGGTGGGAGCTACCTGAACTCGAACGTAAGCAGCAGAGCAGAAAACAGCGTAATAAGCGTGATGGGCGCCGTGACCGTGGCGGTAATCGCCGTGGAGAAGAGAACGGCAACCGTAAGCGAGGGAATCGTTCCGAGGCGAAGAATCACAAGCCGTCGAAGCGCGAACGCGAACTGCAGCGTGAACAGCAGGAGTTCGCAGAGGCGTTCCTCGGCAATCTCACGAGTGTCCGCCCGTCTGATGATGAGCGTAGCGAGCGCGATGACCGCAAGGGCAGGAAACATGAGAAGCGCCGTCATGAAGCCGATAATCGTCCACGTAACCGCGAAGAGCGCCGCAAAGCGCGGTTCGGGGAGCACTACAGCGAGGAATATGAACCCAGAAAAAGTCGGCGCAAGCATGCCCATCGCGAAGATGGTGCGGGCAAACGCCGTTCCGAGCAGCGCGGAAGCAAACGAATTCATCGCGATGAAAACCGTGTGATTCGCGATGAGCGCGACGAATCCGTGAAACGTCACGAACGGCGTATGGAAGCGCGTAAGAACGCCGGTGTCACCGGTGGCAAGCGTAAAGGAAAGAATGGAAGGCGTACCGACAATCCGTTCCGTGCGTCGCGTGGTAATCGTTCCGGTGCGCGTAACGGGCACGGCGGCCGTGGAGGTCGCGGCCGCCGCTAACCCCTCTTGTTACTTGCGTTGTTTGACCGGGTCGCCGCCGTTCATGACGGCGGCGCAGGCTGCGGCGAGCCGGTCGGGCACGAAACGCGCGGCAAACGCGGCGCTCTTCGAGAACGCGCCGGCATAGGCCAACACAGCGCGCGCGTTCATCTTGCGGTAGGCGAATCCGGCAACGGCGCGTGGAGTAGCCGGTTTGGTCATCGTGAAGAAGTTCTTGCCGTGCATGTTCGCCGCCTTCTCGAAGCCAGTGCTGGTCGGCCCCGGGCACACGCAGGTGACGGAGACGCCAGTGCCACGCAGTTCATAGGCAATGGCTTCGCTCAACGATCTCACGAACGCCTTCGACGCGTAATACATCGCCATGTATGGCCCCGGAATCGTCGAGGCGATCGAAGAGATGTTCAGAATATGGCCGTTGTGCCGTTGCACCATGTCGGCGCCGAACAAGCGGGTGAGTTCGGCAAGCGCGCACATGTTGACCTGCATCATCGAACGCAGTTTCTCGGTATCCGCTCGCATATAGGAGTTCCAATCGGCGAATCCAGCATTGTTGACCAAGTAGTCGACGATGATCCCGTGCTCGTGCGCATACCTGTGCAGTTTGCTCGCCGCCTGAGGATCCGACAGGTCAAGCACAACTGATCTGACGTGCACGTGGAATTCCCTTTCCAGCTGCTGCTGCAACACTGCAAGCTCGTCGGCATTGCGCGCGGTGAGCAGCAGATTATGGTCATCTCTGGCGAACAACATCGCCAGTTCTCGCCCCAAACCTCCGGTCGCTCCTGTGATCAGTGCAGTCATATTCGCTCCTTCGATCTGCAAAATCAACCTGTGCCACTATGCGAACACTGAACATGTGGTCGCATCGTTTCCTCTCACATTAACCAGCATGCCGCGTGTTGCGCATGATATTCAGCCAGACGGTGATGCTCAGCGGTGTTGCGGGAATGCAAACGCCGTTCCGGTGTTTGGATAAGGCGCAAGAGTTATGAGATGGAAGGAGCGTGAACATGACGGTTGTATGGGCAGTCCTCGTCGCCGTACTGCTCACCGCTGCGATCATATGGTTCTTCTTCGCGCCAAAACAAGCGAAGCAGGCCACGACGCAGAACGGCGTGCAAGTGGCGCATATCACGGTGAGGGGTGGCTACGAGCCCTCACTCATCGAAGTGCAGGCCGGTGTTCCGGTACGCCTTGATTTCGATCGCAAGGAAAGTGGCGAATGCTCGTCGCATGTGGTGTTCTCGGACTTCGGCATTGACCAGCCGTTGCAGGCCTTCGCACAGACCAGTGTGGAGCTGCCGGCGTTGGCACCTGGCGATTACCCGTTTGCCTGCGGCATGAACATGCTGCATGGCATGATTCGGGCCGTCGGGGATGCCGATGCGCAGGATTCCACAAAGAACGCCTCACATGATGCGCATAAGCAGGTGGCACAGAACACCGACGCCGACAATCTCGAACAGGTGCAGGATGCCGATGATGCCGAACGCGCGCATGAAATCGCGACGTTGCGCAGACGACTGACCGTGGGCATCATCTTCACAGTGCCTGAACTGCTGTTGGCGATGCTGCCGATGATTCCCGCCCTAGGCGCATGGATGCATTCCAGTCTGCCGGGCTGGGTCATGTCGCCTTGGCTGCAGCTTGCATTGACGGCACCAGTCATGTTCTACTGCGGTTGGCCGGTGCACCGCACCGGCTGGCTGGCGATCGCGCATCGTGCTCCCGAGATGAACTCGCTTGTCACAGTGGGCACATGCGTCGCATTCCTCTACAGCCTTGTGGTGACGGTACGCCCCACATTGCTTCCAGTCGGTTCGCGTGAACCGTATTATGAGGCGGTGGCGACGATCATCACGCTGATGATTCTCGGCCAGCTGCTCGAATCGAAAGCACAGGCTGGAACCGGAGCCGCCATCAAAGGCTTGATCGGTCTGCGTGTCAACGTGTCTCACGTGGTCACCGATCATGGAGTAGTTGACAAGCCCACGGATCAAGTGCAGGTTGGAGACATCGTTGAAATTCGCCCAGGTGAAAGCCTGCCGGTGGATGGCGTCGTGATCTCAGGTCAGACGAGCATCGATGAATCGATGATCACCGGCGAACCGATGCCGGTCAGCGTGCATGAAGGGTCGAAAGTGGTCGGTGCCACAGTCAACGGCAACGGCACCATCCGCTACCGTGCCACGCGTGTGGGCTCGCAGACCGTGCTCTCACAGATCATTCGCCTGGTGCGCAACGCACAGACATCGAAGGCCCCGATCCAGCGCATAGCCGACCGCGTGGCCGGGGTGTTCGTGCCCACCGTCATCCTCATCGCCATCTGGACCTTCGTGATCTGGCAGTTCACACCAATGCCGTTGCATGCGCTGTATGGCCTGATCTGCGCCATCTGCGTGCTCGTCATCGCCTGCCCATGCGCGCTCGGCTTGGCCACGCCACTGTCGATCACGATCGCCACAGGCAAGGGTGCGCAATACGGCGTGCTGTTCCGCTCCGCGGAGGCCTTGGAGACCACGCATCGCGTCAACACCGTGGTGCTCGACAAAACCGGTACGATCACCGTCGGCAAGCCGCAGGTCTCCCACATGTTCGTTTTCGAGCACGGTCAGTGGAACGAGTCAAACGACACGGCGAGCCTGCGTCTGATCGCGGCAGCAGAAGCCACATCCGAGCATCCATTGGCTCAGGCCATCGTCGCGGAATACCAGAACACCAATTCCGAACAGCTGCCACAAGCACAGCAGTTCCACAGCGTTCCCGGTTCCGGAATCGACGCACATGTGGACGGGCATCATGTGATGGTCGGCAATGAGCGGTTCGTGATGCAGTCCGTTGAGCACGTCGACGAGCAGCAGACTGAAACATTGCAACGCCAGATCGACCAGATCGCCGCGCAGGGCGGCACCCCGATCGTCGCCGCCATCGACGGGGCGCTCGCCATGGTGATCGCGGTATCCGATCGCATCAAAGACACGTCGCTCACCGCTATCAAGGCCTTGCGCGAACGCAACATCGACATCGTCATGCTGACTGGCGACAACGAGCGCACAGCGAAAACGATCTCCGACCAGCTGGGCATCGATCACGTGGTGGCTCAAGTGACGCCTGCCGACAAGGAATTCGTGGTGCGCCAACTGCAAAACCAGCACCGCGTTGTCGCAATGGTGGGCGATGGCATCAACGATGCCCCCGCCCTCGCCCGAGCCGACATCGGCATGGCGATGGGATCCGGCACCGATATCGCGATGGAATCGGCGAGCATCACGTTGATGAACTCGTCGCTCGAATCGGTGGTGACCGCCGTGGATCTGGCCGACCGCACGATGCGCAACATCCACCAGAACCTCGGCTTCGCGCTCGGTTACAACGGCTTGGGTATTCCGGTGGCAGCCGGCGTGCTCTACCCGCTGTGGCACATTCTGCTCAGCCCGATGATCGCGGGCGCAGCGATGGCGTTCTCGTCGCTGTCGGTTGTGCTCAACGCAAACAGGCTGCACACATTCAACCCGAATCATGTTAAGCCTGAACGCAGGTCGTCTCG
Organism: Bifidobacterium canis; assembly: GCF_009727065.1. Taxonomy (GTDB): domain Bacteria; phylum Actinomycetota; class Actinomycetes; order Actinomycetales; family Bifidobacteriaceae; genus Bifidobacterium; species Bifidobacterium canis. The sequence continues at coordinate 296,945 of NZ_WNLP01000001.1, forward strand.
CGAAGCCCTGAATATGAGCATGCAATTGCCGTCGCAGAGTGAGACGCCAACCGCTGAGCACCAGCACCACCATGAGCACCACGACAATAATGTCGTTGCTGAACGAAAGGAATCCAAGATGAGCGAACACATCGACCCAATCTGCGGCATGGTCGTCGACCCGAAGGATGCGGCGGAAACCCGCACTTACAACGGCAAGACGATCTATTTCTGCAGCGCGCATTGCGCAGCCACGTTCGACGCCGATCCGAGCAAATACGTGCAGGAAAGCTGACAACGCCGAGGCGCTGAGTGATTCCATGTGACAATATGAGTCACGCGGAACGAATAAGGCGCGGACCGAGAACAAGTCTCGGTCCGCGCCTTTCGCGTATTCTCACGCTTGCGGTAACGCTATTGGTGATGCCACAGAACGCTTATTGTTTGTCTACAGACTTTGCCTGCGGCACGGCAAGCGAAACGATGACGCCCACAATCAAACCGACGAGCGCAGGCACCAGCCAACCCAAGCCGTTCGCATTCATCGGCAGCCAATTGCATGCGGTTTTCAGCCAATCGATGTGCCCATGCAGCACTTCCACCAGTTTGACGAGACCGTTGGCGATGCTGGCGACGGCAGTGAAGACGATCGTCGTGAAATACACGTAACGGAAATGGCTGGAGAACGGCTTGTGCACCAGTGAGAGCACTACAAGCACGATGGCGATCGGGTAGAGCGCCTCCAGCACAGGTACGGCAAGCGCGATGATCGAGCTCAAGCCGATGTTGGCGATGAGCAGGCTGACGATGGTGAACAAAATGCTCCATGCTGTGTAGCCGACGCGTTTGCCGAACACGGTGGGGAAGTGGTTGTGGAAATACGAGCTGCACGTGGAAATGAGTCCGATGCACACGTTGAAGCATGCAACCACGAAAATGACGCCGATGAACACCGTGCCCACATGACCGAACACGCGATCACTCAGATTGGTGAGCACGGTGGCTCCGGTGTCGTTCGGGCCAGCCGGCTGGTAGGCACCGGAAACCGCGCCGATGAAGCTCAAAGCCGCATAGACGAGCACAAGCATGACGCCGGTGAATGCGCCGCCGATACCCGTTTCACGACGATTGTCACGCTCATCGGTGACGCCCATTTCACGAATGTTCGCGGAGATGACGATGCCGAAATACAGTGCGGCGAGCAGATCCATCGTCTGATAGCCGTCGATCATGCCTTGGATCAGCTGGCTATGCGCATACGATCCGCTGGGGTCGGCAAACGGTGGGTGATGGAGGAACAGGCAGACCACGAACAATATGACGATGAGTGCGAGCAGCAGTGGGCCCATCACCTTGCCAAGCACTCGCGTGAGCTTATCGGGGTGCTGCGCGATGATCAGCGCCGCCACGAAGAACACAAGCGAATAGGCGAGCTGCACCCATGGTTTCGAAGCGTCGGTGGTGAACGGCGCGAACGCCATTTCGAACGATGTCGACGCGGTGCGCGGAATCGCGAACAGCGGGCCGATCGTCAGAATGATCGCGACGCCCAGCACCAGCGAGAACCGTTTCGACACGCGTGCGGCCAGATTGCCGAAACCGCCGGCTTGGGCGACGACCAGAACGCCGAGAATGGGCAGACCCACGGCGGAGATGATGAACCCAAGCATGGCGATGAACGTGCGGTTTCCAGCCTGCGCACCAAGCAGTGGCGGGAAGATGAGATTGCCTGCTCCGAAGAACATCGAGAAGAATGTGACGGTGACGATGGCTCGCTGACGTTTCGACAATGCGCGCAGTTTGCTTCCCGGACGAAGCCCATCGGCTTCCTCGGTGCTCTCGGCGATGCTTTCAGCCACCTCCACCGCGTTCTCCTGCGCCGGATCGTCGTTGATCGACGTGTGCTCCAATCGGTTCGACTCATCTGTTGATGCGTGCGATGCGTTCTCTCTATGCATATGCTCCCTGCCGTTGTGCATTTCGTGATCTGTGTATATGCCGCGTTCGCGTGAGCGCTAACGGGCAGGCAGGCGCATGGCGTGCACCGCCATCACACAGAATAGGAACACGCGCCTACCAATATTCGCTCCACTGCGCATGCTGTAAGCGCAAAGCATGAATATTGTCAGAAAAACGACCTAGCGTGACGCGCAGAGACGGCAGCATGAGTGTCGTAAGAACGAGGCTGATATGAGTGATTCGCGAACGACCGGATCGGACACACTGCTACTCGCGTCGACGAGCACGGCCATTGCGCGAGTGCTCAAACCATATGCGCGCCAGTTGCAGGGCAAGCGGATGGCGTTCATACCGACGGCGAGTGATGCGGAGACCTATGGCATCGCCAACCGGCTGGCGCGTTGGCGTTTCGCATGCATGGGCATCGACGTTCACATGGTGAACGTGGCGCGCGAACCATACGAGACGATAAGCGGTGAGCTGCGGTTGGCTGACGCGATCTATGTGTGCGGGGGCAATACGTTCCACCTGATGCATCATCTCAATGCGAGCGGTGCCAGCGTGCTGATTCGCAACAAAGTGGCGCGAGGCGCACTGTATATCGGGGAGTCGGCGGGCGCGGTGGCGGCGAGTCCCGACGTCGGCTATATCGCCGCAATGGACGATGACCGCATCGCCGGTTACACGCAAGGGCTTGCGCTGACTCGATACCGGGTGATTCCGCACATGGGGGCGCTCATGCTCGGTAACGCCGCAGCTCGCATATATGCCGAACACCAGTCGGATAGTCGATACGTGGCGTTGCGCAACACGCAGGCGCTCGTCGTATCGAACACGCAGGCGCGTGTGATTGATGCAACATCACACTTCGCCATTGGCGTGGAACATACCGGGTTTTTCGGCTTGACGTGAGCTAGACTGGCACTCGTATGGATTCCGTAAAGAGGAGGCTCGTTTATGAGTGCACCGGCAAATGTGGGCGTGATCGGCCTGGCCGCCATGGGCGCCAGCTTGGCACGCAACCTGGCCCGACATGGCAATTCGGTGGCTGTGTATAACCGCCACTATTCTCGCACCGAGAAACTGATGAAGGAGCACGGTGACGAGGGCAAATTCTACCCGGCACAGACCGTCAAGGAGTTCGTGGATCTGCTCGAGCGCCCACGCACGGCGATCATCATGGTCAAAGCCGGCGCCCCAACCGATGCGGTGATCGACGAGCTCGTTGAATACATGGAACCGGGCGACATCATCGTCGACGGTGGCAATGCGTATTTCAAAGACACGATTCGTCGCGAGAAGGAACTGCGCGACAAGGGACTGCACTTCGTCGGCATGGGCGTTTCCGGAGGCGAAGAAGGCGCTCTGCTCGGTCCGTCGATGATGCCAGGCGGCAGCGACGCCTCGTGGGAACGTCTCAAGCCGATCCTCGAATCGATCGCCGCGAAAGCCAGTGACGGCGAACCATGCGTCATGCATGTGGGCGAGAACGGCGCCGGTCACTTCGTCAAGATGGTGCATAACGGCATCGAATATGCCGACATGCAGCTGATCGCCGAAAGCTACGACCTGATGCGCCGTGGACTGGGCATGACGCCGGATGAGATCGGCGACGTGTTCGAGCAGTGGAACAAGACGGATCTCGACTCCTACCTGATCGAGATCACTGCGCAAGTGCTCCACCACAAGGATCCGCAGACCGGCAAGCCGCTCGTCGACGTGATCGTCGACCACGCGGGCATGAAGGGCACCGGCACATGGACGGTGCAGACCGCGTTGGAGCTCGGCGTTCCTGTGACCGGCATCGCCGAAGCGGTGTTCGCCCGCGGGCTGTCAAGCCAGAGTGAACTGCGCGAAGAGGCTTGGAAGCAGAACTTCGCCGGTCCGGACGGACGCATCGAGCTCGGTTCCGAAAGCCGTGAGGACTTCATCGAGCGCATCCGCCAAGCGCTGTATGCTTCGAAGATCGTCGCCTATGCGCAGGGATTCAACGAGATCAGCGTTGCAGCCAAGACCTATGGCTGGAACATCGACATGGCGCATCTGGCACGCATCTGGCGTGCTGGCTGCATCATCCGCGCGAAGTTCCTCGATCGCATCTCCGAGGCCTTCGAATCCGGTGAGGCAAACGTGTCGCTATTGTTCGCGCCATTCTTCAAGCAGGGCATCGAGAACAGCGAAGCCGATTGGCGCAAGGTCGTCGCAGCGGCGGCCGAGTCCGGCGTGCCGGCACCGGTGTTCTCGTCATCGTTGGCATACTTCGACGGGTTGCGCTCCAAGCGACTGCCGGCAGCAGTTATTCAAGGTCAGCGTGACCTCTTCGGCGCGCATACGTACCAGCGCGTTGATATGCCGGGCACGTACCATATTCTGTGGGCGGAACCGGGGCAGGAAGAAGTCAAGATGTCTGACTGAGTGACAAATAATATTAAGTCACTCACTACAAATACGGGTGTGTATGAAAATAATTTTCATACACACCCGTATTTTAATAATTATTTACTGTGTTTAGTAATGGAGTCAGCAGTTCTTACCACCATCTATGTCGGTGATCCACAGCACCTGCTTCACCGCGTCGGCAAACGACGCGGGAAGATGCGGATTATCATGCTCGTGCCAAGTCAAGCCAATGGCCTCGGCTTTTTTCGAACGCGAACCGCAGATCCACACATAATCCGAACGTGTGATCATCGGCACCGTCAACGTGACGCGCAACGGCGGCAGTTTCGGCGAATTCGTGACACCTGCCGTCAAGCTATGCTCACCATCGATGAGTACCTGCGGGTAGTCGGGGAACAGTGAGGCGAAGTGCCCGTCGGGGCCGATGCCGAACAGAGCCAAGTCAAGCTTCGGATTCTCTCCGAGCTCACGAACCAGCTCCTGCTGATATTGCTCGGCTGCCCTATTCACGAGCATCTCGTTCTCGGCATCGCCCGCCTTTGCAATCTGCTCAGGCGATCGAGAATCCGCAGGCATCTGGTGGATCTGCGTGGGCAGAGCGAGCCCCTTCTCAAGCAATTGGCTGAGTAGGGCATCATACGCGCCAACGGCGTTACGTTCATTGCTGTCGGCAGGTACGAAACGCTCATCACCCCACCAGAAATGCACGCGAGACCAATCGACAATAGGCAGCAACGAGCTTCCTGCAATCGCCTGCAGAATGGCCGTGCCATCAGTGCCGCCGGTGAGCGCCACGTCAACACGTTCACGGTCCGGTTCGCACAACATGTCGTTGACAAGCAGCAACATGCGATTCGCCACGGCGTCAGCCATCAACTGCGGGGTGGGGTAGGTTATGTGTTCGCGTTTCATCTGGCCTCTTTCAAATGCTCGGATTGACTTTCTGCCATCCCGTGGTGAGCACCTCGGCATAGATCTCGTCAGGGTAAAGTCGCCCAAGCTCCTCGCTCATGCAGTCGATCATCGAACGAATCGGCAGCGGCATGGCCTGCGGGGATTGCCCGGGCAGATTCAACTGGGCGATGCCCTCCTCGCTCGGGCGGCGCTCCAAACTCAGCTCACCGTCTTTGCGAGTCAAATACACGCCGGTGATCGCCTTCGCATTCGGTTCGATCTCAATGGTCACCGGCACGTTCAAACGCATCGTCAACCATGCGGCGAGCAGATCCATCGGCAAGTAATCCTTCTCGCCGGTTATGCGCACCGACTGAATCGGCAGATGCGGCGGCTGGTCGAGCATCGAGGCAAGAACGGCACGCCATAACGTCAGTCTGGTCCACGACAGATCCACGTTCTTCGAAGACCAGTTGCGACGAAGATCCTCGATGGTGCGCTTCGGATTCGATGAACGGTAGGCATCGGTGATACGCGTGTGAGCCATCTGACCGAGCAGATCGTGCGTCGGATTCGCCGGAGCCTCGGTGGGCCACCAGACGACCATCGGAGTGTCGGGCAGCAACAGCGGAATGACCAGCGTATCAAGATGATGCGTGAGCCCACCGCGCGGGCGAAGAATAATGATCTCGCCAGCGCCCGCATCGGCGCCGACACGCAGTTCGGCGTCAAGGAACGTGCGCGATTCGTCGGGCTCGCTCATCTCGCGCTTGCTCGGGCAGATCGCGATCACACGGCAAGGATGGTCTCGGCTCGCTTCATTCGCGATGCACAGCGAGCTTTCCAAGTTCTGCTCATCGGTGGAAATAACCAGCGTGAGCACACGTCCGAACGCAGCTTCGCCGCGCTCCTCATGCAATTCGTCGATTTTCGCAGAGATCTCATTGGTCTGCGTATCCGGCATCGTAATGATCATGGCATCCTCCAACGGTGTCCGTCACGGGCGAGCATCTCAACGGCCTCCTGCGGCCCCCACGTTCCAGAACGGTATGGTTGCGGCTGGCCGAGCGTCGACCAGAACTCTTCGATCGGGTCGAGAATCTGCCACGACAGATCCACTTCCTGCGTGGTTGGGAACAGCGGCGGATCACCGAGAAGCACGTCGAGAATCAGACGCTCATAGGCTTCGGGGGAAGACTCTGTGAACGAACGGCCGTAGCTGAAGTCCATCGACACATCGCGCACCTCCATCGCCGTGCCGCCAGGAACCTTGGAACCGAAGCGAATGGTCACACCCTCATACGGCTGGATGCGGATCACGATCGCGTTCTTGCCAAGCTCCTGCGTGGCCGTCGACTCGAACGGCAGGTGCGGAGCACGCTTGAACACGAGTGCGATCTCGGTAACGCGACGGCCGAGACGCTTGCCAGTACGCAGATAGAACGGCACACCTGCCCAACGACGCGTATCGATGTCCAAACGGACCGCGGCATAGGTTTCCGTGTTGGAATCGGGGTTGATTCCCTTCTCCTCCAAATACCCCACAACCGGCTGCGAACCCTGCCATCCAGCGGAATACTGGCCGCGTGCGGTATGCGCAGCCAAATCTTTCGGCAACCTGACAGCAGAGAGGATCTTCGTCTTCTCATTGGTCAGATCCTTCGCATTGAACGAAACAGGCTCCTCCATCGCCGTCAAAGCGAGCAGCTGCAGCAGATGGTTCTGGATCACGTCGCGGGCGGCGCCAATGCCGTCATAGTAGCCGGCACGCCCGGCGACGCCGATGTCTTCGGCCATCGTGATCTGCACATGGTCGACATAGTTCGCGTTCCAGATCGGCTCATACATCGAGTTCGCGAAACGCATGGCCAGCAGGTTCTGCACGGTCTCCTTGCCCAAATAGTGGTCGATGCGGAACACTGACTGCGGGTCGAAGACCTCGGAGATCACCTTGTCGAGTTCCTTCGCGCTCGCCAGATCATGGCCGAACGGTTTCTCGATGATGACGCGGCGCCATGCATTGCCATTCGATTTGGCGAGTCCGCAATGTGCGAGCTGTTGCGCCACGAGAGGGAAGTCACGAGGAGGAATCGACATGTAGAACGCGTGGTTGCCGCGCGTTCCGCGGTCTTTGTCGAGCTCGGCGACGGTGTTGTTGAGACGTTCGAATGCGTCGGCGTCTTCGAATGTGCCTTGAACGAAGCGAATGCCCTCGGCGAGCTGGTTCCAAGTGATCTCGTTGAAATGCGTGCGGCAATGCTGCTGCACGTTCTCTTTGACGAAAGCCTTGAATTCGTCTTCGGTCCAGTTGCGTCGTGCGAATCCGGTCAATCCGAAGCTCGGCGGCAGGAGACCGCGATTCGCGAGATCGTAGATGGCTGGCAGGAGTTTCTTGCGAGACAGGTCGCCGGTGACGCCGAAGATCACGATGCTGCAAGGGCCCGCGATGCGGGGCAGTCGCAGATCGCGAGGATCGCGCAACGGATTCGACCATGATGCAAGATTCACATCAGGTGTTGTGTGTTCAGTCATACGGTTCATAGTAATACGCGAGCGGGGGAGCAGGCTCGGAATGTATTACGCCAGTTGCAAAGCGCGTATGTGAAGTCGAACACGTCTAGGCGTCCGCGTTCCTGCGCGAGTGCCACAAGCGTTTCAGATGATGCAATAGTTGCATTCGGGGAGTGCGACCTTGCTTTGCCGACGGTGCCAATGGGCAGCTTGCGCACACCAGCGATTCCGGGTCGGGTGTGCAAGAGCCGCTGGCGCAACCGTTGTTCGGCGACAGTGAGACGAAGTCAAGGCGTCCCTGCTCGCGCGCGTATTCGACGATCTGTTCGACGAAATCTCGTGGAAGTCCACTTGACCTCGCGTATTCGCTGACGCTTTGCCCATGCCGTAGCGCATTCACCGTTTTATCGACCACGCTGAGTTTGCCTGCCGTGCTGGGCGCGCCTGTTTTTCGGAATTCGCCGCTCATAGGATCAGCCGGAACAGTTGGAAAGCGACGATGGCGAGAACGTAGGCGATCACCAGACTCATCCCGACCGACTGCATGGCGATGCGCATGCCGAACTGCCGTTTCATCTCAGCCACTGTCGCCAAACATGGTGTGTATGCCAACGTGAAGAGCAGGAACGCGATGGCCGCGGCCTGACCGTGCCCGTGTGAGGATTCATCGAATGATTCGCGCAATTGGACTCCGAGCGAGCCTTCGCCCTGTTGCACCTCGTCTTCGTCACCGGTGTCGATGCTGTATGACTGCGCCATCGAGGCGACCACCACCTCTTTGGCGACGAACCCAGTCATCAGAGCGGCGGAAGCGTGCCAATTGTCGAAGCCGGCAGGGGCGAACACCGGTGCAACGGCATCGGCGACCACGCCATACGCCGAATCGTGCACATCCTCCACGTGCCCGAACGAACCGGCGTTGGCCGCCATCGGAATGCTCTGCAACAGCCACATGGCAATGAGCATTGTGATGATGATCGAGCTTGCTCCGCGTATGAACCCCCACAGGCGCAGCAGCACGGATTTAAGCAGCACAAGCAGACGAGGCCACTGGTATGGAGGCAGGCTCATGGCGAACGGTTCGGATGTGAGAGTAGTGAACTTGACCTTGCGCAACAGAATGCCCACGAGCAGGATCAGCACGATCGATGCCACATACATCAGGAAGATGACCAAGCCGGCCTGATCCCTGAAGAACGCGTAGGCGAGCACCATGTATACGGAGAGTCTCGCCGTGCAACTGGCGTATGGCACGAGCATGCCGACCATCACTCGTTGGCGGGAGTCCGGCAGAGTACGCGTGGCGGCCAGTGCGGGAAGGTTGCAGCCGAATCCGACGACGATCGGCAGGAACGCCCTGCCGTCAAGATGCATGCAACGCATGGCGCGATCCATCACGAAGGCGGCACGCGCGAGATAGCCGGAGTCCTCGAGCAGCGACAGCATGATGAACATGATGCCCATAGGCGGGATGAACGTACCGATCGTGATGATGCCATCGAGCACACCGTCCACGATGAGTGAATGGAACCAAGTATCAGTGGCGGTGGGGCCGAAGAGGTTGAAGATCCAGTCGATGCCTGAGGTCAACCATGCTCTCACCGTGCCGTCGATCCAATCCTGAGCCGGTCCAGCGATGACGTCGTGGCTTGGAACACGACGAACATGATCGCAAGAAACACAAGAATGCCAAGCACTGGATTGAGTAGCACTCGGTCGATGCGGTCAGACATCGTCACCCGATCGCGCTCCTGCATGTTGATCTGCGCCAGTACGCGTGCGGCCCAGTCGAATCTAGCATCGGCGCCGGCTTCCACCCACTGCTTCACATCAACGTCGTGGGGATCAATAGGGTGAAGCCCCTTTGGCATGGGAGTCCCGTCGAAATGCGCGGCGACCTCAGCCATGAGGCGTGCACGCCCCTCGCCGGTACGCCCGTTCACGGCCACGATGGGCACGCCACCCAGCGCCTGCGACAACTTGTTGACGTCGAGGCCCGCACCTTGCTTGGCTGCCAGATCGTTCATCGTCAACGCCACGACGGTGGGCTTGCCCAGTTCGAGAACCATGGCGAGGAAATATAGGGCACGGGAGATGTTCGTGGCATCGAGCACAGTGACGATCAGATCCGGTTCGCGTTCGCCATCCAAACCCATCACCGCGTCGGCGGCCACCTGTTCATCGGGGGAGAGCGGCAGCAGCGAATAGGTGCCGGGGGTATCGATGAGATCCCACGACGAACCGTCGTGGTCATACTCACCCTCTTCCAGCAGCACGGTGGTGCCTGGAGCGTTCATCACGCGCGCTTTCGTGCCGAGAATCGCGTTGAACAGCGACGATTTGCCGACATTTGGATTGCCGATGAACACCACGCGTTTATGGGAGCCATCCGAATCGACGCGGTGGCCACCCGTATCGCAGCACGGTTTGGATGGCATCGGTGCATGGTCGCTGTGCTTATCGTGCTTATGTGGCAGCAACGCCGCAAAGCCTCTCGCATGGTTGCTGTGGTCGGAGTAGTTGTTCGGGTTGGAGTGTGGGTCGTCGCTCATAATATCGAAAGGTTGGGGCGGTGGGTGAAAGCGTATGAAATTCAGTCGGTCATGCAACGTGACGGGAAACCGACGTGCAGATAGCGGAACACTTGTGTACAAGCATCAAACAGGCCGAACGCGAATGCAGTCGGCAGTGGCCTTATCAAGTGCGATGCGTTCGGTGGCCTTCGCTACGACACGGCCACCGAAATTCGATTTCTGAATCACTCGCACGGTCACACCGTCGCGGAGTCCCAGCTCGAGCATGCGGAACCGATGCCGGTCGTCAAGCCCGATGCCTTCAATCACCATGTCGGTGTTCAACGGGCATTGTTCAAGCGTCATCGGTGCCGTCGGAACGTTGCGCGACGGTGGTTTGGTGGTTGTGCTCATGCACTCCATTGATATTCGCGATCAATCCGCAAGTCAATGGTTTTATGAAGATTTTATGAAGAATCTCATATTTTGGGCGATGGATGGACAGGCATATCAAGCGATGTCATTTGAGCTGCTTGCCACCATTGCGCAGTTCCGCACACACGGTTTTTGCGAAGTGTCACAGATTTTCCGGCGTGACGATATTGCCGTCAGCGTCCACATCACGGCATGTCTGGCCGAGTTTGCGCGACATTGCGGCGATGTCAAGCAGCGACTCCAGCTCCGTCGGATTGATGTCGGTGCGCTCCTTTGCCACATCATGAACGGAGCGTCCCGTAGCCACCGCTTCTTTGGCGATGGCCATCGCCTGCTCATAGCCGATCCACTCATTGAGTGCCGCACTGATCGACGGTGACATCTGGGCATCGCGCAACCCCTGTTTGGCGTTGATCACCAAACCGTCAACGCATTTGGTGCGGAACATGTCCATCGCATTGATCTCCAGCGTCATTGCGGTCAGAATCTCGTGAATGATAAGCGGATCAAACGCGTTCAATTGCAGTTGACCTTCCGCGCACGCCCAGTTGACGGTCACGTCCATGCCGAAGATAGTGAAGCAGCATTGGTCCACACATTCTGGAATAACCGGGTTGATCTTGCCGGGCATGATCGACGAGCCGGCCTGACGCGGCGGAACCGTCAGATCACCGAAACCGCAACGCGGACCGGAGTTGAGCAGCCGCAGGTCATCGGCGGCCTTCTTCAGATGCACAGCCAGATTCTTCAACACGGCGCTCGCCTCGATGTAGGAACTCGTGTCAGTGACGGCAGCAACAGGATCCGAAGCAGCGGTGATCGGCAGGTCAGTGATATCGGCGAGAACCGAAGTCACTGTTGTACGGAAACGCAGGTCAGCGCAAATGCCGGTGCCGATCGCGGTGCCACCCAGATTGAGCACACACAAGCGCCGCGTCAGCAGGCGCATCGCCTCAAGGTCACCTGCAAGGAAACTCGCCCACGCGTGTATCTCCTGCCCATACGTCATCGGCACGGCATCCTGCAACTGCGTGCGACCGATTTTCACATCGTCGGCATGTTCATCAGCTTGGCTGTGAAACGCTTCACGAAGTTTCTGCGTTGATTGGCGCAACGGTTCCAGCCCTTGCAGAATGGCGAGCTTGCAAGCGGCAGGGTACGTGTCGTTCGTGGACTGGCTCTTATTCACGTCATCATTTGGGTGAATGAAGTCATAATCGCCGCGAGGTCTTCCAGCCAGTTCGAGTGCGCGATTGGCGATCACCTCGTTCATGTTCATATTCAGACTCGTGCCAGCGCCGCCCTGCAGCACGTCGACTGGGAACTGGTCGGCGAGAGCGCCGTTCTCAATCTCCAAGCATGCCTGCTCGATATAGTGTGCCTTGTTTTTGTCGAGTTCGCCAAGCTGATAATTGGCGATCGCACAGGCGCGTTTGACGGTGGCGTAAGCGCGGACCAATGCGGTATGTGTTCCGTCGGCGATGCCTGAAACGGTGAAGTTGTTGATGGCTCGTTGCGTGTGGATGCCCCAATACACGTTCTGCGGAATCTCCATCGTTCCGATCACGTCATGTTCCAGACGCATATTTGAATGCTGAGTCGTCGTTGAGTCCATGAGTGTTCCTTTCCTCGGCGAGGGGAATGCCGTGCATCGACGCACTCATTGTAGTGATGCAAACGCGGTTGTGTCGCGAGTATTATTGCTTACAGCCAATTCCATCGATCGATGACGTTATGGAGGTTCAATAGAGCTTATGGAAAATCTTGAAACCAACAACACGATCACATTCACGTCGTCAAAGCCGATCTACGATTTCTATGTCGCCGGCCCATACGAAACCGCCGAGCAGGTGGAAAGCATGGAACGCCTCGAACGCGTGCTCCACGACCGCAACATGAGCATGTACCGCCCGCGTTTCGCCATGGACGTTAACGTTTCCGGCCCGGAGGCAGTGTTCGAGCACCGCATTGAAGCGCTTAAGAACTCACGTGCGGTGATCGCCAATTTCGATGACAAAGATGAAGGCACCATCTTCACGATGGGCTATGCCTATGCACTGGGTAAGCCGGTGTATGCATATTGCGAGGGAATCCTGCCCAATGCGCGCATCAGTCTGATGATCGACCAGGCTGCAACGGCTGTGCTCGACGGCCCCTCTGCGCTCGCTGAACTGCTCGATTCCGGCCGTGTCAAGCCACTGAACCTCGAACAGCACTGAGCTGTACAGTTCGAATCATCACATCCGTTTGGCGCGCAAAACCACGAGCCAAACGGATTTTTTGTTTTTGCCAACAACCAGTGAAAGGAATTTCATGCGTTTGGTCCTCCATTTCATGAGACCATACAAATTACTTGCGGCGCTCACCGTGATCCTGTCATTCGTGGACGTGTTCGCCGCGTTGCTCATTCCAACGTACGTGGCGCACTTGCTCAATCAAAGTGCGGCAGACGTCGCCTTCGGTGACATCGCGCAAACTTGCCTCAACATGGCCATCGCCTCGCTCGTGGCCGGTGTGGGTTCCATCTTGGGTGTGTATTGTGCCACGCGATTGAGCGCGCACATCGCCAAAGACATCCGCGACGCGCTCTACACGAAGTCGCTTGAGCTCTCACGGTTCGACTTCCGCAGGTTTGGCACCGCTTCGATGGTGACGCGCACACTGAACGACGTCGTCAACATTCAGGTTGCGTTGACGGACTTCATCTTCATGATGATGCCGGTGCCGTTCGTGTTCGTCATCGCGATGACATTGGCGTTCCGACTCAACGTCACGCTGTCGTGGTGGCTCGTCGGCGTGCTCGCCATCGTCATGGTCATCGCCGCATTCATCTTGACACAAGCAGCGCCGCTCTACCGCAGACTCCAGAAACTGCTCGACCGCATCGGCGCAGTGCTGTTGGAGAACCTGACCGGCGTGCGCGTGATCCGCGCGTTCGGCAAGGAGGATTACGAGCGCGAGCGCATGAACACGACGTTCCGTGACTATGCGAACACGTCGATCAAGGCGAACCGACTATTCGCCAACCTTGACGGACTGTCGTATTTGATGATCAACCTGTTCATCATCCTCGTGTTCTATTTGTCTGGCTCGCATATCGCCGCACATGAATTCCAGATAGGAGACATCATCGCGATGATCGAATACGGGCTCATGTGCCTCATGTACATGATGTTCGCGCAGATGATCATCGCCATGCTGCCGCGCGCATTGGAATGCTGCTGCCGTGTGAGCGCTGTGCTGGACTACACGCCGGAGATCCGCGACCCCGAACCGGAACAAGCGGTGCCGCTGAATCAGCTGCACGTGCCGGAGGACGGCGAGGTGTTGCGTTTCGACGATGTGCGCTTCCGCTACCCGGATGCTCAGGAAGATTCGCTCACAGGCATTTCGTTCACCTGCCGTGCGGGCACGACCACTGCGATCATAGGCAGCACCGGTTCGGGCAAGTCGACGTTGGCGTCGCTGGCGATGCGCTGGCATGACGCGACGGAGGGCGAAGTGCTCATCGACGGCGTGGATGTGCGACGCGTCAGCCAGCATGACCTGCACAAGGCGATCGCCTACGTGCAGCAGAAAGCATGGCTGTTCTCCGGAACGATAGCGGAGAACCTGCGCTACCGTGACGATGACGCCAATGCCGAAGATCTGCGTCATGCGCTTGACGTGGCTCAGGCCTCTGAGTTCGTCTCCGATATTCCCGAGGAGCTTGACGCGCGCGTCGCGCAGGGTGGCACGAATTTCTCAGGCGGGCAACGTCAGAGGCTGTCCATCGCCCGCGCTCTCGTGGGTGACGCGCAGCTCATCATCTTCGACGACTCGTTCTCCGCGCTCGACTTCGCCACCGACGCGAAATTGCGTGCTGCATTGCGGGATGAAATGGGCGAGCGCGCCGTGCTCATCATCGCACAGCGTGTCAACACGATCGCGCACGCCGACCAGATCGTCGTTCTTGACGAAGGACGCATCGCAGGCATCGGCACGCACGACGAACTGGTGGAACACTGCGATGTGTACCGGCAGATAGTCGAATCACAAACCAAACAACCGCAAACGATTGGGGAGGAGTAGAGCATGACCGACGAATTGAATGAACTCGACGCACTGCACGCCACCGACACGATCGTTGAAGACGACAGGTCGATGCACGGCAGCGAGCACCCCAATGAGGGGCCGTTCAGTGAACCGGAGCAGCACTACGATGCTCCGGAAGAGGAAGATGACACTCCAAAGGACGCGTGGCGTACGGCGAAACGGCTGTTCGCGCAACTGCGCAATCAGCGCACCCGACTGATTGTGGTCTGCTGCTCGATCGTCTGCTATACGGTCGTGCATCTTGCCGGCCCCGTCTACAGTGCAATCGTCGTCGACGACCTGTGGAAAGTGGTGCAGCAAACGTGGAAAGCTCACGTTGCATTCTCGCTCGCCACTGATGGCATCGGTTGGAAGATCGGTGTGCTCGCCGTGCTCTATCTGCTTGAATGGGCGTTCTACTATACGCAGACATACCTGATGGCGTCGGTCGCTGAACGGCTGAATCTGACGTTGCGTGAGCAGATCAGCGCCAAACTCCAGGTGCTGCCATTGCGGTTCTTCGACCGCAACAAGCCGGGTGAGGTGTTGAGCCGAGTCACCAACGATCTCGACCGCATCAGCGAAACGATGCAGAACGGTTTGCTGCGTCTGATCAACGCAATCGTCGGCACTGTGGGCGCGTTGATCATCATGTTCGTCTACTCATGGCAGTTGACGCTCGTGTTCCTCGCGGTCATGGCCATCAACGTGGCGATCACCAAAATCGTCGCCTCGAAGAACCTGGCCGCCGCTGCGCAACGTCAGGAAGTCGTTGGCGAACTCACCGGCGTCGTCGAGGAATACTATCAGGGCCGCGATGTGATCAAGGCATCAAACCGTGAGGAGCGCAGCATCGATACCGTCAGTGAGATCACCGAACGCACACGTGTCATCGCACAGCGCGCCGATTTCCTCACGCAGGTCATCAACCCGCTCGTGCGTATGATCAACCGCTTCTCGCAGGTGCTGGTTGCACTGCTGGCTGGGTGGATGATGATCAAGGGACGCATGAGCATCGGTGTGACACAGGCGTACTTCCAATACATCAACCAGATCGGCGAGCCGATCACCGAAGCCGGCTACATGATCAACTCGCTGCAATCGTCGCTCGCCTCCGCAGAACGCACGTTCGCATTGCTCGACTCGCCGGAGGAGACGCCCGACCCATCGCCGGCACTCGAACCTGCCGAACCGGTGCGTGGACGTGTGGAATTCAAGCATGTGAAGTTCGGTTACGAGCCAGGCAAAACGCTGATGCACGACGTCGACTTCGTGGCCGAACCCGGCAAGAAGATCGCGATTGTCGGCTCGACCGGCGCAGGCAAGACGACGCTCATCAACCTGCTCATGCGCTTCTACGACATCGACTCCGGCGCGATCACGCTTGACGGTGTGAACACGGCGAAGATGACGCGAGCAGACTTGCGCAAGCAATTTGGCATGGTGCTGCAAGACACATGGCTGTTCGGCGGCACGGTGGCCGAAAACCTCGCCTACGGCAAGCCGGACGCCACGCACAAGCAGATCGTCGCCGCAGCCAAAGCCGCACACGTCGACCACTTCATCCGCACGCTGCCGAACGGCTACGATACGGTGCTTGACAACGAGGCCGCGAACCTGTCGATCGGGCAGCGTCAGCTGTTGACGATCGCCCGCGTGTTCCTGGCGGATCCCGCGATTCTCATCCTCGACGAAGCCACCAGTTCGGTGGACACCCGCACCGAGGAACAGATCGCAGCCGCAATGAACGCGTTGATGGAACATCGTACGAGCTTCGTCATCGCGCACAGGCTCTCCACGATTCGTGACGCCGATCTGATCCTCTACATGGAGCACGGCGATATTCTCGAACAGGGAACGCACGAACAGCTGATGGAGAAGAACGGCGCTTACGCGCATCTCTACAACTCGCAGTTCGCGTAAGCGGCTCAGATGAGTCCAAGCTCGATTTTGAGCTTGATCACTCGTTTCGCGCTGGCCGTCACCTGTGCCGCGAAATCGGCATCGGTGGCGGCCTTTTCACGAATGCCGTCCACGATCGGCTGCGTGTAGTCCGGTGAATTCACGCATGCCAGGTCGCCACCCGCTTCGATGAGGCGAACGCCAAGCTGATCTGTGGCAACGTTACCGACTGCACTGGCAGACAGCGAATCAGAGATCACAACACCGTCATATGGCGTGCCATTGCGAAGAATGTCGGTGACGATCTTGTGCGAGAACGCCGCCGGAGTATTCGGGTCTATCTGCGAATACGTTGCGAGAGACATCATCACCATCGCCGGCTTACCCTGCTTGATGGCGGTGGTGAAAGCCTGTATCTGAGCGCTATCGCTTGTAGTACTCGTGTCGGTTATGCCATCAGCGGTGAAATCAGTGTTACCCTGCACCGAACCAGTCCTGGGTAGTGCTTGACAGCACTGCCAATCCCGCCATCACGCATCCCCTCGATGAAGGCGACCGCATGCTCGGCGTTGCCTTGGGCGTCCAAACCGAAATCACGATCCAATGCTCCGATCGGCGCATTGGATGCACGATCTATCGTCACTGTGTCGACGGATGGAGCGAGATCGACGTTAACACCTGACTGCTTCAATGGTGCGGCCCAAGACGCGGCGGAGGAGCGGAGCTGATCCACACTCATACGACCTTGCTCGACGGCGCTTGGTATCGTGGCGAAACCGGCTCCGGTGAGATGCTGCACCATGCCACCTTCCTGATCGGTGGCGATCAGCAGAGCCGGCAGACCGGCTTGCGAAGCATACGATTGCAACGCATTGCTGGCGGATGCGACACCTTGTACCCCACTCGTCCAATTACCCATCAAAATCACATTGCCCACATGCTGCTGCTCGATCACGCTTTGCAACGAGCTGGCATCGGTGCCATATTGCAGTGCTGCCATCACCAGTTGTCCGGCGCGGTCGTCAAGGCTCATGCCCCCCACAATGCTGTCGGCCCGTGCCTGCGCATCGTTTTGAGACGACGTGGCCTTCGAAGAATCCGAAGTGGAAGGCGCAGCAGAGTCTGAGGAGTTGGCAGTATTCGAAGCGGCGCTTTGCGAAGACGTCTGCTGCGATGCGTTGTGCGCGGCGGAACGATGGGAGAGCGCCCAGACGGTGACGGCCAAGCATACCGCGATCGCCAATGCCACCACGGTGACGATCAGCGCGATCCGCCGTTTGCCACGTGAGTCATCGTCCGCCTGATGTTTCATGCCCATTTGTGTTCCGTTTCTCTCGTCGCTGTTGCACGGTGTCGTGTGCAGACCATGCCCATTGTAGGCACTGGGCGACGCATGCGCCTTTGCCTGAACGTGGAGAAACGGCGCAGAAAACACAATCAAGGGCATATTGCCCCTATACGATGGTGATTCCCATTGATAGAATGACCGAATGTCTTTTTTGATTTCGATTCGCTGTTCGGGGCCGGTTCAGGGCCTCGTCGGTCGCGAAATGATTCGCAGGATGATCCGATCGTCGTCAACATAGAAACCGAAGGGGAGTCCGGTGCGCACGCTCGGCATTCACCTGCCGGTGCACCCCCGAATTCTCCGCGTCTGGCACGCAAATCCAACGGGTCCGGACGACCGAAAGGCCATCATCGCGCATTGATCATCACCGTAGCGGTCATCGCCGTTGTGATCGCATTGTTCTTCGCATTGTCGTCGTTCGCGGCTGACGTGATGTGGTATGCGCAGATCGGCTTCCATAGCATAGTCTGGACGCTGTTGGGCACGCGTGTTGGTTTGTGGGTGTTCTATGCGCTCGTCATGGTGTTGGTGAGCTACCTCGCGGCGACATTGGCGATTCGTGCGCGCCCCGATTTCGCCGATGGTTCGACGATCCGCATCAACGGCGACACCATCGAGATCGGCAAAAGCGTGAGTTCGCGCAATGCGCGTCGCGTGGCCGTCGTCATCTCGTTGATCGCTGGACTGGCGTTCGGATCGCGTTTCAACTCGAACTGGACCGAGATCCTGCTCATGTTCCATGGCAAGCAGTTCGGCACCAAGGACCCTCAGTTCGGCATCGACAATGGCTTCTACGTGTTCGTACTGCCCGGTCTGCGTCTGTTGGTCTCCGCATTCACGTTGCTCATGTTCGTGGCGCTCGTGTTCAGCGTTCTCACGCATATTGCGATGAGCGGCATCCGCTTCACGATGCCGGTGCATGGTCGCGGCTTGTTCACGATGACGACCCGCGCCCGCCGTCAGATCAGCATCTGGCTGATCCTGTGGATGCTGTCGTGGGCTGTGAGCCAGGCGCTCTCCGTGTTCTCGTCGCTGACCGCGGATGGAGACCGCTTCACTGGAGCGAACTATACGGCGGTGAACGCCGGCATTCCGGTGACGTTGATCATGGCTGTGCTCACCGCCGTGCTCGGCGTTGTGCTCGCCGTATGGCTCATGACGTCGCATACGTTTGACGAGACGCCATCACGCCAGAACACGTCGTTCGCTACCGCTTGGGCGGCATGGCGTGTACCGACGATCGCTATAGCGGCAACGCTCGTCGTCGGCCTGCTCTTGTCGACATTGTGGCCGATGCTGTTGCAGCGTTTTCGTGTGAATCCGAACGCACAGGAGATGGAGTCGACATATATTCAACGCAACATCGATGCGACGCGCACGGCATACGGGTTGAACAATATGAAGACCGAGGAATACAAGGCTACGACGAAGGCGCAGGCGGGAGCATTGCAGGAAGACGCTGAAACCGCCGCGCAGATCCGTCTGCTCGATCCGCAGATCGTCTCGCCGACGTTCAAGCAGTTGCAGCAGATGAAGCAATACTATACGTTTGCCGACACGCTCGCCGTCGACAAATACGACATCAACGGAGTCAACCAAGACACCGTCATCGCGGCACGTGAAATCAATCTTGCAGGCAACGACAACCGCAATTGGGTGAACGACCATACCGTGTATACGCACGGCTATGGTGTCGTCGCCGCCTACGGCAACAAGGTGACGAGCGACGGCCAGCCCGAGTTCTTCGAATACGGCATCCCGACGCAAGGGTATCTGACCGATACGCAGCATTACGAGCCGCGCATCTACTTCTCGCCGGAAGCGCCGGAATATTCGATCGTCGGCGCGCCTGAAGGCACCGGTTCGTGGGAGTTCGACTATCCGACCGGATCGGAGGGCGCCACAACCACGTTCGATGGCGATGGCGGTCCACGCATCGGCAACATCTTCTCCAGACTGATCTATGCGATCAAATTCGGTTCCGACCAGATACTGTTCTCCGACCGCGTGAACTCCGATTCGCAGATTCTCTACGACCGCTCCCCGAAAGAGCGCGTGGCGAAGGTGGCGCCATACCTGACCCTCGACGGCCGCGTATACCCGGCGGTTGTGAACGGTCGCGTCAAGTGGATCGTCGACGGCTACACAACGTCAAGCAACTATCCGTACGCGCAGAAAGTCGACTTGGCAGATGCGACCGAAGACTCCACCACCATTTCCTCGCAAACGGTGCAGGGGCTCAGCAACAAAGAGGTCAACTACATGCGCAACTCGGTGAAGGCGACCGTCGACGCATACGACGGTTCCGTCGACCTCTACACATGGGACGAATCCGACCCCGTGCTCAAGGCATGGCAGAGCATCTTCCCCGGTCAATACCATCCGATGTCGGAGATCTCCGGCGAACTGATGTCGCACATACGTTACCCGGAGGGCATGTTCAAGGTGCAACGCCAGCTGCTCGCGAAGTATCATGTGACGAGCGCCAGCCAGTTCTTCTCAGGAGAAGACTTCTGGCAGACCCCTGTGGATCCCACCGCCACGAAGAGCGAACAGAGTCACGATGTGCTGCAGCCGCCGTATTACCTGACATTGCAGACCGGAGGTTCGAAGGAGCCGATCTTCTCACTGACCTCCACATACATTCCTGCAGGTTCGAGCACGCGTGAGATTCTGACGGGCTTCCTCTCGGTCGACTCCGACGCGGGCACCACCAAGGGCGTCAAGGGTTCCAACTACGGAACGATACGTTTGCAGGAACTGCCGAAGGATTCGAACGTGCCGGGTCCGGGGCAGGCACAGAACAACTTCAATGCGAACGCCGACGTGTCGAAGGAACTCAATCTGCTCGAATCCGGTTCCACACAGGTGGAGCGGGGCAATTTGCTCACGTTGCCGCTTGGTGGCGGTCTTGTGTACGTCGAACCGGTATATGTGAAGTCTTCGGGAGCGACGAGCTATCCGCTGCTCAAGAAAGTGCTCGTCGCCTTCGGCGATCAGGTCGGCTTCGCGAACACGCTGAACGAGGCGCTCAACCAGGTGTTCGGCGGAGACTCCGGAGCACAGGCCGGGGACGCAGATGCGGAGCAGGACTCCTCCACAGGCCAAAGCACGCAGAACCAGCAATCCGACAAGAAAGACTCTTCTGGCACGAGCGGCACTGCTCACAGTCAGGAACTGTCGAAAGCACTGCAAGACGCCAACACTGCCATGCAGGATTCCGACAAGGCTATGAAGTCGGGAGACTGGAGTGCATATGGCGAAGCGCAGAAGAGACTGGAAGAGGCTATCAACAAGGCAATGGAACTCGATAAATAAATCGCAGAGTTCACATTTGCCAGATTGCAACTGACAAGTCAACGAATGGGGTCGCACACTCACATGAGTATGCGACCCCATTCCCATACCTCGGTAGACTGCTAAAAGTAGCGTGGAGCCGCGCGCTATGCTGAAACCATGGAAGATCTGAGCTACCGTTTGGCCACCGCTCAAGATGTGGCCGTGATCACGAACATCTACAATAAGGCCGTGATGCGTGGCGGTTCCACGGCAGATACGGCGCCGGTCACCTATGAGTCGCGCGCGCAATGGCTGGCAGGGCACACTGATCCATACGCCGTGTTCATACTCGAGCACACCGATGATACCGGTGCAATGACGCCGGTGGGATTCAGCGCACTGTCGGTGTTCTATGACCGCCCAGGCTACGATGGCGTGTGCGATCTGGCGTATTACCTCGACCCGGATTGGCAGGGTAGAGGAATCGGCACGTTCGCGCTGCGCACACTGCTCGAAGAGTGCCGTGCACGTTCGATGCGCAAGGCGTGTGCGATCATCTTCGCAGAGAACACCGCATCGAATGCGCTCGTACGCAAAGCCGGATTCCAGAAGTTCGGTGAAATGCCGGAGGCGGCGTATGATGCCAAAGGAATATTGCACGATATGAGCTATTGGTACATAGATTTGTGACTATAGGCTGCTGCACAACCATGATTTTTCAAAACAGCAGCGCAAACGTGAAGGAGAGCAATGGCCGGTGATTTCTGGCTGATCGCAGGATTGGGCAACCCAGGGGCGAAATACAGCAACACACGCCACAACATGGGATTCATGACAGTCGACGAACTCGCACAACGATGGGGCATCCATTTCGGCGACCATAAAGGACTTGCCAAGCTTGGGAAAGGAACGATGAGCCTTGGCGGGCAGATGGCGAAAGTGTTCCTGTGCAAACCGCTGACATATATGAACGACTCTGGCCAGGCGGTGGAATCCATTCGCGAGTACTACCACATCGCAACAGAGCACATCATCGTGATCCACGACGACATGGATTTGGAATTCGGCCGCATCAAACTCAAAGTAGGCGGCTCGGCAGGCGGGCATAACGGCATCAAATCGATCGACCGTTGCATGCATACAAACGACTATGCCCGCGTACGCATGGGGGTCGGCCATGCCAGCCGTTCCGGCGACGCTCACAACAACACGATCAACTGGGTGCTCGGAGAATTCAGTGCATCACAGCGCAAACAGTTGCCGGAATTCCTCGCAGACGGTGCGGATGCCGCCGAAATGATCGTATTCGATGGATTGACGAAAGCGCAGGACAAATTCAATGCCCGCTAACCGCGCGAAGAACGCAACCGACACAGCTTCACGGAACGACCACCAGCACGAGGATCTACTTAACGGTTCGCTGACAGGCGTCCGTGAACGTCTCATGCACGATGCGTCGTTCGCCGGCTTGGTTCGTGGAGAGATCGATGCCGCCGATGATGGCGATCCAAGTCTGCTGATCGGCTCACCGGACGGTATACGTCCTGCTTTGGCTGCGGCGAGCGCCGCTCGCAAACCAGTTGTTATCGTCGTTCCCTCCGGGCGAGATGCCGAAGACCTGATGGGGGATCTGCGCTCATGGTACGACGGGGATCCCCAGCAGATCGCCCAACTGATGGCGTGGGAGACCCTGCCGCATGAGAGGCTGTCTCCAAGGGCAGACACGGTGGCCAACCGCATGGAAACGTTCTATCGCCTGTGCCATCCACAACAGGGCAGCGACATGTTCGGGCCGATCCGCATCCTGGTCATGCCGGTTCGTTCGCTGATACAACCGGTGGTCGCCGGCATCGGCAACGTGAAACCACTGGTGTTCGCGCAAGGTGAGCATATCGCGCTCGAAGACGCAGTCAAAGCGTTGGTGCGCAACTCATACAAACGAGTCGATCTGGTGATGGACCGTGGCGAATTCGCAGTGCGTGGTGGACTCGTCGACGTGTTCGTGCCGACGCAACCGCACCCGGTACGCATCGAATTCTTCGGCGACGAGATCGACACGATCAGGCAGTTCCATGCCTCGGATCAACGTACGTATGGCGACAGCTTGCATTCATTGTGGGCTGCGCCTTGCCGTGAACTGCAACTGACCGATGCGATTCGCGACCGTGCGCGCTCGCTTATCGGTTCGATTCCCAATGCCGATGACCTGCTGGAATCCATTGCGAACGCCATTCCACAGGAGGGCATGGAATCGTTGATTCCCGCCCTCGTCGACGATCTCGTCCCCGTGTCGAGCATGCTGCCACAGGATGCCATCGTCATGCTGTTCGACCCCGAACGCCTGCGTCGCGCGGTCGATGATCTGGTGAAAACGGCGAACGAATTCCTCGCCACCAGCTGGCATGTGGCGGCATCGGGGCATGGAGCAGGGGCGCCGATTTCATTCGATTCAGCCAACTTCCTCGATTACGACGAAGTGGTGGGGCAGCTCACCTATTCGCGTCATGAACTCTGGAAAATCAGTGGTTTCACCGTCGACTCCTCACTGCCGGGGCATGTGCAGATCGATGCAATGGCACCGCAAGACTTCCACGGCAGCGAGCAGCGAGCCGAAGACCATCTCGGCGAACTGATTCGAGATGGGTATGAGTTGACCGTCACCGCGGCAGCCCACGGCATATTGAGCCGTCTGACCCGCATGCTGCATGAAATCGGTGTCACGCAATTCAACACCATCCGTTCCCAAGCACAAGATGGCTTCATTGATGCCGCATCAAAAACGGCATTGCTGACCGAGCGAGATCTCACCGGGCGCTCCAGCGTCGCAGCAGGTGCGAAAACACCACGTAAACGCCGTAAGTCCATCGACTTGATGGAGCTGAAGCCCGGCGACTTCATTGTGCACGAGCAGCACGGCATCGGCCGTTTTGTTGAAATGCGACAGCGCACCACGGGCTCCGGCAAGAACCAGACGACCCGCGAATATCTCGTCATTGAATATGCGCCGAGCAAACGCAATGCACCGCCCGACAAGCTGTTCATACCCACAGACCAGCTCGACCAAGTGAGCAAATACATCGGTGCCGAGATCCCGAAACTCAACAAGCTCGGTGGCTCCGATTGGGCACAGACCAAAGCGAAAGCGAAAAAGCACGTTCACGAGATCGCACAGAACCTCATCCACCTGTATTCCGCTCGCCAGCGCGCCAAAGGTTTTGCCTTCAGCAAAGACACGCCATGGCAGAAGGAATTGGAAGATGCGTTCCCATATCAGGAGACCGCCGACCAGCTGACCACGATCGACGATGTCAAAGCCGATATGGAAAAGCCAATGCCGATGGACCGGCTCATCTGCGGTGACGTCGGCTTCGGCAAAACGGAAATCGCCATCCGCGCCGCGTTCAAAGCCGTGCAAGACTCCAAACAGGTGGCCGTGCTCGTGCCGACGACGTTGCTGGTGCAACAGCATTGGGAGACGTTCAGCGAACGCTTCGAAGGCTTCCCGGTGAACGTGAAGCCGATGAGCCGCTTCCAGAGCACCAAGGAGATCAACGACACAATCAAAGGTCTGGCCGACGGCACGGTCGATGTGGTGATCGGCACACATAAACTGCTCAACCCACACATTAAGTTCAAGGATCTCGGTCTCGTCATCATCGATGAAGAGCAACGCTTCGGCGTGGAGGCCAAGGAGACGCTGAAGGCAGTGCGCACGAACGTCGATGTGCTGAGCCTGTCGGCGACCCCTATTCCACGAACGTTGGAGATGGCCGTCACCGGCATCCGTGAGATGTCGACGTTGGCGACTCCGCCGGAGGATCGTCTGCCGGTGCTCACCTATGTGGGCGCCTACGAGGATGCACAGGTAACTGCGGCCATCCGCAGGGAGCTGCTGCGAGGCGGCCAGGTGTTCTACGTGCACAACCGCGTCAACGACATCGATGAGAAGGCCCGTGCTCTTCAGGAACTCGTGCCGGAAGCCAGAATCGGCATCGCGCATGGAAAATGGGGCGCAAACAGCTTGACCAGATCATCCGAGACTTCTGGCACCGCGACATTGACGTGCTGCTGTGCACGACGATCGTCGAAACCGGATTGGATATTTCGAACGCGAACACGCTGATCGTCGACCGTGCCGACAGGTTCGGCCTGAGCCAGCTGCATCAGCTACGAGGGCGTGTCGGACGCGGCAGAGACAGGGCCTACGCCTATTTCCTGTATGACCCGAGCAAGCCGATGACGCAGCAATCGCATGAACGCTTGGTGACGATCGCGCAGAACACCGCGCTGGGCGCCGGATTCGACGTGGCGATGAAAGACCTCGAATTGCGAGGCACCGGCAACCTGCTGGGCGACGAACAAAGCGGGCACATCGAAGGCGTCGGTTTCGACTTGTATGTGCGCATGGTCAGCGAGGCCATCGAAGACTACAAGGATCCGGAACGCGCCGAACCGGTTGCCGTCACCATCGACCTGCCGATCGAGGCGTCGATTCCGGTGGACTACATCAATTCCGACAAGTTGCGTCTCGAAGCCTACCGAAAACTCGCCGGCGCGCGCAACGAGCATGATCTCACCGAGCTGAGAGATGAGCTCACCGACCGCTACGGCAAGCCTCCGCAGGTGTTCGAATCGTTGTTCGATGTGGCGCGGTTGCGAGAGAAAGCCCGTGCGTTGGGCATCAGCGAGATCATCGGTCAGGGGCGCAAGCTGCGCGTCTCGAAAATCGACCCGCCCGAATCGGTGCAACTGCGTATGAGCCGCATATACCCGGGAGCGCAATACCGCCCATTGACCCATATGTATACGATTCCCACACCATTCGAAGGTTCGATGGGATCCGGGCCGATGGACTCGGATGCCGTGCTGCGTTGGACGGAGCAGCTGCTCGACGATCTGGCGTGGCAGCACAAGCCCCGTCCCTAAATTTCGCTGGTGGGGATATAAAACGCTCAAGGCCTCAAGTATCCTCGAATCGTTTTCGTTGAAAAATAGCCATTTTCCAAATTCGGATAGGTGAGCCCAGATGCGTTTTATATCCCCACCAGCAAAATTCTTAGGCACGGAGGGATTCGCGGAGGAGACGCTCCAAAGCCGCATGGTTTCGTGGACGGTGCGATGCGGCGTCGAGGCGCAGTTCGTCGTGGATGCGACCGTCACGCAACACAAGCACACGGTCGGACAGCCGCAGCGCCTCATCGATGTCGTGGGTCACCATAATCGTTGCGAACCCGTCTGAGTTTGACGCGCGACTTTGACGCCGCAGGTCGAGCAGCAGGTTCTGCATGTCCCATCTGGTCAATGCGTCCAATGCGCCGAACGGTTCGTCGAGCAGCAGCAGATCCGGATCACGCACAAGCGCCCGTGCCAGCGACACGCGTTGCATCTGACCGCCGGACAGCGTTTGCGGCCATTGGTTCGCAACATCGGGCAGCTGCACATGCTCCAAGGCACGACGCGCCAATGCCTTGCGCGCCGTGCTGCCAAGCCGCTGGCTCAGGTGCGCGGATTTCCGCGAATCGCCTGCCATGCCAAGCGTCACGTTGTCCCACACGCGCAGCCACGGCACCAGGCGGGCGTCCTGAAAACCGAAGGCATATGTACCATTGAGTGTTCTTGCGCCATGGGTGGGTTCGATCAAACCCGCGATGATGCGCAGCAGCGTCGATTTGCCGCAACCCGATCTGCCGATCAGCGACACGAATTCACCGGAGCGAATCTCCAGCGAAATGTCTTCGAGCACGGGTCGCTCATCGAATGAGCGCCCCACATGCTCCAGCGTGACGAGGGGAGCGCCGCTCATGCGCTGCAATCCATCGTCGCGGAAGCGAGGTCTGGCATCGAGCCGATGAAGCCGAAGTCCGCGTACTCCTTGGCCTGCGCTTCCAGCATCGCCAAGCCATCCGCATCGATCGGTTTAATCACCGGCACATTGAATTTCGCAATCTGGTTCGCCACGGCGTCGGACGCGCCGAACTCGCGGTATGCATCGGTGATGATCGATGGATCATGCTGTGCGGCATCCGATTCCCTGACCAATGCCCTGTACATCGCCTTCACCGCCTCCGGATGCGCGTCGGCGAACGTGCGCGACACCATGTGGATCGACACGTTGCGGTTGCCGTACTCGGTGGCATCCGCCAACAGCTTCGCCCCCGGAGTCGTCATCGCGGCGGCGAGATTCTGGTCGAACGACGCGATCGCATCGATCTGCCCGGAGGTGAACGCCGCCTGAAAATTGCTCGGACTCATCTCCACCACATCGACCTTGTTCACGTCGAGGCCTGCATGTTCGAACGCCTTGTGCAGCACATAGTCACCGGTGCCGCCATGTTTGATGATTGCCACCTTTTGCCATACAGCCCCTCCAAATCGGTGACGCCGGACTGCTTCGACGCCACGATGCCCTGCGAATCGCCGGTGTAGTACTCGATGGCGAACGCCACCCACGGTTGTTTGTTCGCCACGAAATTGATGAACGAGCCGGTGCCGGTGCTCGTCGCATCGGCATTGCCGGACAGCACCGCGGCGTATGCGTCGGTCGGATTATATGGTCCAGTGAATGCGACGTCTGTGCTGTTCATGGCAGCAGATAGAAAATCTTCGTTGCGCACAGTCGTTAGATAATTTGCCGTGGACAGGTATGCGACACGCATTGTGTCATGTTCGGCCTCCGAGGTCGTACCGCAGGCCGCGATGGATACCACGAGCGTGGCCGAACATGCGAGAGCAGCGGCTTTACGTGCAATGGTTGTAATAGACATGGTTCCTCCAAGCGCGCATGAGTATGCGCGCAAATATGGGATGAATTGAATACTGACGGGAACCTGACGCTAGTTAGCTGACGCGCGCAATGGCACGGCAATACGTTCGATGCTGCCCACGACCCATTCACTCAACAGGCCGAGCACCGCGTATGCCGCGATGCACAGCACCATCTGATCGGTGCGGTAGAACTGCTGCGAACGCGAGAGAATGTAGCCGATGCCAGCCGATGCATTCACCGTCTCGCACGTCACCAACGCAATCCATGAAACGGTCAGCGCGAACCGTAGGCCGGTCAGGAACTGGGGAAGCGCGCCACGCAGCAGAATACGCGTGAACACCGTGCGCTTGGGCAGATGGTAGGCGCGTGCGAGTTCCAGCAGACGCGGATCCACGTTCCGCACGCCGTCACGGACATTGATGTAAATCAGTGCGAACGCGCCGATGGCGATCAATGCGATCTTCATCGTCTCGCCGATGCCCAGCAGCACAATCAGCAGCGGAGCCAGCGCGGGGAAAGGAATCGCCCGTAGCATGTGGATGGGTTTGTCGATGATCGCGTGTCCGATGCTGCTTGCGCCGGACAGTACGCCGGCCGGCACACCGAGCAACACGCCGATGACCAGTCCGGCCGCCACGCGCATCACGCTGATGCCGACGGACGGCCACCACAACCCTTCCGCATTCAGATCGCTGAAGGCGCGTATGACTTCGCCGGGGGAAGGCATGGTACGGTTCGAGTCCGGCGACTGTGTCGCCCACGCCCAGCAGGCGAGCAGCGCAAGGCTCGACGCCCATGCTGCGAACGTCCGCGATGCCGCCCGCGATGCTTGTTGTGCATGCACGCGCAGCCTGAAGCCGGCGCGCATATCGCATTCATGCAGCCCCTCACCGGAAGTGCGGATGCGCGACGTGCCGGCTGCGTCGGCCGTGAAATGCGCGCTTGTGCCGGAAACAGCGGAAATTTGGGTGTCGTCAACGACGGATTGTGTCATGACATTCCCTTCGATAGCATTGCCTATGTCAGGTTCAACGAGTGTGATCTCAGCCCAGCCGATCCGCTTCGCCGTCCGCGTCAACCGCCGACGGCACCAGCATTTTTACGATCTTGGCCCGGGCACCCCGTGTCGATGGTCATTGTTGCTGAACGGGCGGGACAATGCGCGTGTCGTGCCGCTGAGAACATTACGTGAACGCTCACATTTTTTCAGGCGACACTCATGAATCGTCCAAGAATCTCATTACGCTAGATGGTGTCATCACAACCTATGCACAAAAGGAGAAGTTGTGGCAGCAATTGAAAGCGTGTACGCACGCCAGATTCTTGATTCCCGTGGCAACCCGACCGTTGAGGTCGTTCTCGACACCGACGACGGTGCTCGTGGCCTGGGTCTTGTTCCTTCCGGTGCTTCGACCGGCGAAGCTGAGGCATGGGAGCGTCGCGATGGCGACAAGTCCGTGTATCAGGGCAAGGGCGTTCTCAACGCCGTTAAGGCCGTCAATGAAGAGATCGCCCCGAAGGTGATCGGCATGGACGCCACCGACCAGCGTGCGCTCGACGATCTGATGATCGAGCTCGACGGCACTCCGAACAAGGGCCGTCTGGGTGCGAACGCCATCCTCGGCGTGTCCCTCGCTGCACTGTATGCCGCTGCCGAAAGCGCCGAGCTTCCGCTGTACCGCTACATCGGCGGCACCAACGGCCATGTTCTGCCTGTTCCGAACATGAACATCATGAACGGTGGTGCACACGCTGACTTCGCCACCGACATTCAGGAATACATGATCTCCCCATACGGCTTCCAGACCTACAGCGAGGCTCTGCAGGCAGGTGTCGAGGTCTACCACACCCTCAAGAACGTGCTCAAGAAGCAGGGCCTGGCAACCGGCCTCGGCGATGAGGGTGGCTTCGCACCGAAGATGAAGACCAACGAGGATTCCCTCAAGTACATCATGGACGCCATCTCCGCCGCAGGCTATGAGCCGGGCAAGCAGATCGGCATCGCACTCGACGTCGCATCCTCCGAGTTCTACAACAAGGAGACCGGCAAGTATCACTTCGACGGCGAAGATCGCGACTCGGCCTACATGCTCGACTTCTACGAGAAGCTTGTCGACCAGTTCCCGATCGTCTCCATCGAGGATCCATTCCAGGAAGAGGGCTGGGAAGACTGGGCGAAGATCACCGAAGCTCTCGGCGATCGCCTGCAGTTCGTCGGCGACGATCTGTTCGTCACCAACCCGGTGCGCCTGAAGAAGGGCATCGACATGGGTGCCGGCAACTCGCTGCTCGTCAAGCTCAACCAGATCGGCACCGTTTCCGAGACCCTCGACGCCATCGAACTGGCCACGAAGAACGGCTTCACCTCGATGGTTTCCCACCGTTCCGGCGAAACCCCAGACACCACGATCTCCGATCTCGCCGTCGCCAAGAACACCGGCCAGATCAAGACCGGCGCACCTGCACGTGGCGAGCGCATCGCCAAGTACAACCGCCTGCTCGAGATCGAGGAAGAGCTCGGTTCGACCGCAGAATACGCTGGCTACAGCGCGTTCAAGGCCTGCAAGAAGTACATGTGATCGTACGCGCTTTTGCGCAAGTCACAGTAGTGCATTGAACATCGCGAACTAGCGAATGTTCCGTCAATACCCGTCGCATCGTCGAATGCGACGGGTATTTTCGTATATATGACTAACCGTTCTCGCGCATCACAGTCCACATCGAAATCCTCGAAGGATCAATCTGCGACGCAGACGAAAACACGGTCCAGGCGAACGAACGCGGGTCCCATCGCGTTCTTCCTAGCATTATTCGTGATTGCAGTCGGCTCCATCCAAATCATCTCAGCATTCCACACGTATGCGATCAATCTATCGGAACTGAACTCGCTGAAGAAGCAGGAGGCGTCGCTCACCGCACAGAAAAAGATCTCGAGAACGACATCGCACGATGGAACGACACCGCATATGTCACTGCACAGGCCAGAGAGCGACTCGGCTATGTGTTCCCTGGAGAGCAGGCCATCAAAGTCGAGCATCCGGAGGCCGTCACTGGGCAGAAAGCACAGACAGACACGCAATCCAACGCTAATAGCAAGCAATCGAACAGTCTGCCATGGTACAGCGAGCTTGCGTATTCGTTCAAAGAAGCCGATGACCAAAAACAAACGGCTCAAAGCGGTAGCGCAACGAACAACGATGCGCAGTCACAGACGACCACCACAGACGGCGCTCAAAGCAGCACGCAACAATGATAAGCAGTAATACACAGTCCACAAAGTACTTAGATGAACGGCAACAATATGGCAACAGAGCAGATTGAGCAGATCCTCACGCGAATCATGGATTCCCCGGCCACACAAGACGACATCGACACTGTGGAGGCGCAACTCGGCAGGTATCCGCGCGGTATGGTCGCAGTCGGAGCCAGATGCGCGCACGACGGAACCCCACTCGTGGTCATCACACGCCCGCTGCTGCCAGGAGGCATACCATTCCCGACGACCATGTATCTGACGAGTCCTGAAGCGGTGAAAGCCGCCTCACACCTGGAAGCCACGGGTGCGATGAAAGAATTCAACGATATGCTGGCTACCGACGAGCAACTGCGCGAGCAGTATGCGAACGCTCACCGGCAATATCTTGAATTCCGTCATGCTCTTGCACAGAGATTGCACGATAGTGAAGAGCACATCGAGGGGATCAGCGCTGGAGGAATGCCGACGCGCGTCAAATGCCTGCATGCTCTTGTCGCACAATCATTGGTCATGGGGCCCGGCGTCAACCCGATAGGCGACATGGCACTCGAACGCATGCGAGATGAATTCGATCCGAACGTATGCCGTTGCGCAACGGCCAGTGCCGATGACGGCACATCGAATGTGAATGACTGATATGGAGGAGAGGGCTATGACAAGTGTGACTGTCGCGGGAATCGATTGCGGAACGAATTCGATTCGGTTGAAGATCGCGCGGGTTGATGAGCACGGTGCCAC
Organism: Bifidobacterium canis; assembly: GCF_009727065.1. Lineage (GTDB taxonomy): Bacteria > Actinomycetota > Actinomycetes > Actinomycetales > Bifidobacteriaceae > Bifidobacterium > Bifidobacterium canis. The sequence continues at coordinate 328,999 of NZ_WNLP01000001.1, forward strand.
CGATATCGTGCCGCGAGTGCTACGAGTCGTCAGACTCGGCCAAGGCGTCGATGAGACGCATCGCTTCTCCGAGGAAGCATTGGAACGCACTTACGCGGCGGTACGCGAGTTCAAAGCGATTCTCGACGAGCATCCGGTGGATGCGATCCGCTTCGTCGCCACATCAGCCACACGTGACGCCGAAAACCGCGATGAGTTCGAGAACACCGTGGAATCGATTCTCGGTGTGCGTCCAGAAGTCATCTCAGGCACCGAAGAAGCCGATCTGAGCTTCCTGGCCGCCAGCAGTTCGGTCGAGAAGAATCCAGCAGTGCAGGCGCCATATCTGGTCGTCGACCTCGGTGGCGGTTCATGCGAACTGGTGCTGGGCGGAGATGGCACGAACACGCCGACCACAAAGGTGGAGTCTGCGTTCTCGATGAACATCGGATCAGTGCGCATGACGGAACGTCACCTGCACCATGATCCGCCGACCGACGAAGAGGTAGCGGCGGCGGTCGACGACATCGACGCACATATCAGCGAAGCGTTCGAAACAGTGGAAGCGGGGAAAGCCAACACGATCATCGGCGTGTCGGGCACTGTGACCACGATGACCGCCTTGGCGATGCGCCTTCCCGAATACGATCATTCAGCCGTTGACGGCGTGCGCATGGATTTCGAGACCGCATTCGCCGTTGACGACAAGTTCTTGCACATGAGTCGAGCCGAACGCGCCACCTACAAGACCATTCATCCAGGGCGCATCGACGTGGTCGGTGGTGGGGCTCTCGTATGGAATCGCGTGCTGGCTCGCGTTTCCGAAGCCGCCAGACGCGATCACGGCGCACATATCGATTCATATGTGGCGAGCGAGCACGGTCTGCTCGACGGTCTGATCCTCGATCTGGGCCGCTCATTGCTCGATGCGCAGTGATGTGGCATAATTGAACAGTTGCCTCCATGGCGAAATTGGTATACGCAGTTGACTTAAAATCAATCGCTTCGGCTTGCGGGTTCGAGTCCCGCTGGAGGCACTTCTCACGTCCGCCGTTTTCGGCGGGCGTTTTTTCACTCGATGTTTCGTGGGTGTTGACACAAGTCACCGAATCGTAACACCGGACGACACACGTGTTTTTACACTGGCCATATTGCCCGACCGAACAAATGAGGGAGCGAGATGGCAGCAACACAACAGGGGAGTGTCACGGTTCACGAGAAAAGCGGCATGCCGATCATGCTGACACAGGCCATCATCATCGCCGCGACGCTATGCGTGTGCGAACTGGTCTGCGCGCCGATGTATGTGGGATTCATCCCCAACCTGTTCCCGCTGCTGCCGTGGGCGCTCGTCGCCATGCTGCTCGCAGTGGCGTTCACCTATATCGTCGGCTTCGCATTGCTCTGGTGTGCGGAATCGTTCGCGTACCGCATGAAGCGAAAAGCCCAGCCGATCGTTTATTCGATCATCGGCGCTATAGCATTCGCTGTCTGGACCATCTGGGTGGTTCTTGGCATCATGAACATGATCGCAGGCCCTGCCACAGGGCAGATCGTGTCGAAAAACAACACGGTCATGGCGGGAATCAACGGTGGTATTCTCGGATTCGCCTCATTCTTCTGCGCCTCTACGCTGGCCGAACGCGTCGCCAAATATCGCAAGACATTGATCGTCGTCGGCATCTGCACGATAGTGCTTGCCATTGGTGGGGGATTCGTTCTGGCGTCAATGCTTAACGCCGTTCACTTGACGGTTTCCTGACCGTTTTCGCCAGCTATACCGTGAGCATATAGCACCGTTGCAGAGTGCTGTGCCATGCGGGAACCGAGTAGAATGCCATGTGTGTTTAGTGTTCTCGATATGTTCTCGATCGGCGTAGGCCCAAGCTCATCGCATACGGTTGGCCCGATGCTCGCGGCGAAACAATATGCGTCCACTCTTTCGGATGAGCATCTGTTGGAACGTGTGGCGCATGTGCGCGTCACATTGTATGGTTCACTGGCTCTCACAGGGCTCGGCCATGGTACGGATCGTGCGGCGGTCGTAGGCTTGGAGGGCAACGACCCGACAACGGTCGACACCGATTACTTGGCTCGTATTCATGAGATCTGCGATGATCGCCACACACTCAGACTCAACGGGTCTCATACGATCCCATTCGACTATGACGCCGACGTGCAGTTCGACCATTGGCGTCGGTTCGCAGCGCATCCCAACGGCATGAGATTCAGCGCCATGGATGTTGACGGCGCGACGGTATTCGAACAAGTATGGTATTCGATCGGCGGAGGATTCATACAGCTCGGTCTCGTCGACGACCCCCTGATCCCGATTCACGGTAAGGCTCCCGAAACTGCGGCTCTTGACAGTCAACAGGAACTGGAAGACGATTCCGATGCGTTCCAATCGGCGTTGTCTGTTTTGCCATATCCGTTCACGACGGCACATGAACTCATCGACATCTGCAAGCGCACGCATATGAGCATCGCCGATGTGATCTGGGCCAATGAAACATCGAGACGATCGGCGGAGGAACTGGATGCCCATATCACGGCGATATGGAAGACGATGCGAGAATGCATCCACGAAGGGTGCACCAGCACGCAACAGCTGCTGCCAGGTGGTTTGAATGTGCCACGTAGAGCGCCGGCCATGTATGCGAGGTTGGCTGGAAGCGGGGATCTGCTCAATCAGCCGGCCGCAGACAGCATGCGCGAACTCGAGTCGTCGAACGAGGCGTGGGTCGATCTCTTTGCGTTGGCGGTGAACGAGCAGAACGCCGCCGGAGGACGCATCGTCACGGCACCCACCAACGGGTCTGCAGGGGTTATACCCGCCGTACTCATGTATTACTGGCATTTCATCGCCAATGCGAACATGGCCGGTGTCAAGAAATTCCTGCTCACTGCTGCTGCCATTGGATATCTGATCAAACGAAACGCTTCCATCTCCGGGGCCGAGGTGGGTTGCCAAGGTGAGGTGGGCTCAGCATGCTCGATGGCCGCGGCTGGCCTGTGCGCAGTGGTCGGAGGCAATCCGAAGCAGGTTGAGAACGCCGCCGAAATCGGCATGGAACATCATTGGGGTTGACCTGCGATCCCATCGCCGGATTGGTGCAGATCCCCTGCATTGAACGTAACGCGATCGCGGCCAACACCGCGATTTCGGCGGTGCGCATGGCGATGCTGGGAGACGGTACGCACATCGTGACACTCGATCAGGTGATCAAAACGATGAAAGATACCGGAGAAGACATGATGGCGAAATATAAGGAGACGGCTACCGGCGGCTTGGCTCTCAACGTTGTTGAATGCTGAGAGAACCGTGACGGCGTTTTAGGGCAACATGCATATACAATATGCTCATATATGGCGTGCGAACGATTGCGCCGTACAAGATGCCGCGGTTTTTGTGCTAGGCTGATGGCGTTCAAGGAAGGAGACTGATATGGCAACACAGATGCCACAGGTCAAGGGTGATTTCGGCGATACGCCGCAAATCGAATTCCCAAGCGAAGAGGCTCCACAGGGGCTGAAGGTCGTGGAACTGGTCGAAGGTTCGGGCCCGATGGTTCGCCGTGGCGACACGGTTACCGTCAACTACCATGGTCAGGTGTGGGGGCAGGATAAGGCATTTGATTCCAGTTTCGAGCGCCACCATCCGGCCAGTTTCGGCATCGGTGTCGGTCAGGTCATCAAAGGCTGGGATCAGACCGTGCCGGGGCACAATGTCGGTTCCCGTCTGCTGATCTCCATCCCGCCGCAATATGGGTATGGTTCAAACGGTGCTCCGCAGGCCGGCATCAAGGGTGATGACACACTCGTGTTCGTAGTGGACATCATTTCCACCCGCTGAACAAGCCAGAAACGAGCGAAAGATTCATAACATCGGCACCGGCTCTCCGGTGCCCTTGTGTATCGGGTGCGGTGAAGCGCCCATGGAGGTTGACATGGAACAAGAAGAAAAGGTGGTGCTCCTGACCCAGGAGGCCTACGACAAGATGCAGGAGGAGCTCGCCCACCGAGAGGGTGAGTACCGCGACGAGATCACCGAACGTATCGCCGCAGCACGCGCCGAAGGCGACCTGTCGGAAAATGGCGGCTATCAGGCTGCTCGTGAAGAGCAGAGCAAGAACGAGGGGCGTATCAACGAGCTCATCGTCAAGCTGCGCAACGCGAAGATCATCGAGGCGCCAGCCGCAGGCACCGTTGGCAATGGTTCGCTGGTGACGATCGACCTGGGCGGCAACGAGATGCAGTACGTGATCGGCTCACGCGACATCACCGTCGCCACCGACTACGACGTGATCAGCCCTGAGTCTCCGATCGGCGGCGCGATCATCGGGCATAAGGTCGGCGACGTGGTGACATACGCGGCTCCTAACGGGCGTCAGATTTCAGTGACGATCAAAGAAGCGAAGCCGCTGAACTGAGCTGTCGTTCAGATATCGCCAAGGTGTAGCTGGCTAAAGCAGATTTTGGGTGAGCGTGAACTGTTGAGGTTCGCGCCCACCCTTATTGGTTTGGTGTGGAAGTGCTTAATCCGTTGCGGAGTCTCTGCTCATGACTGCGCTTCACCGGGTCGCTGATGTCACAGCACTGCCAGATGACATACGACGAGATAGATCGCCACCACATGGCAGGCATACCCCAGCACGGTTCCGGTGTGGAAGATCTCGTGGAAACCGAAAACGCGCGGCCATGGGTCCGGCTTGCGTTTGGCATAGACGATGGCACCGGCGATATAGCATGCGCCGCCTGCGAGTAGCAGCCAGACGACGGCGGGGCCGGCGACTGGTGACATCCAGAACAATCCCATGAACCCCACTCCGGAAACGCCGAAGATGATGTATACGATGACATACAGCCAACGTGGTGCATTGATCCACACCATGTGAATGATCAACGCGATGAGCGTGCATGACCACATGCCGATGATGATCGCATTGCGCCAGAACGGTTCGAGTGCGAACGACACAGGCGTGTATGTGCCGGCGATGAGCAGGAATATGTTGACGTGGTCTATACGTCGGAGCACGTCGGTGACTCTCGGCGACCAGTCTCCCAAGTGGTAGAGCGCCGAATTCGTGAACAGGAACGTGGAAGCGGTCATGAACACCGCGCACGCCCATTTCAAAGCCGCGCCGTGCGCTAGGCAGATCAGCACGATGCCGGAAGCCAACGCGAGCGGGGCGGCGCAAGCATGGATCCAGCCACGCATGGCGGGTTTCTCGCGGCCATGCACGTCGAGTCGAATCTTGCGTTCGATTTCCTGAGGCACGATGCCCTCGAGCTTCGCAGCCTTTTGTTCGCCCTTTGCGATTGCCTTGCGTGCCTTTTGCTCCGCTTTCTGCCGAATGTTCGCAGCCTTGGTGTGTGCTTTGACACGCACCATTTCCGCCTTCGCCTCAAGTGCCTGTTCACGTGCCTGCGCCACTGCAGCACGTTTCGCTTCGATTTGCTCGGCAGCCTGTTTCGACATCATGCCTCCACTCATTGTTACGCAACCGTAAGTTACGTTACCGTAGTCTATTGACAGCCGCAACGACATGCAGATAACGCGATATGACGCTCAGTGAACATGATGTCAGTATGATGGAGACATGGCTGATTTTCACAGATTCTGGCAACTCGACCTGATTTCGACGATAGTGACAAGGAATGGCTTCATCATCTTGTTGCAGATTGGCAGGTGATTTCCGATCTGAGTTTCGCGGATTTGCTGCTGATCCTGCAAAAAGGCGACGGAAGTTACGTGTTCGCGGAACAATGCAGACCCTCGACCGTGGTGAGCATGCGCATTGACGATGTGGTCGGGCAGGAGGTCGACCCATGGATGGTCGAGGAATGCAACAAGGCCATGAAGCATCACGGCGTGTATAAGTCGGAGAACATGATCACCGATGGCGACATGAACATCTGCAACACCTACGCTCCCATCCGCCACAACGGCAAGACCCTCGGATTGGTGCTGCGCGAAACGAATCTCGAGAATCGCGAGGCGAACGGCAGATATGAATGGGAGAGCATCAGCGTCGGCAGGCAGCTGTTCTCGATGATCGCCCGCGAACAGTTCCCATACACGGACGCGGTGATGAACCAACGGCACAATGCCCGCGTGTCAGATGGTTTCATGCTGCTGACCAAAGACGGCGAAATAACCTATGCCTCTCCGAACGCGATCAGCTGCTTCCGCAGACTCGGCATGATCGACACAATGCCGGGAAAGAACCTGGGGGAGATAGGCACCGCATTGCTGCACGAAAACGATCCTGTGCCAGAAACGCTCCCATTGGTGCTGATGGGCAAGGCCGCCGTTGACTCAGAATTGAACGCCAACCATTCAATCGTCTCCATCCGGTCGATGCCTCTTATGGACGAGCAGGGGCGCACCGGGGCGATTGTGCTCTGCCGAGACATCACTGAATTGCGGCGCCGTGAAGTGGAACTGCAGACCAAGGATGCGACGATCTCCGAGATCCACCACCGCGTCAAGAACAATCTGCAGGCAGTCTCCGCGCTTCTTCGACTGCAGGCCAGGAAAACGAAGTCCGAAGAAGTCAAAAAGAGCTGCATGAGGCGCAACGTCGCGTGCAGACGATAGCGATGGTGCATGAGGGACTGAGCCAGACCGCAGACGAGAACGTCGACTTCGACAAGGTCATCTCGAATCTGCTGCGTATGAGCGTCGACCTCGCTTCGATGAAAGATCAGCATATCTCCATCGATTTCGTCGGCAAGTTCGGCAAAATGCCGGCACAAGACGCCACCCCTCTGTCACTGGTGCTCACCGAGCTCATCACCAACGCGGTGGAACACGGGTTCGAAGGACGCAAAGAGGGTCACATCACCGTTTCCGTGGGGCGCGAAGGCAAATGCCTGAACGTCGTGGTGGAAGACGACGGCAACGGTATGGACCAGGAGGAGAACAACGGCATGGCACGCTCCTCGGGCTCCGGACTCGGCACGCAGATCATCAATACGTTCGTCACGAACGACTTCGGTGGCAGTGTGCGCTGGGAACGTGGCCGCGAAGGTGGCACACGTGTGATCCTCGACATGACACTGCGCGCCGCCTGAGGGTAAGCCAGCTAATTCAACATTGCTCAGCAATAAAAATAGAGTTGGGCTCCCAGTACTACTCAGTACCGGGAGCCAACTCTATTGTATTACTGCAGTTTCTATTTCGAATACGTCAGATCTGCATCTGCATGGATTGCGAACGACGAGCGCGCATGGCGCGGCGTTTCAGAGCGCGACGCTCATCCTCGCTCAAGCCACCCCACACGCCATAATCCTGATTGGTGTCAAGCGCGCACTTCAAGCAAGCATCGATGACCTTGCATGTGCGGCACACCGCTTTGGCTTCTTCGATCTGCTGATACGCGGCACCGGTATTGCCCACTGGGAAGAACAATTCCGGATCCTTGTCGCGGCACGCTGCCTTTGCTCGCCAGTCGAAAGCACTGCTCATGTGATTCCTTACGCTACTGTCTTGAATTACGCTACAAAACGTATGCTATGCAATTTTCGAGGTTTTTCAAGGGTTTTACCGAAAATACCAATACTTTTGCATGCCGGCGTGCGCGCGAGCATCACATTTCGAAGCACTGCAGCAGCGTCGCCGACCCACGTGACAGCAGAACCGCACGACCAGCACATGTGAGTTCGTCGACATTGCCGTTTGCATATAGATCCGTTGGAATGCCGTCTGCCAGATCTGTGGTGCGCTCGCCGGTAGGGAAGATGACACGGGTGGCCGCATGCTCAGGAACGCGCAGAAAACGCGTTGTGCGAATACGGAACACCGTGAGATGGGAGTCGTCATGAAGACTGCGATGCAGCGCATTGCCGGGATTGGCCATTCCGAGCGGGTCAAGCAGATCATCGGCGTCGTCGAAACATTGCGCGGCGATGCCAAGCTCCCGTAGCTTACGCTCAAGATAGCGCAATAATGTGCCGCCCCCACGGTGGTGCTGCGCGATGATCGCGACGTTGCCTGCGGAAACGTCGATTGTGGCGGGTTGATAGAACACGCCATTGTCGGCGATACCGATTGGAACATGCCGCGCATCGTGGGTAACGATTTCACCGCCGACGATTTGCGAACAATCTCGTTCCGCAACATGGTGGGGCAGCGGCGCAGTGAACAATGGAGGCAGCTGCGCGTCATCGAAGAAGTGCGCGGCGCATCGGATCTGATCGACGAGCATATCGAGCAAAACGGGTGAGGCGCAACGAAAAAGCTGATTGTTGCCGTCACATGCAGCAAACGCCATTCCAGGGCAGGACGCGGGAATACGCGATGCGTCAGCCGAATCAATCATTTCCTGTGACTGCATGGCGTCTTGCACACGCAAACACAAACGCAGACTCATATTCGACTTCATCGACGCATTCACCTGAACCATCGGGTTCTGCGTGCAGACGATCAAATGCATGCCCAACGAACGTCCAAGAGAGGCGACTCTGACCAGTCGATCGATATAGTCGGGTAACTGGTCGCTCAACATATGAAATTCGTCGACGACGATCACCAGCCGGGCGGGAGGGGCACTCATCTGCCGAATATCGGAGACTCTGTGTTGAGCAGCGAGCTTTTCACGCGATGCAAGCTCAAGTTCCAATGCGCGTAGCGCCCGCATCGCGTAGTCGAGGTCAAGGTCGTTCACACACCCGCGAACGTGCGGGAGTTCGGTCAGGCGTTCGAGCGCGGAACCGCCCTTGAAATCGAGAAAGACGAATTGCAGCCGGCGTGGGGAATATCGGCAGGCCAGTGCGAGACACCAGCTCTGCAACAGCACCGATTTACCGGATCCGGTGGTTCCCGCAACGATCGCATGCGGCCCGTGATTGACCAGATCAAGCGAAAAGGGTTCATGGTTTGCGTCAATGCCGATTGTAGCTCTGAGTCCGGTGCTGTGCGCCGACGTGCACCACTGGTGGCAGATCGTGCGCATCGGTGCAGCATCGGCGTTGAGGCCGAGAAGCGCGGAGGAATCCATCTGGCGTATCGCGCGTATGCTGCCTGTCGTTTCCTCGCTATGCATGTTCTCGACGGAGTGTGGTTCGGCAGAGATGCCATCTGTGTCGTCCACATGCCGTCTACGCAGGTTCTGCACGCTTGCGGGTAGCGCGGCAAGCGTCGCCACGCAACTGGAGAACACGAGCAAAGCGAACAACCACTGGCGTTGCAGCAGCAGCGCAGTGAACATGACCAGTTGAGCAAATGCCGGAGCGAACAAGCAGAGCGGACGCAACCACCGTGCCGCACCCTGCGTGTGGGAGCGGTGGCTGCGCTTCCGTTCGTCTCCATTGCCGTTCATGCATCAACTATGAGCGCTGGGGGAGCCCCTCGTCAAGCCGAACCGATGAATGTGGATAACTCGTTCGAAAGCGCAGATGGGACTATTGCTGTTCCGACGTGGAACCGACCTGCCCGGCAGCATGGTCGCCCTCGCGCAGCTGCTTGAACAGTTCGAGATTACGTTGGTCATCAAGCAGCACGCTGGAGCCGACGCCATCGACGTAATACCCCGGATCAGACCAATACAGGCTTCCTGTTATACCGTTGGAACCGGAAGCGTCGCGGAACGCGAGCAGCATCTGCAGCATTGTCCATGGCGTTGAACGTTCGTCGACCGTCAGCGAGCCCAGAGCCGCTTCACCGGTTTTCTTGAGTTTGCCGAAGTTCATCAGCGTGCTGCGTGATGTCGCCTTCGATGCGATGGCGCCGATCACCTGACGTTGCCTGTCGGAACGCCCGAAGTCGGAGCGGGGATCCGAATACCTCATGCGGGAGAATGCGAGCGCTGTAGTGCCGTTAACCACATGGCAGCCGGCCTTCCATTGCAGGCCTGATTTCTCGTCGTCGACATCCTGGTCGTAGCACAGTTCGATGCCGCCGAGAGCGTCGACCACTTTGGTGAGCCCGCCGAATGTGAGCTTGGCGACGTGATCGATATGCTGACCGGTGATCGATTCGACTTGTTTCACCAGTTCTTTCTTCCCGAACTGTTGCATGACGGCATTGATTTTGAGCATCTCATCGCCCACCTGCACCAGCGAATCGCGTGGCACCGATATCAGAGAACTCGGGCCATGCTTCGGCTTGGTGAGGATGAGAATGGTATCGGTTCGTTCTCCTGGCGTGTCATCAAGCGCTCCGGTGGTACCGTCACGCTCATCCGAGCCGAGGATCAGCCATGAGGTTCCAGCGGTGTCGGAGGCGCCAGACAGCCATTCCTCTTTGTGGAGATTTGAGTTGACCCAGTTGTAGGTGCTGATAAGGCCGAACCCGAGCACCAATGCGAGCACGACAATGATGGTGAGAATAATATTGCGCACGCGGTGCTTGCTGTGCGCGCGCGTGGCGCCGCTGGACGGTTTGCCTGTGTGCCCGAAATTGTGCGCAGAAGGTGTGCTGTTGTGCGGTTTGGGGGAGCGGACGCTGGATGAGGATGCCTGTGAGTTGCGTGTGCTTCGCGACGCCGGTGCGAAACTCTGAGGAGCGGGCTGCGAGTCAGATCGTTGCCGTTCGGTATGTGCTCCGGAATGCGGGGCGAAGGAAGCTGGCATACTTTCGCCTTGATTGCGTTGCGAGGCTGTGTTAGTGTGCCCGGATGTGCGCGCAGGCTGGCTATGCTGCGATGTGCGTGACGTGGAACGATGCGGCGAAAAACTTGGAGGAGCCGGAGTCGATGGCCGCGCGGACGATTGCCCACTGTTGGCATGAGCCTTGCCCGGTTTGAAACTCGGTGGAAGCTGATTTCCTTGGTCGTCGTTGTTCGTCGACATGATGTTCCTCGTAGATAAGAACCGTGTTGTTCAATGCGTGCTGAATACGAAAGTGAGCAGGCTGTTCCCGTCAACTCACGTGACGGGAACAGCCTGCATGACCTTAGTCTTTGGAGACTTTGCAGATCGTGTTGTTGAGGTAACGGTACGATATGCCAACGTACTGGTTGGTGTTCGGATCCTTGATCGAACCGTCTTCCGGATCAACCACGCCGCCGGTCTCAGGATCGGTCAGCGTGCCATCGGAATGCACCAAGAGTCCTGTGGCTGCATCGAGCTTGGCTTCATCTTTCTGCTCGCTCTGACCGGAGGTGTCTGCGCCTTCAGTGCTTTCCGTGCTCTGCGATGGTGTTTCTGTAGCCTCTTCACTGGCTTCGGCACTAGGCGAAGCGGATTCGGTGGAAGTCTGCTCCTTGAGCAGGTCGTCCTTCGACGAATCCTTGTTTGTATCGTCGGTTTCCTCTTCCGAACCATAGAGGGGCTTTGATTCCTTGAACTTCGCCCATACCTCTTTTGCGGCGTCGGTCCACACCACGCGGTTCGGATCTTCAGGTGCGGCCTGAACCGGAACCGTTTGAGAATAGACATGATCCACTTTGAGGTTGCGTAGGCTCACGGCCAGACCCATCAGCGCGTTGGTGTCTGCCATGCCCTCACTGAAGCTCAATGATTGCAATGCATTCTTCACCAATTGATACAACTGGCTGGTCTGTGTGAACAGGTTCTTCGAAATGGCGACCTGCAGCACCGATTTGATGAGATACTGTTGACGCGTGGTGCGCATGATGTCGGAGCCGTCGGTGTCGTTGCCATGGCGACGACGTGCATAGTTGGTGGCTTCAGTGCCATTGAGATGATGCATGCCCTTGGTGAAATGCATGTTGGTGTTCTCATCATCGACATCGCTGGGGAAGCACAGGTCGACGCCGCCGATGGCGTCGATCATCTTGCTCAGACCGTTGAAATCGACGACGATGAAGTTCTTGATGTCGAGTCCGGTCAGCGCGTTCACCGCGCTGACGGTGCAGCTTGCAGCGGAGGAGAGATCTCCGCCTACCGAATACGCGTTCGCGAAGATGGAGTTGAATTGCACTCCATATTGAGCTGGAATGGTATCCTTCGACGTCTTGCATGCAGGAACATCGACGAGCGAGTCGCGTGGTATCGACACGAGATTCACATATTTCCTGCTCGCGCCAATCTGCACGACCATCGTTGTGTCGGCATTGTGTAAGCCGACTTCAGTGGATCCGTCACCGGAGACGCTGCCATTGCCGTCCCCGTCACGCGTATCTTGCCCGATGAGCACGAAGTTGATGGGTTTGCCTGAATTCGGATCGAGATAGGCATCTTCTTTCGAGAGCAAAGATCCGACCTTGTTCTCTTGCACAATGCTATTGATATTCAGCCACGTGGCAGCGGCAACGGCACCTGCGAACACGAGGGCGCCAACAACGATCATCGAAATGATTTTCACAACACGGTAGCGGGCATTTCGATATTGAACCCCGCTGTGTTTCGGTCGTTCGCTGATCGGCCCGCCGATAGTGACCGTGCGGTTTCTGTCATCGGTATGTGAAGCCAAAGCTCATACCTTTCTGTGTCGTCATCACTGCAAGACAACTGCCATGTCGCAGCTGCGCGCATGCCGTTTCCTTCTGCTTCGGCACGCAAACTCTTTCAGATTATAAGGTATTCACCTGAGAAAAGACGCTTTTAAGTAAGATCTTCACCTATTTCACGTCAGAAAAGCCGAATAGACCCTCTTGCGTACACTGGAGCGTATGAGACTTTCCGGCGACAGCGAGATCCAGCAGCTGATCAGTGACACACTGGCCGAACGACCGTATTCGCATGACCAATCCGTGCGCGATGACGTGACCGCCGTGATCACCGTGGAGAACGACATGCGTTTCTTCGCGGAGACGTTCGCCGCAGTGCTCCGGCAGAGCGTATTGCCCTCGACCATCGTCATTGCGGACTGCTCAGGGCAGACGTTGCAATCCGTACAGACCAGCTTCAACGTCATCCCCACCCGTGGCGACGCATTGCACCGCATGCCGCAGGAGCACACGATCCGCGTGCAGATCCTCAAAGTCGCCCAAGCGAAATCGTTCGGGGATGCAGTCACCAAGGTGCTGCGCAACGCCCAGATCGACACGTCGACGAAAACGCTGTGGGTATTGCACGACGATTCACGACCGGCAGACACAACCTGCTTGGAGCGGCTGCTCGACGCATGGACCAACGCCCCCACCGCGGCGCTCATCGGATGCAAGCAACTCGACTGGGATGCCGTGCGGTTGCATGATGTCGGCAAATATGCGAACAAGCACGCAGTGGTGTCACTCGTCGTAGACGGGGAACCGGATCAGGAGCAATACGATTCGCGCAACGATGTGTTCGCCGTATCGCTGGCGGGTGCGCTCATCCCGGTCAACACATTGCACAGTGTGCGAGGCATCAACCCCTGGTTTACGACATACGGTGAGTCCGAAGACCTGTGCAGGCGATTGTGCAGGGCGGGCAAACGCGTGGTCGTCGTACCGTCGGCGCGCATCGCGCATCGCCGTGCACGTTACGAGGGCGTGCGTACGCATGACGGGCATCCATCGGCAGAGGGCCGTGTCATAGACACATCGATGACACAACTCAACGTCAAGCAGAAGTATTCATACACCGACGTCAACGCAGGCTGGTGGCCGCTATTGTGGGTCGCCAGCATCTTCACCTGCCTCGCGAAATCCATACGGCTCCTGTTCCGCAAACAGCCATACCGTGCATGGTGCATGCTCTGCATGCCTTGGATCGCGTTGTTCAACATTCCGGGGGCTTTCGGCGCACGACACCGCTTGTCGGCCGTACGCTCGGTATCAAGGTCGCAACTGTCGAACCTGATCGCCGACCGTGATCAGATGAGAACATGGCATGCGCGTCTGAAAGCGTTTGAATCCGAACAGGGGGGCTTGGTTCTCGACCCGCTCGCGCAAGCGCATCTGCACAGGCGGCTCATACGGCGTTGGGTGCTGGCATTGATCGCGGCGTTCGCCGCATTCCTGTGCGTCATGGTCATCTATTGGCCGCTGTTCGGTCGCGCATTCGGCGGCGACTCACTCTACTCCAGTCAGCTGCTCGCTACGGATGCCACGTTCAAGCAGCTGGTTCAGGCCGCCACCACCACATGGAACTTCGGTGCGGGAACAGGCATGCCCGTTCCGCCTTCGCCATGGCTTCTGGTGCTGATGGTTGCGAGCATCTTCACCGGAGGGCACGTCGCCGCTGCCTTGGCATTGATCTTCTTCCTGTCGGCACCGGCCTGTGTGCTGAGCTTCTGGGCTCTCGCCGGTGTTGTGACGCGTTCCGACGAGATCCGCGTATTCAGCGGCTTGATGTGGTTCGCCCTCGCTTTGGCATTGGGACTGTATTCCAGCGCGAATCTGCCGATGCTCACGGTCATGGTGTTCTTGCCGGCGGCATTCGCGTTCTGCTTCAAGGCAGTGGGCATGTATCGCACCGAGCAGCCTGTGAATCCAAGGGCTTCGGTGCAGTCTGCCGCGGCTGCGGCGCTGCTGTTCATTCCGACGGTTGCAGCAGAGCCGCAATTGTTGCTTGCCCTGATCGTGATCTTCGTGGCCTTCCTTGTGTTCGTGCGAGACCACAGGGCGATGCTCGTACTGATCCCGTTCCCAGCGGCATTTGCCATGGCGCCGACATTGGTGAACTCTGTGAGGTATGCGAGCAATGGAATGATGAGGCAACTGTTCGGCGACATCATGGTTCCCGTGCAATCGGTGAACGGTTCGCCGAAGGTGCTCAATCTCACCGAACTCGTATGGCGTGCGTTCAACATCTCGGCACCCACGCAATTCTCCAATTGGTTCAGCGTCAGTGGTTTGACCGATATGCTGCTGTTCATAGCCGTGTGTGTCATCACGGTTCTGGCTTTTCTGGCGTTGCTGCGCCCATCGGTGTTCCGCGCCAGCAGGATCCTATGGATGATCTCCATCAGCGGATTGTTGCTGTCCATCGTTTCCGCCGCCATGGTCATCGCAGTCGAACCCTATGGCTTGGCCTCCGGATCTGTGCTGCCGGGCGTCGTCTTGGCGCTATGCGGCATGTTGGCGAATATCGCGGTTCTTTCAGGATCCGCCACAAAACGTTTCGCCCGTTTGAATGTCGAGCGGCAATCACGGTCTGTGGTGCGAGTCATCGGTCGCGCATCGGTGGCGATTGTGCTGGCCGTGCTGTCATGCGCCGGCATCTTCTATGGGTACCAGATCGCGTATCGCGATGGAATCGGTGCACGGGATTATGGTCTGCCGCAGGTTGCACAGGAATACCTCAGAGGCGGTGAGAATCGGCGCGTGCTCGCTTTGGCGGCAACCGGCTCCGATACGGTTGCATATTCGGTTATGCGTACGGGTAGCGGTGATTTGATTGACTCGTCTGCCGCACAGCGTGCACGTGAGGCGAGCGAAGGATTCAGCGAAACCAGCGACCAGACCAAGATCGCGCACGCGAGTGCGCAGCTGCTGGCCCAGAACGACGATGATGCCATCAGGCAGCTTTCCGACCTCGGTTTCGGTGGCATCTATGTCGTCACGGATTCCGCTGCGAACACCAGCAGCAAGGCCAGTGCTCAACTATTGGCCAATATCACTTCGTGTGCGGGTACGCAATCCGTTGTCAGCAATGATCAGGGAACATACTACCGATTCACATTGAATCCGGCGAACGAGCAGCATATCGACGCGTCGAAAGCACAGGAGCAGAGCCGTAATCCTTGGCGTATCGCCTGGCTGTGGTGCCTTGGCATAGTCGTGGTGCTGTATTGCATCGTTGCCATCCCGAGAACGCATACGAACAATCAGGAGGAAGCATGAGCAAGCGGTTGGAATCTTCGCATTCGCGACGCCATTCACCGGTCACGAAAGCGCTCATGACCACGATTTCCGCCGGGGTGGTTGCTGCGGTGCTGGTCGGTTTGGCTTTCATTCCAGGTAAGAATCTCCCTGCAGATCACGCAGATACGGCCAATGCATCTGTGACGCAGGAAGTGAGTCCGAAGGTCATCGACCAGTATTGCCCGGCGCAAATGGGTCTTGCGGACACAGGTACGTACGGTGATGAGGAATTCCAGGCCAGTGTTGGAGACCTGACTTCAAGTGCCAGATACGGCGCGTTCGGGGCGATATTCCATGCACAGGTTTCGGCTATGGGGGATTCTTCGAAGAACACGGTGCTGCAAGGCCAGCAAGAAAATGATGATGATGCCACTGCATCCAATGATTCGGTTGTGCTCGCCTCACAAGATGGCGTTCAGCAGCCACAGGTCTTTGAGACTCGTCTGCTCGGCGCCCAAACGGGAACCGGCGCAAGCGGAGCCATTGCTTCCTGGGCCACCAACGGCGACATCGCAGGCGTGTCGGCTGCTTCATGCGTCAGCACAAGCCTGCAGCAGGATTTTCTCGTCTCAAGCACCAAGCAGGGAACGACGCAACAGTTGCTGATCGCCAATCCCACCGATAAATCCACGACTGTGGAACTCACGATGAATGGCACCGACGGGTCGATCACCATGGCTACACAAAGCACTCTTGTAGTCGGTGCGAACGAACAGATATCGGTCGATCTCGCAGCGGCTGCATCGAACCAGAACGCCGTGTATGTACGCGTTCGTTCTCAGGGCTCGCCAGTGGCTGCCGTGGTCCGCACCATTCAGATGGATGGTTTGAACGCCGACGGCAACGATTTCGTGATGCCTCTCGAATCGGCTGCATCAACGCAGGTGATCAATCTGGGGGAGCAGCACAACAACGTCACATTGCGAGTGTTCGGCTCTCAATCCGGTTCGCTGAATCTGTCGTGGATCACAAAATCTGGCGTGAAAAGCGAAGGCAAGCACGCGGTCGAGGCAAACAAAGTGAACACGCTGTCGCTGAAATCGATCCCATCCGGCGCATTGGCATTGCTTGTGGAAAGCGATGTCGATGTCAAAGCGAATGCGAGCATAGACTCCACGAATAAGGATTCTCACGATTTTGCGGTCGTCAACACCACCCATGCCTACGCGCAATCTGCTCTGACCATTCCAGCGAACATGGACGCGCAACTCGTGGTGACCAATGCCTCATCGAAATCGATCACGGTGACATTCACCGCATACGATGAACACGGTGGGCAACTCGCGGTAAAAACAATTGACCTGGACGGTGACTCGGCACGGACACTGAAGCCTTCCGATATCGCGAAGAACGCCGTTGCCATCACCACAGACTATGCGGACAGCAATCTGGTGTGGGGAGCGTTCCTGACGAACAGCAAAGTCAGTGACGCCAACGTGGCCGGCATCGCCTATATCGGTGCGAACTCGTTGCGCGTTGCCGAACAGACGGTGTATGCAGTGCACGACGCAACCATCGTGCACTGATCACATGCCCCAATCAGGGTCGATCTCTTCCGGACGCCTGCCATACAGCTCGGCAATGCGCAATACGAGCTCATCACGAATGGCGAACTGCAGGTCGGCGCGCGAACGGGCATGACTCTGCAACGGCATCCTATAGAGCACTACGCGCGCGGGAATACCATGCGATGCGGGGAATGCCTGCGAGGTGAGACGCGGATTCGCCTCCCAAGGTGCAGGCGACGACGGCGGCACATCTTCCACGGCGAATTGCAACGGTGCGAGAAGTTGCGGCCACGCTGCGTTCAAACGACGGATCTGCGCAATGGCCATGTCGTCGAACATGCCGCTTCGTGTGTGGTAATGCGGTAATCTTGTGCCGAACGGGGGAGTGCGAATACCGCGTCCATGACGGTTCCTGTAGACTTTCTCTTCCCAAGGTGCGCGAATCATGCTTCCCACTCTAAAACATTGCTGGGTCTTTGCGCTACGATTACTAGCTATTGACTAACGATGGAGGAGTGAATATGAGCGAGCACGTCAAGATCGTGATGGCCGATCAAGTTGATATCGCCCAACTATGCGCACGCATGAAGGTGATGGCTTTCGACTTGGATGGCACGCTGGCGCGGTCGAAAAAGCCGATGCATGAGCCGATGGCGCAGGCATTGTCTGCGTTGACTCGGCTGCTTCCGGTGGCGATTATTTCAGGTGGCACGATCGACTTGGTGCGCTCCCAGGTCACCGATATGCTCACCGCCGACGCGAATCGTGCCAACATGCATCTGATGCCCACGTCGGGAACACGATACTACAACTGGAATAGTGCGGACGGCATGTGGCAGGAGATCTACGAGCATAATCTCAGCGAGACAGATCGCGCCACGGTCATCGCCTCCTTGGAAAAGCATGCACGTGAACTCGGCATTTGGGAAAGCAAGACTTGGGGGCCGCGCATTGAAGACCGCGGCAGTCAGATCACATTCTCCGCGCTGGGGCAGCAGGCACCGGTCGAAGCCAAGGAACAGTGGGACCCTGACAATGTGAAGAAGAACAAGCTTGCGGAAGCCGTTCAGCGTGATGTGCCGCATCTGGAAGTACGTTCAGGCGGTTCGACGAGCGTTGATATTTCGAACAAGGGCGTCGACAAGGCGTATGCGGTGAAAGAACTTGCTTCGATGCTGGGCGTGGAGGTTTCGCAGATCGCATTCGTCGGGGATCGCATGGATCCCGACGGCAATGATTATCCGGCCGCCCGTGCGGGAACGTTCGCCATTCGCGTCACCGGACCGCAAGACACGCTTGTACTGTGCGAACGCATCATCGAATGGTATGGTGCGCACATGCAATAATTCAAACTATTGCTTGTGTGAACGAGAGGGGGCTGCGATGGGGCGGTTCGCGCAGTTGATCAAGCAGATCGCGCGGGAATGCGTCAATCTGCTGTTCCCACGCGGGTGCTCCGGCTGCGACGCTCCCGATGAGGTGCTGTGTGAACGATGCTCAAATAGACTGCGGTTATGCGTGCCGTTCACATTGCAGCACAGTACGTCGCACACTGGCTTCGCCTGTGCGTTCTACACGGGTACTGTCAGGCAGATGGTGCTCAATTGGAAGGATCACGGCGACGAGGAGTGCGATGTGCCGATCTCACAAGCACTGTGCCGTTTGACGGATCACGTGTTTGCACATAATGCTGAATTATTGCGGAGCATGAACCGAGCGGAGACTATTGTGCTGGTACCTGCGCCGTCATCTTCCAAATCCGTGCGAAGACGCGGCAGAAGTCAAGTGAAACCGTTAGGTCGTGCGCTGTGCCGGCATTGGAGTTCGCTCGGATGGCAGGTGCATTGCCTGCCATTGCTGCGAGTATGTTCCAGCGCGAAATCCGTGCAGACGTCAGGGGCGCGGCAGCGTGCGCGACGTGCCAGCCAGTCAATCATTCTCAATACGCGAGTCAGCAGTGCAATGCAGAGCGCCACGGTGATTTTGCTCGATGACATCGTGACCACTGGTGCGACGATCAACCAATGCGCCAAAGTGCTTGACGAACATGGTTTCACGGTGCTGTGCGCGTTCGCCGTGGCCTGCACTCCCACACGGGAATAATTAGATATTACTGTTCAGTCACTCAGCTGATTCAAGTTGCTGCATATCGTCGTGATCGAGGTGCGGATGCATGGGAAGCACGATCTCAAAATTGACTCCGCGCGCATCGTCGACCACGTGAATGGATCCGCCGTGCAGTGTCGCCGCCCATTTTGCGATCGACAAGCCAAGGCCGGTGCCGCCGGATTCCGAACCGCGTGTGGTGATGCCCTTGACGAAACGCTGGAAGATCTTCTGACGCACGTCTTTGGGGATCTGCGAACCGGAGTTGATGATATTCGTGATCACATGTTCGCCGCTATGGTCAACATGCGCTTCCACAACCACATCTGCGCCGTCCAACGAATGCTTGAGAGCATTGGCGATGATGTTCGTGAACAGTTACCGCAAGCGATCGACGTCACCTTCCATCACAATGTCATCTGGCACATGTGTTTTAATGGCATGTTTTCTGCCATTGTCGGTGAACGTGAGCGGGGCGATCGTCTCGTCGATGAGATCGGCGAAATTGAATTGCTCGATATCAAGGCTCGATGAGCCGGCCTCTATTCGCGATAGATCGAGCAGGAACGAGATGAGATCGGTGAGCCTATGCGTCTGCGCAAGAATATTCTCCATATTCTGCTCATTGGGTTCCACGATGCCATCGGCCATATTCTCCACCATGGCCTGCAACGCTGAAACGGGAGTGCGAAGCTCGTGGGCAACGTTGGCGATCATGTCACGGCGAAGTTGATCCTCGTGTTGCAATTCAGCGGCCATTTCGTTGAACGCGTGCGCGAGCTGCCCTACTTCGTCGTGCTTGTTTTCAAAGTCTGGAACACGTGCCGAATAGTCACCATCGGCAAGTTTCTCGGCGACATCTCTCATCTGGCCAAGCGGGTCGGTAAGGTGCCTTGAAGTGGCATAGGTGAAGATCAATATGACGATGATTGTGATCGGCAACGCCAGCCAGTCGTTGATCTTCGTCTTCGAGAAAATCCAAGCCAATACGAATGCGGAGACAGTGGCCACGACGATCAGCAGACTGATCTCCACCTTGAGGGACGAGAAAAGCGGGAGAGGCGCCGCTTGGCATCTCTACGATGCTGCGAGCGCCTCATCCTGCGGTTATATGCTTCGTCGGTCATAGAGCTCAGTGTTCCGGTGGTTCGAAGGCATATCCAACGCCATGCACAGTGCGGATCGTCGCAGGTCCGAGCTTGTGACGCAGGGCTTTGACATGCGAATCGACGGTGCGTGTGCCGGAGGCATCGACCCAATCCCACACTTCTTCGAGCAGTTGCTCACGAGTCAGCACGGAGCGCGGCTGGCGGGCGAGCGTGGTGAGCAGGTCGAACTCGGTTGGAGTCAGATGCACTTCCTTGCCGTCGAGGATCACATGGCGTTTCGCCGGATCGATGACGAGCGAGCCGAAATCGAGAATGCGTTCGTTCTCGCTCTTATGGGCGATGACCTTGGCGCGATCCACACGACGCAATAGCGCGCGGACACGCGCGACAAGCTCGCGCATCGAGAACGGCTTGGTCATGTAGTCGTCGGCCCCCGCGCCGAGGCCGATCACGATATCGGCCTCGTCATCTCGCGCGGTGAGCATCAGAACCGGAATCGGGTGTTGCGCTTCGATCCGCTTGGTCGCTTCAACGCCGTCCATCACCGGCAGCATCAGATCCATGATGATCAAATCCGGATGCAGTTTGTCAGCGGCCTTGACAGCCGTGGCACCGTCAGATGCGATGCGTGCAATCCATCCCTCATTGGTCAGTCGTTGAGCTATGGCCGTTGCCAGTGTGGGTTCGTCTTCCACGACGAGAATCGTGTGTCGTTCTTCGTCGTTGTTCGAAGGAGCAGACATGCGAACGCCCTCTTCCTGTTGGTTCTATTTGTTGTCTGGTTCCAAGAATACGACACCGAGCGCCGGCACGGTTATCTTCGTAGAATAATCGCGCGAGTGGTATGGTTCGGAATTCGCCACGATATCAGTATTGTGAATATCCGATCCGCCGTACTTCTTGTCGTCAGTGGTCAGCACTTCCTTCCAGCGGCCTCCGCTTGGCAAAGCGACCTGATAGTCCTGCCATGCCGTGCCGGAGAAGTTGACGACCACAACCATTTCTTCGCCGTTCTTGCCGATGCGCACGAAACTCAACGTGTTGTGGTCGGCGTCATCGCTGGTGAGCCACTGGAAGCCGTCCTGCGTGAAATCTTGGCTCCACAGAGCCGGAGAGTTCACGTAGAGCTTATTGAGGTCGGCCACAAGCTGCTGCACGCCACGGTGATCCGGCCAGTCGAGGCAGTTCCAGTCGAGCTGGTTGTTGTAGTCCCATTCGCCATACTGGGCGAGTTCGTTGCCCATAAACGTGAGGTTCTTGCCCGGATGCGCCCACTGGTAGGCGAACAGGGCACGCACGCCGGCATAGCGCTGCCAATCGTCGCCCGGCATCTTGCCGAACAGCGAGCCCTTGCCATACACGACTTCGTCGTGGCTGATGGGCAGCACATAATGCTCGGAATATGCGTAGACCATCGAGAATGTGATCTCGTTGTGGTGCCACTTGCGGTTGATCGGTTGTTCATGCAGGTACTGCAATGTGTCGTGCATCCAACCCATGTTCCATTTGAGACCGTAGCCCAAGCCACCTTGATCTGTCGGCGCGGTGACGCCCGGATACGCAGTGGACTCCTCGGCGATCATCATGATGCCAGGATTGTTCTTGTATGCGGTGGCGTTGGCTTCCTTGATGAAGTCGATAGCCTCGAGGTTCTCTCGGCCGCCGAACTTGTTCGGGTGCCATTGCCCTGGTTCACGGCTGTAGTCGAGGTAGAGCATCGAGGAAACGGCGTCGACGCGCAGGCCGTCGACGTGGTATTCGTCAAGCCAGAAGCAGGCGTCCGCCACGAGGAAGTTGCGCACTTCACGACGGCCGAAGTTGAAGATGTAGGTGCCCCAATCCGGGTGCTCGCCACGGGTCGGATCCGGATCCTCATACAGCGGCGTGCCGTCGAAGCGCCCGAGTGCGAACGCATCCTTCGGGAAGTGCGCAGGAACCCAGTCCATGATGATGCCGATGCCGGCATTGTGGAACTTGTCGACCAAGTACTTGAAATCATCTGGGCCGCCCAAGCGGGAATCGACGCTATAGTAGCCGGTGACCTGATAGCCCCAGCTACCTGCATATGGGTATTCCTCGAGAGGCATGAACTCCACATGCGTGAAGCCCATCTTCTGCACGTACGGCACAAGCTTGTCGGCGAGCTCGCGATAGTTGTGCACGTCATTGCGCCAGCTGTTCGCATGCACCTCATAGATGGCGACAGGTCCCTGATGCGGATCGGTCTTTGCGCGCTTGGTCATCCAAGCATCGTCATCCCAGTCGAACTTGGACTCGACGACGATGGAGCCGGTGCGCGGTGGAATCTCATGGGAGCGTTCCATCGGGTCGGCCTTCATCTCCCATTGGTTGAAAGCGTTGAGGATCTGATACTTGTAGATCTCGCCCGCTTCAACGCCTGGAATGAAGATCTCCCAGACGCCGGAGGAGCCGAGTTCGCGCATCGAGTGGCAGATGCCGTTCCAGTTGTTGAAATCGCCCACCACGCGCACCGAATGAGCGTTTGGAGCCCAGACGGTGAATGCGGTGCCGACAACCTGCTGGCCCTTGGTTCCGTCGATGCCGCCCATGGCGTCATCGTAACGCTTGACACGTGCGCCCATGGCTTCCCACAAGCGTTCGTGACGGCCCTCGCCGAACAGGTAGAGATCCATTTCTCCGACGGTGGGCAGGTAGCGGTATGGGTCGTCTTCGGTGACGACGGTGCCATCCTGCTGCGTGGTGCGAATGCGGTAGTCCGGCACGCCATAACCGTCTTTGGTTTGTACTGCCGGAACGACGGCGACGAAAACGCCGTTGTGTTCTTCGACTGCTTGGACCTGCGCATCGGGGGTGACGATGACGACATCTTTGGCGTCAGGACGAAGCACTCGAACGGTGGCGGTGTCACTGAATTCTCCAGTACCCAGATGGGCTCCGAGAATTTCGTGGGGATTATAGAAACGTCCCTCGCTGACGGTGTCGAGCTGGTCGGGATCCACCGCAACGATGGCCTGTGTGTTGAACTGATTAGTTTTCATATGTAGAGGATAAGCATGAAACCGCGCAGGTGTGCGCGTGTCTTTGCAAAAAGCGACGATTTTTTACGTAAATGCTTGCAAGTCCACGCTTTCGGGCATACTTATACGGGTTTTATATTGTTCTCACGGAGGATTCATGGGATACAAAGTCGGCGATATGGTCGTATATCCGCGTCATGGTGCTGCTCGAGTTGAGGAGATCTCGCAAAGAACCGTCAAAGGCGTCACTCGTGAATACCTGAAGCTTTCCGTGCTTTCCTCCGACGATCTTGAGATTTTCGTACCTGTCGACAATCTCAAGAAAGTCGGTGTTCGCGACATCGTCGATGGCGACGAAGTAGACAAAGTGTTCGAGATTCTACGTACGCCCATCGTGGAAAAGAGATGAACTGGTCTCGCCGCTACAAGCTGAACGTCGAGAAGATCGCCACTGGAGACGTCAATAACATCGCTGAAGTGGTACGCGATCTGTCGCAGCGCGATGTCGACGAGCATGGTCTGTCTGCAGGCGAGAAGCGCATGCTCACCAAGGCACGTAGCGTACTCACTTCGGAGATCGCGCTTTCGGAGCACATCAGCGAAGATGAAACGCAGCGCCTGCTCGATGTCAATCTCGGGTATCGCGATCCGGAGCCAGGCGATGAAAAGCATCACACGCAAGCCCCTGAAGAGCCTGCCAGCGAGACCCTTGCCCGGCTTGAATCGGAAAACAAGAAGTCCAAGAAGAAGTAGGCGGCAGCGTGAGTCCGCACATTCGCAACGGTTTGGGATTCGACGCGCATCGTTTCGCAGATGAGAGCGATCCCAAGCCGCTTTTTCTTGCCCTGTTAAACTGGGACGGCAATGGCATCGAGGGGGATTCGGACGGCGATGTCGTCGCCCATGCATTGATCGACGCCATGCTTTCGGCATGCTCCCTTGGAGACATCGGCACGATGTTCGGTGTGGGGAAGAACTCGAGGGGTGCCGGCATGCATGGTGATCAGATGCTGCGTGAAACGGTGAACCGTGTGAGGGGAGAAGGGTTCCAACTGCTCAGTGCAAGCGTGAGCGTTATCGGCAATCGACCGAAAATCGGGTCACGCCGTGACGAGGCCATGCGTGCGTTGTCGATGGCATGCGGTTGCCCGGTGTCGTTGACGGCGACCACAACCGACGGTATGGGTTTCACCGGGCGTGGTGAAGGCATCGCCGCCATCGCCACGGTTCTCGTGCAATCCGAGCAATAGGCCATCACAGGTCTGAAAATGACGCAACGCATCGCGATCTATGCGCGGTGGTTCTTCTTTCGTGCTGCTTCGATTCCTTTGGCGATGCCCCAGAACAATGTTGACAATGCCACGATAACGAAGCTCGGCGGTGCGGGGAACATCGTCGAGATCACCAGACCACCCCAAATGCTCACCAAGCACAGGAGCGTTGCCACAACGATCGCCTTGAACGGGGAATTGGTGACGATCATCGCCGTTGCGGCGGGAGTGACGACCAATGCGAAGATCAGCAGCGTGCCGATCGCGGGGACGGCGATCGTGATGACACCGGCGAGAACGGTCATGAACAGCAGATTCATGAAGCCCACCGGCACGCCTTTTGCCTGCGCCACCTGTTCATCGAGCGAGCTGAACAACATCGGGCGATACACGATCGCCATGACGATGAGCAGCAGCACGTCGAAGATCGCGAATCCGACGATCTGCGAAGGCGTGATAGTCAGAATCGAGCCGAACAGAATGGCTTGAAGCTGTTGCGATGCGGAACTCGACATGCGTGCGAAATACAGACCGAGACCTGTTGCGAACGCCAGAACCGTTCCCGTGGCTATTTCGCGTTCGCTTGCTCGTTTGCCAAGGGCTGCGATCACCCATGCTCCGCCCACGGCGAACACTCCGAGTCCCAGCGCGACAGGCAGACCCAGAAGCACCGCGCCGGTAGCCCCTGGGAGTCCGATATGCGCGAGCGCGTGTGATGCGAATGCGGAGTTTCTTGCAATCGTGAAATATCCGATGACGCCGGCGGCCAAAGCGATGCACAGTCCGGCGAGAAAAGCGTTCCTCATGAACGGCATCGTCAGCGTCTGCGTCCACAGCGGATCATATGAGAAAAATGCGTTCACTGGTGTTCCCCTCTCTGCGCGTCACCTTCGCGCAAATCGTCTGATGATTGTGGCGAATGGGTGTGATGGTGGAATTGCGCGACGTCGCTGGAGGAGTGCATGTCGGGATTCGTGTCGATGGTGTCGGCGTTCGGTGTGACGAACATGTCTCCCTGTGGCGTGGTGATCACTTGCACTTGTGTGCCATACAGGTGCGTGAGCAGATGGGAGTCGAGCACCTCGTCGAGGCGTGCATAGTGTGGGTGCCCGTCAAGCAGATAGACGGCGCCGGTGAGAATCGGCAGCAACATGTTCAGATCATGGGCCACGACCTGAATCGTCATGTTCAGCTCCTTGTTGAGCTTGGCGAGAATATGCACGGTTGTGCGTTGGCTTGCGAGATCCAGGTTCGCCAGCGGCTCGTCGAGCATCAGCAGCTGCGGGTCGCTCACCAAAGCCTGGGCTATGGCGACTCGTTGGCGCAGTCCTCCCGAGAGTTCGGAAAGACGATATGACGCTTTATCGTCAATTCCCACGAATTGCATGGCTTCATGAGCTTTGGCGCGCTCTTTCTTCGAGACGATGTGGAAGCCGAAGCGTGTGCCGGTCAGCCCGAGCAGCACTGATTGCTCGGCGGTCAATGATGAGTCGATGTCGGAAGTGTAGCTCTGCGGAACATACCCGATGCGGTCGTTCATCGCGCCGGCCGGTTTGCCAAGTACCGTCAACGTGCCCTGAGAGAGGGGGAGAAGACCGAGCTCCGCTTTCATCAACGTCGTTTTACCGGCTCCGTTGGTGCCGACGATAGCGGTGACGCTGCCCGTTGGAATAGAGAAAGTTCCGTTGCTCCAAATGGTGTGACCACCGCGCTGGATGGCGATGTCATGACCGACTATGCAGGATTCCTCCTGCAATGACCCCGAAGATGTCATGGCTGCTCCTCGACAACTGCTGACAAGGTGTAGATATTCATCTGATATGCGTTACCAGTGTTTCAATCAGTATTGACAATCATTCTCAATAAGCAGTCAGCTTGACTGTATCGCAAAGTTCACTTTTTATTGAGCGCAAGAAAGCCAAAGCGCAATGGTTATATTGCGGTTAATGCGGTTACTTCGATCGTTCCGAACCGCTTGTAGAACTCGATGCTGATGGGCTTGGGCTGGCAGTGCCGGATTCCTCTTGCGTCGACTCCTCTTCTTCGACTTGCGAGATGATCGTGTCACCCAGTGATTCGATCCAGTCGAGGAGTGTTTTTGGTCTTTCGGCATCGTTTCGGTGACGGTGACGACGGGAATCTTCTTCTCTTTGGCATCCTTGGTCAGAGTGTCATCGGCATCTGTTTTGGCCTGTGAGTCGCATATGAGCAGCTTCGTCTGCCCGTCTGTGATCACCTTTTCGAATTCCTTGGTGTCGGCAGACGTCAGCTCATCGCCGCCCGTCACGGCCTGTGCGAAATTCTTGGGCGTCACATCGGTGAATCCAAGATCACTCATCAAATAATATGCGACGTCTTCCGTCGCGGCATACGTGGGGTTCTTGAGTTCTTTGCTGCGTTCGCTCAGTGTGCTTTCAAGTTCTTTTTCGTTCGTTTGCCATTGCTTCAGATTCTTCTCGAAATAGCTTTTGCTAGAAGGCTGGAGCCGGCTGAACACTTCGGTCAGCTCTTTGGCGACGGCTTGACGGGCGTCTTTCGAGAACCACAGATGGGGATTGTCTCCCTCCATCGCGCCCACTGTGTCGGCCACCGACACGAGGGTGGTGTCTTCGGACTGGCCTTTGTCGGCCCAGGAGTCGTAGCCGGCGCCGTTCGACACCAACACCTGCGCTTTGCGCATCGTAGACACTTGTTTGCTGGTAGGGGCGAAATTATGCGTATCGGCGGTGGACGACGACATGATCGAGGTGACGCTCACCTTGTCTTTGCCGATGCTGTTGGCCAGCGAACCCCATTGATTGAGTGTGGCGACAACCGTTATCTTCTCGCTGGCTTGCGTTGTGCTGGTCGAAGGCTGCGGCTGGCTGGTTTGTTCGGAAGCCCACCCGCAGGCGCTGGAACCCAGAAGCGTCGCAATGCAGGCCAACAGTGCAACGATGGCGCGACGGCCGTTCTTACGATTACGCATGTTCGTTCCTTTATGTGGTTAGTGCCTTGCTCTTTTTCGCCGTGTTCTGCAACAATGGGGCAACGTCAGACCCATATGTGTAACGGCGGGAAGGCTCTTCTAGATGGCAATCATACTCGATGGCAAACAAGTTGCCGCACGGATCAAAAACGACATCGCGACGCGTGTCGCTTCGCTGAAAGAACAAGGTGCAACCGTTGGCTTGGGAACCGTGCTCGTCGGCGAAGACCCAGGGTCGGTGAAATATGTGGAAGGCAAGCATAGGGATTGCACCCAGGTGGGTATCGCCTCCATACGCAGACAGCTGCCGGAAACCGCAAGCACGCAAGACGTGCTGCAGGTCGTCAGGGAGCTCAACGAAGACCCCGCATGCACCGGCTACATCGTGCAGTTGCCGCTTCCCGCCCACATCGATTCGAATGCCGTCATCGATGCCATCGACCCCGCGAAAGATGCCGATGGCATGCACCCGTTCAATCTCGGTGAACTGGTACTGCACGTTCGCGGTCAGATCGCGACGCCATTGCCCTGCACTCCACGAGGCGTGCTCGCATTGCTTGACGCCTATGGCATCGATCTGAACGGCAAAGACGTGTGCGTCCTGGGTCGAGGCATCACAATAGGCCGTACCATCGGGCTCATGCTCACCCGAAACGAGGTGAACGCCACCGTCACGTTGTGCCATACGGGCACTCGAAACATCGAGGAATATATACGCCGTGCAGATGTTGTTATCTCTGCGGTCGGCAAAGCCGCCTTCGTGCGAGCCGATCAGGTGAAGCCTGATGCGGTTCTCGTGGACGTGGGCGTGTCTCGCGTCTACGACGAGCAGGCGGGAAGAATGCGCATAGCGGGCGACATCGATCATGCCGCTTACGAAGTTGCCGGTGCCTATTCACCGAATCCCGGGGGAGTGGGGCCGATGACCCGAGCCATGCTGCTGCTCAACGTCGTTGAGCAGGCCGAACGCATGTGTCGATGACACCATGCCCGCATCTGTGTGTCTTTCCTCACAGGAAGGCGACACGCCGGAGAACTTCCTTTTCTTGGGCAGTGCTTCGCCTACAATTGAACGTGCATGTGTTCGGAGGGTTTCGATCGTTTCGAAGCCACCTGCACCTGCATATAACTGAATATCGATTTTATCCACCCAACTATTTGTAAGAAACCACATTAATGGCAGAGAACAATACAGAAGTCGAAAAGGTCGCCATCAACGATATCGGCACCGTCGACGACTTCATCAAGGCAGTCGATTCCACCATCAAGAACTTCGATGATGGTGATCTGGTCGAAGGTACCGTCGTCAAGGTCGATCACGACGAAGTCCTTCTTGACATCGGCTACAAAACCGAAGGTGTAATTCCTTCCCGCGAACTTTCCATCAAGAAAGATGTCGATCCGGATGACGTCGTCAAGGTCGGCGACACCATCGAAGCCCTTGTCGTCACCAAGGAAGACAAGGAAGGTCGTCTCATTCTGTCGAAGAAGCGTGCACAGTACGAGCGCGCTTGGGGCGACATCGAGAAGATCAAGGAAAACGACGGCGTCGTCGAAGGCACCGTCATCGAAGCTGTCAAGGGCGGCTTGATCGTCGACATCGGCCTGCGTGGCTTCCTGCCGGCTTCCCTCGTCGAAATGCGTCGCGTCCGCGATCTCTCCCCATACATTGGTCAGAAGATCAAGGCCAAGGTGCTCGAGCTCGACAAGAACCGCAACAACGTGGTGCTTTCCCGCCGCCAGTACCTCGAAGAGACCCAGTCCGAAGTTCGCGAGACCTTCCTCTCGCAGCTCAAGAAGGGCCAGATTCGCGAAGGCGTCGTCTCGTCCATCGTCAACTTCGGCGCATTCGTCGATCTTGGTGGCGTTGACGGCCTGATCCACGTTTCCGAGCTTTCCTGGAAGCACATCGATCACCCGTCCGAGGTTGTCAAGGTTGGTGACAAGGTCACCGTCGAGGTGCTCGACGTCGATCTCGATCGCGAACGCATCTCCCTGTCGCTCAAGGCGACCCAGGAAGATCCGTGGCAGCGCTTCGCTCGTACGCACGTTCCTGGCCAGATCGTCCGTGGCAAGGTCACGAAGATCGTCCAGTTCGGTGTGTTCATCTCCGTCGAAGACGGCATCGAGGGCCTGGTCCACATCTCCGAGCTCGCCAACCGTCACGTTGAGAATCCGGAAACCGTTGTCAAGCCAGGCGAAGAGGTCTTCGTCAAGGTGATCGACGTCGATCTCGATCGTCGTCGCATCTCCCTGTCGCTCAAGCAGGCCAACGATTCCGTCGACCCGAACTCCGAAGACTTCGATCCAGCACTCTACGGCATGCCGGCAGAGTACGACGAAGACGGCAACTACAAGTATCCGGAAGGCTTCGATCCGAACACGAACGAATGGATTCCTGGCTACGAGAAGCAGCGTGAGGAATGGGAAGCTCAGTACGCTTCCGCTCACGGTCTGTGGGAGCTGCACAAGGAGTTCGTGCGCAAGGAGCTCGAGAACGCCGAAGCTTCCGCCGCGGAAGACGGCCAGTCGGCTCCGAAGGAAGAGAAGGTCGAAGAGACTTCGAACTACTCCTCCGACAACGAGTCCAATGGCACTCTCGCCGATTCCGATCAGCTCGCCGCTCTTCGCGAGCAGCTGCTGAGCGAGAAGAAGTGAGTTCATCGAACGGCTCGTGACTATACCTGACGTATAGCGAAGCGGGTGGGGTTCCGATGCGAAAGCGTCGGAACCCCACCCGCTTTTTACTCAGATAAGATCACGGGCAGCGCACTTATGCAACAATGTTCCATGCGGACGTCTGCTATGAGTTTGGCTCATGCCATAACACTCTGTTCAATCAACGATCTGTAGACTACGATTCACGATTACGGTTATGGCGATATCAATGCGTAGCCGTTCACAGCGATGACTAGCAAGGAGAATCATGACAAACACATTGGTGCTCGCATTCCACCCGCATCTGCATGACGGCTCGCGAGTCAATAACAAACTTGCGCAAACCGCCGCCTCGATCGATGGAGTCACCGTCCGCGACGAATATGCGTTGTACCCGGATGGCCATATCGATGTTGAAGCGGAACAGCGCGCATGCGAAGCAGCTGATCTCATCGTCTGGCAAAGCCCGATGTTCTGGTACAGCACCCCGCCGCTGCTCAAGGCATGGGAAGACCAGGTGCTCGCATACGGGTGGGCATATGGTGGAGGGCATGCACTCGAGGGTAAGCGTCTGATGGTGGCCATCAGCGCGGGTGCGGATGCACACACATACATGCCAGACGGGCCGTTCCCATTCGAACAACTGCTGACCCCGCAACGTGCCACCGCATGGCGCATCGGTATGCAGTGGGTCGAGCCCCTTGCTATCGGTGGCGCCATGAAGCTCAGCGATGCTGAGTTGGATGCCGTCGCGCGAACCTACGCGCAGCGTCTGCAAGCCTAGGGGTACGGTATGCGCATCGGATTGACTGGCGGCATCGCCGCCGGCAAAAGCTCCGTCTCCGGTCGTATGGCCGAAGACGGAGCCGATGTGATCGATTACGACGAACTGGCTCACCGTTTGCAGGAGCCGGGATCTGCGGCAATCCCGCAATTGACGGTCTCCTTCGGCGACGATATTCTCGACGAACACGGTGCGGTGAACCGTGCCGTTCTCGCGGAACGCGTCTTCGGGAGCGATGCGGCACCTGGCAATGTGCAGCGACTCAACGCCATCATGCATCCACTCGTGTACCAGTTGGCACGTCGGCGTGAACAGGAAATACAGCATGACGGGCGTGCACATCACATCATCGTGCATGACATTCCACTATTGGCTGAGGTGTTCGAAGACCTGCCCTTCCGATTCGACCACGTGGTGACGGTTGAAGCCCCGTGCGCCTTGCGCATTCGGCGCATGGTCGATACGCGCGGTATGAGCGAAGCACAGGCTCGAGCCAGAATCGCCAGCCAAACGGATGACCACTGGCGCGAAGCGATCAGTGATGTTATTATCGATGGCAGCAAACCAATAGAACAGATGTTCGAAGACGTTGATTCTCTGATGCAACGCTGGTGGAGAGACGTGAACGAGGAGTGACATGGGATTCGAGATTGAGCGCATCAACAAACCGTTTGTGGTCAAATCGCCATACAAACCATCCGGCGATCAGCCGAAGGCCATCGAAGAATTGGCCACGCGTATTGAAAACGGTGAAAACGACGTCGTGCTGATGGGTGCCACCGGCACCGGCAAGACGGCGACGACCGCATGGCTCATCGAACGGTTGCAAAGGCCGACGCTCATCATCGAGCCCAACAAAACGCTGGCGGCGCAGCTTTGCGCGGAATTTCGCGAACTCATGCCCGACAATGCCGTGAGCTATTTCGTCTCCTATTACGACTACTACCAGCCTGAAGCATACATTCCGCAAACCGACACCTACATCGAAAAAGACTCCAACATCAACGATGACGTTGAACGTCTGCGCCATGCGGCAACGGCAAATCTGTTGACGCGACGCGACTGCGTCGTGGTCGCAACGGTGTCGTGCATCTACGGCTTGGGCACTCCCGAGGAATATGCAGGACGCATGCTGTTCCTGCATGAGGGCGACCAGATCGACAGAGACGACCTGCTGCGCACATTCGTCGATATGCAATACAAACGCAACGACATCGCCTTCACGCGAGGCACATTCCGCGTACGCGGAGACACAGTGGAGATCATTCCGGTCTATGAAGAACTCGCCATTCGCATAGAGTTCTTCGGAGACGAAATCGATCGAATCACCACATTGCACCCACTCACCGGTGACGTGATCGATCATGTCAGCGATGTGCACATCTTCCCGGCATCGCACTATGTGGCGGGGCCGGAACGCATGGAACGCGCGCTGAAATCCATTCAGGAGGAACTCGACGAACGCGTTGCGGAACTGCGCAAACAGGGCAAGGAGCTGGAAGCGCAGCGTTTGAGCATGCGCACCACCTATGATCTGGAGATGCTTTCGCAGGTTGGCGTCTGCTCCGGCATCGAGAATTACTCGAGGCATTTTGACGGTCGTGCGCCGGGCACCCCGCCTCACACATTGCTCGACTTCTTCCCCGACGATTTCCTGCTCGTCATCGACGAATCCCACGTGACCGTTCCACAGATCGGGGCGATGTACGAGGGTGATGCGAGCCGCAAGCGCACACTCGTCGAACATGGATTCCGTCTGCCCTCGGCGATGGATAACCGCCCACTCAAATGGCCTGAATTCCTCGATCGAGTAGGGCAGACCGTGTATTTGTCGGCAACCCCTGGCGACTACGAGCTCGGGCTCTCCGACGGCGTGGTCGAACAGATCATTCGCCCGACCGGACTGCTCGACCCGAAGATCGAAGTGCGCCCTGTGGAGGGCCAGATCGACGATCTGCTCGCTGAGATCAAGGATCGCGTCGCCAAGAAGGAACGCACGCTGGTGACGACGATGACCAAGAAGATGGCGGAAGATCTGACGGACTATCTGCTTGAACGTGGCATCAAGGTCGAGTACCTGCATTCCGACGTCGACACATTGCGCCGAGTGGAACTGCTCCGAGAACTGCGTGAAGGGAAAATCGACGTCATTGTCGGCATCAACCTGTTGCGTGAGGGTCTTGATCTGCCGGAGGTCTCGCTTGTGGCGATCCTCGACGCAGACAAGGAAGGCTTCCTGCGCTCATACCGGTCGCTCATCCAGACGATCGGACGTGCCGCGCGTAACGTCTCCGGCACCGTCATCATGTATGCCGACGAGATGACCGATTCGATGACGAAGGCGATCGACGAAACGAACCGCCGTCGTGAGATTCAAATCGCCTACAACAAAGAGCATCACATCGATCCGAAGCCATTGATCAAGAAGATCAGTGACGTCAACGACATGCTCGCCAAAGAGGACGTCGACACGCAGGAACTGCTGGAAGGCGGATACCGCAATGCGGGCAAGGCCGGCAACACGCATCTCGGCGTTCCGACACTCGACAAAGAAGAGGCTGATAAACGGCATGAAGAGATTCTCAAAGCAGGTCTGCCGGCGCAGGACCTTGCGGATCTCATTCGCCAACTCTCCGACCAGATGCACACGGCCGCCGAGCAGCTTCAGTTCGAACTCGCGGCGCGGTTGCGCGACGAGATTCGCGATCTCAAGAAGGAACTGCGTGCGCTGACGGAAGCGCAGAAGTAGCCTGCACATCATTCGCATCGCCTGTCTCACGCGGCGACGTGGGGTCCGTCATGCTCTTCAGCTACATGAGTCGGCAATAATCCGTAAGCTGAAGAGCATGGCAGAAACCCCAATCTCGTTCATGATCGGCACCTACATTGTTCTGGTCATTTTTTCGTCGTAGACCTGTTCATTCTTGGCCGCAAACCACATGTGCCATCCACGAAGGAGTGCGTGCAGCACATTGCGTTCTTCGTCGCGATGGCATTGATCTTCGGTGGATTGATATGGTGGGTCGCCGGCTCCAAACCGGCCATTGAATTCTATTCGGGCTGGCTCACCGAATACTCTCTCAGCATCGACAATCTCTTCGTGTTCGTCATCATCATGTCGAATTTCGCCGTGCCGAAGAAACTGCAGAAATTCGTGCTGTCCGTCGGCATCACGATAGCGCTGGTATTGCGCGGCATCTTCATTCTCATCGGTGCGGCGCTTGTGTCTCGATTCACATGGGTGTTCTTCATCTTCGGCGCATTCCTCATCTACACGGCCATCAAAGTGGCGATGGGTGAGGACGATGATGAGGAATTCCATGAGAACGGGCTCATCAGGCTCATGCGCAAATTCACGCATATCACGAACGAATATGACGGTGAGAAGCTGCGCACCACGATTGACGGAAAGAAGTACTGGACGCCGATGCTCATCGTGTTCATCACGATCGGCACGACCGACGTGATGTTCGCATTCGATTCGATTCCTGCGATTTTCGGCCTGACGAAAGATCCGTTCATCGTGTTCACGTCGAACGTATTCGCGTTGCTCGGTCTGCAGCAGCTCTACTTCCTGCTCGGACGTCTGCTCGACAAGCTGGTGTATTTGCCCGTCGGCCTTTCGATCGTGCTCGGATTCATCGGCGTCAAGCTCATCATGGAGGCATTGCACGGCAACTCTCTGCCGTTCATCAACCACGGTCAGCCTCTCCAGATGGTGCCGGAAATACCGACGTGGCTTTCACTGGTCGTCATCATCGTCGCCATCGGTGGTTCGGCGTTGGCCAGCGTCATCAAAATGAGAGCAGTAGATTCAAAAGCATCCGACAAGCAGCTTGAAGGAAAAGCGTGAACGGCGGTCGAGGGGATGCCCAAAGTATGTGAGCGCTCACAGTCTTCTGCTCGATTTGCGCCGAGCGGAAGAGAAAAAGGAGTAAGCTTAACAACGTTGAGTGTGTTCGCAACGAACACGAACGTCAAAGAATAGGTAGGCATACATGCGTAAAGCCAAGATCGTAGATACCATCGGTCCAGCCACCGAATCTCTCGAGAAGATCACCGAGCTCGTCGAAGCCGGCATGGACGTCGCACGTCTGAACCGCTCCCACGGCACGCCGGAAGATCACCTCCGCGTCTATAACAACGTTCGCGAAGCTTCAAAGACCACCGGCCGCAACGTTGCAGTCCTCGTCGATCTGCAGGGGCCGAAGATCCGCTGCGGTTGGTTCAAGAAGAACGCCGACGGTGAAGACAAGGTTCAGCTTCAGGAAGGTCAGGAGTTCATCATCACGACCGATGACGTCGAGGGCGATGAGCACATCACTTCCACCACGTTCAAGGGTCTGCCGGGCGACTGCCATCCAGGAGATCCGATTCTGATCGACGACGGCAAGGTTCGTCTTGAGGTCACGAAGGTCGAAGGCAACAACGTCTACACCAAGGTTGTCGTCGCCGGACCCGTTTCCAGCCACAAGGGCATCAACCTGCCAGGCGTCGCCGTCTCTCTGCCTGCACTGACTGCCAAGGACGAGGAAGACCTTCGCTGGGCCATCCGCACTGGCGCCGACATCATCGCCATGTCGTTCGTGCGTTTCGCCACCGACATCGATCGCGCTCATGAGATCATGGACGAAGAAGGCCGCCGCATCCCGATCGTCGCCAAGATTGAGAAGCCGCAGGCTGTTGAGAACCTCGAAGACATCGTCAAGGTGTTTGACGGCATCATGGTCGCTCGTGGCGACATGGCCGTTGAAATGCCGTTCGAAGAGGTTCCGCTGGTCACCAAGCGCTGCATCGAGCTGTCTCGCCAGTACGCGAAGCCGGTCATCGTGGCAACCGAAGTGCTCGGCTCCATGGTTCATTCCCCGGTTCCGTCGCGTGCAGAGGCATCCGACTGCGCCAACGCTGTGCTTGACGGCGCTGACGCCACGATGACCTCCAACGAGACCGCTGTCGGCGAATACCCGGTCGAGACCGTCAAGACGATGTCTCGCATCTCCGGCTATGCCACCGAACACGGTTTCGACCGCATTCCTCACCTCAAGGATCTCGACATGTCGAGCACCGGTGCCGTGTCTTCCGCCGCTGTCGATCTGGCCGACAAGCTCAACGCCAAGGCCATCGTCGCCTACACGCAGACCGGTTCCACTGTGCATCGCGTCTCCCGCGAGCGTCCAGCCACCCCAATCTTCGGCCTGACCAACAACGAGCACACCTACCACTGGCTGGCTCTGAGCTGGGGCACCGAAGGCATCAAGCTCGACGAGGATTATCATGACATGTCTCGCAAGGACCTCATGACCTTCACCGATCAGGTGCTGCGCAAGGCCGGCAAGGTTGCAAATGGCGACAAGATCGTCGTGCTGAGCTCCGCACAGGGCGAGCACCAGCCAGGCCGTACCGACTCCATCTACGTTCACACCGTCGGCGCTTGCGACTGATTGAGTTTGTGAATAAGTGAGTGGCGTGGCTCGACGGTTTCGTCGGCCACGCCACTTCTTTTTGAAATACGGTGTGTCTGAATTTGCAAAATGTGCGAAGTGTAGTATATTGACATAGGTTGCTTTTGCCCCTGTATCCCAATTGGTAGAGGAGACAGCCTCAAAATCTGTACAGTGTGGGTTCGAGTCCCACCGGGGGCACCGACAGAAAAGACCCGCGAAAAACAGCGGGTCTTTTTCTTTGCTATCAACAAAATGCCGGAATGTTTCTATATACAATGGAGTGCAGTGCAACAGAAAGGACTGTTATGAGCAGGGAAACAACATATCGCCGTTTTGATCCGTGGCGCAGCACGCCGATTCGCGAAGAATCCCGCCAGACGGTCATCGAAGGCCATTATTTCAATGTTGACCGTGCTTCCTTCGATTCTGCCACTGCCGGCCATTTTGAACGTTTCATCTTGCACAAGAACAACGGTGATTCGGTTGGTGTCATCGGTTTGACGAAAGACGGCATGGTACCGTTGATCGAACAGTACCGCATACCGGTGCACCGCTGGACACTGGAGATCCCAGCCGGTCATGCCATCGAAAAAGACGAGCGTCCTGTGGATGTTGCACATCGCAAACTCGCCGAGGAAGTCGGCTACAAGGCAGCGACGATGACGCAGTTCTGCCGCTTCATCAATACGCCGAGTTATTCGACCCAGCACACTGCACTGTATTTCGCATACGATCTGACTCCGATCGCGGATCGTGACCAATACGCCAGCGAAGCGCGAGCCCAGGTGCGTTTCTACACGCCGGAGGAGTGCTATCACATGGTGATCAACGGTACGATTCTCGACGCCAAGTCGATCATCGCCATTCAACGTCTGTATATGGCACCGAACAACATGATCGCGGTTTCCGAGGAAGAGGAAGCGGCATTGCGAGATTAGTCCCGTATGCACGAGCAGTGTGGGGTATACTGTGTTGTTGGGAATGTCCGGCCGCGAATAGGTTGTATTCGTATGCGGAAGTTGCGGTGAGCGCAGTTTAAGGAATGAATGGAGAATCTTGCTATGTCTAGTGAAGAACAAGAGAATACTACGACGGAACCGGTGGTAGATAACGCCGCCGATGCCATCGCAGCCGGCAATGAAGCCGTAGAGAACAAGGAAGCCAAGCGTAAGCCCACCGTCGTCGTCGCCGAAGATGAATCGGTGAACCGTATGGATCTTGTGGCAATGCTTGAAGACAATGGCTATGAGGTCGTGGGCGAGGCCGCCAACGGTGAAGAGGCCATTGAACTGACCCGTGAGAAGCGCCCGGACGTGGTGTGCATGGATGTGAAAATGCCTCATATGGATGGCATCACGGCCGCAGGCGTCATCTGCGATGAGAATCTCGCGCCAGTGGTCATGCTGACCGCTTTCTCGCAAGCCGATCTCGTCAAAGAGGCCATCGGAGCGGGCGCGATGGCATATGTGACCAAGCCATATGAGGAGTCGAAGCTGCTGCCTGCTTTGGCAGTCGCCATGGGACGCTTCGCAGAAATCAATGATTTGCTCGACAGCGTTGAGCACAACGAGAGCGAATTGCGTTCAACTCAGGAACAGCTCAAAGACACGGCTGAGGAACTTCGCAAGACGAAGGAGACCCTTGAAGAGCGCAAGCTCATCGATCGAGCCAAGGGTCTGCTGATGGACAAGGCGAACTTCTCGGAATCCGGAGCGTTCCGCTGGATTCAAAAACATCGATGGACCAGCGCATCCCCAAGAAGCGTTTGGCGCAGGCCATCATCGAGAAATACAGCGATACGCCAAGCGACGCTGAATAATCTTTGGATCGCGTGGTCTGCGAACTCTCGCAGGCCACGCGCCTTTGTTTTAAGACACTGTTAGCTTACGTTTTGTGAAATAGGTGAGACATGGAATCCGAACAGTCAGATGCCAAAGGCACACTTCTCGTCGTCGACGGTCATTCTCTTGCCTTCAGGGCGTTCTATGCGCTACCTGCCGAGAATTTCACCGCAGCGGATGGGCAGGCAACGAACGCCGTCTACGGGTTCTTCACGATGCTCGCGCAAGTGATCTCCACGGAGAAACCGAATCTGCTGGGAGTCGCATTCGATGTCAAAGGCGGCACCTTCAGAAACGAGATGCTCAAGCAATACAAAGGCACACGTGAGGCTGCTCCAGAAGAGCTCATCACGCAGATACCGCTGATTCAGGAGATGCTGCAGGCGTTTGGAGTCACCTATGTGACGAAGCAGGGGTATGAGGGCGACGATGTGATCGCTACGCTGGCAACGATGGGGGAAAACGCCGATTATAAAACGTTGGTGCTCTCCGGCGACCGAGACGCCTTCCAACTCATCGACGATGACACCACCGTGCTGTATCCGGGCTATCATTTCAAAGAGCTCAAGCACATGACTCCTGAAGCCGTTGAAGAGAAATACCATGTCACGCCGCAACAGTACCCCGATCTTGCGGCGCTGAGAGGTGAAACCGCCGACAACATTCCCGGTGTGCCCGGCGTCGGTGATGGCTATGCGGCGAAGTGGATCAACGAATACGGCGGCTTGGAAGGCATCATCGAGAACGCCGACAGCATCAAAGGCAAAAGGGCGAAGCGCTTCGCAAGAATATCGAACAGGTCAAACTCAACCGCAGAGTCAATGCCTTGGTGCGCGACGTGGACCTTGACGTCAATGTGCAGGACCTCGCATTTGGCACAGTGAACGCCGATGCCGCCGAAGCCATGTTCAAACAGCTCAATTTCGGAGCACGAATACGAAAAAAGTTGCTCAACGTGTTCAATTCGGGAACCTCGGCAACGAACAATGGCTCCAAGCCGACTGGATCAGTCACATCGCAGGTGCAAACAGATGCTGAGGAACATGAAGAGACCAAGGTTGAGATGCCCGAGCCGGTAATCGACACCGTGACCGATGCAGCAGCATTGGAGGCGTGGGCACAGCAGCACTGCCCGATACCCGACCCACAGTCGGCCGACACATCCACCGATGTCGTGGCCGAATTCGATGCAAGCTCGCAACACCAGCAATGCGTCGATGCCGTGGATGCCTCATGGAGCATGTATGCAACCGGAAGCTCCAAACCAGGCAGGGCTTCCATCACGAGCCTGACATTGCTCGCCGATGGGCACGCAGTTGTGCTTGACCCGCATGACGAGCGGTTCCATTCCGCTCTGCAGCACATATTCGAGGCACACGCATCCACGTTGAGCGTGCACGGCTACAAAGAGATCCTGCACATGCTGGCCGCCGCGAATCTCGATCTGCCGATGGTGCTGTTCGACACGAATCTCGCAGGCTATCTGATCGACCCGGATTTCCAAGGAGGAACCCTGCAGGATTGCGCCCAGCACTTCCTGCAGCTCGACGTCGATGAAAGCCCCGAACCCGAACAGGGCGAGCTTGATCTCGACGTTGACAACGAGCACGACGCAAGTCGAAACAATGTGAAGAACGCTGCTACAGTCGCTCTGTTGGCGAGAACGTTGGCCCGCCCGCTCGAGCAGCGCTGCCAGTATTCGCTGTTGCGCAGCATCGAACTGCCGACATCGCAGGTGCTGTTCCATATGGAGAACACGGGGGCGAGCGTCGATCGTGAGCGTCTCGACCAGCTGCTCGACATGTTCACCGAAGAATCGGCACGCATGGAACAGATATGCTTCGAAGCCGCGGGGCATGAGCTCAACCTGCAAAGCCCGAAGCAATTGGGTAGCGTGCTGTTCGACGAAATGGGACTCAAGCCTACGAAGAAAACGAAAAAGGGTTCCTACACGACGAATGCGGCGGCATTGACAACGCTGTATGCGACTTCGGAAGAAGGCAGCAAACCGAATATGTTCCTCGGCACACTATTGCGTCACCGTGAGGTCAACAAACTGCGCCAGATCGTACAGACGCTGATCGATGCGATCAATCCGAAGGATGGGCGAATCCACACGACGTTCATGCAGACCGTCGCTGCAACGGGACGCTTGAGTTCGGTCGACCCGAACCTGCAGAACATACCGAACCGCAACGCGGAGGGCCGTGACATTCGCTCGGCATTCGTGCCGGGCGAGCAGTTCAGTGATCTGCTGAGTGCGGATTACTCCCAGGTGGAATTGCGCATCATGGCCGATCTATCGGGGGATGAGGCGCTGATCGAAGCATTCAAATCCGGCGCCGATTTCCACCGATATGTGGCGAGCTTGGTGTATGGCATTCCCGTTGACGAGGTTACCGGTGATCAACGCAGTCACGTGAAGGCGATGAGCTATGGACTCGCATACGGGTTGAGCACCTATGGGTTGTCGCAGCAACTCGGCATCTCCGCGAAGGAAGCGAGTGCATTACGCGCCAAATACTTCCAAACCTTCGGCAAAGTGCACGACTACTTGGAATCACTGGTTTCGAACGCTCGTCGCACCGGCTACACCGAGACGATGTTCGGCCGACGTCGCTATTTCCCGGCACTGACATCGACGAATCGCGTCGCACGCGATGCCGCCGAACGTGGCGCTTTGAACGCGCCGATCCAAGGTTCCGCCGCCGACATCATGAAGATCGCGATGATCCGTGCGGATCGTGCACTGCGTGACGGTGGTTTCACCAGTCGCATCGTGCTGCAGATTCACGATGAACTGGTCGTGGAATTGGCGCCGGGCGAAGAAAAACAGGTGACCGAGCTGGTTCAAAACGCGATGGAACATGCGGTGAGCATAGCCGTTCCGTTGAACGTGTCGACGGGCATCGGCGCCGATTGGCAGAAAGCCGCGCACTGAGTGTAAAGCTTGACGGTTCGAGGCGACCGTATGGAATATTCGCAACGATCAAGGAGAATATATGGCTTCGTTGTTTGATGTTGTCAACGTACTGGAATCGTTGTACCCGCTGCGATACGCGGAGGAATGGGATCACCCGGGGTTAATCGTCGGGGATCTGGAGAATCCTGTTCGACGCGTCGTGTTCGCCGCTGATCCGACGATGGACGTCGTGGATGACGCCATCGCCAGCGGAGCGGATCTGCTGGTCACGCATCACCCATTGTTCTTCAGGTCGGTTCACGAGGTCTCAGGTCGAACATTCCGAGGGCAGATCGTCAACAAGCTCGTGAAGAACGATTGTGCGTTGTGGGTTGGGCATACCAATGCAGACGCGGCATATCGCGGTGTTGCGCAAGCTGCCGCCGACGCTTTCGGACTCGTAGACCAACGTCCGATGCAGCCGATCAACGACCAGACGGCGCAGCATCCGGTCGGGCTCGGGCGCGTCGGCAGGCTTCAGGAGCCGACATCATTGCTGCTGTTTTCGAAGATGGTGGCTGAAACACTGCCGCAAACCACCTATGGGATTCAGGTGGCAGGTCCGCTTGACATGCCAGTGAGCACGGTCGCGGTGCTGCCCGGATCTGGGGACTCGATGTTCGCCGATGCCAATGCGCTCGGAGTCGACGTGTATGTGACCAGTGATCTACGGCATCATCCGGCAACCGATGAACTACAGGAAGCCTACTATGAGGCGAACATGCGTCGCGAAGGCTTCGCATTGGGCGTCAAGCCGTCGCATGCAGTGAAGGAAGACGAGTTCATGCACCCGGCACTGATCAACACCCCGCATAGTGCCATCGAAAGCATGTGGTTCACCTACGCGCTTGAAGATGTGCCACAGGCCATTGAGGAGACCACAGGAGACACTGTGGAAGCACGTTGGAACACGATGAGCACCGATCCATGGGATATGGTCATCTCCGGCAGTGCCAACGAAGGACGTGTGAAGTGAGCGAGCAGGAAGGAAGCGAGCAGCTTTCTCAGCGCCTTGCCGGTAGCTCCGATGGCGTAGATATGGATATACCCGCACAGACGTTGAGCCAAGAGCTCAAATACCAAGGAGCAATTTTCAAAGTCGAAGACAGGACGATCGCCCTGACACTGAATTCCGGCAAACAAACCGTCATCCACCGTCAAGTGATCGTGCACGCACCTTGCGTCGTGATGCTCGTCCACGACTGCGAACACGACACATACCTGATCGAACGGGAATATCGCGCCGGAATCGACAGATTCACCTATGGTCTTCCGGCAGGATTGATGGACGCCGGAGAAGACCCGCAACGGGCAGCGCTCAGGGAACTTCGCGAAGAGACTGGCGTCGTGGCCGACGATGCCACTAGTCTTCGTTTTGATGCTGCGGGAGACTATTACTCGTCCGAAGGCATGACCGACGAACTTGCGCATATCTTCGTGATCCACATGCACGGCTGGCATCAGGAGAACACTGATTTCGATCCCGACGAACATGTGGAATCCGCATGGGTGGGATGGAATGAACTGCTGGCCTTGCCGATAACCGCGTCAAATTCGATCATCGCCGTTCAACATGAGCGAATTCGACGCATGAACAACGTTCTGTCTGAGGCACAATAGCCGCAGAGCACAAAGAACAGTCACCATTTCAATGATTGTGAGATACTGGAAGATATGCAAGCACGACCAGGTTCAATGTATCCACTCGGAGCGACCTATGATGGCGCAGGCGTCAACTTCGCACTGTTCTCTCAAGTTGCCGAACGCGTGGAGTTATGCCTTTTCGACGATCAAGACAACGAAAGCCGCGTGGAGCTGACAGAGCAGAACTCGTATGTGTGGCACACGTATCTGCCGGGCATCCAACCCGGCCAGCGATATGGCTACCGCATCCACGGCCCGTACAATCCTTCGCAAGGCCAGTGGTGCAACCCCAACAAACTGTTGCTCGACCCCTACGCGAAAGCAATCGAAGGTAACATCGACGGCGACGAAAGCCTGTATTCGTACTGGTTCAACGATTCAAGCAACCCCAGCAACATGAACGACCTCGATTCGGCGCCGCATATGATGAAGGCCGCCGTCATCAACCCGTTCTTCGATTGGGGAAGCGACCGCCACCCATACATCCCATATTCGGATTGCGTGATCTATGAAGCGCATGTGCGTGGCATGACCAACCTCAACAAGAACGTGCCACCGGAGATTCGCGGCACCTACGCTGGTTTGGCACATCCAAGCGTCATCGAATACCTGAAGAAGCTTGGTGTCAACGCCATCGAACTCATGCCTATCCACCAGTTCATCAACGATCCGTTCCTGCAGGAAAAGGGTTGAATAACTACTGGGGCTACAACACGATCGGATTCTTCGCACCGCATAACGCCTATGCAAGCCAAGGTCAACGAGGCGAACAGGTCAACGAGTTCCGTGCGATGGTCAAGGAATTCCACCGCAATGGCATCGAAGTGATTCTCGATGTGGTCTACAACCACACCGCCGAAGGCAACAACATGGGTCCGACCCTGAGCTTCAAAGGCATCGACAATCAGGCGTATTACCGTCTCGTAGACAACGATCCGATGCATTACTTCGACAC
This sequence comes from Bifidobacterium canis, assembly GCF_009727065.1. Taxonomy (GTDB): domain Bacteria; phylum Actinomycetota; class Actinomycetes; order Actinomycetales; family Bifidobacteriaceae; genus Bifidobacterium; species Bifidobacterium canis. The sequence goes on from NZ_WNLP01000001.1 coordinate 372,928, forward strand.
CACCGGCACCGGCAATTCTTTGCTGATGCGTTCGCCGCACGCATTGCAGCTCATCACGGACTCGTTGCGCTACTGGGTGCAGGAGATGCACGTCGACGGCTTCCGCTTCGATTTGGCTGCAACATTGGCCCGCCAGTTCCAAGAGGTCGATAAACTCTCTGCATTCTTCGACATCGTGCAGCAGGATCCGGTCATCTCGCGAGTCAAACTCATCGCCGAGCCGTGGGATCTCGGTTCAGGCGGCTATCAGGTCGGTGGCTTCCCCCCGAACTGGTCGGAATGGAACGGTCACTTCCGCGACTGCGTGCGCGACTTCTGGCGTTCGCAACCGTCCACGTTGCCGGAACTCGCCAGCCGCATCATGGGCAGCTCCGATCTCTACCAGAAGAACGGACGCAAGCCGGTTGCTTCGGTGAACTTCGTGACCGCGCATGATGGCTTCACGATGAACGATCTGGTCAGCTACAACGAGAAGCACAACGAGGCGAACGGCGAGGGCAACCGCGACGGCGAAAGCAACAATCGTTCGTGGAACTGCGGCGTGGAAGGCCCTACCACCATTCGCGACGTCAACGAATTGCGTCACCGTCAGATGCGCAACATGTTCTCGACATTGCTGCTCAGTCAGGGTATTCCGATGATCTGCGGCGGTGATGAGGTGTGCCGCACGCAGTTGGGCAACAACAATGCGTACTGCCAAGACAACGAGCTGTCGTGGACTCACTGGGATCTCAAGGAATACCAGCAGGATATGCTGGATTTCGTTTCCAAACTCATCCATCTGCGTCTCGACCACCCTGTGCTGCATCGTCGTCGTTTCTTCACAGGCAGGGATTCGAACATGCCTGACGATGCGGTTCCGCAAGTGGAATGGTTCGACCACAACGGCAACATCATGGATGCGAACGCATGGCAGAACAGCCACGCGTCATCGATCATGGTCTTCCTCAACGGCGGCGACATTCCGGAGACGGATTGGTACGGCAGTCGAATGGTAGACAACGATTTCATCCTCATCTTCAACGCGCACTATGAGCCGATCATGTTCACGTTGCCGGAGGAGAAATACGGTCGTAAGTGGCGTCTTGTAATCGACACGTATAATCCAAAGGGTCCGGAGCTCAACTACGAAGCCGGATTTGCCATCACCGCACAATCAAGGTCGTTCATCATGCTAATGAGTGACTCCAAAGCGGTTGATAACAATAGAAACTAAATAATACATATTCTCAATAATTATGCGTGTGCCTCACACCGGAGTTCCGGTGTGAGGCACACGCATATCACAGCACATAATGAGCAGGCGAGCTTATCGTCATTCTTTGCTCGTGCCGGTCTGCGTACCGGTTTCCGCCGTGTTCGTTGCCACAGTAGCCTCATTGTCGAGCACAGTCTGGAACGTGTGCTCAGACGCGACATCAGCGGCCTCATTCTGCGAGTCATCGAACGGAACAGTCTGCCGTAGTAACAGCTGTTGCTGTATTCGATCCGCTTCTATAGCAGCGATCTGCCTGGAGAACACGATGAACCAGCCGAGGAAAAGCATGGCGGCAAGTGCCTCGACGTTGGTGAGCGTATTGCGTCCCAGTAGCCACATAACTCCCTCGATGGCGCATACGACAATCGCCATGTCGGAGATCACAAAGAACGCGCGGGAGAGCTGGGGAGCGAGCCAAGGCAGAGCGACCAGCATGATGAACATGATCACCGGCATGCCGCGTGCGAACACGTTGTGCAGAATCGGGTGGGGGGTATAGCGGAATGTGCCGATGCCGATGAAGCACACGCCGGAGAGAATCAGAAGAATGGTGAGCGCGGTGATACGCGCTTTGAACTGCGGCACGCGGTAGGAGAACTTCGGGTTGCGCATCTGAATCTTGCCGTCAAGATCGCGCACATGATAGGTGGCGATCAGTTCGGAGATGGCGAAGTAGCTGATGATGATGATGCAGATTCCGCCCAGAATAAGCGTCGAATTGAACATGCGTGCCGCAAACGTCGTGCGATCGCCAAGCTGGGAGAAGTTGTTGTTGAACCAGTACGGGTCGTTCGACGTGAAGCTTGCGGTGCCGACGCCGGAGATGATGAAGAAGGGGAGCAGGGAAGCGAGCGTCTTCGCGTCCATGAGCTCTGCCTGCACGAAGGTCAGATAGCCGGAGATTCCGGCGAACGCGGCGCAGATCGCGGGAATATATGTGCTGAACGCTTTGCCCATCGCACCGTTCATGATGTTGAAGAGCATGTATGAGGTGAGAAACAGCGTCGCCGCATACACGACGGACAATGCGAGTACTTCGAAAATACGGCGAATATGGAACGTGAACGCGTGCTGAAGCGTGTTGCGCCCCTCACGCCTGAGATAACCGGCGATGAACGATCCCACGCCGCACGCCGCCACAATAGCCGCGCAAGCCATGAACCGACGTTGGGAGATCTGCCAGAACGCCGAAGCTGCCTGCATATACCAGTACATGCCGAATCCGCCGATAACGGCGCACAGCACAAACGAAATAAGGCCCGATGCCTCAGCTTTTTGATGACGACCCATAACACCTCGATCTTCCGACACACCATTGTATGCATGATGTCAGACCCCATGCTATAGTTACTTCTTGTGCTTAACGAGAGTCGAGCACATCGGGCTGTAGCGCAGCTTGGTAGCGCGTCTGCTTTGGGAGCAGAATGTCGCAGGTTCAAATCCTGTCAGCCCGACCACCTACCCGGTTCCATAACATTGGAATCGGGTTTTGTTTTCTCATGTGCACGATTACGGTGAGCAGCCGAATTGTAGGAACGCCAATCCAGTCACGGCACGTGTGAATCACATGAATGCCCGTGACCAAATACACGCAAATATCAGCTGTACCGATACGATAGAGGGTATGAGCGAACAGAATACAACGTTGTGGAATGCGCCGGTCGCAACTCGGCCGCTTGACGCGACCGTCACCATTCCGGGCAGCAAATCATTGTCGAACCGTTTTCTTATTCTCGCGGCATTGTCACACAAACCCGTGCGCATCGAAGGACTCCTACGTTCTCGCGACACGGAACTGATGATGAACGCATTGCGCGCGTTGGGTGTGCAATGTGAGGAGGATCCTGCCGAACCGACGACCATCACCGTTACACCGCCGGAGAGCGGCACATTTACCGGCAATGCGGAGATCTTCTGCGGACTTGCCGGCACGGTGATGCGTTTCGTGCCACCGCTGGCATTGTTCGCTGACGGACCGGTGCGTTTCGACGGTGATGAACAGGCGTATGCCCGCCCGATGGGACCCGTGTTGGAAGGCTTGCGTCAGCTTGGTGCGACGATCGAGTTCGAAGGCGAGCAGGGGTTCCTGCCGTTCACGATCACGCCGCCGAACATGCTGGGTAATCTCAAGGGCAGGCCGCAGAAGGTGCGTATCGATTCGTCGGCGTCATCGCAGTTCATTTCGGGACTGCTGCTGATCGGCTCGCGTTTGCCGGACGGTCTTATTCTCGAACACACAGGCACGCAACTGCCAAGCCTGCCGCATATTCGCATGACAATGGAAGATGTGAACGGTGCTGGTGGCTCCATTGACATGCCTGCACGCGGACAGTGGGTTGTGCGTCACGCTGACCTGCAGTTGCACGAAAACACGGTTGTGGAACCCGACCTGTCGAACGCCGCGCCGTTCCTGGGAGCGGCGTTGATCGCCGGGGGAACGGTGCGCGTACCGAACTGGCCCGCACACACCACACAACCAGGCGGCCTGCTGCCATCCGTTCTGCATAAGTTCGGCGCAACCGTCACACTGAACGGCGAGGAGTTCAATGAGATCAACGATTGCGAGTGCTTCCCCGACACGTTCAACGGTATGTTGGAAGTGACCAGTGACGGGACGATTCACGGGCTGGGGGAATGCGATCTTTCCGCAATAGGGGAGATCACGCCGAGCATTGCCGCCATTGCCGTGTTCGCCGACGAGCCGAGCGAATTGATCGGCATTGCACATTTGCGCGGGCATGAGACGAACCGACTCGAAGCGCTGGTCAATGAGATCACACGCGTCGGCTCGCATGCGCAAGAGGAAAGCGACGGCATTACGATTTCACCGGTGCCGCGCGAGCAGATGCATGGTGCAACATTGGAGACGTATGCCGATCACCGCATGGCCACGTTCGCTGCGATGCTTGGCTTGGGTATTGACGGCATCGTCGTGAAGAACGTGGAGACCACGCGGAAGACGATCCCCGATTTCGTTGGCATGTGGACGAACATGCTTGAGCAGAGCAATATCTGACGTTGCTGAATTACACACGAAATAAGATATAGCTTGTATAGCTTACGAAATAGTTGAGGGCCAGCAGTTCAAACTGCTGGCCCTCAACTATAGGCTGATGGGAAAATCAGATCTTGTTGCCGTACTTGTCTTCGCCGGCTTCAACGATCTCGTTCGCACGACGTGCGATGGCGAGCTCTTCGTTGGTCGGGTAGACGACGACGGTGACGGAGGAGTCCGGAGTGGAGATGACACGTGGCTCCTTGGAACGGGCGTCGTTCTTCTCCATGTCGAGCTTGACGCCGAACGGAGCGAGCTTCTCGCACACCATGCGGCGCACGATCTCGTCGTTCTCGCCTACGCCTGCGGTGAAGGTCAGCACATCGAGGCCGCCGAGCTGAGCGGTGTAGGCGCCGATGTAGCTGACGATGCGGTGCACGTAGATGTCGAGGGCGAGCTTGGCGTTCTCGTCGCCTTCGGCGACCAGACGATGCACTTCACGCATATCGCCGAAGCCGGTCATGCCCATCATGCCGGACTTCTTGTTGAACAGGTCGTCGAGCTCGTCGACGTCCATGTGTGCGTTGCGAATCAGGTGGAAGACCGCGGCAGGATCGATGTCGCCGGTACGGGAACCCATGACGAGGCCCTCGAGCGGGTCAGACCCATCGAGGTCTCCATTGGACGGCCGCTGAGTTCGGCGGAAGCGGAAGCACCGTTGCCGATGTGCAGCACGATCTGCTTGAGGCCCTCGGCAGGCTTACCCAGGAATCCTGGGATCTGCGAGGAGACGAACCAGTGCGAGGTGCCATGCGCACCGTAGCGGCGGATCTTGTATTTGTCGGCGACTTCCTTGTTCAGCGCATAGGTGCTGGACGCCTTAGGCAGCTGCTGGAAGAATGAGGAGTCGAAGACGAAGACCTGCGGAATGTCTGGCATGAGTTCACGCATGACGCGCGCACCCTTGGCCTCAGGACCATTGTGAAGAGGAGCGAGAACCGCGAGATCTTCCACCTTCTGGGTGGTTTCATCGGTCACGAGCGCCGGATCCGGGAAGGTGTTGCCACCCTGGACCACGCGGTGACCAACGGCGATGATGCCGGACTCGTTGAGATTCGGGCCATATTCCTCGAAGAAACCGAGCACACGCTTGAGACCCTGCTCATGATTCGCGATCGGCTCCTCGAGCTCGTGCTTCTCACCGTTGTATTCGTACTTGTAATGACCATCAATCGGTTCACCGATCTTTTCGACCAGGCCGGAAGCGATTCCTTCACCGGACTCAAGGTCAACCAGCTGGTATTTGATCGAGCTGGAACCCGAATTGATAACAAGGACGGTTTTCGCCATTGTGGCATCCTCCATTGATTATTACTCCGCCGCATGCACGGCTTTCCAAAACTTTAGATTACTCAGTGTTTGCTACAAACATATGAATGGGTGCCCCTCCATTCTGCATTTCGAAAAGGCACCCACTCACTTATGCTCAGCGGAACGTCACGCGTTGCTCTGAGCTTCGATGGCCGTCAAAGCGATCGTGTTGATGATGTCTTGCACCAGGGCACCACGGCTCAGATCGTTGACAGGCTTGTTGAGACCCTGCAGCACGGGGCCGATCGCCACGGCACCGGATGTGCGCTGCACAGCCTTGTAGCAGATGTTGCCCGCATCAAGGTCAGGGAACACGAATACACTCACATTGCCGGCGATGGCATTGCCTGGAGCCTTCGCCTTGGCGACGGTCGGCGACCATGCGGCATCGAACTGGATCGGTCCCACGATCGGCAGATCAGGGCGCTTCTCCTGCGCCACAGCGGTTGCTTCGACAACCAGATCGACATCAGGGCCCTTGCCAGAGCCAAGCGTGGAATACGAGAGCATGCCGACTCTCGGGTCGACGCCGAACGATTTCGCCGTTTCAGCGGATTGGATGGCGATATCGGCAAGCTGCTGCGGGTCTGGATCGAGGTTGATCGCGCAATCTGCGAACACGGAGACGTGGTCTTTCAGGCACATCAGGAATGCGCCTGAAACGGCCTTGGCGGTAGGCTTCGTCTTGATGAGCTGCAAAGCCGGGCGCACGGTGTTCGCGGTCGAGCCGATGGCGCCAGACACCAAACCATCCGCCATGCCAAGCACGACGAGCATCGTGCCGAAATAGTTCGCATCGCGCAGCGTCTTGAGAGCGATGTCTTCAGTCATGCCCTTCTTCGCACGCAGCTCGCACAGTTTCGGAACCATCTGATCGAGAAGCTTCTTATCGTCGAGCGACACATATTTCGCCTGCTCCAGCGAAGTGAGGCCAAGCTCCTTGCCGCGGTGAAGAATCTCGTTGTGGTCGCCGATGATGATCAGGTTGACGACTTCGGACTTGAGCAGATAGTCAGCAGCGGTGATAATACGATCATCCTGACCTTCAGGCAGCACGATCGTCTGCTTGTCGCTCTTGGCACGTGCCAGCAAGTCATATTGGAACGCGAACGGCGTGGTCGGCGGCACAAACGGCGTTTCGAGCACACGCAGCAGGGACTCCTTGCCGACATGCTCGTCGAACGCGGCGATCGCATCGTCCACATGCTCGTCGTTCTCACCGAGTTCCACGTACGGCAAAGTCCAGACGGGCAGATCGTACTCGACGAACTCATTGCTGATCGTCTCAATATTGCCGTCTGCACAATCCGTGACGAAGATGCCAATGACCTGAGTGCCGGCATTGGAGACCACTTCACGGCACGCGTCGATCGTCTGACGAATGTCTTCGACGGAACGTGCGAGCGCACTCACGGTGAGCAGTACAGGGGATTGCAGGTCCGCAGACACGTCGGCATTGAACGTGAAACGTTCCGGATCTCCGACATTGGTGCGGTCGGAGCCGACGATCACGCGAATCTGAGGATCGAGCTGCGCGTTGGTTTCGATGAAGCGTTCGATGATCTTCGCGCGAGCGTCACCTTTGTTCAGCTGTGCATCCCGGGTCGAGACTCCGGTGGCCTGCTCATGTGTCTGATCGGTTTTCGTCACTTTGAGCAGCGAATCGGTGAAGGTGTCGTTGTCGGGAACGTCAGGTCGGAATACGCTGGTTTTCGCAGTTGCTGCGAGCATGTTCACCAAACCGATTGCTGCGACGTTGCGGCCTTCGCCCGGTTCAGGGCTGATAACACTGACGTTCTTGAGACTCACGATAACTCCTTTGAAATCGCTTACGCCATGCGTAAGCGTGAGGCATTGCGTGCGACTACATTGTGCACGCTCACTGTTCATTGTAAGGCGCAATATCTCGATTAGCTCCATCAGATTGCAACAAAAAAACAGATGTGACAAAGATCACATCTGCTGTATATGTAGGATTTTGCGCGATATGTGGGGGAGCGAGTGGTGTCAGCGAACAAAACAGGGGTTCGAGCATGAGCTCGAACCCCTGAATATGCGAGTTAGTTCAGATTACTGAAATCACTCGTTGTCGCCTGCGGTTGCGGCGGTTGCGGAGAGCATCTGCGTCTCGTCAACCTTGACATCCGGGTACACCCAGTCGGTGAACTCAGGGATGTCGTAGCCGTTGTCGACAGCGAACTGGAACGCGGTCTTGCGGAACTCGTTCAGCTCGTCGATCTTGGAGGCATACTTGTCGGCGTCGATCAGCTTGAGAGCCTGAGCCTGCAGAGCATAACGATCCATATCGTTGACGCGAACCATGTCGAACGGCGTGGTCGTGGAGCCCTGCTCCTTGTAGCCGACAACGTGGAAGTTGTCGTGGTTCGGACGATCGTAGATGAGACCACGAACATCCTGTGCATAGGAGTGGTATGCGAACAGAACCGGCTTGTCGGCGGTGAAGAGATCAGTGAACTCCTCATCGGAGAGAGCTTCGTCGTTCTCAGCGGCGGACTGCAGCTTGAGGAGGTCAACAACGTTGACGACCTTGAACTTGATGCCCATCTTGTTGAGAGCGTCGGAAGCGGCCATGATCTCCTGGGTAGGAACATCGCCAGCAGCAGCGAGGACGATCTGAACCTCGTCGTTGTTCTTGGCGTTGGAAGCCCACTTCCACTCGGCGGCGCCGGCTTCGAGCTCAGCGCGTGCCTCGTCGAGGGTGATCCACGTCGGAGCAGGCTGCTTGCCCGAGAAGATGGCGTTGATCTTGTTGGTGGACTTGAAGCACTTCTCGGCGATGGCCAGCAGCATGTTGGCATCGGTCGCGAAGTAGATGTTCGTCACGTGATCGTTGTTGAACGTCTTGTTGATCAGGACGGAGGTCACACCTGGATCCTGATGCGAGAAGCCGTTGTGATCCTGACGCCACACGTGGGAGGAGACCAGGAGGTTGACCGAGGAGATCGGCTTGCGCCATGGGATCTCACGGACGGTGGCCTCAAGCCACTTCGCATGCTGGTTGAGCATGGAATCGATGACGTGGACGAAGGACTCGTAGGAGCTCCAGATGCCGTGACGGCCGGTGAGCAGGTATCCTTCGAGCCAGCCTTCGCACTGGTGCTCCGACAGCTGCTCGACAACCTGACCGGTGACGGCCATGTGCTCGTCGACGAGCGAGGAGAGGTAGCCGTTGTCCCACTGCTTGTTGGTGACCTCGTAGGTCGCGTTCAGGCGGTTGGAAGCAGTCTCATCAGGGCCGAAGACGCGGAACGAATCCGGGTTGTTCTTGATGATGTCGCGGCAGTATGCGCCGAGCGAGCGAGGAGCTTCGACCTGGCCCCAGCCATGGCCGTATTCCTTGACGCCGGTGACCTCGTACTGATCGAGCTCAGGGAGGTTGAGTTCCTGACGGATGCGGCCGCCGTTGGCGTTCGGGTTGGCGCCGATGCGCAGTTCGCCCTTAGGCATGAAGGCGGTGACGTCTTCCTTGATGGAGCCGTCGGCGTTGAAGAGCTCTTCAGGCTTGTAGGATTCCATCCAGTTCTTGAGAACCTCGAAGTGAGCCTCGGTGTCGCGGGCGGAAGCCAGCGGAACCTGGTGTGCACGCCAGGAGCCTTCGGTCTTCTTGCCGTCGATGAACTTCGGGCAGGTCCAGCCCTTCGGAGTGCGGAAGATCAGCATCGGGTAGAACGGACGAGTCATGTCGTCGGTCTGTGCCGCAGCCTTGATATCGCAGATCTCATCGAAGATCGTCTCGAAGAGCTCGGCGAAGCGACGGTGGATCGACAGGTGATCCTCGTTGTCGAAGCCAGCGACGAACTCGTATGGGTGATAGCCCATGCCACGGAAGAAGTCGTGCAGCTCTTCATCGGAGATGCGGGAGAGGATCGTCGGGTTGGCGATCTTGTAGCCGTTGAGGTGCAGGATCGGCAGGACGATGCCGTCGGTGCGCGGGTTGACGAGCTTGTTGGACTGCCAGCCGGTAGCCAGCGGGCCGGTCTCAGCTTCGCCGTCGCCGATGATGCACGGAACGAAGAGGCTCGGGTTGTTCATGATCGCGCCATAGGCGTGAGACAGGGCGTAACCCAGCTCGCCACCTTCGTGGATGGAGCCTGGGGTCTCCGGAGCGAAGTGGGAAGGAATGCCACCCGGGTAGGAGAACTGGCGGAAGAACTTCTGCAGACCAGCTTCATCCTTGGTGATCTTCGGGTAGTACTCGGTGTAGGTGCCGTCGAGGTACGACTGCGAGGTGCCTGCAGGGCCACCGTGGCCAGGACCCATGATGAACACGGTGTTCTGCTGGTGATCGGCAATCAGACGGTTGATGTGGGCCAGAAGGAAGTTCAGGCCCGGGGTGGTGCCCCAGTGTCCAACCAGACGGTGCTTCACATCGTCGCGGGTGAAGGGCTCCTTCATCAGCGGGTTGCTACGCAGGTAGATCTGGCCGATGGAGAGGTAGTTGGCGGCGCGCCAATACTTGTCCATGCCTTCGATGGCTTCTTCGGAAACCGGGCGATCCAGCTTCTGCCACGGGGTACCAATAACAGGATTAGTCATGTGTGCTCCTGTACTCCTGCACATATGCAATGTGCGATTTGTTTTTCCAATGGACATGGGCTCCGTCATGCCGTTCGGCAGTGGAATCTCCATGTCCGATCGCTGATTATGTTACGCGAATATGTTGACGTTTGACCCTTTTTGAGAGGGTATGAGCGAATCTGAGTGGTTTTTTACCGCTTTTGGTCGTTTTTGCGGGTGATTTGTGAAAATGGCAAATGGTTGAATAAATACAAAAAGTGCCGAAATACCAATGTTTTCTACTGTTTTTGCGCAGTATTGACGTTCGATTTGTGACGATATCGGGCGGCGTGTTGAAAACAATCGCACATAATGGCGCTTGCCGTTCTGAAATCTATGCTTGAACGCTTAAGCTCAGCGTGAACGGTGATGGCACGTGCAAAGAAATGCGCCAGCGGTGCAATGTCGCCTTGCACCAGCACAATGGAGTAGTCGTAAAACCCGAAGATACCTAATATATAAGGGGAGTCATATGGCAACAGGTCCTGTGCTCGTCGTTGATTTCGGAGCCCAGTATGCGCAGCTGATCGCACGCCGCGTGCGCGAGGCGAATGTCTATTCCGAACTCGTACCGCATTCGATGCCGGTCGACGAGATGCTGGCAAAGAATCCTTCGGCAATCATTCTTTCCGGTGGTCCGGCGTCCGTGTATGAGCCCGGCGCTCCGACCATCGACAAGAAGGTCTTTGACGCAAACGTGCCGGTGCTTGGCATCTGCTACGGATTCCAGGTCATGGCCCATGAACTCGGTGGCGACGTCGACAAGGCGGCACTCGGCGAATATGGAAAACCGAAGCCGTGATCGATGACCCGCGAGGCATTCTCGATGGTTCACCATCGTTGCAGACCACGTGGATGAGCCACGGCGTCGCCGTGAACAAGGCACCCGAAGGCTTCGAAGTGCTCGCCCATACCGAGGGCGCTCCCGTGGCTGCGATGGAAGACGACGAACGCAAACTCTACGGCGTGCAGTGGCACCCAGAAGTCAAGCACACGCCGCTCGGCCAAGACCTCATCGAGAACTTCCTGCACGACTGCGCGGGCATCGATGCCGATTGGAACGCCAAGAACATCATCGACGAACAGGTCGCCGCCATCCGTGAGAAAGTCGGAGACGCTCAGGTGATCTGCGGGCTCTCCGGCGGCGTTGATTCCGCTGTGGCTGCGACGCTCGTGCACCGTGCGATCGGCGAACAGCTCACCTGCGTGTTCGTCGACCATGGCCTTCTGCGCAAGGGCGAGGCCGAACAGGTCAAGCACGATTTCGTCGAAGCGACCGGCATCAAGCTCATCGCCGTCGATGCTTCCAAGGACTTCCTCGACGCGCTCAAGGGCGTTTCCGACCCGGAGACCAAGCGCAAGATCATCGGCGAGAAGTTCATCCGCACCTTCGAGAAGGCGCAGCGACAGGTGATCGAGGAGGCCGGGGCACAGGGCAAGGAAGTCAAGTTCCTCGTGCAGGGCACGCTGTACCCGGACGTCGTTGAATCCGGTGGCGGCGATGGCGCCTCGAACATCAAGTCCCACCACAATGTTGGTGGTCTGCCCGACGACATCAAGTTCCAGCTCATCGAACCGCTGCGCTCCCTGTTCAAAGACGAGGTGCGCGCCATCGGCACCGAGCTCGGTCTGCCCGACGAGATCGTCTGGCGTCAGCCATTCCCGGGCCCTGGCCTGGGCATCCGCATCATCGGCGAGATCACGAAGGAACGTCTCGACGTGCTGCGCGAAGCCGACGCCATCGCCCGCGAGGAGCTTTCGAAGGCCGGTCTCGACCGCGACATCTGGCAGTGCCCGGTGGTGCTGCTAGCCGACGTGCACTCCGTTGGTGTGCAGGGCGACGAACGCACGTACGGCTCGCCGATCGTGCTGCGCCCGGTCAGCTCCGAGGATGCGATGACCGCCGACTGGTCGCGCATTCCATACGACGTGCTGGCCACGATCTCGACGCGCATCACGAACGAATGCCGCCAGATCAACCGCGTGGTGCTCGACTGCACGTCGAAGCCGCCGGCCACCATCGAGTGGGAGTGATTCGGCATGAATCCCAGGTGGGTATCTCGATGAGGTACCCACCTTTTCATGTTCTGTGGAAGTTGCGCCGTTGCCGATTATGCGGCTGAACCCGCGCAATTGGCAACGAGGATGCCCGTCCATCGGTGTTTTCGCGGGCGTCTCCGCAGAACTGACCATGAAGGGCCGTTTATTGTCGATCCTGCGGGTTCCGCCGCACAATTGCCAATAGAGAGGCTAGTTCATCGCATATTCTGCGGTTGTCTACGCGAAATATGCAATAAAGGTTTTCCAATGACATAATTATCTGATGAATATCATGAATATCAGAGAGGCGCGCGAATCGGATCTGGATGCATTGCTCGAACTGTACCTTGACCTGCACGAGCAATGTGTGCCGGAACATGATGAACGGTTGCGCAATACCTGGACGCGCATAATCGCCGATCCGGACCACCATCTCATCGTTTGCGAGCATGGCGGACGCATCGTCTCCTCGTGCGTATGCGTAATCATCCCCAACCTGACACGTGGCGTGCGCCCGTATGCGTTCGTGGAGAACGTCGTGACGCGAGCCGACGCACGCGGCAACGGATACGCCACCGCATGTCTTGACCGCGCGCGTGAGATCGCAGCGAAGTCCGGCTGTTACAAGATGATGTTGCTCACCGGTTCCCATGACCCGAAGACGCTCGACTTCTACCGACATGCCGGCTACAACAGCACGGACAAAACGGCCTTCATCCAATGGCTGTGATGGCTTGACCCCGCTGGATGCGTCGGTGTTCACGAATCGAGCAGCCAGTCGACGATGTTGCGGATCTCGATGCCATCGGTGGTAGTGCCGAGGCGGAATCTATCGAGCGTGAGCACGATTTTCGGGAATGAATCATGCACTGCCTGCAACGGGGCGAGCTCCCGCGTTCGAGTAGTTTCGTCGAGCATGGTTTCGGTGACTTGGATATAGATTCTGCTGTCGAATCGTTGGGCGACGAAATCAATCTCGCCACTGCGAAGGCTCCCTACATGCACGTCAAACCCACGCCTGCGCAGCTCTGTCGCAACGACGTTCTCCAATTGGAACCCATAGTCTTGAGAGGAGAATCCGGTCGCGATATTGCGTAAGCCGCAATCTTCCGCATAGAACTTGCGAAGAGGGTTGAGCATATTTTTCCGCGAAGACCGAATTGCGTGGCCTCGAACAGAATGAACGCGCGCATAAGTCCATCGATGTAGGTCTCAACCGTCTCAGCAGAGGTTTTGAGTCCTCCGCTCGTGAGTGCTCCGACGATTTTCCGAGTGGAGAACAGATTGCCTGACGTTGAAAAAGATATGCGACGAGACGGTTGAGCAGCGAGATGTCGCGAATCTGCAGATGTTGGGCGACATCGCGCAAAATGACACTGTTGTACACAGAGTCCAGTTCGCGCGCGATGCCTTCCTGGGTGAATTCTCGAAGCGCAAATAACGTGGGCATGCCGCCGAAACGAACATAGTCTGCGAACAATTCATCGTGGGAGAGGCGCGCGCGATCCGGGAATGATGTTCGCGTGAACTCGAGATACTCTCCGAATGAGAGCGGGTGCACATCTATGGTTGTGGTCCTGCCTGCGAGCGCGGTTGCAAGATCGGTCGAGAGCAGATGCGCGTTCGAGCCGGTGATGTACACGTCCACGTTCCCAAGTGTGTGCAGTCCGCGCACCACTTTCGGCCAGTCCCTCACCTCTTGGATCTCATCGAGGAACACGTAGCGCATTTGCGAATCGTCGGATTGGCGCAGCATCTGTTGCAGCTCAGTGGTGAGCTGTTGCGCTGTGAATTCGAGGGGAAGTCCGAACTCGTCGAAACGCTTGCGATAGATGTTGCGTTCGGGAACACCTTCTGTGAGCAGATGTGCACGGAGCATCTCAAGCAGGCTTGATTTACCGCATCTGCGAATGCCTTGCAAGACCTTGATATGTTCGGATCCACGATAAGAATCCAGCAGATGCATATACTGCGGACGGTCGATGTACTGCTTGGTGTCCATGTATAATCCCCGTTCTCCAAAACTGTTAACTATATCTTACGTTTTATTGGGATAGTGTATAAATATCAATTATAACTGACAGATTTGGCGACTGTATAGTGAAGTGTAAGATATAACTTATGGATTGAAAGTTGCGGTTGTGTTCTTGGAAGTGAGATGGCGCTGTTACTGCTCGACACGCTATTTCTGAGTTGAGGCTACCGTCGAACAATACTGACGATAATATGGCACGTTTCGTATGCTATTGCGTGTGGCAAAGCAGAAATCAACACAGAGAAGTAGACGCGAAGTCGAACGTTTGGCCCGGATTGTGGCGAAAGAATACGACTACGCGGCATTCTGCAGAAAACGTGCGATGCTCGTTCCCACCGGCACCGCGTTGGTTGTTTTGGGCATAGCGCTGAGCTTCTTCGGTTCCCTCCTTCCGGCGTTGCCGCAATCCGATGCGAAAGTGCTCGGAGCTGGAATGGACTGGCTCATCAAATTCCTCTCAAAAGAGGTCATCGAAACCGATTATGCGGAAAAACACGTTGGCGCGGCTCTTCTTCTGCTGACGTGCATAGTCGCCGGACTGCTCATATTGAGACACGCGCGTACCATGCTTCATGAATTTCAGGCGGCGCATCCATACATCAACCACGGACTGCCCCAAGATCAGGCCGATGTGTTGAACACGCGCGGCAGACGCTTCCAATGGGCCGGCGGAACGATCATTGCCATAAGTGCGGTGGCATATATCATCGGCAGATTATGCGGAATACCTTTCTCGGGCTCCACGTCTGCGAGCGTGCTCTCCGGATGCGTGCTGACGTTGGCGTGCCCCGGCATATGGTTTGCCTTGCATGGCGAATGGGTGAGGGCGACCACCGGGATTTTCGCATATAACTGTTCCGCCACCAACAGGCGAAGCGTGTATGAGATCGACGTGAACGAACAGGAGCCGCTCCGCTCGCTGCTGCTCGCAGAAAAATATGAGTTTTTACGATGCTCACTCCACGGTAATACGGTATTCGCATGCTGCGCGGTATTGTCAGCCGCCATGTTCTTCCTGCCCACACTTGAATCTCCGGCATGGTGGGTACCGCTCGCAATTGGCGTCATCATTCGATACCTCTACGGCAGGCATGGAGTGAAGAACGCTGAACGATTGTTCTACAAAGTCGCGCAGGAAGATGCGAAACTCTCCATTGGCAAAACCGCGAGCAAATCCGCAAATTAGACAATGAAGATGGCCGTTCATCGTCTAATTTGCGGAACATGCCGCAGAAAAGACGATACGTAGCTGCCCGTTGTCAGTTGTGCGGATGCTCGCGCACAACTGACAACGGGCAGACTGGTTATTGCATAATCTGCGAAAAGACTCGCAGAACTGACAATAAGAAGATAGACGTTCATTCTTATCTGTCGTTGCGAACATAGTCGTTCGCGCCGGTGGCGAGACGATTCAGCCCGTCGATCACCAGATCGGCGCGCGTGCCAAGATTCATGCGCAGGAAGCGAACGCCGTTCTCACCGTAGATGCCGCCGTAAGAGAGTATGAGGCCGGTGTGTTCGCGCAGATAATCGCAGAACCGTTCGGCGGTGGCGTCTCCCACGCGGTCAAGGAGTCCGGAGCAGTCGATCCACGCCAGATAGGTGGAATCGGAGGGCACCATGTGCAATAGTTCTGCGCAGCGCTCGCCGATGACGCGATTCGCATAGTCTTTGTTACGTTGCGCCACCTGGCACAGTTGATCGAGCCAATCCGCGCTATGCTCATAGGCGGCGATCGTTGAGAACACCGCGAAATCGTTCGGCTCCGCCACCTCGTCGGTGTTGACTCCGCGCACTGCGCGTGCACGCAGGCCGGCGTCGTCGCAGAAGAAATACGCGGACTGCAATCCGGCCACATTGAACGCCTTCGAGGGGGAGGAGCAGGTGACGCTAATGCGCCGGTTCGTCTCGCTCGCCGCTGCGAATGGCGTGTGCGTGAGGCCGGGGCGGATCACATCGCAGTGGATTTCGTCGCTGATGACGGTGACATCATATTTCGCGCACAGTTCTCCGATGCGCGCAAGATCGTCGCGACTCCACACGTTTCCGCTCGGATTGTGCGGGTTGCATACGATCATGAGACGGGCGAGGGGGTCGGAGAGCTTGTTTTCGAGGTCGTCGAAATCAATCGAATACTCGCCGTTGCTGTAGATGAGCGGATTATTGAGCACGCGACGCCCGTTATTGACGATCGAATTCGTGAAGATGTTGTAGACCGGCGGCTGGATGACCACTTTCTCGGCGACGTTGGTCAGCGAACGCACGAGTGAGGAGATCGCCGGAATCACGCCGGTGGTGAATGTGATGTGCGTAGGGTCCACATCCATGCCGTAGCGCGTCTTCCACCAGTTGGCGATCGCCGTGCTCCACTCGTCCGGGATGTCGGTGTAGCCGAACGTGCCGTTGGCCACACGTTTTTTCAGTGCTTCGGTGATGCACGGCGCGGTCTGGAAGTCCATGTCGGCCACCCACATCGGCAGCTCGCTGTCCGCGACGTTCCATTTCATCGACGAGATCGCCGTGCGATCCACCGGTTCATCGAATTGGGGTATGCGTTCCGTGATATCCATGGGTTCTCTTTTCTCACTTCTCACTGTTCGCTGATGAGGTGCACGTTCGCGGTGTCGATCGCCGGGTCGTTCTGCACGACGTCACCAAAGTTTGTGGCGCGGATGGTGCCCGAGATCGGGTTGACGATGCCGTCGACGCGCGTGGTGATCTGCGCGTCGATGTTCGAGCAGTATTCGAACGCGCGCGTCGTGTTGATCACGCGGCAGTCGCGCATCGTGAGCCCGTCGATGTAGCACAGTCCCTGCAGGCTCTCTATCGTGCAGTTCTCGAAGGTGATGTTCTTCGTGTTCCATGCCAGGTATTCGCCGCTGATGAACGAGTTCCTCACGGTCACGTTCTCGCAGTTCCAGAATGCGTCTTTCGACAGCAGTCGTGCGTGGTCGATGACGAGATCACGGCATCCGTCGAAACAGTAGTTGCCGGTGAGCTGGAAATCGCTGATGGTGATATTCCTCGAATTCATCGCGAAGTAGTCGCCGTTCGCGCTCACGTGATCGAGCGTCACGTCTTCGCAGTTCCACAGTGTCTCTTCCGCGTTGGTGAACGATGTGTTCGTGATCGTCACGTCATGGTTGCGGCGGAATTCCTTGGGAGCTTGGATCGTGCAGTCGGTGAAGGTCATATGGTTGCTGTACCAGAACGCCGCATGCGCGTCGAAGTCGAACAGGCAGTTGCGCACGGTGCTGTTCTCGCTGTACCAGAGCGGGTATTTCCAGCGGAACACCGAGTCGTTGACGGTGATGTTGCGCGATTCCTTCAGAGGGGATTCGCCGTCTTCGAACACGCAATTGTCGATGGTGAGGTCTTTGGCTTGGAACAGTGCGCGTTCTCCGGTCAGTAGCTGTTGTGCAATGGTATTCATGGTCTTCTTTTGCAAATGTGTTTTCTTGATGGTGTTACGATGCACTTATTGTAATTTCGTATGAGTGCGAATGTGTACTCTCTTTTGCTGCGAACTGATTCCCGACCGG
The DNA here is from genome assembly GCF_009727065.1 of Bifidobacterium canis. Classification (GTDB taxonomy): domain Bacteria; phylum Actinomycetota; class Actinomycetes; order Actinomycetales; family Bifidobacteriaceae; genus Bifidobacterium; species Bifidobacterium canis. Next base: position 390,747 of record NZ_WNLP01000001.1, read on the forward strand.
CATATGCGATATTCTTCGAGGGAATTACTCAACGACGAACCATGCGTTTTGTGCATGATGATCGCGGATATGCGGGAAACATGTGCGTATGACCATAGGAGAAGGGGCTGCGATTGCAGCCCCCCGAATAAGAAATTTTTCGATGATTATTGATCATTCGTGCTGTGCCGGCGTTGCGAGGAAGTGCTCTTCGCTCGGCAGCACGAGGTTGAGGATGACGGCGACCACGAAGGCGACGGCGATGCAGTTCTGCGCGAAGATCGACTGGAACAGTGCGGGGAAGTGCACGAAGATGCTAGACACCTGCGTGAAACCGATGCCGATCGTCAGCGACAACGCGGCGATCGTGATGTTGCGCTGCGTATAACCGGCGTCGGAGATCATCTGGAAGCCGGAGAGGATGATGTTGCCGAACATCATGATCGTGCACCCGCCGAGCACGGCCTGCGGCATCGAATTGAACACCTCGGAGATGGCCGGCACGAAGCTGGCGAGGATGAGCAGCAGGCCGCCGGAGAGGATCACCTTGCGGTTGACGACCTTCGTCATCGCCACCAGACCGATGTTCTGGGCGAACGACGTCAACGGCAGGCAGCCGAACACACCGGACACCGAGGAGATCAGGCCGTCGCCGGCGATCGCGCCAGCAGTTTCGCGTGGCGTGGGCTCACGGTTCAGGCCGACCTTCGTCAATGCGGCGGTGTCGCCCAGCACTTCGACGGAGGAGACCACATACAGCAGGCCGATGGAGATGATCGCACCCCAGTCGAATTCCGGTTTGAACGGCATGATCGTCGGCACACTGACCACTTGCAGATGCTGGAAACCGCTGAAATCGACTTTGCCGAAGAATATGGCGACGACATAGCCGACGACGAGTCCGAACAAAACCGACAGTTGCTTGGCGGTGCCCTTCATCAGCAGTTGGAAGGCGAGGCAGGCGACCAGCGAGATCAGGCCAAGCGTCAGATTCTGCCAGCTACCGAAATCCTTGGCGCCTGAACCGCCGCCGAAGCTTTCCGCACCCACCGACAGCAGCGAGAAACCGATCGACGTGACGACGATGGCGGAGACGATCGGCGGCACAAAACGCTGCCAGTACTGGGCGGTCAGGCCCAACACCACTTCGAGCAGGCCACCGACGAGCACGGCGCCCACGACGGCGCCATAACCCTTCTGGCTCACGATGGAAATCGCCGCAGCCACATAGGTGAACGAGATGCCGGTGACCATCGGCAGACGGGAGCCGAAGCGCCAGATGCCATACAATTGCAGGCACGTGCCGAGTCCGGCCACGAGGAGGCCGGCTTGAATGATGCGCGCCGAATCAGCGGCACTCATATGACCCGCGGCGGCCACCAGGAAGATCGGAGCCAGATTCGCGACGAACATCGCCAACACATGTTGCAGGCCGAACGGAATGCCCTTCCAGAACGAAACCGGCGCATCGAGACTGGAGAGCGCTTCGAACGAGATGCCAAGCCTCTTGCTCTCCTTCCTGCCTTCGGACGCCGACTCCTTGGCCTCCTCCTGCAATTCGGGAGTCATGACAGTTTGCTCGATGCGGTCTTCGGTTTTCTTGGCATCCGTGGCGGAGGCGACGTTGGCGGACGATGCGTCGTCGCTTGAATCAGGCGACATGGAATCCTGTTGCTTCATAATGAACTTCTCTCAATCTCTCATTGCTCTCTATCGATCCTGTGATTGCGGCAATGCCGCAATGAGCGTCGACTGAAAAACGGAGGCGACGCACATCCTTTGATGATGTGCGTCGCCTCAAACGTCTGCTAGTTTCGGAACACGATTTCACCGGTCTCGTCGTTCATCGATTCGACGATCGCCAGCGAATCGAGATCGTAGCCGGCCTCCCTTAATGCGTCACCGCCACCTTGGAAGCCTTTTTCGATCGCAATGCCGATGCCTTCGACGATTGCGCCGGCAGCTTCGCACAATTCAATCAGACCACGCAACGCCTTGCCGTTGGCCAGAAAATCGTCGATGAGCAGCACGCGGTCGCCCTCGTTGAGGAACTTCTTGGCCACGATCACAGGGAATTCCTTCTGCTTCGTGAACGAATACACGTGCGTCACGTATTGCTCGCCCTCGAGATTGATGGACTGAGCTTTCTTCGCGAACACAACGGGAACATCGTTGAAGTGCATGGCGGCCACGCATGCGATGCCGATGCCCGATGCCTCGATGGTCAGAATCTTCGTGATGTGCTTGTTCGCGAAATGCTCTGCCCATTCGGCTCCCATATGGTCGAACAGCCTCACATCGCATTGATGGTTCAAAAGGAGTCGACCTTGAGCACATTGCCCGGCTTGACGACACCCTGTTCACGGATCCTATCCTCTAGTTCCTGCATAGCGGCCCTTCACAAAATCGTCGACGAACGCCTAAACGTTCATGTGAAAACACATGCTCCGCCCGGTGAAACGCGGAGCGGAGCCATATGGCGCATAGCATACGCCTGCCAAGTGACCATTGAATGTGCTAGAACTTAAAGCCGACTCGCAGCTTCACCGATGCCAATACCAGAAAGGACCACCGTGCCACAGGATGCTGATTTCATCGCCCGCCCAGCCCAGGAGCTCATAGGCGACCTCAACGAGCAGCAAGCACAGGCCGTGCAATATCGTGGCCCGGCACTGTTGATTGGCGCAGGCGCGGGATCCGGCAAAACGCGCGTGCTCACACGTCGCATCGCCTGGATCCTCACGCAATTCGGCGCATGGCCCAGCCAAGTGCTCGCCATCACATTCACCAACAAAGCCGCCGCCGAAATGAGGGAGAGGCTCGCCGCGCTCATCGGAGGAGTGGCGGAACGCATGTGGGTGTCGACCTTCCACTCCGCCTGCGTGCGCATCCTGCGCCGTGACGGAGACGCCATCGGACTCAAATCCGGATTCACCATCTACGACACCGCGGATTGCGAACGTCTCATCAAACTCATCTGCGGCGACTTCAACATCGACATCAAACGGTTCACACCCCGATCCATACTCGCGAACATAAGCGACTACAAGAACCAGCTGACCAGCTGGAAAACCGTGCTCGCGGAACATGCCCCGGACTTCAAACCGGGTATGCGCAGCTACCGGTTCGGCAACCTCGGCAACACGGATGCCGTGTATGCGGTCATATTCGCCGAATACCAGTACCGGCTTGCGCTCGCCAACGCGGTCGATTTCGACGACCTCATCGTGCGTACCGTCGAACTTCTGCAGACGCAGCCGCAGGTCGCGCAATACTACCGTCACAAATTCCGCTACATTCTCGTCGACGAGTACCAAGACACGAACCATGCGCAATACGTGCTCATCCGCGAACTCGCAGGCGTGGATGCGAAGGAAGAACCCTCACCGACCGCGGTGGGCGCAGGCAAGACCGGGCCGGCATGGATCACCGTCGTCGGAGACTCCGATCAATCCATCTACGCGTTCCGCGGAGCGGATATTCGCAACATTCAGGATTTCGAACAGGACTTCCCGAACGCGCGCACGATCATGCTCGAACAGAACTATCGTTCCACGCAGACGATTCTCGACGCGGCGAACGCCGTGATTGCGCACAACAGCGCGCGTAAGCCGAAAAAGCTGTGGACCGCACTCGGTCAGGGCAACAAGATCATCGGGTACGCGGCCGACACCGCGCAGCTCGAAGCACATTGGATCGCCCAGCAGATCGCACATCTGCACGATGAGGAGGGCGTGCGCTACAGCGACATCGCCATCATGTATCGAGCCAATGCGCAGTCCCGCTCGCTTGAAGAGGGGCTCATTCAAGCCCATATTCCATACCAGTTGATCGGCGGAACGAAATTCTACGAGCGTAGGGAAATCAAAGACGCGCTCGCATACTTGCAGGCGATCGTCAATCCCGCCGACGACATCAACATGCGCCGCATACTGAACGTACCCAAACGAGGTCTCGGTGCACGCGCTGAATCACAGCTCACGCTGTTCGCGAACGAACACAACGAAACATTCTGGTGGGCCATCGAACACCTCGAGAACATCGAAGGCGTCAGTGCACGCACGGCGAATGCGATCCGGGCATTCCGGGAGCTGATGACTTCACTGCGACAGTTCGCGCAGGAACATGACAGCAAGCCATCGGAGATCGTGGCGCAGGTGCTCAAGGAATCCGGCATGCTCGAGCAGCTGCAACGTTCGGAGGATCCGCAAGACGAATCGCGCGTCGAGAACCTGTCGCAGCTGCAGTCGGTGGCGGCGGAATTCGAACAGGCCACGCAAGACGCCACCCTCGCGGGATTCCTCGAGACCACGGCACTCGTGGCCGACTCCGATCAGCTGCTCGGTCAGGAACAAGACAGCGGCAAGGTCACATTGATGACATTGCACACCGCCAAAGGACTCGAATATCCGGTGGTGTTCCTGACCGGCATGGAGCAGGGCACGTTCCCGCATTCACGGGCGATGGAAGACACGAACGAATTGTCGGAGGAACGCAGACTCGCCTATGTGGGCATCACGCGCGCCAAGAAACAGCTGTATTTGACCCGAGCCGCGGTGCGCTCACAATGGGGGCGTCAGAGCGAAATGATGCCAAGTCAGTTCCTCGACGAGATTCCCGACGAGCTGATCGACTGGCAGCGTCGCGAGGCGGGCATGGAACGCATGCGCGCGGGCTGGCAAAGCCGAGATGGTTTCAGCGACGAATTCGGCGGCTGGGATGACGATGACTATTCGCAGGACTCCTTCGACACATACGGACGTTCGAGCTACGGATCTTCGGGACGAGCTTACGGTTCGTCGGGCACCACGTCATACGGTTCGCGCGGTTCGTCATATGGCAGCGGTTCACATGCCTACGGTTCCTCAGGCACATCTCGCACGAACGGTTCGGGTTGGGGGAGCGCGGCGAAGTTCCGCTCCGGCTCATCTGCCTCAGGTGGCGCGAATGGGTCGTCGACGAGTTTCGGCTCGAAGTCATATGGTTCACGTTCCCACTCGTCAAGCTCGTATGGTTCGTCCCGTTCGGGTGCCGTGCACACGCGCCGCACCTCGGCGAAGGCCTCTTCGTCAACGAAACCGGCGTCGCAGGTGACCTCCGACAATAATCTCGACATCGCGGATTTCCATATGGGAGATAAGATCACGCATGACCGTTTCGGATTGGGAACGGTGGTCGACACGCAAGACAAGGGGAAGAACTCCATCATCACCGTCGACTTCGGCAGCAACGGAACGAAGCGGCTCATGCTGAGGCTTGCTCCTATCGAGAAACTCTGAGACTACCTTCATTCGCAAAAGTCCAGACCCATGCGGTAAAGTATTGCGCTGGTGTCTTAGAACAAAGGCACTGTCTGGGAGTCTTAGCCCATCAGTGGGTCGGCGGTTTCATCACCGTTCGTGCTTGTCACGATGAAGCACTGGAGAGGCTGGCTCAGTCGACATTCGCCAGAATGTCGATTCCGTTCAGACAACGACAGAACAATTAAGGAAACATTATGTCGAATCGTTCCCGCCGTCAGGTGCGTCTTTCCCGCGCCCTCGGTATTGCGTTGACCCCGAAGGCACAGCGCATCTTCGAAAAGCGCCCATACGCTCCTGGCGAGCATGGTCGCACTCGTCGCCGCGCCGAGTCCGATTACGCCGTGCGTCTGCGCGAGAAGCAGCGTCTTCGCGCCCAGTACGGCATCTCGGAGAAGCAGCTTCGCGCAGCCTATGAGAAGGGCACGCACACCGCAGGTCAGACCGGCGACGCCATGCTGACCGATCTCGAGACCCGTCTCGACGCACTGGTTCTGCGTGCAGGCATTGCCCGCACGACCGCCCAGGCGCGTCAGTTCGTGGTTCACCGCCACATTCTCGTCGACGGCAACATCGTTGACCGTCCTTCCTACCGCGTCAAGCCAGGCCAGACCATTCAGGTCAAGCCGAAGAGCCAGACGATGGTTCCATTCCAGATTGCCGCCGAAGGCACGCACCGCGATGTGCTGCCGCCGGTTCCAGGCTACCTGGACGTGAACCTGGCTTCGCTCAAGGCGACGCTCACCCGTAAGCCGGAGCCGGAGGAGATCCCGGTTCAGGTCAACATCCAGTACGTGGTCGAATTCTACGCCCGCTGATCTGGATCTACATACTGTACACATATACGGTATAAGGACATACAGCAAGAAGGAGTCCGAGGCATTCGCCCGGACTCCTTCTTGTATTCGCATGCAATGCTCGGCAATAAATCATTGGCCGATGACGGCGCTGACAATGCCGCTGACGATCGACATGATGAGGGAACCGAGCACGGCCCACCAGAATCCTCCAATCGTTACGCCCACGTTGAACAGGTTGAGCGCGAGCCATGACGCCAGCTCCATGAACAGCCAATTGATGATCAGCGCGATCAGCCCGAAACTCAGAATGCTGAAGGGGAGCGCCAGCGCCTGCACAACTGGTTTGATCGAGGCGTTGAACAGCGCCATGAACAGCGAAAATGCCGCAATGCCCAGAATCGGCGGGTCGCCCACGGCATGCATTCCCGGCAACAGCAGCACCATGACGGCCGCTGCAATCGTCAGGATGAACCATCGAATAAGAAAACTACTCATGCTCCGATTATGCACGAAAGCGCAATGCTGGTGAAATCCAGGGTGACGCCCATGAGATAATCAAAGGCATGATCGTTCATCTTCATCTGGTCCGTCACGGGCAAACATTCTTCAACCGCTACAACCGTCTGCAAGGATGGTCGAACTCGCCGCTCACCCAAGCCGGCCTTGATGACGCCGTTCACGCCGGGCAGACCTTGAAAAACGTCAGGTTCGCTGCAGCCTACTGCTCCGACACGACTCGCGCGCAGACGACTGCGCGCACGATTCTCGACATCAACGCAGCGCAGGGGCATGACGTGCCACAATTGCAGGCCGACATGCATTTCCGCGAGCAGTTCTACGGCTATTTCGAAGGCCAAGACATGGGTGTGGCATGGTTGGCTGCAGGCGGCCCCCACGGTGCTCCGACCTATGCGAAGATAGTCGAACAATATGGTTTGGCGGCCACCCGTGACTTCCTCAAAGAAGCCGATCCGTTCCACGACGCTGAATCCGACGCAGAATACTGGAGCAGGGTGGAGGGAGCGTTCGCGCTTATCGCCTCCAATAAGAACCTTCATGACGGCGATGACGTACTGATGATCTCGCACGGCAACACGCTGCTCAGCCTGATGCAACGGTTCGCCCCGAAAGGGTACGACTTGAGCGTCCGACCCGCAAACGGTTCCGTGACCACTTTCGATTTCGATGTGGAAGCGCCGATCGATGAAGCGATCACCGTCATCTCATACAACCAACGCTAACAGTTCACCTCCGTCCGTCTGGACGATTGGCTAGGCTAAAGCGCGTAGATAAAGTCATTTGGCACGAAAAGAGGGTGCATCATGGGTGCTGGAGAAATTGCGGGACTGATTGCGGCGATAGCCTTCGCGATCCTTGCAGGTTTTTGATCTACCCGCTGATCCGTTTGGGCAAGATGTTTGACCAGATTGCCGAGACGGTCAAGGAAACCGGCGATCATGCACTCCCCGCATTGGACGAGGGCGTCACAACGGTCAAGCAGGTCAACAAGTCATTGGAAGACGTCAACGAGATCTCCGGCGCCGCATCGAGCACGATGAACAATCTCGGTGCGCTGACGAACCTGTATGGCTCATTCCTGGGCAAGCCGATCATCAAGCTGGCCTCCATCTTCTACGGCGTCAAGGTCACGGCACAATCATTCATGGGCAAAGACAAGGGTGCCGAGGAATCCTCCGCGCAGCAGAAAGGTAAGAACGAGTAATGTTCAAACGAGTATTGTGGGTCTCGGTCGGCGTGGCACTAGGCGTCGTTGCCGTCTCCAAAGCGAACGCATACGTCAAGGCGAATACTCCTGACAAAGCACGCCAATTCCTTCTCGGACCCGACCAAGAGAATGTCGGAGCACGCACGCTGCAGGGTCTCGTCAGCCAGTTCAAGCAGGCTCAGCAGGAGCGCGAGCGTGAACTCAACAACCAATACATCAATAAGCTCAACTAGTTCACCGAACTCATTCACGTTTCGGCCAACGCACGAATCACACAAGGAGCCGCACTCACATGCGCACCGCTGAAATCGCACAGCGTTATCTCAACTATTTCAAGAAGCAGGATCATCTGGTCGTTCCCTCGGCATCATTGATCTCCCCGAACCCGACCACATTGTTCACGATCGCAGGCATGGTGCCGTTCATTCCATACCTGATGGGTGAGCAGACACCGCCGAGCCACCGCATGGCCAGCAACCAGAAGTGCGTGCGTACGCTCGACATCGATGAGGTGGGCAAGACCACGCGTCACGGCACGTTCTTCCAGATGCTTGGCAACTTCTCCTTCGGCGACTACTTCAAAGAGGAGGCCATCCACTACGCCTACGAGTTGCTGACGTCTTCCCGCGAAGACGGAGGGTACGGCTTCGACCCGGAGAAGCTGTGGATGACCACCTTCACCGATGACGATGAGGCACGGGCGATGTGGCGTAACGAAGGTGTCGACCCCGAGCACATTCAGATCCTCGGCATGGAAGACAACTTCTGGACAACCGGAGGCCCCGGCCCTGGTGGTCCGTGTTCCGAGATCTACGTCGATCGCGGCCCCGAATACGGCAAGGAGGGCGGCCCGATCGCCGACGAGACTCGCTACATCGAGATCTGGGATCTTGTGTTCGAGAACTACATGGTCGATAATGTCAAGTCGAAAACCGACCTGCATATCGCCGGCGAACTCAAGCACAAGAACATCGATACCGGTGCCGGGCTCGAACGTCTGGCATACCTGCTGCAAGGCAAGCAGAACATCTACGAAACAGATGAGGTCTATCCGGTTATTGAAGCGGCCGAGAACATCACCGGCCTGAAGTATGGCGAGAACAAGGAAGCCGATGTGCGCATGCGCGTCGTCGCCGACCACGTTCGTTCCGCGCTGATGATCATGAGCGACGGTGTGCGTCCAAGCAACGCCGGACGCGGCTACGTGCTGCGCCGCCTGATTCGCCGCACGATTGAATCGATGCGCGTGCTCGGCGTCACCGATCCTGTCATGCCACAGTTGCTCCCGGTGTCGGAGCAGGCTATGGAGCCGAACTACCCGGAGTTGGCCAACACGTTCCACGACGTGTCGGAAGCCGCCTATGGCGAGGAAGACGCGTTCCGTCGCACATTGACCAACGGTTTGGAGATCTTCGACATGGCCGTCAAGAAGGCCAAGGACTCCGCCGATGAGAGCGACACGGAGAACGCCACGCCGATCGTTTCCGGCGATGCCGCGTTCACTCTGCACGACACCTACGGATTCCCGATCGAACTGACGCTGGAGATGGCGCAGGAACAGGGCGTCAAAGTCGACGAGGAGAAATTCCGTGAGCTGATGAACGAGCAGAAGTCCCGCGCTCGTGAAGACGCGCTCAAGAAGCGCCACAACGTCGATCTGAGTGAATACGACGACTTCAAGAACAACATGCAGGCCCCGATCGAGTTCCTCGGCTACACCGAGGTTTCCTCGCGCAGCCGTGTGCTCGGCATCATGCTCGACGGCGTTGGCTCAGTGCCTGCCGTCACCGCTCCAGCCAACGTCGAAGTGATTCTCGACCGCACGCCGTTCTATGCGGAGGCAGGCGGCCAGCTCGCCGATCAGGGCGAGATCATTTCCGATGACGGAGCCGTGCTTGAAGTCGATGACGTGCAAAAGCCGATCAAAGACCTCATCGTGCATCAGTGCCGTCTGATCGAAGGCACACTCGTCGTGGGAGCTGACGTCGCAGCCACGATCGATATCGAACGTCGAGGCGCGATCGCTCGTTCGCACACCGCCACGCATATCGTTCACAAGGCGCTGCGCGAGGAGCTCGGCCCACAGGCCACCCAGCGAGGTTCCGAAGATGCCCCAAACCGCCTGCGTTTCGACTTCCAATGGCCGAAGGCCCCCACCAAGCAGTTGATGAGTGCTGTCGAGGCTCGCGTCAACGATCGCGTGCGCGACAACCTGCATGTGACCACCGAGGAAATGAAGTTCGATGACGCCATCGCATTGGGCGCCATGCATTTGTTCGGCGAGAAATATGGCGACATCGTGCGCGTCGTCACCATCGGCGACGACGGATGGAGCCGAGAGTTGTGCGGTGGCACGCACGTCGACTTCGCCGGCAAGATCGGCCAGGTCAACATCCTTTCGGAAGCATCCGTCGGTTCCGGCGTGCGTCGCGTGGATGCATTGGTCGGCCAAGGAGCTTACGACTTCAACGCCCGAGAACATGCGCTCGTTTCGCAATTGTCGGACACCTTGAACGCCCGCCCCGACGAGCTTGCTGAACGCATCAACACGTTGCTCGCCAAGCTCAAGGACTCCGATCGTCGCCTCGCGGCCATGTATGAGCAGCAGCTCGCCGCATCGGTGCCGGAACTGGTCGACGCCGCGAAGAAGGCCACGACCCCTATCGTCGTGGTGTCGAAGAACGTCGGCCATTTCGGCTCGTTCGATGTGCTGCGCAAGACCGTCATGGATGTTCGTTCCCGTCTTGGAGACGACAAGCCGGTTGTTGTCGCTCTGGCTGGTGTGAGCGCAGAAGACAAGCCGATGGTCGTCGTCGCGACGAACGAGAAGGCTCGTCAGGAAGGTATCAAGGCCGGCGACCTCGTTCGTGGCGCGTCGAAGATGCTCGGTGGTGGCGGCGGCGGCAAGCCGGACTTCGCGCAGGGCGGCGGCGCTGACGCGTCGAAGATCGACGCGGCGCTTGAATCGCTGACTCAAGAGGCGATGCGAGGCTGATGTCGCAGATCTGGCTTGGCCTTGATCTGGGGAACGCCAGGGTTGGAGTGGCAATCTCCAACCCTGAGCGTTCTTTTGCTTACCCGGCCGGTAACATCAAAGTGCAAGGTGACTACTTCCAGGCCTTCGACGATGTGCTCAACCTCATCGAAGACCAACAACTCGAACACAACACCGTGACCTGCATCGCCATAGGGCTCCCATTGCAAATGGACGGTTCAGTGGGGGCAAGTGCGAAGAAGGCGCAACGCTGGGGGAGGTCGCTCGCGAAGCGCCTCGAGGCGGAAATCGCGGATCCGGTCTCGCAAATCAGCTCAATGCCCGATATCATATTCATAGATGAACGATTGACAACCGTCGATGCACATCGGCGTCTATTCGACGCGAACGTCAATTCGAAGGCGCACCGTGCCGTTGTCGACCAACAGTCGGCTGTGGAAATACTGCAAGCGGCTCTGGATCGCGCGCACCGCACTACAGAGGAGTTTTGAGTGTCTGACGATCTGCATGATTTCTTCGAATCAGACGAAGCTTGGGAAGGTAATGCCGGAGTATCGCCTCTTCCCCCGTCTCCACCCAGAAGTCGCCGCGAGATGCGTAGACAGCGCGCGCTGAAAAAGCGTAAGCGGCTGATCCTCGTCGTCATTCTCGTGGTCTCGCTCGTCGTGGTCGCCGTTGGCGGCGTGTTCGCCACCCGTGCGATCAAGAGTTGGAGACACGCCAACATGGCACAGGAATCGGTTGCTGAAGACTATTCAGGGCCGGGCGATAGTGCGGTCGCGTTCACGATCAAGCAGGGGCAGGGCGTCATGGAAGTGGCCAATGCACTGCAAAACGCCGAAATCGTCAAATCATCGGAAACGTTCGCCACATATGTGTCGTCGAACAACCTGACACTGTACCCCGGCACATATGCGTTGAAAACACATATGAAGGCTTCGCAGGTCGCCCAGGTGCTTTCCGACCAAGGCAATGCGAAAGGGTTCGCCGAAGTCCGTCAAGGGGAGCGAGTCTCCGAGGTGATCGACCGCATCTGCACCGACAACGACATCGACAAATCGAAATTCGAAGCGATCATCAACAACAAAGATGAGGCTGCGAAGATCCTGCCTGCGGAAGCGAACGGTAATTTCGAAGGTTGGCTCGAACCAGGCACATACACGGTCGGCGATGTCAACACCGCTCCGGAACGCCTGCTCAAAGAAATGGTGCAGGCCCGCATCAAGAAACTCGACGAGCTCAAAGTGCCCGAGGGCGAGGACCGAGAGAAGACGCTCATCATCGCGTCGATCGTCGAAGCCGAGGTGAACTCATCCGAGTACTACAGCAAGGTGAGTCGAGTCATCTATAACCGTCTGAGCAAGAACATGACCCTCGGCATGGATAGCACCGTGGCATATGGTGCCGGAGTCAACGGTATGCAGCTGACGAATGACCAGCTGCAGGATGCCTCGAACCCATACAACACCCGCATCAACAAGGGTCTTCCTCCAACGCCGATCAGCAATCCCGGCGATGATGCGATCACCGCCGCATTGCATCCGGCCGATGGCAATTGGCTCTATTTCGTAACCACCAACCTTTCGACGGGCGAGACGAAGTTCGCCGAAACCGACGAGGAGTTCCAGAAACTGGTGCAGGAATACCGTAGCAATAATCCAGATGCCAATTAATTCGGTTTCAAATCTTTTCTCAGGGAGTGCAGAGCACGGCGAGGATACCTGAAGCCACCAGCACGGGGACGAACGGAACACGAGTGTCCGATCGTCCCCGTGCCCTATGTTGGAACAGCCTGCCGCACAGCATCCATACGGCCATCCAAGCCATGCCGATGAGCCCCGTCAAGAGCCACCAGAACAGAAACGCCATGAAACCTACATGCCCCACCGTCAGGCAGGCCAAGGCACTGGTGGTCACATCGCCGAACCCCAAGCAACGTTTAGGGGCGAGCAGGGCGATGCACAGCTGTATGCCCATGCCCGCCAGCATCAGTGCTAACGCTCGCCACAACGGTGCGAAATCCGAAGTCAGGCACGCCAACACGGTGAACAGCACGGTCTGCAGCATGATGGTCACGACGATCCAGCGACGCGGCACACGGCGTCGACGCATGTCCGTGCAGCAGATGGCGAGTCCACAGACCAAACTCGGCGTATACATAAGGCAATACATACGGTTAAAATAGTCGAGATCGAGTTCGAACAGAAGGAGTTGGCATGTTGCGTTGGCAGACCGCGGGCGAATCGCACGGGGAAGCATTGGTGGCGATGATCGAAGGGATGCCGGCGGGAGTGCATGTCACCTCCGACGATATTCGCAGGGCGCTCGCACGTAGGCGACTCGGGTATGGCCGTGGCGCACGCATGAAGTTCGAGCAGGATCAGGTTCGCCTGCTCACAGGTGTGCGATTCGGCAGCACATTGGGATCTCCGATCGCCATTGAAATCGGCAACACGGAGTGGCCGAAATGGACCGAGGTGATGAGCGCGGATCCATTGGACCACGAACTGCCGCGTGAAGGGCGCAACGCCCCGCTGAGCCGCCCGCGCCCAGGGCACGCCGATCTGACCGGCATGCGCAAATACGGTTTCGACGACGCCCGTCCGGTGCTGGAACGCTCCAGCGCACGAGAAACCGCGTCACGGGTGGCGTTGGGTGAAGTGGCAGGCCGGTTCCTGGAGCAGGTGGCAGGCATCCGCACTGTCAGCCATGTGATCTCCATCGGCGGAGCAGGCGTAGAAGACGAGAATCCCGTGCTGCCCACTCCAGACGACGTTGAACGGCTGGACGCCTCTCCCGTACGCACTCTCGATGAAGCCGCAGAACGACGCATGGTGGCGCGCATCGATGAGGCGAAGGCGAATGCCGACACCCTCGGAGGTGTGATCGAGGTCATCGCCTACGGCGTGCCTGCAGGCATCGGCACCTACGTGGAATCGGACCGGCGTCTTGACGCTGCGTTGGCATCGGCGCTCATGGGTATTCAGGCGATCAAGGGCGTGGAGATCGGCGATGGATTCCTTGAGGCGATGCGCCCGGGCTCCCAAGCCCATGATGAGATGGTGCCGGGTGCCGATGGCCACATCGAGCGATTGTCGAACCGTGCCGGAGGCATCGAGGGCGGCATGTCGAACGGGCAGCCGATCCGCGTGCGTGCGGCCATGAAGCCCATCCCCTCGATTCCACGCGCATTGCATACCGTCGACGTGCTCTCCGGAGAAGCGGCACAGGCGATCAACCAACGCTCCGACAGCACCGCCGTTCCTGCGGCGGCAGTCGTGGCCGAGGCGATGGTTCGTCTCACGATAGCGCAATACATGCTTGAAAAATTCGGTGGAGACAGCATTGAGGAGACTCGCCGCAACATCGAGACATACCTGCAATCATGGCCTGAGCACATGCGCTGACAGGCGTTCGAGGAGACGATGGGCAATGGCGCGCAAGCACAACAGAAAGCATAGGCAGCCTGAAGCGGTGATCATCGGCATGATGGGAGCCGGTAAAACCCGTCTGGGCAAGGAAATGGCTCAGATGAGGTCTCTGCCGTTCCGTGATGCCGATGTCGAGATCGAGCATGAAATAGGCATGAGCATTCCCGAATACTTCGCCGAGTACGGAGAACCCGCGTTCCGTGAAGTGGAAAGCCAAGTGGTTTGCCGCACACTTGATTCATTCGCCGGCGTGTTCTCTCTCGGCGGCGGTGCGCCGATGACCAAATCGATTCGCAAACGTTTGGAACGCTATGTTCGTGACGGCGGCAAAGTCGTCTATCTGAAAGCGGATCCGCATGAGGCCATGGAACGTGCGAGCCGCGGGGGAGGCCGGCCGATGCTCGACGGCGATGCGCAGCAACGATGGATGTCGCTGTTCAAGCAACGAGATCCGGTGTATAGGGCGGTGGCCAACGTCACAGTACAGACCAAAGGCATGACGCCACGGGCGGCGGCGAAAAGGATGGTTGAAATGGTATCGGAACACATCGTGCACATCGACGGCAAGGGCATCGAACCCTATGACGTGCGCATCGGAGAGGGAACGCTCGGGCATCTTCCCGAGATTCTGGGCAGCAAGCCGGTTCGTGTGGCGCTGATCCACACGACGTCCGTGCAACGGCACAGTGACCGTGCACGTGGAATCCTACGCCAAAGTGGATACCAGGTGTTCGACATCGTCATTCCCGATGCGGAGGCCGGCAAAACGATACAGGTCGCCAACGGGATCTGGGAGCGACTCGGCAATGAGGGGTTCACACGCTCCGACGCGATCGTCGGATTGGGCGGCGGCGCCTGCACCGATCTCGCCGGCTTCGTGGCGGCGACATGGATGCGTGGCATCAGATATGTGAACTGCCCGACCTCACTGCTCGCGATGGTGGACGCTTCCACCGGCGGCAAAACAGGCATCAACACCCCGCAGGGCAAGAACCTCGTCGGCTCGTTCTACACCCCGGCCGGCGTGCTCGCCGACCTGCGCACACTGACGACCCTGCCTAACGACATCTTCATCGAAGGGCTGGGTGAGGTAGCCAAATCCGGTTTCATTCGCGACCCACATATTCTCGACATTCTCGAGGATCATGCCAGCGAACTGCGTAGCTTCGATGGTGTGCAGTTCCTCGGCTCGCCACTTGAAGACGTGGTGAGCGAACTCATCGAACGAACGGTGCGTGTGAAGGCATACCACGTGAGCGCAGACCTCAAAGAGGCCGGTCTGCGCGAGTTCCTCAACTACGGTCACACGTTCGGCCACGCGATCGAACAGCTTGAGCACTTCCGTTGGAGGCATGGCAATGCCGTGGCCGTGGGCATGGTGTATGCCGCGGAGCTCTCCAATTTGACGGGTCACCTCGACAGGCAGACCGTTGACTACATGCGTGGATTGCTCGACGAGCTCGGCCTGCCGACATCGTGGCACGGCGCCGACTTCGACGCCGTGCTCGAGCTCATACACCGAGACAAGAAAGCGCGCGGCAACACGCTCCGCTTCGTGGGACTCGAACGTGTGGGAGAACCGTTCCACCTCGACGATCCCGACCCGCAGGCGGTGGAGGAGGCCTTCAACCGCGTCGCACAGTGATTCAGCCCATTGTGCGAAGTGGCGGAAACACCAACCCGCGCAAGCACTCGCGGCTATCATGGAGACGGTATTGATGTTGCAATGAAAACGAATGGAGAGAACATGACGAAGTCGTCGCTTCCAGTCAAAGTCATGGTGGTCAATGGGCCGAATCTGGGTCGTCTCGGCGTTCGGCAGCCGGATGTGTATGGTTCGCAGGACTTCGAGGAGCTTCGCCGCCTGTGCACTCAGTGGGGAACCGAATACGGTCTTGACGTCGATGTTCGGCAAACAGACGACGAGGCGCAGATGGTTCACTGGATGCATGAGGCCGCCGATAAGCATATCGCCGTCGTCATGAATCCTGCCGCATTCACGCATTATTCGTACGCGCTCGCCGACGCCGCACATATGGTGCTTGACGCTGACATGCCGTTGATGGAAGTGCATATCTCGAATCCCGCCGCCCGCGACGAGTTCCGCAAGCGCTCGGTGATCAGCCCGGTGGCCACGGGAACCATCACAGGCTTAGGGTACTTGGGGTACAAACTCGCATTGGAAGCCGTGGCTTCTCTGACGAAAGTCACCGACTGACTCACACGGATCCGATCAATTTCAACCGCCCGCTTTGCCGGGCGGTTTTTGTATGCGCGAATACCCAGCTGATTTATCACACAGAACGCGAGTATTTGAATCTTTACAAAATCTTCTCATCTGTTGTATAGTTATCCTGACTATTTTGCAAACGTATGCAAACTCATCGTTGAGTTATTTGCTGATTTGTACGGCAAAATATAAGAAATTACGTAGGCAAAGAGTCAAACAAAAGAACGGATATTGAAATAACTGTCTTTTACAGGTTTCAATGATTACGTTCGCATAGAGATAGGAAAGAATAGATGGAGAAACCGAAGTTGCGCATGAAGTTAAGCCGCGCTTTGGGAATCGGCGTCACGGCCGCGATGGCATGCACCATGCTGCCCATGGCCGCTGTAGCCGCCCCCCACAGATACCGGCAGCGAGCAATTGCCTGCAAAAACGAATGTGCAGGTGATCGCGTTCCAGCAGACGTGGAATTCGATCGCCAAGGAATGCACGAACACCTACGGCCCTGAAGGAGTGGCCTATGTCGAGGTCTCGCCTCCGCAGGAGACGATCCAAGGCACGCAATGGTGGACGAGCTACCAACCGGTCAGCTACAAATTGGATTCGAAACTCGGCACCGAAGCCGAGTTCAAGAACATGATCACCCAGTGCAAGGCAGCGGGCGTGGGCATCATCGCCGACGTCGTGCTCAACCAAACCACTGGTTCTGATGTCGCCAGCGGCGACCAAACCGGTGTCGCCGGCACTAAATACAACGGCAAAACCGGCACCTATCCGGGATTCACCGGCGAACGGAACCAGTATCCGGAAGGCGTGACCGCCGCCGACTTCCACAACTACGAGAACGGCAAGAGCATCTCCGACTACACGAACCAGCAGGAAGTGCAGGAGGGCCGCCTGAGCTCGATGTGGGACTTCAACACGTCGTCGGCGAAGGTGCAAGACATCCAGTCCGACTACCTCGCCAAGCTCTACAATCTCGGTGTCACCGGCTTCCGCATGGACGCCGTCAAGCACATCAGCAACGACGACATCCACGCCATCAAGGAACAGATGGCGAAGAAGGTCAATAAGAACATCGACGACATCTACTGGATTCAGGAGGTCATCGGCAACGCCAGTGAAGCTCCGGGCATCCAGCCGTACAACTACTTCGACAACGGCACGGTGACTCAGTTCGACTACAAGTCGGATCTCAACGCCAAGTTCAAGGGCAACATCGCCGGATTGAAGGATCTCTCGTCGCGCATCGGCGACACGAGCTCCAACAGGAACGCGATCTCGTCCGACTTGGCGAATGTGTTCGTGACGAATTGGGACACCGCACGTAGCGATGGGGCCGTCACATACAAAGACGGATCCATGTATTCGCTGGCGAACGCGTTCATGCTCGCCTACAACTACGGCACGCCGCGCCTGCTGTCCGACTACAAGTATGACGTCAACGACAACGGTGCTCCGGGAGCAACCGCCACCAAGGTGCCGGACGTCGACTTCGACCAGGCCTGCTCCACGAACAGCGGCGACTGGAACTGCCAGCAGCGTTGGACCACGACGCGCGGCATGATCGCATTCCACAACTACGTTGAAGGCACCGGTCTCAACGATTGGCAGGACGACGGTGCAAACAACATCGCGTTCTCGCGCGGAGACAAGGGCTTCATCGCCATCAACAACTCCTCGCAAGACAAGGATGTCAGCTACACGACGACGCTGCCCGACGGCGAATACTGCAACGTGTATGGCACGCAGGATTGCTCGAGCACCGTGACCGTCTCCGGCGGCAAGGTCAACACGAAGGTTCCCGCCATGCAGGCCATCGCCCTGTACGCGGGCGCCACGAAGACGACCCACCCGGCCTCAACCACCGCGGTCGACCCGAGCACGCCGAAGGTCGTCGTGCCGACGAACACCGTCACCCCTGACGATACGAAGCTCACCGTGTGGTACAAGCCGACCAAGAAGTGGGATACCGTCAACATCCACTATGGTCACGGCGATCAGTGGACCGCTGTGCCAGGCGTCTCCATGGGACAGCCGGACGCCCAGGGCTACTACAAGTACACGCTCGACACCGGCGGCAACGCAATCGAAGTCTGCTTCAACAATGGCGACAACGATTGGGACAGCAACGGTGGCGCAAACTACAAGATCGCCAAGGGCATG
Source organism: Bifidobacterium canis (assembly GCF_009727065.1). GTDB lineage: Bacteria > Actinomycetota > Actinomycetes > Actinomycetales > Bifidobacteriaceae > Bifidobacterium > Bifidobacterium canis. The sequence continues at coordinate 409,374 of NZ_WNLP01000001.1, forward strand.
ACCCAGATCGCCGTGGATAACGGCAAGGTGTCGGTCGGCGATCCGGAGGCCATCACCGCCCAGACCCGCTTGGTGGTCCACTACAAGGCCGCCGCAGACGATCCGGGCCGTGGCGTGTATATGTGGGGCAAAGACACCACCGGCAAGGATCTCGCTGGCACGCACAACGCATTCACCGGCGAGGACTGCTGGGGCAAGGTCGGCGAATACACGCTCGACGGTGCGTTCGACAAGATCAACCTCATCATCACCACCGATAGTTGGAACAAGTTCGGCGGCGATCGCACTGACCTGAAGGCCAAGAACGGCACGATCGAAGTGTGGATCGACGGCACGGGCGACGCGAACCAGACGCAGACCACGGCTCCGGCCGACTACAAGTGCACCGTACAGAAGGTGGACGTCACCGTCCACTACAACCGCTCCGACGGCAAGTATTTCAATGCGGAAGACACTTCAGTCAAGGTTCCGCAGTGGGATGTGTGGATGTGGAACAGCAACACCAACGGCTTCGCCGGCAAGTTCAACAACCACGATGATTGGGGAGAGGTTGCTAAGCTCTCCTTCTCCAACTACACCTACAGCGTCGACGGTTCCGGCAACTCCGACTTCGGTCTGTTGCGCCGTTACGGTGTCGATCAGTGGGCCAAGAAGGATGGCGGAGATGGCGACATCAAGATGCCGGCCAACGCCCTCGTGTTCGACAAAGACGGCAACGCCAAGGCCGAAGTCTGGCTCATGCAGGACGACGCCACCGTCTACACCGCACGCCCCGCACTGGGCGCGCGCATCAATTCCGCCGAGATCAGCGACAACAACCAGCTTTCCGTCAAGCTCTCCAAGCAGGTGAGCGACGCGGATGTGAACGGCAAGGTCAAGGTCACCGACGCGAAGGGCAATGCGGTTGAGGTCAGCAAGATCGAGGTCAACGGCAATGCCGTGACGATCACGACGAAGAACGATCTCGACGTGGCAGGCAAGTACACCGTCGAAATCGAAGGCTTCGGCTCGGCCACCGCCGTCGCAGGCTCCGTGGTGCGCACCGCCACCTTCGACAAGAAGTACGCGTACAACGGCGACGATCTCGGCGCGACATACGCGGATTCCGGCACCACGTTCAAACTGTGGGCGCCGACTGCGCAGAAGGTGCAGCTCGTCACCTACAAGAGCGCTGAAACCGCTAACGCGGCTGAAGACAAGGTCATCGACATGAAGCTCGGCGACAAGGGCGTGTGGTCCGTCACCGAGAAGGTGCCGACGAACACCGCCTACATCTACCGCGTCAGCTTCGCCAACGGCACCGTCAACGATTCCCCTGACCCGTATGCTCGTGCGGCCGTGGTCAACGGACGTCGTTCCGTGGTGCTTTCCACCGCGCAGACGACGGTGAAGGATTCCGGTCGCATGGCGCCGTTCACGAAGAACACCGACGCCGTGATCGCCGAAACGCACATCCGCGATCTGACGAAGAACGCCAACTCCGGTGTTTCCGAGAACGAACGCGGCAAGTACCTCGGCATGATCGAAACCGGCACGAAGAACTCCGAAGGCAAGTCCACCGGCGTGGACTACCTGAAGCAGCTCGGCATCACGCACGTGCAGATCCAGCCGATGTTCGACTATGCGAGCGTCGACGAGACGAAGCCGGAAACCGACAGCAACTACAACTGGGGTTACGATCCGGAGAACTACAACGTTCCTGAAGGCTCGTACTCCTCGAACGCCAGCGATCCGAAGACCCGCGTCGTCGAAGCGAAGGAAATGGTCAACGGCCTGCACAAGAACGGTCTGCGCGTCATCATGGACGTCGTGTACAACCACGTCGCCGACGTGAACACGAACGCGTTCAACCTGACGGTTCCGGGCTACTACTTCCGCTACCAGAACGGTTCGCTCGTCAACAACTCCGGTTGCGGCAACGACACCGCTTCCGAGCGTGCGATGATGCGCAAGTACATCGTTGATTCCGTCACCTATTGGGCGAAGGAATACAACATGGATGGCTTCCGCTTCGACCTGATGGGTCTGACCGACCTCGAAACGATGAAGGCCGTGCGCGCCGCGCTCGACAAGATCGATCCGTCGATCATCATCGTCGGCGAGGGTTGGGATATGAATTCCACGATGCCGAAGTCGCAGATGTCGATCCAGCCGAACGCCTACGAGCTCGACAACGGAACGTCCACTGTGGCGTTCTTCAACGACTCGATCCGCGACGGTCTCAAGGGCTCCGTGTTCTCCGCCACCGACACCGGTTTCGTCTCCGGCAAGCAGGGCACCGAGAAGCTCATCATGAACAACATGCTGGGCTGCCGTAACCTCGACAACACCGCCGCAGGCGCCTTCTGCACGAACGGCAACGCGAACGCGAAGTACGCAAGCGCCAACCAGGTGGTGCAGTACGTCGAGATCCACGACAATCTGACGCTCAACGACAAGCTGGAGAAGTCGCTCTTCCAGGGCGATGACGCCTCGAAGCTGACCGATGCGCAGAAGAAGACCGAAATCGTCACCACCTCCAAGCTGGCGAACTCGGCTATCTTCCTCGCCAACGGCGTTTCCGAAATGCAGCTCGGCCAGGAGTTCCTGCGCACCAAGGGTGGCAACGACAACAGCTACAACGCTGGCGATAGCGTCAACGCCATCGATTGGGATCGACTCAACGATGCCGAATACGCCGATCATGCGCAGTACGTGCGCGATCTGATCGCCCTGCGCAAGAAGACCGCCGCGTTCCGCATCGCCGACTACAACGAGATCACGAAGAACTCGAAGGAGCTCAAGAGTGATAACGGCGTGGTGGCCTACGAGATCTCCGACGACAGCGGCACCTATGTGGTTGTGCTCAATAACAACAAGGCAACCGCAGATGTGCCGAACGTCAAGGCAGGCGAATACGGCGTGCTCGTGTCAAACGGCAAGACGTACATGCACCCGGGCAAGACCGAGGCCGTTGCCGCTCGTGCCGCTTCGACCGGCGTCGACGCCTCGCAGGCGGGCTCCACGATCACCGTCAATGATGGCGACAACGTTGTGGTGCCGGCGATGAGCGCAGTCGTGCTCGGACCGACTTCCGCGATGAAGAGCACCGATGAGCCGACAACGCCGACGAATCCGGACAATCCAGATAACCCGGATCAGCCGACGACGCCAACCACTCCGACAAATCCGGAGAACCCGTCTCAGCCATCTCAGCCGGGCACTTCGGGTGAGAAGGGCAATGCGGGCGAGAAGAACAATGCCGGTGCCAAGAAGCCTAACGGTTCCACCTCCGCCAAGGTCAAGGAGAACGCTCCTGTGATCACGGCGATGGCTTCGACCGGTTCGCGCACCGCGCTGTTCATCGTCATGGCGGCAACGCTGCTCATGGCGGGTGCGATCATTGTGATCACGGTTCGTCGCCAACGCGACTAACACAGTGAACCACTGAACCGCTAGTTCAGTCACTATGAATAGGGCGCATCCCATGTGGGTGCGCCCTATTCATTTGTGTGACGTTACATTGTTTATATGTCGTTTTTACATGAACGTAGACGTGGATCTATTCATCGACATACCTGCTAAATCGGTTGTACAAAGTGAGTCATGCGCTCAGCTACTGCGGTGCGATACAGTGGGAAGTACACAGATTTTATAGTGAAGTGACGGAGCGGCAGAAGACATGACGAAGAAAAACCATGCGGTCACACGTTCGATCGCTGTACTCGCATGCTCAGCCATGATCATTCCAGTGGTGTCGGCGTGCGGGGCGAGGGATACCGGCAGTGCGGAATTGCCGAAGAAGACCGATGTGCAGGTAATCGCATTTCAACAGACGTGGAATTCGATCGCCAAGGAGTGCACGAACACGTATGGGCCCGAGGGAGTGGCATACGTGGAGATCTCGCCCCCGCAGGAGTCGATCAAGGGTACGCAGTGGTGGACAAGCTATCAGCCGGTCAGCTATAAGTTGGATTCAAAACTCGGTACAGAGGCAGAGTTTAAGAATATGATCTCGCAGTGCAAAGCCGCGGGTGTGGGCATCATCGCCGATGTCGTGCTCAACCAGACCACCGGCACGGATTCGTCAAACGGTGTGCAGACCGGCGTAGCGGGAACGAAATACAATGCGAGCACTGGCTGGTACCCGGGATTCACCGGCAGTGATGACCAGTATCCGCAAGGATTGAATGCCTCCGACTTCCATGATTATGAGAACGGTGCCGCGATCTCCGACTACAACGACCAGCAGGAGGTGCAGGAAGGCCGCCTGAGCTCGATGTGGGACTTCAACACGTCGTCGGCGAAAGTGCAAGACATTCAATCCGACTATTTGGCGACGCTGTGGAAGCTGGGCATACGCGCATTCCGCATGGACGCCGTCAAACACATCAAGAACACCGATATGGCAGCCATAAAAGCCCAGATGGCGAAGAAGGTGGGCGTCTCCGCCGATGAGATCTACTGGATTCAGGAGGTCATCGGCAATGCGGGGGAGGCGAAAGGTATCCAGCCGAGCAACTATTTCGACACCGGCACCGTCACCCAATTCGCCTACATGAGCAATCTGACGACGAATCTGCGCGGCAGCATCAACGGATTGTCTGACCTGAATGAACGGTTGGGCAGCACGAAACGCAACCCGTATGCGATCCCCACAAAGCTGGCGAATGTATTCGTCACAAACTGGGACACCGCCAGAAACGGACAGGCGATCACCTATAAGGACGGCAAGACCTATCAACTGGCCAACGCATTCTCGCTCGCCTATGACTACGGCACGCCACGACTGCTGTCTGACTACAAGTTCACCGACAACGATGCCGGTGCGCCGGGCGCCACTGATACGAAGGTGCCCGACGTGGATTTCAACACGGCATGCGCTACAAACAGCGGCGACTGGAACTGCCAGCAAAGGTGGACGTCCACGCGCGGCATGGTCGCGTTCCACAACTACGTGCACGGCACCACGGTGAGCGGATGGCAGGAGGCCAACGAGAACGTGGTCGCCTTCTCTCGCGGAGCCAAGGGTTTCATCGCCATCAACAATTCAGCTAGCAGTGCGGATGTGGAGTTCACCACTGACATGCCGGACGGCGAATACTGCGACGTGTATGCTACGCAGGATTGCTCGAAGACGGTGAAGGTGCGCAAGAGCAAGGTGAAGACGACGGTGCCGGCGCAATCGGCGATCGCGATCTACGCCGGATCCACGGCGAAAACGCACCCGGCATCCACGGTGGCCGTCGATCCAAGCACGCCCAGCGACGAGTAACGGTCTACTCGAAATCGGTGAAAAACCAAGGATGCTACGCATCGTAGCAGCCTGAATCGTTGATGTCAGCGGTCGTTGCTTGCATGGCTCGATCTGGATTTCGTACGGTTACGGCAACACCCACGCATTCCAACGGGACGCACTGGAACCGTAACCGAACGAAAGACACGAATCATGGCACATCGCATCAACGCGCTACACACCACTCGCCGGCAATGGCATGCAACAGGGCGAAACGCTTTCCACGACGACGTGATCATCCAAGCCCAAGGGCTTACGACGACAATCAGCGCGGGGAAGCGCGAGCAGACCGTGCTCGCGAACCTGGACGTCACCATCCGCCGAGGTGACTTCACCGTCATCATGGGTCCCTCCGGCGCCGGAAAATCGACGCTGCTCTACGCGCTCGCTGGGCTCGACCGTCCCAGCTGCGGGCGCATCACATTCGCCGGTGAAGACATCATGGCGATGCGCGACGATGATCTCGCACGATTCCGCCGCACAAACTGCGGCTTCGTGTTCCAACAGAACCAGTTGCTCGAGTCGATGAGCCTGATGGACAACGCCATCGTCGCCGGCGCGCTCACCACCGGTTCCACGAAGACCATAGCAGCCAAAGCACGTGAACTGTTCTCCATGGTCAACATCGACGAGGCCACGCAACACCGCAGCGTCAGTCAGGTATCCGGCGGCGAGGCGCAACGCGCCAGCATCGTACGGGCGCTCATCAACGAACCAGAACTCGTATTCGCCGACGAACTGACCGGCGCGCTCAACTCGCAGAACGCCAAAGCCGTGCTGGACATATTCTCGCGCATGCACGAACGCGGCCAGAGCATCGTTATGGTCACACACGACAGGCATTCCGCCTTGCGCGGCAACCGTGTGCTGTACCTGCGCGACGGAGCGATCCAAGGTGAATGCGATCTGGGTGCTCATGACGGCGCTAAACCATACGGCGAGCGCGAACATGCACTCGCCATGTTCCTCGACGAGATGGGATGGTGACTGGCATGCATACGCTCATAACCAACCAATGGCGCACCAGCCGCAGCTCGTTCATCGGCATCGGCATCATCCTCGTCATCGCGGCGTGCATGCTCAATACTGCACTCACACTGTTGCTCGAAGTGGATCGTCAATACGATGAGCGCTCACAGCAACTGCATACAGCGCAGATCGTCGCCATCGCCCCACGTTCAGCAGCAACGGCCGGTCTGCTGGGAGACTTGCAAGCCATCAGCGGAGTTGCACAGGTGGACGCACAGGACGCCGTGCTCGCCGACGCGACCATCCGTGATTTCCGCGGCACCGACTTCACTATCCGCACGCTCGTCTTCAACGCCGATGCCACGCGCACGCTCAACCGATTCGAGACGGTGCAACGTTTCGAAGCCACGCAGTCCGCGGACGTTGCCGTCAACATCAACCAATACATCGCGCAGTTCGGCGAATACCAGCCGGGCGACACCATTACCATGAGTATTGACGGGCAAGACCACACCATGCGAGTCGGCAACGTCATCGAGGAGATGGAATTCGGCAACGCCGGATCCGGCATCCTCGTCGTCACTATGCCACAGGCGGGTTTCGAAGCATTCATACACGATCATGCAACCCAACAAGTGGTCGACTACGCCATCGCAGTGGAGCCGGAAGCCGACATCAGCACCGCACGTCAATCAGTCGAACAAGCGTTCGATAGCCATGATGTGCGGAACGTGAGCATCCACGACGCGGACACCGTGCGGGGAGTACGCACCATGGTCAGCCAACTCATCGTGCTCGTCCTGATCGCATTCGCCGTGCTCATCACCATCGTCAGCTTGGCATTATGCACGTTCCACATCGCCAACACCATTGACAAGGAGCTCGCGACCATGGGCATCCTCAAAGCGCTCGGCTACACCAGCCCGATGATCGAACATGCCATCATTACCCCTTACCTGATCACCTGCCTGTGCGCCACGCTGCTGGGCTCCGCATTGAGTACCATCCTCACACCGGTGCTTGGCACGCTGATCGCCTTGCAATCCGGATTCAGCTTCCATGCCGCCATCTCGCCGGCTGCGTGGATCGTCACGCTGCTCTGCCTCTCCGGTATCACACTGCTGTTCGCCACCCTCGGCGTGCGTCGCGTCCGTTCGATTCAGCCAATCGAAGCGGTACGTGGCAACGCAGCGGGCCGCGCGCAACACATTGTATGGCCGCTGACGCGCATGCCGGGCAATGCGCCCATCGCCATCGCGCTCCAACAAGCTGGCAGCGCCCCGGCACGCAACACGCTCATCACCATCATCACCGCCAGCGCAACGCTCTTGCTCGCCTTCTGCGCCACGTTGTTCTACAACGCGACGACGAAGCCGAACAACCTCTACAACACACTCTCCACCGAAACACCGCAGATCACCCTCACCCCAACAGCAGGGCACACGCAGGAGATGGCCGACGCCGCGGCGCACACGCCGGGAATACACGCCGTCATCGAATACACCACCACGCGCATCGATCTCGACGGAACGCCGACACCCACCTTCGTCAGCAACGACTTCTCGGCAGCCGTCAACGACATCCACTATCAGGGGCGCCACCCGCGCACGGCGCAGGAAATCGCCATAGGATCCGCCCTCGCCGACACACACCCCATCGGCACGAACATCAACGCGACTCTTGACGACACCACTCGCACATACACCATCGTCGGATACATCCAAAGCGTCAACGACGGCGGAACGGCATGCGAACTGACCAACGCAGGTTATACGCGGCTCGCCCCAGCCTTCGCCGACCAGCCCCATACGCTGTACATCTACTGCGACGAGCACAACACGGACAGCATCATGAACACACTCAGCACAACCCATGCCGCGCACATCTCCGCCATCGCCAACACGCAAACCATGCGCACCATCACCCAACAGATGTACGGAACGCTCATGGCGGCGGTCGGCATCGGCATCACCGCCATAGCCCTGCTGCTCACGGCGCTTGCACTGATGATGACGGTACGCACCACACTCACACGGGAACGCCACATGCATGGCATCCTCAAAACACTCGGTTACAGCAGCAAGCAGCTTATCGGCCGGACAGCAGCCAAACTCCTGCCCGCCACCATCACGGGAGCACTTATTGGAACCGTTATCGCATTGCTCGCCACAGAAGCCGATCTTCAACACGCTCCTCGCACTCGTCGGCGTCATGCGCAGCCAATTCGAGACACCAATAGCGGTCATCATCATAATCTCGCTATTCTTGGTGCTCATCCAATTCACGCTCACACTCGCCTTCGCCACACCGATCAAGCACATCAGCCCACGCTCACTCATCACCAGCGACTAATCACCCGACAGGAGCCGACACCATGGAATTCGCGGACCAGCTCAAAACGCTACGCAAACAGGCGGGACTCTCGCAGGAACAACTCGCCAACCGCATCTATGTCTCCCGTCAAGCCATCACCAAATGGGAGAACGGAGCCGGCAGACCGGAAATTGAAAACCTCATCGCGCTCGCCGACGCCTTCGCTGTCAGTATGGACACCTTGCTAGGCATCACCGGAACGCAGAACAGCGGTAGCAACAGCGGATTCCGGTACGAGAACACCATTCACTGCGATATCGACGGCACCAAGCACTTCGACATCGACTGCGGATCACTCTACTCATGCACGATCCGCGCGTACGATGGCGAACAACTGCGCATACGCATCGCATCAAACACCATTGCCAACCTCGCCCAGCACATCAAAACCAGCATCGACGACGGCCGCAAACGCATCGATGTCGCTATCAAACGCGGCGCCGGCATCAGCGAGACTCTTGCCAAGGAAGATGTCAGTGTATTCCTGTGGATGCCGCAACGCTACTTGGCAACAATGGAATGCGCGGCGAAAGCGACCGAGATGAGCGTGCGCGCAATCTCTTGCGAAGAGCTGGAACTCGACATTCGCACCCAAACACTGCGGCTGGAAGACGCGCATGGGCACGTGGAGATCAACTGCAACCTCGACATGGAAATCGACTGCGCGACGCTCGACGGCAGAATCGACATCAACCAGCTGTCAGCCACATCACACATGACCGTGCCGAAGAATGTGCCAGTGGCGTTGCAGACTCGAGGCATACACACGCGGACGATCGCCGGTACGGGAGTGCATAACGATGAGAACGCGCCGAACATCATTGAACTCAATGGCATGAACAGCGAGCTCATAGTGGACGTTCGCTAGGGGATAAGAGGCGCTCGAACGAGCCCGCAGAAAACAACGTGTTTCTCAACGGTGAGTCGTCAGGTGCTGCCGTGTCGGAACAGCGCGTCATGTCACGGCGGAGCGATACTATGAAGCTCCATGGTTAGAAGACAACATGGCAATTCTCAAGAACACGTCACCAAGCATATTTTCGTCACCGGCGGCGTTGTTTCCTCCCTCGGTAAAGGTCTTACCGCCTCCTCTCTTGGTCGTCTGCTGCGCAGTCGGGGCATCAAAGTTCTGCAGCAGAAACTCGACCCTTATATCAACGTCGACCCGGGTACGATGAACCCGTTCCAGCACGGCGAAGTCTATGTGACCGAAGACGGCGCCGAAACCGATCTCGACATCGGCCACTACGAGCGTTTCCTCGACGTCTTCCTCTCACAGAAGGCGAACGTCACCACCGGTCAGATCTATCAGGAAGTGCTGCGCAAGGAACGCGCCGGCGAATATCTCGGCCAGTGCGTGCAGGTGATCCCTCACATCACGAACGAGATCAAGTCCCGCATGCGTGCACAGGCTTCCGATGACGTCGACGTGATCATCACCGAAATCGGCGGCACTGTAGGCGACATCGAATCGCAGCCGTTCCTCGAAGCGGCGCGTGAAGTGCGTCGTGATCTCGGCCCTGAGAACTGCATGTTCGTGCACGTTTCCCTGGTGCCATACATCGCCGCAGCACATGAGCTCAAGACGAAGCCGACCCAACATTCCGTCATGATGCTGCGTCAGCTTGGCATCTCGCCAGACGCGCTCGTACTGAGGAGCGACCGCCCGCTCACGCAGGCGATCAAAGACAAGATCTCGCTGATGTGCGATGTAGATTCCGAAGGCGTCGTCAACTGTGTGGACGCTCCAAGCATCTACGACGTGCCGAAGATCCTGTTCGACGAAGGTCTCGACGCATATGTCGTTCGCGAACTCGGCCTGCCGTTCCACGATGTCGACTGGGACGAATGGGAGGATCTGCTCGAGCGCGTGCACCACCCGAAGCACGAGGTCAACGTGGCGATCGTTGGCAAATACATCGACCTGCCAGACGCCTACCTCTCTGTCACCGAGGCCATCAAAGCCGGCGGCTTCGCCAACTGGGCCAAGGTCAACGTCAAGTGGGTCGCGGCAGATCTGTGCGAAACGGAAGAGGGTGCTGCGGCTGCATTGAACAACGTCGATGGCATCGTCATTCCAGGTGGTTTCGGCATTCGTGGCATCGACGGCAAGATCGGTGCATTGCGTTATGCGCGCGAGCACAAGCTTCCTGCACTGGGTCTGTGCCTTGGTCTGCAGTCGATGGTCATTGAATACGCCCGCGACGTGCTCGGCTTGGAAGACGCTAACTCCTCCGAATTCGATCCGGATTGCGCAAACCCGGTGATCGCGACAATGGAAGAGCAGAAAGACATCGTTGCCGGCAAGGGCGATATGGGTCACACAATGCGTCTGGGCTCCTACCCGGCCGAGCTGCTTGAGGACTCGTTGGTCGCCAAGCTGTATGGCACCACGCATGTGACCGAACGACATCGCCACCGTTACGAGGTGAACGTGGCCTACAAGGACCGCTTGCGTGAAAACGGTCTGGTCATCTCCGGCCAAAGCCCGGACGGCGAACTCACCGAATTCGTGGAATTGCCGCAAGACGTGCATCCGTTCTACGTGGCAACACAGGCACACCCTGAATTCAAATCGCGCCCGACCAAGCCGCATCCGCTTTTCGCCGGACTCGTCAAGGCCGCGTTGGATCATCAGGCTGAACGCGAGGCACGCACCGCGAACATCGACTGATTGTGCACGCGATAGGCAGATGCGAATCGCATGCCTGATTCGAGTGTGAAGAATGCTCAAAACATGGCCATGAACTCTTTTCTCGTTCATGGCCATGTTGCATAATATGCAAAGACCCGTGTGCACAAGAAGGGCCAGTATTTTCAAGGAGAACCATGACTTTTCCAACCGGTAGTAACGGTTTTTCGTCGAATAGGGGAGACGAAGACGCATCATCTTCACAGGATGCTGAGCGTACGCAGGTGTTTGCACCCATTCAGGACTCGAACGCGAATCCGAGCGACTTCTTCGAAGACGTTCCGACACCGCCGCAGAAAACCGTGAAGAAGCGCCATGTGTGGCCTTGGATTCTCGTTGCGGTCATCGTATTGATCGCAGCCGTCTGCGCAGGCATGATCGCATTCTTCAACAATCGCGCATTGCCGGGCACGACTCTGTGGGGCAACAATGTGACCGGAAAACGCAGCAGCAGATTGCGCAGACCATCTCCGATGATGTCAGCAACACGAAGGTGAAGGTCAGCTATAACGGCAAAACGGATTCGGTGACACTCGCGGATCTGGGAATCAAGGTTGATGCAAACGCGATCGCTCAGGAAGCAGTGAACGCCAAACGCCAAGACAACGTGTTCGCACGATACGCGTTCTGGAACAAGCAGGATGTCACACCGAACATCGATGTGAAGACGGCGAGTTCGAGCACGCTCGATCAGAAACTGAGCACCAATAGCCAGCAGCCAACCGACGCAAAACTCCAGATGAGTCAGGATGGCACCACCATCGAGGTCGTTGAAGCGCAGGAGGGCAATGGCGCTGACCCCACCGCAGTCGCAAGCGAAGCCGTGAAAGCCGTTGAATCCTTGGGCTCATACCAGCCCAAGGAAGTTGCCGTGCAGATCAAGAACATCGATCCGGCAATCACCACCGACGATGCCAACGCCGCAAAGACCACACTCGACAAGCTGATGCAGCAGAACCCGGGGGTCTATATCGGTTCGGAGCGTTTCGCCGCATTCACTCCGGCGATGATCCTCTCCGCAGCGCATATCGATACCGATACAAAGAGCTCATTGCCGGAAGGCCAATCACGCAATGGCAACGTCGTGTTCGACGCAGCTGCTCTGCAGAAGATCTACGATGAGCAGATCAAGCCAAATCTCAAGAGCACGAAGGAAGATCGCGAGGTCATCGTCAACAACAGCGACAAGGAGATCAAGGTCATCAAGGAAGGCCATGATGGTGTGACCCTTGACAACGGTGCCGATAGCAACATCGGCACGCAGGCCATCGCCGCTTTCTCTGCCAACAAAGGCAACGTTGAGGTCAGTGGAAAACTCGACCCAATGAAGGTCAAGAAAACAAAGCGCCACGTTGTGGTCGATCTGTCTGACCACAAGGTCTACGCCTACGAGAATGACAAGCTCATCAAATCGATGAGCATGTCGGCAGGGCAGGGTAACGATTTCACAACCGGCAAATGCCAGGCATCCGGCGATCTGTGCACACCGGAAGGCGATTTCGAGGTCTGGCTGAAATATGACTCTCAAGACATGTCTGGCACGCTCACGCTCTCCAACGGTCAGAAGGAAAAATGGGATGTGAAGGATGTCGGTTTCGTCAATTACTTCTCGAAGACCGGCTGCGCAATTCACCGCATTGCCACCGGAACATCATTCTCGGACGCGCAGATCGCAGCAATGGCCAAGAACACGTCGCACGGTTGCGTGGGCATTGGCTGGGACGTCGCCGAATGGTTCTACAACTGGTGCGTTATGGGAACCAGCGTGCACGTGCAGGAGTGACAGCTAGGTTCTCCAAGGATCACTGAGTGGAGGGTCTCAAAAGCATTTGCTTGAGACCCTCCATTATTTGCTCAGTGTGAATATAGAAATATTCTTCAACGTATTGTCAATATTCGTTGAGAAACGCCGATTGATTGCAACGATTCCTATTCAAAATACACGCAAACCAAGCTATTGTTCCTGACTAATCATTCATCTCGTGTTGCGATGAATGATTCAGAGAGCTACGATGAAGAAGTCGTTTCGAAGAGGCAACGACCTGTTCACTAAGGAGCATACCAATATGGTGTATCGCATGATTTTCAACCAAACCGCATATTTCGGCAGGGGCGCCATCAAGGAGATTCCAAAAGAAGCGAAGTCCCGTGGATTCAAGAAGGCGTTCATCGTCTCCGATCCGGTTTTGGTGAAGAACGGAACCGTCAAGAAAGTCACCGATGTTCTCGATGAGGCACAGATCCCATACGAAATTTTCGATGACGTGCAGCCAAACCCGCCAGTTGAGAACATTCAGCATGGTGTGGAAGAGTTCAAGAAGTCGGGTGCTGACTTCCTGATCGGTCTTGGCGGCGGCAGCCCGCAAGACACCTGCAAGGGCATCGGCATCGTCGTTGCCAATCCTGAATTCTCCGATGTGCTGTCGTTGGAAGGCGTGGCAGACACCAAGCATCCAAGCGTCCCGATCTTCGGCGTTCCGACAACGGCAGGAACCGCATCGGAAACCACCATCAACTACGTCATCACCGACACCGCGCACAAGCGCAAGTTCGTCGCCGTCGACCCGCACGACATTCCGCTCGTTGCATTCGTTGATCCTGATCTCACCGATGGCATGCCTCGCGGCCTGAAGGTCGCCACCGGCCTTGATGCATTGACGCACGCCATCGAAAGCGTGATCACGCCTGGAGCCTGGAGCCTGTCTGACGCATTGTCGATGCAGACGATCCGCATGATCGCCAAGAACCTCGCCAAGAGCGTCGAAGGCGACAAGGAAGCCGGCGAGCAGATGGCATACGCCTCGTACATCACCGGTATGTCGTATTCGAACGTCGGCCTCGGCCTTGTGCACGGCATGGCACACCCACTGGGTGGACGCCTCGGCGTGGCCCACGGCGTCGCCAACGGCATTCTGTTGGCTCCGGTCATGGAATACAACAAGGATTACTCCGGCGAGAAGTATCGTGACATCGCCGATGCGTTCGAGATTCCGGACGCCTACACGGGTGATCTGGAGCATGTGCGCGAAGAAGCAGTCCAGGCCGTCGCCAAGCTGACCCGCGATCTCGGCAATCCGACGAAGATCAGCGAGGTCGGCGCAACGGAAGCTGATCTCAAGCCATTGGCTCATGACGCGTTCGTCGACGTGTGCACGCCGGGCAACCCGCGTAAGCCAACGGAAGAGGAGATCTACGAGCTGTACAGCAGCTTGATGTGATCTGTTTTGCTCTGAACTAGTTTGCGTATATATGCGGGGAGGGGCACAGCCGCTGTGGTTGTGCCCCTCCCCGCATATTGTTTTCTAGCGAGCCTGCATCGCCTTAATCTTGCTTCAGCTCAATCGTGCTGTCACGAGCCACGACATGCGTCGGGTAGATGACATGCTTATCGGTGGCTCTTCCATTGCGAGTATCGACTATCATCTGCACGGCGCGCTGGGCGATTTGATTGAAAGGCTGATGCACGGAGCTCAGCGATGGCGTCACATTGGCGGCGGGGAAGATGTCGTCGAATCCCATGACCGACAATTGATCGGGCAGTTGAACGCCATGCTCGCGCGCAGCTCGATAGGCATTCAATGCTGAAAGATCGTTGCAGCAGAACATTGCGGTAGGGGGCTCGGGAAGCTCCAACAACTCGCAGGCTCCCCGATAACTTGTTTCAGCGGGGAAATAGTCACCATTACGCACATACTCATCCGGCAACGAAACGTTGCTCTGCTGCAATGCGGAGACAAATCCATTGAATCTGGCGAGAGCGGTCTGCATGCGCAATGGACCGCGAATAATACCTATTTTGCGGTGCCCCAGAGAAAGCAGATGCTTGCCGGCTTGATAGCCTGCCGTCCAGTTATCGATGGCGACGCTCATCACATCGTCGTCAACGGTATCTACCGGATCGATGATGACCACAGGGATATCGCGGGCCTGAAGCAGTGCCTTAGCGCGTTCGTTAAGACCCGTCATCTGTTGGAGGATCACCCCTTGCGGATTGCGGTCGATGATGCCCCTGAACACGTTTTCGCTGGCTTCGCCATGCTCGGATTGCGTCACGGTTATGGCCAGCCCTGCCTGCTGCGCCCAATATGAAGCGTATTTGATGAGCTCCATCGTGCCATTGTGCTCGATGTATTCCACGACGAGTTCTATGGTCGGCGAAAGTTTCGTAGTCACCAATGGCTTGGAATACCCATGCTCCTGCATGACTTTTTCAACGGCTTTGCGCGTCTCCTCGGAGATGCCGCTGCGCCCGTTGATGACCTTCGAGACCGTGGACGGTGATACCCCCGCCAGTCTTGCTAATTCTTGGACTTTAAGCTTATGCGAAGCATCGAGCTTCTTCGTTGTCTGCTTTGCCATAACTCCTCCTCATACAGCTGTCACACCCTGCTTTGACAGTACCACGCATTTATGCGAAATCTGTCGAGATGCTCATTGTTATACAGCGGTAAGATAAAAATTTCGTAATTGAGTTTGCACTTTTCCAACATTAGGCTAGTATGAAAACTGTAGTTCATCGAGGCAAAGGAGCCAGATAGATATGAGCACAATCACCAAAGTCAAGACTTATGATTTTCGTTTCCCCACTTCCCAAACGCTTTCCGGGTCGGATGCGATGAATCCGGATCCCGACTATTCCTCCGCATACGTCGAAGTCTCTACTGATGCCGACGACGGCATCAAAGGCGTCGGCTTCGTGTTCACGATCGGCCGTGGCAACGACGTGGTGTGCGCTGCCATCGATTCGATGGCGCAAGCGCTTATCGGCCGCAATGTCGAGGAATTGCTCGACAACATGCGCATTGCCTGGGATCTGTTCGTGCATGATTCCCAACTGCGCTGGCTGGGGCCGGAAAAAGGCGTCGAACATATGGCGATCGGCGCATTGCTCTCGGCGCTGTGGGACATCAAGGCGAAGCGTGCCGGCCAGCCTCTGTGGCTCATGCTTTCACGCATGGAGCCCGAGGAATTGGTGTCGACTCTTGATTTCAGGTATCTGAGCGACGCCCTTCGCCCTGAAGAAGCCATCGAGATTCTTAAAGAGGGGCAGAAGGGCAAGGAGGAACGCATCAAGCACTTGCTTGAAGTGGGCTATCCGGGGTATTCCACTGCAGCCGGTTGGCTGGGCTACTCCGACGAGAAGATGGTCGCCATTGCCAAGGAAGAGACGCAGGTCAAGGGCTTCAAGCAGATCAAGCTCAAGGTCGGGCGCAACGTCGATGATGATCTGCGTCGCCTGGCGAAGGCGCGCGAAGCGATCGGCCCTGACGTGAGGCTCGCGGTCGACGCCAACCAGGTGTGGGATGTGCCGACCGCGATCGAATGGATCAACAAGTTCCACGAGTTCAATCTCGCGTGGGTTGAGGAGCCCACGAGCCCAGATGACGTCATCGGCCATGCCACCATCGCACGCGCCATCAACCCCATCAAGGTGGCCACCGGAGAGCAGATGCAGAACCGCATTCTCTACAAGCAGTACTTGCAGACGAACGCATTCGGCATCATGCAGATCGATGCGACGCGCGTCGCGGGTCCGCAGGAGATCGTGCTCGAATACCTGATGGCCAAGAAGTTCAACAAGCCGGTGTGCCCGCATGCGGGCGGTGTCGGTTTGTGCGAAGCCGTCTGCCAATTCGCCATGTTCGACTACGTGTCGGTGTCTGGCACAATGGACGGACGCATGATCGAATATGTCGATAATCAGCACGAACATTTCGTGAATCCGGTGCGCATCGAGCATGGCAACTACATGGCTCCGACCGCTCCGGGCAACGGCGCCGAAATGACGGTCGAAACCGCCGAAAAATATCTGTACCGCGGCTGAGCCGAGCGGTGCCCGTTCCCCGTGTGCCAACATGAAGAACGGTTTGCAACGACTCTACCAATCAAATAACCAACAACAACCAAAAAGAAACCACATATAACAGCTTGGCGCGGAACCTCCACGTCAAGCATGCAGCACAGGTGTAACAAAGGAGTTCCCATGGATCTGCATCTCGAAGGCAAAGTCATCATCATCACCGGAGGCTTCAAGGGCATCGGCAAGGGCATCACGCTCCAACTGGCTCAGGAAGGCGCGATCCCGGTCGTGATCAACCGTGCAGACAATGCACAGGAAGAGTTCAAGCACGACATCGAGCAATACACAAAGAACTATGACGTGCATCTGCTCGACCTCAACGACACCGATAAGATCGCACCGATCGTCGAAGAGACCTACAAGAAATACGGCCATATCGACGGCATCGTCAACAATGCGGGCCGTAACGACAACAAGGCGCTCGAAACCACCAGCTGGCGTGAATTCGAAGAGTCGATTCACGGCAATCTGACCCATTACTACGAACTCGTTCACGCAGCAGTGCCATACCTCAAGGAAAGCCACGGTGCCATCGTCAACATTTCCTCGAAGACGGCACTGACCGGCCAAGGCAAGACGAGCGCATATGCAGCTGCCAAGGGCGCCATCCTCGGCCTGACCCGCGAATGGGCAGCGGCCCTCGTCAAAGATGATGTGCGCGTCAACGCCATCGTCGTCTCCGAATGCTGGACACCGCTGTATGCGGAATGGATCAAGACGTTCGGCGACGAAGCAGCGCAGAAGGCGCGTTTGTCGGTGATCACCGACAAGATCCCGCTCGAGCATCGTATGACCACCCCGGCGGAGATCGGCAACGAAGCGGCGTTCCTGCTGTCCGACCGTTCCTCGCACACCACCGGCCAGTGGGTGTTCGTCGACGGCGGCTATGTGCATCTCGACCGTGCACTGAGCTGATCTAACCCCTCCCAACGGTCTGTGAAAGACGGCCGCCCATGTTCAGCGTCGAACATGGGCGGCGCTAGGGGATTTTCCATATCGTGAACATTCTTCAACTACTATCAGGGAGTCAAAGATGACATCCACAGATCAATCAAAGAAGCCGGTGAAAACCACCGGTTCGAAAGCAACCGTCGCCATTGTGCTCGTGACCTCACTGTTCTTCATCTGGGGTCTGACGATGAACCTGGTGAACGCGCTCAATTCGCCGTTCGCCAACTACATGAAGCTTGACAGCACACAGGCGGCCTTGCTGCAGGTCGCCTATTACGGCGCATATTTCGTCATGGCGATCCCAGCAGGCTTGATCGCCAAACGATTCGGATGCAAAGGAGGTGTGATCTCAGGCCTGTGCCTGTTCGTCCTCGGCGCCTTCATGGTGGTTCCGGCCACGAACATGGCCAGCTACGGGCTCTTCCTCCTCGCGATGTTCGTCATCGCATTGGGCGCATCCTCACTGGAAACCAACTGCAACCCATACATCACCAAGCTCGGTGACGAAAAGGTGAATCATTCCGTCTGAACATGGCGCAAAGCTTCAACGGCGTCGGCAACATCGTCGGCCCGCTGATCCTCGGCCAGATCCTCGGCACCACCATCGCCCCGGGACAGCCTGGATTCGAAGAAGCCAAAACGCAGTTCCTGAGCGAAACGCGCACCATCTACATCGTCATCGGCGTCGTCATTCTTCTCGTGCTCGCCGTGTTCGTGTTCTTCAAGCTGCCGACGCCTCCAGGCGATGCCGAAGAGCAGGCTTCGGGCCACAGCAATGGCGAGACATTCGCCACACTGCTCAAGAGGCCGTATTTCACGCTTGGCATTATCGCCGAGTTCATCTTCATCGGTTTGCAAGTCGCAGGAATGGCCATGTTCTCCGCATATGCGCTCAAACATTGGGGAGCCGGCATCACGGCAGGACTCGCCGCAACGATGCTGTCGGTGTTGTCGCTGCTGTTCACGCTCGGTAGGTTCATCACCACGCCACTGATGACGAAATTCGATCCAGCAAAGATCCTCGGCGTTTACATGACCATCTCCGCTGTGCTGATGTTCATCGTGTTCCTGGGACTCGGCAAGTTCTCGGTCATCGCGTTCATGGTCGCCTACCTGTTCATCTCGATCGGCTACCCGACCATCTTCTCGCTCACACTCAAGGGCATCAAGGGCTCGGGCGCGAAGACCGGATCGTCCGCACTCGTCATGAGCATCGTCGGCGCAGCGCTCATTCCACTGCTGCTCGGTGTGATCCAGGATGCGGCAGGCATCGAAATCGCAGTGCTCGTCATGGTTCCGTTCTTCCTCTTCATTGCTTGGTATGCATTCTGGGGTTCGAAGATCGGTCTCAAAGAGGGAAAGTGATCTGATATGACACTCAAAGTAATCGATTCTCATTTTCACATGTGGGATCCGCAAGTGCAGGATCTCCCATGGCTCGCTGATCTGCCGAAGCTCCAGCACAAATACACAATCGAAGATCTGACCGCGGAATATGCGAAGTTCGACGTGGACTTCCTCGGCGGCGTGTATGTCGAAGTCGATGCGGCAGACCACGAACTTGAAGACAAGCTGGTCTACTACAACAGGAATCCGAAGATCCTCCGTCGAATCATGCGCAGCCGCGTCAGCCCATACATGCGCATACCAGTGTTCGCGGACGGCATTCGCGAGCCGCTGCACACGCCATCCGAGCCTCGCGGACGCGTGTTGGAGCCGGAGTTTCTGGAAGGCTTGCGCACATTGGCCGAGCTGCATCTCCCATTTGAACTGTGCAACAGGGGAGAGGAACTGCCCGACATGGCGAAAGCCCTCAAGCAGGTGCCGGAAGAGACGGTCATCATCGATCATCTGGGCAACATGCCAGGACTCGACTCCGATTCTCGCAAAGCCATCACCGAGCTGGGCGCATTGCCAAACACCTATATCAAGGTTTCCGGAGATAATCCAGTCGACCCGGAGATCGTGAAATTCGTGGCCGGCGCATTCGGCCCGACCAAGCTGCTGTACAGCTCCAATTGGCCGGTCGTTGAACTCAACTCGTCGTTCGACAAGCATTTCGAACTGATGCTCAAGTTGTTCGGCGAAGACGAGAACTTCTTCATGAACAACGCCAAGCGAGCATACGGCATCGAGATCTAGCGCTCATAAGCGTTTTGCGTACCGCCGTGCGGCATCTGCTGCGTGGCGGTACGCTTTCACATAGTTGAAAACATAGTTGCGAAAGGTTTTCATGGTTTTCAATCCAAGGTTTTCGGGCGTGGTCTGCCCGTCAATCACCGTCACGCATGACGATGGCACGATAGACTATGAGCGTTGGGGCAAACACCTCGACCATCTCATCGACGCCGGCATCGACGGCGTGCTGATCTTCGGCAGCATAGGCGAATTCTATGCGTTCGATTTGCAGACAAAAGAGCAGGTCGTCGATTTCGTAGTCAAGCATGTGAACGGGCGTATGAAAGTGTTCGCCGGCATCGGCGACACCGACATAGACCGTGTGCTCGAGTTCGCAAAATCCGCCGAGAAGAGCGGAGTCGATGCCGTGGTCGCAGTCTCTCCGTATTACTTCGGCCCCTCGCCAGATGCAGCGCGCGTATACTTCGGCAAAATCGCGGACACCGTGTCGATTCCAGTCATTCTCTACAATTTCCCGGCACGTACCGGCTCGGATCTGACACCCGAACTTGTAGCTGATCTCACAAAGAATCATCCGAACATCGTCGGCATGAAAGACACCGTCGATACGATCAGTCACACGCGCAAGGTCATCCGCGCAGCACGCGCTGTGAACCCTGATTTTGCCGTGTTCTCTGGATTCGATGAGTATTATCTGGTCAACCGCGTCTCCGGAGGAGTGGGCGTGATCAGCGGACTGACCAACGTGGAGCCTGAGACATTCGTCACATTGCGCAACGCATACGACTCCGGTGACATGGCGACGACACTCACGGCAGCGGCACGCATCAGCACACTCATGGCGGTATATGACCAGGCGGATCTGTTCATCTCCGCTATAAAAGGTGCGGTGAAAGCCAAAGGACTTGATATTTCCACGCTTATTCGCGAGCCCGCGGCGCAGCTCACCGACGAGCAATACCGCAAGATCGTGCAGATTCTCAGCTGACAATTGCTGTCGGATATTGTGACGGTACATTTGTGACATTCGCGCGGAGACGTTGTATTCGTCTCCGCGCGTATTTTCTTCGGTCCTGAAACTCTGGCGTGTTTGCAGGGTGTCTGCTACCGTGGAGCAAGACATTGACAAACATGGGAGGTGGCGACGAGTGGCAGAAGATCACATGCCCCATGCCGCATCTGACGTGGAGATGAATCAGTACGTCGCTGATCGAGCTCGCGTCAACGAGGAGAAAATCAAACAGGATGACGAGATCATCGAGCAATTCGGTGAATACTCGTATGGCTGGCACGATTCCGACGCAGCGGGCGAAGCAGCCAAAAAGGCATCGACGAACAGGTCGTTCGAGATATTTCGGCAGATAAGCACGAACCGCAGTGGATGCTTGACATGCGTCTGCGCGGATACAAGGCGTTCATCGAACAGCCGATGCCGAAGTGGGGAGTCGATCTCTCCGGCTTCCACGCACAGGATTTCAAATACTATGTCAAGCCGGTTGGCAAGCAGGCCGCGCACTGGGAAGATCTTCCCGACGACATTCGCAACACATACGACAAGCTCGGCATTCCGGAAGCTGAGAAGAGCAGGCTCGTCTCCGGTGTCGCAGCGCAATATGAATCCGAAGTCATCTACAACTCGATCCAGGAAGACCTCGCCAAGCAGGGCGTGATCTTCGTCGACACTGATACCGCAGTGCGTGAATACCCGGAGCTTGTGAAGAAGTACTTCGGCACGGTCGTTCCTCCTGAAGACAACAAGTTCGGTGCGCTGAACACCGCTGCATGGTCGGGTGGCTCGTTCGTCTATGTGCCGAAGGGCGTGCACGTGGATATTCCATTGCAGGCGTATTTCCGCATCAACACCCCGAACATGGGTCAGTTCGAGCGCACGCTCATCATCGCAGACGAAGGTTCGTACGTGCACTATGTGGAAGGATGCACTGCACCTATCTACTCGACCGACTCACTGCATGCCGCCATCGTCGAGATCATCGTCGAGAAGAACGCACGAGTGCGCTACACGACGGTGCAGAATTGGTCGAACAACGTCTACAATCTCGTGACGCAGCGCGCATATGTGCGTGAAGGCGGCACGATGGAATGGGTCGACGGCAACATCGGTTCGAAGGCCACGATGAAATACCCGGCCTGCATTCTCGCCGAGCCATATGCCAGCGCCTCCACGATGTCGCTTGGATTCGCCGGCAAAGGCCAGTATCAAGACACGGGTGCGAAGATGATTCACTTGGCACCGCACACGTCTTCCACCATTGTGGCAAAGTCGATTTCGCGCGGCGGCGGGCGTTCCGCATACCGCGGACTCGTCAAGATCGTCGACGGAGCGGAAGGTTCCAGTTCGAACGTCGTCTGCGACGCATTGCTCGTCGACGACTTCTCACGCTCCGACACCTACCCGCATGTTGACGTGCGAGAAGATGACGTGTCTATGGCGCATGAAGCCACGGTGTCGAAGGTCTCCGAAGACCAATTGTTCTACCTGATGAGCCGTGGCATCGAAGAGAAGGAGGCCATGGCGATGATCGTGCGCGGCTTCGTCGAGCCGATCAGCCGAGAGCTTCCGATGGAATACGCTCTGGAACTCAATCGTCTGGTGGAACTGCAGATGGAAGGATCGGTTGGCTGATATGGCAGACCAAAAGGAAATTTCGATTCCGGTTGCGGATCCGAACGATCCGTATGCCGTTCCGGCGGCCATGCCGTCAAGCGCCGACAACGCTCCGCGCTCCTTTGCTGTGGATGATTTCGCCGTCCCCACGCGCAAGCAGGAGGATTGGCGTTTTACCCCAATCGAACGCATGAGTGAATTCTTCGACGTGTTCGAGCCAAGCGGATTGACGCAAGTGTCGATCAGCATGATCGACGGCTCGCCGGTTGACACGAGCAGTGTGGACATTCGCACGGTGAAGATCGGTGATGATCTCAGCGGTACGGTGAGCAAGCCGAACGACCGTGTGTCGGCAGTCGAATGGAACAGTGAGAACTCGGCGACGATCATCGAGATCAAGCGCAGCCTCGACCACCCGCTGTTGATCAAGGTGCTCGGCACCGATGAGCGTCTCGATGCGTTGCATCTGGTCATCGCCGCTGATTCACAGGTGCATGCCGACGTGGTGGTCGAACACTACGGTGATGCGAAACTCGCAGAAGGCATCGAAATCACCACCGGCGATGACGCGCACATCTCCACGACGTTCATTCAGGAATGGGATCGCGGTTCCAAGCATGTTGGCAATCATCGCATCCACGTGGGCAAGGATTCGTCCATTCGCCACTCGGTCGTCACGCTGGGCGGCGACGTGGTGCGCATCCGCATGGATCAGGATTTCGGCGGCGAACACGGCGAGATCAACATGCTCGGCATCTACTTTGTGGATCCAGGCGAGCATATCGAACATCGTACGATGGTGGTGCACAATGCTCCGGAATGCCGCTCCCGCGTGGTCTACAAGGGCGCGCTCAATGGCAAGGGAGCACATTCCACATGGGTGGGCAATGCGTTGATTGAGCCGACCGCCCCTGGAACCGATTCGTACGAGCTCAACAGGAATCTGGTGCTCACACCGGGTGCGATCGCGGATTCCGAGCCGAATCTTGAGATCGAGAACGGCAACATCGTCGGTGCAGGCCATGCCAGCTCGGTCGGACGTTTCGACGATGAGGAGCTGTTCTACCTGCAGTCGCGCGGTATTCCGGAGAAGGAAGCGCGCAAACTCGTGGTACGTGGCTTCTTCGGTGAATTGGTTGAAGAGATCGGCATCGAAGAGATCGCAACGCACCTGATGCAGGCCATAGACCGTCGTCTCGCTCGCGGTGAGAGCGAAGAAATGAAGAACGTTTTGGAGGAGAAATAACAATGTCGACGTTGGAAATCAAAGATCTCTACGCATCGGTGGAGACGAAGGAAGGCCGCAAGCAGATTCTCAAAGGCGTCAACCTGACCGTTAATTCGGGGGAGACGCATGCCATCATGGGTCCCAACGGTTCGGGCAAATCCACCCTTGCCTACACGCTTGCCGGACACCCGAAATACGAGGTCGACAGCGGTCAGGTGCTGCTCGACGGCGTTGACATTCTGCAGATGACCCCGGACGAGCGCGCAAAGGCGGGCATCTTCCTCGCCATGCAGTACCCGGTTGAAGTGCCGGGTGTGTCGATGACGAACTTCCTGCGCACTGCGGTGACCGAGGTCTCAGGTAAGGCGCCGGCCATTCGCACGTGGACCAAAGAGCTCACCACTGCGATGAAGGAGCTCAAGATGGATCCGAAGTTCGCCGGTCGTTCCGTGAACGAAGGCTTCTCCGGCGGTGAGAAGAAGCGTGCCGAAGTGTTGCAGCTCGAAATGCTCAAGCCGAAGTTCGCCATTCTCGATGAAACCGACTCCGGGCTCGATGTTGATGCATTGCGCGTCGTCTCGGAAGGTGTGAACCGTGCGAAGGCGAAGAACGATTTCGGCATTCTGATGGTGACGCACTACACGCGCATCCTCAAATACATCAAGCCGGACGTCGTGCATGTGTTCGCCCAAGGCCATTTCGTGAAGAGCGGTGGCCCGGAACTCGCCGATGAACTCGAGGAGACCGGTTACGACATGTATCTGCCGGAGGGCGCGGACTCCGAATCCGCTCTTGCCTGAATATCGCTTATACATAACGAAAGAAGACGATCGATGACGGATTTTGATGCGATTCGCTCGCAGTTCCCCATTCTGCGCCAACAGGTGAATGGGCATCCTCTGATATATCTCGACAGCGGTGCCACGGCTCAGAAACCGCAATCTGTCATCGATGCGGAATCAAAGTTCTACGAAACGATCAATGCGGGCGTGCATCGTGGAGCGCATACACTTGCCGGGCGTTCCACGGTGGCGTTCGAAGAAGCCCGTGCACAGGTTGCAAAGCTCGTCGGGGCGTCATATGAAGAGGGCAACGAGGAGCTCGTCGTGACGATGGGCGCGACCGATGGGTTGAACACCCTTGCCACAGCGTTCGGCAATGCCAGCCTCGGGAGAGGTGGCAAATCGGCACAACGTTTCGCACTGAAACCCGGTGATGAGATTGTGGTGTCGAGAGCCGAACACCATTCGGTGCTGCTGCCATTCCAAGAGCTTGCCACACGCACCGGTGCCACATTCAAATACTTCGATCTTGACGACGACGGGCGTATCCTCGCTGACACCGCCGACGAAGTGATCACCGAACACACGAAGATCGTGGCGATCACCCACATCAGCAATGTCACCGGCGCGATCACCAATATCGCGCCGATTGTCAGGCGCGCACACGAAGTGGGAGCGTTGTTCATTCTGGACGCCTGCCAGTCCGTGCCCCACATTCCAGTCGATTTTCATGCACTCGACGTGGATTTTGCCGCATTCAGCGCGCATAAGATGTATGGTCCGACAGGCGTGGGCTTCCTGTATGGCAAGCGAGAGTTGCTGGAGGCGTTGCCACCGGCGAAGTTTGGTGGATCGATGGTCGAGTTGGCGTTCATGGACAAGCCGGCTCAATACATGGAGCCGCCAGCACGATTCGAGGCTGGCACACAGCCTGTTGCACAAGTTGTCGCAGCCGGCGTTGCAGCGCAATGGATGATGAGCATCGGCATGGATGCCATCGCACAGCATGAGCGCACGATAACCGATGAACTGCTGAAGCTGGCCGACGTCGATGGCGTACGCATCCTTGGGCCGGCGAACAACGTCGATCGCATCGGCACCGTCGCATTCGAGGTTGACGGCGTGCATCCGCACGACGTGGGGCAATATATCGACGCACGGGGAATCGCCATCCGCGTCGGCCACCATTGCGCACAGCCGATTCACAGGCATTTCGGGGTGTTTGCTTCGAACAGGGCTTCAACAGGCGTCTATAACACGCCTCAAGACGCTCAGGCACTCGTGGAAGCCGTTCAAGGGGTTCGCAAGTTCTTCATCGCATAGCATCCAATGTGGTTGCATGATGGGAAACCATGGAAGAACGCTTGCGGTCGGGAATACGATCGCCGCATATATGTTACTCAGATAGATAGTGGGATTGACGGCAGTCGACGGAAAGGAATGCGATGACCAACATCGGAAATCAGGAATTGGAGCAGATGTATCAGGAAGTGATTCTTGACGCATCCCGCCATCCTCATGGCAAGGGAACGCTTCCCGATGGTGTGTCATCAGATACCGATGATGGTCAGGCGACCGTCTCCGCGATGCATGAATCATGTGCGGCGGCGCAGTCGCACCAGTTCAACCCCACATGCGGCGATGAAGTCACTGTGCACGTCGAAATCAGCAAAGACGAGCCTCACCGCATCGAAAGCATCGTGTGGGATGGTCAGGGTTGCTCGATCTCACAAGCCAGCCTCTCGATCATGGTTGATCTGGTCGAGGGAAAAACGGTTGATGAAGCGATGAAACTGTTCAACGAGTTCCATACGCTTATGCAATCGCGCGGTGCCGGCGTAGACGACGAGCAGATTGAAGACGATCTTGAAGATGCACTTGTGTTCCAAGGCGTTTCCAAATACCCGATGCGCATCAAATGCGCATTGCTCGGTTGGGAAGGACTGAAGGACTCGATGGCCAAAGCACTGGCTTCACAACAATAATTATTCTTACGAGCACATAGAAAAGCGAGGATGGCAATGAGCAGTAATCTGGTTCCAGAGCCGGAAAGCACTATTTTCGACGCGGTGAACACCGTGGCGGGTGATGAAGATACCGCTCGAGCAGTCATGGCGAATCCCGCCTTGGCCAAGACGATCGGCGTCAACGCGCAGGATTCAGCCGAACAGGATGCGAAGACCGATTGCTGTGGTGGGCATGGAGATGGCGATCATGACTGCCAATGCAAGGAAGACACAGTTGACGGCATCGAGCTCAAAGGCGTGGATGATATTGGCCGTGCCACTGCGCAAGATGTCAAAGAGGCGTTGCATCAGGTCATCGACCCGAGCTCGGCATCGACGTGATCGACTTGGGATTGGTGTATGGCATCGAAATCGATGAACTTGGTCGAGCCATCATCACGATGACGTTGACGACGCCAGCATGCCCATTGACTGATCTTATCGAAGACGAGTGTGCCAGCACATTGGCCGGATTGGTCGAGGAGTTCCGCATCGATTGGACATGGACGCCACGTTGGACGGTCGAGAAGATCACGCCGGAAGGCGCGGAACAGCTTGCTGCTCTTGGATTCAACCTTGACAATATGCCGAGATACTAAAAGCCTGGTACCTGGCACAAACGTTGCTGCACGGCCGAGAGTGCTTACGCATACTATATATTTTCCGGTATAGAAATTGGCCGGTCGCCTCAACAATTCGAGACGACCGGCAATTTCTATAGTCAGCGGATTTGAAACGCTACATCAGCCGTCAACGATGGTGCCCTTCGGGACGACGGTGATGCCATCCGGCGTGACGGTGAACCCACGTTCCAGATCGTGCTCCATGTCGAGACCCACTGTGGCATTCTCGGTGAGGACGACGTTCTTATCGAGAATCGCGCGGTTGACGCGGGCACGGCGATTAACTTCAACGTTGTCGAACAGAATCGAATCGTTGACCTGCGACCATGAATGCACGTGCACGTTCGGAGAGACGACGGAATGATGCACTTCGCCACCGGAGACGATGACACCGGGGGAGACAATCGAATCAGTCGCGTGGCCGACGCGATCACCTGCGGCATGCACGAACTTCGCCGGCGGAAGATTGCCGGAATTCGTGTAGATAGGCCACTCCATATTGTAGAGATTGAACTCCGGCACATACGAGATCAGATCCATATGCGCGTCATAGAACTGGGTGATCGTGCCCACATCGCGCCAATATGCGTGGTCGGTCGGCGTGGAGCCGGGGATCTCGTTCTTGCTGAAGTCATACACGCCGGCTTCGTTACGTGCCGCGAAGAACGGCGCGATGTCTCCACCCATATCGTGCTTCGTGTTCTCTGCCTTGCTGTCGATCGACAATGCGTTGAACAGCGCATCGGTGTTGGCCACATAGTTACCCATCGAGGCGAGGATCTCGTTCGGGTTGTCGGGCAGACCAGTGGTCTCTTTCGGCTTCTCCTGGAACTGATGGATCATGTTCGGATGATCGTGATCCACCTGGATGACTCCGAACTGGTTCGCCTGTTCGATCGGCTGGCGGATGCCTGCCACAGTGAACTCGGCTCCCGACTCGATGTGCTGACGCACCATCTGTTCGAAATCCATGCGATACACGTGATCGGCGCCGACGATCACGACGATGTCGGGCTGCACGTCTTCGATGATGTTGATGGTCTGATACACCGCGTCGGCAGAACCCAAGTACCAATGCTTGCCAAGACGCTGTTGTGCTGGAACAGGGGAGACATAGCTGCCGAGCAAAGTCGAGAAGCGCCACAATTGGGAAATATGACGGTCAAGCGAATGCGACTTGTATTGGGTCAATACGATTATTTGGCTGTACCCCGAATTGACCAGATTGCTCAACGGGAAATCGATGAGGCGGTATACGCCACCAATGGTACGGCCGGCTTAGCGCGATCTCGTGTCAGAGGCATGAGACGGGTTCCTTCGCCGCCTGCGAGAACGATGGAAAGAATCTTGGGGTTCTTCTTCGCCATAGCAGCTCCTTCCTGCGGACTTACAGAACTGAATCTGTGAAGTGGTGTTCATCATTGAAGACACCTCAATAATTGCATACATTCGCTCAATGGCAAAGCCAAAACGCCTGTTTTACGGCGTGTTCTTTCAAGAAATACCAAAATCGTTTCACATTTCGAACCAAAATGGGTTCTTATTGTGATATTCCCTGTGCTTAAGTGAGCTTTATACGTTACGCGTGCTGTAAAAGGCTACGGCACTCGATGCGGCGACGTTGAGTGAATCGACCCCATGACTCATCGGTATTTTCACAGTGAGATCGGCGTTGGCGATCGTATGTTTGGTCAGTCCGTCTCCTTCGGTTCCGAATATCAATGCGAGCTTCTCGATATGTTGATCTCCGTCAGTGTGGAGTCTGTCGACGAGGGCGTCCAGCGATATGGAATCGTCAGAGAGCGCCATGGCCGCCGTGGTGAAGCCAAGTTCATGAAGCTCCTTCAACCCTTGCCACGGCCAGTAATGCACGTCATCGCCCCCGATGCGTGTCCATGGAATCTGGAACACCGTTCCCATGGAGACGCGAATGGAACGGCGATACAGCGGGTCTGCGCAAGATGGTGTGACTAGCACGGCGTCCACGTCAAGCGCCGCAGCCGAGCGAATGATGGCACCCACATTCGTATGATCGACGATGTTCTCAAGCACTGCGATGCGTGTGGCGCCTGCGCACACCTGTGCAACACTGGGCAATTCCCAACGGCGCATGGCTGCCAGAGCTCCGCGGTGCAACCTGTAGCCGGTGAGTTGCTTGAGCTGTTCGGGGGAGGCTACGAACACTGGAACGGAGTCTCCCCAGTGCTCGTCAATATATTCGAACGTCTGCTTCATGCCTTCGAGCCAAGGTTCCTCCACGAGCAGAGATATCGGTTCACGGCCCGCTTCAAGTGCGCGGGTGATGACCTTCGGCGATTCCGCTATGAACAGGCCCTGAGATGGTTCCAAGCGGTTGCGCAGTTGCAGCTCGGTCAGATTCGTGTATGCCTCCACCTGCGGGTCATCAATCGATTCGAGCCGTACTAGTCGCATGCATCCTCCGTTCGCTGCTCTGCCATTCGGGTAGTCGTCTTGGAAAACAAAAACCGGTTCCGAAGGGAACCGGTTTTGCTGGTGTCCGGAGCGGGACTTGAACCCGCACGCCTGTATAAAATAGGCACTAGCACCTCAAGCTAGCGCGTCTACCATTCCGCCACCCGGACAGGTGTCGTTGCCGCGCAACAGAAAAAAATATACGCGAACATGAGTTCGAGCGCAAGTTCGGCGTGTCGCATGTGAACAGGGTTGTTCACGCAGTCGTTCGTGTACGCCGGTGTGTAGCCTACGAAATATGACTGATGCGTTGTTTTTGGTGGATACGAGTAGCGATGATGCGCCGTTGCGGTGCGACGAACTGTCGGCTGGCTGGAAAATAACTTTGCCGCAGAGCGTGAAAAGACATGCGATCGGTTCGATGAGGTTGGCCGAAGGCGACGAACTCCAATTGTCTGATGGCAATGGGCTACGCATTCAGGTAGTGGTGGATGATGCGCAAAACGGCGTGGTGCAGGTGCTGGGTTTCGAGAGGGAAGACAAGCCGACTGTGCGACTCGGTCTCATTCAGGCTTTGGCGAAGAACGGCCATGACGAACAGGCCATCGATGTGGCCACTCAAATAGGCGTTGACGAAGTGACGCCATGGCAGGCCGATCGTTCCATCGCGCGGTTCAAAGCAGGGCGAACCGATCGCAAATGGATGCAAACACTGCGTGCGGCAACCGAACAATCTCGACGGGCTTTTGTGCC
Organism: Bifidobacterium canis; assembly: GCF_009727065.1. GTDB lineage: Bacteria > Actinomycetota > Actinomycetes > Actinomycetales > Bifidobacteriaceae > Bifidobacterium > Bifidobacterium canis. The sequence goes on from NZ_WNLP01000001.1 coordinate 440,084, forward strand.
CGAGCTGCGCGAGGCGATGAGCAGCAAACAACTGTTGGCGCAGATTCGGCGTGATATGGTGCACGGGAACCTCGTCATCGTGTTGCATCAAGACGCCAATGCTTCCTGGTCGCAGGTGGAGGAGGCCGTCGATGCGCTGACCTCGCGCTGTTTGGAAGATGGCAAACCAAGAACCATCAGCGTGGTCGTCGGCCCGGAGGGCGGCATCAGCGAGCAGGAGGTCGACGCATTCCGCACAGCCGGCGCTCTGGTGTGCGTGCTGGGATCGAACATCCTGCGCGCATCTGCGGCGGGACCTGTGGCACTGAGCCTGTTGAGCCGTGCTGTGGGACGCTATCGCTGAACAGGGTTCGCGGAATGAATATGCGATGGAATTGGTAGAATCAAACAGTGCTGGCATATCCGTTCATTGGAAATGAGGAATAGATGAAAGACCCGAACTGCCTGTTCTGCAAGATCATCGACTGTGAAGTGCCGAGCGAGAAGGTGTTCGAAGACGCCCAAGTGTATGCGTTCAAAGACATCAACCCGAAAGCCAAGGTGCATGTGCTCGTTGTGCCACGACAGCATTACCGCAACGTCGATGAATTGGCGAAGGCAGACCCATCTCTGCTGGCGCACATGGTCGAAGTCGCGCAAACCATTGCTGATGAGGCCTATAACGGTTCGTTCCGCCTGATCTTCAACACGGGCGAAGACGCCGGCCAAACGGTGTTCCATGTGCACGCGCACGTGCTCACCGGTGAACCGATGGGCGAATAACGCAACATACATTCAAAGTCAAGTAAGTCAAAGAGGAGCATTTGGCGACTACAACACGAACAGTGCAGATCCCGGAACAACTCGATGCCGTCAAGGTGTTTGGGGCCTACGATGAGGTGATACGCGAGATCGAACGCGAATATCGAGATATCACCATACATATTCGAGGCAACCGCGTTACGATCACGTCTACGACGAAGGCGGGGGAGAGCGAGGCGTCGGCGGCGCAGGATCTGATTCACACGCTTATCGATGCGGCCTACACGAATCCCTTGGACGCGGCTACGGTGAAGCGCATGCTCGAACAGCAGGTGTTGGCGAACGACATACGTGAAGAAGTGCCTGGTCACGGCAGAGAAGTCGAGGCATTGCGTCGTGTGAAGAAACAGGAGCGAGACAACGCAAGGCAGGCGCATGCCCGCTATCGCAAGCCGAGCATTCCCGGAACAATCGCGTACGCCGCCGGATATCCGGTTCGGCCGAAAACCGCGGGCCAGGTCGATTATGTGAACGCGATCGAAGCAAATACGATCACATTCGGCATAGGCCCCGCCGGCACCGGTAAGACCTATCTTGCTGTGGCGAAAGCGGTGCAGGCTTTCGAAGACGGCGCGGTTCGCCGCATCATTCTGACGCGCCCAGCCGTGGAAGCCGGGGAGAATCTCGGTTTCCTGCCAGGCACGTTGAACGAGAAGGTCGACCCGTATTTGCGTCCGCTGTATGACGCGCTCTCCGACATGCTGGGAGCAGACCAGTTGAAGCGCTGCCTTGATGATGGCTCAATAGAAGTGGCGCCATTGGCGTATATGCGTGGACGTACGCTGAACGACGCGTTCGTCATTCTCGACGAGGCGCAGAACACGACGAATCAGCAGATGAAGATGTTCCTCACGCGTCTTGGATTCAACACGAAGATGGTGATCACCGGCGACATCACTCAGGTTGATCTTGATGTGCCACGTTCGGGATTGGGGTCAATCGAATCGATTCTGCACGGCATTGACGATATCGCGTTCGTGCATCTCAACGCTGAAGATGTGGTGCGCCATGCGCTTGTCGGCAGAATAGTCGCCGCCTATGAATCGCACGACGAAGCTGCTCGCAAGGGTGAGGCCGCCCGCCGTCATGCTCAATCACAGCGGTCGAACGCCGCTGCTGCGCGAAAGGAAGAACATGAGCGTTGAAGTTGCCAACGAAACGCAGTGGCAGCTCGATCCGAAGATCTTCTCGGAACTCGGCATCTGGGTCATGCATCAGATGCGCGTGAGCACGCAATCCGAACTGACGATCACTTTCGTGGACCCGGAGCCGATCGCCGAGCTGCACGAACGCTGGATGAATCTGCAAGGGCCGACCGACGTGATGAGCTTCCCGATGGATGAACTTCGCCCCGGTGACGATCGCAATGAACCGGAAGGCATGCTCGGCGACATCGTGATATGCCCGTGGGTGGCTCAGCAGCAGGCTGCGGCGGCGGGACACAGCACGATGGAAGAGATGATGCTGCTGACCATTCATGGTGTGCTCCATTTGCTCGGTTACGATCACCACACCAAAGAGCAGGAACGGCAGATGTTCGGTCTACAGCGTCAGCTGCTGCTCACCTTCTTCGCGCTGCATCGCTCAACACCATGGGTAGCGCAGCTGCCCGAGGGAAGCGTCAATGAACTGGAAGTCTATGAGCGCAAGCATGGCGCGGACCGGCAACTCGGTCACTAGAAGTGCATGAGGAGTATGCGATGAATGAGATGACGATCATCACCGTCGTTGTTCTTGCCGTGGTTGCCTGTTTGTTGTTCTGGCAGTCGCTTCTGTTGGCGTCGTTGGAAAGCGCTGTTGTTCGCGTGACCCGCGCGAATCTCAACAATCTGATGATCGAAACGCAGACCGATTCGGAACTCAGCCAGTTCACGCGTCAGAAGAAGATCGATAAGATACACAGGCTGCAGCGGCTCATTGCGAATCGACATGCCACATCTTCGGCGTGTGCGTTCCAGCGCATCGTCAGTAACGTGCTATTGGGAGCGATCGCCGTGTGCATCGCCGCGATATTCGGTTGCGCGGTATGGTTGCAGCTGATCATAGGCGTCGTCGTGGCGTTGGTTGTGGCTTTCGTGTCGGTTTTGGTACGTCCTCGTTCCGTTGGCTCGGATCGACCGTTGGAGATTCTGCTTTCCCACACGAGACTGGCTTCATTCGCCTATGCGTGCGCGCCGTTCCTGCATCGGCACAAGTCGAAGACGGCGCAGAACAAAGCGGAGCTTTCCGAAAACGAAGAACTCGAGGAAATTCACCTTGAGCAGGGGCGCGCTGCGATCAACCGTGTTCTGGAAACGAATCGTTTCGACCCTGAAACCTCCGAAATGCTGCACAACGTATTGGAGCTTTCGGATTCGCTGACACGCGAGATCATGGTGCCGCGCACCGATATGATCTGCATCGAAAAAGACGCCTCCCTCGAAGACTTCCTGAAACTGTGCTCGCGTTCGGGCTATTCGCGTATTCCAGTCATCGGCAACGACATCGACGATCTGCTGGGCATCGCGTATATGAAGGATGCCGTGCGCGCCTCGATTTTCAACAATGCGGCGTTGAGCCGTCCCATTGCGTCCATAATGCGTGATCCGATGTTGGTGCCCGAGCTCAAGCCGGCAGACGACCTCTTCCACGAGATGCAGCAGACCTGCCACCATGTGGCGATCGTCGTCGATGAATACGGCGGCATCGCAGGCATGGTGACCATCGAAGATGCGCTGGAGCAGATCGTCGGCGAATTGCAGGATGAGCATGATCATGCTCAGCATGGAGAGCCACAGCAAATAGGCGAAAGCAAATGGAGCATGCCTGCACGTACGCCGATCGCGGATCTTGAAGACATCTTCGAAGTTGATCTTGACGAGGACGATGTAGATACCGTCTATGGGTTGCTGACCAAACTGCTCGGCCGCGTGCCGATCGTCGGTTCCAGCGCCACCACCCACGGCTTGCGTTTGACCGCCGTCGATTCGGCCGGAAGGCGCAAGAAGGTGTCGACGATCGTCGTCGAACCTCAGAGCGAAGCGGAGCAGACCGAAACGGAAGAATCGTCTCAAGACGATGAAGCAACCCCAACCACCACCACACAGGAGTCCAATGACCATGAGTGAACAATCCAACGCTGCGTCGCAGCCCGCAACCCCGTATCGATCTGGCTTCGTGGCCGTGGTGGGCCGCCCCAATGTCGGTAAATCCACGTTGATCAACGCGTTGATCGGCATGCAGATCGCCATTGCGTCATCTCGGCCGGAAACGACGCGTAAGGCCATTCGAGGCGTGCTCACCACCGACCACGCCCAGATCGTGCTCGTCGACACCCCAGGCATCCATCGTCCTCGCACTCTTCTGGGTCAGCGACTCAACGATGTTGTCGACGAATCTTTGGCAGACAGCGACGAGATAGCCTTCCTGCTGCCGGCAGATCAGGAGATCGGGCCGGGGGACCGCAGGATCTTGAGTAGGCTTCGCTCTCAATTCGCCACGAAAAACGACGATGGCACGTTCAAATGGAAGGTGCCGCTGATCGCGATCGTGACGAAAATCGATCAGCTTGACCGCAATGCATTGGTGAACAAGCTGATCGAAATCAACGAATTCGCTGATTTCGCGGATATCGTGCCGGTAAGCGCATTGGAAGACGACAATCTGCAGGAAGTACGCAACGTGCTGATTGACCATCTTCCCGAAGGGCCACAGATGTATCCGACCGATCAGGTCACCGAAGAGCGTCCTGAAGATGCCATCGCAGAGCTCATCCGTGGTGTGCTGCTTGAAGAACTCGATGATGAGCTGCCTCATTCATTGGCCGTTGTCGTCGACTCGATCGACTACCCAGAGAACATGGACGAGGAAGATGCCGAAATGATGCACGGCAAAGCTCGCGTGATGGTCTCCATCTACGTTGAACGAGACTCACAGAAGCCGATCATCATCGGCAAGGGAGCGTCGCATCTGGTGCATATCAAGAAGAAACTGCGTACGCCGGTGAATCGTCTGGTCGGTCGTAAAGCGAATCTCGATATGCAGGTCAAAGTCGCGAAGAACTGGCAGTCCGACCCGAAGAAACTCGATCGTCTGGGCTTCTGACTTCTCATAGGACCTTTTGCGCACGTAGTGCGCATATGAGTTGGGCCCACCGAGATTATCGGTGGGCCAACTCATATGCGATGCTGATGTAGGTCAGCCGTTGTTCTGCGCGTCCGGATTCGGCTTGCGCTTCGTGTACATCTGCGTGTTGAGCAGTGTGTTGTAGCGCTTGAGCACACGCGGGCGAATGATCTTCATCGACGCTGTCATCAATCCGTTATCCTGACTGAACTCCTCAGGCAGAATGATGAACTTGCGAACGGATTCGGCACGGGAAACACCCTCGTTCGCCTGATCCACCCACTTCTGCACCTCGGCACGCACCGCAGCGTTCTGAGCAGCCTCTTCCATCGTCATGCCGGTGTCAAGACCATGCTTCGACAGCCACGGGCGCAACGCATCCTCATCCAAGGTGATCAATGCGGAGATGAACGAACGCTTGTCACCGACCACCAATGCCTGAGACACGAACGGGCAACGCTTGATGACATCTTCCATCGGGCCCGGGGAGACGTTCTTACCGCCTGCGGTGATGATCAGATCCTTCTTACGGCCGATGATATAGAGGAAGCCATCATCGTCGAGACGCCCCAGATCGCCGGTCTTGTACCAGCCATCTTCGGTGAAGCTCAGCTCGGTTTCCTCTTCGTTCTTGTGGTACCCCTTGAACACCGGAACGCCTTTGACCTGAATCTCGTTGCCTTCGCCGATGCGCAGCTGGAATCCCGGGAACGGGATGCCGACGGAACCCTGATGGTAGGGCACCGTCAACGGATTGAACGCGCATGGCGCCGTGGTCTCGGTCAGGCCATAGCCCTCATACACCGGGATGCCGGCGCCACGGAAGAACGCCATCAGATCGGGGTCAAGCGGCGCGCCGCCGGTGACGATCCACTTCGCGCAACCACCGAGGGCTTCGCGAATCGACGCGTAGACCAGCGGGTCGAAGGCATTGCGCTGCATGGAGACGAATCGGCTGGCCTTGCCATTCTCGCTGACCTCCTTCATGTATTTCTGGGCGGCTACGACGGATGCCGCGAACACGCGTCCCTTAGGGCCGCTACCGGCTTTCTGGGAGGCTGCGTTGTAGACCTTCTCCAGCACACGAGGAACCACGATCATGATGTGCGGGCGTGCGATCTTGAGGTCGGCGGTCAGCGTCTTGATGCCACGGGCGATGTAAATGTGCAGATTGCTGGCCACGCAGATGTAGTTGATGGCGCGGGCGAAGGAATGCGCCTGCGGCAGGAACAGCAGGACGCGGTTGCGCTTGTTGGACAGCAGGTCGGGCATGTAGGTGGGCAGGTTGGTGGCCGTGGCGCAGTAATGCGCGTGCGTCATCTCCACGCCCTTCGGCGCGGCGGTGGAACCGGACGTGTAGACAATCGAGCACAGGTCGGTTTTCTTGACGCTGGCGATGCGCTCGTCGAGCTGTGCGTCGGAAACGGTGGAGCCATATGCCTTGAGTTCATCCAACGCGCCGTTCTCAATGCACATGATGGTCTTGAGCGTCGGGCAGTCCTCTTTGGCCAGCTCCGTTTTGTTCAGCATGTCTTTGGTCTCGACCACCAGCAACGAGGAGTCGGAGTTGTCGACGATGTTGCGAATCTGCTCCGCGGAATCGGTGTCGTAGATGGTGGCGAGCACACCTCCGACCGACAATACGGCTGCATCGAACACATCCCACTCATACGACGTGTGGCACATGAACGCCACACCATCGCCTTTGCGGAGACCCTGATGCATGAGACCCTTGGCAACCTCGCGAATGTCAAGCAACGTTTCGCTCGCGGTCTTCGTCACCCATTCATCACCGTATTTAAACGTATACAGCGCTTCGTCAGGCATACGCTTAGCACGGGATTCATAGATGCGATACAGGTTGAAGTCTTCTGGCAGAGGTTCGTTGCCCTCGGTGTCTGCCGTGATGAAATCGGAATTGGCGTCGATGAACGTGGTCGTCGGGCGATCCGGACCCCAGAAGTCGATATGCGGCAGATCCTCATAGTCGTGATGCTGCGGCGTCGTTTCCGGGTCCACATAGTCAGGAGTGTCGCCATCAGCGTTGATCGGATGTTCGAAATCACCGCCGAGATGCAATATTCTCTGCGTCGCATCCGACGCGTGCTTTTTGACCGATGTGAAAATAGACATAGTGCTCCTTATAGCCCGCAAAAACGTTCTTCAACGGATATTAGCCTTAAAAACGTTCCACGTCACCTTACGCTTACGTAACGAAGCCTTCTGGCGTAATTCGAAAACCGTTCGCACGAATTGACGGGCATCCTATGAAACCGCTTGGAACGCGGATATTCGCAGAATGGACTCCAACCATATGTTACGGACGTGTTTCGGTTACACTGGGGCGCTGTATGTTCATCATCCCGTCATACGGGGATGCATAGAAAGGGTTCATATGGCTCAAACACCAGAAGCCACTGTGGTGTTCGGCGTATTCAATGAAACGTCGGAACATGAGTCCCGCGTCGCACTGACGCCGGATATCGCTACACGCCTGCGTAAGGCAGGGGTGTCTTGTTTGATAGAACATGGAGCAGGCGAAGCCGCCTCATACACGGATGACGACTATGCCAAAGCTGGCGTGACCGTCACCGACAAGCAGACGATTCTCGATGAAGCCGACGCTCTCGGCTTCGTAGACCGCCCATCGGAGCAGATGATCACGCAGATCAGCAAAGGCACATGGGTCATCGGCATGCTCGGCTCCTTCACCGATGAAGCATATGTCAGCGCATTGCAGCAGGCCGGACTCACGGCCATCGCCATCGAGCGACTGCCACGACAGCTCAGCTCGGCGCAGTCGATGGACGAGATGACGTCGCAGAATTCGGTCATGGGCTACAAGGCCGTTCTGGTGGCGGCCAATGAATATGGTTCGTTCCTGCCGATGATGACGACGGCAGCCGGCACGATCCGACCGGCGAAGGCGCTTATTCTCGGCGCGGGCATCGCCGGCCTGCAGGCCATTGGAACGGCGAAGCGCCTCGGTGCCGTTGTCACGGCGTACGACGTGCGCCCGGCTTCGAAGTCCGAGGTTGAATCTCTCGGCGCCAAGTTCCTTGACCTCGGGCTCGACTTCTCGAAAGGTCAGGGTGAAGGCGGTTATGCCCGCGCGCTCACTGCCGAAGAGCAGGCGCAGCAGCAAGCCGCCGTCGACAAGAAGGCCAGCGAATTCGACATCATCATCACGACGGCGAAGGTTCCCGGCCGCAAGCCACCGGTGCTGTTGACCAAGGAAGGCGTCGCCGGTTTGCATCGTGGCGCGGTCGTCGTCGACTGCGCCGCCAGCGATCTGGGCGGCAACGTTGAGGGCTCTACGATCGGCGAACAAGTCACGGATGGCGGTGTCAAGATCATCGGCGCACCATATTTGGCCAGCGAAGTGAGCACCACCGCATCGAATCTGCTCAGCCGTAACGTCGGCGATATTCTGACGCATTTCATCAAAGACGGCAAGCTCACCGTAGATATGAACGAGGAGATCGATCAGGCGATGGTCGTCGCCGGCGATTCCTCGCAGGAACGAAAGGGGGAGTGAACCGATGCCTGATCTCGTAGTATCGATCACCCTGTTTATTCTCGCATTGCTCATCGGCATCGAAGTCATCGGCAAAGTGCCGGCAACGCTCCACACGCCACTCATGTCGGGTGCGAACTCCATTCACGGCATCGTCATCGTCGGCGTCGTCATCGTCGCCGCCGAAGCGAACTCGTGGCTGTCATATGTGTTCATCTTCCTGGCCGCTGTGCTGGGCACGATGAACGTCGTCGGCGGCTATGTGGTCACCGACCGCATGCTTGAGATGTTCAAGAGCGATAAAGACGGCGCGAAGAGCAAGGGAGGCAACAAGTAATGACCGCACAGCCAATCGATATTGTTGCATGGTTCGTATACCTGCTGTCTGCGGTGATGTTCGTCATGGGACTTCACTACATGAATTCCCCGAAAACCGCACGTAAGGGCAATTCCATCTCCGCAGTCGGCATGATCATCGCCGTGGTGATGGCGTTCATCAAACTCTTCGTCTCCGGCTTCGTCAACGGCATCGCCGTCATCGTGCTGATCGTCGGCATCGCCATCGGTGCTCTCGCCGGCGTTGTCTCGGCCAAGAAGGTCAAGATGACCGACATGCCTCAGCTTGTCTCCATCTTCAACACCGTCGGTGGCGGCGCCGCTGCGCTCGTCGCCCTGAACGACATTCTGGCCAACGACCATGCTCCAAGCCTTGTGGTGCTCATCACGGCCGGCCTCGGCGTGATGATCGGTTCCGTCACCTTCACCGGTTCGCTCATCGCCGCCGGTAAGTTGCAGGGCATCCGCTGGGTCAAGAACCTCAAACTGCCGGGCAAGGGCTTCTGGAACGTGCTTTTCATCGTGCTGACCATCGCCTCCCTCGTGATGCTGTGCGTGTTCCCAAGCCAGCGTCTGCTGTGGTCGATCCTGACCACCGTGTTCGCGCTGTGCTATGGTCTCGTCTTCGTCATCCCGATCGGTGGCGCCGACATGCCGGTCGTCATCTCCGTGCTCAACGCTTGCACGGGTACGGCTGTCGCCATGTCTGGCTTGGCCATTGACAATGTGGCGCTGATCGTCGCCGGCGCACTGGTCGGTTCGGCTGGCGTCACGCTGTCGGTGCTCATGTCGAAGGCCATGAACCGCCCGCTCATGTCTGTGCTCGCAGGTGGCTTCGGTGGATCCGATGCGGCATCCGGTTCCGCTGATGGTCCGGAAGGCACGATGAAGGAGACGACCCCTGACGATCTCGCCGTCCAGCTGGTGTATGCCGACAAGGTGATCTTCGTGCCAGGCTTCGGTCTCGCTCAGGCTCAGGCACAGCGCGAACTGGCCGATCTCGGCGAACTGCTCAAGGAGCATGGCGTCGAGGTTGAATACGCCATCCACCCTGTGGCAGGCCGTATGCCAGGCCATATGAACGTGCTGCTCGCCGAAGCGAACGTGCCATATGACGAGCTCATCGATCTCGATGACATCAACCCGCAGTTCCCGACCGCCAACGTCTCGTTGGTCGTCGGCGCGAACGACGTCACGAATCCGGCGGCACGCAAACCGGGCACGCCTGTTTCCGGCATGCCGATCCTCGACGTCGACAAGTCGCAGAACGTGGTCGTCATGAAGCGCGGCCGTGGTCGCGGTTACGCCGGCATCGAGAACGAACTGTATTACGAAGACAACACGCAGATGCTGTTCGGCGACGCCAAGCAGAGTCTGCAGGAGGTCATCGCAGCAGTCAAGGAATTGCTGAACTAATAATCAGTTTTCCAATAATTCAGTTTCCAAGTGGTGTGGGCGTTCCGATATCGGAACGCCCCACACCACTTTCGCGTTGATAATCCAACGCATTCCTCAGCTATTGTGCCGCACGTGACTCATGCAGCGATATGAAAACAGCGGCGTACAAAAGCGTCTACGGTCTGCCAATACAACGTCGGGTTCGTGCGCAGACTCAATGTGTGCCCAGCGCCTTCAACACGTAATTTCTTTTTCACCGGACTCGCACATGCGGCATACAACGTGTCAAGCATGCGCGGGTTCACGATCTCGTCACGGTCTCCTTGAATAAACAACATCGGCAGCGTAGTGCGGCGGAGCTGTGCCAGCGCGTCCGCCTGCGTGAACCAGAACCCCAGCCTCACCTTATTGATCAGGCTGCCGCAGTCAACGATCGGCTTGGCCATGAGCTTGCTGATATGCAGCATGCCGGCAACGCTGTTCAACAGCTGGTCGTATTCGCCAGAGAACCCGCTGTCGACGATCGCGCACGTCACGTTCCTGGCCAATCGGGGATCGGCGCACGCGTCGAGAATCGTCGCGGCGCCCATCGAATTTCCTTGAAGCACAATGCGGGCGTCGGGATCTTTGGCGACGATGGAATTCACCCACCTGAGCAGATCCTCTTTCTCGAGCCACCCCATGCCCACATAGCGCCCCTCACTCAACTCATGGGCACGTTGCGCCGGAACCAGCACGCGCATGCCCATGTTCGCATAATGAAAAGCCCACGATGCCATCTCGGACGGTTCACCCGTGTAGCCATGCAAGCAGATCGCGTAGGCGTGAGGCAGTGGCACCGCTGTGTTGGCGTCGAAACGCCATGCATGCAAGGTGAGATCGTCATAGCTGCGAATAGTGACGCCATGCTTGACCTCATCGAACCATTGTAACGCCTGCTCGTCAACGCCGGCCTGCTTCGCCGGATCATGCTGCGCAAGGGAGTCGTCATCGGTTTTACGGCGGAACAGTGAACGCTTCGACTGCGAATCAAGCGCCACCGAGAACAACGTCTCGCCGGCGGCAAACACCATGCCACAAGTCAAGGCGATTCCTGCCGCGGCACCGACGTACGGCCATATCTTCGAAGAGTGCGTTGCCATAGATTCTCCAATCATATGCTCTAACCGGCATCGTAGCGTATGCGTGCCGTTGCCGTAGTGTTTCCACCATCATCGGAGTTGTCAAATGCAAACACTATTCTAGAAACGTTGCTTTGGCGAGGGAAGCTGTTGCTTCCGTCATCGACTCGGCAGAAAGTGGGCTCCTTGAGCACTGCTTTGGCTCGTTGATGCGTCAATTCAGAACAAGGAGGAAATATGGCAAATAGCACAACCATCACGCTCGAAGGCGAACTGCGCACCGAGTTCGGCAAGGGCCCTGCCCGCCGTATGCGCGTCGCTCATGAAATTCCTGCAACCGTCTATGCAGGCGGCGAGCAGCCGGTGTATGTGAAGCTGCCGATGCGTGAGACCACGCTGGCTCTGCGTCACACCAACGCTCTGTTCACCATCAAGTACGGCGCCGAATCCAAGCTCGCCGTCGTCAAGGACGTTCAGCGCAACCCTGTCAAGCGCATCGTCGAACACATCGACTTCTACGAGGTCAAGGCCGGCGAGAAGATCGAGGTCGAGGTTCCAGTCTTCGTCGAAGGCACTCCGAAGGGCGGCGCCATCGCCGTTGTCGACATGCAGCAGCTCACTGTTCGTGCCGAGGTCAACAATCTGCCGGAGCGCATCGTCGTCTCCGTCGAAGGTCTTGTGGATGGCGACAACATCTTTGCCAAGGATCTCAAGCTGCCTGAGGGCGTCGAACTCGACATCGCCGATCCGGAAGAGTCCGTCGTCACCGTCGAGATCCCGCAGGAAGCACCAGCTGACTTCGAGACCGCTGAGCCGGCCGACGAGGTTCCTGCCGAGGATGAGAAGGACGACACCGCTGCTGCGGAAGCCTGATCTCATGGCAAGAACGGCATAGACGATTAGTCTGATTTTGATAGTGGGGTCTGCCTGGAAACGGGCAGACCCCACTATTTGTATGGCAATACACTGTTTTTCGCGCGCGCGAATAAACCTCACGCTGACATTTCAGCTCGCGGAAAGAAATTTCATATTGTGAATCACCTGCACGGTTTCGTAGCATGCCTTGCATAAAGTAACAGACAAATCAGCGCCACAAGCGCTGTAGAAACCATCCACGACCACTATTCGATATTTGAAGAAGCAATATCATGACCAATGATTCCCATCACAATCCGGCAGCACTCGACAAGCTCGCGCAGAATTGGACGGTTCTGCCCAACGACAATCCGGCATCTGACGCCAAGCGTGAAGAACTGATCGACAAGCCAGCATTCGGACAGGTGTTCTCCGACAGCATGGCTCACATGACGTGGACCAAGGGTGAGGGGTGGAGCGATCGCCGCATTGAACCATACGCGCCGCTGAAGCTTGACCCGGGCGCCTCGGTGCTGCATTACGCTCAGGAATGCTTCGAGGGCCTGAAGGCCTACCGCCATGCGGACGGCTCGACCTGGCTGTTCCGCCCGGACGCCAACGCGGAGCGCATGCAGAATTCGGCTAAGCGCCTCTACCTGCCTGAGGTCGCCATCGACGATTTCCTTGGTTCCTGTGCGGCTTTGGTCGAGAAAGACGCTAAGTGGGTTCCTGCCCGCCGTGAATACACGCTGTATCTGCGTCCGTTCCTGTTCGCCTCCGAACCGTTCCTCGGTGTGCGCGCTCCTGAGGAAGTGGATTACTGCGTCATCGCTTCGCCTTCAGGCCCATACTTCGCCGGCGGCGTCAAGCCGGTGAGCATCTGGGTGGAAGACAAGTGGTTCCGCACCGGCCCTGGCGGCACCGGTTTCGCGAAGTGCGGCGGCAACTACGCCGCCTCGCTGCTTGGCGAATACCGTGGCATTGCCGAAGGCTGCGAGCAGGTCTGCTTCGTCGACGCGGCAACCAAGACCTACCTTGAAGAGCTGGGCGGCATGAACATGATGGTCGTCTATGCCGACGGCCATGTGGAGACTCCAAGCCTGACCGGCAACATCCTTCCAGGCGTCACCCGCCGTTCGATCATCCAGCTGCTCGAAGACGACGGCCATGACGTTGTCGAGACGATGATCGCCCTCGACCAGTTGCTCGAAGACATCAAGTCTGGCAAGGTCACCGAGGTGTTCGCCTGCGGCACCGCTGCTATCGTCACGCCTATCGGCCGCTTCAAGTCGGAGACCTTCGACGTGACCGTGGCCGACGGCCAGCCCGGAGAACTGACGATGGCAATCCGCAACCAGCTTCTCGGCATCCAGCTCGGTGAGATCGAGGATCCACATAACTGGATGTGGAAGGTTTGCTGATCTTCTGATCTTTGCGGATACATTCAATCCGACATAATGAATGGGGTTGACGCACATGCGTCAACCCCATTGTCGTTCTAGTTTCGTTGTAGGCTGTTGTTGGTTTCGTACTGAAAATATAAACCTTAGCGAGCAGAAAGAAGCGGGAGGGGAGAGCGTCAATGGAGATAGCGTTGCAGAGCACGCCCTTTTTCCAGGCGGTTGAGTATCTGGCGATTTTCTGCTGTGGCATGGGTGGCGGTTTGACGGCCGTACGCAAACGCTACGACGTCTCGTCGATTATCATCATCGCATGGCTCACCGCTCTTGGAGGCGGCATTGTGCGCGATATTCTTCTTGGCGCGTTGCCTCCTGTGGGCATCTCCGACATGGGGTCGGTGCTCACCGCGTTCGCGGCCGGTGCAGTGGTCGCCGTGGTGCACCCGGAGGTCAATAAGCTCAAATGGTCGATGATCACCATCGATGCGTTGGCATTGGGGCTTTTCGCGGTCAATGGCACCAGCAAGGCGTTGCTCTACAACACGTCGGGCATGACAGCCGTGTTCCTAGGCACGTTCACGGCGATGGGCGGCGGTGTGATCCGCGATATTCTCGTCAATGAGGTGCCTATGGTGATCCGCGACCCGCATTTTTACATTGTTCCGGCGGTGTTGGGCAGCATCTTCACGGTGTGGGTGTGGCGTGCGCACACCGCTCACCGCATCGGGGACGCGACGGAGATGATTCTGGACATCGGTATTGTGCTCGTCGTGATTCTGCTGCGTCTCTGCTCGGTGAAGTTCAATATTCAAGTACCTGGTGCCGTGCGAAGACAACGCGTGCATTTACCGAAGAAAGTGCTCAACCGCATGCCCAACGACGATTCGGATGATGATTTCGACCCGTTGCTGGTCCCTCAACCAGTTGCAGCTCAACGTGCTGAAGAACAACCGAAGAGTTCGGACTCTACTGCACATGATTCCATTCGCACACACGGCAAAGCAAACACGCAGAATAACAAACACACAGAATGAGGGGAAATAAATAATGCCTCCGGTCATGTGACCGGAGGCATTATTAAACGATGTGAATCAAATCACATGGCGTTGATCTGCAGAGCCAGACTGGACTTGCGGTTTGCAGCCTGATTCTTTGCGATGACGCCCTTGCCAGCAGCCTGATCGAGCTTACGGCCGGCGATGGCGAAAGCAGCCTCGGCTGCGGCCTTGTCACCGGAAGCGATGGCTTCACGGGTGCGACGGACGTAGGTCTTCAGTGCGGACTTGACCGCAACGTTGCGCTGATGCGCCTTCTCGTTAGTGCGAACGCGCTTCTTCTGCGACTTGATGTTTGCCACTGTGTATTCTCCAAACGACGTATTTCTATAAGGACATACGAAAAGAGATGATAGCATGGCACGCAGATAAATGGCAGACCGGCAATGTTCTGTGAAGAGCGGTGTGCTTGCCGTGACATGTAGGTAGAATCATACAGTTACCGATTTATAGGAGGGTTCGTGAGCCAGCAGCATAACCAGCCGGGTTTCACCGATCAGTCGTTGATTCGTAATTTCTGCATCATCGCGCATATCGACCACGGCAAGTCAACCGTTGCCGACCGCATTCTGCAACTCTCCGGCATCGTTCCCGAACGTGAGATGCGCGATCGCTTCCTCGACCGTATGGACATCGAGCAGGAGCGCGGCATCACCATCAAATCCCAGGCCGTCCGCGTGCCTTGGACCTATGACGGTCAGGAATATACGCTTGGCATGATCGATACCCCCGGCCACGTCGACTTCAACTACGAGGTGTCGCGCGCATTGGCGGCATGCGAGGGCGCCGTGCTGCTGGTGGACGCCACCCAGGGCATTGAAGCACAGACGCTGAGCAACCTGTATCTGGCCATCGACCATGATCTGACGATCATTCCGGTGCTCAACAAAATCGACCTTCCGAGCGCCGAACCCGACAAGCACGCCGACGAGATCGCAGGATTGATCGGCTGCGAGCCGAGTGACGTGCTGCGCGTATCAGGCAAAACAGGCGAAGGCGTCAAGGAGCTGCTCGACCGCATCGTCGTCGACGTTCCCGCTCCGAAAGGAGACCCGAAGGGCGACGCCCGCGCGTTGATATTCGACTCAGTGTATGACTCATACCGCGGCATCGTCACCTACATCCGCATGGTCGACGGCGAGCTGCGTTCCCGTGAGAAACTGCACATGATGAGCGTCGGCACGACATACGACCCCATCGAGATCGGCGTGATCAGCCCCGACATGATGCCGACCCGTGCACTGGGAGCGGGCGAGGTCGGCTACGTGATCACCGGCGCGAAAGACGTGAGCCAGTCGAAGGTGGGCGACACGATCACATCCGCCGCGAATCCGGCGAAAACACCGTTGCCCGGCTACAGGGATCCTCAGCCGATGGTCTACGCGGGATTGTTCCCGATCGACAACGCCCAATTCCCCGAACTTCGCGAAGCGCTCGACAAGCTCAAGCTCAACGATGCGGCGCTCGTCTATGAGCCGGAGACGTCGGTGGCACTGGGCTTCGGCTTCCGCTGCGGCTTCCTCGGACTGCTGCATATGGAGATCGTCTCCGAACGCCTGAGCCGAGAATTCGGACTCGACCTCATCTCCACAGCCCCGAACGTGCCCTATGAGGTCACCGCCGAAGACGGCAAGGTGCACATCGTCACGAATCCAAGTGAATTCCCCGAAGGCAAGATCAAGAAGATAGTCGAGCCGATGGTCGCGGCCGACATCATCACGCCGAAGGAGTTCATCGGCGCGGTCATGGATTTGTGCCAGGAACATCGCGGCACGATGAGCACGATGGAATACCTGTCGACCGAACGCGTGGAGATGCATTACCGCATCCCGCTCGCCGAGGTTGTGTTCGACTTCTTCGACCAGCTGAAGAGCCGCACTAAAGGCTATGCTTCACTCGACTATCATGAGGACGGCGAACAGGCAGCCGATCTGGTCAAGGTAGACATTCTGATTCAAGGCGAGAGAATCGACGCGTTCTCCGCGATCGTGCACCGCGACAAGGCGTATTCGTATGGTGTGATGATGACGAAGAAACTGCGTGAGCTCATTCCGCGCCAGCAGTTCGAGATCCCCATTCAGGCGGCCATCGGCTCGCGCATCATCGCCCGTGAGACGATTCGTGCACTGCGTAAAGATGTGCTTGCGAAGTGCTATGGCGGCGACATCACACGTAAGAGGAAACTGTTGGAGAAGCAGAAGGCCGGTAAGAAGCGCATGAAGATGCTCGGCCATGTGGAGGTGCCACAGGAGGCCTTCGTAGCCGCGCTGTCTACCGGCGAGAGCGCAAACGACCGCGACACGAAAGACAAGATCCGTGCGGCGCAGAAGAGCGAAGGCTAGTATGCGCCAACCGTTCGAAGTGTATGTGCATGTGCCGTTCTGCATTCGTCGCTGCGGCTACTGCGATTTCAACACATACACGGCGCTGGATTTGGGCGAGGGGGCGTCGCGCGCGAATTACGCGACGCTCGCATGCTTGGAAATGCGGCATGTTCATGCTTGGCAGGAGGCTCACGGCATACACGAGCCTCCTGCTTCCACCGTGTTCTTCGGCGGCGGCACGCCGACGATCCTGCCGGCCGAGGATCTCGTGACGATGCTCGATACCGTGCGTGAACTGTGGGGAATGGAAGAACATGCCGAGATCACGACCGAGGCGAACCCGGATTCCGTGGATCGAGAATACTTGCACACATTGCGGCAGGGCGGATTCACGCGCATTTCGTTCGGCATGCAATCGAGCGTCCCGCATGTGTTGCGCACACTCGACCGTACGCATGATCCGCGCAACGTCATCGACAATGTGCGCATCGCCAAGGAGCTCGGCTTCGAAGTGAGCGTCGATCTGATCTACGGCGCTCCGGGGGAGAGCCTTGCCGACTGGTGTGCAAGCGTGCAGACGGCGATCGAGCTTGGCGTGGACCATATCTCCGCGTATGCGCTCACGATCGAACCTCATACGAAGATGGGCAGGCAAATCGCCAGTGGGCAGATAGCGGCACCGAACGACGATGACGAGGCCGCGAAATACGAGATCGCCGATGCGATGCTGAGCGAAGCCGGTTTGCAATGGTATGAGATTTCGAATTGGGCGGCGCCGGGGCATGAAAGCCGTCACAACCTCGGGTATTGGCGCAATGTGGATTGGGCTGGCATCGGCCCCGGAGCGCACAGCCACTACGGTGAAGTGTTCAACGTCGCCGACCCTGAACAACAGGATGCCAAGGCGGGTGTTGAGATCGCAGCCAGTGCGAGCACTGCTGAACAGGCGTGCTCGCTTCGTGCTTGGGACATTCCTCATCCGCGTGTCTGGGCGGTCGCATTGGCCAATCACCGCGTGCCATGGCAAGGCTATGAACTGATCAGCGCCGCGGAGAACGCCGAGGAAATCATCATGCTCGGCATTCGTCTGCACGAGGGGTTCGACCTCGACGCGTTCACCGAGCGTACCGGTAGGCGGATCACGAATTATGTTGTGGATTCTTTGGTAGAAGAGGGTCTCGTTACGCGTGACGGTGAGCGCATCATCGCGACGCTGCGTGGACGTTTGCTCAATGATCTGGTGATCGAACGTCTTCTCGATTCACTCGAATAATCAATATTTGAACTCTCACGCACATCACCTCATCTCAATATTTGGGCATCTGAACTGGTATCGAGCGTTCGACATACTTCCGTAATAATGCGGGAAATAGAATGCTGAAAGTCTTGATTCCCGTTCGTGCGCGAGCCGAGTATTGACAGGAGCCGGGTTCTCCGATATGCGGAAGACCCGCGTAGTCTCGACATGCGCGCCCGGTAACCTAAGTGGAACACGAAACCCATGGATGCCCATGAAGGAGAGGTGATCGCGGTGACTTTTTCAAGCCCGCTAGATTTGACGATTCATCGTCCGGAGGGAATGTATGATCCCGCTTCCGAACATGACGCTTGCGGTGTCGGCATGGTCACCACCCTCAACAAGCGACCTGAGCGCAAGATCGTCGATGACGCCATCGAAGTGCTCATCAATCTCAATCACCGTGGCGCCGTAGGCGCGGAGGAGAACACAGGTGATGGCGCCGGCATTCTGATGAGCATGCCCGATGAGTTCATGCGCGCCGTCATCGATGCCGAGCTGCCGGAGGCGCTTCACTATGCGGCCGGCATCGCATTCCTCGACCGCGACATCGCGGTTTCGGGGCAGCAGGAGCAGGCCATTGCACGCATAGCCGACGAAGAAGGCTTGGAAGTGCTCGCATGGCGTGAGGTTCCGACGAACCCCGATGGCTTGGGACTTCAGGCTCTGGCGAGCATGCCGTCATTCAAAATGCTGGTGCTCGCAGACCCTGAACGCCGCCTCGCCGGAATCGATCTTGACCGAAAGGTGTATCGCGTGCGCAAGCGCACCGAGCATGAGGTCGGCATCTATTTCGCATCGCTGTCTGCCATGACGCTCACCTACAAGGGCATGCTGACGACGATGCAGCTCAAACCGTTCTTCCCGGACCTCTCTGACGAGCGTATGAAGACGACCATCGCGATCGTCCATTCACGCTTCTCCACGAACACGTTCCCGTCATGGCCTCTCGCCCAACCGTTCCGTCTGATCGCGCACAACGGTGAGATCAACACTATTCAGGGCAACCGCAACTGGTTCACCGCCCGTGAAGGCAGGCTGGGCTCCGAACTGCTCGGTGAAATGAATGATCTGCTGCCGATTCTGACCCCTGGGTATTCGGACTCCGGCACGTTCGACGAAGTGCTCGAACTGCTGCATCTCGCAGGCCGTTCACTGCCGCACGCCATTTTGATGATGGTGCCCCCGGCGTGGGAGAACAACACGGAGCTTGACGCCGACGTTCGCGCCTTCTACGAATACAACAACACGCTGATCGAACCATGGGACGGTCCGGCCGACATCGTGTTCACCGATGGTGAGCTCGTCGGAGCCGTGCTCGACCGCAACGGTTTCCGCCCTGGCCGCTGGCAGATCACCGATGACGGATATGTGGTGCTCGCATCCGAAAGCGGCGTGCTTCCACAGGTCGAAGAAAAGCACATCGTGCGCAAGGGGCGCTTGGAACCCGGCAAGATGTTCCTCATCGACACGACTCGAGGCGAACTGGTTCCCGATACCGTCATCAAGCATGAGCTGGCCACTGCGCACCCATACCGCGAATGGGTCGAGAACAACACCGTGGAAATGAAGGAGCTGCCCGAACGTCAGCACATCAACTATTCGGATCGCTCTGTTCACCGTCGCCAGCGTGCCTTCGGCTACACGCAGGAGGAGCTTAAGATGGTGCTGGCTCCAATGGCGAATACCGGCAAGGAGCCATTGGGATCGATGGGCAACGACATCCCATTGTCGGTGCTGTCGAACCGCAGTCGCATGCTCTTCGACTATTTCATGCAGAAGTTCGCGCAGGTGACCAATCCTCCGCTCGATTGGGAACGCGAGAAGATCGTGACGTCGATCGCCTCGGCGATCGGCCCCGAACCGAACCTGCTCGATGATTGCGCATTGCACGCCAAGAAAGTCATCATCCCACAGCCCGTCATCACCTCGGACGAGATGGCGCAGCTCAAACGAATCGACCGCGCCGCGCAGCTCGAGGGCTATTACAAGCCGTATATCGTCAAAGGCCTGTACCAGGTGGCCGGCGGCGGAGACGCTTTGGAAGCGCGACTGCAGGAGATCTTCGACGAGATCGATCAGGCGATCGAAGACGGCAAGAACTTCCTGGTGCTTTCGGACCGTGACTCGAACCATATGATGGCTCCGATACCGTCGCTGCTGCTCACGTCGGCCGTGCAGCATCACCTGCTGCGCACCCATACGCGCACGCAGATCTCGATGGTGGTCGAGGCGGGAGACGTTCGCGAAATCCACCATGTGGCCCTGCTGATCGCCTACGGCGCGGCGGCGGTGAACCCATACCTCGCATTCGAGTCCGTGGAAGAGCTGTCACGCAGCGGCTATGTGAAGGTGTCGCCCCAGCAGGCCATTGAGAATCTGCGCAACGCGTTGTCGACCGGCGTCCTCAAGATCATGAGCAAGATGGGCGTCTCCACGATCATGAGCTATCGCGGAGCCCAACTCTTCGAAGCGGTCGGCCTGAACCAGCACATCATCGACGAATACTTCACCGGAACGGTTTCTCGCGTCGGCGGCTGCGATCTGAACGATCTGGCCGAAGAAGTGGCCATTCGTCACCACGAGGCCTATCCGAACCAATGGACGGCAACTCCACATCGCGTGCTGCGCACCGGCGGTGAATACAAGTGGCGTCGCACCGGTGAGGAGCATCTCAACGACCCGGAGGCCATCTTCCTGCTTCAGCAGTCGACGCAACGCGGCGACTATGAGATGTTCAAGAAGTACTCGGCGCACATCAACGACACGTCGAACCGTCTGATGACGCTTCGTGGCCTGATGAAATTCAATTCGAAGCGCAAGCCGATCGACATCAGCGAGGTCGAACCGGCCAGCGAAATCGTCAAGCGTTTCTCCACCGGTGCCATGAGCTACGGGTCGATTTCGAAGGAAGCGCATGAGACGCTGGCGATCGCGATGAATTCGATCGGAGCCCGTTCGAATTCTGGCGAGGGCGGCGAGTCGACGGAGCGTTTGA
Organism: Bifidobacterium canis; assembly: GCF_009727065.1. GTDB lineage: Bacteria > Actinomycetota > Actinomycetes > Actinomycetales > Bifidobacteriaceae > Bifidobacterium > Bifidobacterium canis. Next base: position 461,290 of record NZ_WNLP01000001.1, read on the forward strand.
ACGATCCGCAACTGTGCAGCAAGATCAAGCAGATCGCCTCCGCGCGATTCGGCGTGACGAGCGACTACTTGGTGCATGCCACCGACCTGCAGATCAAGCTCGCCCAAGGCGCGAAGCCGGGCGAGGGCGGCCATCTGCCCGGTGCGAAAGTGCCGCCGTGGATCGCCGAGGTGCGTCATGCCACGCCTGGTGTCGAACTCATTTCGCCGCCACCGCACCACGACATCTATTCGATCGAAGACCTGAAGCAGCTGATCAACGATGCGAAGATGGCGAACCCGAAGGCACGCATCCATGTGAAGCTCGTCTCCGAATTCGGCGTCGGCACGATCGCCGCGGGCGTGGCGAAATGCCATGCCGACGTGGTGCTCATCTCCGGTTACGACGGCGGTACCGGCGCGGCACCGCTCAACGCGATCCGTCACGCGGGCACACCTTGGGAGATCGGTCTTTCGGAAACCCAGCAGACGCTGATTCTCAACGGCTTGCGCTCGCGCATCACCGTGCAATGCGATGGTGAGCTCAAAACAGGCCGTGACGTGGTGATCGCAGCCCTGCTCGGAGCCGAGGAATTCGGTTTCGCTACGACCGCTTTGATGGTCGAGGGCTGCGTCATGATGCGAGCCTGCCAGAAGAACACGTGCCCGCAAGGCATCGCCACACAGGATCCCGAATTGCGTGCACGCTTCACGGGCAAGCCCGAGCATGTTGTCAACTTCATGATGTTCATCGCACAGGAGGTGCGCGAACTGCTTGCGCAGCTCGGATTCCGCACATTGGAGGAGGCTGTGGGCCACGTGGAATGCCTCGACCAGAACGAGGCGATCGAACGTTGGAAGTCCGCGGGCGTCGATCTGAGCAATGTGCTGATGCAGTCCGGCCCGGTGCCCGGAACGGTGCTGCATCAGACGATCGAGCAGAACCATGAGCTCGACAAGGCGATCGACAATCAGCTCATCGCCGAGGCTCAGGATGCTCTTGAGAATGGCAGACCGGTGCGGTTCGACGTCGATATTCGCAATGTGAACCGCACGGTCGGCACGATGCTTGGCTATGAGATCACCAAACGGTATGGCGAAGAAGGCCTGCCGGACGATACGATCGACATGACGATGAACGGCACGGGTGGCCAATCCATCGGCGCGTTCATTCCGCGAGGCGAAACGATCCGCATCGTCGGCGAGACGAACGACTATGCCGGCAAGGGTCTTTCCGGCGGCCGTCTGATCATCAGGCCGAAGAGTGACATCACCTTTGACCCGCATACGAACGTGATTGCAGGCAATGTGCTCGGTTTCGGAGCCACGTCCGGCGAAATGTTCGTGGCTGGTCGAGCCGGCGAACGTTTCGGCGTGCGCAACGGGGGAGCGACCTTCGTGGTCGAAGGCGTCGGCGATCACGGGTGTGAATACATGACCGGCGGCACCGTCGTGATTCTGGGATCCACTGGCCGCAACCTTGGCGCAGGCTTCTCCGGAGGCCACGTCTATGTGCTCGACCTCGACATGAACAAGGTCAATCCGCAATCCGCCGCGGGAACCTTGCTGTTCGAGCCGCTCGACGACACCACGAACGGCATCGTCCGCACGCTCGTCGAACGCCATGCGCAGGAAACCGGTTCCAGATCCGCACAGGAACTGCTTGAGAACTGGAGCGAATCCGCGAAACGATTCACACACATGGTGCCGAAGCAGTTCGTCGCCATGACGGATGCCATGAAGACGGCGGAAGCCGAACACATTGATTTCAACGAGCCCGGAGTCTGGGAAGAGACTTACGAGCATGTGATGGAAGGAGCGCGCTGACATGGGTGATCCACGTGGATTCCTGAAGGTTCGCACACGTCGGGAACTGGCCGAACGCCCCGTTGAGGAGCGAGTCAAAGACTGGCTCGACGTCCATGCTGAATCGGGTTTGCAAAGCTGGACGGTGGAGCAGGCCTCCCGTTGCATGGATTGCGGTACGCCGTTCTGCATGTCGGGATGCCCGTTGGGCAATCTGATTCCCGAATGGAACGATCTGGTGAGTCAAGGCAAATGGGAAGACGCCTATCACCGTCTGTCGATGACGAACAATTTCCCTGAGGTCACCGGACGCATCTGCCCGGCCCTATGCGAGTCGGCATGCGTGCTGGGCATTCACCAGCCTCCGACGATGATCAAGAACGACGAGGTGACCATCATCGATCAGGCGTGGGGCAGCGGCTTCGTCGAGCCTCTTCCACCGGAGCGTCTCAGCGATCAGACGGTCGCCGTCGTCGGCTCAGGCCCAGCGGGATTGGCTTGTGCGCAACAGCTGACGCGTGCCGGCCACACCGTCGTCGTGTTCGAACGCGATGACGAAATCGGTGGCCTGATGCGCTACGGCATTCCGAATTTCAAACTCGAGAAGAGTCTGCTCGATCGCCGCGTCAAGCAGATGGAGGCCGAAGGCACGCGATTCCGCACGAACACGGAGATCGGCAAAGACATTTCGTGGGATGATCTGCGTAGCCAGTTCGATGCCGTCGTCGTGGCCATCGGTTCGACCGTGCCACGCGACATGAAGATTCCAGGCCGTGAGCTCGACGGCATTCATTTCGCGATGGAATTCCTTCCGGACGCCACGCGTCGAGTGTTCGGCAAGAAGCCGATCCACAACATCACAGCCGAAGGTAAGCACGTCGTCATCATCGGCGGCGGCGACACGGGTTCCGATTGCTTGGGCACGTCGATTCGCCAAGGCGCAAAAGATGTGACGGTGCTGCAGATCATGCCGCAGGAGCCGGCGAAACGCCCAGACAACCAGCCTTGGCCGACGTTCGCCCGTCTCTACCAGAAGACCTCTTCGATGGAAGAGGGCGGTGAATACGTCTACAACACGGATTCGGTGAATTTCGTGGGCACTGATGAGGAGAACAGCCGTGTGAGTGTTGAGAACAACACGCAGACCGAAGGGTTCATCGCCGATGAGCACGGCCATGTCACCGGTTTGAAAGTGGTATCGGTGGCTCCGGGCGCCGATGGGCCGTTCACCCGCCAACCCGGCACCGAGCGCGTGATCCCGGCCGATCTGGTGTTGATCTCCGTTGGATTCCTGCATCCAGACACGACCACGCTCAACGAACAGCTGCCAGTGGAGCTCGATGGCCGTGGCAATGTGGCGCGTAACGACGGTTTCCAAACCTCACAGGACGGCGTGTTCTCCTGCGGCGACGCAGGACGCGGTCAGAGTCTTGTGGTGTGGGCCATCGCGGAAGGGCGTTCCTGTGCCGCGGCGGTCGACAAGTACCTGACGGGCGCCACCGAACTTCCCGCCCCGATCACGGCTTCGCAGCGTCCAATGGCGTTGCCTCGCTGATGCTTCGGATGGCTTAACGTTGAAAGGCTCCTGTGCATTCGTGGAGTTTTTGCAGGAGCCTAAATAGCGGTGATGCGCTACAGTGGCATGTAGTGACCTGAACTTGTGCAAAGGAGAGATTATGGCAAATCGTGCTGAGCGCCGCGCAAAGAACAAAGGTGTACCGCAGCAATACGATCAGACTCAGGGTCGTGGCCGCGGCGGCATGATTGATGAGGGGCAACTGCAGGAGCGTTCCCGCCGTCTCAAGGAAGGCAAGACCGGCCCGTGGAAGCCGACGAGCAGCGAGCAGGAGAAATACGAAGAGATTGCGATGGATACGAATCCGAACAACTATGACCCGCCGAAGGTCATTCGTGCTCCTCATTCCGCACGCCAGTGGGCGCGCGTGTGCAGCTGGATCGTCATCGTGCTCTCCGCCATCGCGTTCTTCGTGGTGATGTGGATCCCGAATCTGCCGTTGTGGGCCATCATCACCGTGTCGGCCATCTTCGCATGCGGCGTGATCAGCCTGTTCTTCACTGCTGGGGATCCGAAGAACAACCCGAATCTCGACCAGAACGGTACCGCAGTTTGATCGAGTGGATGCGATATCTGCAAGCATAAGCAAATACGAAAAGGGGGCCGGATATCTTCCGGACCCCTTCGTTTTGCGAATGTATGTTACTTGGTCTTCTCGATCTGCTTGAGCAGTTCGTCGATCTGACCATTCACATTCACGTCATAACCGGCGAACACGATCTTGCCCTCATCGTTGATCACGAACGTGGAACGCACGGTCTTATATGTTTTCTCACCGACGGTACGTATCGCTATATTTTAGACATTTTTATTTCGGATGACCTCTTTTCGTCGGTCTGATTGAAATTGCACACGTTGTCATTCTCCGAATGCTTGACACGCCGTGGTTTTGTTGCGATTCACGCCGTATTGTGAATAACGACAGACATCTACGAAAGAGGTCATCCATGAAAGTCGACATTCTTACCCGTGAGTATCCGCCGCATGTGTATGGTGGTGCCGGCGTGCACGTCGAAGAGCTGGCGAAGGTGCTGGCCGAACGTATCGATGTGACGGTTCGTGCATTTGACGGTCCGCGTGACCTGCCTACCCAGACCGATGAGCACGGTTCACTCGAAGTGGTGGGCTACGACGTTCCCAAGGAACTCAAAGGAGACAATGCCGCGATCGAGACGTTCGGCGTCGACCTGCAGATGGCGAACGACGTCTCCGGCGAACTGGTGCACGCACACACGTGGTACACCTGCTTGGCGGGCCGCACGGCGCAGCTGCTCCACGATGTTCCGCTCGTCATCACAGCGCATTCGCTGGAACCGTTCCGCCCGTGGAAGCGCGAGCAATTGGGAGGCGGCTACAATCTGAGCTCTTGGGCGGAACGCGACGCCTACGAGCACGCCGACCGCATCATCGCCGTATCCGGCGGCATGCGCGAAGACATTCTGGCCGCATACCCGAACGTGGATCCGAACAAGGTGGTCGTGGTGCACAACGGCATCACACTTTCCGAATTCGAGACCCCGGCCGCCGACGACGAGGGGTGGAAGGTGTTCGACCGTTACGGCATCGACAGGAGCAAGCCGACGCTGCTGTTCGTCGGCCGCATCACCCGTCAGAAGGGACTGCCATACCTGCTGCAGGCGTTGCACTTCGTCGACCCGAGCATTCAGGTGGTGCTGTGCGCCGGCGCCCCTGACACCCCTCAGATCGGCCAGGAGGTGAAAGACGCCGTGGCGCGCCTCAACGAGCAGCGCGGCAACATCGTCTGGATCGAGGAGATGCTGCCGAAGAACGAGCTCAACGCGCTCGAACATGGCTGCGATGCGTTCATCTGCCCGAGCATCTACGAACCGTTGGGCATCGTGAACCTTGAGGCGATGGCATGCGGCCTGCCCGTCGTGGCGACGGCCACAGGCGGCATTCCGGAAGTCGTCGTCGACGGTGAGACCGGCTACTTGGTACCCATCGACCAGAAGCACGACGGCACCGGCACGCCGACGAATCCCGAGAAGTTCGTGCATGATCTGGCTGATGCGATCAACAAGATGTTCGCCGATCCGGAACGTGCGAAGACGATGGGCGAACGTGGTCATGATCGTGCGCGCGACAAGTTCAGCTGGGAATCGATCGCCGACCAGACCGTCGACGTCTACAAGAGCGTCCTCGAGGAACGCGCTGCGAAGAACAAATAAAAGCGCCGGATTCGAGCATGATGATGCTCGATACGCGGCATGATGGTGGCGCGGAACCCGCAATGGAGGGGTTTCGCGCCACCATCGTTGTTGCCGACATGGATCTGCGAATATGACCACAGTGCACAATATGACATTGTTGGCGTCGCTCGCATCGCATGTTTGCTAAGGTGAGCGCATGCAAGAATCATCTTCACCTACTTCGCATGCCGGTTCCGCACTGTCGTTGCACGATGTCGAGCTGCGCCGGTTCGGACGCGTCATCATCCAGAACGTCAATCTCGACGTCGCCCGTGGCGAGAAGTGGATTCTCTTCGGGCCCAACGGCATCGGCAAATCAAGCCTGATCTCGATGATGAGCACACGCTCGTTCCCCTCGAGCGGCCATATCGACATTCTCGGCAACCGCTTGGGCAAAGTGAACGTGTTCTCGTACCGCAACCGCATCGGATTGAGTTCCGCGGAACTTTCACGCGCGTTCCCATCGAACGAGGACCCCCTCGACGTGGTGGTGACCGCGTTGAAATCGACCACCGGCCGGTGGAAAGACACATACAGTGCTGAGGAGTATGCTCACGCCCGCGCGCTGATGCGTGATTTCGGCATCGAATATTTGGCCGGCAAACGGTTCGGACTCCTGTCGGAAGGAGAAAAGACGCGCACGCTGATCTGCCGCGCGCTGATGGCACAGTCGGAGCTGCTGATTCTCGACGAACCGACCACCGGCCTCGATCTTGGGGCGCGCGAGATCACGATCCGCTCGTTGAGTGGGCTTCGTGATGATCCGCGTACGATCATCGTCGTCACCCACCACTTGGAGGAGATTCCCGAAGGGTTCGACCACATAGCCATCATGGGACGCATGGGAAAAGGCGAACAGCGCAATCCACTCGACCCCGCACCCGGCACGATCGTCTATGCGGGCGGTTTGGAAGAGGGGCTGACCGGTGACCGGTTGAGCTCGATTTTCGGCATGGATCTTGACGTGCATCACATCGGCGGCCGTTGGAGCGCATACGCACGCTGAGATTCGCCGACGAACCGGCCGGTGTATGCTTGAGCGCGGAATACAGCCGCCAACCACATGTGAGGAGCGATATGCGCCGAGGGCCATTGCAATCCGGTGAGAAAGTGCAGTTCACTGACCGCAAATCGAATAAGATCACCGACCAACTGGTGCCCGGAGGAGTGACGCAGACGTCGCATGGCATCATCAGGCATGATGATGTGATCGGCATGAGCGAAGGCGGCATCGTGACCACGGTAAGTGCGAAACGTGAAGACCAGTTCGATGCCCGGCATCCGCAACGGGATGCGAACAAGCCATGGAAGGGTACGCGTGCGATAGGCGGCTGGCAGTTCGCGGTCATGCGCCCGCGTATGGCCGACTATATTCTGTCGATGCCGCGTGGCGCGCAGATCATGTATCCGAAAGACATCGCGCAGGTGCTGGAGCTCGGTGACATTCGCGCTGGCGCTCGTGTGCTGGAATCCGGTGCAGGATCGGGGGCCATGAGCCTGCATCTGCTCGATGCGGTCACCGATCGGGGATCGCTGACGACGATCGAACTGCGCCCTGATTTCGCGCGTGTGGCCGAGGCGAACGCCACGTTGTATTACGGTTTTCGCCCGCAATGGTGGACGCTCGAGGTGGGGGATTTCGATTCCGTCGCAGCCACGTTGCCCGAACATCATTACGACCGCATCGTGCTCGACATGCTCGATCCGTGGAATCGTTTGGAACAGGCGTATCGCGTGATCGCGCCAGGTGGCGTGCTCGTCGCCTACATCACCACGACGACGCAGATGAGCCGCATGGCGGAGGCATTACGTGATTCACAGCATTGGACGGAGCCGCAGATCCAGGAGACGATGGAACGCAACTGGAAGGCACAGGGATTGGCGGTGCGCCCTGACCATCAGATGATCGGGCACACGGGATTCCTCGTCATCTCACGTGCCATGGCTCCCGGTTGCGATGCGTTGCGCAAGCGTGAACGTGCCACGAAAGACACAAGCACAGACATCGATTCGCTCACTCCCGACGAGCGCAGGGATGCGTTGGAGGATCTTGAGCTGCGCGACATCTCCGACCGCAAGCTCCGCAAGGTGCTCCGTGATCTGCAGATGCAGCAACAGCATCTCGACGACGTGGCGGGCGATGACGGGGATGCTGATTCCGCGCAGTGAACACGGAGCGCGTTCGCTAGGATTGTGGATGAGTGGCATCACAGACCGAGTGTGAGGTGGAACGGATGAATCTCAAGAAAGTCGCGAAAAAGGCGAAGGATCACAAATACGTTCTGATCCTCATGCGCCATGCGAAGACGGAACCCTCCAGCAGCAAAGGCGATTTCGAACGGCAGCTGACCGACAAGGGGCTCAAGCAGGCGAAACGCGTCGCCAAAGGGCTGCGCGACATGAACCTCGTTCCCGACCAGATCGACTGCTCCAGCGCCACGCGCGCGCAGCAGACCTGCGAGCGCATGCTCAAGGTGTTCGGGGATGATCCGAAGGTCGACTACCACAAAAGCCTGTATGAGGAGAGCATCCAATCCATTTTCGACGTGCTCGCAGGCTGCAAGGAGAAGCGCCACACACTGCTGGTGATCAGTCATGAGCCAGTCGTCTCCCTTGCAAGCCAATGGTTGGCGTCCACGGAATCCGACCCTAGTCAGCTTGATCTGCTGAATCTGGGAATGACGACCGCGGGCATCGCGATCTTCGGCTCCGACATTCCGTTCAGGAAATGGGATGTGCATCAGGCCGACCTCATCGCCGTGCTCACGCCGAAGGATTTCTAGCGGTCAGCCATAACCCCGAACGCCGATGAAGCGTTCCGCTATAAATTCGTTTTATAGCATCCAAAAGAAAACAACTATGCGTTTTCTCAAGAAAACACGGCTTCTTCCTCGATTGTTTTGCTAACGTGGTTTGCATTGCACGTTCGAACTATTGGAGGATTCATGGCCATTGTGACGTCCATCTCGGGATTCCCGCGCATCGGTCGCAACCGCGAATTGAAGAAAGTCATCGAAGCCTATTGGAAGGGTGATGCCACGCTCGACGATGTTCGTGCCACTGGGCGTGAACTGCGTGTGCGCCACTGGAAGCTCGAACAGGATGCCGGCATCGACCTGATTCCGAGCAATGACTTCAGCCTGTACGATCAGATGCTCGACACCGCGATCCTGCTGAACGTGATCCCGGCACGCTACCGTCGACTGTCGTTCGACAACCCCGAGGAGACGCTGTTCGCCATGGCTCGCGGCTACCAGGGTGAACGCGGCGACGTGACCGCGTTGCCGATGAAGAAGTGGTTCACGACGAACTACCATTACCTGGTTCCCGAATTCGACGCATCCACACAGGTCAAGTTGAATGGCACGAAGCCGTTCGACGAATACCTGGAAGCCAAATCGTTGGGCATTGAAACCAAGCCGGTGCTGATCGGCCCATACACGTTCCTCAAGCTCGCCCGCAACGCGCAGGCGCAGGAGCTCACGATCGACGCCGGCCTGATCGACGCGGTGAGTGGCGTCTACGCGCAGGTGCTCGAACGCTTCGCCCAACTTGGCGCACAGTGGGTGCAGTTCGACGAACCATACCTGGTGCTCGACAAGCACGATGGCGACGTGGCATTGTTCAAATCCCTGTACACGCGCCTGCTGCCGGCCAGGGATGCCGGCGAGGGCCATGTCAACGTGTTGCTCAACACGTATTTCGGCAATATCGCCGACGTGTATGAGACGGTGAAGCTGCTTGAATTCGACGGCGTTGGCCTCGACCTGATCGAAGGCCGTGACGCGAACCTCAAGGCCGTGGAGAAGCACGGCGTGGCGGCGCGCACCACGCTGTTCGCCGGCGTGGTGAACGGACGCAACATCTGGCGCAACGATTACGCGCAAAGCATCGCGTTGGTCGAAGCGTTGCAGAAGGTGACGCCGAACGTGGCGGTCGCCTCCGCCTGTTCGCTGTTGCATGTGCCGTTCAGCACGCAGGGTGAGGAGCAGCTGGGCGAGAACGTGCTGCGCCACTTCGCTTTCGCCGTGGAGAAACTTGAAGAGGTTCGTGAGATCGCCGACCTCGTGCAGTTGAGCGACGACGAGAAGAAGGCGTCGAGTGTGCTCGCCGCCAACCAGGCGTTGTTCGACGGTACGCGCGTCGCGGAAGACGAGGCGGTGCGCGAGCGCATCGCCGCATTGACGGACGCCGATTATGTGCGCCAGCCAGCCCGTGAGGAACGTCAGAGGCTGCAGCGTGAGGCGCTCGGCCTGCCGTTGCTGCCGACGACGACGATCGGCTCGTTCCCGCAGACCAAGCAGGTGCGTGCCGAACGCGCCCGCCTGCGCAAGGGCGAGATCACGCAGGAGCAATACGATGAGTTCATTCGCGCCCAGATCGATGAGGTGATCCGCAGGCAGGAGCAGATCGGCCTCGACGTGTTGGTGCACGGCGAATTCGAACGCAACGATATGGTCGAATATTTCGGCCAGAATCTCAACGGGTTCCTGTTCACGAAGAACGCGTGGGTGCAGTCCTACGGCACGCGTTGCGTCAAGCCTCCGATCATCTGGTCTGACGTGTCGCGCGCCAAGCCGATCACCGTCGAATGGAGCGCCTACGCGCAGTCTCGAACCGATAAGCCGATGAAGGGCATGCTCACCGGCCCGGTGACGATCCTCAACTGGTCGTGGCCGCGTGAAGACATCACGCATGAGGAGCAGACCAAGCAGCTCGCCCTCGCCATTCGCGACGAGGTGCTCGACCTTGAGAAGGCCGGCATCAAGATCATTCAGATCGATGAGGCTGCACTGCGCGAGAAGTTGCCGCTTCGTGAATCCGACTGGCATTCCGAATACCTGGACTGGGCTATTCCAGCGTTCCGCTTGGTGCATTCGGCCGTCCAGCCCGACACGCAGATTCACACGCACATGTGCTATTCGGAGTTCAACGACATCATCTCCGACATCGATGCGATGGACGCCGACGTGATCTCGTTCGAAGCCTCCCGTGGAGACCTCGTGGTGCTCGACGCGATCCATGACGCCCACTTCGAGACCGAAGCCGGCCCCGGCGTCTACGACATCCACTCGCCGCGCATCCCGTCCGTCGACGAGATCGAGGCGCGCATCCGCGAGATCCTCGCGAAGATGGACGTCAGCAAGGTGTGGATCAACCCGGACTGTGGTTTGAAGACTCGCGGCAACGAGGAGACCTGGCCGAGTCTCGAACATATGGTCGAGGCCACGAAGCGCGTGCGCGAAAGCCTTGACGACTAACCCAACCGAACCATCTCATATTCGAGGTGTGGTGCAGCCGAAGTGTTCGACTGCACCACACCTGCGATCTTCCTCCGCCTGATAGCCTTATAGGAACCTCTTATGCATTCCCCGCTGTTCTCTCTTGAAGTCTTCCCTCCCAAGCGCACATCGCCCGTCGGCACGATCTACGACACGCTCGATGGTCTCGACGATCTCAAACCGGATTTCATCTCCGTCACCTACGGCACCGGCAAATCCGCCGACCGCACGGCCACCGCGCGCATCGCGAACACGATCCGCTCCGAATACGGCATCGACGCCGTGGCTCATCTGACCGCGCAATATCTGACCGCATCCGACGTGGACGAAGCATTGGCCATGTTCGACGAGGCGAAAGTGAGCGGCATCCTCGCATTGCGCGGCGACCGCAACGGTGATCGCGAACCAGCCGGCGTGTTCCATCATGCCAGCGATCTCGTACGTTACATTCGCGAGCATCGGCCGCAGATGAAGATCTATGGAGCCTGTTACCCGGAGAAGCACCCGCAATCCGCCACGCTCGACGACGACATCGCTAACCTGAAGATCAAAGTGGACGCCGGGGTCGCGCATCTGATCTCCCAACTGTTCTACGACAACGATGATTTCATGCGGTTCCTCGACAAAACCCGCGCCGCAGGCATCGACGTGCCGATCGAAGCGGGCATCATGCCGGTGACGAACGCGAAATCAGTGCGTCGCATGACGAACATGTGCGCGTCGCGAGTACCCAGGAAACTCGCACGCATGCTCGACAAGTGGGGGATGATCCGCAGACATTGCGTGAAGCGGGCATCATCTACGCGAGCGAGCAGATCAGCGACCTCGTATGCCAGGGAGTCGACGGCATCCACCTCTACACGATGAACCATCCATGGGTGACGCGCAGAATCTGGCGCAACGTGGGCGACCTGTTCGAAAACACCGCCGTGGCATAATCAACGTAATCCAAAAACGCGCGGCGCAGAGTCATAGAACACATGTAGATTGAAGTCATGGACACGAGTGCGAACGTTTCACCGAGTACGCGAGACATCATTCACGCAGGCCTGCAGAACATCAGCCGTTCCAAGGAACTCATAGCCGACGTCTGCAATGCCGGTGATCTCGACGTCACCGGCATGCAACTGCTCGCGCAACTCGCCGACAGCGAGGATCCAGACACAGCGCTATCCACGTTGCGCGACCTGCTGCTCGACCTGCATGCGCGCGACCTGCAACTACGCACGCTCCTTGAAAACCATTCCGCGCACACGCTCATCCAAGTATTGGGCGCCAGCAGCCAGCTCGGCATGCTCATGCGCAGCCGTCCGGAACTGATCCGCGCGGCGGGCATCGACCCCGACCGCCAAGCCGACTACACGGCCGAACAGCGAACAGCGGCGATGCTTGACGCCATCGGTGCACGCACCGACACGCTGACCACAGTCTCCGGAGACACTATCGAACGAATCGTGACAAGCACGCCACTCGCCGACGCGACGAACGCGCTGCGCCTCAACTACTACGAGCAACTGTCGGCGATCATGGCCAAAGACGTCACCGCAAACGACCCGATCGACATCCAACCGACCATCTCCCGCGCGCTGTCTGATCTGGCTGACGCGGCGCTCGAAGGAGCGCTCGCCATCGCGTTGAGCAACGTCAAGGAATCCGAACGCCTGCGCTTCACCATCATCGGCATGGGCAAACTCGGTGCGCAGGAACTCAACTATGTGTCTGACGTCGACCTCATCTACGTCGTCGAACCGGTCGATGAAGACCTCACGCAAAGCGCGTTGACGAAAATCGGTTCGAAAATCGCGATGCTCATGCAGAAAATCTGCCAATCGGTGATGCCAGGCGTCACCGAACCGTCATTATGGCAGATCGACGGGGCGCTGCGACCGGAAGGCAAGGACGGTCCGCTCGTGCGCAGGCTCGACTCGCACAAGGCATACTACGAACAGTGGGCGGAAAACTGGGAGTTCCAGGCACTGCTCAAAGCGCGCGCCGTGGCGGGGGACCGCCAGTTGGGCGACGACTACATGAGCATGGCGAGCTCGTTCGTGTGGCAGGCGGCGCAACGCAAGGATTTCGTCTCCGACTGCCAGCGCATGCGCGAACGTGTGGAGAACCTCATCGCGCCGGCATTGCGCGACCGCGAGATCAAACTCGGCAGAGGCGGCCTGCGCGACGTGGAATTCACCGTGCAGATGCTCCAACTCGTGCACGGCCGCACCGACGACTCACTGCACGTTCGCGCCACATTGGACGCGCTGCAGGCGCTCTCCGACGGCGGATACGTGTCACGCAAGCAAGCGAAGGCGCTCGCTCATGACTACCGGTTCGAACGTGTGCTCGAGCATCGCCAGCAGATGTGGATGTTGAAGCGCACGCACCTGTTCCCCGACATGGGCAAGGCGAACGTCGGCGGTCTGGAGAAGAAACGCACCATCAATCTCGAGGAGCTCGACCAGAACACCGAACTGCACCGTTTGGCACGCGTGTTCGGCTGGCATCCCGAAGAGCTCGTCACCCACTTCGACGAGACACGGCAGGAGATCAGGCACCTGCACAACGACATCTATTACCGGCCGATGCTGCCGATCAGCGCGGAGAACGGCGACGAAACCGTCGAACTGCCGGAGCATGCGATCATCGACCGCTACGAGGCGATCGGTTTCGCCGACCCGCAGGCCGCATTGCGCCACGTGCGCACGCTGACCGACGGGTTGACCCGCGCGGCGAAGATCAACCGCATCATTCTGCCCGCCGTGCTGCGTTGGCTCGGCGAGGGGCAGAACCCCGACATGGGTCTGCTCAACTGGAGCAAACTCGAGCAGAACTTCGGTTCGGGCAGCGAATACCTGGGATTCCTGCGTGATTCCCCGTCGGCGGCGCAACGCCTATGCCACGTGCTGTCGAATTCACGATTCCTCGGCGACGCGCTCAACAAATCCTCCGAATCGATTCGTTGGCTCGGCGACGACACGTTGCTGCACGCGCGCACACGAGACAGCCTCGACGTGCAATGCCAGGCGATCATCAACCGTTACGATGATTCGATCAACGAGGCCGCGACGATGCTGCGTGCGATGCGCCGCCATGAGATCGAACGCATCGGCCTGGGGTGGATGAACGATGTGATCACATCGGCCGACGCGTTGATCGGCATGACGGATGTGTATGACGCGATCATGCAGGCATCGTTGCAATGGTCGGTGCGCGACTACATGAAGCGGAACGGTTTGGCCGAACCGCAGGCGCATCTCGCCGTGATCGGCATGGGTCGCTATGGCGGACGCGAGGTCAACTTCAGCTCGGACGCCGACGTGATCATCATCTACCGTCCCGCGCACGATTCCGATGACGCCTCGGCGAATCTGTTCGCCCGCAAGGTGCAGGAGCAGATGCGCATGATGCTCATGGGTCCCGCCTCGTTGGAGCCGAAGATCGAGCTCGACATGGATCTGCGTCCCGAAGGCAAGAACGGCCCGCTTGTGCGCTCCTACGCGTCATGCGAGGAGTATTACCGTTCGTGGGCGAGCGTGTGGGAGCGTCAGGCATTGCTGCGCGCGCGCTTCACCGCCGGCGACGAGGAATTGGCGCAGGATTTCCTGACGAACATCGTCGACCCGTTCCGATACCCGGCGACTGAACTGACCGAAGACCAGTTGCAGGAGATCCGCAAGCTCAAGGCACGCATGGAGGCGGAGCGGTTGCCGAGGGGCGTGCGCCGCGAACGGCATCTCAAACTCGGCAAAGGAGGACTCTCCGACGTCGAATGGACCGTGCAACTGCTGCAGCTCCAGCATGCGCATGAGATCGAGGACCTGCGCGTCACCTCGACGATGGGAGCGTTGGAGGCGCTGGTGCACGGTGGCCTGATGGACGTGGAGGATGCGACGATTCTCGCGGACGCCTGGCGCATGTGCACGGCGGCACGCAACGGCAACTATTTATGGAGCGGGCGTGCGAACCGCGCCGACGTGCTCTCCGACCTGCAGACCGATTTAAGCGGTATCGGCACCTACCTCGGCTACGACCCCAACCACGGCCAGCAGTTCGAGAACGACATCCTCTCGCAGATGCGCAAAAGCCGTGAAGTGTGCGAACGCCTGTTCTACGGCGTCGAAGAGTGACGCTCCGTCGTGCTTGGGCGAAGCGTGTCGCTTAGGCACGTGGTCGGGGTATAGTTAACTAGGTCACTTCGGTGATCACCTTGAAAAGCATCTGCACGAAAGGTGAGTCATTGTCTAGCGTAGAATCTCACGCAACAGGACGTTCCATTGTCGGTAAAAGCGTCATCACTCTTGATGATCTTTCCGTTCCCCAAATACAAGAATTGCTGCATAAAGCGCAATACATCGATTCTCATCGTAAAGAAGTGGCACACACCTGTGATGGCAGAGTGTTGGCCACTTTGTTTTATGAGCCGAGCACACGCACACGCCTGAGTTTCGAAACCGCGATGCTGCGCTTGGGCGGCAAGGTGATCGGTTTCGCCGGCGCGCAGCTCTCGTCGGTCACCAAAGGCGAGTCGATCAGCGATACGCTCAAAACGGTGTCGAACTACGTCGATGTGGTCGCCATCCGCCATCCCAAGGAAGGTGCCGCGCTGGTTGCCGCCGACGCCGCCGGAGTGCCGGTCATCAACGCCGGTGACGGCGGTCACATGCACCCTACGCAGACGTTGGCCGATCTGGCGACATTGCAGTCGAGGTTCGGTCGCGTCAACAACCTGACGATCGGCCTGTGCGGTGACCTGACCTTCGGACGCACCGTGCATTCGCTGATCGAAACGCTGTGCCGGTTTGGCAATGTGCGTTTCATCCTCATCTCGCCGAAGGAACTCAAGACCCCGCAATATGTGATCAACCGCATCAAGGCGACGCCGAGCTGCTCGTACGAGGAGGTCACCGATCTGAGTTCGGTGATAGGCGACCTCGACGCCCTGTATATGACCCGTGTGCAGAAGGAACGCTTCTTCAACGAGGACGACTACCTGCGTCTGCGCGACACATACATCCTCGACGAGGCGAAACTGCGCAAGGCCAAGCCGACGATGGCGGTGCTCCACCCGCTGCCGCGCGTGAACGAGATCGCAGTCGAAGTCGACAACGATCCTCGCGCAGCATATTTCGAACAGGTCAAGAACGGCATGCTCATGCGCATGGCCTTGGAAAGCTCGGTGCTCGGCGACCAGCTCGCCGGCTATGAGGAGAAGGAGATCACGCTCTAATGGAAGTCACCAGCATTCAGGACGGCATCATCATCGACCACGTTCCGGCCGGCACCGCGTTGAAGGTGCTCGACTACCTGCGCATCGACCCGGCGACCACGAAACTCGCGCTGATCATGAACACCGACAGCAAACGCTACGGTTCCAAAGACATCATCAAGATCGAAGACAACGCAAACATCGACCTCGACGTGCTGGGGCTCGTGGCGCGTCAGGCGACCGTCGACATCATCCACGGCGGCCAGATCGTCGACAAGAAGACGCCGACGCTGCCTGAACGCGTCGTCAACGTGATCACCTGCGTGAACCCGCGTTGCGTGACGACCACCGAGCCTGGCATCGACCAGGTGTTCTACCTCGACCGCACCGACGGCGAGGTGTATCGCTGCAGGTATTGCGACGAGGAAGCGAAGTTCTGATGGCATTGACGTTCCGCGACATCACCGTGTGGGACACCGGCGAACGCATCGACCTGGTGGTTCCCGATGATTCACGAGACGAGGTGGTCGACGCCTCGACGCTGACCGTGGCACCCGGCTTCGAAGACCCGCACGTGCACTTCCGCGACCCGGGGCAGACCTACAAGGAGTCGATGGTCTCCGGATGTGCCGCCGCAGCCAGCGGCGGATACACGAACGTGCTCATCATGCCGAACACCGTGCCCGCCATGGATGGTCTGCCCGTGCACGAGGGCGAACCGGGCGCGCGGGAGGTGCTGGACGCCGGCTACCACACGGTGATCGACTATCTGCAGCATTACGAGCTCGTGCACAATGTGAAGCTGCCAGTGCGTTATGAGCTGTGCGTGTGCGCCACGAAGGGGAGGGCCGGCAAGGAGCCGACCGACCCGCAGGATTGGGCGTGGTACATGCCCGGCCATGACGGCGAGAAGGACGCCTACCAGATCGCGCACCCCGTCACGGCGGTGAGCGACGACGGTTCCGCGGTTCCCGAACCGGTGCTGCGCCGGGTGTTCGAGAACATCAAGGCAACCGGCACGTATCTGATCGAGCATTGCGAGCACCACGACGTCGGCGCGGTCAACGAGGGTCCCGTCTCCCGTAAGCTCGGCGTGCCCGGAATACCCGAAGACACCGAACTGGCGATCGTGCAACGTGATATCGACCTGGTGCGCGAAACCGGGGTGCACGTGCACTTCCAGCATGTGAGCACGGCGATCTCCTTTGACGCGATCCGCAAGGCGAAGGCCGAAGGGCTGCCGATCACCTGCGAAACAGCGCCGCACTACCTCGCGTTGAACGACGAGGCGCTGCTCGAATATGGCACGTTGGCGAAGATGAACCCGCCGCTGCGCAGCGAAGCCGACCGCCGGGCCACGATCGCGGCGATCGCCGACGGCACGGTCGATATGATCGCCACCGACCACGCCCCGCACACGCTCGAGGAGAAGGAACGCGGATTCCTCGAAGCGCCCAACGGCATCATCGGACTGGAATGCGCGTATGGGGTGTGCCACAAGATCCTCGTGGACGGCGGCTACATCAGCGACCAGCGTCTGATCGAACTCATGTCGCTCAACCCGGCCACACTCATGGGGCGTCACGCCACCGACATCGCCGGACTGCTCAACACCGCATCGAAGTGCGCGGTGAAACGCACGCTTGACCTGGCGAAGGTGGAGCATCCGGAAACCGTGGACCTGGTGATCCTCGGATTGAACGACCGGTGGACGGTGGATGCGGACGACTTCCATTCCACCGCACGCAACACCCCGTTCGACGGGTGGGATGTGAGCGGCAAGCCATATGCCACGATCATCGGCTCGCATCTGGCGTTCAGCAGACTCACCGACTGAACGCACTACAGCCCACGAGCAAACACAGCGCACAGCGAAACGGTTACAGGAGATTGGAACACATATGGATCGACTGATCGAAGCGATCGAAGACAAACAGAACCCCAGTGTCATCGGACTCGACCCGACACCGGCCGTGGTGCCGGCCGCCGTCATGGAGGCCTACAGCATCGAGGTCGAAGAGAACGTGGACACCGACGACAATGTGGAGGCCACCGCCGCCGCTGCCGCCTACTTCGAATACAACCGCGCCATCATTGACGCGGTCTACGACATCGTGCCGGCCGTCAAACCGCAGATCGCCATGTATGAGGCGCTCGGCCCCGCGGGCATCGACTGCTACACGATGACCTGCGAGTACGCGCGTAGCCGTGGTCTCTACGTGATCGGCGACGTGAAGCGTGGTGACATCGGTTCGACGGCCGCCGCCTACGCCCATCACCTCTCCGGTTTCAACGGCAGCGACATCTGGTATGAGGACGCCGTGACCGTCAACCCGTACTTGGGCTCCGACGGCATCGAACCATTCATGCAGGCGGCGCAGGAGACCGACCGCGACCTGTTCATCCTGGTGCGCACGTCGAACCCGTCGAGCTCGCAACTGCAGGAACTGGAACTGGCGTCGGGGGAGCATGTCTACGAGCACGTGGCCGACCTCGTGGAATCCTGGGGCGCTAGCAGCATCGGACGTTTCGGCTATTCGCGCGCAGGCGCTGTCGTCGGCGCGACGCACCCGGAGGAAGGCGCGCGCCTGCGTGAACGCATGCCGCACACGTTCTTCCTCGTACCCGGCTACGGCGCCCAAGGCGGCACCGCGCAAAGCGTGGCCGGCATGTTCGACCGCAACGGTTCCGGCGCGATCGTCAACTCGTCGCGCGGCATCATCGGCGCATGGCGTTCCGACGAGCGTTACAGCGACGAGATGGAACCGGAGGATGCGCTGGCGATCGTGGCCGAGAACGCCCGCGCCGCAGCCGCCGACATGCGCGACCAGCTGCGCGTCGCCCTCGCCTGAACCGCGAACCCGCACAGCAATCCACGCAGCACCCTACAGAGCAATCAGAGCAATCCATAAGCAGACAACCAAGCAAGGAGACCCATGTCATCCGCATATTCGCACACGGTGGAGGAAGCCGAGGAAGCGGGCTTCATGCCGACGAGACGAACCGTGCTTGTCACGCAGGTCAAGGAACTCGCGCCATCGGTGATCCGCCTGACCTTCCGCGACGAATTCATCGCAAACCACGTCAAACCCGCCCAGTTCGTCAACCTGTATTCGTCGAACCCGATGCACCTGATGCCACGCCCGTTCGGTGTCAGCGAGGTCGATGGCGACGAGGTGAGCCTGATCTTCGCCGTCGTGGGCTACGGTACCGAGGAGTTCAGCGAGTTCAAGGCCGGCGACCATGTTGACGTGCTGGGGCCTCTCGGCAAGCCGTTCAACACGTCCAAGCAGGCGGACTACCTGCTGGTTGGCGGCGGCTTGGGCATCCCGCCGCTGCTCGAAGCAGCGCAGGCCCTGCAATCTGCGGAAGGCAGCCGCGCCATCGCCGTGTTCGGCTACCGTGACGAACATTTCGCCGACACGTACGCCGCGAAATACGCGGATGAGGTGCACAGCATCGACGAGTCCGAAGGCAACGTGCTCACCCTGCTCGAACGCCTGTGGCCGAGCCTGCGGGAAAACGGCCGTGAGACGATCATCCTCTCCTGCGGCCCCACGCCGATGATGAAGGCCGTCGCCCAATGGGCGTCCAAACGCGGCGTCGACGCGCAGTTGAGCATGGAGCAGCGCATGGGATGCGGGTACGGCACCTGCGTGGCCTGCACGATCGACACGCGCGCCGGACGCGAGAAAGTGTGCGAGGCGGGCCCCGTGTTCACCGCACACCAATTGGGATGGGACGAGTGAGATGAGCGAAATGAGCAACATGAGCGTGGATATGGAGATGAACGAAACCCCCACCAGCGTGTATGAACCGCACGAGTGGAAGCATGGCACCGTGGTGGCCGGCATACCGTGGAAGAACCCGGTGGGCACCGCCTCCGGCACGTTCCAAGTGGACGCCTGCGGCCGTTTCTACGACGTGAGCCAGCTCGGTAGCGTCACCACAAAGGGCGTCTCGCCGGTGCCGTGGCTCGGCAATCCGGGCGTACGCACCGCGGAATGCCCGGGCGGTACAGTCAATGCGGTCGGTCTGCAGAATCCGGGCGTCGACCACTACCTCGACTATGACCTGCCCAAGCTCAAGAAGCTCGGCGCGACGGTCATCGCCAACGTGGCCGGCCATTGCGACGACGATTACGCGCAGGTGGTGGAGAAGCTCGCCGATTCGAATGCCGACATGCTGGAGATCAACGTGAGCTGCCCGAACGTGACGCACGGCGGCATGAGCGTGGGCACCGACCCGGTGGCGTTGAGCCGCCTGATGGACAGGCTTCGCCCGTTGACGAACAAGCCGATGATCGTCAAGCTCACGCCGAACGTCACCGACATCGCAGCCATCGCGAAATCAGCCGTCGAAGGCGGCGCGGACGCGTTGAGCATGATCAACACGCTCGTCGGCATGCGCATCGACATCCGCACCGGCGAACCGATCATCGCCAACCGCACCGGCGGCGTCTCCGGTCCCTGCGTCTTCCCGGTCGGCCTGGCATGCGTGTGGCGTGTGCGCACAGCGTTGCCGGATGTGCCGATCATCGGCATCGGCGGCATCGACTCCGGCAAGAAGGCGCTCGAATACCTGTACGCCGGTGCGAACGCCGTCGAGGTCGGCGGCGCGGCCCTGTATGACCCGACCGCCCCGATCCGCGTGGCGCTCGAACTTGAGGAGCTGCTCGATTCACGCCCGCAGCTCACCGAAAAACTCGCCAAGGGCGACACTTGGCGCTGAACCTGAACCAAAAAGTGGAGGAGAAATCCATGCCAGAGGCATTGCATACACGTTTCACCCAGTTCCTGCTGGAATCGGAGGCATTGAAGTTCGGCTCGTTCACATTGAAGTCCGGACGCCAGTCGCCGTATTTCATCAACGCAGGCGCGTTCGATGATGGTGCCAAGATCGCCACGCTCGGCGAATTCTACGCCGAGAAGATTCAACACGAGATCGCCGAAGGCCGTCTGGACTCGCGCATCGACACGGTGTTCGGCCCGGCATACAAGGGCATTCCGTTGGCGGTCTCCACGTCGATCGCATTGCAGAACCGCTACCACGCCACCGTCGGCTACACCTTCGACCGCAAGGAGAGGAAGGACCACGGCGACGGAGGCATCATGGTCGGCAAACCATTGCAGGACGGCATGAACGTGCTGCTTGTCGACGACGTGATGACCGCCGGCACCGCGGTGCGCGAGGTCGTGCCGAAGCTCAAGTCGGTCGCCGACGTCAACATCATCGGCCTCGTGCTCTCCGTGGACCGCATGGAGAAGACGAAGGACTCCGACCTCTCCGCGGTGCAGGCCGTGGAAAACGAATTCGGGTTCCCTGTGTTCGCCATCGCGAACGTACGCGAGATCTTCGCCGCTGGCAAGCAGCTCTTCGGCGAGGACGGCGCCCCCTATGTGACCGACCAGATCGCCGTCGCCGCCCAAACCTACCTCGCCCAATACGGTGCGTGAACAACAGGCAAAGGAGTGGCCATGCGCAACAGGCTGAAGGAACTCACTCCTGAGGAGATTAAAGAGCAGGAGGAATACATACGCGCTGCAGAACGGAACGATACCGTGAATAAGTCAGCCGCTGCGAAAGCCGGTGCAGCACTTGGCCGCGCCAACCATGGTGGCCCGCACCCGATTTGGGTCAAAGACGATGCCGGGCAGACGGCAGATAAACCCGAATCGCAGCAGAATCAATAAAAACTGATGGGGATGGTTCTCAGGGCCATCCCCATCAGTTTTATAACGTGCGGATGAGCGTTTGCACCGCAAACTGCTCCTAGCAAGTTTTGTGGCGTCGCGAACGGCTAGTCAATGATCGGTTCATGTTTGAAGAAGAGAGGCGGAACGTCGCGCTCGCGGTAGAAGTCATCCCACCGGTCCAGCACGTCACGCAATGGGCCGGGCAGATAGGAGAGCGTCTGTTTAGCAATGTCATCGGGAATGCCGTAAGCGGCCTGCGCGATGCTTGCGGCTATCGCGGCCTGAGTGTCGCTGTCGCCGCCCAAAGAGACGGCGTTGCGGATGGCGTCCTCGAAGCCGGTGCTCTCTAGGAAACACCTGATCGCCTCCGGTACCGAACCTTGGCAGGTCGCATCGAATTGGTAGGAGGGGCGTATCCGATCCAATGGAACGCTCAGATCGTAGCCGTATTCACGGGCGATGTAGTCGGTGATGCGCTGCTTGCAATCATCCGGGTCGTCGGCGATGCTTTCCTCGAAATCCACGGCACAGCCACCGAAATAGAACCTTGCGAGGAAGATCGCATCACATACAGCCATGCCACCTCGTATGCCCTCCGGATGGTTGTGCGTGACGGTGATCGAGCGTTCCGCCAGTTCGCGACCCGCTACCGGTAGGAAACCTACTCGTGCCGCGAACCCACAGTCCATCATCCAGGCGCAGGGGGAGACGCGCATGGCGGAACCGTTGCCGAAACTGTTGATGGGCTCGCGCGTATCGGAGAACAGCCAACGCAGGAACCGGGGCCCGTACCCCGCGTCCGGGTACATGCGACCGTATTTCCGCATCGCGTCGATAAAGTCGTCGGAGCCGCCGCCGTTCATGATGCCTTCGGCCACCGCGCAGGTCATCACCGTGTCGTCGGTGAACCGGCATCCCTCGGAGAACAATGGGAAATCCTTGGTTTTGAGGGGTCTTTGCTCGTATTTCGAGCCGACGATGTCTCCTACAATCGCACCGAACATACGCGTACCTCCTGCGAGCGGATATATATGCCACATTATCAGCAACGTCATTAGTAGCGCATCTGTCTAGTTTCCCACGAGAGCGTAAAATTGGTGCCAGTTTCTTGACGGGCGGTTAACATACGATATGATGGTCTTATATTCGGACTATCTGGATGAAGGTGAGCACGAGCATATGAGCAAGGAAGTGGTCGAGCGGCAGTCGCAGGAGTTCTGCGAGGCGTGGCAGGGGATCGACAGCATCTACGAGGACTATGCGCGCCGTATGAACATCTCATACACCACGCTCTACATTCTCAACCTGATCTCTCAGCTCGACGACTGCACGCAGAAGGACATCTGCGAGCGCGGCCGCCTGCCCAAGCAGACGGTGAACTCGGTGGTCACGTCACTGTATAAGCAAGGGCTCGTCGAATTGAGGGAGACTCCGGAGGATCGTCGCGTGAAGACGGTGCACCTGACTGATAAGGGGCGCGATTACACCGGCAGGATCCTCCCGCATGTGCAGCAGGCGGAATACGAGGCGATGGCCGGACTTACGCAGGAGGAGCGCAACGGTCTGTTGCTCGGCATGCAACGGTATTGCGAACTGTTCCGCGAGAAGATGCTGGAGTAGGGGATGCGCGGATCTTACGGTTTACCCATATCCATATAGTCCGAATCTCATACCTTATTATTCGAATACAAATCGGAATGGAGATACTTCAATGACCAAGAACGTGATCGTATTCGGAGCCACCGGCCGCACCGGAGCATACATCGTCCGCAGATTCCAGCAACTGGAAGACGTGAACCTGAGCCTGTTCGCCAGAACCCCGAGCAAACTGGCCGACGCGCAGGCAGCGGGAGCCACCGTGATCCAAGGTGATGCGACGAACCCAACCGACGTGGAGCGCGCATTGCAAGGCCAGAACATCGTGCTCGTCTCCCTAGAAGGCAACGTGCTGGAGATGGCGAGGAACATCGTCGCCGGCGCGAAGAAGACGGGCGTCAGACGCATCATCTGGATCACCGGCATGGGCATCCATCACGAGATCAAAGGCATGCGCGGCATGATGCTCAACGCGCTCGCGAAATCACGCCCAGACTACGTTGAAGCCGCCGACCTCATCGCAAACAGCGGCATCGACTACACGCTGCTGCGCTGCCCGATGATCAACGACGGCGACAACGCCACCTACCACCTGACCGACGAAGGCGAACAGCCACGCAACAAGTCAGTCGATCGCGCCGCCATCGCACAAGCCATGGCCGATATGGTTGCGAACGAATCACTCGGCCGCAACAAGAGCGTCGGCATCACCAACTGAGAACCCCAGCCAGCAACAACAATTTACCGAATTCGCCGAATACATCGACGGTGAAACAACCTACGTGGACGGAGACTACAAACTCATATGAGCAGGAATACTGGACTCGATGGCTGAGTCATTAAATAGCTCAGTGCAGTAAGGTGACGCTACCGATACGATAACAGTAAACATTGGTGGAGCAAACATATATGCCTGCTCCACCAATGGTTATAAGCGGTGCTATGAACCGTGAAAGCACCAGAGCAGCGATGGCCTGTGCTGCCGAGAATCAATCTTAGACAATGGCTAGATCACTGCACGTCATTGTTTTGGAAGGCCTCTTGCAGAAGGTTATCACTGTTGCTTGCGAGACGATGAAGAAACACCTGGGGGAGACACGTATCCATCAGAGAACAGGTCTAGGGCCTTTGCCGACTGTAGTAATGATTGATATCCAGCACCTCCAACTGTTTCCATCTGCGCCAGCATCTGTGCAACAGTATTCTGACTTAGTCTCTGTCGAACGTCATTTTGCCGGATCACTTCCGTATAGAATGCCATTAAGGATTCTCTGTTTCCTTCATCCATATCATCAATAGGAATATTGCACGTAAACATCTGATTTAGTTGCCATTGTTCTGCATCAGAGTAATCGGGTAAATCACCTAAAATCTCTCGTGCTTCACTAACGTGATTTCCTAATAATGGAATCAAGAATGAGAACTGTACACGCTCCTTGTTTGACCAAGCAGGTCCCTTATTGTCTGAACGAGATTTTACGTATTTCTTTAGCCAAAGATCCCATGTGGCGTCACAGTTCCACTGTGCATCTTCTTGGCTATTCCTCCAACATAGTTGAGCTATTTCCTTTCCGAAGATGACACCGGCCTCCTGATGACGCTCACTGACTATAGCGTGTGTGATTTCGTCCCGCTCTGCATCGGTAAAATCTGGAGCATCGAGTATTCCTAACGCAGTCCATATGACTTGTCGTTTAAGACTATCGCCACAATCATCGAAAGATTTGAATACTTCTATGAATTTTTGAAGAAGAAAAATCTCATTAATCTTAGGTTTGGGCGAGTACCGGAGTATAGCAATACTTGCCAGACCCTTATTGGGCTCTCCGTGCGAAGAATCCGGGAAACGATCTTCTCTGTCGCTTTACTATCAAGATCATGCAGACGATTCACATTACTTAGAAGGGGAGGACGCACCATAAGTGCAAGATCTCCCGTCGCTTCCGAGAACTGGTCTAAAATATTGAGTTCTGTTTCATTGAGACCTGCCCATTTTTAATCTCATGCGTTTTTCTCCATTGGATTCGATGAATCCAATACCATGCCAATTCGCCCGGCCAATTATTTCGGGTTGGCGTGATTGGATCATGTTTCCATTCTTCATGATTCCTGAATACGTATTGTTCGCGTTGTTCGTTCCATACTTGTTGTGCAACAGAATCCGTCCAGTGAAGGTCCTCTTCGGGAATCTGCCTATCCGCATCTTCAACTTGCCGAGTAATGAACTGAACTACCGTGTTGATCACAGATGTTTTACTTTGATCTGAGAGTTCGTCGATAAGGCCAAAGATTCTTTGCAGTTCAATGTTTTCTGGTTTGCAACGAACCCATCCGCTAAGAATTTCCTGCTGGATAGTCAGAATTATGTTTGCAGGACGACCGCTATCACGCACTATTTTCCAGAGATTCATCCCAACCCGATAATCGTCCTCAACAAGTTGAGGGATTTGGTATTGAATCGTGTGATTCAAGCCGAATGGAATATCTTTGATGGGCATAAGCAGCGAGATAAGTTGCTCTGGGTCGTTCTGTAACAACGATAGGAATGTCGCATTATCTACAAGTCCTGATGAGAAATCGTCGTCCGAACCATGCCAAGTACAGAAATCCGGATGACTCTGAGGGCTTAATCCGCTTTCCCTCTCTATGGACTCCTTAAGTTCTAAAGCCTCTTTCCACGAGTTATCTTGGATGCCTCTTAACATCCAGTCGAGAATGCCATGCTGTCTCGCTGCAGAGGTCTTAGGATCATCGGTATTCCCAATATCCTTAATCTGCTGGATAAGCTCATTTCGAATGCCAGCGGAAGCGCCTTCTATAGATTTTCTCAGCAGGGTAAGAGTTTCATGCCATAGATCCAATTGCGAAGTGAATCCAAGGATTATTCTCTGATCAATGATCCACTTTATCTTCTTATCTGAGCTCCAACCGGATGCATTCACCGCAAAATGGCCAAACGCTGAAGCAATGTGGTATTGCTCTGCCACCATCTCCAAATGAAGCGTTCAGGGTGATCCGCATGATGCGTTGCATACTCGCGGAGAATCTCAATAAAGAAGGACGTTGTCTTATCAAATCTTCGATTCTGCTCATGAATCTCAATAGCAGGACGTCCCATGTATGTATAAAAACGCCCTAGTCCATTTATCACACGATAAACATTTTGCTGCTTCAAAGATTCTTCTGCGAAATCTATGATTCCATTGGATAATAAGATGGAATCATTTGGTATTACGGTATCTTTTCGTCGATCATATATTTGTAATGACCATGAAACGTCTGGATTTGAGTTGATGGAGCCGGGAACAGCGTATTTTGCAATGGGATAGATTATCCGCGATAGCAATCTACTAGGCATACCAGCCGCTAACAGATTTTCTAAATGTATATATGCGGAATATCGGATTTTGATGTGTTTTTCTGGATTTTGGGTCAACAAAATAGATAGAGGCTTGCAAGCCCATCGTTCTTATGCTCTAAGGCAAGGAACAGAGAAGTAAAGCACTGGGAAAAGAGCCAATCTCCGATATTGTTTTGGAGTTGAACGAGCAGTGAGCATAATACGCTCTGATGCTTTTCCATAGTGGTATAGTCAAGGATTCTTCTACCGAGGA
This sequence comes from Bifidobacterium canis, assembly GCF_009727065.1. Classification (GTDB taxonomy): domain Bacteria; phylum Actinomycetota; class Actinomycetes; order Actinomycetales; family Bifidobacteriaceae; genus Bifidobacterium; species Bifidobacterium canis. The sequence continues at coordinate 488,251 of NZ_WNLP01000001.1, forward strand.
AGCTTTCACCTTCTGAGGGCTCTTGAGAGTCTGTGAAGAGATGAGACAACTTACTATTATTCAGCATCCAAGAAAGCCATCGAGAAGCTTCATCATTATCAAATCGCGCAAAAAGTTCATAAAGCATTTTGCACCATCTTCGGTACGCAATGCCATGGTCATAAAATCGCTGTCATCAAGTGAAGATGGAACGTTTCCAGAGTCGATGATTCTTTGAATCCTCTCCTTTATCTCTATGTAATCATCGCTCAGGCTTTTAGCAAAACGGTTGAGCACAATCGGGAGCTCTTTAAATCGAGGTTCAGGATCCTCATGAAGTGGGAATTGTATTGGAGTGATTCCTCGTTCAATCCAACCATTGTCATCCACATTTGAATCACCTTGTGCGATCTTCTCACCAATCAGGACAAAATGTGGATGATTCTGTGAGATTCCTCCAAGTGTTAGATACTTCATAATCGGGTCTGTCATTCCATAGCCGATGAACAGCACGGAATAATGTCTGAACATTTCCGTGATGAATCGTGCTGCCCACGAATCTTGCAGGTATGCTTTCGCATAATCATGATTGTCGAGAATGATCTCATCAGGCCTGCTTTGCAGATTGCCGTGAACATGGACGATTCCATCGAAGGATGAACCAAGGGGCAACGCTGGACCTGCATATACTCTGCCAAAGTCGATTTCGAGATTCTTCCCAGCTTCTTCCAAGAGCATGTCATAGTTGGTGGTGACTATGCGCGGAGTGCCAACTGCTTTGGCAAGCCTCATGATGGCTTTATGAGTCTCATTGCAATGCGATTCATTTGGTTGCATTAACCGCAAGGCTCTACTGTGTGCGTTTTCCCGGTCAGGGAGCTTACCAAGAACGTCATCTAAGGAAGAACCATCTAGCAGCTGTTGAACGGCTTCCTCGTCAGGTAGCTGTTCTCTCGCTAATTCAGTTACCAACTCTTTGTATGAAGGCAAACTCGCCGGAGGATCTATAGACGCTCCAGCTCCAACAAAAAGCACGAGTTCATCTTTCCGGGCAGCATCGATGAGCTCATCCGGGAGTTCCACCGTCTCAGTGATCCACATCTCGAGTCCTTCCCTCGCGCATTTACTGGCGCTTGTCGTAATGAATGGTAAAGGCCTTTGTTCTACGCAGTGACTGGACGCGGACCTGTGGGTCCAGCCCATCTTTGGTGTTAAACCGTTGATAGATATCCAAGCCTCTGCCGAGATTGAGTTCCCAACCGGTGTCGGTGATAATAAAACGATCGTGCAGATTGTCGTCGAACTCATACGTGAAGTTAATTCCATATGGTTGGAAGATGCCGGCAAGTTGGTTCAACTGTTCGATCTGATCTTGCTGATATTGCGGATCAGCTTTTCCTGTGGACAGGTGCACCTGTATTTCCTGCTCATGATCGGTGAACTTATATACTGTTTCGAGGAATTCGGCTACATTGCGTATCTGGTATGTGCGTCGGATATAGGAATCTATGATTTGGATTTCCGTTGTGCCGGCGATATAAGGTGCGAACAGTCCGTCATAGGTGACACCTCGATAGTTTTCCTCGATTTTGCGTCTGCCGACTTTTGCGCTGTTTGCCAGACGTTGTATTCGACTTAGTTGGCTATTCTCTGTATCGTTCGCTTTATCCATTGCTGGTTTGACGGCTTTGGGACTCGCCGTGCTAGACATTTGAGTGCCTTCGTCAGATTGCGGCTGTTTCTGGCCACGGAAATAGAGCTCAGGATAGTCGTTCTCCTCAAGGGTGTGCACTGCGTTGACTTGGCCGCCACCACGACGCTTATACGTGAATTCCACAGGTGTCATGGTCGAATCGATGCGGCAGAGCTGATCCTTGACGCGTTTACGCCCTTCAATAGCGCAGCGCAGCAGGGGCTCCATCTGGTCTTCAGTGGCTTCGCCGGTAGGGTAGATGAGCTTCATCAATCCGGAGAACGTTTTGCGGATGCCGTCCTTATCTCGGGTGGAGAGCGTGGAGGAAAGCTCGAAATGCTCATCGAGGAGAGGACCATAATCCACGTCGCGCATGTTATGCAGGATCTCGGCGAGATAGTCAACCACGAACCCATATCCATGCGTGAACATTTCCGAACGGATTTGCTCGAACTCCCAGCCGGGAATATAGTAGTGGACACGGTCAAGGAATGCCGGATCGTGGTACTGAGGCGGCAGTTCCTCGAACAGATCAGAGTTCTTGAGCATATAGGGCACGGTATGTGAGGTGTTGCCGACGAACACCATGCTGGCCTCGCCCGGAAGCATCTCACCGCCGCGGGAGAACGTCTTGTTCGCCATGTAGTTCTTCATGATGTCGACGAGGTCCTTACCAGCTTTCTTTGATTTGCCGGCGAATTCGTCAAAGGCCACGAGATCCCAATAGCCCACCAAGCCAATGTGCCCGGTGGCGTTGTTGACGAATAGTTTTGCCACGGAAATCTCACCGCCGGAAATCAACACCCCGTGAGGGGAGAACTCCGAGTAGATGTGAGATTTACCTGTGCCCTTCGGACCCAACTCAACAAGATTGTAGTTACGCTCCACAAATGGAACCATGCGCACCAAATGCAGCAGTTTCGCCCTGTCGGAGAACAGAGCCGGATTGAACCCGATCGATTGCATGAGCAGGTCAATCCACTCTTCTGTGCTGAAATGAGGACGCTCTTCCAAATAGTGCGCGCGATCGTCGCGTGACATCTGCACCGGCTGCAATTTACGCAATTGCCACGGTACTTCGTCTTTGTCATTGGTGTACTGGTACCCAATGTCGCACATGCACCAGATGCCGGAAACCAGCAGTTTCTCGTTTGCCTTCACCACTGCCGGATCAACGACCACCTGACTGATCTGTAGATTGGAGAAGGACGCTTCATATCGGTCAAGTTTCTCATTCAGTGAGACCTGTACTCGGTCGATGACACGGTAATGGCCCTTCTCACGAATCTTCGATTGGACCAGATTCGCCTCCTCACGGTGCACATAATGCTCTTCGAGGATTTGCGACACCCGTTCCACGCCAGAGCGCATGGTCTGTTCGTCGGTGGTCGTCGCATACCGGCTGAGCAGAAATTCCAGCACATACGTTGGCACCAATGCGTTGCCCCTGAGATTGCTTACCAGATCTTTACGCACGGTGACGCCGGGAAAACGCTCCGTGATGGTGCGATCAAGCTCATCCAACTCACGGGGTTCAATGTCATTCGTCATGGTTTTCGCCTCACTGTCTCTCATCGCGTTCATTACTCTTCGTCGAAGAAGCCGGCATCATCGAACAGGGAGCCCCGCTGAAGATGGTATAGCGCTTTCGGCTCTAGCATGCGCATTTGGTTCGTGCCCTCGATGCGCTCGCGTATGTGCAGTTCCACCATCGTATCGTTGAATTGCTCCGCTTTGTTGGTAAGAAGCAGGGTAGCGGAACGGTGCCGTTCACTTGGTTCCCGGCTGGTGATGTCGAAGGCGATCGGCACCTCATTGGAGATGGGCACGTCATTGCCATTGGCGTCATGCCCATACAACCCCACAAAGACCGTGCGTGACTGGATTTTACCGCCAACTGCCTCTGTCTGCATGAGGTCAACGGTGAGCTGACCGCTGGTGAGCCGGTCAGTGGTCTGGTTGATGGTGAAACCAACCGCTCGCGCATCATCGGTTTTGGATCGGCTCTTGTTGATATGCACAACAGGCACGACGATTTCCTGAAGGGACGCGCCGCCATGCGTATACCGACCCTTGTAACCTTGCTTGCGCAATCTGAGGATGGAATTCGGCACCTGTACATCCACGCCCGGGTTATCCAAACCGACTTGCTCAGCGGTGAACGTGGTGAATGCCTGAGTACGTTCCAAACCGCGTCCGATAACGAAACGGCGTTTCAGCTGCCATATCTCTTCACCATGCGGTTGCTCGCTGAGCCATTCCGATGCTTCCAACTTGGATTCCTGATACAGGAACCCATGATCTGCAGTGACAAGAATGTTATTCACATTGGCGTTCGTTAGACGTTTGACGATATCCTCAAGCTGCTTCAATGTGGCCGTGCAGGCGTCGAATACATCCAAATCCCCTTCGCCGGATCCATCAATGCGATCATGGTACACATACAGCACATCGTGTGATTTGACCAATTCACGTGCCTCGTCACGGTTCATAACAGCCAGATCATCCGCTGTGACGGCGCAACCTTGCTCCTGTGAGAGTATCGTATTGCGGTTCTTGGTGCCGGTGGCGTCCGCACCGTCCACCAGCGCTTTGTAATGGTCCTTACCGTCCAAAGCCAATCGATTATGGGGGAGAAGGGCAGCCATGCCCAGCTGCGTATATGACGGCAGCACGCTCAATCGCGCGTCAATGGTCACATTGAAACGCGACTTCGTATTCATGCGGCGGCAGAATTCCTCGCCCACCTCATAACGCAATGCATCGGAGATGATAACGGCAACTTTGCGTTTGTTTCTGGTGAATGACCTGACTTCGTTTTCGAAGAAGTCCCATTGCTGATCCACGTTTTCGATGTGCCACCGATCCATGGAATCGATTTGCTGCTGCCATGCCTTCCCGAGTTCAAGCTGGAAAGCCACGTATTTACGCTCCAGCTCCTCATTGATATGCGAAGTATCGATTTTGGTCTTTTGCCAAACGACACAAAAATGCCTGTATGCTTGATCCACCCTATACAGATGCTCCACATACGTCTTAAAGCCATGTTCGGGTGATGCCAATGCATCCACGAATGGCTGAGCATCATCGAATTTCTTCCACAGTGTGCTAGCCGAGGAAATGGCTGCATAGGTGTCGGCATAACGGTCATACCACAGCATGGGAGTGCGGGTTGAAACAATGCGCTGCACGTCCTCATCGGTGATGGAACGAGCCTCCACCCGTTGCAACAGCCTGTGAATCAGTACATCATCTACGGCACGGAACGTATCGTGTGACGATAGCTCCTCCACATCCATCGCATCAATCTGCGTCATCATCTGCAGCTCATCGGCCGCAACATCCGTCAGAGCGCGAAGAGAGTCACGGAACGTCACATTATGAGACCAGTTGGCGTAATCACGCATGATGTTCGCATAATACGTAGACGCATGCATGCCATCATTGAAATCACGCCATGCCAGATCGAGCAACCAAAGCAAGAATCCCTTGACGCTCGGAGCTGCATCCTCATCGGCATCAACGGGGAAATGGTAGATGAACCGCGTGCCCTGCCAATGGAAGTCTCCCAAACCCATATGTTCGATCGACCGTATACCCGAATCATCGTCCTGCGCATACTGACGCAACAGCACCATCCAGATATCCTGCAGACTATGCTGAGTGTCAGGTAGTCCCAACAACACGGCGATCATCTTCGCCTGGAAATCCGTGGCATCATCATTAGGCTGCAGCCGCTTCGCCAGCTTTCTCACTCGTTCAGTACTATCAAAGAACTTCGGAGCTTTGCGCATCGCATCCAACCACGACTCCCGTGTTTCGTCGGACGCTCCAGGCACCAATTCGTTCACGATCATCGTCAATTTATCGGCAGAGAACAATGGGCCATACGCCAGCTTCAAATCCAACAACCAGTCATCCTGCAATGAGGGCTGCTCACCATGCAGATACACCAGGAACTTCGATTCGGGCCGTTCGATGAACATCGTGTACCGCACATTGAACGGCGTGTGATCAGGCTCAATCAATTCCACTGTTCGTAACGTCTCATCGGAGCTCGCCTCACCAACCAGCGAGGCAACCTCATCGGCATATTGGTTCTCCTCATCCAACCAGAACACGATGCGGCCGCGCTCGCCATCTTGCTTGAAGCGTTCGGCAAGCAAATGCGATACCTGTTCCAATTCACTCATCGGTCTTCCTCCAACACTTTTAATCTATCCATACGCTACGTGCGGTATGCCCAATCAGCTAGGCACTGACTATTCAGTGAGCGGGATGTACCGGCCAACTCCATGTCTGCACTTCCTTGCGCTTTTTCTCGATCGCAGGAATGGCTCGGACAGCCTTGCCCATGCGCAGATAGTTGACGAGCACGCCATCATCGAGATCGATTTCCATGTTCCGCGCAGCCAAGGGGTACAGCGTCTGATCCTCATATGCATGGCATTCGGTGACAGCTTTGCGCAGTTTCTCCGCCTCTCGTTTATTCGAAGTCTTGTCGGATTTGTCAAGCCGCTCGGCAATGTCGGCAATGCGTCCGGTGAAATCACGCAGATAGCCGAGCGCTGTATTCGTGGTCTTCGGCGTATAGCGATGCAGATACACCAGTGCTTTAAATGCACCTTTGTTGTCGGTGCGGCTTGAATACTGTCAGTAGATCGGACGATTTGAATACATCTTCACGTGGTCGTTGTAGAAGTCATTGACGAAGTATTTGCGCAACGTCTTGCCTAGCACTTGCTCGATGTACGCAATGTTTTCCGCCACATGTTCCTCGCCGAAAGCCACGGCTAGGAACCGACGGAAGCGTGAAACGATATCATCTTCGAAACAGTCCACTTCGGTGACGGGAATCACATTGTCCGCATCTGGCTCGAACGTCGGATGCAACACCTTGGCATGGTAATCATCGATGGTCTCGCCCTGCGAAGCCAGAATCAGCCCTGGCTCATCAAGGGAATACCTGCCGAACATGCATCCGACAGCATAGGAGATGAGTTCCTTGACCGCATCTCGCTCAAACAACTCGTTGCGTTCTTCAGGGCTTGCTTTCGGATAGGTGAACGCCTTGTTACGTTTCAACGACACACGCTCGATAGGGACGTCGCAATTCACCACATCACGTACGCCATATGCGTCCGCAACAATTTGATTATTGAGGATTTCGCGCTGACGCTGCTCTTCGGCAATGGCATCCTGTTCAACGCGCAGGTTTTGAATGCATTCCTGCAACGACTTGGCATAGATGCGATCATCGAAAAGAGGCAGCCGAGAAAAATCCCACGATGTCTCATATGAATCCCAATCGAAACGCGATGCGTTGATTAGTTCACCTATATGATTGAAGTCATGACCAGCGCATTCCACAAAAGGAATGTTGCTCACCTCACCTATATTAAACGATAGAGTTGGTGATAGCGCAGCGAGGACAATCCTTGCATAAGATGAATTACACAGCCCAAGAATCTGATTTGATACTGCTAGGTTTTGGGGAAGAACGCGTTTGTCACACTGCCGAATATATAACCGTTAGGGAAGAACCGAAACGCCGGCGCTCCGCTACTAATCTTTGACCAAGATATAGATCGATGAAAATAAAGTTGTGGATTACGGATGGTCGAGTGTGGCCGAATGCTGTATATGTCTTTCCCATTGTTAATCCAATTGATGACATATTGCTGGTTTCCATACCATTTGCGAAAACTGCCACCCGTATTGAAGGGGAACCAACGGGCCTCAGATTTAAATGACATATTGCAATCAACACAATCAAATACAATATTATTGTAGCCATTTTCCCACCAAGAACGTACGAATCTATCGTTATCGCCCGTTGATAATCCTTGGTAAGGATGATGAATTGACCCGAGCATCGTGCCTTTGCTAAAGGTATCCAACAGCGTTTCAGGAAGCCAGTAAACGATAGGGGAGCCAGGGATTTGCGAAAACTCCTGCTGGTCGACTACAAATGTATAGTCAGCAGAACTGTGGATTGCTGCGCGGCATGTTTGTGCCTGCTGGGTGTCTCCCTGAATATCGACAAGGCGAATATAGATTCCATCCTGTGCTGGCTTCGGAATGGTGTTCTTCATGGTGAACACCACAGTGGACACCACTTCACCGCCGATGCTGTCGAATGCACCGGAACCTAAATGTGCCATCGTGTCGAACTGCATGGCGTGCAGTAGGTTGGTCCTCAACTCTTCGAACGAGGAGAGGAACATCCATGACTGCATGGTAATCATACCTAGTTCCGCCCCTTGTTTCAGGAGTTGCCGGTTACGCAGTATGAATGCCGCGAACAAATCCGCTTTGGCTGGAGTGTAATGATCCTGCACATAACTCTTTAGCAGAGAATTCATGTTCTTGGAACCCATGTATGGCGGATTCGCAACGACGGTGGCATATGTATGGCCAAGATAGCGGGTCTGGTTGAGCATTTGATGGCTGCGTTCGAGCAACGCTTCATCAAGTATTGTTTCAATGTCATCCGGCTCATTGTCGGCGAGTTTCAGCAAATCCTGACTCGGCTGGATGAGCGATCCGTACACGTCCGCGTGAGCGAAGATATTCCATGTGGCATCGTCCAGATTGGTGTGGTACAGGTCGTTAAGGGATTCAACCTCCTCGTGATTAAAGGATTCCGGCTGTACCTGGATGATGTGCGGCATGACTTGTTTACGGAAGAAGCGGCGTGATTTGCCTCGAGCTTTCATCATGAGGGCGAATGCGGCCAGATTGGCGGCTCGTTCGTCGATATCGATGCCGAACAAGTTGTGTTCCAAGATCATGCCGGGAATATCGGATGGCGCGTAGCCTTCGGACTCGTAGATCTGGTAGAGCAGGTCGAAGGCATAAGTGAGCATGTGGCCAGACCCGCATGCTGGGTCGCATACAGTGAGCTCCTGCGCGCTCGCTATATGGAGCATGGCATCGTCGGATGCGTTGGCTGGTTTGATGTAGTATTCCCACTGTGCGTCGAGGCCGCAATCTGGGTGGCTGTGCATCCAAAGTTTTCCAATGGTGTTCTGTACCAGGTAGCGTACAATCCAGTCGGGGGTGAACAGCTGCGTGGCCGCGGGGATTTCCGCGGCACCGGCTTTTCTGCTGTGTTTGAGCCCGTCCATCACCTGTGTTTTGCGTTCGGCGATGTAGAACTGGTACAGCCAGCCGATGATCTCCACGTTGCCATCATTGGTGCCCACTCCACAGGCTTCGGGCGTTATCACTTCAATGGCGTTACGCAGTACGGATCCTTTGGCGAGCAGGTCCCGAGGCATGAGCAGTTCGTCAATGTGTGCTTGCACTGGGTTGGTGGTGCTCTCGAACATGAATGGCATGAACGTGCTCCAATAGCGGCATGCCGCTTGGAACAGCAGAACATATGCCTCTCCCTGCGGGTCAGCTACGGGAACGCTGCCGTTGAGCAACCGTTCGATTTCGTCCCGTAATTTGGCGTTAACGGTTCCTTGCCCATTGAATACGGTGTCATCGTACTCGCCACGTTTGGCCGCCGCCAACAGTTCGGGCAACGCGTTCACGCTGGTCATATCCGCGGGGGAGACCACGGCTGTGGTGGTGAACTCGTGCACGTCCATGTATCTGAAGGCGATGATGCGGTTGAACCACCTGTAGGCATACCGTTCCACTACCTGGTCCTGCCCATGTTCGCGCACCTCGCTCTGGAGAGCGTGGAACACGGTCGGCATATCGGTTTGCGTGGGGGAGCCGGTGGCGAGCGCCGCATCCAAACGGGCCTGCACGGCGTTCATGAGCTGACGCCGAGCGTCGGCGGCGAAGCGCTGCAGTTGCGAGGTGTTCATGGCAGGATCTTCTTTCCTTGTTGGATGGCTTCGATGAGCTTGCGCCGGTATGCGTCGAGGTATTCGTCTACGTCCGCAACGCTGGCTAATGGTTTGTGGCTGGGACGGCTGATGTCCGTTATTGGTATGAATGTTTCCGCCAACTGTTCTCCAGTGCTTTCCGCGGATTCTGCATGCTTCCCAGTGGTTGCATGCGATGGGCTGGCAGGGCTGGAATTGGCTGTATGGGGTCTGTTTGCTGAGGCAAGTTCATTGATGAGTCTCGCATAGATGCTCTGCATCCGGTGTTGGATGTTCAGCACGGCAAGAATCAAACCGGTCTGATTCGTTTCATCGGCCATATGATCCAAAACACTCATCGCATGCTCCTGCGCCTCCATGGGAGCGTCACGGTATTCATCGGTGTCTTGGATGTTCGAGCGTATGTCTTCGATCATGTCGATGGTTGTCTGCCGAGCGTCGCTCAACTCATTGCTGACGGAGGTACGTAGCGTGTCAACCATTATTTTGAGCTGGTTCACTTTGACGCCACGATAGATATCTGGGGAGTTGGCAATGGCTTGGGTTTTCTTGAACAGCGGCTGCAAGTCGGAGCTGGACGCGTCGATGTTCGGCTCGTTCTGCTGCATCCATTCGATACTGCGTTCAAATACGGCGCACTGCTGACCATTCAGGAACGCAATGATCGGATCGATGACATCCTCTTTTCATCGAGCAGCATGTTGATATTAGGCTCAGCCTCGTCACCGGTGAATTCGTTGATGAGCCATGAGTCATCCTGCTTTGCGGCGGAACTGATCTGATTGATGATCGGCGTGAGCTGGTTCACGAACGTGAAGGCACCGTACCGTGATACGGTCAGTTGAAGTTTGTTGACATAGGCGTTCAGTGATTCCTTCAACTCATGTGCCAAATCTACCGGTGCTGAAGGCCAAACACCTGAATCGAGGAATTCCTTGGCAAATTTACGTAGAGTCACCACCCTTCTTTGGTCGTATTCACGTGGGGTGGAAACCAGTATATTGACGCGTTTCTTCGAATCCCGCAACGTGTTGACGGTTTGCTCGGCTGGCAATGGTCTGCCGTCCAAAGTCAAATCGATGCTGCGACTTCCAGCTAGATGCGCGATGCAAGCCAGCGTGACGCCTGAGGGCCACCCATATGGAGCCTCCTCATATCGTGTGAGTAGGTCCTTGACCGAAACTGTGATGTTTCTCTTGGTGTCCAGCATAACGGTTGAACGGATGTCTTCGGCCGGAGCACCGATGACATTATCAGCAGTGTCTGGGACCAGTGCAGAGCTGGTATCACGAGCCTCCTGGTATACGCGCTGTATATCGCTTTCCTGATATGCCAGCTTTCCGATCATCGGGAAATTTGTATACCGTTTGCTGATTAGTGTCTGCATTGCCTCAATAATTCTGGCGTGGGGATCGCTGCTGTGCGGATCCACTAGAGCACCGTTGTAGTAGAACTGGCTTTTAGACACGGCTGTGCTCAGGCGCCCGCTCAGTTCATGCTCCGCTTCCTCGAGATCAGCCCGCTTGTCGATGATGATGCTTCTACGAGTCTTTGATTGTGAGTCGGCGTTGATGCGACTGATGAACGTGCTGGTCTTTGCGTGCATACGCAGATCGTCGAACAGGGTTTTATCGTTGGTATCAATGAGCATCGTGATAGTGTCGAGGCCACCCATTGATTGTGTGATGGCCTTCTCTCGGTCATCGTTATTGAAAGACGTAACTACATTCAACCAAAGTGGGCGGGGAACGTTCTGCGCTATGTCATCGATTTTCAGACCGTAACGGAATGGGACTTTCTGCAGCCCATATGTGACGCGCATATCGCCTAGTATGTCATCAAGGAGCATCCCCTTGAATTTCGCTGTCACCTCGTTAACATCGAGCACGGTGTTCTTGATCTCCTGCTCGATGTCTTGTTCCTCGTTGGTGAGGTAGTGATAGCTGGTACCGATGCGCTGCACAAACGTTTGCCGTTCGAGCTCATGGAGCACGTCCTTGATCTGCGTCTCAAGAGTCATCACATCCTCGTCGAAACGGTCGGTGAGCAGGATGCGCAGGTTCCGCGGCGTCGCCTTGAACCCCTCCACATGACGTACAAGTAGCAGGACCTTGAGTAAACGCACACCTAAGTCATGTGTTATACCTTCGGGTAACCGGTTCTCAGCTTGGTTGATGCGGTAGTTCGCTGTGCTTTGGATCGTATCGCGAATGCCGTCGTAGAGCTTGTCGAACGGCACGATATCGCCAACTCGTCCTGTATGGTCATCACGCAGTGTGGCGCTGATGGCGGCGAGCATAGAGCGTTCGCCGATAGATGAGTGACGGCCGTCCAACACATTGTAGTCACTCATTGAACGCAGTACGTTCTAGAACAGCTCGAACTCGTAGTTGACGAATGGGTAAGTGGCGATGAAATCGGATTCGTCGCCTTCCTTGTTATTGGTGAACTTTGACGTGCCGTCGCCGAACTCGAAGAGGGTGCGTAGATTCGCGTGCACCGCATCCCATAGTTGTCCCAGTTCGGGCATGTATTCGCTCTTTTTCACGAGCAGTCGCTTCTGGATCACTTCGATCACATCGGCGCTGTTGAGCTTAAGCTTGATGGCGAAACGGGCTTGGATCTTCGAGAAATCATGCTCCTGCTTCTCATTGCGATCCTTGAGGATGTTATCCATGTCCTCCTGAGAGGTGACCACCACCCAGGCACGCCCATTGGTTTTGACGGCCAGATCCTCGGTGACCGATTGAAGTTGAAGCATCAAATCGGTGTTGTCGCCGATAAACTGGCCCACTTCGTCGGCCAGAAACACGATGCGTGCGTTCGTCCCTTGGGTTGCGAGCCAATCGCTCACGTCCTGAGCGAAATCCTCCACGGTCGCACTGTATGTGTTCTCATACCGTTCGATGATGCTGTCCTGTGCCACATTGTGGGTAACTTCGCCGTATGCTTGGCCTATTTCCACATCCCAAAGCACGGCTTCCGCACGGCCTTCGACCCATGGTTTGCCGGCTTTTGCTTCGAAGGCTGCTTTGAACGCGTCAAGTTGCCCATTGTTGTCGAGGTCACGTTCGAATTTGGCCACGGCAGGGTTCCGGCCGAAATATCCACGTGCTTCGTCAAACACTCGAATGAACGTGTACAGGAGAGGGGCTGGCGTGGACTTGTCGGCCTTCTGATCGATGTTGAACAGAATGGAAGTGGCGTCGATTCCCCGTACGCGTTCCAACTGACCTTGCAGTTCAAGGTTGTCTTGCTTGCCGGCCTTGGTGATGAATGCCCGCAGGACCTGCTCACGGGTCATTCGCTGATCCGCGGGAGTATCCTCATCCATCACGCCTTGTGGCACCGAGCCCAGAATATGGGAGAGCATCTTGAGCAAATGTGATTTACCGGAGCCGAAGAAACCGGAAATCCAAGCACCGTTTTGCTGATGGTTCGTTGGATCGTTGTAATCATCCAGGAATCGTTCAAGATTACGTTGTATCTCATCAGTGAGCACGTATTCGTTGACCTCATCGGCCAAATCACGGTCATCATTCGCCTTGATGACGCCATTGATCTTCCGCGTCACATCCGTGGCGAAAATATCCTGCCACATAGGGGTTGCGGTCTCGCTCATCAGCTTTCCCTCCAAAATCTATAGATAAAGACAGTGCGTGAAATGAATATCGGCAGAGTCACATCAACGTTTCGGTGTCATCTCCCTGAGATTTCTGGCACGATAGTAATTGTCGGTGTCAATGAGACTGAACAGGGACATCGTCGACCCGGTATTGCTTCTAGTGGCATAAGTGCCCGGGTAAAACAATACGAGCGGACAATCGTCGATGCGCCCCTGAAGATTCTCCAACAACGTATGCGCGCGAACGTAGGGGTATACGCTTCCTACGCCGGTGATGAACACGATATCCGCCTCATCCTGCGCCTTCTTCTCGTCATATTGGGCATTCATGAATTCAGCGAGATTCGCGCCGTCCCCATACACCATGTTGTCCAACAGTTTGAGGAACCGGTCAGAGGCTGCGCTATTCGACATGCGTGTATGCATGCGTTGCTCGTTATTCAACACACGATTCAGCACCTGACGTTGCTTGATCATTTCGAGCACTTCATGGTACAGGTCCATCACCAGCACTTTTGGCGCATAATCGCCAGGGGCATCGCTCGGCGTCATCGTTTGCAACTGGTTCACCAACGTTGGTATGTGCTCTTGCACCTCAAGCTCTTGGGTCGCAGGGTAATCGTAGATATAATACGGTTGTTCGCCGCCCAATCCGGTACTCTTACGGAACGACCAGCCCGTCATGATCTCACGCAGATGCTCAAAATCGGCGTCAATATCACGGTGCTCCAAAGTACGTGCGCTCGCTGTAATCACATCCGTCATGCAATCTCCTCAGAACTTGCTCGGAACATACATGGGGAAGAACTCAAACGCTGTCGCCATGTCTTCCAAAATCGCCAGTAGCCCATTGCTCAGCAACGCAGGTACAATCTCATGATCCGTCCCCTTCGTCAGACGAGCGTCATCCATCGCGTGAAAACGTTTTGACGCAGTTTCCTGTACGTCAGTTCACTCAACTGCTCAATCTCGGGATGCCACATCGCCGCATTACGCATGAACCGGTCATAATCATCTTTGTTCACGGTCTCCTTGCCAGCAAGGAAATTACCCCTGAGCACATCCTTCGCGAACACACCCACAATACGGTAATACCGGCACATGGCAACCCACATCAAGGCACTGCGGTCATCATACGAAGCCTCAGCAGAAGCCAAATAGGTAATTTCCCTCACCGACAGGGCGCTAAGACGCTTACTGGTCTCCGATACAAAACGAACATTGGAAGTATGTGATCGCATTCCCAACACATTGCCATCAATGGCGGCCTTCCTGACCCGGACAATATCCTCACCGACAACGCGATCACAGGTGATATCCGTCATGTCAGCGAATAAGCGAGCCAACAGTACACCCTGAGGTTCCAACAGGCCACCGACGGTAAATGACAGACGATACTTATTCGTATCACCCAAAGACTCAACTCCATAGGAAGCAGCCATCAAATGACCTTTCTCCACGGCGCCATGACAATCCTTTTCCAAAATCAATCAATTAACAAACCAACGATACTACAAACAGTTCAAAATCCGGTGATTCAGCCCAAGAAACGTCATCGAAACTCTAAAACCGGGATTTCCAATGACCACCTCCGTAGCGCATCCAAGGAGTGACCGGACAACAAGGATCCCCAGGTAGATTCCTATCTAGCAAGCGAACAAAAGCATCCCAACGCAAGTAATTATGGGCATATACTGTTTGGCAGGAGCACTGCAAGAACATAGAGCCACACCACTATCGGAAACAACAATGAATCCCAACGACCCATGCATCCCACACCTCATCGCACAAGGCGGCGAAGCCGACGTGTATGCCATCGACGAGCACACCGTACTGCGCGTCGCGAGAATCGCAAACGGCAAAACCTCCAGCACCGAGCGCATCATCGAACCAGTGCTCGAAAGCCACGGCATACCAGCACCGCGCATTCGCGAGTTCCTCACCATCGACGGAAAACTGGCCGAAGTGATGGATCGCATACACGGAACAAGCATGCTCGAAGACATGCTCACAGACCCAGCGACGGCAATGACCGACTTGCACACATTCATTCACTTGTTCAGCCAAGTGCTCAGCATCCATGAGGATGACATCCCAGACGGCAGCAAACTGTCAAACATCACCGACACGATGCACGCGCTCGCCAGCAGCGACAATGAGCTGCCCGCAAATATCAAAGAGTTCGCAACGCACACGCTCAACGAATTGCCAAGGGGAGATGCATTGTGCCACGGCGATTTTCACCCGGGCAATATTCTCATGCAAGATGGCCAGCCTTACATCATCGACTGGTCAAGCGCCCATCTCGGCAACCCGGTCTCCGACATCGCGCACACGTATCTGCTGCTCACGTACGCGCCGAAAATCCCCGGGCAGGGCGAAGAGGAACGCGCGCAGATCACTGAAGCGGGCAGGCAGATGGCCGACCTATACCTCAAACTCATGCACGAGGTCATCGAATTCAGCGACGAGGAGTTCCGAGGCTGGCTCATCATCATGTCTTGGTACCGTTTCGCCTACGGACTGAGCACCGAGCATGAGGAACGTCTCCAATTCCTCAGCGATGCGCACGCCAACTCACTTGCAAGCTGATCGTAAATGCCGACGAAAGGTGTGCGAAGCTCTTTGAGTGGCTCAATCCGCAACGTAGCACCTATGCATTTTGCTGGCGGGGATACAAAACTCAACTAGATGCAAGTATGCCGCTTAGAAAACGGCTATTTTCCAACGCTAAAAATTTAGAATACATAACGTTAGCCGAGTTTTGTATCCCCGCCAGCAAAATGGGGTCAAAATAGGCGTCGAAAAACTAATCGAGGCGCATTGTGAGAATCGGGAAGGGATTGCCTTGCTCGTCGAGTTCGCTACGAGACACCGTGTGGAATCCCATGTGCTCGTAGAACGCGAACGCCTGCGGGTTCTGCTCGTTCACGGTGAGCTCGTTGACGTTGTAGTTCGCGATGCCGTCGCGCAACAGCCGTGCGCCAAGTCCTTGACCGCGGTAATCGGGGGAGAGGAACAGCATCTCCAGGCGCTGCCCGTCCACGCCCATGAATCCAACAGGCTGTGCTCCGTCAAAGGCAACAACCAGATGCTCGATGCCACGCAGTGCATCTGGCACATATTCGCGGATCTGCTCGATTTGCGCGTTCGTCAAGAACGTGTGCGTCGCACGCACCGATGCTTCCCACACCGTGACGAGCTGGCTCACCAGTTCGCTGTTGCGGTCATTGTGTTCGATTTCTCGCATGTCAATATTGTTTTGTGCAGTAAGCATCATTCACTCCAGAATTCTTGAATTGGACCCTTAGACAGATAATGTCATTCTTTGAATAGTTCCACGTACCGTGCTGCATCCATGCTACGAACGCTCGATCTTTCAAAGGCGGTTTGATCCCGTGAAATCAGAAAATCCATGTCATTGTTCTCGGCAACCGCACGAATAAGCCCATCTTCAAAATCAGGTTCGTTTGAGCGAATCGCAGTTTCGCATGCGGCCCTATCAATCGGAAGCACATCCAAAACATCCATGAATAATTGGATGAACGTACGCACCACTGAATCAGCGGCATATTTGCGAGCAATGTAGTAGGTGTCTTTCAACGACCCAGCACATACAAAACCTGCGGCTCTCTTCCCGTCGAGCATGTCATCAATCAGAGTGACAGCCGAATCATGCTCCGGGCGGTCGAGAATCATGTAGTCGAGCAGTATGTTCGTGTCAAGGAGCAGCTTAGAGGTCACGATCGGCCAACTCCTTCTTCACATCATCCGCAGTCATTGACGACAGCGGAGTGTTCTTCGGCATCTCATCCATCAGCTGATGCATGTGCTGAATCGCACGTTGACGTTTGCTGTCCGGCGCTTCGGTGTCCTTGTCGAAATCAGGGACTTCTCCAGTGGAGGCGATGTATTCCCACATACTTTTGATGAGACCATTGGGGGTCTGCCCAGCTTCGCGAATACGGGCATTAGCGATGGTTTTCGTTGTTGTATTGACGCTTGCGCTAATAGTGGATGTGCTCATAGCCGACTACCTCCTTGTTTTATACCTATCTACTATAAATACCAAAAGTATATTGCAACAGCTGGCGAAATACAATAGCAAGGTGTGTCTGCGCCGGAAGAGTCAAAGAATCAATCGTCGATGAGCTTGTAGCCGTGCGAGTCGATCACCTGCTTGAGCTTGTCGAGGTAGGTTTGCGCCGCCTTCGAGAGTTTGGCGCGTTCGTTCGTGATCCAGCCGACGAGCATCGTCTCGTCGGTGTCGAGCGGCACCGTCATGATCTTCTCATTGTTGAGGTCGCCGTTGTCGATGCCCGTGCACACGGTGTAGCCGTTCAAGCCGATGATGAAGTTCAAAATGGTGGCGCGGTCGGTCACGTTGATCTGTTTGGGGGAGTAGTCGGGCCACACGGCTTCCTCCGCGAAGAAGAAGCTGCCTTCCTCACCCTGCTCGTATTGGATGAACGGGAACGGCTTCAAGTCTTCCATCGTCACTTTTTCTTCATCGCCAACGGGTTGTCTTTGGAGATGAACACGTGCAATGGCGCACGGAAGAGCGGGTGGAATTCCAAGTGCTTCTCACGCAGCATCTTGCCGATCACATGCGTGTTGTAGTCGGAAAGATAGAGAATGCCGATTTCCGAGCGCATGTTCGCAACCTGGTTGATGATGTCTTTCGTGCGCGTCTCGCGAATCGTGAACTCGTATTCGTCCGATTTGAACGAGTTGATCATCTCCACGAACGCCTCGACTGCGAACATGTAGTGCTGCGTGGACACCGAGCACAGCTGCTTGCGTGGCTTCGCGTTCTTGTACCGTTCCTCGAGCAGGTCGGCCTGGTCGAGCACCTGACGCGCATAAGTGAGGAACTCCGCGCCGTCCACTGTCAGGGCGATGCCCTGCGAGGAGCGGGTGAAGATCTCGATGCCCAGCTCGTTCTCCAGTTCCTTCACTGAAGAGCTCAACGCCGGCTGCGAGACATACAAGGCGTGCGAGGCCTCGTTCATCGACCCGCATTCCACGATTTTCACGATGTATCTGAGCTGTAATAATGTCATGGTTTCCCTGCTTATGCGCGTATGGCTTCGGCTTTCATCATAGCCGCATCGTCGCTGATGTGCAGTGTTCGTTCAGCGCAGCGCGCGCAATGTGCGCAGATCGCGGCGCGCTTGTTCGGTATCGGTGAACCGAAACGCATGCCAGCCCACGTTCTGTGCGCCGCGCACGTTCTTCTCGGTGTCGTCGAAGAACACCGTGGTGCTTGGCGTGAGATTGAAGCGTCGCTGTGCAAGTTCGTAGATGTCCGCGTTCGGCTTGCGTTTCTTTTCGATGCCGGAGACGACTGTGCCCTGCAGCAGTTCGTCCAACTGCGGGAACTTTTCGAAGGCGAAGTGGAACGTGTCGGCAGACCAGTTCGTCAAACCCCATACGCGTATTCCTTGTGCGCGCAGGTCGCGCAACAGTTCTTCGGCGCCGGGGATGAGGCGCGGCAATGCATCGTCGTAATGCTCGATGTAGTAGCGGAACACGTTCGCGATGTCATCGCCTTGTTCCCGCCTGACTGTTTCGAGTTCGCTGGTGAAGGGGATGCCGGAGTCCATGTCGTCTTCATACCGGAAGAATCCGTAGGGGTCATCGTCGGCGCAGATTTTCTCGACCAGCTCTGCGGGGTAGTGGCCGTCGAGCGCGGCATGGCATTGCCAGTCGATGAGTACGCCGCAGAAGTCGAACACGACGTCGGTGATTGGCTGTGCTTGGTTCACGAAGACCTCTTTCTCGCTGGGTTCCGGCGCTTGGCGTTGCTTATATTCCGTGCTGTGTGCTGAATATGGATTTGCCGGCTGTCTGCTTTCCGACACTGCTTAGTGTAGCGTGCCGTCGGCAGACAGCCGGCAAATGACTCATATATTTTGTATTTCAGTCGCGAAACCGCTTCGATCAGATTTCGTCGATCAGGTCGAGCATCTGGGAGACGTTCTTCTTACCGAATTCGATCTTCGACTTGCCGTTACGATGCAGCACGATGCATGGGACGCTCATCACGTCGTACTTCTCCTTGAGTTCGGGGAAGTGGGCGACGTCATAGGCTTCCGCACGCACGTTCTCGTTGAGGGCGGCGATGCGTTGCGAGGCACGCACCGTCTCCGGGCACATCGTGCAGGTGAGTCCCACCAGAATCATGATGTCCACCGGATCGTGAATCGCTTCGATGCGTTCCTTCTCGTCTCCGATCAGCGGCTGGCCTGGGCCTGCGGCATTGTAGAGACCGAGAACGAAGGAGTTGAACTCGTGGCCGGTCGGCACGCCATGGAAGACGAGTCCGGTGGGCACGAGCATGCCTGCGTCGTCGCGAACCATCATGCGCACCATCGGCGTAGCCGCGGGCAATGGCTCGTTCACGTCGAACGCTCCGCGACCGGAGTTTTCGAGATCGCCGGCGGTTTCTTCAACCATGTCGAGCTTGCCGGCGCTCAAACGCACCAGCTCACCGATGAACGCCTTCAGCTGCTCCGATGTGGCAGTGTTGTCAAGCTGCAATTGCAGGGTGACGGGGCGCTCCATGCGGGAGAACACCACGTTGAGCTGCTTGATCACGTCATCGTTGAACACCACGCTGGCGGTGTTCTGTGGATCCTGCGCTTCACTGCGATCGGAGGCAGGGGCCGGAGTGGTGTTTGCAGGAGTGCTGTTGGCAGCCTTCTCGGATTCCTCCTCGTAAACGGTGTGCTGCGGGCGTTCCGGAACCAAACCGGTTTTCTTGCTCATCTCTGCGGCATAGCGCTCCAAGCCGACTGCGGCGATAGCGCCATCGGCCGTTGCGGTGACCACCTGACGAAGGTCCTTGACACGCAGGTCACCTGCGGCGAAAATGCCGGGTTCGCTGGTTTCGAGGTGTTCATCGGTGATCACGTAGCCGTGCGGATCGAGTTTGACGAGATCCTTGACCATCTGCGTCTGCGGCACGTAGCCTGCGAACACGAAGACGCCGAATGTACCACCGTTGTCTGGCTTCCACTCGTATTCGGAACCGTCTTTGACGTTACGCAACGTGGCGCTTTCCAAGCCCTTGGAGCCGGCTTGCACGCCGACGAGCTCAGTACCGTAGTGGATCTCGATCTTCGGATTGTCTTTGGCGGGTTGCGCCACCGTCGCATCGCAGGTGAAATCGTCTTCACGTACCAGCAACGTCACTTTGCGTGCGAAGCGGGTGAGGAACACGGATTCCTCGGCTGCAGCGAAGCCGCCTCCGACCACGATCACGTCTTTGCCGGTGAAGAATTCACCGTCGCAGGTCGCGCAGTAGGCGACGCCACGGCCGGCGTATTCGAGTTCACCGTCGAAGCCGATCTTGCGCGGGGCAGCGCCCATCGCGAGCACCACGCCGAAGCAACGGTAGTCGCCGCGCTTGGTGTGCACGATCTTGAGGCCTTCGGTTTCGGGGTCGTCTTCGATGCCGGTGACATCGCCGACGGTCAGTTCCGCACCGAAATCCTGCGCCTGCTGGCGCATCGCGCTGGTGAGCTTACGCCCATCGGTGCGTGGCACGCCAGGGTAGTTGACGACCTCGGCTGTGATGGTGATCTGCCCGCCGAAATCGGCCTTTTCGATGATGAGCGTGCGGTAGCGTGCGCGCGCCAGATACATGCCGGCGGTGAGTCCCGCCGGGCCGCCGCCCACGACGATCGCATCGTAGAGCGGGGTGTGCTGAGCATCAGTCATATGATCCTCCAATCAGCAGTGCCGTTGAGCAGCGATCAGAGCTCTCCAACCAAGTCAAGGCTCGGCTCGAGCGTCTCATCGCCTGGCTCCCACTTCGCCGGGCACACCTGATCTCCGTGCTCATAGACGAATTGCGAAGCCTTGACGCGGCGCAGAATCTCTTCGGCGTTGCGTCCGACATTAGACGAGATCACCTCATAGGCCACGACCTTGCCTTCTGGGTTGATGATGAAGTCGCCGCGCTCGGCCAAGCCACTCTGCTCGTTGTAGGTGTCGAGATCGCGGGCAAGCGTCGCCGTGGTGTCGGCGAGCATCGGGTATTCGATCTTGCCGATCTTGTCGTTGGCTTCATGCCAAGCCTTGTGCACCCACTGGGTGTCGCAGGAGACGGAGTAGATCTCACAATCAGCCTTCTTGAACTCCTCGTAGTGATCCTGCAGATCCTCCAACTCGGTTGGGCACACGAACGAGAAGTCAGCTGGGTAGAAGAACATCACCGACCAATGCCCGAGCAGGTTCTCCTTGCCAACTTCTTCGAGCTTGCCGTTATGGAAGGCGGGAACGGTGAAATCAACCACATCATGTTGCAACATTGTCATGAGAGAACTTCCTTTCAGTAGAGCTCGGCGTCATCGCGAGCTGTTTTGAGTTCCTTCTCGAGTATGGCTCGATATGGCGCTCATTGCCAAGTCCTCAACTCTGAGCGAATGAGTGCAATGTCACATATGAGATTGGTCACACAAGCCTGCATGCAGGCTCTCTGCTAGTTATCGATGTTCTCCAACACATCGAAAGCGTCTGGAATCGCTTCGATCACGTCGGTGGCGATGATCGGATGCCCTGCGGCCGTTCTCTGATCAGATTTCTCGGCTCCGTAGATCTGCGGGTGGTTCCAAGCATGATGCGTGTTCTGCGAGGCGAGGGCTGCGGCCAGACCATGCATGTACGCACCACCGGCCACGACCTCGGTGATGGAGGCGGGATCGTCGAGCAGGGTTTGTGCCTGCTGCGCGAGAAGGGCGCCGAGCATGCCGGCGAGCACGTCTCCGGCTCCGGCTGTGGCAAGCATGGCGGGAGCCCTGCCGACGACCAGCGTGCGAGTCATCGAACCTTCTTCATCAGGGCCGACGACGATCGTCAAAGCGCCTTTGAGCAGTACCGTCGCACCGGTCAACTGTGCGGCTCGTTGCGCATAGTGCAATGGCTGTTCGTTGATCTGCTCGACTGAAGTGACTTGATCGATGCGGCTGAGAAGGCGCGCCAGCTCGATGGCATGAGGCGTGATCACCACTTGCGCAGGCACACGCTTGGGTAGCAGATCCAATGCGCCGGCGTCCACCACTATCGGCGGCATCTGCATCGCCTCATCGTCATTGCCGGCGTCCGCATAGTCCACGTCTCCGCCGTCGATGTTGGAGATTGATTCCGCGCGTGACTCACTGTGCAGTGCGTAGTGGGCGAGCAGCGTGGCGATGGCTTGCCTCTGCATGTCTTGCTCGCCTTCGCCTGCGGCGGGAACGCCACAGCCGACCACCCAGGATTCCACGCGACCTTTGCCTATAGTCGCTTCGGGAAGCGATTGCAGCACGAGATCCTGTGCGCGTTGTGGCCCTAAATATCGCACCATGCCGATGTTCGTGCGTGCCGCCGCCATCGTAGACAGCACTGCGGCACCAGGGTATTTCACCGAGCCGGTGATCAATCCGGTCACGCCACGGGAATACTTCGAGTCGAAGGGGAGTGGCTCACGGAGTGACGAACCGGCGAAACTGGCATCGGCCGATTCCACGGTGGCGGTCATGTTTTCAAGGTCGAAACCGAAATCGACCACCACAACCCGCCCGCAAGCGAAAGCGGCTGGTGGGAGCATCGCGCAGGGTTTCATCGCGCCGAACATCACCGTCACGTCGGCGGGAATATATGCTCCAGGAAGCGCACCGTCGTTGACACCGATACCAGACGGCGTGTCTACCGCGACGACGATCGGTTTGGAATCCGCATCTTCGCACACATAGTCTCCCAACGCTTCTGCAAGCGCCGCAGGAATGCCACGCAATGCGCCGTGCACGCCGATGCCGGCCATTGCGTCGATGATGATCTGCGAGCGCTTGGCGAAGCGGATGGCTGCGGCAAGGCGTTGCCCTGCTTCACCGGATGAGAAGCCGGTGGGCACCCGGGGATGTGTGACTGCGGATCGAGTGTCCAGATGTGCCCGCCAGCTTGAATGAAGGTGGCGAATGCTTCGCTATGCAATTGCTTGCCAACGACGATGGCGGTCACATCGATGCCGCGCGAGGCGAGGAACGCCCCCGCGAACAGTCCATCTCCGCCGTTGTCTCCCGCACCTGCGAGCAATGTGACGCGCAGATCGTCGGGATCCGTGTCGAGGTCTGGCAGGAGTTCGAGCACGGTGTGTGCCGTGGCTCGTGCGGCCATTTGCATGAGCGGCGTGCCTTCTTCGAGCAGTGGCCGTTCCATGGCGCGCACCGTGTCGACGTCGTATGCGGTTGAGGTCAGCATGTCGACATGCGTGGTGTCGGTTTGCGCGTCGCTTCCCTGCGATGCGCGAGATCGTGAAAACATTGGCGACGCCATGTGTACCCTCATTCCTGTTGTTCGCATGCCCGATGGCATGCGGTCATACTTCTCCACTGTAGTACCGCACGCATTCGCAGAACTTCACCGAGAAAGATAAACGGGCACTCTGCTTTCCCCGATTCCTACAATGGCGGTAGCGTTCCATGCGGATTCCCCGTGTGAAATATGGAATGAATGTCTATGGAAGGAACGTTTTATGTGCACTGCCATCCGTTTTGATGATGACCATGATTCCATGTATTTCGGCCGTAACCTCGACTGGTCGGAAGACTACGGCGAGAAGTTCGTGTTCGCACCGCATGACTACCATTATCAGCCCGCGTTCAATGCGGAAGACAAGAATCACCCGGTGCTCGGCATCGGCATCATCGTCGATGACACCCCGCTGTATTTCGACTGTGCGAATGATGCCGGACTCGCTGTGGCAGGTCTCAACTATGCGCGGTATGCGAAGTATGCGCAGGAGCCGGTGAACTTCACCACCAATGTCGCCGCCTACGAGTTCCCGCTGTGGGTGACGCGCAATTTCACCAGTGTCGATGACGTGCAGGAGGCGCTGAAGAACGTGACGATCGTCGCTCAGGCGATCAACAAGCAGTATCCGGTGGCAACGTTGCATTGGATGATAGCCGATGCGAAGCGCAGCATCGTCGTGGAATGCGATGCCGACGGCTTGCACGTGTATGACGATCCCGTTGACACGCTCACCAATCAGCCTCCGTTCCCGCAGCAGATGGAGAATCTGGGCAACTACGCGCATGTGGCGCCACGCACGCAGAAGTCGGTCAAGTGGGGCAACGTCTCGTTGGCGACGAATCAGGATGCGAACAGTTCGGAAGGTTTGCCGGGCGGCTATGGTTCGGTGGCACGTTTTGTGCGCGCGGCATACAACAACATGCATTACCCGACGCAGAGCGGCGAAAAGGCGAACGTGAACCGCCTGTTCAAGACGCTGTCGATGGTGTCGGTGATCGAGGGAACCGCGATCAGTGCGAACGGCGAATTTGAGAAGACGCTGTACACGAGCTGCTTCAGCGGCGCCACGCGCACGTACTACTTGAAGAAGTATGACGACGAAACCGTTGCGTCGTGCGCGATGAGCGATTTCGACAACTCCGCCAACACGTTGCAGACGAAGTGAACCACTACTTAACACCGTTGGAAACGAAGTGATTCTACGCTGGTTGCTGTTCAGGGGGCTTGCGGATATGCGAGCCCCTTTGCAACTGTAAGGAGACCCGCATGTTCGAAGAACTGCATAGGAAGATGAATAAGTTCTGGAACGACGATCGCACGTTGAACGAAACCGATCCGGAGTTCATCAAGATGTTCAGCGACTTCGCATATGACGAGGTCATCAATGACGAGAACGCGAACGATCCCGCGCTTGACGACAAGGCTCGTTGCATGGCGATCATGGCGTCGCTGATCGGCGCGCAGGGCATGGATGCGTTCGAGATGATGCTTCCCGTGTCGTATCGCGCAGGAGTCACCTCCGTGGAGCTCAAGGAGATCATCTACCAGTCGACGGCATATGTGGGGTTCGCGCATATGCTGCCGTATTTGAAGAAACTCAATGATTTTCTGGGTGCGCAGAACGTTGCGCTGCCACTTGCGAAGCAGGGCACGGTGACCGGCGACGACCGTGCAAAAGCTGGCGAGAGCAAACAAGTGGAGATCTTTGGCGAGAAGAGACGCGGATTCGCGCAATCCGGCCCTGAAGATACTCGGCATATCAATAAGTGGCTTGTAGACAACTGTTTCGGTGATTACTACACACGCGATGGACTGACCAACGCGCAGCGCGAAATGGTCACGTTCTGCTTCCTCATCGCGCAGGGAGGGTGCGAGCCGCAGGTTCGCGCGCATGTGCGGGGCAATCTCAACGTCGGCAATTCCGAGCATTTTCTGATCGCCGTGGTTTCGCAATGCCTGCCATATATCGGGTACCCACGCGCATTGAATGCGATCGCCTGCATACGCGATGTGATCGACCAATAGATACATAGATAAGCAGAGCATCAACAAAAGATGCATATAGGTGTATGACTAGCACAGATACGCAACTGACAGACAGAGATAGAGATAGGAGAGAACACACCATGGCCAGTGAGAATACTGCAGCTGAGAGCAGGACGATACCGCCGAAGTCCGGCAACCCGGTCGTCGTGCAGGAGAAGAAGCATGAGGGTGCCACAGTCAAGGCGGCGTTGGCGGCGAACATCGGCGTTGCGATTGCGAAACTCGCCGCTTGGATGTTCACCCGTTCGTCGGCGATGCTTTCGGAATCGGTGCATTCGATCGCTGACTGCTCGAACGAGATCGTGCTGATGATCGGCAACCGTGTGTCGAAGACGCGGCAGGATTCCGCGCACCCGTTCGGCTGGTATCGAGTGAAATACCTGGCGTCGTTCGTGGTGGCGACGCTGCTGTTCTTCGTCGGCGGCTTCTTCTCGACGAGCGAGGCCGTCAAGAAGATCACGGCCGTGCTCGCCGACCCGTCGATTCGTACGGCGAACCGAGGTGAACTGGTGATCGCATTGATCGTCGTCATCATCAGCGCCTGCTTGGAAGGGTATGGCTTGCACCAGTCGATCAAGGAATCGAACGAACGCATGCATCACACCGGCATGCCGAAGATGGGCGTCTACAAGTTCTGGCGCATCACCAAGTCCGCTGATTTGGCGTCGGTCATCATGGAAGATACGCTGGCGTTGATCGGCTTGGTGTTTGCGTTCCTCGGCATCGGCTTGGCTATCGCGACGGGTGATGAGCTGTTCGATGCGCTCGGCGGCATGGGCGTAGGTCTCGTGCTGATCGTCGGATCGTTGCTGCTCGCTTACAAGACCGGTTCGTTGCTCATCGGAGAATCGGTGAGCAAGCTCACGCAGGAGCGCATCATCAAGGCCGTCGAATCCACGCCGGGCGTGGAGGAGCTCATCAACATGCAGAGCGTGCACATGTCGGAAGACAACATTCTGCTGTGCCTCAAAGTGCAGACGTCGAAGCTCGACCGCGACTACGACGTCGATACCGTCAACAAGATCGAGGCGTCGATCCGCACGTCGATGCCGTGGTACAACTGGGAGATCTACGTGGAGCCGGATGTGTTGCGTTCGTCGCAGGCCGGTGAGCCGGATGAGCCGGTGGAGATCGGGGAGTAGTTCCTCGGCGGCAGGCACGGCATAAACGGCAAATACGATTTGGGGCCGAAGGTGTGTGTTCACCTTCGGCCCCAAATCATTGCTGTGGGAAAGCAGGTTTTACTCTTCAGCGACGAGCTCCAGGTAGGAGTCGTTCCACAGGTCCTCATCACCGTCTGGCATCAGCAGCACACGTTCCGGACGCAGTGCTTCGACGGCGCCCTCGTCGTGGGTGACGAGCACGATCGCGCCCTCGTATTTGGAGATGGCTTTGAGAATCTCGTCTCGCGACGCCGGGTCGAGGTTGTTCGTCGGCTCGTCGAGCAACAGCACGTTCGCACGCGATGTCACCAAGGTGGCGAGTGCCAAGCGCGTCTTCTCACCGCCGGAGAGCACTTTGGCTGGTTTGAACGCGTCATCGCCGGAGAACAGGAACGAGCCGAGGATCGAACGCGCTTGCGTGTCGTTCAGTTCGGGAGCCACATGGCGCAGGTTCTCCAATACGGTCACGTCAAGGTCAAGCGTGTCGTGTTCCTGCGCGAAGTAGCCGATCTTCGCGCCGTGCCCGTATTCGACGACGCCGGTATCGGGTTCCTCGAGATGGGCGAGCAAGCGAAGCGTGGTGGTCTTGCCCGCGCCGTTGTAGCCGAGAATGACCACGCGTGAGCCTTTGTCGACCGCCAGATTCACGCCGGCGAACACGATGTTCGAACCATAGGCCTTCGAGATGTCTTTCGCCATGATCGGCGTGCGCCCGCATGGTGCCGGTTCCGGGAAGCGGATGTCGGCGACCTTCTCTTTCTTCTCGGCTTCCGAGGTTTCCGACAGCAAGCGTTCCGCGCGACGGATCATGTTCTGCGCTGCAACGGCTTTCGTGGCCTTCGCATGCAGGCGGATGCCTTGCTGCATCAGTCGTTCGGCCTTCTTCTCGGCCACTTCGCGTTCACGGCGGCGACGTTCCTCGTCCACGACGCGCTGGTGCAGGTAGGCTTTCCAGCCGAGCGAATACATGTCGATCTGGCCGCGTTGCGCATCCAGATGCCACACTTTGTTCACCACTTCGTCGAGCAGTTCGGTGGAGTGCGAGATCACGAGGAACCCGCCCTCGTATTTCTTGAGGAATTCACGCAGCCACAGAATCGAATCGGCGTCCAAATGGTTGGTTGGCTCGTCGAGAATCAACGTGTCGGCGTCGGAGAAGAGGATGCGCGCCAGTTCGATGCGCCTGCGCTGGCCGCCGGAAAGCGTGCCGAGTTTCTGGCTCATGACCTCTTGCGGGAGTCCCAAGCTGGCGGCCATGGCGGTTGCCTCGGATTGTGCGGCGTAGCCACCGGCCTTCTCGAAGTCCTGCATCGCCTTGTCGTAGCGATTCATGGCCTTAGTCATCACGTCAGGATCCGGGTCGGTCATCTCCTTTTCCGCTTTGCGAATGCGTTTGATGATCGTCGCGATGTCTCGTGCGCTCATCATGCGGTCCAGCGCGGTCTGTTCGGGGTCGGCGGCATGTGTGTCTTGCGGCAGGTAACCGAGTTTGCCACTGACACGCACCGAACCAGCGGTCGGGAGCATGTCTCCGGTGATCACACGGGTCAACGTGGTTTTGCCTGCACCATTGCGGCCGACCAAACCAATTTTGTCTCCCTTGGTCACATGGAAGTTCGTAGGGTGCAGCAGTGTGCGCGCGCCGATTTGAATCTCAAGGCCTTGCGCATCGATCGCCATAACTCACCGTCTTTCTTGTATTCATCCGTATCATTCAGCGAGCCGCGCGGTTCATCATCTTTTCAGCGGCTTCCATCAAGCAGGTCAACGTAGATCAGTCAACGCAGTCAACATAGACAGCATAGCCATGTGCGCGTATTTGTTCGCGCACATGCCGCTCCGCTCGATTTGTCGACCAATATATATTGGCCAGTTCGCACTAACTATCAAATATCAAACGAATCTGTGCGATGGGGCGGTCATGCTGCTCAATCATAAATCAGTCAGCGGGAAAAACGGCGTCCCTGTAGATGTCGATGAGCTGATCCAGCGTTTTCGCGGCATAGGCCGGGCTCGTCGACGGCAACGCTGTTTCCGGCACGTTGATGCCGTTCTTAAGCAGGGTCGGCTCGCAGTATTTGTGATACAGCTGGTTCGCCTTCGCTCCGCACGCATAGATATGGCTGATCTGCGAGTGCGTGATGATAGTCGTCAGATCACTGGGCACGACGTTGCGTATGCTCGCATCGCTCGCGCCAACGATGTCGCAGGACTCGATCGTATCCCATAACGCTATATGGTGGCGCAATGCGAACGCGCGACGAGTCTGCGCGGTATTGCCAACCACGTCGTCGGGATCGTTCGGGTCGGCGAAGAGAGCCTGCATGATCGGCCAGAACCTGTTGCGCGGATGCATGTAGAAGAAACCGTATTCCCTCGACTTCGGGCTGGCCATCGTGCCCAGGAACAGTCGTGTGGAGTGTTCGTCAAAACAGGGGCCGAACCCGTGTTCAACATGGGTGAGCTTGCCCTGCACGTCATGGTGTGGGCCGCGAGCGGCGCGCGGTTTGCCGGTATTGCTTGTGTGAGTCACGGAATATACAACAGCCGCGCATTCGAGATATTTCCCGAGTGCGCGGCCGTTCAGCTGGCATGTCAGTGTGTTCAAGAAAACTCAGTGAGTGCTTTCATCGCCATCGTCTTGATCGGTGTCGTCCGCGGCTGCGTCATCAGTCACCTCGACGGCGTTGCCGGTCTGAGCCGACACGGTGTCGACCGAGTTCAGTCTGCCGGTGAGTTTGCGCCACGGCAGGTACATCAGCGCGGCAGCCAACGTTTCGAGAACGATTATCAGCACGGCGGTCACCTTCGATGTGTCCATCAGACGTACGGCGATGCCGAGCAGCGCCCACAACGCCGACAATCCGAACACCCAGTCGTGGAAGTGCCAGCGTGCAAAGCATGCGAGCGCCAGCAACAGCACGGCGAGAATGATCGTCGATGCCATTTGCGCGAGCGAAGACAGGTCACCGTCTTTCGACAGGTAATAGCTGACCGCGCGGGCGATGTCGGTGATGGTCTCGATGCCCATCCACGAGCCCCACAGCGAGAACGGAGCCCAACCCCAGATTGTCTGGTCATGCTTGCGTGAGAAGAACCACAGCACCCACAGCACGATCGTGGCGGCGAGACCAAGTGTGATCGTGGCCGGATAGTTCACTGCATGGAAGCAGAACAGCCATGCGATCTGCAGCAGGCAGGTGAGCGTGAACAGAATGCCCAGAATGCTCGGGGGAATTCTGCCCAACCCTTTTCACGATGTTTGTCGTTGCGCAGACGCACCAACCACACCGCCACGAACGCATACACGACCACCCAGATCAGGTCGACGTACCTGGCGGGCACGAACCATGTGAACGCCTCCGCATGCGTCGGGTGCACCATCTTGCGCAATATGCCGGCCTGTGCGAGTGCGTTGAACACGATCAGCGCGGCGAACGACACCCACGCGCAGATCATCTCAATATCACGCTGCACATGCGCGCGCGACTTCTCGTTGACAGACACGGCCGACGTGGAAGTGGTCTGCCGCTCCGAACTCTTCTTGTTCATACCTTCTCCAAACTGTTCGATACCTCTTCCACGATAAACCGTCGGCGCGGACGCCGCCCGCGTAAACACCTCGATTACGTTCATTGGAAAACTCACTGGAAACGTCTTATGAACACCACGTATCTTTGCAGTAGCACGAACGTTATGAAGCAGGCGCACCCAAGTCGAACAATTGTTCGACTTTTGTGAATGAATGGGGTACGATACTGCACATAAAGCACACACGGCTTTATTCCAACAGGAGGAGCAGCATTGGCGGACCGCGTATCGCAGAACACGTCACCTGTCATCGAAAAAGTGATGACCAGTGACGCCTTCCTCAGCAAAGAGCTTGAAAAGGCGCCGCTCAAAGAGCATAACGGCAATCTGATCGCCGACATCAGCCACCTTCCCAACGATCTGAAAATCGTGGTGCAGGGCGCGCGTGAGCACAATCTCAAGAACGCGAACCTCGAGTTTCCGCGCAACCGCATGGTGGTGTTCACCGGACTCTCCGGCTCGGGCAAATCATCGATGGCGTTCGACACATTGTTCGCCGAAGGCCAACGCAGGTACGTGGAATCGTTGTCTGCCTATGCGAGGCAGTTCCTCGGGCAGATGGACAAGCCGGACGTCGATTTCATCGAGGGTCTGAGCCCGGCGGTCTCCATCGATCAGAAGACGACGAACAGGAACCCGCGTTCCACCGTCGGCACGATCACCGAGATCTACGATTACCTGCGTCTGCTGTTCGCACGCACAGGCGTGCCGCACTGCCCGGTCTGTGGAGCACCGGTGCAGGCGCAGACTCCTCAGCAGATGGTCGACACGCTGCTCAAACAGCCGGAGGGCACGCGCTTCCAAGTGCTTGCGCCGGTTGTGCGCGGGCGTAAGGGCGAGTTCGCCGATCTGCTCGAACTGTTGCGCGGCGACGGGTATGCGCGTGCGATCATCGACGGCCAGATGCGCCAGCTCTCCGACGACATTGCGTTGACGAAGCAGAAGAAGCATACGATCAGCGTGGTGATCGACCGTCTCGTCATTCGCGACGGCATTCGCCAGCGTCTGACCGATTCGGTGGAAACCGCGCTGAGACTGTCTCATGGCGTGGTGGTCGCCGATTTCGTGGACCGCGACGAGAACGATCCCGACAGGCAGGTGCCGTTCTCCGAGCATATGGCCTGCCCGAACGGGCATACGCTCGACCTCGACGAGATCGAACCGCGCACATTCTCGTTCAACGCGCCGTACGGCGCATGCCCCGAATGCACTGGCCTGGGCTTCAGCCTGGAAATCGACCCTGAACTGGTGGTGCCGGATCCCGACAAAACGCTTAACGAGGGCGCCATCGAACCATGGATGATGACGAAGAGCACAGGCGACTACTACCGTCACCTGCTCGAAGGCCTCGCCAGCCAGATGGACTTCGACCTCGACACCCCATGGAAGGATCTGCCGCAGGACGTTCGCGACGCGATCCTCTATGGCAAGGATTTCAAGGTCGAGGTCTCGTACCGCAACCGTTGGGGGCGCATGCGCGAATACACCACAGGCTTCGAAGGTGTGATCCGTTCGCTGATGCGCCGCCATGACGAAACCGATTCCGAACAGCGCAAGCAATACTACGAATCGTATATGCGCGAAGTGCCGTGCAGTGCCTGCAAGGGCAAGAGGCTGCGCCCTGAGGTGCTGGCGATCACCGTTGACAACAAGTCGATTGCCGACGTGTGCGACATGGCTGCGGAGAAGAGCCTGCAGTGGATCAACGATCTCAATCTGACCGGCTCGGCGGCAAAGATCGCCGGTGAGGTGGTCAAAGAGATTCGCGCGCGTCTCGGATTCCTCAATGACGTCGGCCTGAACTATCTGACGCTCTCGCGTGCCGCGAAAACGCTGTCCGGCGGTGAGGCTCAGCGCATTCGCCTGGCCACGCAGATCGGCTCTGGCTTGGTGGGTGTGATGTATGTGCTCGATGAACCGTCCATCGGCCTGCATCAACGCGACAACGCACGTTTGATCTCGACGTTGCACCATCTGCGTGATCTGGGCAATACGCTTGTGGTGGTCGAACATGATGAAGACACGATCACCAGCGCCGACTGGGTTGTAGACATCGGCCCTCGCGCCGGTGAAGGCGGCGGCGAGATCGTGTATTCCGGCCCTGCCGAGCACCTGGTGGATGCGCCACGCTCGATCACCGGCGACTACATCGCCGGTCGTCGCAAGATCGAGGTGCCGAAGAAGCGTCGTAAGATCAAGCGTTCACGCATGTTGCGCGTGGTGGGTGCACGCGAGAACAACCTCAAGAACATTGACGTCGAGTTCCCACTCGGCGTGATGACCTGCGTGACGGGCGTCTCCGGCTCCGGCAAATCGACGCTGGTGAACCAGATTCTCTACCCGGTGCTTGCCGACAAGCTCAACGGGGCTCGCATCGTGCCGGGCAAGCACACGCGCGTCGAAGGCGTGGAGCAGTGTGACAAGGTGATCCACGTGGACCAGAATCCGATCGGACGCACGCCGCGTTCGAACCCGGCCACCTATACCGGCGTGTGGGACAAGATTCGCACACTGTTCGCGAAAACCCCTGAAGCGCAGGTGCGCGGCTATGGCCCCGGCCGCTTCTCGTTCAACGTGAAGGGTGGACGCTGCGAAGCCTGCCACGGTGACGGCACGTTGAAGATCGAAATGAACTTCCTGCCCGACGTGTATGTGGAGTGCGAGGAATGCCACGGCAAGCGCTACAACCGTGAGACGCTTGAGGTCAAATACAACGGCAAGACCGTCTCCGACATTCTCGACATGCCGATCAGCGAGGCGGCGCAGTTCTTCAAGGAGTATCCGTCGATCTCGCGTTACCTCGACACGCTCGTGGATGTCGGCTTGGGCTACATTCGTCTTGGACAGCCGGCGACCACGCTCTCCGGCGGCGAATCGCAACGCGTGAAGCTCGCCACCGAATTGCAGCGCCGTTCCACCGGCAAGACCGTCTACATTCTCGACGAGCCGACCACCGGCCTGCACTTCGAAGACGTCAACAAACTGCTGCTGGTGCTTCAAGGATTGGTAGACAAGGGCAACACGGTCATCATCATCGAACACAACCTCGATGTGGTGAAGTCGTGCGATTGGCTCATCGACCTAGGCCCTGAGGGCGGTGACGGAGGCGGAACTGTCGTGGCCGAAGGCACGCCTGAGCATCTGGTGCAATGCGATGGTTCGTGGACCGGCAAATTCCTCGAACCGATGTTGCAGACGAAGAAATAATGCCGGCTGGAAATAGAAACCGCTTATAGCTATACGACGCATTGCGTATGGAAAGGATTCGCTATGCCGATGTTCGAGCGTCACGCGCCCGGCACATGGAAGCAGATGGCTTCACGGCTTGCGGAGCCGGCCGCTTCGACGACCGGTTCCGCAACAGGCGGCAGCGGCGTCAACAAGAACGGCGCCCCGCTGCTGGGTGATTCACGCGACCTCTTCCGCCCGAAAACCAGCGACATTCCCGCCCAGCCCGGAGTCTACAAGTGGCGTGACGGCGACGGTCAGGTCATCTATGTCGGCAAGGCGAAGAACCTGCGCAACAGGCTCACGAACTATTTCCAACCGCTCCACCAGTTGCACCCGCGCACGCAGACGATGGTGCTCACGGCCAGATCGTTGGAATGGACCGTCGTAGGCACCGAGTTGGAGGCGCTGACCCTCGAATACACGTGGATCAAGGAGTTCGACCCACGGTTCAACGTGGTGTTCCGCGACGATAAAACCTACCCGTATCTTGCGGTATCGGTGGGGGAGGAATACCCCCGGGTGTGGATCACGCGCAGCCGTAAACGCCGCGACACCCGCTATTTCGGCCCCTATGCGAAAGTGTGGGATCTCAAGAAGAGTCTCGACGGCCTGTTGCGCGCATTCCCGGTGCGCACCTGCACGCCGTCGAACTTCCGCAAGGCGCAGGTCACGAACCGTCCATGCCTGCTCGCATCGATCGGCAAATGCTCGGCTCCCTGCGTTGGCCGCATCTCCCCGAAGGATCACCGACTGCTGTGCGAACGGATTGTCGGCGTGCTCACCGGAAGTCTCGGCAAATCGTATGTCGCCTCGCTCACCGCGCAGATGAAGGAGGCGAGTGCCGACCTTGATTTCGAGAAGGCCGCGCGTCTGCGTGATGAGATCCAGATGCTCGGCACGGTTGTCGAACAGAATTCGGTGGTGCTCGATCAGGATGTTGATGCCGATGTGTTCGGCATCGCCTCCGATGAGCTGGAAGCCTCGGTGCATGCGTTCTTTGTGCGTTCCGGTTCCATTCGAGGTGAACGCAATTGGAGCATCGAACGCGTCGAGGATGTCGACGATGCCGAGTTGATCAGCGATCTGATCATGCAGGTGTATTCCGACTTGGCCGGTGAACGTGAGGGCGAATTCCGAAAAACATCTCACATGCCTTCTGACGTGCCGACGATTGATCCGCCTGTCGCCAAGACGGATGGCGCTACTGGCACCGGCTCGGCTGAACCGGCGCCGATCACCATGCGCAGTTCGCAGATCAAGGTGTCGGAGAAGCGCACTGCGATCGGCTCGACGCAACGCATGTCGGCAGGGGATGCACTGACTCGAGCGCAATCCACAAAGGCCCGCAACCAGCGCCAGGAGCAGACGGGCAGGGCTGACCTGTTGGAGCCGATCGCTCCGGTTCCCCGTCAGGTGTTGGTGTCTGTCATGCCATCTCGTGCCGATGATCTGGAGAGCTATCTTCGTGGGCTGCGCGGCGGCGCGGTGTCGATCAGCGTGCCGGCGCGCGGCAATAAGAAACAGTTGTTGGAGCGTGCTGAGCAGAATGCGCAGCAGGCGTTGCAACGTTCGAAGATGAGCCGCATATCCGACATCGGTGCTCGTACCGCCGCCATGAACGATGTCGCCGATGCGCTGGGATTGGCGCAAGCTCCGCTGCGCATCGAATGCTACGACATTTCGAACACCGTCGGCGGTGCCTTCCAGGTGGCGTCGATGGTGGTGTTTGAAGATGGCATGGCCAAGAAGTCGGAGTACCGTCGTTTCGCCATCCGCGGTGAAGACGGCAAGGGTGCTCTCGATGATTTGAGCGCATTGTATGAGACGCTGACACGTCGCTTCCGCCATGGCAATATTGCCGGAGACAGCGGTGAGAGCATGGACAACGAGAAGCGTCTCGAGCAGGCCATGAATCAGTCGCCGGATTCGAACGGCTCGGGTTCCGATCAGCTTGACTCCGCGGAGGATGTCGCTGAAGAGATGGTGCAGCAGAACACTGATCGCCGTCATTTCGCCTATAAACCGAATCTCGTGGTCGTCGACGGCGGCAAGCCGCAGGTGATGGCCGCCGCACGCGCATTGCATGATTGCGGTGTCACCGATGTGGCCGTCTGTGGATTGGCGAAACGCATGGAAGAGGTGTGGGTGCCTGATGACGATTACCCGATCATTTTGAAAAGATCGTCGGAGGGCATGTATCTGCTTCAGCGCGTGCGCGACGAATCGCATCGTTTCGCCATCACCTATCACCGGCAAACGCGTCGTAAGGGCGCATTGCGTTCGGCTTTGGACGAGATTCCGGGCATCGGGCCGACCTTCCAGAAGCGATTGCTCAACCATTTCGGTTCCGTACGCAACATGCGCGCAGCCAGCGTGGAGGAGCTGGAAGCGGTCAAAGGAGTCGGGCATGCCAAGGCCGAAGCCATTTATGCCGCCTTGCACAACACCGCTGAGAAGAACGATTCCAAAGTCTCTGACGGCAATGCGGGCAGCGTTGATTCGTGATGATCGACCGGTGGCGAATATACTGAGGAACAGAGAGAAACCGACAGAGGGAAGTTATGAGTACTATTCAGCGTGCGGCTGTGTTGGGCAAACCCATCGCGCACTCCCTTTCCCCGGTCTTGCATGAAGCGGCATATCAGTCGCTCGGACTGCATGATTGGGCATACGGCAAGATCGAAGTGGGTGAAGACGATCTGCCGGCATTTGTGAACGACTTGGATGATTCTTGGCGCGGGCTGAGCCTGACCATGCCGCTCAAGCGCACAATCCAACCGTTCGGCACGCCATCGAACCAATGGGCGAGGGAACTGGCCGTGGCCAACACCGTTGTGTTTGATTGGTCTGGCCGGCAACCTCGACTGGCGCTCTACAACACCGACGTCTATGGCATCGCACGCGCATTCCATGATGCGTTCGGCACCGTATCGCGCGCATTCCCAGAGCATGCGACGGCTGTGATCCTCGGCAACGGCAATACCGCAGTATCGGCCATGGCGGCATGCATCATGCTTGGCGTGACAACGGTGACGGTGGCCGCACGCCACCCGGATCGCAATCCGCAGTTCGCGCAATTGGCGGCAGCACACGGGCTTACCGTTTCGGTCATTCCATTGGAACAGGCCATTGAACCGTTGGAACACTGCGATATAGCGATCAGCACGATCCCCGGCAGGGGAGCCGACCCGATCGCCCAGCAACTCAGTGCAACGACTACACCGTTGCGTGGGGTGTTGCTCGACGTCGTGTATGATCCCCGTCCATCGCTGCTGATGCAGGTATGGAGGGCTCATGGGGGACTGGCGATCGGCGGTGAACGGATGCTGCTTCATCAGGCCGTCGCGCAGGTTCTTCTGATGATGGGTTCGGCTGTCGGAACTGATTTCGATACGCTGACGAATAATCTGCCCCAAACGGCTACACTGGAACAGGCGATGTGGGAAGCATTGGAAAAGGAGCTGTGATGCAAGCTGAACAAGATACGCAGAACAAAGGCGAGTCAGCGGATCACGCACACGCCTCCTCTCCAGCCGAAGGCTTCGAGGTTCTGCTGATCACCGGCATGAGTGGCGCCGGTCGCTCCCATGCGGCCCACAGCATTGAAGACATGGGTTGGTATGTGGTAGACAACATGCCGCCGAAACTGCTCGAACCATTGGTCGATATGATGACGGCATCGAAATCCGGCGTGCATAAGCTCGCCGCCGTGATCGACGTGCGTTCACGCGACTACTTCATGGACTTGAGCGCAGTGCTGTCTCATTTGGATGATTTGGGCTTGAAAACGAGGATCCTGTTCCTCGACGCCGACGACGACGTGCTCGTCAAACGATTCGAATCGGTTCGCCGCCCGCACCCGTTGCAGGCCGGCAATCGTCTGATCGACGGCATTCACGAGGAACGCAAGCTCTTGGAGAATCTGGAAGAGCGAGCCGACATCGTCATCAACACGTCGAAGCTGAGCATTCACCAGTTGTCGACGAAACTGTATGACGCATTGATGGGTACCGGCCCTACCACGGTGTCGGTGCACATCTTCAGTTTCGGATTCAAATACGGCATCCCGATCGACGCCGATTTCGTCGCCGACGTGCGCTTCCTGCCGAACCCATACTGGGTGCCGGAACTGCGTGAACTCAACGGGCATGATGCGCCGGTGAGCGAATATGTGCGGTCGAACGACAAGGCCACGAAGTTCCTCGACGCATATGAGAAGGCGATCGAAATCGCCATACAAGGCTATGCGCAGGAAGACAAGCATTTCGTGACGATAGCGATCGGTTGCACCGGCGGTCAGCACCGATCCGTCGCAATGAGCGAGGCCTTGGCTTCGCGATTGCGCTCCCACGGTTTGACCGTGACGGTCTCCGCACGTGAGCTTGACCGTAATTCCCAATGATTGCAACGGATTCTCGCATGCTGGAACACTAGCTTGCCTGCGAGGAAAAATACGCGTGGTTGTCCAAGACTTTCGGTATCACAGAACAGCGGAAGTCAATGCGACACGCCGAACAGTTGATAGACAACAACTACATACAGGAGGATCTTTTGGCGCTTCTCGATGAGGTCAAAAGCGAGCTGTCGAATATCGATGGGGGAACACCGGCGGTACAGAAGGCGCAGGTGACGTCGATGCTGTATTTCGGACGAGGCTTCCGCAGGGTGCAACGCGAGTCGTCGACGCAGATCATTGTTCAGCCACAGTTCGACTCCATGGAGGCCGCCCACTGGCTTCAGGAAACGATTGAAAGCCTCTTCAAGATTCCTGCGGCATTGAAGTCCGTCGACGTGAAGACACCTCACGGTTCGTTGCGCCGCTACGCCGTCGATGTCGGCCCTCGTGCCGGATTCGCCTTGGCTGTGCGCACGGGCATGATCGACCCGCGACTCAACCGCATCGTCAAAGGACTTCCTTCCGAGCTTTCCAACGGCAACATCGCGCAGATCAAAGGCGTGTGGCGTGGCGCGTTCATGTCTTCCGGCACGCTTTCCGACCCCGACAAGCCAAGCGCTTTGGAGATCATCTGCCCGAACGACGAGACCGCCGATTCGCTGATCGCGATGGGGCAGCGCCTCGGCATTCGCGCGTCAAAGCACACGGTGCGCAGCTCGGTGCGCATTCACCTTTCCAACCCCGATGCCATCGAGCGTCTGCTCACGATGATGGGTGCGGGGAGCACGGTTCGTGATTGGACCGGCAAGCGTCCGGATCCCGAAACGCATCATCGTGCGAATCGTCTGGCCAATTTCGATGACGCGAATATGCGCCGTAGCGCGAAGGCGGCCGCGGAAGCGGTTGTGAAGGTGCAGCACGCCTTCGATGTGCTTGGGGATGATATTCCGCAGAATCTGCGTGCTGCAGGCCAGCTGCGCATCGATCATCCAGACTTCTCGTTGGAGGAGCTTGGTCGTGCCGCACGCCCGCAGATCAGCAAGGACGCGGTTGCCGGCCGTATTCGTCGTTTGCTGCAAAGGGCGGAAAAAGTCGAGCAGGAGAACATGGCGAATAAGAGCTGATAAGCTTGAAAGCGGATTGTTTGGCATGATCGCTGATGCCTGGCATCGGCAATGCCGTGCAATGGTTTTGGCGCTAAGATGTGCTGCGGCCGTCGGTCGCTTGGCATCTTGCGGTTAGAAAGGAAAACGAATGAAGACACTCAAGGATCTTGGAGATCTGAAGGGCAAGCGCGTTCTGGTTCGCGCTGATTTCAATGTTCCGCTCGATGGAACCACCATCACCGATGATGGCCGTATCAAGGCTGCCCTGCCTACCATCGAAGCCCTGCGCAAGGATGGCGCGAAGGTCATTCTGATGGCTCACTTGGGCCGTCCGAAGGGCAAGGTCGTTCCTGAGCTGTCGTTGGCTCCGGTCGCCGCACGCCTGAGCGAACTGCTCGGCTGCCCGGTTGTGCTCGCTTCCGACACCTATGGTGAGGATGCGCAGGCGAAGGTCGCCGCTATGAACGACGGTGACGTGGTGCTGCTTGAGAACGTGCGCTTCAACCCTGAGGAGACCAGCAAGGATGAGGCCGAGCGTGCCGCCTATGCGAAGAAGCTCGCTGCTCTCGGCGACGTGTTCGTTTCCGATGGCTTCGGCGTGGTTCACCGTGCACAGGGCTCCGACTACGACGCGGCCGCCGATCTTCCTGCGGCCGCCGGCCTGCTCGTTGAGAAGGAAGTCAAGGCGCTGTCGAAGGCCACGAACAATCCGGAGCGTCCATTCACCGTGGTGCTCGGCGGCTCGAAGGTTTCCGACAAGCTCGGTGTGATCGAGAACCTGCTCGACAAGGCCGATCGTCTCGTGATCGGCGGCGGCATGGTCTTCACCTTCCTCAAGGCCAAGGGCTACGAGGTCGGTACTTCGCTGCTCGAGGAAGACATGCTCGATCAGGTCAAGGGCTACATCGAAACCGCTGAGAAGAACGGCGTCGAACTGGTTCTGCCTGTCGACATCGTGGTGAACAAGGGCTTCCCGGCTGGCGACACCCCGGTTGATCCGAAGGTCGTTCCAGCTGATCAGATTCCTTCCGACATGATGGGTCTCGACATCGGCCCTGAGTCCCAGAAGCTCTTCCACGACAAGATCGTCGACTCCAAGACGGTTGTGTGGAATGGCCCGATGGGCGTGTTCGAGGTTCCGCAGTTCGCAGCCGGCACGCGTGCCGTCGCTCAGGCACTCGTCGATGCGACTGCAAAGGGTGCGTTCACCATCGTCGGCGGCGGCGACTCCGCGGCTGCGGTGCGTCTGCTCGGCTTCCCCGAAGATGGCTTCTCGCACATCTCGACCGGTGGCGGCGCCTCCCTCGAATTCCTCGAAGGCAAGGAACTCCCTGGCCTGAAGGTTCTCGAGTAATAACCCGTATATAGCAAACGCGATGTGAGACGTTCGTGCTTGAGCGTCTCACATCGCGTTTATGCAACCTCACGCAAAAGAGAAACATGGCTACAGCAATACGAATGCCAATGGTCGCCGGCAATTGGAAGATGAACTTCGACCACCTCGAAGCCACGGCTTTTGTTCGCGAGTTTTCCCGCAATCTCAAGAAAAGCCACTTCGATTTCAACCAGTGCGAGGTGGTGCTGTTCCCGTCGTTCACCTCGATCCGTAGCGTGCAGGTCATCGTCGAATCCGAACGGCTCAAGATCAAGTATGGAGCGCAAGCCGTTTCGGTGACATCGCAGGGTGCGTTCACCGGCGACGTGTCGGCCGACATGATCGCGCGCCTAGGTTGCAGTTACGTCATCGTCGGTCACTCCGAACGCCGTAAATACCATCCGGAAGACGATGCGAACATCGTCGACCAGGTGCGTGCTGTGATGGCCGCCGGCATGCAGCCGATTCTATGCGTGGGCGAGAGTCTTGAGGAAAGGCGCAAGGGCATCGAACTGGAATTCGCCGTCGGTCAGGTGCATGATGTGACGCGAGATCTCTCCGACGAAGAGGCCGCGAAACTCATCATCGCCTACGAGCCGGTGTGGGCCATCGGCACGGGTATGGTCGCCACTCCGCAAACCGCGCAGGATGCGGCGCACGCGTTCCGTGAAGATCTTGCGAACACGTTCGA
The DNA here is from genome assembly GCF_009727065.1 of Bifidobacterium canis. Classification (GTDB taxonomy): domain Bacteria; phylum Actinomycetota; class Actinomycetes; order Actinomycetales; family Bifidobacteriaceae; genus Bifidobacterium; species Bifidobacterium canis. The sequence goes on from NZ_WNLP01000001.1 coordinate 529,293, forward strand.
TGACCATGTTGCGAACACGGTGCGCGTTCTCTACGGCGGATCCGTGTCGTCAAAGAACTGCGTCGAACTCATTGAAGAGCCGGACGTCGACGGTTTTCTCATAGGCGGCGCCGCGCTCGACGTCGATGAGCTCACGTCGATCTGCAGAAAACAATAGCGACGACTTCGCACTGACGTTTCCGTGAAGATTGTTGGGTTGGCCGTGTTCAGTAATCGTATTGTTCCGGGCAATGAGGTACTATGGTCACCGTTAAGAAATTTTTGGAGGTACTTGTGTCTGCTCTTGCCATTGTCAAGCTGATCTTGCAGATTGTGCTCGTTATTCTCAGTCTGTTGCTCACCCTGCTGATTCTTATGCATAAGGGCAAGGGCGGCGGTCTTTCCGACATGTTCGGTGGCGGTCTCACGCAGAACGCCGGCTCGTCTGGTGTGGCAGAGAAGAACCTGAACCGTTGGACGGTGATCATCGCCCTGATCTGGGTTGCGATCATCATCACCCTCGGGCTGTTCACCAAGTTCGGCATCGCCTGATTCATCGTTGCGAAGAAACCCATGCTTCTTTGTGAGGCATGGGTTTTTCTATACTCGCACACAACAAATTCCTGACTCATCACAACTTACGGTAGGGGAGAAGTAGCTTGACGCAACCATTCATTGTGGCTGATCTTGACGGCACGCTGTTGCATGACGGAACGACGTTCGAACAACGCGCGCTGTCTCGGTACACGATCGAGACAGTCGATCGGCTGCATGCGCGACACATTCCGTTCGTCGTCGCAACGGCTCGACCTGTGAGCACCGGACTCGACATGGTAAGGCAACTCAATGCCGATGCATGTATCTATCTTAATGGAGCGTTGATCGATTTTCATCCTCGAACATCGAGTTATGCGATGCTGACCGGCGCGGCATCGGCTCCTGCTGGGCAGTTACTGAAAATCGGTTTGTCATCGCGACGTGCGTGCGAAGTGTGCCGAACGTTCGTCTCGACTTTTCCGAATATCGAAATCGGCATCGTCATGGACGATGTGCGCTACACGAACTTCGATGTGAGCAAGTATTGGAAAACGCAGGAATGGAAGTTCACCGATTTTACTGATGTACCTGAGGGGACGGCAGATAAGATCATCATCTTCCCGCATGATGAGCCGCACGATGTGCTCGCCTCGTTGATTCCTGACGACCTGTCGTTGAACATCAGTGAGGGAACACTGTGGATGCTTATGAATCCGCACGCCAACAAAAAGTACACGATGGAACTGCTGTGCGACAGATTGAACATCGATCTGGCTGACGTCATAGCGTTCGGCGATGACGTCATTGACATTGACATGATGACCACAGCCGGCACCGGGGTGGCAGTCGCCAATTCAAACCCACACGTATTGAACATAGCGGATGAGATATGCAGTTCAAATAATGATGACGGCGTTGCCCACTGGATTGAACAAAAGATACTGCTGAACTAGATGTTCAATATAGTTCAATTTTAAATTATGTAAGATGTGAGGCATATTGTTCAAAACTACGACACGCTCACATTGAACTAAATATTGAACTTATGATATTTTGAACAGAGCACTGTAATTGTTCAAAATATGTTTCAGGGGGCGCTATGGCACAGTTCAACGACAGATTGAACCAAGCTATGGAACTGCGTGGCATCAAGCAGATCGATTTCGTCAAAGCAGCACATGAGCACGGAGTCAAACTCGGCCGTAGTCACATCAGTCAGTATGTGAGTGGGAAGACCCGCCCGAGAAAAGACATCGAATACTTCCTGGCCGCCGTGCTGCGAGTCAACGAGCATTGGCTGGCGGGGGAGAATGTGCCGTTCGACGACGATCCGGCCACATTCGCACACGTGTCGCAGCAGATCGCTGAAGCAAACCACATCGAAACGTCGGAGCATCACACCCAGTCGCCAAAGGAACAGGAGCATCATATGGAACCGGAACATAACAGCGACGTGCAGAATCCGTCTTTCCCCGATGTTCCCGCATCGGTCAACGACGAGCCGAGCATGCCGACCACGCGCAGAACGTTCACGAAGTCGCACAAGCTCGACAACGTGCTCTACGATGTTCGAGGACCGGTAGTCGATGAGGCGGCTCGCATGGAGGCCGCGGGCATGCATGTGATGAAATTGAACATCGGCAATCCGGCCCCGTTCGGTTTCCGCACGCCTGACGAAGTGGTGGCGGATATGGCGCATCAGCTCGCTGACACCGAAGGGTATTCGGCGTCGAAGGGCCTGTTCTCCGCACGCAAGGCGATCATGCAGTACGCCCAGCTCAAGCATCTGCCGAACGTGGACGTCGAAGACATCTACACCGGCAACGGCGTGAGCGAATTGATCAACCTGAGCATGTCCGCCCTGCTCGACAACGGTGACGAGGTGCTGCTGCCGGCACCGGACTACCCGCTGTGGACCGCATGCGTCACATTGGCCGGCGGCAAGGCCGTGCATTACATTTGCGATGAGCAATCCGACTGGTATCCGGACATCGACGATATGCGTTCGAAGATCACCGACCGCACGAAGGCGATCGTCATCATCAATCCGAACAATCCGACGGGAGCGCTGTACCCGACGGAAGTGCTTCAGCAGATCGTCGATTTGGCGCGCGAGCACCAGCTGATGATCTTCTCGGACGAGATCTACGACCGCTTGGTCATGGATGGGTTGGAACACACGTCCATCGCTTCGTTGGCGCCTGATTTGTTCTGCGTCACCTACAGCGGCCTGTCGAAGTCTCATATGATCGCCGGATACCGCATCGGCTGGATGATCTTGAGCGGCAACAAGGCTATCGCCAAGGACTACATCGAAGGGCTTGACATGCTCACGAACATGCGCATCTGCTCGAATGTGCCAGCACAATCCGTGGTGCAGACGGCCCTTGGCGGCCATCAGAGCGTCAAAGACTACTTGGTGCCGGGAGGACGCATCTACGAGCAGCGTGAATACATTTACGAAGCGTTGAACTCAATCGACGGCATTACTGCGGTCAAGCCGAAGGCCGCGTTCTACATCTTCCCGAAGATCGACACCAAGAAGTTCAACATCCACAACGACGAGCAGTTCGCGCTCGATCTGCTGCATGATCAGAAGCTGCTCATCGTGCAGGGTAGCGGGTTCAACTGGCATGAGCCGAACCACCTCCGTGTGGTGTATCTGCCGCGCGTTGAAGTGCTGAAAGACGCCACAGCGAAGCTGACGAACTTCTTCAGCTACTACCATCAGTGAGTTCAAGCATCAATATCTGAACTAGTGGTCGAACATCACATAACGGTGGTGTGGGAGAGTATGGATCTTCCACACCACCGTTTTTGCTATGCACTCTTGTATTGAACATGATATTCATAGAGTTCAAAACTATTTTTGAATAGTTCAAAGTTTCGTTTGAGAAGTTCAATATTCAATGTTCTGTTGATCTGTTTCAATATTGGCACTGTCTCAGCGATACATCGAAACCGGTCAGCTTTACAAAATTATAAGAATATGAAAAGGCCGGTGCGCTTCCACATGGAGCGCACCGGCCTTTTGATCTCCTAGTCTAGGAGTGCCGTGATGTTAGAATCAGGCGTTCACGCGGTCGATGCCGGACTGAACATCGGCGAGCACGGAATCCCAGGACTTGATGAAGGCTGCGACGCCATCAGCTTCGAGCTTGTCAGTGACGTTCTTGAAGTTGATGCCGACCTCAGCGAGATCGTTCATGATGTCGTGAGCTTCATCGAAGTTCTCGGTGATGCCGATGGTGGCCTGGCCGTGATCGGCGACAGCGTTCAGCGTCTTCTCTGGCATCGTGTTGACGACGTTCTTGGCAACGAGCTCGTCAACGTACTTGACGTCGGAGTAAGCGGCGTTCTTGGTGCCGGTGGAAGCCCACAGCGGACGCTGCTTCTTGGCGCCCTTGGCTTCGAGAGCAGCCCAGCGCGGATCCTCGGCGAACTTCTTCTCGAAGAGTTCGTAAGCGAGGCGAGCATTGGCAACAGCGGCCTTGCCTTCGAGACCCTTGGCCTCGAGGGAGCCGATCTCTTCCAGCTGCTTGTCGACCGCGGTGTCCACGCGGGAGACAAAGAAGGAAGCGACGGAAGCCATCTTGGAGAGATCCTTGCCGTTGGCCTCAGCCTGAGCCATGCCCTCGATGAAGGCGTCGATGACCTGCTCATAGCGTTCGAGCGAGAAGATCAGCGTGACGTTGACGGAGATGCCCTTGGCGAGGGTTGCGGTGATGGCCGGCAGGCCTTCGAGGGTCGCCGGGATCTTGATCATGGCGTTCGGGCGGTTCACCTTGGCCCAGAGTTCCTCAGCCTGCTTCTCGGTGGCTTCGGTCTCGTGGGCGAGACGAGGATCGACCTCGATGGAGACGCGGCCGTTGACGTAGTCGGAAGCCTCAGCGACCGGCTTGAAGATGTCGCAAGCGTTGCGCACATCGGTGGTGGTGAGCTCGCGAATAGCGGTCTCGACATCGACCTTACCCAGTTCCTTGAGCTGCGGATCGTATGGGCCGACCTGGCTCAGAGCCTTCTGGAAGATGGACGGGTTGGTGGTAACGCCAACAACGTTGTCGTTCTTGATGAGCTCTTCGAGGTTGCCCGACTCAATGCGGGTGCGAGACAGATCGTCCAGCCAGATCGAAACGCCGGCATCGGAAATTGCCTGAGTAGATGCAGTCATTATTTATCTCCTACTTATTTGTTGGATAAAACCATATGCTGTTCAAAACCAAGTTTGAACAAGGGGGAGGGGATGCCTTGCAGCATCCCCTCATACGATTCAGCGAGCTTCTTCGATGGAAGCCTTGGCGGCTTCGACGACGTGCTCGGTGGTGATGCCCAGATCGATCATGTTCTGTGCACCGTCACCCTGCAGACCGAACTGATCGATGGCGATGGCCTTGCCGTAGGTGCCGAGGTACTTGTACCAAGACATTGCGGAACCGGCTTCGACGGAAACGCGAGCCTTGACGCTCTTCGGGAGGATCTCCTCCTTGTATTCCTCGTTCTGCTCCTCGAACCATTCCATCGAAACCATGGAGATGACGCGAGCCTTGATGCCTTCGGAAGCGAGCTGCTTGCCTGCGGCGAGAGCCCACTGGACTTCGGAACCGGAAGCCATGATGATCACGTCCGGCTCACCATCGCAGTCGAAGAGCACGTAAGCGCCCTTGCGAACGCCGTCCTTGGCCTTTTCAGCGGTCTCAACGAGCGTCGGGACACCCTGGCGGGTCAGCACCATCGCGGTCGGCAACGTGTTCTTCTTCTCGAAGAAGTAACGGTAGGCTTCAGCGGTCTCCCACTCGTCGGCCGGACGAACGACCTCGAGCTGCGGGATGTCGCGGAAGGAGCTCAGGTGCTCGATCGGCTGGTGGGTCGGGCCATCTTCACCCAGAGCGACGGAATCGTGACTCCAGATGTAGAGGTTCGGGATCTCCATGAGGGCCGACAGACGCACTGCTGCGCGCATGTAGTCGGCGAACATGAAGAACGTGCCGGAGAACGGGCGGGTGTCGGAACCGAGCAGGATGCCGTTGGTGATGCAGCCCATGGCGAACTCGCGAACACCGAAGTGCAGCTGACGGCCATATGGCGAGCAGTCCGGCCACTGGGTGGTGGCGTCATCGGCAGGAGCGAAGGAGGCAGCACCCTTGATGTTGGTGTTGTTGGAACCACCGAGATCGGCGGAACCGCCCCACAGCTCAGGCATGATCGGCGCGATGGCGTTGATCACGGCACCGGAAGCCTTGCGGGTAGCGACCTTGGAGCCGGCTTCGAAGCTGGCCTCGAGATCGTCGATGGCCTTGTCGAACTCAGCCGGCAGCTCACCGTTCTTGATGCGGTTGTAGAGAGCAGCCTTGTCTGGGTTGGCCTTGGCCCATGCGTCGAAGGCGGCGTCCCATTCCTCGTGAGCCTTCAGACCGCGCTCTGCGACCTTGCGAGCGTGAGCGAGGGCTTCCTCGTCGACCTGGAAGTTCTTCTCCGGGTCGAGACCCAGAGCCTTCTTGAGGCCGGCGACGGCTTCGTCGCCAAGAGCGGAACCGTGGGACGACGGATCGTTCGTCTTGCCCGGGGTCGGCCATGCGATCAGCGTATCGACCTTGATGAAGTGCGGACGATCGGTGACCTGCTCAGCCTTCTCGATGACCTTCGACAGGCCTTCGATGTCTTCCTTGTAGGAGCCGTCAGGCTGAATGAAGCTGAACTCGTCGGTGTACCAGCCATAGGCCTTGTAGCGTTCGATGACGTCTTCGTCGAGGGAGATCTTGGTCTCGCCTTCGATCTGGATGTGGTTGGCGTCGAAGAAGACGAACAGGTTGCCGAGCTTCTCGTTGCCGGCGAGGGAGGAGGCTTCACCGGAGACGCCTTCCTCGATGTCGCCTTCACCGCAGATGACCCACACCTTGTGGTCGAACGGGGACTTGCCTTCTGGTGCTTCCGGATCGAGCAGGCCACGCTCGTAGCGCTGGCCGTAAGCGAAACCGACTGCGGAGGCGACGCCCTGGCCCAGAGGACCGGTGGTCATTTCGATGCCCGGGGTCAGGCCGTATTCAGGATGGCCTGGGGTGCGGGTGTCGGCACCGCCGCGGAAGTACTTGAGGTCGTCGAGGGTCAGACCATAACCGGAGAAATACAGCTGCACGTACTGCGTGAGCGATGCATGGCCGCCGGAAAGAATGAAGCGATCACGGCCGGCCCAGTTCGGGTCGTTCGGATCATGCTTGATGAAACGCTGATACAGCGTGTAGGCAATAGGAGCCAGAGAGATTGGGGAGCCCGGATGGCCGTGGCCCGCCTTCTGCACTGCATCGGCGGAGAGGGCCTTCGCCATCTTGATGGCGCGCTCATCCAATTCAGACCAGGTGTTATCGGTCATAAGTGATCTACTTTCCTTCCAATATTTCGAGCATCGGCGCTTCGGCTTGTGCCGAACGCCCAGCTCTTCACATTGCATTTACATAGTAACCGCAATAACCGACGAGGTTTCGAGCCGATGGCGTGTTCATGACGCTTTCTCTACAAGCCGCAAAATTAGCACTCCAATATCATGAGTGCTAATACAATGGATACGAAAGGCTTGAGGGAGATATATGAGTCAGACACGTCGCATGCTGGTGTTGCGCGCCGTCGTAGAAGACTATATACGGCAGCAGGAGCCAGTTGGATCCAGTGCATTGGCGGCTAAGCACAATCTTGGTGTCAGTCCGGCAACCATTCGAAACGATATGGCGGCACTTGAGGAGGAGGGGTATCTTGTACAGCCCCACACTTCCGCAGGGCGCATTCCCACGGAGAAGGGGTATCGCTATTTCGTCGATTCCCAGGCGTCGCTCATGCCGTTAACCGCTGAGCAACGCCGTTCTGTGACGAGTTTCCTGAGTGATTCGGTGAGCTTGCAAGACACGCTGCAACGCGCCGCCCGCATTCTCGCGACGATCACCGGGCAGTTCGCCGTCGTCTCGGCTCCTTCGCTGTCTCGTTCGCTGATGAGGCATGTGGAGATCCTGCCCGTTTCCACCGATTCTCTGCTGCTCGTCGTCATCACCGAAACCGGTAGGGTCGTGCAGCGCATCGTTCACGCTGCGCACATGCCAGATCTCGAGCAGTCGCAACGCATCAGTGACGAGATCAACCGGGAGTGCCACATGCTCACGTTCAGGCAGTGTGCTGCCAGAATACGCGCATTGCCAACGAACGAGGACCTGCACGCGCCATTGCGCAATGCGATAGCCAAGGCGTTCACCGGCTTGGAGAACGAGGAACGCACCAACGAGCTGTTCACGTCGGGCGCATCAAGCTTGACGCATCAGCATATCGACGCCGAGAACCTGGCGCCGCTGTTCGACGCGTTGGAGGAGCAGGTCGTGCTGATGCGACTCATGTATGACCTGACCATCCACCCCGATCAAGGCGGCGTCGGCGTCGCCATCGGCTCGGAGACGCACACTCCCGGCCTGTTGCACGCCTCCGTGGTGAGTAGCGGGTACGGGCGCAGTTCGACGCCTCACACAGATGAAGAGGATGCGAATGCGAATTCCGACGAGGAGCAGATGCCCATAGCCGTCGTGGGGTCGATCGGTCCTACGCATATGAACTATGCGGTGACCATGGCCGCGGTGCATGCGGTCGCCCGGTATCTGACGGAATTCCTGCGCCACGACCATAATGGGACGCAGGAATAACCATCAACGCTTTCGAGTAGCACTATACAGACAACGTAACCATAACGGAAAGAATGGCAGTGGCTGACTATTACAAGGTTTTGGGTGTTGAACACGACGCGACCGAAGAGGATATCAAGCGTGCATATCGCAAGATGAGCCGCAAATACCATCCTGATCTGGCGGGTCCCGAATTCGAGGAGAAGTTCAAGGAGGTGAACACCGCCTACGAGGTGCTCTCCGACCCGGAAAAGCGCCGCATGTTCGACATGGGCGTCGACCCGAACGATCCAAGAGGCTCGGCCGGCTACGGTAATGGCCAGTCGTTCTCTGGCTTCGATATGGGTGATGTGTTTGGCCAGTTCTTCGACGCCTTCGGTGGTGGCACCGGCAATGGCCCGATTCCACGCAGCCAGCCAGGGCGTGATCAGCTCGAAGAGTTGAGCGTCGACTTGAAGACCGCGGTCTTCGGCGCACAGCAGCATTTGAAGTTCTCCACTTTTGGCACATGTCAGGCGTGCAAGGGAACCGGCTCCGAGCATGAGGAGCCGCCGGTGACCTGCCCGACGTGCCATGGTGCCGGCTATACGCAGAAGGTAGTGCGCACACTGCTGGGGCAGATGATGACCTCGGTACCGTGCGAAACCTGCCAGGGGCATGGCAATGTGTTCGAACATCCATGCCAGGAATGCCAAGGCACCGGTCGCATTCGCACCGAACGCGATGTGGTGATACCGATTCCGGGTGGCGTGCAGACCGATTCGCGGCTGCGCGTGCCGGGTCAGGGCGAGGCTGGCGAGTGCAATGGCCAGCCGGGCGACCTCTACGTCGACATCACGGTGAAGAAAGACAAGCAGTTCACTCGCGATGGCAATGACCTGCACTGCTGGATCCGCATTCCGATGACGTGGGCCGTGCTTGGCCATACGACGACGATCGATTCCTTCGATGGCGAGCAGACGCTTGAGATTCCGGCTGGCACGCAGCCTGAGCAGACGATCGAACTGAAGAACCTCGGTTTGACGAAGCTCAACGACAAGGAGCAGCGCGGCAATCTCGTGGTGCATATCAACGTGCAGATCCCGACGAAGCTCAACGACAAGGAGCGTCAGCTGGTCGAGGAGTTCGCACAGCAGCAGAACGACGCGAACGAGCAGCCGGTGCAGCAATCCTCGCGTCCTGCCACACCGCAGAAGAAGGGATTCTTCAGCAAGATCAAGGATGCCTTGGGCTGAAGAGCCGCTCGCCGGTAGAGTTTAAGGTATTCACAACGAAATCAGGGTGGTGTCTGCGGATTATCTCCGCAGACACCACCCTGATTTGATTTTTGCAGTGCAATATCTACAACTGTCTGTCAGTGCAGCAGCGAGCGGCACATCTCACGGTATTCACTCACGTAACCGCCGCCGAAGAACACACAGTGCCCTGCGATGGGGTAGAGCTGCCATAGCGTGATGCGTTCCTGCCAGCCAGCCTTCAATGGGTGTACCGACATGTATCCGTCGGTGATTTCGGTCAGGTAGCTCATACCGAACAGGTGCAGCATCGCGAGATCCTCCTCACGATGCCCGCCATGCGCGGCCGGATCGATGAGCACGGCTTCGGTCTCACCGGAATCGGCTGTCCACATCACATTGCCGCTCCACAGATCGCCATGCACACGAGCCGGCTTGTCTTCGGCGGCACGCCCGAGAAGCTGAGGCAGGGCGTCGATGACCTCATTGGTCAGATCCATGTCGGATTCACGCAGCGAGCCACGTTCTATGCCCATCTGCACCATCGGACGCAGGCGCCCTTCAGCCAAATATGTAGCCGGATCGGTCCACGTACCCGTGTCCATCGGCACCGGATCCTGCAAGGGGCCGAAATAGCAGGTGCCATCGTAGTCTTTGGGCGCAGAGCCGAAATACGGGGCGCCTGCATCGTGCATGCGAGCGAGCGCGGCGCCGAAATCATATGCCGCCTTCGCTGTAGGCATCGCCGGATTCACGCGTTCGATGTCTAGGTAGTCATCACCCCAGTCGAAGACTTTGACCACTCGCGGACCGCCTTGCGCGTGGGCTTCGCCGAGCCATTCGAGTCCTTTGCCTTCACATTCGAAGAAACCCTTCGGGGCGAATCTGCGTGTTTTTCTGTATGTGGTTGCGTTGTTCATGGTGCTCCTTTGTGTTCGCCGTTGCCGATCACATTCATCGTATGCGCATCGTGTTATTTCACGTTGCGTCGCTCCTTCTCGGCCTGCGTGTGAGCCAAGGTCTGTGCGAGATATGTGCCGGTCAAACTGTGCTTGTCGCCCGCGATCTGGCGTGGCGTGCCTGTTGCGACGATGCGGCCACCTTCCTCGCCTCCGCCTGGCCCCATGTCGATCACATAGTCGGCGTTGGCAATCAGGTCGAGGTCGTGTTCGATGACGATCACGCTCGCCTGCGCGTCGATCAGTTGCTGGAACACGCCGATCAGTGTGCGCACATCGAGCGGGTGCAGGCCGATCGTCGGCTCGTCGAACACGAACAACGCGTTCTTCTGGCTTCTGCCCATCTGTGAGGCGAGTTTGAGCCGCTGCGCCTCACCGCCGGAGAGCGCAGGGGTGGCCTCGCCCACGGTCAGATACCCCAATCCCAAGTCTGAGAGCGTCTTCAAACGGTTGCGTACTGACGGCAGCGAATGCATCGTCTTCATGGCATCGTCGACGCTCATCGCCATAAGCTCGGGCAGCGTGCAGCTTGCATTGCCTTTATGCGCATGCCAGCGTATGGCGTCCGCCTGTTTGCCGTAACGACTGCCACGGCAGTCGGGGCACACGATCTGCACGTCGGGCAGGAACTGCACGTCGAGCACGATCGTGCCGGTGCCATCGCAGGTCGGGCAACGCAGCGAACCGGTGTTGTACGAGAAGTCACCAGCACCGAGTTTGAGTCGTTTGGCGTCATCGGTTTTTGCGAACAGTTTGCGCAGCACGTCCATCACGCCGCAATAGGTGGCCACCGTGGAGCGTACATTCGCTCCGATGGGCGTCGCGTCGATCATATGCACTGTGTCGATGCCGCCAGCTTCGAGATGCTTCACATGCTCCGGCAGCGCCGCACGCTCAATTTCGGCCTGCAATGCGGGCACCAAACTTTCCAGCACCATCGTCGTCTTGCCGGAGCCCGAAACGCCGGTCACCGCCACCAGTCGCTCCTTCGGGAATCGAACGTCGAGTGCATGCACCGTGTGCAGGGGAGCGGTCTGCAAGGCGAACGCCCCATCGTCGAACACGTGCGCCGCCTCAACCTGTGGTCGTACGCGCACTTCGTATTCTCCGGAGAGGAACCGTCCGATCTTCGAATCAGGATCTTGTTCGAGAACGCTTGCACTGCCTTGTGCCAGCACGCGGCCGCCGTTCGCCCCGGCCTCGGGGCCCATCTCTATCAGCGAATCCGCTTCGCGCAACACTTGGGTGTCATGGTCGACGAGCACCACGGAGTTGCCTTCGTCCACCAAGTCACGCACCACATGCAGCAGCCCGTCTACATTGGCCGGATGAAGACCAATGGATGGCTCATCGAGCACATACAGCACCCCGGTGGTCATGTCGCGCACAGCGCGCGCCAGTTGCACGCGTTGACGTTCTCCTGTAGACAGCGTTGAGCCGCGACGGTCGATCGCCAAGTATCCAAGCCCGAGTTCAAGCAATCGCCGTGACGTCAACGCAAACTGTTCGCACAATGCTTTCGCCATCGTTTGCATATCCTGCGGCATCGTCTGCGGCAGATGCTGCACCCACGGCTGCAATGCGCTGAGCGTCATCTCGCAGATCTGCGGCAGCGTTTTGCCGTTCAGCACCGAAGCTCGCGCCCGCGCATTGAGTCTCGTGCCGTGGCAGTCCGGGCATGGCCCTTCGGTGAGGAATCGTTCCACTCGTTTCATGCCGCGTTCGTCTTTGACTTTTCGAGTGCGTTCTCGACGGTGGCGTTGGCGTTGTAGAACGTGAAGTTCAGCTCGGTGACCTGGCTGCGTTTCTCCGACGTGTAGAGAATATGCTTCTTCTCGGCCGGCCCGTGCAACACGATGTTCTTCTCATGCTCAGTCAGCTGGTTGAATGGCACATCGGTGCGCACGCCCATCGCACGGCACACGTCTTTCATGATCGACCACATCAGCGTGTTCCATGGGGCAACGGCACCCTCGTCGATCGTCAACGACGGATCGGGCACCAGTGATGCTTGATTCACCGTGCGCACCACGCCGGTTCCGTCACATGAGGGGCATGCGCCCGTCGAGTTGAACGAGAAGTCCTGCGCGGCCGGTGGTATGAACGTTGCGCCGCAAACCGGGCAGGTGAGTTCCTTGTCGAGTGCCACGTTCGTGCTGGGCGGCACCAAATGACCATTCGGGCAGGCATGGCTCGCCAATCTGCTCATCATCAGCCTCAACACGTTGAGCAGCTCGCTCATCGTGCCGAATGTGCTGCGCACGCCGGGAACGGCGGGTCGCTGGTGCAATGCCAGCGCAGCCGGAATATGCTCGATGCTGTCGACGTCCGCTTCACTGGCCTGTGTGAGCCTGCGGCGCGTATATGCCGACAACGCCTCCAAATACCGGCGCGACCCTTCGGCATACAGCACTCCCAACGCCAACGACGATTTACCCGACCCCGAGAGTCCGCACACGCCCACCAGCGCATGCAGCGGCACATCGACATCGACGTTCTTGAGATTATGCACTCTCGCGCCACGGATCTGTATGCACTTCGGCAACTGCGCCATCGTGTGCCTCCATCACGTCCGGAAATGTTCTCTATCAATGTTCTACCAGCATCACCCCATCGTGAAAAAGCCTTGACGCGCTTCCGCGGGGAAGCCACCCGCTACAGTGAGAGACGCGACAAGCAATTCACAAGCAAACCACATGTAAAGAGGGTTCATGAATTTCTTCCAAGCCATATTCCTTGGATTGGTGCAAGCGCTTACCGAATATCTGCCGGTTTCGTCGAGCGCCCACATACGCATCGTCGGTGACCTCATGCTGGGAGGGGATCCCGGCGCCGCGTTCACCGCCATCATCCAGATCGGCACCGAGCTCGCCGTGCTACTGTATTTCCGCCATGACATCTGGAACATTCTCAAGTCGTGGTGCCTGTGCCTTGCCGGCAAGGAAGGCAAGGACCGCGCTTCGCGATTCGGCGCCCACAACAAAGACGCTCGTCTCGGCTGGTACATCATCATCGCCACCATCCCGATCCTGATCGCAGGCGTGCTGTTCCAGAGCGTCATCGAAACCACATTGCGCAACCTGTGGATCACGGTTGCCATGCTGTTCATCTTCGGCATCATCCTGTGGATCGTCGACGACAAATCGCGTCAAGTCAAGACGTTGGACGACATCAACACCAAAGACGCCATCTGGTTCGGCATCGGCCAGATGCTCGCGTTGATTCCGGGCGTCTCGCGCTCCGGCGGCACCATCACCTTCGGCCGTGCCATGGGCTACCGCCGCGACGCCGCCGTGCGTGCCGCATTCCTGATGGCCATTCCCGCCGTGTTCGGCGCCGGCATTCTTGAAGCCGTCAAAGCCATCAAAGACGTCAACGCCGATGCGATGTTCCCTGGTTGGGGAGCGACGATCGCGGCCACGGTGGTTGCCTTCGTCGTCGGCTACATCGTGATCATCGGTTTCCTCAAGTTCGTATCGACTTACTCCTACAAGGCTTTCGCGATCTACCGCATCGCCCTTGCCGTCATTGTGGCGATTCTGTTGCTGTGCGGCGTGCTGTCGCCAATGGAGGGCATTCCGGTCGCCGGCAACGCCTGATGGTCTGACCTAGCTTCGCATCAATGCAGTTGCCCTTCCCGTAGTAGGGAAGGGGCCAACTGCATTGATGGAGCTTTCTCGTTTCGCCGCGCTCCTTGTTCCGGTCGTTCTAATCCTGATCTCTCAGGAACGCTTCCGCCTCCTGCACCAGTTGTTCGGCCATAGGAGCGCCGGAAGACGACAGTTCCTTGGCTTGCTCATGCATGTCATGCTCATGCTCCAGCTGAACGAGGAAGCGCCCGAGATCGGCGTTATTGCGCACGATGATGTCGCAACGAGAACGCCACTGTTCGGCCTTGTTCTCAAGAGTGCCGGTCGGAGGGTTCACGCCAAGCGTCTCACCGAGCTTTTCCAGCAGTGTCAACGTCGCCTGCGGACATGGGTCGTTCGAACCGAGGTATTGCGGCACCGACACCCATAGTGATGTCGTGTCGAATCCCTGTTCGACGGCCATCGCATCGAGTGCGTGCGTGATGCCGATGGGTCCGTTGTATGCGGAATCCGGATCCTGTGCCACACCGCTGTTGGAGATGTCGACGGGAAGCGAACGGGTGTGCGGGCATTCGGCGAGCATCGAACCGAGCGTGATGATGCGTTCGACGTCATATTGCTCCGCGAAACGAAGGCTCTCCTTGCAGTATTCAAGCCACAGATAGTTCGGTTCAGGGCCGAGTTGTGCGAGAATATGCAGGTTCTCGTTCACCTCGATATCGTAGAACGCCGTCTGTGGCCACAGAATGCATCGCGACCCCTGCACGGTGCACTGCATCGGTCGTGCAGTCTGATAATCGTAAAACCGTCTTTGTTGATATGACCAACCTCAAGGGACCTGCACCTCGACACAAGATGCCGGATCACGTTGGTCGCGCTCTGGCATGCATCGTTCCAACCGTCAAACGCCGCAACCATGACGTATCTGGTTCTGATTCCTTGTTCATTCATGTTTACAACTGTAACCCTTGAAAAGCGTGCATTCTGTGAAGGTAATCCCTGAGTGAAGAGTGTGAATATTCGTTCACAAAACTACCCGCCGCCAGCGTCAATTCCACGGTTTCCAATATCAATGACAGCAATCACAAATAAATGGAAATACTCGAAAGCAGTCGAGAGAAAGACACATCGGCGACACGCCGAAGTTGCGAACTTCAACAATCACGCTATAGTAGATACTCGTGCTCAGGCAGAGGAAATCTGCGAGAACACATGCGGACATAGCTTAGTTGGTAAAGCGCGACCTTGCCAAGGTCGAGACCGCGGGTCCGAGTCCCGTTGTCCGCTCTAAGGTCCGACGAGCGTAACAGACCTTACGGTGGGTTAGCCAAGCGGTTAGGCAGCGGCCTGCAAAGCCGTATAGACGAGTTCGACTCTCGTACCCACCTCGCATGAATGGTAGCATTCACGCAAAGCTAACCGGGCGGTTGGCGCAGAGGTAGCGCACTTCCCTGACACGGAAGGGGTCACAAGTTCGAATCTTGTATCGCCCACGAGCCGAGCAATCGGCATATAATTGAACACGGGTGATTGGCGCAGCGGCTAGCGCACTTCCTTCACACGGAAGGGGTCGTAGGTTCGATTCCTACATCACCCACATCCAAACCCCACGGACCAGCGGTTCGTGGGGTTTTGTTTCGGCGTGTCCGTTGGGATTCCCCGGCGTGTCGGGCGTGTCGCAACAAGGGCGTCCATGGTGTGTGCGTTCCGGTTGCCTGTCACGTTTCGGAAACGTGACAGGGGTGTTTAGACACCTGTTTAGACACCAGCCTCATGCAAACCACAAGTAACAATCCTTTGTCGCATTAGGTTAGAACATGAGAACACACCGGTTCGGTAGCATCACCGAAAAGAAGAACAAGCAAGGCAAAACGGTCGGGTGGATGGCGGCGTACGCGCATCCCAAACAACCCAAGGGCAAGGTCAGGCGTCAGTTTCCCACGGCCGCGTTGGCGCGTGAGTGGTTGGAGGGGGAGGAGCTGCTGGTGCGCGCGTACAAGCGTGGCACGGCGGACTGGACGCACCCCAGGGAACGGGACGCGCGTGAGCATACGCGGGGCGTGTTGTTCATGGATTGGGCGGACGAGTGGATGGACAAGTGGGGCCGGTTCAAACCCAAGAGCGCGCGTGAACCGTTGGCGCCCGCCACACTGCGACGCAAACGCCTGCTGTTGCACCGGGTCAAACAGGTGTTCGGCATGCGCGCCCTGGAGGAGATCAGTGTGGCGGACGTGAACCGATGGCTGGACACCTGTCCGTTGGATGCGACGCCCAAACGGGAGGCGTACATCATGCTGCGCGCGATCATGCGGTGCGCGGTGCAACCGCCGGACGGGCGGCCAGCGTTGTTGGACCGGTCGCCGTGCATGGCTCCGATCCCACGGCGCGTGTTGTCGGACAAGTCGTTGATGGTGGAGGTCAGTGCGGCCGATGCGGCGCGTATCAAATCGTTCATGCCCGCATACACGGCCGTGAGCGTGAACGTGCTGCTCGCGTTCGGTTTGCGTATCGGTGAGTTGTGCGCGTTGCGTGTGGACGATTTCGATTTCGACCGCATGGTCGTGCATATCCGCCACAGCATCCGGCGAGGCCCGGATGATACGGGCGAGTTGCGTCTGGCCGAGTTGAAGACGGTGGGCAGCATGGACGCGTTGCCGATCCCGCCCCAGTTGGTGCCGGTGTTGCGGGAGCATATCGACCGGTTCACGGACGCGCCGCGGCCGGGGGCGATGTTGTTGCGGCCGGCCAAATCGCGGGTGATGAGCGACCGGACGTTGCGTACGCAGTTGGAGAAGGCCGCGGTGAAAGCGGGCCGGCCTGATGTGACGCCGCATGCGTTCCGGGCGACGGCGATCAGCCGGATCATCCATGAGGGCGGCGAGATCAAGGATGCGCAGTTGTTCGCGCGGCACACCGACCCGTTGGTCACGGTTAGGTTCTATGAGCGTACCCGTGGTGAGCAGACCCGGCGTGAGTTGAGCGAGTTGGCGTACGGGAGCATGTTCACCGCACCCAGGTCCCGGTTGGAACTGGAGCATGAGTATGAGCGGGCGCAACATGAGTTGGCGCGGTGGGCGGACCGGTGCCGCAGCCTGCACACACTGCTCGAACAAGACACGCCTGGTGGCGTTTCAGCCAACGGTTGACGATAAGGGTGGGGTCGTTCTGATCGGCGGCCCCACCCTTTGTCGTGGTGGTTCACCAGTTGTCGGCGGCGCAGTCGGGGCACAGTTCGCCCAGCAGGCAGCTTGCGCACACGGCGCAATGGCAGTCCATGCAGTCCATGCCATGGGTGGGGTTGCCGCAATACTCACACATGTTCTCATGCTCCTTGTCGTGCAATGGTTGTTGACGGGATGCGTCCTCACCAATCCATGGTGGTGTGGGCGAGCAGGCGGGCCTGGGTTTGCACCTGCGGGTCGGGGTGTTCGGTGAGGTCACGGGCGGCGCGTGTGGCCAACCGGGGGTCGCCGGCGCACATGGCCAGTATCATCAGTGCGGTCGGCTGGTCCACTGTGTGTCGTGCGCTGGTGGGGTCCATCACCTCGCCCATGTCGAGCATGTGTTGGAACGCGCCCACGGTATTGGTGTGTTCCAGGGAGCGGGCGAACCCGTCCGGGTCGAGGACGGCGAGCTGATCGTACAGGTTCAAGGCCACATCATGCTGTTGCAATCGGGTCAACCCATGCGTGTCCAGTTCCCCGTGGGCGATCATGTCACGGCACGCGCGGCCACGCACGGTCGCATACGGGTTGGTGTGCGCCATATGGGCGACGTCGCACCGATGGCCACGCATGATCGCCTGTTCCATCATGCGCATCATGTCCTGCACCTGCGGATCGGTGAATCGGTGGGAGCACACGTCCATGGCGGGCGGCTGTGGTGTGTCGGGCAATGGGGTGATGGGTGGCAGCTGGTGTTCGGTGACCATCTGCCGGTAGGTGCGGGCGCAACCCAGGGTGTGGAGTTGGGTGTGCAGTTCGTGGGGTGTGTCGCCGTAGTGGTGGGCCAGATGGCGGGTGAGGTCATGGCGTTGCCCATCGGCCAACATGGTGGGGGACACGGCCCCGCGGGTGATGCGTTCATGCCATGCACGGCCGCGGGTCAGGCTGTCGGGGTGGTATAGGGCGGTGCGTTCCAATGTCCGGTCGTCCACTTGGGGGCCGTTGCCGGTGTGCTGGTCCAGGTGGGGCAGGCCGGTGGGGTCGGTGGGGTGTGTGGTGTATTGGCCGCCCGTACCATTGGGTGCGCCTTTGGGTTTGCGTGGCTGCATCATCGCCGCCTTCCTTGCCATGCCAGGGTGGTGCCGGCCTTCTATGCCCTTGTGGCGACGGTTTGTCGCATAGCAGGGGGATGGCAAACAAGAGTTCCGATCATGCGAAGGACGGGTGTGATGACACAGCCACGCAAACCCAAGGGCGCGCCGAACAGTGCGGGCGGCCAATACGACACATACGCGCACAACAACCGGGAGTCTCTGCCCGCATTGGACCGTGAGCTCGCGTGGGAACGGGAACGCGGGGAGGGTGGCCGTGTCGAACAATCGCAACAACCAGCCCCGCCCATTGGTGGGAGCGATGTGGGGTATGGGCGGGTGGACCCGTACCTGCCGTCACCGGTGCGCGCCGATCTGGTGGAAGGGTCTCGTATCAACGGCGATCTGGGGGCGATCCCATTGCAGTTCCGTGACCTGACATGGAGCGAATGGGATCGGGTGCGGATGGGGGGCGCGAACCTCAACGGCGCGAACCTCACGGAAGCCCGGTTCGACCGGGTGGATGCGCATGATGCGAACTTGGTGCGTGCCGATCTGACCGGCGCCGTCATCCGGAACAGCAGCCTGCGTGGCGTGCGGGCGGCGGGCGTGGATCTGCCCCATGCGCAGGTCACGGACACGGATATGCGCGGCGCCGACTTGCGTAACGCGGATGTTGATCATGCGGCACTGCGCAATGTGGACTTGTCTGGCGCCCGGGTGGAGGGTGTGGCGTTCCACCGGGTGGACACGTTGTCGAATGTGGATCTGACCGGTACCGGGTTGACCGGTGCCAGCGGCACGTTCGATGGGCTTGGTCAGATGAGCGTGGTGTTGGGGGACCGTGAGCAAGGGGTGTGCCGCTATGAGCGGACGGTCGATGGCACCCATGCCGGGTTCTATCCGCCCACCCCCGTGGGTGAACCGTTGCGGCACCCGGACATGCAGGCGTCCACCCAACGGGGTGTGTCCCCGGTGTGGGAGTCCCGCCAGGACATGGAGATGGCGGTGCACGCATGGGGGTTGGGGCCGGATGCGGTGCGCGTGTTGGACGCGCACGCCGATTACGAGCATGGGGTGTGGCGGGATACGGACATCGCGTTGTGCGCGGCCACGGTGGACACGATCGGCGGCAAGCCCGTCACACAGTGACCTGTTAGCGTGTTGGGCCGCATAGTCGGCTTGTATGGTCAATACGAATATGTTGCGTGCCCGGCGTGGGGAGAGCACGGACGAGTGGTACACCACATGGCCGGTCGTGGACCGGGAATTGTCCCGGCACATGGATGGGTTGCGTGGCATGCGGGTGTATTGCAATTGCGATGGGCCGGAGAGCATGTTCGCCCAATGGTTCGCCATGCATTACACCCAATTGGGGTTGGCCGGGTTGCGTCTGTCACGGTTCAACCCGGCCTCGCATACCCTGTTCGCCCCGGACGCCAGCGGGGACACATGGGAGTGGGATGGAGCCGGTTGGGTGCATGCACGGTTGCATGGCGACGGGTCGTTCGACAGTGTGGAGTGTCTGCGGTTCGCCGCCCAGGCGGATGTGGTGTGCACGAATCCGCCGTTCAGCCTGTTGGGGCAGTACCTGCCGTTGATGGTGGAGCATGCGCGGCATGTGCTGGTGTTGGGCAACATGAACGCGGTGAAATACCACGGGGTGTTCCCGCTCATGATGGGTGGCCGGTTGCGGTTGGGGTATGACACGGGACGTATGGGGTTCATGGTGCATGGAGAACGGCCGGCGGTGTTGAGCACCGCACGCTGGTTCACCACCCTGCCCGTGGAACGCGCCCCGTTCCACCCTCAGGGCACGGGGGAAGGGTTGCCGGTGTTCGATGCACATCCGGATGTGGTGTGTGTGGATCGGTTGGTGTTGCTGCCGGACCGGCCGGGCTTGTATGGGGTGCCGGTCACGGTGTTCGACCGGTTGCCGGACCCGTGTTGGCGGGTGCGGGGGTTGTTCACGTCGGGGACGCATTCGTATGGCATGGGGCGCCATGGTGGGTGGCCGGGAACGGTTCGCCCGCGTGTTGATCGAACGCCTCCCCGACTAGATGGTTAGGAGTTGATGGTGATGGAAACCGTGGAGGAGCAGAAGGCGAGGATCGCGCGCATGCGGCGCCCGTTCAGCAAGGCGCGGTTGGCGTGCAAAGCCGCCAAGGATGATGTGCAGGCTATCTCGTCACTGTTGGACATCGCGATGGGGTGGGAGGATGTGCACGATGATGAGGACCAGCGTGTGTTCGACGCGTACCGTGTGGTGTTGGACGATCTGTTCCTGCAGGCGCAGACGAATGTGAAACTGGGCGACGAGTATGCGGATGAGGATGTGCGCCAAGGGGTGCGGACGGCCGGTGAGTTGGCGGATGTGCGCCAATGGTTGAGTTGGGCGCGTTGGTATGGGCTGCCTCAGTTGCATGAGCGGTATCTGCGGCATATGGATGAGGAGTATGACATGGATATGCGGGAGGCCGAATCGTTGGACCGTTCTTGGGACGCATAGTGGGGTGTGCCGGACGGTTGCCCGGTGCTGGTTCCCCTGGCCCAACTGGTAGAGGCGGCGAGCTCAAACCTCGCTGGTTGCGGGTTCGAATCCCGCGGGGAACACGAAAGAAGCAGTCCGGTCATCGGCTGTGATGCCATATGCATGTGGAGAGGGATGGAGCACCTGACCATCATCCCAACCCCTGGGGTAGGCGGGGGTAGGTGGCCGATTGCCTTCGTGGCCCAGTGGATAGGGCGTCCGCCTCCGGAGCGGAAGGCCGCGGGTTCGAGTCCCGCCGAAGGCACGGGTGCCAGATGATGGCCGTCATCTGGTGCTTACGGAATTGGCTGAAACGCCCTAGGGTATGGAGGGCAAGGCACATCCGGGCTTCACAGCTGGGTTAGTGACCCAACGGACGGTGCGCTTAAAACGGAGCTTACGCACACCGTACCTTGGCGCTGCCGGTGAAATCGAATCCGGCATTCCGGCCTTACACCCTGTTTGATTGGGGTGTGAGTGGCCTGTTGGTGTAATGGCAGCACGCCGCCCTCTGTGGGTGGAGATCCAGGTTCGAATCCCGGGCGGGTACGCAAGGTACGCCACCCGTCGGGCGTGAGGGACACGACGGGCACCGGACCCATGTGGCGGGTCCCCGCGGCATCCACCCTGTCGTGGCACAGCAAGCGTTTGCGGGTGGTCGCAATGGCGGGCGGTGTCCGTCACATCCGGGCCGGCGGGTGGCGTCCAGCGAGTGGGTGGACGCGCAAACCGGCATATAGGCGGGTGGTGCAATTTGGCAGCACGACGGTCTTTGGAACCGTATGTTGCAGGTTCGAATCCTGCCCCGCCTGCGAACCATCCACGGAGGTGGACACACCCCTGTGAACTCTCTGTAGTGGAGGGGTCGAAGGGCTGGTCCTGGCGGCCGCCGGTTCGTGGATGGCTGTCTGGCCGAGCTTCGCATACGAAGCCGGAGGCCTGCGGCCGGACATTGGCGGACAGGTTGATCGCCGTCCGTCAGGGGTGTAGCTCAAATGGTAGAGCGCTAGCGGATGCTGGTTCGAGCCCAGCCGCCCCACGTGCGGGCCTTGGTGCAGGCTCGTCCCGATCCTATTAAAGATCGAAAGGGTCGAAGACACGCCATCTTCGGCAACACCATAAGGCGATGGTGAACGCATCCCGCATATGCGCCGATCATAACGGTGGGTATGCGCGAGGCTGTAGCTCAGCGGAATAGAGCACCGGACGTTTAATCCGGGGACGCGGGTTCGAATCCCGCCAGCCCACGAATACGCGGATAGCTCAGTTGGTAGAGCGGCGGTCTCCAAAACCGCAGGCCGGAAGTTCAAACCTTCCTCCGCGTGCGAACCGCCCCACGGGGCGGGCGGCTTGCCCGACCGGCAGGGTCGCACCATCCGAGGGGTGCGGCTGAATGCCGGCCGGGGGTGGGCTGCGATCCTGTGGGATGGTTCCGACTGATTCTAGATACTCAGTCGTTGGGGAGCCAGTGGTTCCCATAGCTGATCTACCGGGTGTAGAAACAGTCCCCTGGGGTCGTCGGCAACCACCGGCGGCCCTTGCCCAATCCCGACCCCATGCTTGTTCTTCGGCAAGGACGGTATGGCGTTGTGGGGTGTGACGCATAGAGGCATGGCGACCCACAACATTCGAGGAAACGAGGGCGAGCAACGCATGGGCAACATGGACCATATCAACAGCGGCGACGAGACCGCCATCATCCCTGTCATCGACATGGCGGCCACCAAGGAGGACACATGGGAGGACACGGCCCGTCCACGGTTGCCGCGCACGGGCTTCGGCGGCTATCAGCCGGCCGCGGTGGACGCGGCGATCGGTGATTACGAACGCCGGTTGGGCCAGGCGAAATCCCAAGCGAACAGCGCATGGGCGCAACATGACCTGGTGGTGGCCCAGCAACGTGAACTGATCGAGGAGAACAAACGGTTGGCCACGCACAATGAACAGTTGCGTGACCAGTTGGAGCAGGCCCGGCATGATGCGGCCAACAGCATCGAGGCGTTGGCGAAGCAACAGCAGGGGTTCGTCAACGATTGCCGTGCGCGCGGCGAACGGCTCGTCCAGGAGGCGCAGCAGCAGTGCGACCAGTTGACGGCCCGGGCGCAACAGGAGGCGGACAAGACCGTGGCGGCCGCCCACACACAGGCCGACCAAATGGTCGCGTCCGCGCAGCAGACCGCGAAGGAGTTGACCGAACGGGGACAGGCGGCAGTGCAGGAGGGTGAACGGCAGGCGGCGCGGATCGTGGAGGATGCGAACCGGCAGGCTGAACAGCAGGCGCGTCAGGCTCAAGGGGAGGCGGACCGGATCGTCAAGGACGCCACGGCGCATGCGCAGCAGGTGCAGGCTGAGTGCGACCGGATGGTGGCGCAGGCCCGTGAGCAGGCGGCGCATGCGAAGGGCGTGTACACCGAGTACATGGAGAAGCTGCGCGCGTTGGCGGATAAGCTCAACAGCGTGGTGTGACACCCGCATGGGAACAAGATAGCGCGCACGCCACGAGGGGCCGTTATCTGTTGGTGTATGAGTTTGTTTTGCGTGGTTTGGATATGTTATACTTGGTTTCATGTTGGTGAAGGAATGGGCGGCCCGTGAGGGGTTGCATCCGCAGACGGTGTGGAAGTGGTGCCGTGAGGGCACGATGCCCGTGCCTGTGGAGCATACGCCGACCGGTATGTGGCTCATCCACGACCCGAAATACGAAACCAGGTCGTGCGCGACGCCCGACGGTTCGCGCACGGTGTGCTATGCGCGCGTGTCCAGTTCAGACCAGAAGACCGACCTGCAACGTCAGGCCGACCGGCTCAAGGCGTTCGCCCTCGCCATGGGCGTCGAACACCCTGAGGTCGTCATGGAAGTGGGGTCAGGCATGAACGACAAGCGGCGCAAGCTCAACCGTCTGCTGGCCGACCCGGGTGTGGGCACGATCATCGTGGAGCATCGTGATCGCCTTGCCCGTATGAACGCGGGATTGGTCGAAAGCGCGTTGAAGGCGCAGGGGCGGCGCGTCATCGTCGTGGACGACGAGGAGCTGGACGACGATCTGGTACGGGACATGACCGAAGTGCTGACCTCGTTCTGCGCACGCCTGTATGGACGCCGATCAGCCAGGCATCGCGCGGAAAAAGCGTTGGAGGCGATGCGCGATGACCTCGTATGAGGCCGTCAGGGTGCGGCTCGACCCCTCGCCGCGACAGGAGCGTCTCATGGAATCCCATGCGGGCGGGGCGCGCTACGCGTACAATCTCATGCTCACGCACGTCCAACGCCAGCTCGCCTTGGGCGAGAGGCCCGATTGGACGATGTACGCGATGCGTCGATGGTGGAACGAGTGGAAGGACGAGCTCGCCCCATGGTGGCGCGAGAACAGCAAGGAAGCGTACAACAGCGCGTTCGAATGGCTGTCCCGGGCGTTGAGGAACTGGTCGGACAGCAGGAAAGGCAGTCGCGCGGGCCGCAGGGTCGGCTGGCCGAAATACAAGTCGAAACGTTCCAGCGTCCCGCGTTTCGCATACACGACGGGTAGCTTCGGCCTCATCGACGGCGACCCCAAGGCGTTGCGGATGCCGCGCATCGGACGCGTGCACTGCATGGAGAACGTCGCCCGACGCGTACATGGGGGACGTGTCGTGCGCATGACCGTCAGCCGCCACGCGGGCTTCTGGTATGCGTCTCTCACCATCGAACGACAATCCGCGGGCACCCGCCCGAAGACGGGAAAACGGGAAAGCGCCAACCATCCGGTCGGCGTGGACCTGGGCGTCAGGACACTCGCCACCCTGTCCGACGGCACCACGTTCCCCAACCCCCGCAACTACGTGAACGCGCAGCGCAGGCTCCGCCACGCGCAGCAGACGCTGAGCCGACGAAACAAGGACATGAGCCACGGGCGCGGATCGAACCGATGGAACAGGGCGTTGGCGCGCGTGCGCCGCATCCACGCGCACATCGCCGCACAACGCGCCGACCATATCGGCAAACTCACCACATGGCTCGCCACCAACTACACGGACATCAGTATTGAAGACCTCAACGTGCAAGGCATGAGCCATAACAGGCGGCTTGCCAAACACATACTGGACGCGGACTTCCACGAGTTCCGCCGCCAACTGGAGTACAAGACCGCACGCGCCGGCACGAGACTGCACGTCATCGACCGGTGGTATCCAAGCAGCAAGACATGCAGCCGCTGCGGGACGGTGAAAGCCAAACTGCCCCTAAGCGAACGCGTCTACCATTGCGACAAGTGCGGGCTTGACATGGACCGCGACCTGAACGCGGCCATCAACATCATGGTCGCCGGGAGTGCCCCGGAGACCCTAAACGCACGCGGAGGGGACGCAAGACGCGACCGACGCAAGCCGGCCGCGCAGACCCCTGCGAAACGTGAACCAAGCAGCCAAAACAATGGCATGAGACTTGGAGCTGGCCCCGGCAACGAGGCCATGCAAACTACAACAAACTAGTTTGCAACGGCACTCCACCATCCCATTGGCGGGCTTGTGGGTTTTCCACCACGCCCGGTCACGGGCCCGCAGTTTGGCCCGCAACCCCCGTAACCGCTCATCCAATGCGGCATCATCCATGGGTTCGGGGCGCATGGCCTCATCATGGTAGAGCACGGCGGGCAACGCCATCCCGTTGGCATGGTCCTGCAACCATTGCACCGCCTGGCCGGTGTCCGCGCACACCACATCCGCGTGCATGGCCACCGGCATGGCATCCAACCCCATGGCATGGCGTTGTTCGGTGACCAGCTGTTGCACCTGCGCCAATGTGGCGTCCGGGCCCAATGTGAGCACTTCCATATTCCACCGCTCCTTGCCCTACCGATCAAACACATTCGACGGGTGTGATGCGTCCTGTGGTTGGACGCATCAGGCCGGGGCATGACGAACAGCTCGCTTCTGGCCGCGCAAGCGAACGCGGACGATGAATTCTACACACCCCTGTTCGAGATAGAACACGGTCTGGCGCCATACCTGGACCGGTTGCGGGGCGCGCGCATCCTGTTGAACACCAACGACGGGCAATGGAGCATGTTCTGGCAGTACCTGACCGGCCGGTTCCACGAGTTGGGGCTGCGGGAGGTGGTGAGCATGGAGTACAACCCCGATCATGGCACCCTGTTCGCCCAACCCGGCGACACCGGGCGTCTGCACCATTATGACGGACAGCGCATGTGGGTGGAGGACACGCATGACAGCGGCGGCTTCGACGCGCCCAGCGGCCTGGACGCGTTGCGCCACACGGACGTGGTGCTCGGCAACCCGCCCTTCACCCGGTTGCATGACTACGTGCCCCTGTTGTTGGCCACGCCGGTGGATTGGCTGATCGTCGCGAACATCCACTGCGTGCTGTACTCACGGATCCTGCCCGCGTTCATCCAAGGACAAGTGCGGGTGCGCGCCGGCAACGGGGGCATGTGGTTCAGACTGCCCGAGGGCCGTACGGCGCATGCGCGCATGCGGCGTGTGGACACGGATGGGCGGCCCATGGTGCGGGTGACGAACACGGGATGGTTGACGAACATGCCAACCGAACCGGCCGTGTTCACGCCCACCCACCGGTATGACCCGCACACCAACCCCCTGTATGACACGATCAACGCGGTCGACGCGCCCAGCCGCAACCTCATCCCTTGCGATTGGGCGGGGCGTGTGGGTGCGCCGGTGAGCATCCTCAACCGGTGGCCGGCCGGCTACCGGCCCATAGGGATGCTCAGCACCGGGCACGGCCCCTTGGACCATGGCGCGCCCATGGTCCAAGGGCGTGCGTTGTACAAACGCATCCTGATCGAACCGGGCCCATGGCCCGGTGTGTTAGAGCAATAGGTCGTCATGGACGGTCACGTCCAAAAACACCACCGTCCCATTGTCCACGACGTATCCCAACCGGGGTGCGCTGGGCATGCGGCTGATGGACGTGCGTTGCACCGGCAACCCATGCCAGGTGCGTGTGGGCATACCGGCGCCGGTGCCCGCACGCAACGGGTGCGTGCCACGCGCGAAGGAACATGTGTCCAATCCCAGCAGCACCTCCACCATCACATCCACCGTCTTCCACCGGTCCGCGCTGTGCGGCCACTGCTCGAACGAGTCCGCATACCGCCATTGGGCCGGCAGGGGCCGGGAGGGTTTCTCCGCGGCCGGGATGCGCTGCAACCACCGATAGCGGACCATATAATCGAGCCGTTCACGCCAGTCCACACTCCACTGGTCCGGGTCGGGCACCAACGCGCGCAACCGTTCCAGTTCGCGTTTCTGCTCACGCACCCGTTCGCGCATCTGCCGCATCGGCTGCGTGTCATCCGCCCGCGGCATACGCGCCGGCGTGGAAGAGACGCTGGTGTTGTCACAACCCAAAACCCATGGATCAAAGAGGGTATGTCGTCTCCTTCCATGGGCCGCCAGTAGCGCGAGCGCCCGTCGGGGCGCCATGCGCGGATGGTGCCGGGGGTGATGTACTGGTTTCCGGCGGCTTGGTTGAAGGCGCGTTGCGCGTCCCATTGCAATCGGACGATGTCGCATACGTGGTTGAACCGTCGGGCGAGGAGGGTCAGGTCGGTGGGGTCCTGGTCGTGGTAGGGGACGATGGCTATCAGGGGGCGGGTGCGGTGGTGGAGGGTTTTGGCGAGTTTGTCGCCGTCCGTCCATTGGTCCAATCGTTGGTACAGTACGGTTGGGGTGTCATTGTGCGCCATGGGGGGCTCCTTTGTGTCATAGGGTGTTGCCTCCCATGGGTATGCGTCCGCGTACGTGCGGTCAGGTGGTGATGGGCATGGTGTCCGCGGATAGGGTTGTGGGGCGTGGGCTTGGTGGGGTGTGGCCGGTGGTGTGGTTCCATGCACTGGTGATGGCCCATTGCGCCACGGTGCGGGGGATGCGCGCCTGGTCGCGGTGCAACTGTGTGTACAGCCATGCCGCGGGGGATTGGCTTGGGGCCATGAGCCACATGCTGCGGGTGTGTGGGGTGCTGTAGGGGAATGGTTGCCAGAACATGTCGACCATGTGGGGGTTGTGGCTGGTGTGGTCCTGGATGAGCATGAGCATGGCGGTGAGTGCGGTGGGCAGTTGCATGTGGCTGTGTGCGTTGAGGCGTTTGGCGGGCAGGTAGTAGTCCGTGTGCAGGCGTGCTCCGCCCAACGTGTCCGCCAATTCGATGGTGCGCATGGGGGTGAGGGTGTGGGGTGCGCGTGTGTGGAACAGCATGCCCGCCTCCCCGTAGGTGCGCCATCGTTCGAGCATGGTGAGCAGTCCGGTGAAGTTGACCACGTCGACACTGGGGTAGTGCAGGCCCACCAGGCGGAGCAGTTCGTGGCGCCATGGGGCGCCTTGCATCATGGGTGGGTTGGGGGTGGTGGCGTGTGGATCGGTTGGCGTGGTCATGGTGGACGGGGATGCGTCCCATGGTGTTCTCCCGTTTGCCGTGTGGCACCCTAGAGGGGTGGGTTTTGTTTGGCTGCCGAAATAACAATACAATGGTCAATGCATTGGTTTTTATGTTGCGGCTGGATTGGTGACGCAGTGACATCCCATGTTTCTTCACCGACCTGCAACTGTCTTCACCGACTTCTGACATAAGTCACCGAAGAAACATGGGTTTCTTCACCGACATTGAAAAGTCACTGAAGGCTCCCAAGCCTACTGACGATTGAGGTTTATGAAGTTTCTTCGGTGACGCACCGACTTTTAAGGTCTTTCTATAGGGGAGCCGATTCCAAGGGTTCCTTTATGAACCCACTGCGTCGGTGAAGAAAGTTGTTTTTGGGGCTCTGAACTTCAATCGGCAGTAGGGTTGAGCACTCTTCACCGACATCACTGCGTCGGTGAAGGGTGCCCTGGGGCCACTGAAGCATGCCGCCGTTGCCAACGGGCGCCGCAACCGGGACGGACGGTTATTTTTCCCCACCGTCCCTGTGTTTTTCGTTGGCATTGTTTTTGTTGGCGTGGGGTGCGGGGTGGTGACGCATCGCCAGCGGGCATGGATACCAGCAAGGAACACACACACCCATCGGCCACCCCGTTGTTGAGCCTGTTCTCCGGGTACGGCGGTCTGGACATGGGCGTCGAACAGGCGTTGGGGCCCATGCGCCCGGTCGCCGTGTGCGACATCGAACCGGGGCCCACCGCGATCCTCGCCGCCCACTGGGACGCGCCCAACCTGGGGGACATCACCCACGTCGACTGGCAGGGGATGCCCCAAGTGGACGTGGTGTGTGGCGGCAGCCCGTGCCAATCCATGTCCTTGGCGGGTTTGCGCGCCGGCATGAAACACGGCACCCGTTCGGGGTTATGGTCCCACCAGTGCGATGCGATCGAAACATTGCGGCCCGCGTTGGTGGTGTGGGAGAACGTGGCGGGCAGCCTGTCCGCCGTGGCGTCCAGCCAACAGGACGTGCATATGGCGGACGCGCGCGGCCGTTTGCTCGCCGAACACGGGTTGTGCGGTTGCATGGAGCCCCGCCCGCCCATGGTGGACGGGTTCACCCCGCACACCGGGGAGGGCGCGGGCCGTATGGACGACCAGTTGTTGGACTGGCTGCGCGCCCACCAACTTTTGGGTGAGGCGGGCCAATACCAATGCACGCAATGCGGGTTGCCCCTGTTCGAGCATGCCAACGGCCAATGGTTGGCGGGGGACGCGCGGTTGGACGGTGCGCACACGGGGTGCACGATCCGCGCGTTGGGACGTGTGTTGGGGGATCTGGCGAACCTGGGCTATGACGCGGTATGGCACGCCATGTTCGCCTCCGACACGGGTGCGCCCCACAAACGCCTGCGCGTGTTCGTATGCGCCTGGCCACGCGAACCCAACCCAGCCGATCCCACTCCCGCCAATGCGCGTCTGGCGCGCCTGGCAAGCCTGGGCCCCATGCGCCCTGAGGGCATGCCGTTCGCCACATGGGACCGGGATAGGGACGTGTGGTGCAATCCCATGGGCGGTGACCTGTTCGACGAACCGGCCATGTTCACGGACCCGTGGCCCAAGCACGGGATCATGGCCGAGGGGCGCGCATGGTTGGCGCCGGCCGAATGGGTGAACCAACCCGTGCACGACCCGGGGTTGCAACCGGCCGGCAGTGGCAATGGCATGGTGATGTACACGCCGAAGGCCACGGACGCGGCCAGTGACCTGCCCGGCGTGTCCGGCCGGCCCCTGTCGGGGTCGACGTTTTTGGCGACGCAGGTGCGCCTGTTGGATTTCCCCGGACGGATCACCAACAGGCAACGGCGATTCCGTGACCGGTTGCTGCCCACCCCCAGCGCCGTGTACGACGCGGACAAGGCCGGCAACCAGGCCACCAGCCGGTACCGGGCGCACACTGGGCGTCAATTGGGGTTGTCGGACATGGTCAATCTCATGGGAGAGGAGCAATGATGGCGTATCCACGATTCGAAGGGTCCACCAGTGGGTTTCTGCCCACACCACGCGCCCGGGATGCGAACGGGTTGAATCAGCGGTGCAACCAGGAGTGTTTGGAGGGCGCCGTCAGGTTCGGCATGCCGTTGATGCTGCCCACACCGAACACCATGGACATGCTGCCCGCCCGCACGGGCGCCGCCCGGGACCGTATCCTGCACCGTGGCCGGGCCAGTGGCATGGCGTGCGAACAGACGGGCAACGTGCGTGAAAGCGTGATGATGATGACCCCGGACGGGTACGGGCGGTACGGGCGGTTCACGCCCGCGATCCGGGTGTGGGAGCGGACGTTGGGCCGCACGGCGCCCAGTCCCACCTGCATCACACGCGTGTTGCGCCAATGGGTGCGCCAATTGCCCACGGAAGGGCTCACACCCGGCTGGTTGCTGCGCCATGCGCTGACACCCAACCGCCCCAAAGGCGAACAGTGGGTGACCATGCCGATGCGCGGGCGCGTCATGGCCATATGGCGCCAATCGGGCGATGTGTCCGCGTTGCTGCCGTTGGATGTGTGGCAGGCCATCTGGGCGGACCGTGTGGGCGAGGATGTGGTGTTGGACGCGGACATACTGCCCCAACCGTGTGTGTTGCAGGCATGGGAGCGGCTGTCGGGCCGTGCCCTGCCGGCGAGTTTGACGTATCTGTCACCCGTGTTCGTGGAGTGGATGATGGGTTTGCCCGCCGGGTGGGTCACCGACCCGGAGCATTGGCGGGGCGTGGAGGGCAACCACCGCAACATGATGATCCGCATGCTGGGCAACGGGGTCGTGCCCCGCCAGGCCGCCGCCGCCATCGACTGGTGCCTGGGGTTGCGCGAACACCTCAGCCAATGAACCTGCATAACCCAAAGAGGGGGGTGTATGGGTGTATGGAACCGGCCCCATACGCCCCTACACCCCCGTTACAGGTGTGATCATACGATGCCGAGGATACGTTCGCGGGGGTAGGTGATGGTTGTGCCGAACAGGGTGGTGACCGTCACCAGTCCCGTGGCGGGCGTGTCATAGTCGATGGCGGTGTACGTTCTGGTGGTGATGGTGTTGCCCCACACGGCGTTCAGCTGGTGGTAGGCGTGCCGGGTGCACAACACCGCGATGGGGCGTTCGTCCAACGCGGCGGTGGGGGAGAGCGTGCCGCCGCCGGTGGCATACATGATGAACCGGTTACTAGTGGCGGTGGTGCGTTCACGCAATTCGAACAGGTTCTCCCTGTCCGGAGCCTTCGTGGCGGTGACGATGTGCTCCCCATATGCCCCATTGTCGTCGCATGTGAGCAGCAGATACGATTCACCCTCTTTGACCCGGCGCACCCGGTCCGTCCAAGTAATCGACCGGCGCGCCTGCTTGGCCAACCGGTCGCGCATCCACTCCGGCATATCGTTCGCATTGCCCATGATCGTCAACCTTTCTTGCATTGTGGTGGTGTTCGCGTATGCACCCCACCCATGCGTCCCCGGCCCGGGCATCGTGGGCATGGATGCACATTGCATGGCCGGGTTCATGCCATGACCGCATGGCTACGCATGCCCACGGACGCGCCCACGGCGGCGAGCGCTGCAAGGCTCGGCACCGGTTGGCTGGCATCGAGGTGTGCGGTATGCTCATGCAATGCCTCCATGTCATCGGTGAGCCATGCCAGCCACATCGCCAACGCCGTGGCCATATTGGCGTGTTCGGCGCACACGCCCCGCATCCGTTCGGCGAGTCCCATGAGACGCCTGTACCCGGTGGCGTCAATTGGGGCGAGCCCCTCGCAGATGGCGTTGAGCGTCTCTTTCACCTGCTGTTTGTTGCCGGGCGTGTGGGGGTGTTGGGCGAGGTCGAGCGTATCGGTGAGCGTCCTGGTGGGCGTCAGGGCGCACATGATGAGCGCGTCACGGGCGGCGATATCGTCGTCGATCAGCGCGGCCAAGGCACACACCGTGGTGTCATCGACGGGCGTGCCATGGGTGAGATGGTTGTAGGTGGCGGTGATGAGTGTGGTGGTGTTCCGGTCCATGATGCTCGTGCTCCTTACGGTGGACGGTTGGCATGGTGCATGCGTCCGCGCCCCGTCATCGCACCACGGGGACGCATGAGCCATGCCACGGGCAGCCAACACGGGCCGCCAACAGGAAAAAAGGGGGGAGCGGCCATGGGCAACCACAACCAACAGGGGCATGTGCATGAGGGCGAACCATACCCATACGACCTGCCCCACAATCCCGCATCACAGGCGTTGCGCGACGAGGCGGCGCACTACATGGAACTGGCCGGACGGTTCACGGACTGGCTGTTCGACCACACCGACCATCCGATCGACCTGCTCGCAGGCGACCCGGACGCCATCCAAGAGGCCACCATGCGCGAACGGCTGATCGCCGACCAAGCCAACACCTACCAAAGCCTGGCACGCCAACGCCTCGCCAGCGCACGCCGCGACGAGTGGCGCACCATATACGGAACCGAACCATACGAATGGCCCCATTGCCAGCAATGCCACAAGGATGCCGCACAAGCACGCCATCAATACTGACCCGCCCAAGGCCACGGGACACACAAGAACACCCCACCCGCCTTCAAATATGGGTGGGGTGTTCTTGCGCACGCGGTCACTCAGCCCCCATCGCCCCATCGATATGCAAGACGATCGCGGACGCCACCGTGCGGGCTGTGGCCAACGGCTGACCGCCACCGGGCATGGTGGCGATCTGCTGGGCCCAACGGCGTGTCTCCGCCCGATCGCCCACACCGCCAACACAATCGGCGTACAACCGCACCGACGCGGACAACCAAGCCGCCCCTTGCATATCATCCGCATTGCTCTCCACACACGTCAACACCGTGGACAACGCCCGCGCGTTGCGTTGGGCGCTCGCGTCGGGATGCGCGGCCAATTGTTGGACCAGGGTCTGTTGCAATCCCACGCCCTCGCTGGCGGCCTTGGTGTTCATCTGCCCGGTGAGCATCTCGACCGTGTGGACCGGATCATGGTTCAACCCCAACGCGATGGTGGACAGGGAGTCCATGTCCCCGGTCGGGTCTGGCGCATCCAGCACACGGAGCGTGGATTGCCGCACTTGTGTGGTGAGGGTGCCGTCATTGCCCGTATACGCGGCTTCGCGCATGCAGATGACATTGTTCAGGTCACGGCCCGCATATTGCGCGTTGCGTTCGTTCTGCCGGTACATGTCCATGTTGAGGCGCGTGTCATGGTCGAGGTCGGTGTCCGTTTCGTTGGAGCGCCCTGTACCCCACACGTATTGTTCGTACGCCTGCTCGCTGTTGTTCATCGTGACAATCTGCATGGGAGACAGGTTCTCCATGTGCAATCCGGGGTGCCGGCACGACAGTTCGTACGCGGCGCGCACATACAAGGGTTGGTCACCCCACGCCTGCTCCCATTCATGTTCGCCCACGAACCCGTCCGGGGTGGCGTGCACCGTTTCACCCGGGTTGAAATCCATGGATTCGCCGGATTGTTGCGCCAATTGTTCGCCGGTCCGGCGGACACGATCCGCAACCGTGGCGCCGATGGGCTCGTCCAAATCGTAATCGTCCTCGTCCTTTTCGGTGTAAAACACGTACGCGGGGTGGAAACCACCCGCATCATAAGCGTGTTCGATCTCAGCGGGGCTCATGTGGGCGACCTCGTCCGTGGTGTACTGGCCGTTGTCGGCGAGCATCCATGCTTTTTCCTCCAACGGGTGCTCGTCCCACACGTCCCGCCAATCGTCCTCGGTGACGTAATCGCCGAAATCGTTGATCCGGTAACACCCGCCAATGGGCAGATCGTCCCAGTCCTGCTTGCGGTCGAACAGTTTTTCCGCGATCTCGGCGGTCTTGTCGATGAACTGTCCGCCCACGGGTTGGGTGGACACGTCCAACGCGGGCAGGCCCATGTCCGTGTGGTTCATATGGTCGAATTGGCCTCCCGTGCCATTGGGTGACCCTTTGGGTTTGCGTGGCTGTGCCATGATCATCATCCTTCCCGACATATGGTGTGCGTTCACCCACCCTCTATGCGACCGGAAAGGGGCAATCAGCAGCGGGGTTGAGCGGCCGAGGAGGAGTGTCCTCGCCTGTATGGGGACATCCCCGTCGAAGTGGGCGCGAACGGCGAGATGCGGGGAGTGTCCTCGCCTGTATGGGGCGACTATGAGCCGGAGCAACCGGCGTCACGTCCAACGGAGTCTCCACTCGCGTGTGGGGCGTCCTCCAGCCAGCTCCAGTGCCTCGCATGTAGGGAGTCTCCACTCGCCATGTGGGGGCGCCCTACTGCGGTGACGATGATATGCTGCACCCAGTGGGAGTCTCCACTCGCGTGTGGGGCGCCCCCTGTCCGAACCGTTGAAAAACCAAGGTTCATCATCATCGGGGAGGCCCGAACACCTTCGATTCGCCCCATGAGCATGTGGACATGACCGTCTTGCGACGGTCAGCTTCAAGCCTCACACCACCACTACGATGGTGGCTGCTTGATAGGCGCTTCCCAGTACCCGTCCAACGATCCTAAGGTGGTTGGCATTGGGTTCTCCACGCCCGTTGTCCGTATCCCCACACCAAGAGTGCGGTTCGTATCCTGCACAAGCCTCTTATGCAGCTGTCTGTTGTGGTTATGCGTCCGGCGACGGTCCATTGGCAAGACGTTGCGCCAACGCCATGGCGTCCACATGCTGTTCAACCGTCATTGGTTCGTGCATGTGCACGATGGCGCCGGTACGTGCCGTTTTGTACGCCAGTTGGCGGGTGAACTCGGCGAACGCGGCGTCCGCCAACGGTTGGGCGAGCACATGGTGTCGCATGCCGCGTGCCAGATGGATGCGTTGCACATGGATCACGCCATAGTGTTCGGCCAACCGTTTGCTGGCCGCATGCAACGCGTTGTCACGCAACGCCTTGACACGCTTGTGGATGCGGGCGACCTTGCGTTGCTGATCCAGATAACGGACGCTTCCGGGGGTTTTGCGCGACAAATCACGGGAGGCTTTTCGCAGATCAGCCAACGCATGCCGGTAAGGCCGGGGGTTGGTGAGCCGGGTGCCGTCGGACAGGGCGATGTACTCGTCCAACCCGAACACCACCCATACTTCGGGTTTCGTGTTCACGGGCGGTGTGGGGGTGGGTGTTTCGCACAGGATGCTCGCATACCAACGTCCCGCCTCACAACGGATCGTCGTGGTTTTGGTGGCGCGTCCAGCCACCAGCCGTTCGACGTTGCGCAATGTGTGGACGCGGCCGATGCGGGGCAGTTTCACGCCGTGCGCGTCCGGGATGGTGATAGTGCTGAACGCGAACGCCTTGGCCGCGGCGCGCGGTTTGAATTTGGGGAATCCTACCGGGCCGCCTTGGCGTTTGCCGGACAGGCTTTTGAGGAAGTTGGCGGATGCGTGGCCGAGGTTGTCGAACGCGCAGTTGAACACCTGCGAGGCGACCTCGGGCCACCACGGTGCCAACGTGTCGCGGTTGGCGCGCCACCAATAGCCGAACTTGACCACATTGTTGTCGATCTTGACAAGGTCCTTCTTGGCCACCCCGCCTCGATCTGCGCCTTGCGTTCGTCCAGTTGTCCCTTCATGTGCGCCAATGCGGCGTTGTACGCGAAGCGTGCCGCGCCCGCGTACATACGGAACATGCGCTCCTGCGCGGGCGTGGGGTCGAGCGGGACTTTCACCGCCTCGTAATCGGCCATGGGTGGATTCCTTTCTAGAAGTACCGCAGCAGGTCCGGTACGGTCAACCCGTGCGGCGGCGAAACGTGGTCATGCATGTATCGCGTGCACACCTCGCGCATGGCACGGTCGGGCATGCCTTGTTTCAATGCCTGCAGTTGCATTTCCTCCAATTCGGCGCGCAACTGTCCATGCGTCCGCCACCATGCCTGCGCGCGTCGTTTGATAATCGACGGCCGTGTGCCGCGCCGGCATGTGGTGGTTTTGTACCCGTGTGCGCGGTATGCGGCCGCCGCGGTGCGGTATCCATATCCTTGCGCATCGTCCACGATGTCGCTGGTGGCCGTGTCCACAAGCCGCCACCGGGTTTCCATGTGGTCGAAATCGTACCCGTCCCCGGCTGGGACCGTGACCGTATAGGGGACGGCTTTGAGGTTGCCGGTCATGATGCCTCCTTTGTGCTTGCGCACCCCGGTTATGCGTCCCGCTGTCGTTTACGCATCTATGTCGTCGCCGTACGGCAACCCGGAAGCGACCAACGCGTCCTCGAACATGGGGGTCCCGCCACGGCCCTGTGATTGGTGCACGTTGGGCACATGGGAATCACGGATGCGGTAGTGGGTGAAGAAATCCTCCATGATGTCGGCGTGTTCCTCCCATGTCTGGAACTGCCATGCGTGGAACGTGTGTCCGGCGAAGGTGAAGTATTCGCCGTCCTTGCCTGTTCGGATGCTGCGCTGTCTTGTGAGGGTGCGAAGCCCCCTCTTCCTGACCGTGAAAAGCACCTTGCGCGCCTCGGCGTCGACCTCGTCGATGGTGCACAGAATGGTGCTGAGCGAATTGTTGGCCGTGTCTGCACGGAACCTGCCGGGCAGGTGGTGTGCGCGCACGATGTCTTCGATGATGGCCGGCGCCTGCGTGTTGGTGATGATGGTCATGATCCCCGTCCTTTCCCGTGTGTGGTGTTGGCGGATTCATGCGTCCGCGCAAAGTTGGGACGGTGCGGGGGGGGAGAACTGCGCCCGCCCCGGCCGGACGGTGGGTCCAACCGGGGCGGGCGTGGAAAACAGGCTGCCGGCACGGGAAAATATGCCAGGCAAACATGGACCATCATAGCAAAGGCCGCCACATGAGAGGGTCAGGGGATGATGGTGGTGTGGCTGAACAACGCCAGACGCAACCGCATGCTGGCCGGCAGGGTGCCGTCCGGGCGGCGGGTGACGGGACGGTTCGCATCCTCATCGTTTGCGTTTGCGGACGGGGTGGCGTGATTGGCGTGGGGGAGCGGGGCGTGCTGGCTGGTTCTCTGCATGGTGTGTTGTGGCCTCATGATCGTTGTCCTTGCCGGTAGGGGTGGGGGTGTGGTTCCAGTCGCGTACTGTGCGGCGGGTCTGCCAGATGAGGAACAGGGCGCACCATATGAGCATCTGGTCGAACGCCTCACCGTAGAGCATGATGCGGTACAGCACCGTGATCCACGGCGCCAACGCGACCACCACCACAGCCATCACGATCCTTCGTGTCATCAGCCGGCCGCGTGGAGAACGCATGGCATGCCATATGGTGGTCGCCTTATGGCCGATCCATGCCGGCCATGCGCGCCAACCGTGCGCACGCCGTGCGCCCGCGTCGGCCGACTGCGTGTCGTGTGGGGGTGTCTTCATGCCCCACCCTATGCGTCCGGGGTGCGCCACCAGCATGCACGACAACACACGGCATGCAAATAATGACACCGATAATACTGTACTGCAGGAGGGTTTTATTCCATGTTGGGCGGATGACATGGGTCGCGGGCGCCAACCACACGTTTCACCGACCATGCAGGTATCTTCACCGACGCAGTAATGTCGGTGAAGAGTGCTCAACCTTACTGCCGATTGGTGTTAGGGGCTTCGAAAACAAGTATCTTCACCGACGCAGCGTGTTCATAAAGGAACCCCCTAAATCGGCTCCCCTATAGAACGACCTTAAAAGTCGGTGCGTCACCGAAGAAACTTCATAAACCCTTTATGGCAGTAGGGTTAGGAGCCTTCAGTGACATTCGAATGTCGGTGAAGAAAGTTAGGTTTCTTCACCGACATCACTCGCACGGTCGGTGAAGATAGTTGCAGGTCGGTGAAGAAACATGGGATGTCACTGCGTCGCCGATTCTGACGGACACAAAAACCAAACCATTATGGTTTGCATTGTTTACCCCTCCGGTTCGGATAATAACTTGCAAGGAGAGCAACGGCATAGGGGATGGGTATGTTCGATCCCAGTGATGACAAGTATTGGGCGATGGGCAGCCAACTCAACTGGTGGGACTCCACGTTGGGCTACCGGCCGGCATGGCTCACCGATCCCACCCAGGCCAGGCAGCGCCTGCAACGGCGTCTGCCCCTCGTGTTGCGCGCCCTCGCCTTGATCCATGAGCACCGCACCGTGGAAACCAGCCAACTGCACGCTTTGGACCCGCAACTGCCCGCCAACCCACGCGCCCTGATCTACATGGACATGGCATCCATGGGCTTGGTGGACGTGGGCTACCCGTTGTCCATCACCGGGCGCGCATCCAGCACCCCCGGCTATACCCCCTTCACCGCATGGCGCCTGCCGATCCACACCACCATCGAACCCGTGCTCGACCAGTTGGGATGCACCCCGATGCAAACGGCCGCCATAGGGCCAGGCCCGTTGCGTGGCGCACGCCAATACGACAGGCACAACCTCATGTGCGCCACGTTGAGCATCACCGCCCGCCAACACGGTTGGCGCACCGTGGGGGAATTGTACGGACGGTTCAGCCTGCTCACCGGCGACCCGTTGGCCGGCCACGGCGGTCCCGATGTGACCCTCATCGGCGAACACCTGCGCGTATGCGTGGAGTTGACCGCGAGCGCGAATTTCTCCCTGACAGGCAAGTTCGCCCGGTGGGATCGGATGTTGGCGTATGAGGCGTGTGCGGATACGCATGTGGTGTGGGTGAACGCGGCGCGTACGGATAGTCTGCTGACCCAATTGGAGGGGTTGTGCCGGCAGCGGGCGCGCCATCATGCGGCCGATTGGCGGGTGTGGCGTGACCGGTTGGAGACGGTGGATGGGTTCACGCCAAGCCCGGGTGCGCCCCGACGGGCGGATGGTGGGTGGGCGCGCGGCCAGTTGGCGCGCATGGTGTCCGCGTTCGGGTTGGACGGGTTGGACGGGTGGCGGATCCCCGCCATGTTGGATCCGGGGGTGTTGTATGACTGACGCATTGGGGCGGGGCATGACGAAGCAGAATATGGGTGATGGAACGTGTTTGGCCGGTCTGGGGGCGCCTGAGTTGTTCGGTGCGTTTGCGGCGGGCCATGATGATTATGTGGTGTTGGCGGATGCGTGGCGTGCGTTGGAGCATTTGGATCCGGTCCAGCGGCGCCGGGTGTTGGACGCGTTCCGTGTGGTGGGCCGTCTGGCGGGCCCGGGTGATGGGTTGGCGGAGTGCATGGGGGTGTGCGCGGTCGTGATGGATCAGGCACGGCGTGCCAACACACCCCACTGCCCATAATCCACCGCCGGTACCAGATGCGATAGGGGGTGTGGTTCCCATCATGGGGATCACACCCCCTGTTTGTGTTGCCGGTTGGCGGGTTATTCGTCCCGCATGCTCACCCCGTCACCATTGGTGGGATCCGGGGTGGTGTGGCGGCGGCGCGTGATCATGGTCGCCGTCAGGGCGCCCAAACCAACCACGGCGAGTGCCACGCTGGCCCAGATGAGCACGCTGGTGGTGGTGCCGGTGGCGGCCAACGCGTCCTTGACCTGGTCGACCGGGGTCTTGGCGGTCACATGCACACGGTAGGTGACGGTGACCAGCCCGTCGGCGCTGACCGTTTCGATGGTCGCGTCATGGCCGTGTTTGTCCATGCTCACGCTCATGCCGGTCATCTTGTCGAATACGGGGGTGAGCACATACCGGTCGGGGTTGTCGACGGGCACGGTGTACTCCAACCGGTCGGGGGTGAACCCGTCAATGGGGGTGCCGTCGAGTTTGATGCCGGTCAGGCCCGCCCGGTGCGTGTCGTGGGTCAGGTAGGTGACGGTGAGCGTGGTGCGCCCGTATGTGGTGTGGTCGGCGGCCAGCACGTCCAGATCGTATTTCCATGTCATGCCGTGCATTCGGGTGCCGGTGGGTTGCACCACCTGTCCGGCGTACGAGCGCCATGCCAGCACGCCATGTTCGGGGATCGTGAACGTGGTGGCATCCTGGGGATGGTATTCGCCATTCAGGGTGTACCCGTAGGACACGAGTTTGGTGTTCGTTTCACTGGGGTTGGCCTTGTCGGACACCTGCCCGGTGGGGGTGGGTGGCTCGAACCTTTCGTCCGCGGTCTTGTCGGTGTGTTCGCGCACGAGGGTGACGGTGTAGGTGCGGGTGGAGCCGTCCGGGCCGGTGACCTGCCAGGTTTGCACCGTCGTGTACGCCGTCTGCCGGCTGGCGCCCGCCACGACTTTCACGCCCGTGCCCGCCACGGGGGTGACCGTGACCTTCTCGCCCTGTTTCGCGGTGATCGTGTACGCGGTGACCGTGGGTTTGAACCCCGCCAGGGGTTGGCCGTTGACCATGAACCCCTCCAGGACCGCCAACGTGGGGGTCGTGTCCTCCGCGGGCGGGTTGAACGGTTGGCGTACGGTGACGGTGCGTGCCACGGGCGTGGTGCCGGTCCCGTTCAACCGGTCGACCGTGTACGACACGGTGAACACCCGTTCGCCGTTGGAGCCCAGGCTGTTGGCCACATGCGTGTCGCGCACGGTGTTCGCGGTGGGGTCCACCCCGCCGACGGTCAACTGGTAGCGTTCGCCGATGCGGGTGTTGTCCAACGCATCCAACGTGATGGCCTCGGGCAGTGCGGTGGCGTCCCGCATGCCACTGGACCACACATCCGTAGTGGCCCCGTCCCCGTTGGTGGCGGTCAGCGTCAATTGGGCGGACGGGTCGTAGGTGTGGGAGGCGGTGACGATCACCCGCACCACGGTGCCATGCGCATCCCGGCCCGTGTAGGTGATGTCCCGTGTCCAGGTGCGTTTGCCATGCTCGCCTTGGGCGAGAGTGACGGGCCCCAGGGTGGCGTGCAGGCGGGTGCCGTCCGACAAGGTGGCGTCGTGGCCCTCCCATGCGGTCACATCCGTGACCGCCCCATTCGCACCCCGGGTGGAGCCCAACAGGTTGGCCGCGTCCGCGCGTGCCGTCCACACGTTGTCCGTGAGGGTGAACGCGGTGGGTGGTGTGGACAGGCCGTCCACATGGACGGTGGTGGGGGTGCCCGCCGGTTCGGCCACATGGACGGTGACCTGTTGGCCGCTTGGGGTGGTGCCGTGCAATTCGCGTTCCATCACACCCACACCCAACGTGTCCGCGCCTTGGGTGAACACCGCGTCCGGGCCGGTCAGGGTGAACGACTGGCCGTCAGGGCCGGTGACGGTCAATTGGTCCTTGGGGTCGCTGTCCATGGTCAGGGTGAACGAGTCGGTGGCCTGGTCATAGTGGAGTTGTTCGCCTTGGAACGTCCACTTGGCCGTCGCCAACGCGCCGATCGCATGCTCCAACCGGGTGCGGGCCGTGTCGAACCGGGTGGCGCTGGCCGTGTCCACATCCACCTGGCCGGCTTCATCCAACGCGGCCTGCAACGCGGCCCATCCGGCCGGCAGGTATTCGTGTTCGTCCAATGCTTGGGCCCGTTGCAGGGTTTGCGTGAACTGGCGTTGCTGGACGCTGGTGCCGCGCATCGCGTCCAACACGGTTCGCAGTTGCACGTCCGCTTGTTCCAACCGGTCCGTGTCCGTGTCTGTGTCGGTGAGCAGTTGGCGTGCGGTGGCGGTCAGGGTGCGCAACCGGGCTGCGGCTTGCGTATCCTCATACGTCAATCCACGATCCAGTTCCTGTTCGGCCGCCCGCACCGTGCTCTCCAACCGGTCACGGGTGGCGTCCTGCGTGTCCGTGGCACTCGAAGTGGGGGTGGGGGTGGGGGTGGTGTCGGTGGCGTGCGCCGGGGCGACGGTCATGCCGGCCGCCAACACGGCGGCAACAGTGCCCATGGCGACCGGGCGCCACGGTTGGGATAGGTGCTTGCTCATACGCGGTTCTTTCCCCGCCAACCCAACGCGCATATTGCACAATCGGGGTGACGGCAATGGTGTTGTCCAATTACCACCGGCCACACCCCAAGGGGGTGGCCCGGCTGCATCCCCCCTATGCGCCCAAAACCACACCGGACGCATACCTTATGGTCATGCACTGGTATGACGAGTACTGTTCCCACCCCGGCCAAGGCGCGTACAGCCCTTATGCGCCCGTACGCGCCCTGGCCGCCCGGACCCAACCGTTGCCGTTGCGCACCCAAATGCGCCTGGCCCACGACCCCATTCCCGCGGTACGCCAAGCCTTGGCCGCACACGACCCGTTGCCCGCACCTGTCATTGACGAGCTGTCCTGGGATCCCAATCCGCGGGTGCTCGCCACGCTCGCCGAACACCATGCGTTGACCGGCGAACAACACACCCGCCTGTTGCAGTGCTTGGACCCGGCCGTGTGCCGTGTGCTGGGACACGCGGACATGGCGGCCGTGCTGGAGCAATACACGGCCGGCTGGCAACCG
The DNA here is from genome assembly GCF_009727065.1 of Bifidobacterium canis. Lineage (GTDB taxonomy): Bacteria > Actinomycetota > Actinomycetes > Actinomycetales > Bifidobacteriaceae > Bifidobacterium > Bifidobacterium canis. The sequence goes on from NZ_WNLP01000001.1 coordinate 571,716, forward strand.
GACCGGCCCGGCAAACATCGGGGGCGGCCATGAGGGAACGCAGTGTGGAACACCGGTTCACCATGTTGGCGCGCCAACATGGCGGATGGGCGGCCAAATGGGTGTCACCCGGTGTGGCGGGCGTACCCGACCGGATCCTGTTTTTGCCCGACGGGCGCATGTTCCTCGTGGAGTTGAAACAACCCGGAGGCCGCACGCACGGCACCCAACCCGCCATCCACCACAAGCTCGAACGGTTGGGCCACCATGTGCATGTGGTGTCCGACCCCGACCTGTTCTTCCGTCAATTCGTCGACGGGGCGGGGGACGGGCCGGAACCCTGACCCGTCCCGCTGGCCGTGTCCAACAGGTTGCCATGCCACCGGTTCATGTACTCACGCAACCCGGGCGCATCCCCCGGCGCACCCCACGCGAGGATGCGTGGTGTGCCGTCCGGGTCGGCCAACAACAGGTCGAACCCGTATTGCACCGGTTGGTTGTCCCGGCCCGTCATGGAGATCGTCACCCGTGCGAACGCCCTATCACTGGTCTGGTTCTCCTTGTCGACCTTGCCCATGTCCGCGTACGCGACCCGGTCGACCGTCGCGGACTGGAATTGGCCGGCCAATCCCAACGGCTGGTACACGCTCGCCGGATCGGGGTCGGCCATGATGACCTTGAGCCGGTCCGCGTCCGACCCGGTGAGCGCCTGCGCCCATTGGGTGACGAGCGTGGAGAGCGCGTCCGAGCCTTGCGCGTCCTTGATCGTGCCGCTCCAGCCGACCGTCCCGTCCGGGGTGAGCGTGTCGGGCACCGCCACCGGGCTCGCGTTCGGATACCCTATGGGCGTGCCGTCCCGGTTGACCGCCACGGCCACCCGCCACCAGCGCGCCCCGTTGGCCACCGTCAGCACATGCCGGTACACCGCACCGCCACTGGTAGGGGTGCGGGTGGCACCGTCCCAACTGACCACCCGAGCCTGGGCGCCCAACGGGTGCCCCGTGGCCAACCATTGCTCCGTGATGCTGTACGCGGCCTGTTTGCCGGTCTCATTCAACGACACGCCCTTGGGTGTGGCCGGGGTGGGCGTGTTGGATACGGTGAAGGCCGCGTACACGGCCAACAACAGGGTCACCCACGTGACCAGCCGCCACCAGCGTGTGCGGGACGCCTGGAGTTTGACCAGTTGCACATCCGGGTCCGGTTCACGCTGTTTGGTCGGATCCGCGAACCATTCGTCATCATCCTTGTGTTTCCTCCACCAAGCCATGCCGGCCGTCTATGCGCGCATAGACGGGGGATGTGAACACAAGCACACCACCACGTCACGGACGGGTGGTGTTGAGGAAAGGCGAACACCATGAGACAGGTCACCTTGGCCGCGGCCCGCAAATCGTCCAACCCAGCCGGCAGGCCATCGAACAGGCATGCGGCTACATCGAACAGAACGCCACGTTGAAGACACTGCTGATCATCATCGGCGCCGTGTTCCTGATCATCAC
>NZ_WNLP01000010.1 GCF_009727065.1 Bifidobacterium canis
ACCCCCTGTCAATCCCACATCAGACACGCACAACCAAACCAACACAACAAAAGAAAGAACGCCACAACCAAACAACAAACAGCCTGCAACGAAGGACAGGAACCATGCACCATCACACCATCAACGAATACGACGAATACTCATAGGGAGGGCATGGAACGAATCAAGGCGAAAAACACGGGAATATGCAAGGGCGCAACCCATGGGTCGACCATGGGTTGCGCCCCTGTTGGAACCAAGGGTGCCGGTCAGCGCCCGTCACGCAACAAGGTTGTCGCCCATTGCACGGCCCCGTCCACCGTGTCGAACGCCTCCGTGCGTACATCACCATGCCCGTCCTCGGCTTGCACGGTCAGGCGCGCCCCGTCCACACCGGATTGGCCGGGAGGGAGGATGTGGAGTTTCCATGGGCTTGGAGCCCCGTTGCGTGTGGCGCGGATCATATAGTCGCCTGTGCCGATGTCGTTGGTTTCCATGCCGGTGTCGTCGAACGCGGCGACTTGCCAACCGGGTTGCATGTCCGTCAACGCGTCCTCGATGGCGGCGGCGAAGTCCGTGTCGTAGGGGTATTGTTCCATCACCATGTCGTGCAGCGTGTCCGTCATGATGTCCACCGCTTGGCCGGCGTCCTCGAACTGGTCGTACACGCTGCTGCCGTCCGTGTCGTAATGCCACAATTGGTATTGATTGTTGGAGTGGACCAACGTGTGGCGGGTGTGCATCGGCATGCTTCCCTGATCGCCGTTCTTGATGACCAGGCCATGGTCAATGCCGTTGGAGGCTGGTGCGATGGTGAGGAACCGGCTGGTGGTGTACCCTTGTGTGGCCGGATGGTGTTGCAGTTCGTCCCATAATGCCGCGTTGGTCATGTCCATGAATCGTCCTTTCGTTTGCACCCCTGTTTGCATGGTCGTACGACGGCTATGCCGTATCGGTTGGGTGTGTCGCTCACGGTCCATTATCACACCAACCGTCCCATGTCCGGCATTCATTGTCGCCGAGTGTGGGACGGTTGGTGTGCTGTCTTGTTTGGTTCACCGGCGGCTGGTGCGCGCCAGGATGATGATCCCGCCGATCATGGTGGTCAGGGAGATGCCGAGCAGGAGGATCAGTATCAGGCCTTGCCCGGTGGTGGGCATGGTGTGTTTGACGGGGATGCGTTGGTTGGTGCGGGTGATGGTGTCCATGGTGATGTGCTCCACCCCATGCCACCCGTCCGGTTTGAGACCGGTTGGCGCCTCGCACGCTTTCAACGCGAACTCGTATGGCGTACTGTCCAGGTTGTAATCGACGGGTGCTTGCGTTTCGGTGAGCCGGTACGCGGTGCCGCACTCCAGTTTGTCCACCACACTCGCCGCCGTGCTGCTGGTGGTGATGGTCCGGTCGTGCACGTACTGGGTGCCATCCCATCGTTGCAGGTCGAACACCGCGTCCGGCAGGAGCAGGGTCGGGGCCGTGCTGTCTGTTTTCTTCAAATACACGCCTTGGATCTTCGCGACCGCGGCGCTTTTGTAGATGGGGAACGTGTTCGTCGTGGTGGCGGTGCTGATGTCTTCTACCGGTTCGCCGTCCACGGTGAGCATGGCCGTGCTCCTCGCATTCGTGATCTGCGTGTTGACGCTGTTGTAGACGAGCGCGTATTCCAACCCAGATGCGCGCGTTGTCGGGCAATCCGTCCACGGTGAGCGTGCTGGTGGCGGCATCCCAACTGGCCGTGTACACACTGGGGTCAAGGGTGCGCGCATTACTGGGTGGTGTGGAGGGGATGTTGCTGTACGTGTAATAGTAGCCATAGCCAGAATAGGAGTTTGTAGTATGCAACGGCCCCGCTCCGTATAAGTAACTACCGTGATAGTTGCGATTGATGCTTTGTGTTTGTGGTTCGGTCAGGTATCTCACCACCACACTGCCGGGCATGGTCACGCCCATGCCTAGCAGGCCAGTGAGCAGACTGATGACAAGCAGGAGGATGCCGATGCGGTGGGTGTGATGCAGTGTGGTGTGCGGGTTGGGTTAAGGGTCAAAAAGTGTGTCCGGAATCGCGGATTTTCACGGATTGACCTGTAGGTTTCCGGAAAGTATATGCTCCGGAAGCATATATCTAGCCCCCGACGGGAAATCCTCGGTGTGGCAGCCGTGATGTGCTATGCGCGGCGTGGTGTGGTGTCGCAATGTCGAAGAACCAACCACGCTGCCACTGCGGCGGTGAAATGAAACGCAACGGCACCACCAGCAAAGGCACCACCAGATGGCGCTGCAAACAATGCGGCGCCTCCAGCGTCAAACGTCGAAACGACATCACCAACGCGGCAGTGTTCACCCAGTTCATCGAGCATTGCACCACCGCAATATCACTCGACGACCTAGCCAAACGAAACGGTGTTAGCCGCGCCACCATGAAGCGGCGCTTCAAGTGGTGCTGGCTCGTTGATGTGCCTGACCCCACCGCCGGCCACCACAAGCGGATCTACGACCAGGTATTTCTCGATGGCACCTACACCGCCGGTGGCTGCCTGATCGTCGCGGCGACCATCGACCACGTGATCGCCTGGCACTGGTGCAAACACGAAACCACCCGCGACTACCAACTGCTGCTTGAACGCATCGAAGCCCCACTCATCGCCGTCATCGACGGCGGCCAAGGCGCATACAGCGCAATCAAAAAGTGCTGGCCGACTACGAAAATTCAACGCTGCCTCGTCCACGCCCAACGCGTGGTCCGCCGCTACACCACCACCAACCCACGCACCGATGCCGGGCGCACCATCTACCGACTTGCGCTGAAACTGACCCGGATCACCACACTGGATGAAGCCGCCGCGTGGGGTGTGCAACTGCACGAGTTTTCAACGATCTACCGGGAATGGATGAACGAGAAAACCATGATCAAAGACCCCAAAACAGGTGCATGGACCCGCGTGTGGACCCACCACAACGTGCGCAAGGCCTACAACAGCCTCAACCATCTTTGGCGGTCCGAGATGCTGTTTGTCTACCTCAACCCGCCAGCAGGAGTCCTTGCGCCCGAGCGGATCAAATCCACCACCAACAGCTTAGAAGGCGGCATCAACGCCCAGCTCAAACTGCTCGCCAGAACCCACCGCGGCAGATCAGGCGAACGACAACGCCGCATGCTGGATTGGTGGCTCTACTTAAAAACGGAACTGCCTGACGATCCAGTACGAATCGCCAGGCAGTCCGACTGGGGCCAGGGCCAACTCGCCAAAGTATCCACCCTGACCCAAACCGAGAACCAAGCCGACCACGAAACAGGACGCCCAGCCCTCTACGACAACGCTATCGACACCGACTACACCCACTCAATCGGCATTCAAAAGGCCAAATCTAACCCCCGCGACACGCCGAGCCAGACACACATTTTGACCCTTAACCCTGCGGGTTCATGTCAGGCTCGTTTCTCCCTCAAGTGTGGTGATGGGGATTTCCTGTGTGATGGGTTTCGGTTCGTGCGCCGGGCGCCTCATGCGGCGGGTATGTGGATTGCGGCGGTTCAACGCGATGGTGATGACCACGATCACAAGCAGCCAGAACACGGCGATCGGCACCCATACCCATAGCCATGTGTGGTCCTCGGGCGCGTCCTGTGGCAGTGGGGCTTGTCCGGGCATGGTGGCGCGTTCCCCGGTGACAAGCAACCGTTTGGTGTTTACGCCGTATGGGGTGCAGGTCAATAGGGTGGCCAGATCGCGGTGTGGTTGGATGCGCAATGCATCGAACCCATCCGGGGCCACCACCTGGATGTCCACGACCCTGTACGCCAACGTCTGGTTGAGGGTGTGCAAATAGAACACGTCGCCCACGCGGGCCTGGCCGCCCAATGAGTGGAGTTTGTCGAACATGAGGGTGTCCGCCAACCCCGTGTGGGCGCTGATCACCGTGTGCGTGTTTTCTCCGCCGATGGGCAGGCTGGTGCCGTACATGTGGCCCGCGCCACGCTCCAACACATTGGGTGTGGTGCCGTGGCGGACGGGCAGGTCGATGCCCAACCGTGGATAGCTGACGGTCGCCATGAGCCCATCGGCTGGCAGATCCAACTCATGCAGATACTCTGTGTCGTACGTGGGCTGGTTGTTGTTGAACGGGTCGGGGTTGTCGTCCAACACGGGTTGCCCGCTGCCGGCCAGCCGCCGGTTGTAGCGGGCAGCGTCCGTGAGTTCCCGCTCACGGGTCTTCGTGTCCATGATGGCCGTGGCGTTGGCATGGCCGGCGTTGACGGCGGCGAGCTCACCTTGGTTCGCGTGCTGCAAGGCGAACGGGATGGTGGCGCATGTGGCGGAGACGATCAGCAGCAGGCAGCCCGCCACAAGGCTGCGCCACCGTTTACTGGCCTGCCGGTCACCATGTTTGCACATGCGTCACCATCCTTTCCACGGCCTCAGTGGCGGGCCGTGCGGGAACGGGCGAGCAGCAGCACACCCGCCACAGCGGCCAACACACACCCCGACGCCCAGACCAGAAGCCATGCGGCGCCCGTCTTGGGCATCTCCAGCAAGGTGCGCGCGTTCCTCACAACGACCGTGCCATCGGTGACGTCGATCATCTGGTGCACATCGCCGTCGCCTTCCGTGGTGGTGATGGCGCCGGTCTTGTCGTCCACGGCCACAGTGACCCCGGCCTGCGGCAGCAACGGGTTGCTGTAGGGGGATTTCGTTTCCTTCAACACGTACGCACCATCGGTGCCGTTGACGCTCACACGCCCGTTGGCGTCCGTGGCCAAAATCAGGGTCGTGCCGCTCTCCCCGGGTTCGGCCAAACGGTAGGCGCCGTCCCCGGTTTTGACGACCTCGCGTGCGGTGTCGCCGTCAAGAAGCTGGAATTCGGCGCCCGCCAATGGTTGGCCGTTCATGTCGGTCTTGGATACCATGGTCTTGCCGGTGTGCACGCTCACCGTGTCACCCTGCTTGGTCTCGTGATCCGTCCAGGTGTTCGGGTTGTGGGAGTATTCCATGTTCACACTGTTCGTGTCCTTGGTGCCTGCGACCGCGTCCTTGTCGAGCATCATCCGGTACTCGACCGTGATGGGAGCGCCCACAGGGAACATGGTTTTGTTGGGGATGATGTCCCCGTCCGTGGTGCCGAACCTGAGCGTGAACGCACCGTCCTTGGCGCCGGTGACATGCCAGTATTGCGCGTCCAACGGTTCGCCGTCCACACTGACCGTCATGGCCGCGGTCGCGGGATCGAAGGACAGGCCTTGGGAATACGTGTCGTTCAACGCGAGATAGTACTTGTCGTATCCGGTCCAGTTCGGCACGGTGGTGGTCAGGCGCATTGACACCATGCGCCCCTGTTCCGTGTCCTCCGACAACCCGTCGGTGTTCACATCGCCCTTGTCCTCGTCCTCGACGGCCGTGATGCGTTTGCTTACGGTGATGTCGTGGACCTTGTATTCGACCTCACTGAGTGTGAACGTGCTCGCATCAGTCGCAAGCCGGGTCTTGCCGTTGATGCCGGTGCCGTTCAACCCGGCGATCGTCGCACGGCCCGTGCCGGTGCGGTCCAACACCATATACACGCTGGGCGTCACCTGCGCCGATTGGCGGTTCGTGTTGCCCTCCACGGGATGCAGCCGGGTGCCGGCGGTGTCTTTGACCGCCTGTTCGTTCTTCAACGCGTCCAGGAAGTCACGCAATTGCCCCGACCATGGGGAGGTTTGCGAGTCCAACAGGTTCTGCACGACCCACAGCATCGGATCGTCCCTGTCATATCCGGTGGCGCCGGCCGCCGTCAACGCCGCACCGATCGCCTCGGTGAGGCCGGCATTGGTGGCCAGGTCGTATCCGATGATATCCGTGCCGTCCGTGGTCGCGTACGTGTAGGTGGCCAATGGGATCGCGTCAAAGGTGTTGGCGGTGATGTCGGTGGTGGCGGTCACGGTGATTGGTTGGTGTTTGGCCAATTCGGCCGCTGGGATGCGGCTGGTGTCGGCGTATGCCGTGCCAACGCCGGTAATGGCCATGATGGTCAGGCAGTCGGTGACGGCGGCCATGGTGTGTTTCCATGGGTTGTTCATGGGTGTTCCTTTGCTCTCTTCGTGCCCTTGGTGCGCAAAGGGACGCGCGCCGGTGTGAAGCCAATCCTCCTGTCTGTGGACCCTCTTGTGTGCGCTCTCTCCAGTACGCACGGGTGGGACGGCGCCGTCCCTGCGGCTGCAACCGGATGGCGGTGCCCACGCTGGTGTGGCGTCGCCGGCCGGTTGCGGCCGGTCCACCCCTCTATGCGTCAAACATGCAAAACGCCACACCGGAGCACGGTGTGGCGTTTCCTTGCATGGCAATGGGGCCGGTCAGGTGGTGGGGGCCCGACAGCATGGAGATGACCCATGGGGGTATGGGTTTGTCCATGGAATGGGTCCGTTCCACCCGTTCCAACAACGTGGACGGGTCGACCATGGCGATCCCGTCCGCATCGTGGCGCAATGGGGGGAATGGATTGGTGTGCCCGTGCGGGTCGCACACCACGTACAACCATTCGATCTCCCATGGCATGGTTCGCAACGGGTTGGGGTGGCCCATGATCCGGTGGAACGCGACGCGCGCGTCCCCCAACCCGCCGATGCGGAGATAGGCGTTGTTGGTGCCCTCGTCGAGCAGGAAGCCATGGTTGCGGATGGAACGGACGAACAGGCTGTCGGTGACTTGGTTCAACACGCAGTGGTTGCACGAGTCGCATTCGTGGATGGAGCATATCCATGCGCGCATCACCCCATCCGCGCCTTGGCCCAGGAGGATCCCGTTGCCGGGCAGGTTGGGGAACATGGCGGTGTGCCAGATGGCGGTGATGCGGGGCTCGTGCATGGCGATGGTACGCGCCATGATCATCTCCCCCGCTGTGCGTGGTTGCCCGTACAGGTGGCCTGTGGCGCGCGCATCGTCCAGATTGGCGCATAGGGCGGGGCCGGTGATCTCGTCCGTGCTGCCATCGTCCTGATGCCAGTACGAGGCGTAGCCGACCAGGGCCAACGCTCCCGGCAATGCCATTGGCAGGTCGTTGCGGGACGCGATGTCATGGATCCGTTGTGTTGCGTCCATAGCTGCACCCTCCTTGTCATAGGTGGCCGTGGCATGCGTCCTTTGCGCTACTGGCGATTGGGACCGTTGCGGGTGGCGTCCGGGACGCATAGGGGGGGCCATGCACGTTTACACCACGGAACGCGGCGCCGTCACGGCCGCGCACACCCCCATGCCCACCACTGACGATGATGCCCCCGTGGGCGAACTCGAGTTCGACCGGATCGTCACCCGCTGGTCCAACCCGAAGATCGCGGGCACCCCCGCATGGCGGCTCAACGGGATGATCCACCAACCCAACGTCGCCAGTGATCTGGTGCGCACGGCGATCACCACGAAAACCGTGGAGGCGTTGCGCGACCCGTCCAAAACCCTCACGCGCCGCTACGCGCACTACCTGTGCTCGCGAGTGAGCATCGAGAAGATCCTCAACGACCAGTACGGAATGGCGCCCACACTGGTGCGCCAAGCCAGCAAATACGAAACGTTGCGTTTGAAACTGCGTGGCGGTGACGGGCGTGGCCACCGGGAACTGACGGACGAGGACATCTGGGACATCGCCGCCCGTGAGGAAGCGGACCGGCAGATGGCCGCGTACGCACGCGGGGAACGCAAATGGATGCGTTGGCCCCCGTTGCATGACGGAATGAGCACGAACCCGGCCGCGCACCGCCGTCTCAAATGCGGCGGCCTTGACCAGTGGCGCGAGTTGACCCAAGCGGCCGCGTTGGACGGCAACCGTCCCCACTACAACATCGACGATGGTTTGCAGATCGGTGACATGCGGGTCGATGTCGCCGATGAGGCCCTCGGTCTGGTGGACGGGTCCGGTGGCATTGACCGTCAATGGTTGGCGGACCATCACATCACCTCCTCCATGATCAACGAATTGGGTGACGACCGGTTGCTGGCCATGGGGTTGGACCCGCAGGAGCTGCGTGCCGCTGCGGCCGCCTTGGACGCCTCCGACGCCACTGTCGCTTGCCCCGTTGATGCGTCCGCCCCCGCAGGTTGGAGGATCTGCCGTTGCCGCCGTTGGATGCGAAACACCGGCGTGCGGCCGAACGCATGGATGATGTGGTCGACGATCCCGTGCTGTGCCTGTGGTTGGTGGCGGGCTACCATGGGCGCGCCCTGCAACCGGATGCGGTGTTGTCCCATTACGGGTTCCCGGTGCGGTTGGCCCGTACCGGCCTGCGCGCCAAACGCCTGCCCATGGACGACAAAACCGTGGTGGATGTGTGGAGTGAGGCGTGCGGGCAGCTCAATGCGTTGGCCCGTCCCCGTGGCGCCACACCCGGCCGGCCGGCTACATGGAGTTCCAACGGACGGTCGAACGGTTCCGTGTGCAGATGCGCACCCAGATCATGCGCCGGTTGACCGGGCGGCGCAAGATGGCGCACCCCACACAACCGCAGCCTGCGGCGCCACAACCCGTCGAATGCCGGTAATGGTCAGTCGGCGGATACGGTGGTGTGTTTGAGTTCGCCCATCACCGCGTCCGCCAACACGGCCCGTCCGCTCAACACATCGAGTTTGCGTTCGTCCACGCTGTCTCGGGTGACGATCCGGTGGATCTGCACGATGCGGGTCTGCCCCTGCCGGTCCAACCGTGCGTTCGCCTGCGCCCAATCCTCCAAACTCCACGTCAGATTGAGCCACACGATGATATGGCCCGCATGCTGGAGGTTCAACCCGAACTTCGCCTGGGCGGGGTGCGCCGCCAACACCGGCACCTCCCCACGGTTCCACGCATCCACGATGCCGGGCTCGTCCACGGTGCGCACCCGCTTGCCGTACTTGGCGCGCAACCGGTCCAACTCGTCCCTCAACTGGTAGAACACGAGGATCTGCTCGCCTTGCGACTCCGCCATGATCCGGTCGAACACGTCAAGTTTGGCCGCATCGTAATGGATGACACGCCCGTCCACACTGTCCTCGTCCGGGTACAAACATCCGGAGGTGAATTGGACGAGTTTGCCCGCCAGGACGCCGGCGTTGACGGCGGTGACCTGACGGCCGGCCAATTCCAACCACCGTTCGTGTTTGAACCGTTCGTACTCACGGCGGGTCTGTTCGGGCATATCGACCCAATGGTCGATGATGAGGGGTTTGTCCGGCAACCCTTGGAGTTGTTCGCGTGCGAGCATCGTCAAACAGAACGGTTCGATCCGGCGCATGATCCGGTCGAACGCACCGGGACGGGCCCGCCACTCGTACACCACATGCCCGTTGCGCCGCCCGGGCGTGAAATACGTTTCCCGGTACCGGGTCAACGTGGTCTCCAACGCGCCTGTCGTGTCCAACAGGCGGCATTGCGCCCACAAGTCCATCAACCCTTTCGCGGCCGGGGTGCCCGTCAACCCCAACACCCATTGCACCGGGCGCCCATGCCCCGGGTGTTTGGGCGCGTGCGTGCGGTCCTGGCGGCGGCGTTTGAGGATGCGGAACCGGTTGGAGGACGGGTCCTTGTACCCGGACAGTTCATCCAATACGATCCCGTCCCATGGCCATTGGGCCAGTTCCCGGTCCAACCACCCCAGGTTCTCCTGGTTGATGATCGTCACCGTCGCCTGTTGGGCCAATGCTTCACGGCGTTGCTTGGCGTTGGATTTCACCCCGCATGCGACCGCCCAGTCCAATGTGTGCGACTGGCGCCATTTGGCCAGTTCCGCCGGCCAGGTGTTGACCGCTACGGTTTTGGGTGCGACGATCAGGAACCGCCAGTCGGGGTGGAGGCGGTGCATGACGTCCAAAATGGCGATGGTCGTCAATGTCTTGCCCAACCCCATGTCCAAAAACAGGCCGGCGCCCCCGTGCGTTTGGAACGCGTGGAGGGCGAACAGGACGGCTTGTTTCTGGTATGCGTGCAATTCCACCATGCCCGCTTGTGATGCGTCACACGGTGGGCGCATAGATGGCGGGCATGAGGACGCAACCACGCAAACCCAAAGGCAGCCCCAACGGCACGGGCGGCCAATACGACCATCTCCCCCATGGGCGTGACACGTTGCCGGACCTGGTGCGGGATGTGCCCGATGAGGGCACGCTCCAATCACACCGGGCACGCCGGGAGTATTACCGGGCCCGTGACAAAGCCGAAAAGGGATGGATGTACATGGACCGGTTCCTCAAGGCGAGCGAACCGGCCGGGGACGGGCATGATTGGACAAGCCAACCGGTGTGTTCCCTGGAACGTGAAATGGAACTGGTGGAACGGGCCATTGGCCCCGAGGGCCGGCCCGGCCCGGTGGCCCGCAAGTTCCTCATGGTCACCGGTTCACCCAGCCAGGCGCAGGATCTGGCACGCACTTGGGTGAATGGCACCCTGTTGGCGTTGCGCCGTTCCTGCGCGTTGGATCCCACCCGCTGCTATTCGGAACCGTTGGTGCGTGCCATGTTGGCGCCCGGCACGGTCAAACTCGAACGGATCCTCGCGAAACCCCCGTACCGTTTGTCCGCGCACCGGTCGCGGATAGGCAACCGGTACCGGGAACGGTTGGACGCGTACAAGCGGGAGCATGGCCGTGTCGATGACCGGATCCGTGACCGGGTGTGGGATGAGACGTTGGCGGATTATGTCGAGGAGAAGATGGCGTCGGGGGTGAGCATGGGCGGCGGTTTGTATTATTCCAACGGCCAGGACGCGAATCCGAGGCATGCGCATGTGCGCCGGGCCATGGAACAGGGGTTGCCGGTGCCGGTGCGGCGCAACCCGGATGGTTCGGTGTTCAACGGGCGTGCCGATTATGAGCGGATCCTCGCGGATTTCCGTTCCCAGTTGCACCAGCATTCCCTGGAGGCGGACCGGGCGTCGTTCGGGTTCGACCCGGCGGCCGATGAGGGACGGGTGGATACGTCCGGGGTGGATCTGGTCAAAGTGTTCCAACAGGCCGCTAGGCAAGGCCATGATTTGAATGTGCTGGCGGATACATTGCACTTGGATGATGCCATGCGTCAACGGGTGATGGCGGCCGCGTGCACCTGAACGGGGGCGGGACGCATGGCGTGTGCGATATTATTACGGGTACGGCAGGGGGCGGGACGCCCCCTGCCGCTCTTATGGCATGGAAAGGCAGGGGCGTCATGAAAGAGCCGCGGTGGAATCCGTTCGTCGCGTTGGGCAAACTCCTCTTCGCCTTGGTGCTGATCGGTGTGGTCCTTGCGTTCATGTCCGGGGCGGTGCTGTGGGGCATCATCAAAGCGATATGGCCGTTCCTGGTCGTGGCCGGCGTCGTGGGGGCCATCATGTTCCTGGTCGACGTGGACCGGGAGAAGAAACAGCGGATGATGGCTGAACAGGCCGCACGGCAAGCGGCATGGGAGGCGGAACAGGCCCGGTTGGCGGCGTTGCCCAAACCACCCGCGCCCGGGGTGCCTCCCACGGGGCAAAGCGAGGGACGGTGGACGGTGGATTACTGGCCGCCATTGACCCAATCCACACCAATGCGCCCCTTATCGGTGGCGGCCGACAGTGTGGCGGCACCGGTGGTGATGCCGCCAACCGGGTCACCATCCCATTGATGCGAACGCGTCCGCCGGATCCGTTGGGGTGGTGTGGGTGGCGTTGGGGTGGCGTCCACCACTTGCACCGGTGTGCGCCCCTCCTCCCCCGGTTCGCCAGAGGTGTCGGTGTCGGTGATGCCCAACAGGTGTTGGGCAAACCCGATGGCGCCATGGGAGGTGAACAGTTCATCGACCGCGTCCTCGTCCAAACTGGCCGCAACCTGCGCTTTGCGTGGCGGGGTGTATTTCACGCCCGGCGGCAGCACGCCATGCAACTGTGTTTCCACCAGCACACGCAACCAGCCGTCCGTGACCAGTTCAGGGTCGGCCACCGGCAGCGTCAACGTCATATCCACATGCCCATGCTCCTGCAACCATTCACCCAACGCCACGGTGTCCGACACACTGTAACGGCCATGTTGGCCGCCACGGCTCAACGACACGCGCCCTATGCGTTGGCCATTTACCATGATGTCCTCGGGTTGGCCGGCGGTGAGACGGTCCTCCTGCGCGGCCTTGCAGGCCCGCTCCACCATGTCCCACCGTTCCTTGTACGCCTTGGCCACACCGATGGCGGCCCGCAACTGCGCGTCCGACAAGCCGCTCACATCCATCACACGATCCATGACGCCCGCTCCTTTCCCATACGCCTCATGGCACGCACCCCACGTATAGGGTGCGCCAGCGTATCATGCGTCCGCATCAACGTTTCACTCCCCCTACTCCATGGGCAGGCGGGTGCCGGCCGGCCCCAAGTGTTGCGCGGAGTACGCGTCCACCAACCCAGTCAGATCATTGCCGCCATGCATGGAGTCCACGACCATGCGGCACATGCGCACACGCATCATGTCCCCCATGAGCCATGCGAGGAACATGCGCAACGACCAGGCGCCCGCGGACCGGTCGAACCGGGCGAGCTGCCCGTCCAACATGGCCAGATCCACACCGGGCCGCCAACCGGGAGTGAAACACGCGAATCCGTCACCCGCGCCATGCACCATGTCCAGCATGCCAGCCATGCCCACCTGTGGTTGGGTGACGCTGGCCGCGGCGGCGTACACGAACGCGGGATCGGAGAACGCGGTGTCCAACACCCCTATGGTCCACGGGTTGGGCGCCAAATCGGGCGCGTGCAGCACCCGCACCCATTCGGCCGCCATCATGTCCCCGGTGACGGTGTCCTCACGCAACGCCATGCACACCATGCGCGGCGCATGCGCCTCCACCGGCATACCGGCCGGTTCCTCTACATGTGCCGGTTCCACAGTTGGTGTGGTGGTGGAGGCGGGTTCGTGGGCTGGTGCAACCCCATCATCATGTTTGTTGAACAATCTCATGCCCACCGGTGATGCGTCACAATTCAGATCAGATCCTGGCTGATGCGCACCTCCACGGGGATCGCGGACCCGTCCACACCCATGTAGTAACAGATCGTGCCACGCAGCAAGCGTCCATCGGCCGGGTCGAACAACGCATACAACGACTGCCAGTCGGGCGCCTCCGACTCCGTGTCCAACACGCGCGCATGCATCATACGCTCATGCAGGCGCCCGTCCTCGGGCTGGTTGAACAAACGGCACACCGCCTGCGCCTGGCTTTCGCCGGTCGAACCACCCTCGTTCTTCACGCCCATGCCCAACGCCAAACCACGGCCCACGAAATCCTCCAGGCCCGCGTCCACGAACTCATCGACCTTCTGGCTGGCGAACACCGGCAGATAATGCTGGGCGCGCGCCAAACGGCCCATGCGGGTCACCAATCCCACACCGAACTCATCACCCAACAGGCTCCACGCCTCATCGACGATCAGCACCCCGTTGCGGCCCATGATCGCGGCCGTCGCACCCAACGCGGCCATACGCACCACCCACCGTTGGATATCCGACACGGCGGACGAACCGGTCTTGTCGGAAATGATGTTCAACGTGCCCGCGCTCAACAAGGTCAACCCCTGGCTGATCGCCAGACTGCGCCCGCCATGACGGGTGCCATAGATCAGCTGGAACATCGGGTCGGAACGCACCACACGGCGCAACACGGGCGTGATCTGCTCGACCAACGGGTCGATGCGTTCCGCATCCGAACCCCGGGCCATGTACGCCTCATACGCCATGTCGACCGCCTCACCCAAACAGTCGGCGCCATGCGCCGTTCCATACGACACGATCGTCGTCAACGCCAGTTCACGGCCACGGTCGCCGTGTTTGCCGCCGGTGATCTGCGAGAGCATCTCCACGGCCGTCTGCACCCTGTCCGTGCGCATCCGGTCGGGGATGCAACGCAACGGGTCGAGGATCCCGTTCGCATCCTCACTGTCCAACCGCACGATCGTGCCGTGGCGTTTGCGCACGAACCCGGTGAAATCATCCGAATTGGGTTTCGGGTCCAAAAACACGATGGGGATATGCGGCCTATCCTCCGCCACATGCGGTGCGTACGGGACCATGCGCGGATGCTGGACGCCGTCCTTGGTGGTGTACGGGTCGGGCAATTGCGCCAATTGGGCCGCGATGTGCAACAACACGCGGGTCTTGCCTGAACCCGTGGCTCCCGTCACCAGCAGACACGGCGGATCATGCTTCTCACGCGACTCGAACGGGGACACGTACACCGGTTGCAGATCGGCCTCCGTGAACCCAAGCAGGGCGCCCGGCAGATCACTGGCCGCGCCGCGGCCCATGTCGTCGCCGGCGACCGAACGGCCGGACAGGCCCGCGTATGCGAGGATCGGCACGGGCCAATACACGGGGCTGGGGTTGAAGGCCACGGGGCTGCCGATCATCATGTCCTGGAACGCGGCCTCCTGCCGGTCCGGGTTCAACGACACCTCCCCCGGGTACAGCACCTGCGTGGGCCGGTCGATGATCTGCGGAATCGCGGCGTGCACCCGCGCGTCGATCAACGTGGGCCATGGCCGCTCCCCCGTCTGGTACACGTCGTTGACGGCGGCGAGCTCACCGGCCACACGCACGTTGCGTTTGTGCCCATCCATGGCCTGCTGCATCGCCTTGTCGTACACATTCTCCTTGTCCTTGTCGATTTGTTCACGGCTCATGTCGCCGGGTTCCAGCAGGCCACGCACCGACAGGCACAACGCGCCCTGTCCGCCGCCACGGCCCTGCGCCAACAGGTTGGCCGCCCAATCCGAGTCCTGCACCTCGCGTTCGTCCTGCCCCTCGAACGGCAACGCGCCCAGGGAGACGATGGTCATGGGATAGGAATACGGGTTGTGGTCGCGCCATGTGCGGCAATCCCCACCCAGGTCGAAGAAGCGGGCGGCACGGCGGCATGACTCGTAGTCGGGGAACGTGTGCATGTGCTCGTGTTCGACCATGACGGGCACGATTTCGGGTTTGCGGTCCGTGCGCCACCATGCCAGGGCACGCCGCATCATCGCGTTGGACGGGACGGTGCAGCCCGCGTCCTGGAACAGTTGCGTGATCGTGTCCCGGTCATGGTCGAATGCGGAGTCCTCCACGATGCCCAACGCGTCCAAGCTTGTTATCGTGTTCAACGCGCCCAGCATGCGCCGCCACACGCTGCGCCGTTCCTTGCCTCCCCCGGTGGACAGGCGCACGCCGATGAGGGTGAAACGGTCGTGGACGGCGGTGTTGTCGTACTCGCGTTGCAACCGGATGCGGCTGGCCATGTCCAGTTTGCCGCTGGGGACGAATGGTTCGGGGGTGCTGACCGCAAGGATGTGGATTTCCCTATAGAACCCTTTCATCGCTTTGCGGCCGGCGAATGGGATGTGCGGGGTGAGTTCCGCGATGCGTGGCAGCAGGGTCAACAGTGGGCGCGCGTTGCGTTCCCGGTCCGTCCAGTTGGCGGCGTCCCGGACGGGTGGTTGTGCGGGCAGTTGCGCGTACAACCATGCGGCGCCGTCCACGGTGCGTACGAACCCGTTGCCCAGATGGCGGGCGCTGGTGCCCGCGTTGCGTATCGTTTCGCTCATGCCCTGCGCCTATGCGCACACCCCGGTCCCCACCCCCGACTGTTTGAAAACAATGGGATCGTTTTTGCCTGCCGCACACCATGGTTTTTATCCCACGGGCCATACGGGATCGGGTGGATGGCCTGTGGGTGTGCTTCGGTGACCGCAAAGGGGTCTTCACCGACGCAGTGATGTCGGTGAAGAACACTCAACCTTACTGCCGATTGGTGTTCGAGGCCCTGAAACCATGTTTCTTCACCGACGCAGTGGCCTTATAAAGGAACCCTTGAAATCGGCTCCCCTATACAAAGACCTTAAAAGTCGGTGCGTCACCGAAGAAACTTGGCAAACCTCAATCGGCAGTAGGCTAGGAGCCTTCAGTGACATTCGAATGTCGGTGAAGAAACTTACCTTTCTTCACCGACATCGCTTGTGCGGTCGGTGAAGAAACCTGCATGTCGGTGAAGAAACCTGTGGTGTCACTGCGTCGCCGATCCACCTGGGAAACAAAAACGAACCATTGCGTGCCATATTGTTTTCGGCCGTGGGGAGTGAAAAACCGCCCCCCGACCGGGGGTGGCGCGTGGGTGTTGGCGTTCATTCGGCGGCGCATTGGGCGAGGAACGTGACCGTCTGCTGTTTCTCACGGGCGGTCATGCTCAACGCCCAATCGTGTTTGATCCGCGCCCGGTGCGCCATGTAGTCGCATTGGTACGCGGTGTTGTCCGGCAGCCAGATGTCGGGCGCCACCGTGTTCGACGCGCTGCGGTAGCGGGCGGTGCCGTTGAAATCCACCCCCACACCCTTCGCCATGTTCGCCGGCCCGTCCGACGCCACCAACACATCCGCACTGTTCGCATACGCCACCCGTTTGGCTTGCGGCCAGTCGCGCGCGCCGGACGCGTACGCGTCCAACAGGGCGACCACATGGTCTATCTGCACCTTGGCGCTGGTCGTGCGCCCCCTGGTGAACGTGATGTCACGGCCGGTGTACGGGTCATGGAGCATGCCGGCGGTGACCCGGCACTGCCGGTCACGCGCCACCCCCGTCAGATCGCGCGCGAGAATGGCGTCACGGGTCGTGGCCTGCCCGCACCCGGTGGGCTGCCACCCGCCGAACTGGCTCTCCCGGTCATAGCCGCCCGGGCGGCCTTGGCCACCGGGACTGTGTCCAACAGGTTCAACGCCTGGCGGTACGACGCCTTGTCCCCCGATGGTTGCCGCGGTTGCGTCTGCGATGGTTCGGGCGTGGGCTCGGATGGTGTGGCGGGCGTGGCGGGCCGGTCGGGTGCGGGTGTGCTGGCGGACGGGGCCGGGGTGGGTATGGTGACCGCATCCGGGTTGTGTTCCAACCGTTCATGTTGGGGCCACAAATCCGACAGGCCGGCATTCGGGTCGCCTATCCCGGTGGTTTCGCTGAATGTGCGCCATGCAGGTGTGGCCACCAGCAGGATGGCGCACATGAGGATGAGCAGACAGACGACAACGCCATCCATGATGGGGTGTTTGGGACCGGTGCCACGCGCCATGATCGCAATGCTCCTTGTTATTCGGGGATGATGAACGGGGCCTGCACCAGGTCAAGCAGCCAGTTGCCCAGCGGCGCCAACCCGTGCAGGGAGATGCCCAACGCGCCCAACAGCCCGTAGATAAGGATGAACACCATGACGGCGCTGATGGCGCGCAGGGCTGCGCGCATCGCGCTCATGGTGCGGGCCATGGCGAACCCGGCGAGCAGGGCGATGATGAGGACGAGGGCGAAGAGCATGAGGCTGCCGGGGTTGAGGATGTTCGCCCAGAACATGCGCCATGCGTGGGTGAGAAGATCGAGAAGGCTCATCAAAGCACCGCCTTTACCGGAAATTGCAGGGGTATCGCCATGCGGCTATGCGCCCACCCGCCCAACACCACCCCCCATGTCGAAACAATACGGTGGGTATTGCAGGAATCCGGATGCGGTTTTCCACGGATCGGCCAGCGCCGATGGGTATGGTTGTTTTCTTCGGTTGCACCGGCCACAGGGGTGTCTTCACCGACGCGGTGATGTCGGTGAAGAGTGGCTAACCCTACTGCCGATTGGTATTGATGGCTTCAAAACCATGTTTCTTCACCGACGCAGTGGCCTTATAAAGGAACCCTTGAAATCGGCTCCTCTATAGAAAGACCTTAAAAGTCGGTGCGTCACCGAAGAAACTTACTAAACCTCAATTAGCAGTAGGGTTAGGAGCCTTCAGTGACATTCGAATGTCGGTGAAGAAACTTACCTTTCTTCACCGACATCGCCTGTGCGGTCGGTGAAGAAACCTGCATGTCGGTGAAGAAACCCGGGATGTCACTGCGTCGCCGATCGCCGTGCAACGAAAAAACAATGGATTGAAATACGTATTGTTTTCGGTGGTCGCAAGAAAAAACGGGCGGTGCGTATGTGGGTCAGGTCCCGTGACGCATAGGGGTCGTGTGAGGGCCATGGCCGTGGGTGAACGGACAATCCCACCCGTGCGACCGTGGATCATGGCGGAAACGTGCAAACGGCCCCACTGCACCCCAAGGGGTTTTACCCTTCTCACCCTTGGGGTGGCATGGGCCGCGCCACCCCCACGCCACCCACCACCCATGGCCCTTATCTTCCCCCTAATCACAGGCGGAAGGGTGTCAACGCCACCCCGGCGCGGTTGTCTACTTGCCGCACCGGGGAACGATGGGAGGGGCAGGCCGGCAACCTTCTAACCACCGGCCGCCACCGACCCCACCCAGCACCCTCCGCCTGTTTCCTCTTCCATGGTCGGGGACGCATTACGCATGGCAGCACAACCACACAACAAGAGGGGCCTGTCATGAACACACCACGCACCACGGATTGGCAACTGGCCGGATGGCGCATCCTGCCCGCACTGCTCAGCATCCCCGGGTTCACCGACGCCACCCCGTGGCCCGTGACCGTATGCTGCATGGCCATCTTCACCCTCGCCACCACCGAAGCGGGCATCACCCTGCTCAGCGGCAATGAAGAAAGGAACGAACAGTGAACACGGGACAATACGCACACGGATACGCATGGCTGCTCACCCACCACACCGACGCCATCCGCGCCATCCGGCAGGCGCACCATTTGCAACACCTCATCATGCCCACCATCCAATCCAACACCCCCACCGCCAATGGCTCCACCGTTTGCGCACGCTCAACACCGCATGCGAACAACACATCACCCAGTTGCGCGCCCTGCAAACCACGTTGCAAGTCCGGGCCCGATGGTCCCCGGCCGCCCATGACGCGGTCCATGTCATCACCCACGAAATCAACCAATTGGACCAATGCCGCACACCCCTGGCCACACTCTTGGACCGGCACACCATCGAAAGGACGGCATGATGATCATCGCGAAGACATTGTACCGAGGGCATACCCTCACCTACCAATACACATTCACCTGTGACATCTGCCATAGGCAACACCCAGCTGGGCTCCCACATGGCAGGCCGCCATCACCCACGCCCGCAACAACGGGTGGATGGTGGACACCACCATGAACCCATGGGCCAGCCTGTGTCCCACGCACCACGGAAAGGATGCCCGATGATCACACACCTCATGCACACCCTCCTGCTGCTCGCCGGCTGCTGGATGGCCACCGGTCCCGCAATGGCGGGTGCGCTCGCCGTCGCCGCCATCATCAACCATGGCCGCCAACGCACCCAACACAGCCTGCTGGGTGGCGGCGCATGTTGGATGCTGTTCGCCGCGTTCTGGATCCCATGGGCCATGCTTGCCGCATGGTGGGCGGTCAACCTGTAAAGGGAGGCTCCTATGTGGTTCGTGATCGTGTTGTGGCACCTGCTTCTGGTGGCCTGTGCAAGCCACAACCAGCGGCAATACTTCATGCTCCCGTCGTGGCGGCGCGACTACGGGCTGCCACGACGGGAGCCGTTGCCTCCGGAGTGCACATGCGGGCATTGGCTGTTGGTGGACATCACCACCGGCCACACCCTGCACCCCATCATCCCAACCACCATCGAACCAACGGAGGACACCCCATGAGAACACGGAACATCACTGTAGCGAAACTTCGCCGTGAGTATTGAGACCGGATCCAACAGGGCGGCAAACGGTTCGAGATCCGCAACGAGCCCATTCCCGACATGTCCACCATGATCGTGTTCGAAGACGCGGACACGGGGGAACATTTGGGCAATGCGCGTGTTCTGGAACGCCACCGGT
Source organism: Bifidobacterium canis (assembly GCF_009727065.1). GTDB lineage: Bacteria > Actinomycetota > Actinomycetes > Actinomycetales > Bifidobacteriaceae > Bifidobacterium > Bifidobacterium canis. Next base: position 19,690 of record NZ_WNLP01000010.1, read on the forward strand.
TCGGCCCTGATGCCACCCCATGGTCATGGGCGTTGCTCGCCCAACTGGCTGACGTGACCGTGGATGAGCTGCGGGAACTGTTCCCCGGGACGTCCGCTCTGGATGTGTTCTATGTGTACCGGGTCGAACCGGTGGACGATGACGGGTTCTTCACCGGTCTCATCGCGGCCAGGTGAGAGGGACGCATATTGCCCGACATGAACGATAGGAATGGTATGAGCCGCCCCCGGGCGCGGATGGTGGATGGGGTGGATCGTGCGGCGTTCGCGCTCATGTGCGCGATGACGAACTGGGCGCAACCCAACCCCACCGAACAGGAGCAACAGGACCATTGGTGGGGGTTGAGCCCCGAACTGCGCGGGCAATACCGCAAGTGGGCGCATGCCGTACTGGACGCCCACCATTGCGCATGCGCGCATGACGCGTGCCCCACCGGATTGGATGGCATCGTGTTGCAGCATGCCCGTCTGCTGGACCGGTTGGAGAGGTCACGCGCCCATGGCGTCGCGTACTGGAACGTCCTGTCGGCATTGCGGTACGCCCTGATCGACGACCGGCCGGAGGGGTGCAGTCCGGATGCCGCCACCGTGCACCTGGACGGGGATGCCCCATGCATCACCTGCCCGCACGGCGCGTTTGGGTCATGGGAGGCGTGGGTGAACCATGCCATCCGGTATAGGGAGGAGTCATGACGGATAAGCGTGCTTGCGGTTCACCGGCGACGCCAGTGAGCAACTGCTTATCCCATGGGGTGTGCCGGGGCGGCCGGTCACCATCCTGAACCGCACCGGTTGGCGTATCCGCCATGATCCCTCCACGGGCGTCCGCCGCCATCAATGCAGCAGGCATAAGACGCTAGCACGCATGGGCCAGGCAATGCGCATATCACAGGAAGCGAGGAATAAGCGATGACGAGCTGGCACATCGAACAACAGGATGGCAAACCATACTACATGCCGCAATGCGAGGTGTGCGGCTTGCGGTACGACGAGTATGGGTTGTATGCGGACAAAGAGCAGGCCGCGACCGATGCGGTTGACGATGGGTGGCAGGCATGGCCGGATTTGTATCACGCCGACTGGGACTGCCGCTGCCCCCAGCATTGGAGTGTTCGGTGTGAGACATGCAAACGCCATGTGGCGCAGGCCGACCGGACCGAATTCAAAGGGTGGCTGTTCGACCGTGACGATGATGACATGCGTGTGGGTGTATGCGACCAATGCTTGGCCCGCATAGACACGTTGCCTACATTGGAGTTGGGCGCATGGCCCATCTTCCACCCCTCGCACCAGCGTATCGACAAGTGGCAGGCATTGAAGGTGTTGGAGGAGGCGGCCGAGGTCGTGGAAGCCGCGAAGGAAAGCATCCGGACCGTCACGGTCCTTGACGGACGGACCCTTGTCAACCGTGCCCGTCTTGTCAATGAGATCGCTGATTTGTTGCAGACCACCACCAATCTGTGCGCCGCGTTCGGCATCACGAGTGTCGATCTGGGGTTCGCCCGCACCGAGTGCACCATCAAAAGCCTCAAACGTGGCATGTTCGATGAGGGGCCACGCACCCGCATGCACCGCGAACCGGATGATACGTGACATTTCACGCGCGCAGTGACATTTTCGGGGTGGTGGGGACATGTCCGTTGGCATGTCCCCACCACCCCGCCAAACGGTGCGCGCGTGGACGCATGTGATGGGGTGTCAACGCAAAACACCAAGAGTCAAGGAGACCGCCATGGATACCACACCGATGATCGCCGCCATTGACCATATGCTCGAGGAACGCGCCATGCTGGACACCACGGATATCAGCCTCGTCACCGCGCAGATCGCGGAACTCGAACAGGCGCTCGACAAGCTCACCAGCACCATCGAACAGGAGGGACGTGAGGAAACCGCTCGGGAGGCCGCGGTGATCGCGGAGGCGGAAAACGAGCTCGACAGACTCAACGATTGCCAAGAGGCATTGGACGAGTAACCAACCACCAAGGTTCCCGTCCGGGCGTTATAGGCGTGGGGTGGGATACGGGAGACCGTATCCCACCCCACGCCTCATTCGTTGGCGGATCGGACAGGAGGTGTGTTACTGGATTGGGGGCGAATCGGGCGCGCGCGGGAGGCTTCGATGGCGGCATCAAGACGGCGGCGTTCCTGCTTGTACAGTTGCGTCATTTGCGGGTCGGTGAGCTGTTCATCCAACAGGTCGTCGAAACTGGTGAGAGGCATGGTTGTGTTCCGTCGTTTGTGCTCTTCGGTTCACCCTAGTTTCACTTGGCGGCCGTCCGGGAGGGTGCCGATGACGTCGAGCCGTCCGCCGAGCGCTTCCATGTATTTGCGGAGCGTGTCCACCATGGCGTGTGACCCGCCGTTGTGTTCGATTGCGGATACACGTTTCTGGTTGACTCCCATGCGTTCGGCAAGTTGGGCTTGTGTCAACCCGTTTTCCCTGCGGGCCTCTCGCAGTTCGTACAGGCGCATGTCCCGGCGTAGTTGGGCGACGGCTTGTGCGTTTTCCTCAGGGGTGATGTTGTGGTCGCGTGCGAAGTCTTCGATGGTGTAGTTCATTGTTGTTCCTTTCCTTGTTGTTCCAGCCATTCGATGTAGTTGGCTTCCGCTTGGCGTATTGCCTGGGGGTACCATTTGTTCCATTTGCGTTGTTTGTCTCCTCCGACGAGCATGATGGCGTTTCTTTTCGGGTCGAAGGTGAATAGGATGCGTATTTCGCTTCGTCCGTGGGAGCCGGGCCGTAGTTCCTTGAGGTTTTTGATGGTGGATGAGCCTTCGATCTTGCCGACCAGGGGACGTTTGAGATTGGGGCCTTCCTCTTGGAGCACGGTGATGGCCGCGAGGATCTGCCGTGCGGAGTCGTCGTCGATCCGGCGGAGCCAGTCGGCGATGGGGTCGAGTATCACATTCCACATGATTACTATAATACCATAGTTTTATGGTTTTCCAACGGTGCCACACGGTATGGCACCACGAGAGAAAGAGAGCCCATCATGGCACGTACCAACCGCATCCTCGCACAGGCGGTCCTCCGGATCCTGCTGCCCGCACGCGGCTACACCGATATCCGCTTCACCGCGGACGACAAACTCACGGCCATCATGCCGGACGGCACCGAAATGGCCGCCGTCGTCACCTCCCGCATCATCGGCGAGCACACCCGTGAAAGCGATGTGATCAGCATCGCCCCCACGAAATACACCACCTACGACCGCTACTTCACCATGGGCGCGCCGGCCGACGCCGCCAAACGGCTCGTGTTCATCGTGGACATCGATGCGGACCTGAACCGCGCCCGTGCCATCGCCCTGGAATACTCCGACCCTGAAATCATGGCAGTCGCAAGCGATGCGGTCAAACTGAAAACCAACGGCGGCTTGGCCATCAACTTCAACCGCTACAGCGAGCTGAAAGCGGATAGCATCGTGTCGGGCACGGTCACCATCGGCGACTGACACCCGCCACACGGGGCCGCTCCCCCAACGGGATACAAGTGGGGCCGGGTTGCAAACCAGAGGATTGCAACCCGGCCCCATCCTCGTTCCTGTGGCGGTCAGCTGCGGCGCTTGGCGGCAACCATCACGCCCGCACCCATGAGCATGGCCATCACACCGGCCACAGCCAGAGCCGTCACGTCCGAACCGGTGGACGCCAGTTGCGCGGCACGCTCCACGGCCTGCACGCTCTCCGGCACACCGGCCACCGTGTTGTCCGCAACAGTGGTGCCAGTGGCGCCGCCGGTCTTGTCAACCGCGCCGATCACGGTGGCCCCACCATGCACACCACCAACCGTGCCGGTCGAACCATTGGCGCCGGTCGAACCATTGGCGCCGGTCGAACCATTGGTGGCACCATTGTGGTTCTGGCCGTCCAGCAACGCCGCCAATGCAGCCTTCGCCGCCGCGACCTCCCGCTCACGCTGCGACACGGCCTCGCCGGCCTCACGGTACGCGTCCTGCGCGTCCTTGAGCATGGCCTTGGCCTCATCCAGCGCCTTATTGGCCTCGTCCAGCTTGGCCTGCGCGGCCTTCACCTCCGGCGTGTCCCACGCGGCCTTCTTCGCCGCGTCCAGCGCGGCCTGCGCGTCCGCCACCTGCCGTTCGGCCTCCGTCTTCGCCGTTTGCGCCGCCTCCACGGCCGCCTTGGCCTGCGCGGCATCACGGTCCGCACCGGCCAACACCTGTTCGGCTTGGGTGAGCTTGGCGCGGGCGTCCTTGAGATCCTGCTCACGGTCCGCCAGCGTGGCCTTCGCCTCACCCAACCGGGTGACCAGCGCGTTGGCGTCCTCCACCCGCTGCGTGGCCCCGGCCAGCTCATCGGCGGCCTCATCAGCCGCCTGCTTCGCCTGCTGTGCACGCTGCGCCATCTCGTCGGCCTCCTGTTTGGCCGCCTTGTACGCCTCTTGTGCGCGGGTGAGGTTCGCCGCCGCATCCTGCATGGCCGCATACTCAGCCGCGGCCTTGTCCGCCGCCAGTTTGGCCTGCTCCGCATCCGCCGTGGCGTCCTGCGCGGCCGCAGTGGCCTTGTCCGCCGCCTGCTTCGCCGTATCGTACTCACCCTTGGCCGCATCGAACGCGGCCTGCGCGTCCGTCACACGCCCATTGGCGTCCGACAACGCCCGGTTGGCCTGCTTCGCCTCCGTATCCGCCGCCGCCAGGGCGCTCTGGGCCGTCTCATCGGCCTGCTGCGCCTTGGTGTGCTCGGCCACAGCCTGCGACTGCGCGGCCTGCGCATCCGTCAGATCCTTGTCCGCGGCCTGCTTGGCCACGCTCGTGGCCTGCACACGCGCATTGGCCTCGTCCAGCAACGCCTGCGCATCCGACACGGCCTTGCGGGCCGCCTCCAGTTTCGCCTTCGCTGTCTGCAACCCATTCACATACGCCTCGGCCTGCGCCAGATACTCATCCGCATCCGTATACGGGCCCGTTTCCTTCATCGCCCGCAGCTGTTCGGTGCGCGCGTCACGGAACCCGTTCGAGGTGTGGGTGAAGAACTCCTGCGCCGCGGTCGGCGGCGCATACGGCAGATCACGTTGGACCTGCGTGATCGCCGCGCCGGTCGCGTACGACTGGTCACGCAGATTGATGTAATGGCCCACCTTCTGCCACAGGTCCGGGTACGTGGTCTGGATGCCAAGCGCCTCCATGTTCTCCAACCCCGGATAGTTGCCGGAGGCGACCGCCTCATCGTACGTTTCCTTCTCCGCGGTCCACCAACGCTCATACGGGGTGTCCGTGCCCCACGCCAGATTCTCCGAGGAGTAGAAATTGCCGGAATGGCCCAGGAGCACGGTCGCGTAGTTCGCGTTCACCATCGCCTGCGCCATGGCGAAATCGGACACAGGCAACGGGTCCAACCCCATGGTGGCACGCAGCCGGTTGGTCTCCTGCACCATCTTGATGCCCGCGATCAGATTCGGCAGGCTCGTCGCATCACCCTCTGCGCCGATATGCGTGTAATCAAGGACACCGTCCATGTAGTACGCGTCCGGGTTGGTGAGCGCCTCCTGTGCGATGAGGCTGCCGCGATGCTGGAACCAGCCCAATGCGCCGAGCTTCTCCTGCTGTTCGGCGGCCAGACCGGCCGGTTCCGCCTCAGCGAGCACACGGTTCGCCTCCGCCAGTTTCTCCTGCGCGGCCCGTTGCGCTTTGGTTGCCTCATCCAATTGCGCCTGCGCCGTGTCGGCGGCCGACTGGGCTGCCTCCACCTTCGCGTCGGCCGCTGTCTTGGCCTGTGCGGTCGCGGCCGCATCCGCGGCTGTGCGTTGTGCCGCCTTCTGGGCCGCGGCAAGTTCACGGTCCGCCTTGTCCGCCGCCGTCTTGGCCTGCGTGGCGGTATCGGTGGCCTTGTCGAGGTCGGTTTGCGCCTTGTCGACATTCGTCTGCGCCGTGGCAAGCGCCTTGTCAGCCGCCTGCTTGTTGGCGTTGGCATTGTCGGCGGCCTTGGCGGTGGCGTCCGCGATGGTTTTCAGATCGTCGGCCTTGTCCTGCGCCTCCTGCATCTTCGCCGGGTCCTTCGCGTCCCCCGCCAGCTGCTCCGCCTTCGCAACATCCTGTTGCGCGGCATCCGCTTTCTGCGCCGCATCCGTGGCTTGCGCGTCCGCCTGCGCCGATTGCGCCGCCGTCTTGTCGGCCGCAGCCTGCTTCGCCGCCTGTTCGCCCTGCAACGCATCCATGTCCGTGTGGTCGACCTGTTCCTGCAACCCGTCGACCACCGTCTGCTGGCCGGCCACGGCCTGTGCAGCCGCATCCGCGTCCTGTTGCGCGGCCTGCTGTGCCTGCTGCGCCGTCGCCTGCTGCGCCTGCGCGGCCTGCTGGGCCGCCACCGCATCGTCCAGCCTGTCGGCGGCGTTGCCTAGATGCGTGTTCGCCTCAGCCAGTGCATCCTGTGCGGCGTTCGTGGCGGGATCCGCGTTGACGGCCGCGTCCACATTGTCTTTGGCCGCCTGCACCTCGTTGGTGGCGGCCTGCACGCCCGCCTGCGCCCCGTCCACCGTGGACTGGGCCTGCTGCATGTCCTGCCGTGCCGCGTCCAGCCCGTCCTGTGCGGCCGTCACGGCCTGCTGCGCCTGCTCGATTGGGTTGGCCGCATTCGTGGCCTGCACTTGCGGTTGGGTGGCGTCCGGCGTGGTGTCCGCTTCACTGGCCATGGCGATGCCCGGTGAGGCGAGCATGCCCGCCATGGTCACCCCCGCCACAAGACCGAGCCCCGCCTTGTGTCCAACGCCTTGTGTGCGTGTGGTGTGTGTCGCGTGTCTTCCCCTGGGCATCTCCGCTCCCTTCGTCCCTTCGGTTGATGCCATGTCCATTGTATGCGCACCAATCATGTGTTTGTGGCCATTCGTTCCCATTGCCGCGTCCTTTCCGCATATGCCGATGTGGGTGGTTAGCAGGGCCGCACATGCGTCCGCACCCTATGCGCCGCGGGCGTATGGCCGTGGATGGTGACGCATATGCCCGGTCGTCAATGGCATAGCCGTTGGGACACAACCGGTATCCCCTCGTCGTATCCCCTCTTTGCGGGGGCATGGGTGAGGGGCAGGGAAAGGGTGATGATGGTGGACATGGACACGAGGCAACTGGAGGACCTGTTCGACATTTTGCATGCGAACGGGTTGATGACGCGCAGCGAACCGGGTGACATCAGCCACCGGGACCTGATGGACTTGCGTGACCAATTGGCACGCGAGGACGGATTGGTGGATCTGACGGAAACACTGTGGAATGCGTACCAGACGGCACACGCCCTGTTGCGCAATCCGCAGGACTGAACACCCACCATGCAGCCGGGGCCGAAACCTGCGGGGTATGGCGGGCCCTGCTGCATGATGGTCAGGCGCGGACGGGTGGCGATGGTGGTTCATCACCGGTCAGGCCGGTGATGATGTCACGCGCCTCCTGTTCGCTGATATGCAGCAATCTGGTGATGTCCTCCATCGGCACACCCTTGGAATGCCACATGAGTGCCAAATCACGCCGTTGTTCACTGGTCACCGGTCCGAACCTCCTCGAAGTCGCACAACACACAACCGGCACGGGGCCACACCCGTGCCGGTTGTGCACTATGCGCCCGGCCAACACCGCCCCCCCACCAATTGGTATTGACCACAATGGAACCGTCCTGTACCATTGCCGGCGCGCATCAATCCCGGTTGGGTGACCGGCCGGTCTTCATTCAGGGATGTTCCAGTGGACATCGGGCATATGCATGATGCGCGGTTCCCGGCCGGGGCAAACGGCCGGGACTTCATATGAAGCGGGGCGCCACACCCACCGGGACATGGCGCCCCGCTCGCACACCCAACCCCATGTGATCGGATGCGCATGGGGTATGACGCATAGCGGCGGCATATGAGCCAACTTCCCTATACTCCCTCGTTTAACACGGTCATGCGCAGCGCACACCGCCACTACCTGCGGCGTGAACGGCAACGGCGCACCAAACGCCGTATTCTCACCATCCTCACCGTCCTTCTCCTCCTCGCGGCCGCAACAACAATCTGGTCCCTGGCGTCAACGCGGGGGCACACGCCCATGGTGCGCGCCCAACTGGTGGCGCAATGCCAAACGGCGCACACCGACACGATGGATGCGTACAACAACGCCGTACGGGCCCGCAACGGGTTCCTGCACCGCTTCGAACAAGGACAAGTGCCGGATGGGCCGGACACGGGAGACCTGTTGGGGTTGGAACCGGCCAAACCAACCACCATGGATTGCAACGCCGATACGCAGCACGCGTTGGACGCCTACCAACGGCAGACGGCCCAATTGAACACGGTGGCGCAACGGTTCACCAATGTGTAACCGTCAGCGGGCCATAGGATTGGGGGCGGTGTTGGCGGCCGGTGGGACGGGCGTGTACGGGGCCGCCACCGGTGTGGCCGCATGTGGCATGCTTTGGTACATGCCTTGGTTGACGAGAAGATCGCTGTTCTCCGCGATGATTGTGACATTGGCGAGGATCTGCGCCAACACCAACAGGAACACGCCCATGATCACGATGAGCAACCCGACCGCCCAACTGACGGGCCCGGCGAACATGGTGCCCCAACCCGGCTCCAACCCGTCGTAAATGGACACACCCGCCTGAACACCACCAACCATGAGCAGGATCGCAATGACGCGGGTGGCGGTGACCCATGGTTTGCCATACTGGTGCGTGCGGTACGGCGGCTGCTGGACCGGTTGCTGCATTGGTGTTGGTGTTGGTGTTGGCATGATGCCCCTCCCCTCTTATTGTCATACCCCGATTGGGTATTGCCTGACAGGATAGCGCGCAACAGTCCATGCACCCAACCTCAAGCGTGTCGGCGCCACACCAACAACAAGGGGCGCCGTGCCGGGTGTGAACCCAACACGGCGCCCCCTGTTCACCTAGGCCATCCGGCCCTTGGCGTGGCGGGTTTATGCCATGTGCCGCGGTACGCCGCTGGTACGGCGCTTGAGGGACAACAGCATGCCCGCGCCACCCATCAGCACGGCGGCCAACACACCAAGCACCGCGACCGTGGCACCCGTATGAGCCAACGGAGGCGTAACGGTCGCGTTCCAATCATCCGTGTTCGACACAACCCGGTCGGAACCGCACATCTTCACACCGTCGATGTCCACTGCGCCTTCGGGCACGTTCGCATCGTCCTTGCCGTCGAACGGGGTGTCATCATTCACCACGCATTCGGTGAGCGGGATGCCGGACACGGACGCACGGTCCGTGTGATCGCCCTTGACACCCTTGAGGGTGCCCTTGACGTCCACCGACTGGCCGGGCTTGAGGATCAGCGTATCCCAGTTGTCGGGGTACTTGAGGTCCACCACACGGCCATCACCGAGGATGGTGTGATCGGTGAGTTTCAAATCCTTGGCGCGGAACACCGCGCCCTTGCCCGCCTTGTCGGTGCGGCTCGTGTTCGTGATGGTGAACACGATGGTGTCGCCATCCTTCGCGTCCTTCAACGCCTGGGCACGCGTGTCACGGTCACCGTTGGGCCAACCGCTCTTCTCATCCCACTTCTCCAAGTGGATGCTGGGGGTCAGGTCGGGCGTGCTGGTCCATACGGTGTTGGACACGAGTTCCTTGTCGTTGAACGTTTCGGTGAACGTGTTCTCCACCCGCTCGCTGGTGGCGATGCGCTGCACGCTGACGAACAGGCTCCATGCCTGCTCATGGGTGGTGTCGGCGGACACGAGCTTGAGGAACAGGTCGGTCGCGTTGGCGGTGATCGTGCCGTCCTTGTAGTCCACGGTGAACAGTTGTTCGCCGGTGGGCTGGGCGGCATCATCCGTGCCGGACTCGTCCCTGTTGGCGGTGTCGCCGGTGATGGCGGCGAGCAGTTCCGTGTTGTCGAACCCAGTGCCTGCGAGCACGTCGCCGGTCTTGGCGACCGGCTTGCCGTCCTTGTACAGGTCACGGTTGGCGCGCACCTGCCAAGCACCCAGGTACTTGTCATGCTGGGTGTCGAGCTTGTCGGTGATGCCCCACTGGGTGACCTGCGGATAAGCGCGGTTCGCGGGGATGACGGAACCGTCGAGACGGTAGAGGAACTTCTGCGTGAGCGGGATTTCCTTGCCGTTGACCGAATCGCCGTTGACCTTGAGCACCACGTCCTTGACGGGGTTGATGGGCTTGAGCGGGTTCGTGACCGTATTCGTGCTCTTTTCACGTCGTTGACGATCTGCGTGGCGGTGTTCTTCACCACATACCCGTCCGTGACCTTCGTGACCGTCATCGGCAACACAACCGTGTATTCCTGGCCCAACAGCGACTGGTCAATGGCGGGATCCTTGAGCGGATCCAGCTTGGCCTGGCTGTATGCCTTGAGATCCTTGGGTTGCGGATCCCCCTTGATGGTCTCACCCGTCGCGGGGACCTTCGTGTCCGCGGTCTTGGCGAACACATACGCCACACCATCACGGAACTGGATGTTGAACTTGGCGGTCACATCCTCGCCCTTGGCGTTGAGGACCTCCACGTTCTGTTCGTCGGCGGTCAAGTATTCGTCGTCGTAATCGTCGACGATGCCGGCGCGCATCACATTGTACGCGGTGCCCTTGCGGTCAAGGTTCTTCAGATCCAAGTGGACGCGGTAGTACAACACGTCGCCCAGCAACGCGGTCTTGCCGTCGATGCTGATGGACGGGTCCTTCTGTGTGTCCTCCTTGCTGGGGTTGAACTCCGGCGGCGTGTTGAACACCTGGTTGGACGGCGTGATCGAGTTGTTGAGGGTGAGCATCCACTGGTTGTCCACCCGGGTGTCGGTCGGCGCGTCCTTGCTGACGGTGCCCTCGAAACGGATCAGCAGGCGTGGGTTCTGGCCCTTGCCCCAGTTCGCCTTGACGTACGCATCGTCGAAGGCCAGTTGGAACAGGTGCTTCGTATCATCCCACTTGGTCGTGTACTGCGCCTTGGGGATGATCTTGCCGTTGCCCAGATCGGTGACCTCCACCGTCTGCTTGTCCGGAACCAGATACTGGTCGTACTGGTCGGTGACCACAACGTTCTTCACATCGTAGGCGAGCTGGCCGGGCAGCTTCGGCGTGGTGGTCAGCTGGTATTCGACCTTCTGGCCGGGGAACACGACCTTGCCGTCCACGCTTTCCTGCGCGCCACCTTGGGAGGCTTCGCCGATGACGTCCTTCTTGACCGGCGGCACGTACCCGCAGATCCACGGCTCGTTCGTCGGACGCTTGTCGCCGTTCACGGTCTGCGCGCCGCCGTTGGTCAGCTTCGCGCCCGAACCGGTCCCGTTGGCGGGGGTTTCGCAGAACGTGAGCTCGTCACCGGGCTGCTTGCCGAAATCCTTACGGACCTGGGCGGCGCCCTTGCCGTTCGCCATGTTCACCACACCGGGGATCAGCAGCGTGTACTGGCGGTGGTTCTTCAACCCCTTGAGGGTTTTGAGCGCATCCGCCTTCATGCTCACGGTAGCCTTCGTGCCCGCCGCCGTGATGTCGAACTGGCCGGTCACATCCGTGCCCTTGTTCACGATGTCATACACACTGGAAGCGGTGTTGGACTGCGCGTCCATCATGTACACCTTGATGCCCTTCGTGTCCGCGTCGAACAGGTAGTCCGCCTTCGTCCAATCATCCTCCAACGTGAACGTGGTGGGCGCGTCGATCAGATTCGCGGAGATGACGCCGTTGACCACAGATGCGACCTTGTCACCGTCCAAGAACACGTTCTGGTCGGCGCCCGTGTTGTTGGTGTGCTCCGGGTCGATGACCGCAGCCCACTTGCCTGACGCGTCCTGCTTGATCCAGCTCTTGTCCGGGTTCGGGTTCCACGTCGGGAACTCCTTTTGGTCGGTGTCCTGGCTGGTGTCGTTCCACAACACCGTGCCCTTGTCGGTCACCTTGTTGATGTCCGGCTTGGCTACGGTCACGTCCAGGTGGAACGCGTACGTGTGGTCGAGTGGCATCATCGTGGTGGTGTCCTTGCGTACCGCGGTGACGGTGTTCGCGTTCTTGTCCCAATTGATCGTGAACTGATCCGAAATGTCCTTGTCGTTGTCGGTCTCGTCGAGCACCTTCATGTTCGACACCGAATAGTTGACCCCATTCGGGGTGATCGTGTCCGTGAACCGCATCGCGTAACCGCCACGGCCCGTATCCGAACGGATCACCGTATGGTTCACCATCGCATCCGCGCTCACGCCCTGTTCGATCTCCTTGACCGGGGCGGCCGGCGGCACATCCACAATACGGAACGATTCGCTCGCCTCACGGTCGGCGGTATCCACCGCGGCCTTCATGTGGCCCTGCTTGGGTACCTGCACATCGAACCAGTACGTGCCGGACGGCCACGCCTTCCAACCGAAATCAGCTGGCGCGAACTCGGGGCTGCGCGTGTCGCCCTTCGTGGTGATCTTCACGCTCTTCGTCACGTTCTTCGCGCCCACGTACTTGTTGCCGTCATAATGCATGATGACGTTCGCGTTCACCTGCTGCGCGTCCCCTCGGGATTGGGAGGCGTGGATGGTGTCGCTCACCTTGCCGGTGCTGCCTGTTTTCAGATCCTGGGGCGCGTTCACATTCGTGGTGACCGTCAGATCATAATCCACCACCGGCGGCGCCGGTTGGTACTTGTCAAGCACGATGATGGCGATGGACGTGTCCGGGTGGACGTTGCGTTCCATGATCTTGTTCACACTGTCCGACGGGTTGTCCCAGAAGGGAGTGGACGTGTGATACTTGGTAACGCCAGCATAGTTGTATTCCACTGGTGCGACGTACTTGTTCCAGTTGTCGATCCACGTCTGGCGCGCCACGATGCCGGAGCCATTCCAGCCGTTCGTGCCTTGCGCCTGCGAACCGGCGACCGCACCTACGGCGACGACACGGCAGTTCGCCTGCCCCGCCTCGGACGGGTGACGCTGGTTGAACCCGCGCTCACACTCCGCACGCGCCTGATCCAACGCGGCCTGCGCCTTGGCCGGACCATTGTAGCTGCCGCCCTCATCGAGCATCGTCACATTCGCGGCCTTCATGGCCTTGCGCACCGAGTCGAGACTGGTGGCCGGACCCCACGACCCGTCCGGGCCATCACGGTACTGCCAGAACTGCGCGGCGTCCAACCCGCCGCCACCCGTACCGGGCTGGTTGCCGCCGCGCCCGCGGCGAGTGCGGCCGGCGCGCCAAGCGTGAGCAGCGTCGCACCGGCGGCCACACCGGCGACCGCTGCCCTGATTGAATGTTTGAAACGACCCATAAGGGGTTGCTCCTTCCAATATTGGTTTGCAACTTGCCGGATACCCTATGCGCGCAACCGGCAACACTCCCCTATGCGTCCAACACCACCCCGCCAACACAACAAAAAGGGGGGCGGGCAACACCCTAGGTTTTAGGTGTTCCCCGCCCCCGCAGCAACCATGCTCTGCGGTTGCCATCTACCTCGGGATGTATCCAAGGTCGGGGGTGCTGCTGCAGTTACCCTCATTGCATCCGTGTCCGCCGCTGACGGGCCCGCTGCCTGTGTTGGGTTTGGACGGTTGTGCGGGCTGCGCCGGCTGTACAGGCGCCGTCTGCTGCGGCGCCGTATACTGCGGAACCGACGGTGCCGTATACTGTGGCGCGGCAGGTGCCGTATACGTGGGGGTATACGACTGTTGCGGCGCCGTATACGACTGTTGCGCCTGACTGCTCGCCTGCGCCTGGGCTGCGGCCGCCGCTTCGGCCTCCTTGCGAGCCTTCTCCTCCGCCGCCTTCCTATCGGCCTCGCTCTTGGCCTTCACGCTCCCGTTGACCTGTTTCATGGCCTTATCCAACCCGGCCTGCGCATCCTTGATCTTCTGCACATCCTTGCCGTCCTTGGCGTTGCCGGCCGCATCCAGTTGCTTCTTCAACGCGTCACGGGTCTTGTTGTCCTTGACCTTGTCCTTGGAGGCATCGTACAGTTTCTTCGCGTCCGTGATCTTCTTGCCCAACGCGGTTTGCGCGTCCTTCAACGTTTTCGCATCACGCGACTCCATGACGCCCCTCACGTCCGCGTCCAGGGTCTTCGTGTGGGTCTCGTACCAGGACGTGTTCTTGTCGATCAGGGCCGCATTGTGTTCGAGCGCGGACTTGCCGTCCACATTGCACGCCGCCATCGCAGGGGTCCGTTCCTGACTGTCCTTGGCCAGAACGGCGACCGTCTCACTGTCCTCGACCTGTTTGTCCGTGACCTGCACCGCCGTCTTGTACTCGTCCCCGTTGATCAACGCATTATAGTTGTTCTGCGCCACACGCAACCGGTCGGCCGCCTGCGCGCACGACTCCTGCGCCTGCGCCAACTGGGTGGTCTGATGCGAGGCGACGGCCCACCAGACGCCACCTGCCGCCAACACGGCGACGGCGACACCGGCGGCGATGATGGCTCCCGTATGCTTTTTATGGCGCTCCGGCCCGTCAGGCGTGTCGCCCGACCCGTCCAACTGGATACGCTGCGTATCCTCCACCTGTCCCATGATCCCGATTTCTCCTTCACTGTTCCCATGCCCAACCCCCTTGTACGGGGCCAAGCGTGCCGGTATGGTCACCCGGCCAATGCGTCCATACCCGCCCATCCTATCCGCCCACACTCCACCCCACCACTCCAACACAAAACAATACACATGTTTTTACCGATGCAGGAAATGGTTATTTCCTGCGGACGGCACTAGACGGGCACCCGAGCCGCTCATGCGCCCTTCACCGCCCCTACAGGAGTCTTCACCGACGCAGCAATGTCAGTGAAGACTCCTCAACCCTACTGCCGATTGGGGTTAGAGGCTTCAAAAACACCTTTCTTCACCGACGCAGTGGGTTCATAAAGGAACCCTTGGAATCGGCTCCCCTATAGAAAGACCTTAAAAGTCGGTGCGTCACCGAAGAAACTTATACAAACCCATATGGCAGTAGGGTTAGGAGCCTTCACCGACTTTCGAATGTCGGTGAAGAAAGTTGGGGTTCTTCACCGACATTGCCAGTGCGGTCGGTGAAGAAACCTGCATGTCGGTGAAGAAACCCGGGATGTCACTGCGTCGCCGATCAGTCTGAACCACATTGGAAACGAATTGGAACACGTATTATCCGATGCTGGATTCCGGTAAAAACATGGTCATGGAAGCAGGGGTGGGAACCACGGGGCACACCCCCTACAATCCCTCGACGGCGCACTTCCGGCAAGCTCGGGGGGCATTACGGTTTTTGCCATGACGCCAACCGAAACAATACGACATGCAATATGTGTTGTTTTACAGTCCACTGCGATCGGTGACGCAGCGACAAGGCAGGTTTCTTCACCGACATGTAGGTGTCTTCACCGACTTCTGACATAAGTCACCGAAGAAACATAAGTTTCTTCACCGACATTGCAAAGTCGGTGAAGGCTCCCAGCCCTACTGCCATAAAGGTTTTATGAAGTTTCTTCGGTGACGCACCGACTTTTAAGGTCGTTCTATAGGGGAGCCGATTCCAAGGGTTCCTTTATAAGGTCGCTGCGTCGGTGAAGAAAGGTGTTTTTGAAGCCCCTGATACCAATCGGCAGTAGGGTTGAGGAGTCTTCACCGACATCGCTGCGTCGGTGAAGACTCCTGTAGTGTCACTGAAGCGTACATGTGCCGCATGGCCGTCCGCCATCCTGCCGCTCCGGTAATTATTCCATGCCGCCCGTGTGTATTGTTGTGTGCATTGTTTGGGCTGGTCGGGGACGCATGACAAAAGCAAGCAAACCGTCACACCTCGTGGAAAGGAACCGGCGATGAAAGCGTATGTGTACGATGCCACAACCCAACAGGCGCATGTGGAGGAGTTCGAACCGGAGGGCGCGTTGCGCATGCTGCAAACCGCGGTCGGTGGATGTGTGGAGTGCTGCACGCCGGACATGCTGCGCGTCCGCAACATTGACATGTGGGTCAATGAGGAATGCCTCCTGTTGGACGATGCGCCGTTCGCGTTCACGGTGCTTGTGAACAACCATCCTGTGCCCGTGTTCGGCAATGCGGTGTTCACCCGCGTGGACGAGCAAGGCGACACAGTGGGGTTGACGGATGGTGATCTGGCGGTGTTGGAGCACATGCTGGCCTGAACCCCCGCGCATAGGAGCCCATACCAGTGTGCCCCATGGAAAGGAGCCAATGATCATGGTCCAGTCGCGACGGCCCAAAGGAAGTCCCAACGGCACGGGCGGCCAATTCGCCCCCGATGCCACCGGCCCCATGGGCACCCCGCCCACGCTCACCTCCCCCACACCTGCCGTATGGCCCGAACATGGCGAGGGTGTGGTGTCCCGAACGGATTTGCGGGATATGACGGCGCGGGAGGTGTTGGCGTTGGACTGGTCGAACATCAATATGCACCAAGGCGATCTGCGGGGCACCGGCGTCACCCCATTGGATCTGCCTTACGACCCGGAGGACGGGGAACGGCCGGGACCGGTGTTCTCCAACACTTTCTTCGGTGACACCCACGGCCAATACGCCTGTTACACGCGTTATGCGGACGGTGATGTGGTGGCCACGCTCACCCAACCCCATGCCTCTGGCACGGATCCGGCGTGGGATGGGCAACTGGTGGTGTGCGACAAGCACGACATGCCCGTCTTGTACGACGAACATGGTGACGGCGCCCGCCGGTCGTACAGTGCGGCGGATCTGGCGTGGGAGGTCGACCAGTGGCGCGCCCATGAACGCACGTTGGGCCATGAGGTGCGTGAACGGGATGCGGCACGGCTCACCGATGCGCTTGACCGGTTCCTGGACGGGGAGCATGGCGTGTGGCGCAACACGGATATTCCCGCGAACATGGACACGGTGGCGCCCACTTGGCTCGATGAGTTCCAAACCACCTGTGTTGCGCACGCATAGTTGTCTTCTATCACATTGGGTTGAGCATGGGAAAGGGCGGCATGTGATGGTCCAGCCACGTAAACCAAAAGGGAGCCCGAACGGCACGGGCGGCCAATACGACGTGTCGCCCCATGGCGTGGATGGTCTGCCACCCATGCTGGAGGCGGCCCGCACCTCACCGGATGAGAGGGCGGTGCGGGAGTTGTACCGGCGGTTCATGGATACGTTGAACACGTACCCCGAGTGGGTGTCCCCCGACTTGTCGTGTGATTTCACCCAAGGGACCATCACCATCAACGGGAGCACCCGCATCGGGTTCGATGTGGATGATACGGGCATGACCGTGGCGACCGTCACCGGCCCGGACAGTGCCGCCTGCACGATGCCGGTGGTGGATGCCGGGGAGCTTGGCCGCGTGTATGCCATGGCGATCCGGGCCGCGTACCCGGATGCGGCACCCATGCCGCAATCGGGTGTATGGGTTGATGAGTACCGGCAGTACATCCGCGATCACACGTTGACACCCACCATGGCCACGGGGGTGGAACCGGGCTCTTGGCCCGACCCGGACCCGGACCAGGTGCCCCATGTGGAGGAAGGTGGGGTGCAAGTGCAATGGGATGGGACGGTCACCATCAACGGGGTGGCCCATGAATTGTCGGTGGCGGACCGGTACCGGTTGGCGCGAGACGGACAATATGAACCGGAGGGCGCCCCTGTCGCATTCCAGGGCGCCACCATCCGCATTGCCCCCGACCCGCGGGACCTGTCACGCCGTATCGTCTCGTTTCCCGATGGGACGGGTGCGAGCATACCGGCACCCGTCTGCCGGTTCGGCATTGGTGTGGGTTGCCCCACGGATCCACAGGCCGCGAGTGTACGGTGGCGGTGGGATGAGCCGGGTGAACAGCAATGCAAACGTGACGCGTATCTGGCCCGCAAACAGTTGGATCCGCAGGCGTTGCCGGATGATCTGCCGGCCGCCACACGGCGCGCACTTGCCCGGTACGGTGAACGGGTCGAGGTGGAAACCCAACAGCGGCATGCGCGGTTGCGCCGTGACCTGGACGGGTTGCGGCAGGCCCGGTTGGAACGGGATATGGCCGCGCACCGGGCGTTGGTGGCGCAGGGTATGGAGGGGTCGCCGACCGTGGTGCGTCCCGGTTGTGCACGGCCCGCACGTACGGGGATGTGCGCGCCGTGATCGCCGACACTGCGCAAGGTGTGGACGGCGCCCTGTTGCGCCAGGCGGCCGGCCGGGTGATGCCCTTGATACGTGAGGCGCCGGATATGGTGCGGGTGGATGCGCACCATGTGGATGTGGACGCGGTGCGGTCCATGGTGGCGGCCTGGTTCATTGAGGCGGCCAACCGCACCTGGAACTGATCAATGGTTGTGGCTGTGGGCGCAGTCGCGGCACACATGGTGGGTGCGGGCGAACATGTGGAACGTGTCCGCCCGGCATGCGGCGCACACGAACCGGTGGCATGCTTGGCATTGGTGCAACCGGTCGGCCCTCATGGGCCGGTGGCACCGGGCGCATTGGTAATGATGGTCCAACAACATGGGTGGCCCCCTGACATATCCGTGAACAATTGGGTGGTACCCCACCGGTGATGCGTCACCGCCCCAAGGGGTGACGCATCACCAGTGGGCGCGGAACCATATGGGAAAGGAGCCGGGAATGGGTCAGACGGAACGCCGGATGCAATGGTTGCAACAGCATGGATATGTGCGCAGAGACGAACATGGCACGGTGTTCTATCCGCCCATATCCATGGCGTTGCTGGGTGGGGTCGACCCGCAACGGGTGCAGGACGCGTGCACCCGCGCCATGCGGGATGGTGCGCATACCGAGGATGGGATGCTGGTGTGCACGTTGCCGGATGAGCTGATGCGGGATATGAAACGTGGCGCCAACGGGTTGCAGGCACAATACAACACCACCGACGCGGTGCTCATCTTGTACATGGAGGCGCAACGCTACGAACGTGCGCAAGGGGCGCGCCGGACGCGGTAAGCCATACGGTGTGTGGTGTCAAGACGCATGCGGCGGATAGTATGGGCATCATCATCGTTTGGAAAGGCGCGGCCCCATGGCGGAGAGCATCGAACAGCTGCACGAGTTACGCAACCAGAAAAGCGCGCAATTGGCGTGGGCGAAACGCGGGTATGACGACAACGGGCGCCCGTTCACGTCCATCACGTTGCGTCGTATGGCGATCGCACGCCTGGAACAGGATATCGCCGAGATCGACGAACAATTATGGGACCTGGAACAACCCAGCGAACACTGATTGCGCCTCCTTTGAGCGTGAAGGCTTGGTGTGCCGTCACACGGGTCTGATGGCCAGCCGGCTGTATGTGTTTGCGTCGAGTGGGATTAGCCGGCTGACTGGGTGGCGGCGTTCGTGGCGGAGCCGGTCGCGTTCGTCACGCAATTGCAGGTATGCATGCTTCCAAGCGTCGAATTGGTCGAGCACCGTTTGGGGGTTGATGCGACCATCGACAACCGGGCGTGCAGCACTGGCAATACCGCTTCTGCTTCATTCGGGGCGCCAAGGTATGCGGCCGCTTGGTGTGCGGCTTCCATGAGCCCATCGGTGCCCATGCCCCATTGGGCGTACTGGGCCAGTATCCGGCACAATGCCGCCCAATCGGACACAACGGTCAAGGGCTGGTCGCATTGGTTGCAATCCACGCATGGTTCCCCGATCAACGCCTGTTGCCGGGCCCAATCCCCCTCCATTGGTTCCACATACACCGTGCGGAGGAGATGATCCCACACGAGCATCAACGGGCGAGTGAACCCGTCATGCATGTGTGGTTCCTCTACTGGGTGTTGAGTGTGTTCCACGCCTCTATCGCCTCCTTGAAACCTCCCGGATGGTACATGCTGGCGAATACGGGCGCGTCCGCATGCCGGTCGCACCCGTCGCATTCGATGAACCAGTGCGCCCATGCGCGCCCCGAATCGGTGAGCCGCACCATGGGTGGCTGTCCACATCGCACGCACACCCCAATCGCAGGATATTTGCGTAACATGTTGATGGCATCGGCCGGCCACTGTCGGCGTGTGCACCCTTGGACCACGACCGTCCTCCTTGCTTATTGGTGTGTTCGTTCCATTGTTGTGGCACAGATTCCATGCGGCGACGAACCCTGTCTGACACACCTATGCCATGGCTACCGTTTGATGGCCGCAACCGTTGCCAAATGACACATGACGGGCATGGCATACCGGTCAACACTGGCAGCCATATGCCGCCGGATCGGGCCGGCGCTTTGATACCCGACCGCCATCTCCTCCAACAAACCACTGATCCTGTGGTACGCGTCCAACGCCAAGCAACTCAATACGCGGGTATCCTCAAGATTAGAGTGGACATCAAACGCAGTGAGGACACGACGCCCGTACCGTATGGCCCCCGCCAACCGTGGATTGTCGCATTGCAACCATATGCGGGTGAGACATTCCATGAAGGCTCCTTCCATGTCGCTAGTCATTGTTCTCCGTATTGTTATGGCGTAGGAAACTCCAGCATTGCTGTCCGAAGTTTTACGGGTGCGTGCTGCTTATAGATGGTGTTTGGCCAGATACGAATTGTTGATGATCTTGAAGCACAGGTTGTCTCCCAATTCGCCGCGTACCGTATCGGGGATGGGCTGGTCCGGGTTGAGATGCCAGACGATGCCCTCGTCCAGCACGTTCGGTGTGATCCGGCCACGCATGCCGTCCACGGCACTGATCAACGTGTCCATGCTGTCGGCGAGCGGGTACTCCCACGGTTTGGCTTCGGGTGCCGCGTGCGCAAGGAACGAATCCTCCCATTCGTCACGCGGCAGTTTCTCCCCGTCCTGCCAGACGGCGAACACGAACAGGTCACGCTTGGCTAGCTTCTGCCGGTTGCCGTTGATGCCGGGCCCGGCGTATTCGGCCTGCACACACATGCCCACACCGATGTCGAACACGCTCAAACCGCCGATACGTGAGGTGAAATAACGGTGCGCGAGCTCGCATGCGTCCCGCCAATCCGGGTGTGTGGGATCGACCTCATAGTTGCGGGTGAACATGCGCAACTCGCTGCCGTCGAAGAAGAACGTCAGGCTCATCCCGTCCACTTTCACCGTAGGCACCGCCTCCAGTTTGCATAGTTCATGCCAGATGCCGGTGAGGGTCTGGGCACGTGGGGCATCCGACTTGGAGCATGGCGCGTTGAACTCGCCGATGATGCCTTGTGCCGCGCGCTGCAATGCCTTGTCCTGACGGTTGGCGCCACGGCCGGTGAACACGGGCGGCTCGTACTTGATGACATGGCACGCTTCGGTGATGTCCGAGCCCACCGGCAGCGAGGGATCAAGCCCCAATTCAGGCAACGGCATGATCAGGCCCTGCGAGTAGACGCCACGCATCTTCATCGTGCGCAGCACATGGCCCGACACCTCCATGGTCTCACCCGTATCCGGATCAGTGACGGCCATGTGGCGCACCCCACGCGGCATGAACTGGCTGTAGCGTGGATCGGTTTCGGGCAACAGGCTGTCGGTCTCGAAATACGCGACCCGGTCGCCCACAGCAAGGCCCATGTCCTTGCTGATGATGACCTTCCACCCAAGCACATGGGCGAGCACAATCCGGTCCGCTCCCGCAATCGGGACGATCCGGGTGATGGTCTGGACACTGACAAGCGTACGGATGCTCATAGGCACCGCCTTTCTCAATCACATGCAAAAGAATGGATTCGCCTACCGGTATGGGTTGTGGACGCCTATGCGTCCTGTTCATTTCGTTTCCTTGTCGCCGGTGGCATCGGACGATGGGAGGCCGGCTGTTCGTGGCCCACGGCTCCGGCTCAAACGCCATAGCCGCCTGATCGGCAGCATGAAGGCGACCGCGCACAGGTCGATGAGTGCCGCCAGCCAATTGGGGTTGGATTGGCACAGTTCGAGGATGATTGCGCCGATCTCTGCGGCCATCGCAGCCGCGAACAGCCGGAAGACCATGGCGTCCGCCAATACGGGACGGTGCTGGCGTTGCAGATGCCATATGCGGATGGTGATGCATACCGCAAGTCCAATGGTCAACCCGTTGCAACATGTCGACCACATGGTCGCCTCCTTTCCTGTTCACTGGGTCTGCCGTTGTTGTGCCGCCAAGCGGCGGACGGTGTTGGTGTGCAGCCGGTTGCCCCTGCATGTGGAGCAATCGCCACACCGGCTGTGGGTCGGTGGTTACAACGGCCCGGTTGCCCCTGCATGTGGAGCAATCGCGTCCGACCGGGCATTGGTACAGATGGTGGCGCAATCGGGGTGTGTGGCGCAGGTAGGTTTCCGCGTCCGGGTAGCCGTGCGCCAAGGCTTTGCGTTCCAATGCGTTGTAGCGGATGGTGGTGTAGGTGCGGCTCATGGCGGACGCCTTTCTACTGGATGTAGGTGTATTGGTTGGCGTTCGCAAGGGTGCGGTTGGAGATGACGCCCAACCCCTGCACGTTGCTCTCCGAAATCGTGATGCTCCCATCCGCATGGACCTGTTCGACGATGGCGACATGCCCATAGGTCAGGTCGGCGCCGGCTTGTCCGGGTTGGAACACGATGATGGCACCCACCGTGGGCCCATGGGTGACCGTGTACCCCAAGCGTGCGGCCGAAGCGGCCCAGACGCCACCGTTGCCGAAATACGATCCGACAGGCAAACCAAGTTGGTGGCGGCGCACGTACGCCCACCATGTGCACTGCCCCCACGGGTACGCGTTGCCGCTGTCGCCCGTGGCGGCCGGGGTGCTGGTGGTCGTATCGGCTGGTATGTCGGTGTCGTTGAGCAGGTCCACGGTCTGTTCCGTGGCTTTCGCATGATGCAGGTCAGTGGGTTCGGGTGTGGCACGGGTGAGCCGCTCCACGTCGATCCGGTCATTGCCCATGGTCCATGTGCCGGTGGAGTCCACGCTTACCGCCTCCACTCCATCAGCCAACGCCTCACGGGTGGAGGTGCGGGACACGGTGGGCCCGTCCACACTGCGGGTGACGGCTGGGGTCGGGCTGCGGTCGGGCACACCGAGCGCGGTGGGGGTGCCGGGCATGGTGAGCGCGCACATGGTGGCACCACCCAACAACAACAGGGACATGACGCCGGCCGTCCATTTGCCGATACGGTTCCGTTGTCGCAGTTGGCGTCGGGTCAATGGTTTCACATGCGCACCACTCATACTCCGTGTCCTTTCTACTCGTCGTCACGCAATTGCCGGACGTAGGCGACGGACCCCAACCCGCCGGTGAAATCAAAACCAGGACGGGGCAGGTCGGCGGCCGTGACGGTCCGGTGCGGGTGTGGCGTGAACCGTTCGAGGCGTTCCACCCGCATGACGCACTGCCTCCCGTCATGGGTGATCAACCCGTACGCGTCCACGACACTGCCTTTGCCCAATCCGTGTGCCATCGTGGCGAGCCGGTCAGGGAAGAGCGCATGCACGGTCATGCCGTCCCGGTCGGCCATATCGAAACTGTGCGCGTATATGCGGGTGACCACGCCGTGCACACGCCTATATGACCATCGTGTCCCATGGTTGTTTGCAATCATGTTTGTCCTCCGATATGCCGATGCCATCCCACCATTGCCTGGCGCATATCACTCAACGCGATACTCCCCCCATTGGCTAGTTGAGTTGTTGTTGGAGCACACGGCCCACCGCGTTGAGTTCCGCGACCACCGTCGCCTCCCACTCGTCCGCGAGCTCCCCATGCCCGTCGGCACGCAACCGGGCGCACACCTCGTTGAGGCTGTCCACGGTCTCCCGCAAATGCCGCAACGCCATACCCAGATGGAACCCGGTACGGTAATCCAACCGCACCACCCCAAGATCAGCAGGCTCATTCAATGCACTCATGCCCCACCCCTATGCGTCCAACCAGTCCCGCACGAACCCCAAAACACGACCGAACGCATATTCCACGGTCACATCCAAAGGGAAGTCGAACACCACGCACCCGTCCTCCACACAACCGCCATGACGGGCCGCAACCCTCGCCAACCGTGCCGGGGACACGGCCGCGCATACCGCGTCGAACAGGAACCATCCATCATCACTGACACGCACCCGCCCGGCTTGCACCTGCACATACACCCGTACCAGATCGCCCTTGGTGTCCCAGACCGGCAACACCACCGGAAGCATCACACCCCCATCCGATCTGTCCGACCGTCGTGCACTGTGGTTGGCTGTGATCATGCTTCGTCCTCCCATGTGTCATTGTCATCCCACCATTGCGCCGCCCGTGCGCACAAGCGTGCCGCCAATTCACCCACGGTCTCCTCGTCCACCTGCGGGCAGTATCGCAAGGCGGCCTGTTCGGCAATGTCGATCAGCGCATCGTCGGCCCACCCGTCCCCAGCCAACGCCATGAGCTCCAGGTCAAGCTCCCCCCAAGTGCGACAGGTGGCGACCACCGTGTCACTGTCGCCGCATTGGCCGCATACAGTCTCGATCCGACGCCGCTGCCGTTCCGCGTCGGTTTGCATGGGTGTGGCCAGCAGGCCACCCATATGGGTGGCGACGATGAGGATCGGCGGAACCAATAACAGGGAGGCGCCGTTGGCATCGGCTGGGTTGTGGTTCGCGCTCATGACCGTTGTCCTTTCACATATGGGGTCAAACAATGCGTCCATGGGGTCGGGGTGTTCGCAGGGTGATGAAACAGGGGTGGTGTCGGCCGGGGCGGTCAGGATGCCACGGATGGTGTCCGCGCACACCCCGGTGATCAGGTGGATGTCCGCGACGCTGCACCCTTGGGCGCGCAACGCGCGGATATGCCGTATGGTCTTCGCCGAGGTCATGGCCATTCTCCTTTGCTGTGGCATTGTGGGCAGATCGCGTCGCATCCCCCCTATGATGCGCCACCCGTCGATGGTGAGCATATGATGGGTCGCGGCAAGGGCCATGCGCCCACAGGCCAGGCACCGCACCTGCCAATGGTCCGGACACCGGTGGTGGTGATGGTCGAGCGTGTCCACGAAATGCCGCCAAGGCCGCTTGTCCCGACCGCGGGTTTTGCCGCACAGGTCGCATGGGCAATCCAGTCTCATGCTCACTCCTCACCAGGCACGGGCATGACCTCGATGCCGCCCAACAACCCGTCCGTGCCGGCCATGGCCTGCCGGATACGTTCGAGAACATGGCCGGGAACACCGTTCGCCTCGTACTCCAACAGCAGCATCTCGTTGTGTTGGGTGCGGGCCTTGTTCATGAGCGCGTCCGTCTGGTCGATTACGGCCGTCAGGCGTTCACGTTGTTTGGTTGCCCATGTGTCCGGCAGCCGCCCTGCGATCAGGTACGCTTCCATCTTGTCGACCCCGTGTTCGATCAGTTGGCGGATGGAGCGCGCGGTGGCGAACACGTCCTCATCGAACCCGTCCGCCAACCGTACGGCCAACTGTTGGTATGCGCCAACCAACAGCATGGTGTCATGCAACAGGCCGTGTGCATGCCATGCGCATTGCGTGCGTCGTATCCATGTGACGTTCATTGCGTGGTTCCTTCCGGTTCCGGTTGTTCGCTGAGGATCATGTCGAGTTCCTCCGCGCTGATCTCCAACAGGCGGGTGATGTCCGACACGGGCACATGGCATTTCGTCCATGTGCGGGCCATCTCCTTGCGTTGTTCACTGGTCAACTGGTCTGTTCCTTATATATGGTTTGGTGATGGGTCAGGGTTTCCACATGCCGTTGTCGAGGCGTGTGCAGTACGCATCGACGGCCGTCAACGCATCCAAGTACCCGTCGGTGTACTGGTCGGCGTTCGCGTGCCCCACCCCCATCACCTGTTCGGCCCGGCTGGTGCGTTCCTGTGCCAACCGGTCGCATTCAGCCATGATGCGTTGCAGCAGGGCGCGCTGTTGGGACACGTTGATCACGATGCCTCCTTGTTGTTGTTGAGCATGGTGAGCGCGGCCCGCTGCGCACGCAACCGTGCCGCCGGGGTGGACGGGTCGAACTGCCGGCCTACACGTTCCAATGCGGCGATCAGCGCCGGCGGTCCGCTCGTGTCGCCGGCGCGTGCGGACAGTTGCTGTTTGGCGTCCGTGATCTCCTTGCCGATCACACGGTGGATGCGTGTGTCCTCGGCGAGGATCGCGTCAATCAAGCCTTGCGTATCGGTCATCTTGTGCTCTCCTTGTCTTCTTGCAGTTGCCGGATGATGCCGGGCGCCTGTCTCCAATCGCTCATGGTGATGCCCCCACTATCACGGCAGTACGGGTGGTCGGGATGGATGACGGTGATCCCTTTGGCGGCGAGCATGCCTATGGTGCATGGTTCGTCCTCGAACGCGACGTCCACATCCACGAGACTCTTGTCGCCGAAATGGAACGCGACATCGTATTCGGTCGGGCCGTGCGCGGGATCGAACCAGTGGCGGTCGAACCATGCGAACGTCTGCCTGAAATGTTCGTCGTCCGCACGGCTGGTCGCGATGAGCAGATCATGGCCGTCCTCAACCAACCGCCACAGGGCGCGCATCGCATGCGGATAGGGATGTTCCGCCAGATACAATCCGTCCATCACCGCACTACGGTGGGCGTCCGCATACGCCTCATATGAGGCGAACGGCCATGACGGGTCACGCCACAACCCGTACTCGCACGGGTCGGCCATCGCATACCCGTCCAACGGGCCATACACGTTGGTGCTCCGCAGATGGTGCCGCAACGCGTGCGTGTAATCCGCCAACGTGTTGTCCAGGTCAACCATGATGCGCACGACGCGCCCTCCCCGCCTGCACCATGCGCCACCGGCGCGTCAACGTGACACGTTCCGCGGGGGTTTTGCCACCCCACACGCCATACGACTCATGCTCCTCGACCGCATGCTGCAAACACCGGTCACGCACCGGGCACTTGTCGCACACCCGGCAGGCGAGCTCCTCACGCAACGCGTCGAAGAACATGTCCGGGTCATACGCGCCGGACGCGCACAATCCACGGCGCATCCACTCACGGCCAGACACCATGATGGCCACCATCCTTTCCTCCCATCACCGGTCCAACCCGTCCAACCGGGGCCGGGCCGGGTGCAACCAATGGTCCACGCGCAACGCCACTTGGAGTGCATACCCCAACAGCATCACCGCCACATCCATAATCCGATCACGCATGCGGCCTACACCTCCCCCACATCGGGAAACTCCAACAACGACGCCATGGCGCACATCCGGCACGCGTCCCGCTCCGGTTCGTCATTGGGGAACGTGAGCGGACCGGACGGCAACGTACGTTCCACCGTCCATAATCCCGGGCCCCCACGGCCCGACCCATCAATCCGGAACACGGTGTCTGTCCCATCGGCGTGCACATGGAACACGCCGTCAGGGTCCACGCACACATACCGCACACGGATCCGGGTGCGTGCACCCGACCCGTCGACCATGTCCAACGTGTCACCCACCTGCGGTGCGGCCACCATCCTGCCATCATGTTTGTTCATGCCCCGCCCTATGCGTCACGCACAACCCCACCCATGCCCTCTGCCGGTTTTGCATCCATGAGACCGCCGCCGATGCGAAACGAAACGCGCGCCCGCGCACCCGCGCGCCCGTGTGGAGCACGGGTGCCGGCCGCGGCGCAAGCGCCGCACTGTTCCCCGACGAAACGCAAAAAGGGAACGCCAAAAAGAACAAACCCAACACCCGCTTTTCCACACACGCCCCACGCCCCATACCCCTCACCGCAACCCAGCCGACACCATCCAACCACCGCAACCCCCAACCATCCCAACAACCGCCATGCACCCAACGCAACCACCATGAACGAATGCGCCACACAATCCACCCAACACAACCACCACGCCAACCACGCCAACCACGCCAACCATGCTTTTCCCTAGGGAGGGCATTCCCCGCGAACCATGCAAAACACGGG
Organism: Bifidobacterium canis; assembly: GCF_009727065.1. GTDB lineage: Bacteria > Actinomycetota > Actinomycetes > Actinomycetales > Bifidobacteriaceae > Bifidobacterium > Bifidobacterium canis. Next base: position 47,404 of record NZ_WNLP01000010.1, read on the forward strand.
GGAATACGCCCGTTCGCCCCATGGCAGACCATGGGCGCCGAACGCGCCCGCCTTGCGGGCACGGACCACAGCAGGCAACGGACGCATTGATGGGGCCATGATGAGTTTCCCGTTGGGATCCCTAACATGGGACGGCACGCAGGATCCGATGGTGCGCACGCTGGATGCCGCATGGCGGTTGCACCACGCCATCGGACAGGAGGCACCCGTGTGGGTGGATGACACGGACGGCGTGCACACCCATGCGTTGGCCGAATCGTTGCGGACCGGACGGGCGCCGTACCTGTTCCTGCCCGAAGTGGAGGAATGGGAGCATGGCGGCATGGACGATTGGCAATGGTTGCACACACCAGGCTGTGAGCGCCTGCTCATGGCGCCCATCCCCCACGGGGACACACCACGACAGGCGGCGGACCGGTTGGTGCGGGACACCGGGGAGGACCCGGTGCGCGCGGCGGCGCGCATGGGTGTGCTCATGCATTGCGCCCACATAGCCCGCCACCATCCACGGGTGTGGGCGTTGGCCGTGTTGCAGACACGCACCACGCAATACGTGTCGGACGGCCGGTGGGATCCGGTGTGCGAGGACGTGGCCCACGGGTTCGAGTCCATGCTGGCGGTGCCCGGTTGGCTCTACCCCGGGTCTGGTCCGCACACCGTGTTCGCGCTCGCCCAATGCACGGCCCGTCCGGATAGGCCAGGCCGATGGGGTGCGCGTGAGGCGGTGGTGTTCGGCCGGCGTGTGGTGTTGCCCGGCGAATGTTGGGACCGGTTGGACGTGTTGGGGTTGCGTGGGTTGTTCGAGCCGGTGGACGAACCGGAGTTCTAGCGCCGTTTCCGTCTGTGGTCATGCGCATAGGGGTTGGGCATGAAGGTTTTCCAATTCAAGTTCCCCACCATGGTTGTGGACAAGGCGAGCGGCGAACGGGTCATGTTCGACCCCGCATCGAACGCGGACCATCGCCGCAAACTCGACGAGAACATCGACCAATGGCGCCGGCAGCACCCCGAGGCGCATGACGCGCAATTGGACAGCATCGACATGGATGCGCATGTGGCCGTGCTGATCGACCATGGCGTCACCAGCGTCAACCGTGAGGGCTCCCAACAGATCGTCAACCTGCGTCCCGCGGATCAGAAACCGGCCGCGGGGGAACGGATCGCACGCATTTGGGAGGCGCGTCTGGGCATGAAGATGGTCCGCTTCGAACCGTACGAGGGGCGTGCGGTGTTCGAGGCGTTGGACAAGGACCGGGTGTCGGCCCGTGGGATCCTGGCGAACGCGTTGGGGGTCAAACCCTGGGAGGTGATGGTCGAACCGCGCGCCGATGGCGGCTGGCGCTGCCGGTTGGCGCGCACGATCATCTGGCAGCCGTCGAAGATGGCGGCCAGGACGCAGGAGGCGTGCGAACAGATCGGCCATGTGGGTTGGACGTACACGGCGGACGCGAAAACGGGGATCATCGACATCATCCCCGGTGAACCGCCGGTGTTTTTGAAAACGCATCCGTTCCCGTTCGACCGGTTGGGTTCGCCTGCGGATAGGGATCGCACGCCGTTCGGGGTGAAACTGCCGGCGCGTGGCGGTGCGGATGTGGTGTATGAGCCGGTGGAGATGGATTGGCGTGAATCGTCGTTCCTGTTGATTGGTGGTGAGGGTGGTTCCGGCAAGAGCGTCCTGGCGAACAACCTGCTCGCGTCGATCGTGGCGCAACAACCGTTGTTGAGTGTGGTGGATCTGGCGAACAAGGCGACGGATTACTACTGGTTGCGCCCGTGGGTGACCGCCGGGTATTGGGGGTGTGAGAGCGTGGTGCAGGCGGCGGGCGTGTTGAACATGCTGGTCGATGAGATTGAGCATGGGGAGCGTGCGCGCGCGTGGAAGGAGAACGCGTGGCAGAACTGGTTGGACATCCCCCGGTGGGCGAAAGAGAAGTACCCGTTGCATTACATCGTGGTCGACGAGTACTCCTCCCTGGTCGATGAGGCGCAGTTGGTCAAACGCATCCCGAAGGCGGATAGTGTGTTGCCGGCGGTGTGGGCGCAGATGTTCACCGGTCAGGCGGAGAACGACATCCGTTCGCGTGTGCTGCGCCTGTTGCGCACGGCGCGCGCGCAGGGCTACCGGTTGATCCTCATTTCGCAGACCGTCAACGAACGTTCCGGGTTGGGGCCTACGACGCGTGACCTGTTCGGCCAACGTATTGTGATGGGGCCCAATCCCAGTGAGGCGTTGGTGCGTGGCGTGTTCCATGATGTGGCGTCGATGCCGGTGGTGCCGGAGCATTTGACCGCATTGGGGGTGACGAAGGGTGTGGGGCGTGCCGAGTTCACCGGGCAGGCGTCGGTGGTGTTCAAGACCACGTATGCGGGCACCCAGGATCGGTCGGACACGTATATGTTGGCCCAAGCGTTGGTGGACCGCATCGGGGTGCCGGACGGGGTCGATGCGGCACGGTTTTGCGTACGTTGGAGCCGCATGGTGAGGACGATCCGGTCGATGCGGAGTACATGCGCTGGTTGACGGACCGGGTCAGCATGCCGTATGCGCGTGCGTTGGCCACTGACCCGGTGCTGTCGGCGATCAAGGGCGCGTGGGATGAGAGCCGCATTGCGTTGGGCGAACGCCCTGACCCCATCCCCGGCATGGGTGCGGACACGGACGGCGCTGATGCGGGCGATGGTGATGCGGACGGGGATGGTGGTGCGGGTTTGCCGGCCGCCTCACCGGACGCGGATAGCCAACCGTCGGGCCCGGTGATGGACGCGCATGAGTTGGCGAGGCTGATGCGCGCATGAGCGGTGCGTACGCGGTCGAGTTCATGGTCTCCGGCATGAACTGGTTGACCACGGTCGGTGATGAGGACAGTGATCGGCGGGCGCGCACCCGCGCCCGGTTGCGCGCGTACGGGCGTGGCGTGTGGGCGCGCGCCAAACAGCATGGCGCGCGCCCGGTATGCACCTATATGCTGTTGGTGTTGGTCGGTGGCCGTGCCGAGTCGCCGGTGTTGGCGGCGGAAACGTTGAAACCGTTGATCGATGCGGGCACTGATGAGGGCATGTGGCCCGATGATGACCCGGCGCATCGGGTGATGACCTTGTACGCGCCCGATCCACGACGGTTGGCGGCGGGTGTGGCCAGCATCCACATGCTTGTCGTTCCCGTCCCCACTCGTGGGGCGGGTGGCGTGCGTTGGACTGGTTGTTGGACACGGTGCACGCCGGCATGGGCGCCATGCGCATGCTGGCGATAGGGGATGCGGATTGGTTGACGAGCAACATGCGCCTGCCGCAGGCGCAACGCAAGGCGCGTCAGACGCGTGTGATGCGCCAGGCGCGTCCCGTATGGTCCGATGGGGTGCGGTTGGGGGCGCAGGTTGGGGTGGTGTGCGCCGTCTCCTACCCTGACACGCGCTATTATGGCGATCCGGACAATACCGCGGAGACGGCGACCGCGTTGTATGGGGCGGGGGTCGCGTTGGGGGCCGCTCCTCCCATACCGCGTGTGTTCGCGTTCATATTGGATCCCGAACAGTGCGCGGGCCATACGCATGTGATGCGCCTGTTGTGCTTCGCCATGCCCCAGGGTGTGGATGTGGTGGCCCGGGTGGTGGGGTGCGCGCCGGACGTGTGACCCACCACCCGGGGTGTCACTGGTTGGGTTCGCCGCGGCGCGCGTATTGGCGGGCGAGCTGCTCTTGGTATTGGCTGGTTGGGGTGAGCCATTGGCCGGTCAACTGGTTATCGTTGCCACTGGCCAACGTCAGATCCTTGTCACGGATCAACGTCCGGTCGCGGCCATGCAGTTCGGCCGCGTGCTCGTGTTCCCATTGCGCCAACCGTTGCGGATCGTCCGCCGACCGGGCCATGTCCACCAACGCCGGGTCGGGTCCATGGTCGAACTTGCCCAACCGGATGGGTGGGATCGTGGCGTCCGCGTCCCGGACCGTGGGCAGGGTGTTGTATGCGCTCGTGTACGCCTGCGCCAGCCGTCGCACCTGCGGGTCATGGTGGTGGCTGTAATCATCCATCATGACCGCATACAAGCCACGCATCGTGCCGGTGAAGTGTTCGTCCATCATGGAGTCGACACGGGGGTTCGCCAACGGTTCCATCCCCTCATCGACCAGATCATGGGTGCGCATGTACCGGTACGCGGTCATCATCGCATACTGGGCTTGGACGGGGGTGTCCGCCAACCGCATGCGGGTGAACAGGCCACGTCCAACAGCGCTGCGGGGAGGGCGGGGTGCGTGCTGTAGCGCGTACAGGGCGCCCAGATGCCGTCCCCCGTCGGACAGGTCCACCAGGTAGTTCTCCACATCCTGACGGTCCTCATCGGTGTCGATGTGCCGGCCCATCCCGTACGTCCACAACGCCATGCCGCGTGCGACGCTGGCCGCACGGCCCGGCTGGTGCTCGAACCGGGTATACAACCCCTCCTCCGTGTCCGTGTCCACATCCCAGTTGCGGCTGACCTGTGTGTACAGGGGGCTGTCGGCGATGTTGTATTGGTCCAATACCGGCGCCACCTGTTCGATTTCGGTGCGCGTGTACGGGCTGGTTTTGCTAGGTTGCCAATCCCGGTCGGGCATCATGGTGCGCATGGCGGCCACGAGCCGGTGCGTGTCCGGCCGTGGTCCCGGTTCCTGTGGCGTCGTGTCCGGCATGGGCGGCAACCCCATGCCGGTGGTAGTGGCGGTGGTGTCGAATTGGCCGCCGGTGCTGTTGGGGCTGCCTTTGGGTTTGCGTGGCTGGCTCATGTCCTGCTCCCTTGTTGTGTCCGGTTACGCCAGCACACTATGCGCCGTTATAGCGGGTTCGCGGCCCTCCACTCCCACGGGAGCATGCGCAACGGTGGCATGTGCGCCAAACGCCACGCCAGCTCGTACCCGGGGTCATGGCGCCAGGGGATGTCATAGACCACACGGTCTTCGGCGCCGCGTTTGCGGGTGTGGACGAAGGTTTCCAGGATGAAGCAGGCGAGCATCGCCTGGGCCAGTTCCGTCGGGTCCATGGTGTGCAGTGTGGTGTCGATCGTGTATTGCTTGCCGTCCCTGTGCGTGGAGGCGGTCACGATACGCTGTTCGCCTCCCGTCGCGTCGACCCGGGTGATGCTCCAGGCGCTGTCGTTGCGCAACGTCAACGGCCCGGTGTCCGCTTGCATGTGCGCATCCTGATCCATGCCCAGGGCGATGAGCGGGACGGTGACGCGCAACTGGTCTGCGATGGTGTGCAGCACGTCCCACAATTGGCCCGACAAGGGGCGTGGCATTTGGGGGTCGAACAGCACGTCCATCGCGTCATGGACGATCCATTGGCCGTCATGGCCGACGGTCGCCAAAGGCTGGTCGCACCACCGGTCCACTTCGGTGCTGTCAAGGATGGCGCGGTGGTACCGGTTGGATACGACCTGCCCGTCCGTGCCGGTGATGTGCGCGCGTACGGTCCAATACTGCATGTTGGTGATGTCATCGCTCATGTCAACCTCGCTTTCCGAATCCGGTACCCGGCGCATGCGTCCAACGCGCATAGCCATGGTCTCATGGTACCGATGAGGCGTGTTGATATGGGTGGGGTGGTGTGATGCGCGGACGTGGCATGTGGACGGCTGTGGTGATGGCGGCGGCCATGCTGGCGGTGGTGGTGATGGTCGCCACCACCGCGTCCGTGGGTGTGTTCACCACCACGGTGTCCGGCATGGCCAACACCATCCATGATGATGGTGATGTGGTGTCGGCCACGGATTGCGATGATTTGTCGGGTGCCGCGTTGGGCGGTGAGGCGGCGCCCATGGGGTCGGGGCCGGCGGCGTTCGTGGACCGGTTCGCCCCTTTGGCGTACCGGACGGGCAAACGGTACGGGTTGCCACCGGAGGCGATCCTGGCGCAGGCGGCGTTCGAGTCGGGGTGGGCGATGAGTGCGCCGCAACACAATTATTTCGGCATCAAGGTGTGGGCCGGGTGCACGGGTGGGGCGACGACGGGCACGCAGGAGGACACGGGCTCCGGCATGGTGTCGACCACGGCGACATGGTGCGGGTATCCCAGTGCGCAAGCGGCCTATGACGGGTATGGTGCATTCATCCGCTCCAACCACCGCTACGATGCGGCGTTGCAATACCAACGGGACCCGTACAAGTACCTGGAGGCGATCTGGCGGGCGGGGTATGCGACCGATGGGGCGTACATGGCCAAGATAGGCCCGATTGTGCACCAGATCACCGAACGGATCAAAGCCACGAACATCATCCCCACCTCCGATAGGATCCATTTCGATGCGGCGGCACCCGGTGAGAGTGGTGCGGAAGGGGCGGGTGGCACGGTGGTGGACGCGTGCTCCACCCAAGCCGCCACTGCCGTGGCGGCCGGCAAGGTGGGTGGCGCCCCGGAGAACGCGCATGATTACAGTTGGATGTGTTCCACGACGGGCGTGTGCCGTGACGGCGACGGGTTCTCAGGAGACCGGATCAAATACCCGCATAATGTGGGCCGCTACCAGTGCGTGTGGTATGCGTGGAACCGGCTTGGCATGATCCATGGTCTGGACGGTTGGGATTGGGTGTTGGGCAACGGTGGCGACATCGCCCGCAACCTGTCCGGCAAGCCCGGTTGGACGGTGGACGCCACACCCCATGCGGGCGACGGGATCAGCCAGGTCGGTGGCGCGTTGGGTGGCGCTCCCCCCTATGGGCATGTCGCCGTCGTCGAGGAGGTGCAGACCAGTGGCGACGGGTGGCGCATCCGCATCAGTGAGGGCAATTACGGCACCGGCGGCAACGGCGCGTGGACGGGCTACAACAGCCGGTGGCTGACCCAATCCCAGTTCACCGGCGCCGGCAACGTGTTCTTCCGGTACAACGGTTGGAAAAATAACGCCGGTCAGTGTTCCCGCCCGTCGGGGGACACGGTGAACCCCTGCTGTTGGTCGCCGCAGGACGCCATGCACATCCCCTCCCATAGGCTCCAATCGACCTTGCCGTCCAGATCGGCCTGGGTGGCGGGGGCGCGCATGACCGGTTGGGTGGGGTTGATGTCCATCACCGGTTGGCCTTGCACGGGGATCGCCACACGGCGCCCATTGGCCATGATCCGGTTCATGTTCGTGTCCCACAATTGGTTCCATGGCGACACCCACCACGGGGAGGGTTGATTCGAACTGACCTCGCTCACCTTGCCATCCGTGTCGAACGTCAACTCGTCCGACAGGGGTAATCCTGCCATGATGGGGTCAACGCGTACGTGTCGGTGGAATGGAAAGTGTCACCGGGTTCGACAAGGATGGCGCGCACCACACCCGTCACCGTTGCGGTGTGCTCCCCGGTGTGTTCCACCGTGGGCCCCTCGATCCACCGTGAGCCGCTGCCCCATGCCTGTTGCACCCACCATTCGCCGACCGTGGGGTACGCCATGCATGAAAAACTGTTGGTCGTCCCCTGGCATGCGGGGTTCTGCCCTGTGGGCCCATAGTCGCTGTTGCGTTGGATGGTGGACACGGCCGACCAGTCCGGGGGCGTGTAGTCGGTGACACGCAATGCGTTGAGCACATCCTTGGCGGGACGGTGCGCGAATTCTTTGGGGTCGATGGTGGAGTCCGCCCCATACGTGCGCCACAATTGTTCGAAGCGGACCGCGTTGGCCTCCCGCACCTCCCGTGCCGACACGGGCGCGGTGGCATCCGGCGCATCAGCACTGGCACTAGCACTGGCGGTGGCGGATGCCGTGGGCGCCGCCGTGGAGGGCGCGCCGGTGTGGCCGCGTATGGCGAACCATACCACCACGGCCAAGAGGACGATGGCGAGAATGAACAGGCCGATGTGCAGCCAAGTGCGGGAACGGTGTGGTGTGGTGCTCATACCCCCAACTATGCCATAGGCCCCGGTGCGCGCATAGACGGCGCATGTCCGATTGTCCGCACTATGGAAAAGAGCCCCAATGACACACCCCACCCCACACGTTCCACGTACCGGCATCCTCCTGCTCGCCCTCCTGCTCACCCTCCCCCTATCCGGGTGCGCCGCCGGGCACCATGATGGCCCGGCGGGCACGGACGGGACCGTGGTCATGGAATCCCACCAAACACCCAATCATGGGGTGAATGGTCAGATCTCCCAATCCTGACCGCTTTCATCGACCACCACCGGATCGGACACCGGGGCCACCACACCGGTCTGATCCGCCAACCCCGTCAACTCCGGTTCGGGTGGCATGTACCGGGACAGATCCACCGGGTTGGCCGTCTGCAACCGGCTTGTCAACGCCTCCAACCCCCCGTCGCCCTTGCCCGGCCAGAAACACTGCACCATATCCACACCACGGCCCAGGTTCTCGAACAAACCACGGCCCTTGGGCATGCCGCCGGTACGGGCCGCCTGCGCATGCAACCGGTTCGCCTCACGCTCATTGGCCTGCGACACATTGCCCTGCGTGTTGCCGATACCCAAAAACACTCGCGCCAACATCCCCTTCGCCATGCCCGCATTCGGCAGCAGATCCAAATCGCCCGCGTTCAACTGCTGCGCGCCCAACACCACCGTGATGCCGGCGCTGCGCGCCTGCGTGAGCAGGTTCGACGCGTACAAGCCGATGCTGGAACGCAACCCGTTGCGCCAATCCGCCAACGCATTCGCATTATCCACATCCGGATCATCATTCGCATTCGCGATATTCGCCCGCTCCTTTTGCAACAGGCTGTTGAACTCGTCACAGAACACCAACAGGCGTGGCGGACGCACCCCGTCAGGCAACGTGGACCAATCCCCACCACCATGCTCACCGATCAGCCGCACCCGCCGGCGCATCTCCTCATGCGCATACCGGAACAACGCATAACACCCCGGCAACGACGGTTCGAACGCATCCACATACGGGGCCAACGGTTTGAAATCATTCGCCCCCTTGCTCGGATCGGTCACCAACACACGCCACCCCGACAACAACGCCATGCCCACCAAGGTCACCGACACACTCGACTTGCCCGAACCGGTCGTGCCGGACGCCAACAGGTGCGGCGACTGGGCCGGGTCGAACACCGCCAACGCGCCATCATCCAACACCCCAAACGGCAACACGCTTGCCCCCGGGCTGGCCAACGACCAGTCCACCGGCGCCCGGTCAGGCAACGGGGTCGACTCACACACCAACAACACCAGCTCATCCGCACCTTGCCCCGGCACCAATTTCGAATACGCATACCCGGCGGCCGTGCAGAACCCATCCAACCGGGAAACCACCATATCCCGGCCCAACCCCGGTGGGATACGGAACACACACCGGGTCAACCGTCCCTTGGCGGGTTGCACCGACACGGTCGTCACACTCACCCCATCACGGTTCACCGCCTTCGCGCTCGCCCACGCCTCATCCAACCGCAACCGTTGCGCATGCTCGAACTCCACTGTCCGCGCCCACTCGTCCCGGTCGGTGCCGCACCCGTTGCCAGCCCACAGGACCAGATGGCCCGCGTCCTCATACTCCCACAGCACCGTGTCCGCACCCATCAACGCCTGCAACCTGGGTTGGTTCTTGCGTGTGTCAGCGGCGGTGACGCCACCGGTCAACGTGATCCGGGTACGCCACAACGTCCACCCCATCCCGTTGCGTGCGCACTGGGTGGCGGGCCCCACATACGCCGCATGCTTCAACGTTTGCGCGAACGCACGGCTGATGATGACCTGCGCGAGCAACCGTTCCGCCGGCCCATCCCCCATAAGGTCACGCAACTGGACGGGCGTGTTGGGATTGTTCGCCGGCACCGTCTGCACGAACCGCATGTACCGGGTGAACCATTTGCCGTTCGCACTCATGCCGATCAGATCCGCTATCGTGCTGTCCCCGAACGCGGGGCGCACGTCCACCCGCATGTAATCCGCGGCTTGGTAGCCGCCTTTGGTGGGGATGCTCATGGGTGTGTCCTCCAACGCCCATCGTCCATCCTGTGCGGTCAACCGGTCCGCGCCCACACGCCGGTCGTACAGGATCTGCATGGGTGCGGGCAGTTTCGCGCCCGCCAACGCATCCTCCCACAGGTTCATGTCATCCTGCGCCCGCACCGCCAACCGCAGGTATGCGGCCGTGTCGCCCATCGTGTTCGCGGAGAACGATTGGGTGTGCTCCTGTCCGGCCTTGTCCTCATCGAACCCGATCGTGTCCAACTCGCCCGTGTACAGCCATGCATGGTCCAACCCCGGGTCGACGATCATGGTGATGCCGATGAGGGTGCCCCAGTCACCCAGTTCGCCCGCACTGCTGCCACGCAGCCAGTCACGGCGGATCATCTCCCAATCGGAGTTCGCCGTCCCACCATGCATCCGCCACACCCAACACGCCGGCCGGCCACCACGCTCGCCCACTTGTTTGAGTTTGCTGTCGCCCACGTACGCGTTGTAGTTGAAGCCCAGGCGGGCGGTTTCCATGTTCGCCCGGCACCGCAACCCCGTCTCATCCGCGATCAGCTCATCCGGTGGGCAGGTTTCCAATGGGGCTAGATTGCAGATGACGTGCAATGTGTCGTCCCCGTCCAACACGAACGCCACATCCATGTTGCTTTGGTTCGCCTGGGCGCGCAACAGGTCACGCACCTGCTTGTCCTGCCACGGTTGGGCACGGCTCACCGCCAACCGGCACACGATCTCCCCATGCTCGCCGTGCACGGTGTTGTCCAACCGGTACGGGGGTTGGTCCACGACCGCCTTGTCCAACGCCAACAGCCAACCGGTCAGCATGGCGGCCGCCTCCCGGTCGAGTTTCGCTTGCCGGCGTGCCGCCAGCCATGCGCGCCGCATCGGCAACGGCGCCAACAGGCACACCATGGCGGGGATGAGCCATGGGTTGTCCGTGACCATCCACAACGCCAACCCGGCCAGCACGCCGATCAGCATGCACATGGCGATGGCGGCCAAGTGTTTCTTCGCCCATGTCACCGGGCGTTGCCCTGTGGCGATGAGCCGTGCGGGACGTGTGGGCCGCGCGGCTATCAGCAGGATCGTGCTCACCATGTTCGCCCATGCCCACCATGCGCCGCAGCGCGCCCACACGAGCGCGCCCATCAGGCACGCCACACCCACGGTGAGCGTGGCCATGGGGTTGCGTGGGTCAAGGTTGCGGGACAGGTGGCGGAACCAGGAGCGCATCCACTTGTAGGACGTGTCCCGGCGTTGCTCCGCCGGCGTGTTCGCACACGTACGCTTCCATGGGTCCGTGCCCGTCAATTGAGGCGCCCTGGCCGCCAACCACGCCACCGCGACGGCGGCGAGCAGCACCGGCATGCCGGGCAAACCGAAACACGACAAGCCCACCGCCACCAACACACCGACCGTCAGGATCGGGGTGTGCGGGGAAGCGACCATGGGCGCGTTCTGGGCGCCACGCGAACGGGAACGGTTACGGGAACGGTTACGGGAACGGGAATAAGCCATACAACACGCCTATGCCCAAACCACCCGCGCCCACCCGCCTGAACACCGCAGATGGGCAACGATACCGTTACCGTGAACGCAAAAACGCTAGATACTGGTGATATTTGCGGAGCATCATATTCTTCGCATACTGCTCCATATACTCGTAATCCGGTTCACCTGAATCAGTGATGGGGAGCATAACTTTATCGCCGGCAAGATGTTCTTTATTTCGCTTATAACCATGACTGTATTTATGTTCAATCATGTCTTGCGCCGTAACAAAAACAGGCCGGTGTATTTGTTGACCCAATTAGCGTAGCCGTACAAAACATCACTTGTGGAGATGAATCGTTCGGCTTTGTATATCGCAAAACCGGCTGAACCATCTCCGTTCTTGATAAACCCGATACAGTTGCCATCAAGGATCATGGAACGGGAATACTCATCTTCCTTGACACGGCACAGCACTCCATTGTTGCGATTGGTTGCGCCTATGTAATTCACTCCCCCGTTGTCGGTCTTGTTCAGATGGTTCAGGCCTTTACCTTTTCCTGGCACAATCAATGTAAACAAGCCCACGATCGGAAAAGGGTTCCATTTCTTCTCGGCTAACGTTGGAAGTTCAATAGGTTCTCCTAGCTCTGCGATACGCGCCTCGATATAAGCTCGGTATTCCGATAGCATCGCTTCAAACTTCTGTCGTACATACTGTTCCATGTAGCCGTAATCAGGTTCCCCTGAGTCGGTGATAGGGAGCATGATCTGCATGTTGCGGATGCGGGCATCATTGATCTCGCGGTTGAAGTTGAAGTTCGACCCCTGTTTTCGATCAGCGCTGTCATGAACAGGTACACGTATTTTGACAGGTGCGGTGTTTTCAATGCAGTCACGTGGTCACTGGCTACGAACCTGAATGGCTCATAAAACGCTGTGCCCACGCTTCCACTGTTCGCGAGACTAATGCAATCTTCAAACACTCGGGTGCTAGAAGTCGCTTCGACATAATCATCCACGCCGTTGTTGTTCGCCGTCGATGAAACATAGGGAACCATACCCGGCACATGATCCGCATTCTTCAACCTTTTTCCTCGCTGAATCAAGTCGAAGATTTCTGGCATTTTGAAATGCGCCCATTCTTTTCTCCCAGTCTGGGGATTTCAGCATATTTCCCAAGTTCGTCAAGCTTTGGCATTGTCGCTGCCCTCCTCGAACAGGTATTCACGGTTCTGCATGACCATGGAGAACTCGAAGGTTAGATAGTCGCCAATGGCTTTTTCGAAGTCGGCGTCTGTGGGTATCTCGTCGTTGAAGTAGTAGAACGAGTGCAGCCATTCATCCTCCGGCTTGACCGTGGATTCGACACAGAACTTCGATGCCGCCTCAGTGCGCCCGAACCATACATCCAATAGATGTTGTTTCTTGTCTTTTGCAGAATCGCCTTCGACAAGTCCGACATGTGCGCGCACCTCGTATCCGTCGTCGCGGAAGTCGATAAACTTCGCCACATGTTCGGGGTCATGTGGCTCATGCGCGGTGAACACAGCGATGACCGGATTCGTGCCCACACCATAGAACGTGTCCGTATTGCAGGTGATGACACCTTCCAGCGTGTGGTGCTTCATAATGCTCACCTTGAACACCTGTTCGGCTTTCGATTTGCCGGTCATGGAGGACTGCGGCACAATGACCGCCGCCCGAGCCCCGACCGTCAGGGAATCCAGCAGATGTTCGACGAAGGAAAGCTCGTACTGTGTCGGGTCCGCCTTGCTGCCTTGCGAGTAGGGCGGGTTCATCAGGCCGACAGTTGCGCCCTTCAGCTGCACCTGTGCGGGGTTCTTTTTGAGAAAGTCGCAGCATTCGAGGTTGCTGTTGCCGTCCCCGCGCAGAATCATGTTCGTGGCTGCCACGGCGAACATGTTGTTTTGCAGTTCGATGCCGTACAACTGTTCCTTTTTGATGTGGCGGCGCTGCGTATCCGTGTCGGCCATCGTCAACATCCGGTGCATGGCGGAGATCAGGAAGCCACCGGTTCCGCAGGTCGGGTCGAGCACCTTGTCGTCCATCTTGACATCCGTTAGTTCGCACATCAGTTCACAGATGTGGCGGGGTGTGAGGATGATGCCCAACGTCTGTCCGTCACCGCCCGAGTATCTCATGAACTCGCCGTAGAAGCGTCCGATGAAATCCTCACTGGTTTTCTGGTATTTGATGTTGCGGAATACATGCTCGTACAGGAACTCCGTATAGTACTTCAACGGCGTTTTGCCGAGCGTCTCATTCACCTCGTTCAGGCGGAAGCTGTTTTGCAGGATGGAGAACTCAGACAGCAGTATGTCCTTCTTCACGTCCGGCCCCACGTTGGAACGCGTCAGCCGGGTGCGGATTGCGTTCATCAGCTTGTCGCCGTCGCGACTGCCTTCCACCTGATCGCCGGTGAGCAAATCGATGGCGAACCCCTTGTATTCGATTTCGTCCAACGCCAGCAGGATGCCGGCCACCACCAAAGGCTTGTCTTGATCCTTCAACGTGCCATAGGTACGTAGATATTCATGCAGCTGGGCCGCATCCTTGAGGATCTGCTCTGTGGTCTTCTCGACATCGGTTGCTTCATTCAGTACATAACGAGTGTAGTATTCACCGATATTCTGCTTGGAGAACGATATGAATGATTCGATATCGGGTAGCATCTTGTAGCCCTCGCGATCATCCACCCATACCGGCGTAATCACATGGTGCTTCTCATCTCCGGACACCCCGATGGCGAACACCTTTTTGAACGGTGTGTGCTGTGCAATGTGCTTAGCGTAGAAGTAGGCACCATTTACGGCGTAATCCATCACCGCCTTCACACTTGTGTCAAGGATCCCCGAGTCGGTCATCTTGATTTGCCGATCTATTGAGGCTTTATCTTCAATGACGATGACGAAATCTCCGATGACGGCAGTATATTCGGGGTATCCTACACGGCCGGTTCCACGTTTTGATGCGGTTTTGAGTGCTTCATCGATCTCTTTCACGTCGCTTCCCTGCGCATCGAAACGAATCCCGCAGTCCTTGAGCTGGCCGGCTACCCACAGATCGGTCTTGGGTTCCTTCTTCGCCATCAGCTGTTCACCTTCCCTCATTGTTCCCTGTCATGTGCTGTCATGGCGGCGTGAGCCGGCTGCCATGTTCTGCTCGATATATTCGTGCTTCTTCGCTTCACATATCTTGCGATGAAAACACGGGGTGTCAATCCTTGCCACCCAAGGATAAACGACAATGCCGAACAAAGCGCAAAGCAAAGCAGCCTATCCGCGTTGGTGCCGGTCTTCCAGCGTCTGTGGTGATCATTCGGTTCGTATTGTGTCTGGCAAGTCAGGCGAGGCGGTACAGGTCAAATCAACAGTTCAGCACTGCTATGGTTGTATGGCTGGCTCATGATGTTCCCCTTATGTATCAGAGGTGTATGGTTGGGTACGCTGCGGCGGGAAAGGTTTTTCTTCGAATCTGGCGAAACAATAACTTTTTAATGCAATTCTTTTGTGTTTCCGGCTGGATTGTGGACGCAGTGACATCATGGGTTTCTTCACCGACATGCAGGTGTCTTCACTGACTTCTGACATAAGTCACCGAAGAAACATAAGTTTCTTCACCGACATCGCAAAGTCGGTGAAGGCTCCTAGCCTTACTGCCGTAAGGGTTTTATGAAGTTTCTTCGGTGACGCACCGACTTTTAAGGTCTTTCTATAGGGGAGCCGATTCCAAGGGTTCCTTTATAAGGTCGCTGCGTCGGTGAAGAAACATGGTTTTGGAGCCTCTAACCCCAATCGGCAGTAGGTTTGATCACTCTTCACCGACATCACTGCGTCGGTGAAGACACCTGTATGGTCACTGAAGCATGCCCTTGGGGCGCGCTTGTGGTGTGCGTGGGTGCTGATGCTAAATCCCGCACCCTGGTGAGTGAATAGTTTTGTGCATTGTTTCGGTTTTCCCTAGTTGCCCCTCCTCCCCCGTTGTGTGTGCCGGGTGGCGGCATAGCTGGCTGTGAGCCCCATACGGCAATAGGGGTTGAACAGTGGCAGTGTGAAGGAGCGAATGATGAGCAACCAGTACCGCAAACCCAAGGGAGCGCCGAACAGTGCAGGCGGCCAGTACGACAACAAACCCGACATGGGGTTGACCGGTTTGCCTGATCTGGATCCGGTGAGCATGACCATCAGTGAACTGACGGCGACGATGCGTGAGAACGCGGTGCGGGAGCCGCGCGTGTGCAAGACGGAACAGGAGACGCTCCGGTTGCTTGCGCAGGCGGCCACGGTGCGTATCGAACCGTCCGGGTTCGTGTTGGAGGACGAGCATGGCGAGGTGGTGTTCCGTGAGATCAATGACGGGCCCATGTTGGATAAGACGGTGATGCGGGGCGACAAGCGTGTGCGTGGCGCGGTGCGCGACGTGCTGCGGGGCCGTTTGGAGGGTGTGCCGGCCGCGGACCGGCGTCGCATGGTGAAGGCGGCGTGGCGGGCCGCGACGCCGTATGAGCGGCGCCGTACCATTGATGCGAGCCCGTGGCGCCGGTATGTGCCGGCGACGAGCATCGCGAACAGTCTGCGCCGCCGCAAGGATGCGGACCGGGCGGCGCAGGTGTTGATCGATCTGCATTATGAGGATGCGGCCGCGGCGGCGAATGTGATCCGCAACGGGTACCCCGGCCCCGGGGATGCGCGGGCGGCGTGGAAGTTCATCAATTACACGAAGATCGAACGGTATGACAAGGATGTGGTCGACAAGGCCACCGGCAAGATCATGCACCATAAGGGTGATGCGGTCCGTGAAATGGGGTTGGTGAACAAGATGGTGCCCGGCACGCGCCGGTACGAGTTGGATGAGCAGGGGCGGCGGGTGAAGGTGCCGGGGATGGTGAACAAGCCCGCGGCGAAGGGCATGGCGGCCCGTTCGTATCTGCGGATGATGTTCCAACCGACCAATGGTGTGCCGTCGCGGGAGCAGACGAAGCAGATTGTGCGGGCGTTCCGTGAGTTGGATGATGCGCCGGATCTGCAGGCGCAGGCGTTCTGGGAGATGTGCTACGGCAACGGCAGCGTCCCCAATCCGCATGGTGATTTGCAGTTCGCGAAGGATCTGATCCGCATGCATGGCAAGGGCGCGGGTGTCGATCTGATCGATGGGGCGTCCGGGGCGCGTGGCGGCCAGGGCAACATGGCGCGTATGGCGGCGTATCACAAGGTGTTGTCCCCGGAGGCGGCGCGGATTTTCCTGGAGATGGAGCCCGGGGATGCGCGGGTGGCGCATACGCGGCGGACGCGCCGGGTGCGCAACAAGGTGACGGGGGTCATGGAGGACCGGTTGCCGGCGCGGTTGACGGAGATGCGTTCGTTCATCCACGCGGTCTATGAGATCTGACCCTGTTTGACGCCCGACGCAACAACGTAAGGGGGTGGTTCACTTGGACCACCCCCTTACGTTGTTGGTTTGTTGTTTAGTTGCCGTGTTCCTCTTCGTCGAGTTCACGGTCGAGGTCGTCCGGTTCGATGTCCTCCTCGTTGATCCAGTGGACCTCGCGGATGTCGACGTGGTCGTCGAGTTCGATGCCGGTGTCGGTTTCCTGTGCGACGCCGGCGAGCAGGGCGAACGTTTCGGCCTGCTCGCGCGTGGGCCATACGGTCGCGTCCTCTTCGTCCGCCACCCATTCGGGGTTGCGGCCGTCACCGTCGTCGTCGGCGAGCCATACCTCGTCCGCGGTGCGGACGATGCCGTAGTCGACGCCTCCGTGTTCGTTGGTTCGTGCCATGCGTGCTGTCCTTTCTATCGGGGTGTTTTTATTGTAAGGGTCATGCGCCGGGGCGCATGCTGGCCACGGCCGTGGCCATGGCAAGGGTGTGTGCGGCGTGCCGGGCGGCTTGCCCGATGCGCCCGTCCACCGGCATGCCGTCATCGGTGGGTTGGGTGAACCATGCGAGCAGGGCACGGACCGTGTCGCGGGCGGCGGCGGTGTCCAACCATGCGAACAGGGGTTCGGGTTGTGGTGCGCCGTCGGCCAGTCCGGGGATGTCGGGTGCGGCGCCCGGCCCGTATGCGGTGCGGGCCGCGGCCCATGCTCCTTGGATGAGGCGGATGAGGCTTGCTGTGGTGGCATCGGGAACGCCGATGAGCGCTTGGCTCATGTCCTGGAGGCGCAACCATCCGTATCCGGCCATGTTGATGCCGTGCGCGCCCCATGTGGGGTCGTAGGGGCGTTGTTCCACGAACCGCATATCCCCCGCCGGTGTGGCCGGCGTGGCGGGGGTGGGTGTGGGTTCCGCTGGTGTTGCCGGTTGCTCCTCTGTCACCGTTTCCGCTCCCGTTTTTGGTTCGGGTGTGGTGGCTGGTTCGGGTTCGGGTGGGGTGATGCCCCATTGGGCCAACGCGTCCCGCGCCCCGTCCATGCCCGCCCACGGGTCCACACCCATCACAGGGTCCGCCTCCTCGGCCTTGGGTTCAGGTGTAGGCTTTGGTGCGGGTTCGGGCACGGCCGGTGCATTGGGGTGCGTGCCGCCCATCAGATCCATCAACATCGCCTCATCCATCATGCCCTCCTTGCCGACGGTCACCGGTTGTTGCTGCCCACCGGTATGCGTCCGCACCACCGGGAAGCGTGGATCGTCCGCCCGGATGGGTTGCTCGCGCGCGGCGCGTGCCGCTTTGCCGGTGAACGGGCCCGCCATGGGGCACACGTTCGCCAACGGGCACCACGCGCACAACGGGCCCGGCCGCAACGGCACCTGCTGCACCCGTGGCTCCAACACACGCATCATGTCGCGCGCACCGTCCACATACGTGTGGCGTGCGGCGTTCATCAACCGCGCGTCCAGTTTGGCCGCCACATGCGTGCGGTGCTCCACATACACATCGCGAGCGCCCGTGATATGCACGCCCATCTGTTCGTACAGGTGCGCGTACAGGCGCAACTGGTTCGCATGCGTGCGCGCCCCGTCCGCGTATTGGGGCACGCGTCCCGTCTTCCAATCGACCACCACGCCGGTGGCGTCCCGGTAATCGCCACGCCCGGTGAACCGGATCCCGTCCCACTCGCCGTGCAACGCCTCCTCCACACCTGCGGGGTGCAACGGCCCGTCCAACGCGTCCGTCAACCTGAAGCCTTGCAAGCGCCGTGCCGCGCACATGGCCCAATACGCATCGTCCGCCATGGCGCCGTTGGGCAGCACGATGCGTGGCGCCGGATCGTCACCCCACCCTTTGTCCCGGACCATCCGGCGTTCATGGTCGATCGCGTGCGAGCACAGCAACGCCCATTCGGGCTCCACGTCATTTGGATCGTGGCCGATGGCGAGTTCCAACGCGGTGTGCGCCAACCGGCCGCACACCAACGGGTCGTCGGCACGCACCGGTTGGGGGATGAGTTTGCCCGCCACCCATCGTGCGGGGCATTGCGCCCATGTGGTGATGGCCGTGTGGGAGAACGCGCGGGGCACACGCACCGGTTGCTCCGGTACCGCATGCCCCGCGTGGAAACTGATCAATGGCGTCATACCATGCGTGATGCGTCCCTCCCCCACGCATCATCCATCGCATGCCACAGGGGCGCATACGGCCGGCCCGAAATGACGGCCGCGTCCGAGGGCATGCGCAGGCTCGGGTTGAGCCGGTGCAGTTCGACACGGCTCAACGGGACCGTGAGGATACGCAGCCACGGGCGCGCCGCCAACAAGGCCCGCACCTTGGGTTCGGGCCACGTATGGCCTGGGCCGTTGGGTTCGGGCAATAGCCCATGGTCGATGAGCCGGTCGATGAACATGGGCGGCACATGCAACAGGTGCGCCAACCGGTCCTTGCTGAACAGGGTGGGTTGGGCCGTCATAGCAGCTCCTTGAGCACACCCATGTCGAGTTGGGGCGCGTGTTGCGCGATCGTGGCGGCCACATCCATCTCCTTGCCCGTCCACTTCGCCTCCCCGTCCCCTGTGAGCGCCTCGCAGATGCGGGCCATGGCGCGGATCTGCGCCGGTTGACGGTCGATGAGTTGGATGAGGGTGATGGTGCGGGTGATCTCGTTGGCGTCGTCATGCGCGGCTTGCAACGCCTTGGCCGCATCGCGCCATTTGCCGTCCAGCACCTGTTCGATCTGTTGGGCACGGTCCTCTCCGGCGAGCTGTTCCATGAGCGCGCCCAACTGCGGGTTGCCCGTCAACGTCCGGTCGCACTCGAGGATGCGGGTGATGTCCCGGCGCGTGATGCCGGCGGAGCGTTTGGCGCGCGGTCGTGTGTGCGTGGGCTTGGCGTCGGCGCCCGTATCCTCCTCCACCGGTTCCGGCGCGCCCGCGTCCGCGGGGTCTGCCACGGTGTCCGGTTCGGGCATGGCGGGTGTGGCCGGTTCGGCCGCCGCGTCCGGGGTGGGGGTGTCATGGTCCCAGGAGGGGTTGAAGAACGACATTGCGGGTTCCTTTCCGTTTCGGTTCTGTTGTCACAAGGGTGCTATGCGCGTAAAACACGGGGATGTGCGGGCGCATAGCCATAGGTCATGAGTGAACGTCCCATAGCATTCGTCACCGGCGGATCCGGCGGCCTGGGCAAAAGCGGCAACGCGCGCCAACTCGCCGCATTGGCCGGTCGCCAACGCCTGCACACCGTTCTGGTGGACGGCAACCCGGGCCAGCAATCGCAACGCGCCTGGCACCGGTTGGACGCGGACAGGATGCTGGAGAACGCCCAATGGGACGATCTGAAACACGCGATGGTCATGCCCCGGGAACTGGGCCAACCGTATGCGCTGCTGCCCGGTCCCCTTGACCCGCGCGCCCCCGGGCTCATAGGGTTGTACGGGCGTGCGTTGATCGCGTTGAGCCGTGACCCGCACATCGACCTGATCGTCGTGGACGCCGACCGGATGGACCCGGCGCAATGGCGGTCCTCGCACACGTTCGCCGGTGGGGTCATCCGCCCGTTCATGCAGGCGGGCGCCGGGCGCATCCTGTTTCGTATAGGGCAGACGGGCAGCCAGTTGGGGGACGGGTTGAAGACATTGGATGCGGTGGGCATGCCGGAGTTGACGATCACGTGCGCGCAGGCGCCCGGCACCCTGGCCAACCCCCGCCCGGACAAGGATTGGAAACGCATGCTGGACGGGTTGAGCCGGTTCGCGGGCACCGACCAATGGACGGCGCAATCGTTGACCGGGCAGCAACCGGGACGGCCGCAAGGCACGCAATGTCCCGCATGGTTGGCGCGCCAAGCCCGGTTCGTGGGCGTGGACGTGAGTGCGGACACGGACGGCAAGGGGGTGTCATGGTTACGCCGGATCCTCGCGTAGCGGCCGCCGCGTCCCGGTTGGCGTCCCAACGGCGTGCCCAACTGCTCATTGAGCTCAAACACTTGGCCGACACGGGCCATGGGGACCAATGCATCCCTGTATTGGTGGACCGGGCGGCCCATGATCCGGCCGTGTGCGCGTTGCATGTGTGGCTGGTGGACCAGGCGGTGTTCGGCGCGGGCCGTGCCCTGGCCTGCCGGCATATCCAGACCGCGGCACGTTGGACGGGGTGTGTGTTGAAACACAGTCCGGCACGCACCACGGTGGGTTGGTTGTTGGACGACCGCACCCATGGGGCGCGCCTGTTGGCGTGGCTGGCGGCGATCGCCACCGGTTCGGGGTGGAAACCCGAACCCCCTGACCCGTACCATGGTTAGTCCGCCAACAGGCGGGCCGTCATGGTGCCCAGGCGCACCCACACGTCCCACTCGAACACATGGTCGGTTTGCGCGGTGTGTTCCACCAGTTGGCGCAACTGGCGCAACCGTTGCACCCCCGGCCGCCCGGTGGTTTGCGTGGGCCAATACTCGATCGCCAATTGTTCCCACACGCTTCCCGGTTCGTACAGCCTGGGCAGCAAACTGGCGCGTACGCTGGGCAGGGGCGCGCATACCAGTGCGCATGCGGGCAACGGGTCCAACACGTCCAATGACGTGTCCCACATGCCGGCCGCACGCATGCTGTCACGCACCACGCCCGCATCCCCCTTGTGCTGCAACCGGCGCCACCATTTGGGCCCGGGGCCGCCCACGGGGCGGGGCACGCACAACCCGGGGTGTTCGTCGAAGATGCCGCACAAGGGGTGGCCTATGAGCACGTTCTCGCTGTTCGCATCGTCGAAGACGGGATTGTACCCGTCCTCGCTTTCCCATGTGCTGGCCGGCAGGGTGTGCCCGTGCAGGATGCGCCGTGGGTTCGCCTTCGCCATCGCCACCGTCAGGCGGCGCACCCACCCGCACACGCTCGTGTTCAACGTGGGATCCCACAGGTTGTGTGTGTTCCAGTTCGCGGAGTGGGATACGATTTCACGGCCGACGATCTTCTCCGTGATCCGGGGTTTGATGTACTCGATCATGTGTTCCGCCTGACCGGGGTCGGGGAACAAACGCCTGATCTCCCCCTCCACCAAGGGCGTCGCCTCCACCAGTGCGGCCACCTGCATGCGCTGCTGGCTGCCCCATGCGCACGCGTCCGCATCCCAGTGCATGGCCCGCACCTGCGCGTCCAACCGGTCCCGTTGCTGTGACGTCATCATTCCCATACGGACGGCGGATGCGTCACACGCCGTGGCCCCCGTCGAACCATGGGACGGCCACGGTAAGGGCGGGCAGTGCGGTGTTGTCCCGGCCGGTGGTGCGCACGCACATCACATGCTCCCCCAACGCGCGGATCTGACTGGGGTCCACATTCAACGCGGCCGCCATGATCTGCGCGCTCGACGGGGCCAGTTGCGCGTAACAGCCGATGGTGCGCAACCCCAGCAGGCAACTCATCAACCGTTCGCCTATCTGTTCGGGGTATTGGGTGCCCGCGCACAATTCCGCCCCATACGCGCGCCCACGCGACCGCAGCCATTCGACCGCGGCGACATTGCCACCCTCATCGCGGCCGTCGGCGCCGGTGATCTCCGTGAGCTCGTCGACGAACACGCGCACACGCCGCCCCCGCTCCTGCCAACCCATGCACGACTCGCCTATCTGCAACCGCAACCCCTGGAACAGGAGCGCGTTGACCAGACGGCGCGCGTCCTCGCCCATGGCGGCAACGCCGGGGCGGGCGGGGTCGCCGGTGTTGATGGCCAATTGCACCCCATGCGCCAACAACCGTTCCCAGGTGACCGTACGCCGGCTTGGGTCGGTGAGTTGGGGAGCGCCGGCCAACAGGCCCATTTTGTTCATGGGTGCGTTGAGCAATTGGAACAACTGGCCGTCCGACACGGCCGGCCGCCCCGAACGTTCGTTGACGCCGCCATGGAGGCGTTCGACCGTCTCCCTGGCCTCATCATCGTCCAACGCGCACGCCATGGCGCGCGCCAGGGCACGGCCTGCGCGAGCCCCATGGCCGAACAGCAACGTGAACGCGCCATCCACCCATGTGGCGGGCACGGCGACGCCTTGGCTGGCGCACACTTGGGCGAACCGTGGCGAATCCATGGCACGCAACGTCAACGCCACGCTGTCGGTCAACTGCAAGCGGCTTTTGGGGCCGATCTGCTGGTCGCCCAACGCGCCATGCATCAGGTTCGCGAACCGTTGGGCCCGCACCCACGCGTCCCCCTCCCCGAGCAGACTGATCATCGGCGTGCGCGCATCCGCCAGGTCCATGAACCGCATGCGCGGGTTCAACCGGTGCAATATGGGGAAACTGTCCACGCCCTTCGCCTCGAACACCACGACCGAATCATCCGGGTTGCTGTGCGCGCACGCCCATTGCTGCACACCGTGCATGCTGTTCGATTTGCCGCCGCCGGGTTTGCCCAACAACGCGATCCCGTCCCACATGACCGCCGCCGGCATGCGCACCGGCTGCCCGTCGACCGCCACCCCCAACAAGGGCCCGTCCGCGTCCTGCAGTTCGGGCGGGCAGTGCGACAGGGCCGATTGGACGCCACGTTCACGCGCCAAGGGCGCCGCCAACGCCATCAACGTGCCCGGCGGCACCGGGAACGTGGAGCGTTCATACGCATACGCCTTCGCCCGCCGCCCGCGCCGGCGGCCCCCGTCGTCGCCGGCGGAGCGGGATTTGAAATCACTGGTCTCCATGCGCCGGGTGCGCGCATGCGGCCACCACCAATGCCGGGGCCGTTGCCACACGGGCGCGTCCGCCGGCATGCGCACCATGCGCGCCACCGCCGCCACCACCAGGGGTGCGCTCACCGCCAACGGCCACCATGCGCCCCACAGCACGCACGCCAGGGCCGCCAACAGGCACATGATGACACTGGTCATGAGGAGCGCGAACCCGGGACGGGAACGGTGCGCCGCCACACCCGGGGTGACGCCCAACCCCAACGCGGTGCCGGCCCGGCGCGCCTCACGGACCGCGTCCGCGCCACGCGGCATGCCCGCCACCACACGGCACGCGCCCACACCCGTCTCCTGCAACCGGTTCTGATCGGGCGCCATGTTGAACTCATCCGCCAACCAGTTCTTCGCCCGCCGGGTCTCCCACACCCCCTGCCGGCGCACATTGACCGCGACCACACCCCCATCCGCCGGATCGAACCGCGACTCGTGCGCATCCACCCCCGTATCCCGGGCCGTACGCGCCAACGTCGCGGACGCGGGAAACACCGCATGCGCCCACACCAACCGCCGCTCCAACACCTCCGGGGCACCCTCCAGGGGGCAGGCGCGCGCATGGCACGCGTCCGCCACCAACCGCACCACCTGCCCGTCCACCCCATCGGGCAGACACACCCACCGGCGTGTCCGGTCGGCCAACAACACCATCCCATCATCACGGTGCACCAACAGGCGCCACCACGAGTCCCATCCCGGCCGGTCCGCCAAACCCAACGCGGCCGCCGCCTTGCGCGCACGGTTCACATACGCGGCCGCATCCTCCGCCGGCACCCCCGGCAACGCCTCAAGCTCATACCACATACCCCTCTGCTATGCCGCTGACGCATCACCGGCCAACAACCAACCAACCCCTGAAAGGAACCTGCATGAAAGTCCTCGTGGAGGGCGCGGAACTGGCACGCGCCGCACAACACGTCTCCCGGGTCCTGGACAAACTCGACCCCGACCACACCCACATCACCCTGACCGCCGAACACGACACGGTGACCCTGACCGCGAACAGCCGCAGCCAATGGGCCCGCACCCGCCTGGACGCGGACGTGCTCGAACCCGGCACCGTCATCGTCGCCGGCTTCTGGTTCACCGCGCTCGCCGGACAGAACGGCCCGGGCGAAACCGTGATCGAAACCCGCACGGATGCGCGCGGCGAATGGCTGCACACCGTCAACGGACGCACCCGCGCCCGTATGCGCCTGATGCCCGGCGCGGCCGAAAACGAATGGCCAGACATGCAAGGCATGGAACTGGCATTGCCCGACGGGACGCTGCCACGCCTGATCAACGCCGTCACCCACTGCGCGTCCCGCAACCAGTCACGCCCCCTGCTCACCGGCGTGCACATCCACGGCGACGGCGACCATGTGGTGTTCGAGGCGACGGACCGGTACCGGGCGGCCCGCGCCCAAGTGGACGCCCCCGGCTTCACCGGCAGCGTGGTCGTACCAGCCGAATGGCTCAAACGCGTCGGACGGGACGCCACCAGCCTGCACATCGGCTCCCATCTCGTCATGGCCTCCAACCGTGTGGACGAGGACATGACGGTCGTCTTGGACGGCCAATACCCCGACATCGCCCGCATCATCCCCGACACGGAGGACGAGTACCCGCTGGTGGTGCACGCCGGCCGTGACGAACTGCTGGCCGCGGTCAAATACCTGCGCGCCCTGGACATGGACAACCGAGACACCCTGCCCGTGGACATGACGGTCACCAACGGCGAGGTCGTATGCACCCAAGCCGCCAGCGCGGACAGTGTGGGACAGGTCACGTTGGACGGCACCAGCGTGGACGGCGCAATGGACGGGATGCTGCGCCTCAACGCGCAATTCCTCGCCGACATCACCGCCTCATGGCCCCACGGGACGGTCGACCTGCGGGTGCGGGACGCGCTCAAACCCGTCCTGTTCGCCCAAGGCGACAACGACAACGACGAAGACGATGGGGCGCGTTTGCAGTGGCGCCAAGTGCTGGTGCCCATCCGCCAATAACCCCCGCCATGGATCTTGAGGGTCGGCCGCCACCTGTTGGCGGCCGACCCTTTTGTGTTCACATTTCGGCGCTCGCGTTGCCGTCCGGTGTGGACGGTTGCGCCGGTTGCGCCGGTTGCGCGGGTTGTGTGGGTTGGGTTGGTTGTGCGGGCGTGTACTGGGGTGTGTACTGCGGCGTGTACTGGGGTGTGGCGGGCGCCGTGTACTGCGGGCCCGTCTCCTGCGTTTGCGTTTGCGCCTCGGCCTGACGGGCCTCCTCCTGCCGGCGTCGCTCCTCCTGGGCTTTCTGTTTCGCCTCCGCCTCCTTTTTCTTGCGTTCCTCCTCCTGTTTTTCCTCTCCGCCTCCTGTTTGGCACGATTGGCGGCGTCCTCCTGTTGCGCCTTGGCGCGCAACCCACGCAACGTGTCCTGACGGGACTGCAACGCGTCCAACGTGCCCACCGGCAACCCCTCATACGCTTTGAGTGCCGACAACGTATCCTTGCCGGCCAACGGCCAATCCTTGACGGCCCGCGCGGCTTGCGTGCGCATCGCCTCCCATTGGGTTGCGATCTGCTCACTGATGCGCTTGTCCAGACTGTTGGTGCGGGACCGCAATCGGCTGGTGTGCGCCTCCGTGTCCGCCGGACAGGTGCGTTCGGGACTGCTGCCCGCGTTCAACCGCAACCGTTTCGCCCGCGCCACGCTCGCATCCCATTGCGCCAACTGCTGCGCGTATTGCGCGCACTGGGCCTCACGGCGCCGCCCATCCCCCGCGGTTTGGTGCGCGTGCAGCGCGAACACCAGGGCCGCCACCATGAGGATCGCCACGAACACGGCTGCGGCGATGATCAACGGCCGGTATGACCGGGCGCGGCCACCCCCATCATCATCGTCCGCGCAAGCGGCCACATCCACCGCATCGGCACCGGCAACCCCCGTATCCCCTATAGGGTCCGTGGATTCCCCATTATCCTCGTCATCGTCCCAGTCAAGGTCCAGGCTGACGCCACGCGAACCGATCTGCGCGATCCAATCATCATCATCCGCCGCTTTGTCAGGCAAGGGCATGCCCCCGTCCGTGGCCGGCTCACACGGGTGCTCTGGCATGGCGGAGACTGGTGCGGCGGCCACACCGTCCGTGGTGGTTGTTGGGGGCTCGTCCCATGGGGTGGCGTCGGGACCGGCGATGTCATCATCCGCCAACCCATCCCCCGTATGGCGCCCGTATCATCCACAAGTCCACCGTCCGCACCCCAATCCCACTGATCCGCGTCCTGCCCATCCGGCGTAACTGGCGTGGGGTGTGTATCAGCCCCGGCCTCGTCGGCTTGTTCCCCAGTGGCCTGCACGTCCTGCGGGGGCATGCCGGAATCCTGTTCGTCTTGCACTGGGGTGTCCCACAACGCATCCCAATCCTCATCATCCACCGCGGTCCCGCCGTCGCCCATGTCAGGGACCTGCACGGGCCCATCCCGGTCCACCGGCTGTGCCGGCACCGGCGCCTCACTCGGTTCGGGTTGTCCCGCCGGGGCCATGGCCGGTTCCGGATCGGTCCACAGGCTCTCCCAATCATCCCCATCCGGATTGGACGGTTCAACCGGCCCGGTGGCATGGCCATCGCCGCCCGGTGCTCCCATGGATGCGGCCTCGGGTGCGGTATGCCCCTCGCCCGCATTGCCCGCCGGGCGCACCTCACCTTTTGGCATGACGGGTGCGGCCGGTGTGGGTTCACTGGACACCGGGGGTGTGGCCGCGGACTCGAACTTCGGTTTGAATGGCATGCCACACCCCTATGCGACCACACCCAACCGAAAACAATACCCACTGAAAACACCTCGACACCACGGGAATTACCCGACTCCCCTCCCCACGCCCGGTCCGCCGGCCGTGTTCACGCCTGCACCGGCCACAGGGGACTCTTCACTGACGCAGTGATGTCGGTGAAGACTCCTCAACCCTACTGCCGATTGGGGTTGGGGGCTCCGAAAACATGTTTCTTCACCGACGCAGCGTGGTTCTAAAGGAACCCCCAAATCGGCTCCCCTATAGAAAGACCTTAAAAGTCGGTGCGTCACCGAAGAAACTTCATAAACCCCAATCAGCAGTAGGCTTAGGAGCCTTCACCGACATTCGAAAGTCGGTGAAGAAAGTTGGGTGTCTTCACCGACATCACCCGCGCGGTCGGTGAAGAAACCTGCATGTCGGTGAAGAAACATGGAATGTCACTGCGTCGCCGACCACACCGGAAAACAAAAAGAAACATATTGCGCATCGCATTGTTTTCGGCGTGGCTACGGAAATAAACCATCCTCCCCCGCTTTGGGGCGGTTGGGGTGGCCGGGGTGGTGGTCCTTGTGACGCATAGGGGGTACCGCAAGACGCGACACCGTAGGATGCGGGGAGGATGAGCACATGTGCACCTACCAAGAGGAACAGGACATGCAACGCTGGAGGTTCCGCGTACGCCCCGGCATGCCACGCAACGTGCAGAAGATCTACAACGAAATGAGCATCGTCGACTACGACGCCGGCGAATGGACCTTCATCGACGACCACAACGACCCGGTGCGCGTACCCACCCGCAACGACGGCAAACCCTACTTCGCCATCGGCTACGCGCGCGCCCTATGGGACTTGCGCAACCGCAACCTCGCCTTGGAACTGCAACCGGACGATGCCGGCACCGTCCTGTTCCGCCGTGACATCGACACCGAAACGGACGAGAACGGACAGGTGCGCCGGTTGCACACATGGCACGCGATCTCCGCCATCGCGGACGAGTACCGGGTGCCACGGGCGGAACGCAACAACGAGTGGGAGAACCTGTTCATCCAGGAATGCCGGCGGCTGAAAACACGCGACGGGCACCCATGGCGCGTCGTGCACGGCATCCGTTTCGACGACCGCGCCTACTGGCGTGAGGACGACGGCAAAGGCCACCAGCACCTGCATGAGATCCTCGACCCGGACGACCCGTTGATGCAAATGCCCTTCGAACTCAACCTCGAACACGCATGGGATGACCATCTCGCCGACGTGGGCGCACGCATCATCGACGATCTGACCGCGGACGCGAACAGCCGGCACAACATGATGCTGCTGCCCGCCAGCCCGTTCCTGCAACCCTACAAGCATCTGACGTTCGTCCTGGCCGGTGACGGCGGCAACGGCAAAGGCCTGTTTTTCAGCGCGTTCACGAAACACAACCGGCAGACCCAACGCCTGTCCGCCACCATCGACACGGAGAAACTCGTCGGCGGCGGCCGCCTGTCGGGCACATCGGTCGAACAGGAACCGGTCAAACTCGTGGGCAAACTGTGGGCGTTCGATGAGGACGCCAGCGGATTGGACACCCACCAGACGGACCGGTTGAAACGCCTGTCCACCGGCGACACGATCTCGGGGCGTGTGCTGGGCTCGGACGTGATCAGCTTCAACCCGCGTGCCGTGTTGTGCATCGCCACGAACCTTGATTTCGTGACGAACATGGACGCGAGCATGAAACGCCGCTTCGCGTTCATCCGCATGAAGGACAACCGCAGCGCCGACAGTCCCGAAATGGTGTACCTGCGTACGTTCGTCGCCACGGTGGGCGCCTGGGGGTTCATCATGGCGTCCTGCCGCTATTGGCAGCAGCATCCGGCCGGCAAGGCGTTGACCGTGCAGATCGGCCGGCCTGAGAACCTGTCGGAGGCGGAGGAATGGATCGTGGCGGAACTGGTGGAGCGTGGTTTCGCGGACAACACCAGCAACCCGTTCCGCCCCTCCAGCCATGCGACGCATGACATTTGCCAGAAGCTGGGGTTGAAGACGGCGAGGCGCCGCAACAAGAGCGTGCTCATGGTCAACATGGACGATGAGGAGGCGCGCGCCAGGTTCCAACCGTACGCCGCGTATGTGCGTGACAAGATCGAACAGGACGGGCATGCGGTGCCCCCGGACGCGTTGCGCCGCCAACCGGACAAGCGCAACCCGGACGAGTATGGCTTCGTATGTGATTACACGCCGGCGGGCGCCGACAAGGTCGCGCGCAACTGGCAGAAGCTCGCGTTGGACCCGGGTGTGGACACCAGTAGGGTGCCGCAGGGTGTCAATGCGTGGGCGGCGGTCCCTGCCGAGGGGTATGCGGTGTTGGATTTCGACGTGCCGGACGATCCGGGCGCGCAAACCGGGTGGGCTGTGTTGAGCGATGAGGTCGGCGCGTACGGGTCGATGGCGTTCCCCGCCACGTTCGTGACCCGCACCCCCGGCATGGGCGCGCATGCGTATTACCGGTTGCCCAAGGGTGTGGTGTTGCGCAACACGGCGCACCCGAAGACGGACCGGTTCCCCGATGGGTTGCCCATTGATGTGCGCACGGCCCGCAAGGGGTATGTCATCGCCCCCGGCAGCACCATCCGCAAAGGCCAGTATCTGATCGCGGATGCGCATGAGGTCGTGGAGATGAGCGCGGAAATGGTCGCCTGGCTGGATGAGCACGGGTATGTGGAGCATCCCGAAGCGGACGCGGAAACCGATGTGATGGTGGACTCTGATGGCGTCATCGCCGGTCCCGCGAACACCCCGGCCCCGGCGGGGCGTCGTGGTGGTGTGGATCCGTTGGGTGGCTTCTACCGTTCACCCCAAACGCAGCCGCGCCCGGAGGGTGGCAACCGTGGGGAGACGATGCGGTTGAATGTGCCGGCGCAATCCAAGGGCGCCACGCATGACGCGATCCGGGATTGGTCGTATGGGCTGATCCATCACGCCGCGGAGGAGCGGTTCAGCCAACCGGAGGTGGATGCGTTGGTGGAACGGATCAAACGCGGTGTGCGTGTTGGCCATGACCGGCATGACACGGCGTTGGTGTTGGCCGGCGCGTTGAAACAGGCGGGGTTGAGCACCCGCGTGCCGTTGGAGTGAACAGGTTGAGGGAGGTTGGCAATGGTGCAGGGTGAACCGATCGACCCGGTGGTGTGGGACGTGTGGTGTGCCGTCGTGGAGTACGAGACGGGGGCGCGCCACGGGTTCACGGCCCGTGTCGCCCGGTTGGATGCGTGGGGTGTGGTGGAGGCCAACGCCCGTTCGTTGCAGTTGGCGTTGGCGGTCTACCGGTGGCTGTTGGCCCGGTTCGCGATGACCGCACCCGACCGTGTCGCCGGGTGGCGCCAGCGCGTGCTGGAGTGCGAGGGCGCGCTACGGTTCCAAACCATGGACGCGTGAACCGTGCGGGTTCAACCCCCGCCCGGTTTCCGGTCAGGTGTTCAGGAACAGTGCGCGCCCCATGTCCGACAGCGAGTAGCGGATGGGTTTGGAACCATGCGTTTGCAGCAATCCGGCATCCGTCAGCGCGTCGAGCGCGTTCACGGTCTTGCGTTCGCCTATGTCCAACGCCTCCCGAAGGAGCTTGCGGGTCACGGGCACGCGCATCCCGTCGAACAGCTCCTCCTGGATCAGGAAGAACAGGATGCCCGCTTGCAGTCCGGGCATCCCCTCTTGTTGGCGGTATGACGTCAACGCGGTTTCCGCTGCCGACAACAGGGCTTGTTTCTCCGTCAATTGCGCGATGATGGCCTCCTGCGCTTCGGACACAAACCGGACCATGCGTTGGCAGAACATGGTCACGTCCGAGCAGTTCAACGGATGCTGGGCGTCATCGAATGCCTTGTAATACTGTGTCTTGTGGTCGGCGATGATGGTGCTGACGCTGAGCGCCGTCGGTGCGGATAGGTGCTTGCTTAGTTGCAGTGCGAACAGGAACCGTCCCGTCCTGCCGTTGCCGTCGTAGAACGGGTGGATGTGCTCGAAGGCATAATGGCACATGGCGGCCCTGAGCAATGGCGGGATGTCCCGGTCTCGCATCAAGGCCAGCCATTGCGTCAACTGCACTTGGATGGTGGATTCGGGCCAGGCCCCATCATGCAGTTTGCGTCCGGTGCTCTCATCCCAGACCGCGATGGTGTCCTTGCGGAACAGTTGCCCGTCGGGGGTGTCCTTGTCCTCCAGTTCCCCGTCCATGACCTGATCGTATATGCGGCGGATGCCCTCAAGGGTGGAAGGCAGTTCCAACCGTTCGGGACCGGGGTCGGACAGGCCGAGGAACAGCTTGGCGAATTCACTCCAACGTGTATGCCCGCCATTGGTGCTGGCGGCCTGCAACGCCTCGCTGATCTCCTTGCGTGTGGTATGCACACCTTCGATGGTGTTCGTGCTTTGCACTTCGGTGCCGATGAGGTCCATGAGGTATGCGTGGCACGCGATGGGCGGCAGGCTGCGCCACAGCGACTCCACCTGATTTTCCAAGTCGCGTACCTTATCCATATCGCGGCCGAGTTGCGCGGACAATATAGCGAACATTTCGTATCCGTCCAGCACAAGCCCTGAACGGTATGTGGACCAGCCGTTGATCCGTGTATCGTATTCCTGTTGCGCGGCTTGTTTTGGGGGAATGGTCGCGGAGCCCATGGCAACGGTTTGCCGGATGGTCTTGTACCCCATGCAACAACTCCTCATAACGTGAAAACGTGCATATACGGATGAACAAGACTACAGCTATACCTACAAAAAGTCAAAACAGCATGATAGCAAGCATGGGATACGGGTGTATGGCGTCAGGTATGCCGAATTGTGCTGATGATTCGCTTCTGCAGTGGCGTCAATGCACGGTACATGGAGTGTGGGCGGGCGGCAAACGCCCGCAATCGGCGCCGCACCCATGCCTTCGGATTCACGGAACGCACGGGGGCGGCGGCAACCACGGGCGCATATGCAATAAACCGGGTGCGCCCGTGGTTGCCCAACCCATATGTGGGAGGGGAACGGGGCGCACCCGGCTTATTGCATGAATAGCGGGGTGGTTCAGACCGTGCCGACGCCCATCGCGGCGAACGCGTCGCCCATGGTGTCCGCGCCACCAGCGTCGACCGTCGGGGCGGGCATGTTGAAGCCCTTGAGCGGGTCACGGTCCTCCATCGTGAACAGCGGGGTGCCGTCCCCCGTCTTCACCACGGCGTTCACCACCGCCTTGATGCCCATGTTGCCATTGACCACATACGGGGAGAACCAGATGTTGGCACGCACCCAGCAACCCGCGTACAGCTGCTGCATCGTCAACGGGCGTCCGGTGTTGAAATCCACCAGCAGGCTGCGTTCCGCACCCGTCTCCGGATCCTGCGCATGCGCCAGATCCTTCGACGTGGTCAACCGGATGAAATAGCGGCCGGCGAACTCCGGGTACACATCCTTGCGCAGTTCGCCATTGTGCTCACCACGGGTGAACCGGTCCGTGTCACCGTCCTTCAACGGCAGCTGTAGGGTCTTGACGAACGCGGGATTGTTCGGATCCTTGCCGGCGAACGGCACGAACTTCGCCTTCGTCTTCGGGTCATACCCGCACTCCTCGGTGCAGCCCTGCTTGATGGCGGCCATGACGGCCTGCTGGATCGCACGGTAATCCGCGGACGTTTCCACGGTCCTGTCCACACCATCCACGGTTTCCGTCCCCGGCTTCTTATCGATCAGCAGCGTGAGCTCGTACTTGTCGTTCATGCTGGGTTTGAACAGGTGGACGAACGTGGCGATGGCCGGTTCGGGAAGAATCAGATCAGACATGGCATGTTCCTTACTGTGTGCCGTACCCAACACCCAGCCCACTGCCGGGGTGGAGGCAACCCGTACTATGCGTCCCGACCGGGCACACGGACCGTTTCCGGCATGAACTGCTCGCACATCGTCACCCGCCGGCCCTGCACGAACGCCGACTCCAACGTGCGCCCGTCGAAAATGGCGACATACCCCTCCGCGTACGGGATCCTGTCACCGGGGCAGAACGCGCCGATGCTGCGCGCCAACGACACCGCTCCCGCCGCATCCCCCCGGGACGCCAACAGGTCAATCCGGTTCTTCGCCTCCCATCCGGCCGTCTCCCACGCCGGCGCGCCGGATACACGCCGGACGCGGGTTGGCTGGAGGGGGTGGGCGGCATGGGTGGGCGGCCCACATCCCTCATGGGGTTCGCATCGAACTGTCCACCCGCCCCATTGGGCGCCCCTTTCGGTTTACGCATGACCGGCATGACCATCACCCTTTCACGATTCCATATGACTGTTGTGGTGTACGCACCCCACCTATGCGCCGACACCCACCCCATCATCGGGGCCATGCGCCATATCCGCCAAACCATCCGGGATCATCGCCGCCCGTTCGCCGCGCGGCCAATACGACTCACGCGCCCGCACCAACAACCAAGTCGACAGGCGGCTGGGTACCCGGTCGCTTTTGCGCCTGTTGTGCTTGGCACACAACCACACCAGGTTGCGCCGGCTGGTGGCGCCCCCACGGCTCCACGGGTAATGATGGTCCATCTGCTCACCCATGCGCGGACAACGGATCAGACCGCACATGCGGTGCTCGCACTGGTTGCCGGTGCATTGTGTGATGAACTCCCGGTCCGCGTCCGAGAACAGGCGGCGTGGATCCCTGTCGAACGGGTTGTCCGGTTTGCGCATGGGCCAACACACCATTATGGCCACCAGTGCAACCACCAGTGCGGCCATCAGGGCCGTCCACAGCCAACCGGCCGGGACATGCGGCATACGCCAAACGGGCCAGTGCCACCCCGACAACGGGTTGAGGCTGATGTCGGCCGCAAACTCCGGACTGTCCGTTTCCGCCAACAACCGGTCATGCACACGGATGCACACACCGCCCACATACCCCATGGTCCCCATGCCGCCGGAACCGGCCACGGCCCACAGAACATGGCGCGCCCACCGGTGCGCGCCCATAAGCCTGCGCGCCAACCGGATAGGATGCCACATGGGTCAACACCACCCGAACACGGCGCACACCACCGCAACAGGCATGATGAGCCAGAACACGGCACCTATCCACAACCCCCACTTGTCCCGTGATGATTGCGACAGGAACCGGTCACGCTCCCGGTTGCGTTGCTCCCTATCCATACCTTATCCACACCTCCCAAGGTCCGGCCGTCACATACACCCATCCCCTATGCGCGCATAGACGCGCCCCATGAGCGCTTACACCACTTTGGCCATGGAAACCCTCCCCCTGCTGCGATGGGGCGACGTGGCGGGCAGTCTGGAGAACCGCACCGATGACGTCATCGACCAGATCACCGGCCTGTTCGGCTCCATCCCCGTAAGCGTCGAAGGGGTGATGCTGAGCTTGGGCAACGGATTGTGGACCGCGGGCGCGAAACTCCTGGGCATGTCCAACGGCAGCGAACAAACCATCGCGGACGCGATGGGACCGGTAAGCAACAGGGTCGTCAAAACCATATACGACACGTTGACGGGCACGATGATGATCCCCGCGCTGATCGTCGCCGCCACCATCTGCACCACCATCTTCATGGTATTCAAAGGCCAAGGCGCCCGCGTCCTCATGCAACGCTTCACCGCCCTGATCGTAGGGTTCGCGTTCGTCATCGGCATCGGCGCGCAATGCAGCCAACACCCCGACATCCCCGCCACCGGCACACCATGGTGGACATACCAGTTCGCCGACCAGCTCGTCGGCAAAACCGGCAATCAGCTCACCGGAGCGTTGGACGCGAGCATGAAATCCACCGGCGCGTTCCTCGCGTCCACCTCCACCACCAACAAACTCTCCTGCCGGCGCTACCTGGCGCGGTTGGGCGCGGAGGCATCCATGGGCCAGGATGATGTGATCCTGCGCAGCATGAACACGATGTGGGAGGAAACGGGGTTGCGCATGTGGGCGCGTGCCCAATACGGCGCCGGGGAGAACGGCACGGAGGTGTTCTGCCGTGTGCTGGAGTACCGGGCGGGCGCCAACCCGCTGGACCAGGCGGACCGGACGAACGCGGCCGCCATGGCCACCCCACCCGGCCAAGGCGACAATGTGGAACAACGGCTCCGGGCCCTCAACGGGTCCAACTCGCCGGTGAAGGCCAGCGGGTATGCGATGGCGTTCAACCCGGACCTGCTGATCATCGACGAGGAGGGGCCCACCGGGTCGGACAGTGACATCAAACCCGCCGCGTCGGCGAAAATGCTCGACCGGATGGTCACCATGTGGGACGTGTGCACCTGGAGGGACGGTGAGGGCGACAACGGGTACGTGTCCCGTGGCGGCTGGCAATGGGTCGACGCCGTCACAGGCCCCAACCGAGGCCTTGGCAACAACAACAAACTGTCGAACTATTGCCGGGTGGCGATCAGTGGCGAGGGCACGTTGGACGGCGGCAACACCAAGGATTGGCGCGTATGGGTGGTCGAGGACAGCACCAAAGGCGAAGAACTGCAACACCAGTTGAAGGACACGGCACTGGATGCCGCACGGGCTGCGCTGTCGGGCGCGGGGTTCTCCACCTCCGAACAACAGGAGATCATGGCCACGATCCAAGCGGGCAAACCAATGAGCGCGATCATGTCCATCGTCACCAATTTCAGCCTGCTCACCAACCCGTGGAAAATGATCGACGGCGCCAAAGGGGTGCGTCAAGCGTACGAGGAGTACCACAGGCTGCTTGGAGAAATCGCGCAGACCGTCAAGGACGGGTCGGGTGATGAGCAGGTGCAGGCCAACCGCACCCGCATCGGCAATCTGAACAACCCCAATGACGGTGCGTTGCGTGCGGTGGTCAAGAAGTTCGATCTGTCGAACTCGAACACCGCATGGCAGTGGGCGGCCCGCACGCACACGGACGCCGGCCAGTTGGAGAACACCATCAAGGCCATCGCCACCGTCAACCAACAGCACGGCAGCGCGCAATGGTCCGATGTGGGCGGCGGGTTCATCTTCGCCCTGAGCGGTCTGGTGAACATGCTCATCTGGGGCGTGGGCTTCGGCCTGCTTCGCCTGTTGGCGGTCGCGTTGGCGTGCCTGTGCGCCACCGGGTTGTGGTTCGCGTTGATCGTGTGGGCGGTAAGCCCCGACCGGGGGCGCAAAACCCTGTCGAAGACGGTGACCAGCATGCTGGGCATGATCGCACCCCCACCGTGTTGGGCTTGTACATGGCGGTCGCGTGCATCCTGATGAACACGATCATGATGGCGTTGGGCATCGTCGACCGCAACGGCAACACGGCGGCGACGGTCATGGTGATGGGTGTGTGCAGCCTGGTGCTGCCGTTGGCGAGCGTGTTTGGGTTGCGGTGGTTGTGCATCCGGGTGCTGCATGTGGGCGACCCGTTGAGTTTCGGCGCGCTTGGCGTCATCGGGGCCACCGTGGGCCAGGGGTGCGCAAGGCGGGCCGTATGGCGATGGCCGCCGGTGGCGCCCTGGCCGCCGGCGCCACCGGCGGTGCGGTCGCGATGGCCGCGATGAACGGCGCCCGGGCCGGGTCCGTGTCGGATGCGTTGCAGCACGGCTACCGGCAAGGCCAGCATGGACAGCATGGCCAGCACGGTGCAGGCAAGGGCACCGGGAGCGGCCGGCATGCGGCCCAATCGAACCAACAGTCGGAAGCGGACCGGGCGGTCGGCTCCCCCAATGGACCCGACGGGAATGCTTCCGGTGTGGTGGACAATGCGTTCGAACGCCAATTGGAACGGGAGCAGGGTGATCATCTGGACAGCATCAAGAACAACCTGATGGTCGAACACCCCGATTGGGACGAAGAGCGGATCGACCGGGAGGCGCGTGACCGGTTGACGGCGGACTCGGGCAACATGACGCAGCTTGCCGCCAACAAAACCGCCCGGAACATCGTCACCCGTAAAATGGAGCACGAGGAACTGGTCAAGGTGCGTGCCGAACACCCCCAGGCAAGCGAGGAGGAAGTGGCCGCCCTGGTCAAACAAGGCATGGCCGGCCGTCAAACGGAACGCGACAGGCAGATCAGTGAGGTGAAGCAACGGTTGCTGGCCGGACATCGGCAACGTGAACAGGTGCGTGTGCAGGCGGAACATGAACGTGAGTTGATGCGAACGGCGACGGGCCGGTTGCAATTGGCCCGTGAACTGCACACGGACGGGGATGGTGGCGTGCACCGTACGCGGGCGGCCATGGCGTTCGCCCGCGGTGAGGCCCACCGTTTCACCGAACAGCATCCCGTCCTGTCCCGTGCGGCCGGTGTCGCGGGTGTGGGCGCGTTGATGTTCACCCCATTGGCCACACCCGTCGCATTGGCCGTCGCCGGCCGGGGTATGGCCAAGGGCGCGCAGCACGCAGGCCAGGCCATCCAGAACACGGAAATGCGGGTGCGGGACGCAGCCGGGCGCGCCAAAGGGTTCATGTCCCTGTTGGCATCCCCAACAGGCCCCACGCCGGTTGCGGCGCCACACATGCTGCCGGTGGAACAGCAGGCGCGCATGCGCATGGGCGCTCCCGCCACCCCCATGGGTCAACAAACCGGACCGGGTGATGTGCGACCGGTGCCGGTGGCGCAAACGGCACCGCGCCCGCCCATCAAACCCGTGGCGTCCCCGCCTGCGCCACCCCAACCCGTGTCCGTGCCCGTGGGCACACCAACCGGGCACGGCGCATAGAACATGGCCGGCAAGGAATCTTAGGAAAGGATGATGGGGTATGGACGTGTTGGACAACACCAGCGCACTATGGTGCACGAACCCCGTGCCATTGCACGACGGCATGGAGGACCTGTACCACACCTGGTTCGCCGGGCATACCGGGCAACCAGACGGGCAGACGGTCAGCGTCCAACCATGGTCGCCCATGCCGTGCCCCACACCATGGGCGAACACCATGGACACGGTCACCAACATGTATTTGGGGTTGCCGATGATCTGGCTGCCCCAAGAGGTGTGGGCGCGCTACGGCACGGAAACCAACGCCGCATGGCACATGCGCATGATGCTCACCCTCACCATCCTCAACCAGGTGAACGTCACGGACCATGGGCAACTCACCTACCGGTTGATGGACACGATCCCCACCAACCCGGACCGTTTGGCGGCCATGGCCCTGTCCGCCGCCACTGGCGAGGGCAGTGAGGACGCCGACCAGTGCCGCCAAACAGCGGCCGCATGGGTGGACGTGGCATGGCCGGACGGCTACCCGTTGGCGATGTTGTGCGCCTTGGCGCGTGACCTGGTGCCCGTATGCGAGTACGGCAGCGCCGTCCTGTCCGCCTACACGGCGGTCGCGTACGCGACGGTTGGTGCGGACGGGCAACGGTACGCGGTGCGTATGCTGCGCACGCTCCGGGACGTGTACCCGCAGGTGTTCACCCCGGACGCGTTGACGCCGCAAGCGGTGACCGGCTGGTACCAGACCCACCGGCAGCAGGCGGTGGACATGATGAATGTGTTGGCGGACCTCAACCTCGAACACCGTGACATGGCGACCACCGTCGCCAACCTGTTGGCCTAGGCGTTTGGTTGGGGTGTGTCCCCCATCAGCTCCTTGAGCACATTGCCCACGTCGGCTTGCGCATGGTTCGTGCCCACATCAATGGTCACGGGGATGTCCTTGATGGTGAACGGTATTGGCGCGAACGTGGCGCGCACCATCGGCGAGGTGTTTCTTCTCCCGTATGGCCGGCGTACAGGCGTACACCGGCGGTTATGCGCTGGGGTGGCCAACGGTGGCGGCCCCGGCGTGTGTTCCCAGTGTACTGGGTGTGTGCCAGGTGTGGCGCACAGGGGTGTGGCGTGTGGGCGCATAGACATGCGGCGTCCCATACAGCGTGCGTGAAAGGATACGCAGATGACAAGCAGGAAATGGCAATTGGCGGCCGGGCTTACCGGACTGGCGCTGTTCGCGTCGATCGGTGTGGGTGTGGCGCCCGCCATGGCGGCGGACATCCCCGCCGGCACCGACCAGTTGACGATCACCGCCGGTCAGGGGTCCACGTTGGCGGGCAAGAACCTGACCGTGTACCGCATCGCCGAATACCCGGATGTGGTGATGAACGGCAACGATCTGGCGAGCCTGTCCGCCCGTTCGGTGAGCAACGCGACCGAACAGTGGGTGAAAGCCGCATTGGACGCGCAGCATGTGACCGTCAAAGCCGGTGACAACGCGGCAAGCACCCTGCTGCGTGTCACTGATGACACGAACACGGTGCGCCAACTGGCGGCCCGGTTGGCCACGAGCGTGGACGGCAAGGATTTGCAGAAGAAGACCGTGCCGGCATCCACCACGGAAAGCGTGACAATGCAGTTGCCGGCAGGATATTACCTGGTCACGGACGCGGATGGTGTGCCGATCCTCATCTCCTCGACGGTGCGGGGCAAGAACAGTTTGAACAAGAAGCCGATCGGACGGACCACCATCAAGTCCAACGGCATCAAACCGGAGAAGAAGGTGAAGAACCTCGCCGGCCAATGGGTCGATGAGGCGTCCGCCACGAACTCGGAGACCCGCGAGTACCGTGTGCGGTTCACCGTGCCGAACGCCGCCGCCGTGCAGACCGTCACCATCGGGGACGTGATGGAGAACATGGAGTATGTGGCGGGCACGTTCCACGCGACCGTGGATGGTGCGGATGTGACCGGCCAGTTCAACACGCCAACGAAAACCAGCAACGGGTTCACCGCCACATCCAAGAACACGTTCGTCGCCGCCCATGAGGGCAAGCAGGTGACCGTCACCTACAGCACCCAGATGACCACGTTGGACAAGTCCAAGCCGGCCGTCAACAAGGTGGGTGTCACCCCCGGTTGGAAGGACGGTGTGTTCCTGGAGGGCCAGCCGAAACCCACGGTGCCGACGGTCACGACGACGCTCAACACGTACGATTTCGGGTTGCGCAAGGTGTCCGCAGGCAACACCAGCAAGACGGTCGCCGGCGCCGGGTTCAAGATCCAAAACCAGTCCGCGTTGCATCAGAACAAGTGGATGAACTGGAACGCGGGCACGAAGCAATGGTCGTACGTGGATGCGGAAAACGCGGCCACGGAGTTGAGGACCGGCGCGAACGGCGTGATCGATTTCCGCAGCCTGGGTGCGGGCACGTACCTGGTCAAGGAGACCACCGTGCCGGATGGGTATTTCACGCATATCAAACCGTCGTTCAGGGTGACGATCACGGAGGACGGCAAGGTCACTGCCGTGGGTGTCGATCAGGCGGGCCTGGTCACCGGTGTGAACAATGCGGATGGCAAGGCTGGCACGCCCATGGTGACGGTGCAGAACGTGGATAACGTGTCGCAGTTGCCGAAGACGGGTTCGTCCACGTTGGCGGTCCTGTTGTTCGCCGGCATGGCGATCGTGTTGGCCGCGGGCGCGGCGGGCATCTCCGCATACATGCTCAAGAGCCGTGCCTGACCGGCCGGCAACCTGTTGGAAAGGACTGATTGTGAACACCAGTACTCCTTCAAGGCTGCCCCGTTGTGTGGCCGCCATGCTCGCCTTCATCATCGCCGTTCCTGTGGCGTTGATGGGTGTGGGTGTGGCGGCCGCCACCCCATTCGTCCCCATGGGGCATACATCGGAGGGGTTGCCTATCTATGATCTGCAGGAGACGTTGGCTCGTCCTGAGTATTCCAATGTGCAGATCGATACCACCAATGTCACCAAAGAGAACGTCATCAATGTGAATGGGTTCGAGGTGGATACCTCGGGAACATACACTGGGTGGATCCGTTGGCGGCCAACGAAGAAAAACGCATCGCTACGCGTCACCAATATCGGCACTTACCGCACTTCTGATGGGAAAACACACCGGTTGCAGGGTGATTTCATGGTTAACGACTACCAGAAGGCCGTTTTCAGCATCGATGGCCCTGCGCAGGGTCGAATGCGCATGGCACCTGGTTCGGCGCGGGTGGCGATTATAAATACCCCGGCACTGTGGCCAAGTACATGGACTATACGTTGAGGCTTCTGGATGAAAACGGCAATCCCATGCCGGAAGACATCAAGGGATTGGCGGGTTTTCAGGATTTGGACGGCGAACCGAATAACGGGCCGAAGGAAGGGGTGCAGTTACTCGGCGGGTTCGACGGAGCTTACATACGCCGTGACACCCATTTGGCACAGTATGGGTTCAATGGTTGGAATGGTGGCATGGACCCCAATAACAACCTGTTCGATGATCATGCCCAGAAGCATTATCTTGGTGTGACTTTCGCTGGCAATACCTTGAAACTGAGGTATGACACCGTTGGTGGCCGCCAAGCGTCCGTCCAGCCGATCAAAGCGTTGGTGGCATATGAGCTGAAGTACGATCCGAACGCCCCGGACACGAACAACGGTGTGCCGGCGATGAATGGGGATGGCATACCCACGCAAGGCGTGAAGAACGGTTGCCTTGCCTATTACGTGGGTGGTGACACCATCAATCTGGCGACCGGGGCCAAGGATGGCGATTGTTGGGATTCGTCCCAGTTGACCCGTCCCGGGTACACGTTCAAGGGCTGGTCCCCGGACCGGAACGCCTCTGCGCCGCAGGCGCAGATCACGATGCCGCATGAGAACACGACCGTGTATGCGATCTGGGTGAAGAATGTGCGGTTCACGTATGATGCGGACAAGCCCGCTGAATACACGGGCAGCATGCCGGGTGTGCCGGATGCGCGTGAGTTCTCCCCCGGTGCAACCGTGCCCAACACCTCCCCATGGAAGACGGGGGCCACCAACATCATCCGTGGATGGCGGTTCGATGGGTGGAGGACCGGCCGGGATGACACGTCCGCGGTGTATGGGTTCGACACGACCCCCATCACCCAGGACACCACCGTGTACGGTTCGTGGACGCCCCTGACCATCAACCTGCATTACGACGCGAACGGTGGCGAGGGTTCGCACCCGTCGCAGAACACGCGGTGGGATACGACGGTCACCATCCCGGACGATGTGAACGGTTCGTTCCACCGCGACGGGTTCACGTTGACCGGGTGGAACACGCAGGCGGACGGCAAGGGCACCGCGTACCAGCCGGGCAAGGGTGTGCCGATGGTCGACCATGACGTCACCTTGTACGCCCAGTGGGCGCCGCTGGCCACGACGATGCCGGAGACCGGTTCGGCCACGCTCGCGTGGCTGATTGGCGGCGGCGCATTGGTGCTGTTGATCGCGGTCGGTGCCGGTGTGTGGGTGTGGCGTATCCGCCGCAAGGCATAACCCCTGACCGGCAACACCTCTGGTGGCCGTGTGTGTGCGCCCCATGCCCGATTGCGGTGTGGGGCGCACCCTTGTATGGGATGGGTGTGACGTATAGGGCGGAGTCATGGACAAGCAGGATGAATGGGAATGGATCGTCACCGGGCATGATCCGGCCCGCGGGCGGTGTACACGGGCCGGTGAACGGCGGGCCCGTGCGCACCGGCGCCGCCTGGTGCGGGTGTTGACCGTGGTGATGGTGGTGTGCGCCCTGTTGGGTGTGTTCGTGTTCGCGTGGATCATGGTGGAACGCCATGAGGCCGGTGTGGAGCAGGCGCGGGCGGCCGCCATGGCCGTGCAGACCGACCCGGCACGGGACCTGTCCGGTCAAGGGGACAAGTACAACCGGGCGTTGGCGTCGAAACCGCAGGTGATCGGGGAAACCCTGTCGCAAGATGGGGTGTCGGGTGATTTCTCGTTCGCCTCCGACAAGGCGTATTGGGGTGCGGTGGATTATGGCGACGGGGTCATGGGCCAGTTGCTGATCCCCCGCATCCATGTGGACATGCCCATCAGGCATGGGGCTGACGCGTCCGCGTTGGACCGTGGCGTGGGCCATTTGCATGGCACCAGCCTGCCCGTGGGCGGCCAAGGCACGCATGCGGTGTTGACGGGGCATACCGGGGAGGCGGACAAGGCGTTGTTCAGCCGGTTGGACGAACTGGAACACGGGGATGTGTTCACGATCCGCACCGGCACCCGCACCCTGTCCTACCGTGTGGCGGACATCCGCACCGTACTGCCCCAGGACACGAAAGCATTGCGGATAGAACCGGGACGGGATCTGGTGACGTTGGTGACGTGCACGCCGATTTTCATCAACTCGCACCGGTTGCTCGTCACCGGTGAACGCATCCCGGACGGTGAGATGGCCGCCATGCGCGCGCACGCCCCTACTGTGGCCAGCGGTGTGGACCCGGCGCGGACGGCCCGGTTGGTGGCTTTGGGTGTGGGTGTGGCGGGCTTGCCGGTGGCCGTATGCTTGTCGGCGCACCGGCATACGGGCCGGGTGGCGCACCGGAGGCGCTGACCCCGCAGCCAAAAGGACGCATGGGACCGGCAAGCATCGTTCACCATTGTTTTGGCATGGAAGCTCGGGGTTTTAACCCCGAGAGGAAACGCCATGTGCCTCCGCGCCTTCTTTAACAATATTACGCGCGTAGTGATATAATGTATCGCATGTCTCAAAAGGTCGCGATCGAACGAGTGCAGGTACGGGGCGCCATCCCATACCTCGGCACAAACACGACCGAAGACGGGCAACAAGTACCGTTGTATTCCTCCAACCCTGATATCGTGATGCGCTGGCTGTGCGACGGGTGGCGCTGCCGGTACAACCAACTGCGTTCCCGCCGGCAAAAATGGGACAAGACCAGACAAGCGCTTATCCCGTTGGGTGACGAGCCGGACATGCGCGCCGACAAGCAAGCGAGAGCAGAATGCTCATGGCTCGCCGCGATTCCCGCGATGATCCTGCAATCCCCGAACCGTATCGAGAACACCGACTGGTGGAGCGCGAACAAACGCAGGAAGACCCTGCGCAAGCAACACCGGAACCCGGGCATGATGCCACGGTTCAAAAGCCGCCGTGACGATCTGTATTTCGTATGCTGGCACAACAGGGGCATGAACGCGAACTGGCGCCAGTTCAACAAGCACCACGGGGAAATCATCATCACCGGGCAGAACCCCAAGCCGGTCAACCTCGCAGGGCAACCTTGCCGGTACCGTATCCACATCCGTGTGCGCGTCAGCCAACCGATCCGCGACTACACGAGCATCGGCGTGAACTGGACGAGGAAAACCGTCGTCTT
Source organism: Bifidobacterium canis (assembly GCF_009727065.1). Classification (GTDB taxonomy): domain Bacteria; phylum Actinomycetota; class Actinomycetes; order Actinomycetales; family Bifidobacteriaceae; genus Bifidobacterium; species Bifidobacterium canis. The sequence goes on from NZ_WNLP01000010.1 coordinate 91,732, forward strand.
CATCAACGAACCATTGCCGATCGCACGGGAACGCACGAACCGCATGGTCGGGCTCGACCGTGGTGTGGCGCACACGCTCGCCACGTCCGACGGTGGGTTCATCGACCTGCCGAAAGCCCGTTTGGCCCGAATCGACCGGGAGATTCGCCGCCGTCAGAAGGCGCAGGCGCGCAGAGTGAAACTCTCCGGCGAACCCGTGAACGAATACAGACGGCATGCGAGCCGCGCATACCGGCGCACGCAAGCGCAAATCGCCGGCTTGTATGCGAAAGCGCATCGCATCATCGACGACTGGCAGCACAAGACCACGACCGCGCTCGTACGGGCGTACGACCTCATCGCCATCGAAAACCTCAACCTGCAAGGCATGACCCGACGCGCGAACATCAAACCCGACCCGAATCATGCCGGACGGTTCCTGCCGAACGGTCAAGCGGCGAAACGCGGACTGAACCACAGTCTACGCGCGGCCGCGCTTGGCGGCATCGCAAGCAAACTCGAATACAAGACGCAGGCCGCCGCCCATAGTCGGCTGATCCTCGTCAACCCGGCGTACACATCCCGAACATGCAGCAAGTGCGGGCATTGCGCGAAGGAAAACCGTGAGAGCCAAGCGGTGTTCCAGTGCCAACAATGCCACACACGCATGAACGCCGACGTGAACGCCGCCATCAACATCCTCAACCGGGGTGTTGACCATGTTCTCGGCTTGGACGAAGCCGAGCGTGCCATAACGACACAAGACGCCCGAACCGTGCAACACGGCGAAAGCGCGATCGTGGCACGCGGAACCTCAACCCGGCCTTAAACCGGATTGGAATCTCGGGGTTTCAACCCCGAGAGGACGTCAAAGGGAAAAGGAGGGTTGCCATGATACCGGATGTGGATGTGCGGGCGTTGGACGATACGGCATTATGGGAGCGCATCGCCCGGTGCGCGCGCAGCCAGGGCATGTGGGCGCCAGATGGCGGCCGTCAGCAACGGTGAACGCGGCCCCGCCTACCGGCATGCGTTGGTGCAATGGAAGGAGGCCAGGGGGCGTATTTGGAGGCGATGGGCGAGTATGATTGCCGGACCCTCATGCACCGCTACGAGCATCTGTCCCCCAGCGAACTGGATGCGCAACTGGTGGCTTGGGACCGGCGGGCCGCCCGGTTGGCCGGACACATGCGCACCATGGAGACGGGCGGGCGGGCATGGCGGCGTGTGCGCACGCAATGGCAGTGGGCGTGCTTGCATGGTGAGGCGATCCGGAGCCTCCACCCATAATCCGCCATCAGATCGCAAACCACCCCATGTGCTTTCCCGCGGTCGGCAAAGTACATGGGGTGGTTGTTTGGGAACTGTCCGCTGCGCATGGTGTGCGGGTCAGGGTTTGTATGGGTGGCAGTGCCACAACACGATTTCACGTTGGTTGGGCAGAAACGGTTCGGGGTTGCCCGGCAGGATGAACTCATGGTCGGGTTGGCCATGCCGGTCCCTCCACTTGTCCCACCGGCGTTGGTTGACCTCGCCCGCACGGGAGCGTTTGCGGGAGAACAACACCACCGCCACCAGCGCGCCCACGGGGATCAGGCAATAGACGAGCCAATTGCCGGCGAACACCAACCTGAGTGCGGACGCCACGAGCGCACCCATGGCGGCGCCACCCAACAGGAGGAACAGGTTCGTGGAGGTGATCCACACGCGGCCGCCCACATGCAGCTCGTCGACCTGTTTGACCCGTTCGCCCGACACGCGCGTCAGATCATACAACACGGTTTCCTCCCCGGTGTGCTTACAGGTGGAAGATGGCGGCGATGATGTTGAGGAGCACCTGCACGAGCGTCATCACCAATGAGGTCAAAAACGGCAGGATCTGGGCGGGCAGGATGAAGATCAGGCCGGTGAGCATGCCGGCGATGCACCAGATGACCTTGCCGTTGCCCGCGTTCATGCTTTGGCCCACAGGGGTTTGCGGCCAGAACTTGCGGATGACGAGCAAGGCGATGGTGATGATCAGGAACACGGCGCCGATGATGATCAGCAGTGTCTTCAACGTGGCGTTCTGTTCGATGTAGCCGCATGCCTGTTCGATGGCCTGCCGGCTGGGTTGGACGATTTGCGGGCGCGGCCAAGGTGACCTGTCTCATGGTGTTCGCCTTTCCTCAACACCACCCGTCCGTGACGTGGTGGTGTGCTTGTGTTCACATCCCCCGTCTATGCGCGCATAGACGCGGCATGGCTTGGTGGAGGAACACAAGGATGAT
>NZ_WNLP01000011.1 GCF_009727065.1 Bifidobacterium canis
GATCCGGGTCCCCCGTATCTTTAGGAGACTGGTATGCAGCAGGGTATTCATCCTGATTATCATAAGGTGACTGTGACGTGCTCGTGTGGCAACACGTTCGTGACTCGTTCGACGTATAAGGGCGATCATATGAGTGTGGATGTGTGCTCGAAGTGCCATCCGTTCTACACGGGCAAGCAGAAGATTCTCGACACGGGCGGTCGTGTGGCACGCTTCGAGAAGCGCTACGGCAAGAAGAACGCCTGAGCATAGTCTTCAGATGACGCCAGTCTCATACGGGGCTGGCGTCATTCATTATGAGCCGCTGCCAGCATGCACACAGTGGTGCAGTGTCAGCAGCTCTTGGCACAGACCACCCGATTCGGTACACTGAATCAGTTTGGAACTGTAGAAAACATAGTTATAAGGTAGATAAGGCGAAGCGTGGCAGACGAACAATTCCCCGCGGCACAAACCGCGTTGGAGGAATACGAGAGCATCGAACAGCAGATGGCGCAGCCGGAGGTGTGGTCGAATCCTGATGCCATGCGCAAACTCGGCCGCAGGCAAGCTCAGCTTGGCACCATCGTCAGCGCCTACCGTAATTGGCGTAACATCATGGATGATCTCGCAGCCGCTCAAGAGATGGCCGCCGAAGATCCGGATTTCGAAGAGGAAGCGAAGCGTCTTGAAGCTGAACTTCCCGAAGCCGAGGAGAAACTGCGCACCGCGCTGATTCCGCGAGATCCAGATGATGCGCGCGACGTGATCATGGAGATCAAAGCCGGTGCAGGCGGCGAGGAAGCGGCGCTGTTCGCGGGCGATCTGCTGCGCATGTATATGCGCTATGCGGAGAAGCGCGGTTGGAGCGTCACCATTCAGAGTGAGAACTCCACCGAGCTCGGCGGCGTGAAAGACGTGCAGCTCGCCATACGAGCCAAAGGCAATCCGTCACCGGAAGACGGTGTGTGGGCGTCGCTCAAATATGAGGGCGGCGTGCACCGCGTGCAGCGCATCCCAGTCACCGAATCTCAGGGCCGCATCCAAACTTCGGCAGCCGGCGTGCTCGTGTTCCCGGAAGCCGACGAAGACGACGACGAAATCGAAATCGATCCGAAAGATCTGAAAATCGACATCTTCATGAGCTCCGGCCCAGGCGGGCAGTCTGTGAACACCACGTATTCCGCAGTGCGCATGACGCACATTCCAACCGGCATCGTGGTGAGCATGCAAGACGAGAAGTCGCAGATTCAGAACCGCGCAGCCGCGTTGCGCGTGCTCAAGAGCCGTCTGCTCGCGATGAAGCACGAGCAGGAAGCCGCCGAAGCCGCCGACATGCGCCACTCGCAGGTGCGTTCACTCGACCGTTCCGAGCGAATCCGCACTTACAATTTCCCCGAGAACCGCATCGTCGACCATCGCACGAACTACAAGGCCTACAATCTCGACGCCGTGCTCGACGGAGATTTGCAAGCCGTTATCGACAGTGACATTCAAGCAGACGAAGCACAGCGTCTGGCAAACCAGCAGGCAGAGTAATCGCTCACAGTGGCGAATACCCCGACCAGAAAGTGATATGAGAACAGATCAACTGATTCACCGTTGCACCGACTATCTGCAGGAAGCAGGAATCGACACAGCGAGTCACGATACGAAACTGATATTGGCAGACACGCTCGGATGCTCGCTTTCCGACGTAGAAAAAGCCAATCTGATGGGAACCGACACATCCGAGCTCATCGAAACGTATTATCACGGCGAAGATGACGACCCCGTTCAGCTGTTCAAAGAAAGACTGTGCCGCCGCCATGCGCGCGAGCCGTTGCAATACATCGTCGGTCACACCACGTTCCGCTATATTGACCTGAAAGTTGGCCCCGGCGTGTTCATTCCGCGTCAGGAAACCGAGATCATCGCGCAAGAAGCGATCGACTGGGTGACTTCGCAGGGCATGTATTCGCCGCGCATCGTCGACTTGTGTGCGGGAAGCGGCGCGCTTGGACTCTCGCTCGCATGCGAGATACGCGGCGCGCAGGTGTGGGGCGTTGAACTCAGCCCGCAGGCGGCGGTGTGGACGCGCCGCAATATCAGTGAAATCTCACGAGATTACCCAGATATCAGCGTGAACTATCACTTCGAAATGGGCGACGCGACGTCGGCGCTCACGCTCGCGCAGTTGGATGGCACCGTTGACGTCGTGGTGAGCAACCCGCCGTATGTGCCGCTGTCGCAGGTGCCGCAGCAGCCCGAAGTGCGTGATTTCGACCCGTCCCTCGCGCTGTACGGCGGGTCGGCGGACGGCATGCAGATTCCCGAGCAAATTATTCGCCGCGCCTATTCACTGCTGCGACCGGGTGGCGTGTTCATTATGGAGCATGACATTTCGCAAGGCAGCCAGACCTGCGCGTTTGCGACCGCGACCGGTTTCTCAAGCGCGCAGACCGGCATGGATCTGACGTATCGGCCGCGCTACTTGTTCGCAGTGAAGTGATGTATAGATACGAATTATTCGAATATCGGGCAGAGAAACACAGGGAAGCATAGTAGAATAGCGGAGTCCGAGCGAGCGGGAGGGAAACATGGCCGATGTGCGCAGCGTCGATGAGCAGTCTTTGGTCGACGCGAAGCGAATCATCGAGCACGGCGGAGTGATCGTGCTTCCCACAGACACCGTGTATGGCATCGCCTGTGACCCACACAATCCGAACGCGATCGCGCGCATCTACGAAGCAAAGAAACGCGCGCGCAGCAAAGCATTGCAAATCATCGTTTCCAGCGTGAACGATCTGCCCTCGCTTGGGCTGACGCTTCCCACGCCGCTCGATGTTCTGGCGCAGCGTTTCCTGCCAGGCGCGTTCTCGCCGATCGCGGTGGCAGACGAAGACTGTGCGTTGCAGACATTGCGCGTGGCCGATGACGGCACGCGCACGCAGGCGATTCGCGTACCGGACTCCGACGCGAGCCTGCGCATTCTGCGCGCGATCGGGCCGGTTGCCGCGTCGAGCGCCAACCGCTCGGGTAACGAGAGCGCGCAAACCGTGGACGAAGCGGTGGCTGCGTTCGGCGATGACGTTGACTTGTATCTCGACGCGGGCCCTACGGAAAATCACACGGCAAGCACGGTGGTCGCCGCGGATCCCGATGCGCCTGACGGCATTGTGATTCTGCGCGAAGGCAAGATTCCTGCAACGCAGCTGCGCGCTGCACTGCGTGACTCGGTGAATCCGCCGCATGATGGGGGACTTGCGAGATGAGAGTCTATATATTCATCGCGTTCGTCGCCATGTGCGCCACGTATTTATATACGCCGCTTATTCGTCACCTTGCCATTCAGATCGGCGCGGTCGGCGAAGTGCGTGCGCGCGACGTGCACAAGATTCCGACGCCCCGCATGGGCGGCTTGGGCATGCTGTTCGGATTCATCACCGCAATGTTCTTCGCGTCGAGGCTCAACTTCCTGCAAGGCGAATTCCAACAGAACCATCAGGCATGGGTGGTGATGGCAGGCGCCGTGATGATCTGCTTGCTGGGCATAGCCGATGACGTGTGGGATCTCGATTGGATGCTCAAACTCGCAGGGCAGTTGCTCATCTCGGTGTTTGTGGCATGGGGAGGATTGCAGATCATCTCACTGCCGATCGGCGGTTTGATCACTGCTTCTCCCACCATTTCGATCGCGATAACCGCGTTGCTGATCGTCGTGTCGATCAATGCGGTCAACTTCGTCGACGGCCTCGACGGTCTGGCCGCGGGCATCGTGGCGATCGGCGGCGTTGCCTTCGGCATCTACTCATATGTGCTGTCGCGCCAGCAGGTCTCCTATGCGTCGATGGCGACGCTCATCGACGTGGCGATGGTGGGCATCTGCATGGGCTTCCTGTTGCACAACTGGCATCCGGCGAAACTGTTCATGGGCGATTCGGGTTCGATGCTGCTCGGGTATTTGATCACCTGTGCTTCGATTATTCTCACCGGCCGACTCGATCCCGCCACGATCAACACGTCTGCCTACGTGCCGGCATTCATGCCGATCCTGCTGCCGATCCTCGTGCTCTTCCTTCCGGTGCTCGACATGCTGATGGCCATCACGAGACGCTTGCGCAAAGGCCAGTCGCCCATGCACCCCGACCGCATGCATTTGCATCATCGCATGCTGCGCATCGGGCACACGGTGCAGGGAGCGGTGCTGATTCTGTGGGGTTGGGCGGCGCTCATCGCCTTCTCGTCGATGTTCCTGCTGTTCTTCAGGTTCGTCACCGTGTTCACGGTGTTCGTCATACTCGCCGCCTTGCTCACGGTGGCGACGCTCTACCCGTATTTCAAGCGTATGCGCGGCAAAGGCGCCGACGAAGATCTGCCATGCAACAACGGACCAAAGCATCTGCGGCCTTCTACGCCCTGAGCCAACTCGCTAAAATCAGTCGAACACACGTTATATGTAGATTTCGTCAACGTGCGTCCCTATAGTGTGGTTATGGCTACAATTCCTGATATGAATGCAGAGTCCCCATACACCCCTCTTCCTCCTATTTTCGCCCAGCTCGGCCTCGCATATGACGATGTGCTGTTGCTGCCGAACGAAACCGACGTCATTCCGTCGGAAGTAGACACCACCACTCATCTCACGCGCAACATCACGATGAAGGTCCCGGCGATCTCCGCCGCCATGGACACCGTGACCGAAGCAGACATGGCCATCGCCATGGCTCGCAACGGCGGCATCGGCGTGCTGCACCGTAATCTCTCCATCGACGATCAGGCCGCTCAGGTCGACGTCGTTAAGCGCAGCGAATCCGGCATGATCACCGATCCTTTGACGGTGAATCCAGATGTCACGCTTGCCGACCTCGACAAGCTGTGCGGCAAGTTCCACATCTCCGGCCTGCCGGTTGTGGATCACGACAACAAGCTCGTCGGCATTATCACCAACCGCGACATGCGCTTCATCCCATCCGACGACTACGACCATCTGCGCGTCAAAGACGTGATGACGAAGGAGAACCTCGTCACCGGTCCGTCGAACATCTCGAAGAAAGACGCCCACGACCTGTTGGCGGCCAACAAGATCGAGAAGCTGCCGCTCGTCGACGCGGAAGGTCATCTGACCGGCCTCATCACCGTCAAGGACTTCGTGAAGACCGAGCAATACCCGGACGCCACGAAAGACGATCAGGGCCGCCTGCGCGTCGCGGCCGGCATTGGCTACCTCGGTGACGCATGGCAGCGCGCCTCCGCACTGATGGAAGCAGGCGTCGATGTGCTCGTCGTCGACACAGCCAACGGCGAGGCGAAGATCGCGCTCGACATGATTCGTCGCATCAAGAACGATCCTGCCTTCAACGGCGTTGACATTATTGGCGGCAACATCGCCACCCGTCAGGGCGCACAGGCCATGATCGATGCCGGCGTCGATGCCGTCAAGGTCGGTGTGGGCCCAGGCTCCATCTGCACCACGCGCGTGGTCGCCGGCGTCGGCGTCCCGCAGCTCACCGCAGTCTACGAGGCGGCACAGGCCTGCCGCGCGGCTGGCATTCCGTGCATCGCCGACGGCGGCATCCACTATTCCGGTGACATCGCCAAGGCGCTCGTCGCCGGTGCAAGCTCCGTGATGCTCGGCGGCGTGCTCGCCGGCACCGAAGAGGCTCCGGGCGAGAAGGTGCTGCTGCACGGCAAGCAATACAAGCTCTACCGTGGCATGGGCTCGATGGGCGCGATGGCGCCACGTGGCAAGAAGAGCTATTCGAAGGACCGCTACTTCCAGTCCGACGTCACGAGCACCGACAAGATCGTGCCGGAAGGCGTCGAAGGTGAAGTGCCATACCGCGGACCACTGAGTGCAGTGCTTTACCAGATGATCGGCGGCCTGCACCAGTCGATGTTCTACATCGGTGCACACAACATCTCCGAAATGAGCGAGAAGGGCCGCTTCATCCGCATCACCGATGCCGGTTTGCGTGAATCCCACCCGCACGACATCGTGATGACCACCGAAGCGCCGAACTACTCCGGCCGCTGAGTCGAACCAAGCCAAGGGCTGTATACGCGAAAACGTATGCAGCCCTTTCCTATTCCAATTTTCTTATTTTGCTGGCGGAGATATGAAACGTGTCGGCACTCATGTAGCCGAGGCAGAAAAACGGCTATTTTCCAACAAAAAGAATTTTGAGTACTCAGTGCTTCGTGTGTTTTATATCCCCACCAGCAAAATGAGAGCATAGACACGCGTTGTTTTGCGGTCGGGATAGAACTTGGAAAGACGCAACGTGGTGAGGTAGGCTCGAATGTTCGACGCGCGAGCCGCGTGACGAAAACCGAAAACCCAAGAAACGAGGAACGTATGGTAGACGCGAACGATGCTTTGACCTATTCGCCGAAGGAATCCAGGATGATCTGGATCGACTGCGAGATGACGGGTCTTGATATTTTCCACGACGAATTGTGCGAAGTTTCGGTGGTACCCACCGACTTCGAGCTGAACGTGCTCGACAAGGGCATCGATCTGGTCATCAAGCCATCCGACGCAGCCGTCGCACACATGAACGACTTCGTGCGCGCCATGCACACGCGCTCAGGGCTCATCAACGAGTGGGAGAACGGCCTCGACGTCAAGGAAGCCGAGCAGCAGGTGATCAGCTACGTCAAGCAGTTCATTCCCGAAGGCGTCAAGCCGCTGCTCGCCGGCAATTCAGTCGGCTCCGACAAGAAGTTCCTCGACCACTTCATGCCGAACCTCATGGAGCACCTGCACTACCGCGTCATCGACGTGAGCACCATCAAGGAACTCGCACGCCGTTGGTATCCGAACGTCTACGCGAACCGTCCACCGAAGAACGGCGGCCACCGTGCGTGGGCCGATATCGTCGAATCCCTCGACGAACTGCGCTACTACCGTGCGGCTGTCATGGCACCGGAACCGGGGCCGAGCGCCGACGAAGCACAGCGCATCGCCGGCGAAATCGTCGCGACGAGCGTCATGAACGAAGCGGAATAATCCACGATTTTCATGTTCGCGCAAACTCTAGTAAACACTATCAAGTAAGGGAACACATGGCACAGGCCGAGTGGACGTCGATCGAAACGCCACAGAACATCAAGCTCATCGTCGCAGACATGGATGGGACGCTTCTCGACGCAGACAGCCAGATCCCCGCCGGATTCTGGCCGATGCTCGACAAGCTCGACCAGCGTGGCATCACGTTCGTGCCAGCAAGCGGCAGGCAATACCAGACGTTGCGCACGATGTTCGCGCGGAGTCTGCAGCCGATGTCATTCATCGCGGAAAACGGCAATATCGTTGCGCTTGACGGCCAAGTCATAGAAACGCATACCGTGGGCCGTGATCTCATCGAACACGTGATCGGCATCATCGATACCGCAGCGGCGAGCGGGAACTACGATCTCGGTCTCGTGATCTGCGGACTCAGCGCAGCATACGTGCAGCGCACGGACGAGCCATTCATCGCGGAATGCAGCAAATACTATGCGAAAATCGAGCAGGTGAACGATCTGCATGATGTGCTCAACTACGCCGACGAGAAGTTCCTCAAACTCGCCATCCTCGATTTCGGAGATGCGGAAGCTATGGCCAAGAAGCTGCTGCCGAGCATCGTCGCGCCATACGAATACGTGCCGTCGGGGAAGCATTGGGTCGACATCATGAACGCCAGCGTCAACAAAGGCGACGGTGTGGCGACACTGCAGCGCGCGCTCGGCGTGAGCGCCAGCGAAACCGCGGTGTTCGGCGACTATCTCAACGATGCGCCGATGTTCGCGCACGCGAAGTTCTCGTTCGCGATGGCCAACGCGCATCCACAGGTGCGTGAAGCCGCCGCATACATCGCGCCGGCGAACACCGACGAGGGCGTTCTGCGCGTGATCGACCGGTTGATCGGCTGACGTTATGAAACAAGCCGAAGTTCTTGATATTCTGCTCGCCGGAGCCAGCGCGTTCCTCACTGGTGCGCCCGGTGCGGGCAAAACGTATGTGCTCAACGAGTTCATTCAAGCGGAACGTGCGGAGGGCGCATCGGTGGCGGTGACCGCGACCACCGGCATTGCGGCGACGCATGTGAACGGGCAGACGATCCACGCATGGAGCGGCATCGGCGTGGCGGATTCGCTCACCGAATCGCTCATCAAAACGATTCGCACGCGCAGACGCAAGAAAATACTGGCCACCGACGTGCTCGTGATCGACGAGATCTCAATGATGCACGCATGGTTGTTCGACATGGTGGATCAGGTGTGCAGAATCGTGCGCAAAGACTCACGACCGTTCGGCGGGCTGCAGGTGGTGCTTTCCGGCGATTTCTTCCAACTACCGCCGGTGTCGAACGCTCGCCGCAACCACGATTTCGTGCCGCCGACGCCCGAATACAAAGCGATGCGTGAAAAATACGCGAAAGCGGGGCGTAACCCGGAAGGATTCGTCACAGAATCGTTCGCTTGGGACGAGCTCGACCCGGTGATCTGCTATCTCGACGAGCAGCACAGGCAGGATGACGGGCAATTGCTGCGCGTGCTCACCGACATTCGCAACGCCACCGTTTCGCAGGTAGACAAAGATATTTTGATCACGCGCTACCGCATTCCGCTCGAAGAGGGGCGTCAAACGGTTGCGCTGTTCCCGCAGAACAAGCAGGCGGATCTGCTCAACGAGCAGCGCTTGGCCACAATCGACGGCGATGAACACGAATTCTACGCCGAGGCGATGGGACCGATGCACTTGACCGAACGCTTGCAGCGCAACATGCTCGCACCGGAACGCCTCGCATTGAAAGAGGGCGCGGCGGTGATGGCCGTGCGCAACGATTCCGAAGGCCGCTACGTGAACGGCTCGCTCGGCGTGGTCAAAGGCTTTTTGCGTGAGTCGCGCGGAGGATGGCCGATCGTCGAATTCGAAAACGGCAATACGGTGACGATGACGCAAAGTGACTGGGAGATGATGGACGGCGATGATGTGCTTGCCGCCGTCTCGCAGGTGCCGTTGCGCTGCGCATGGGCGATCACGATTCACAAGTCGCAGGGCATGACGCTCGACAGCGCCGTCATGGATCTGAGTCGCACGTTCGCCCCGGGCATGGGCTATGTGGCGCTCTCTCGCGTGGAAAGTCTCGGCGGGCTCTATTTGAATGGCGTGAACAACCGCATGTTCAACGTGAGCCGTGACGCGTTGCTGCTCGACGACAGTCTGCGTGAGGGGTCGCAGCGGGCGAGCATGCAGCTGACCGAGCACGGTGCGGAATCGTTCGCGCCGAAGAAACCGGGGGAGAGCGAAGCGCAGGCGGGACTCGACGAATTTCTTCCTGACGGTGACTCGCCCGCGTTCTGAATATTGGAAGCGCTGATTTTCCGCACTATTTCACCAGAGCGCACCATCGTGCAGAGTGAACAGCGACGCGCACAGCAAGCGCATGATTACAATAAACAAATAGTTATTACAGATATCACAGAGATATTAGAGATATTGCTGAGCGAAAGGGACTGCCATGAAGCGCTCCACCATGTACATCATTTCCGGAATCGGCGCGCTTGTGCTGTTCATTGCATTCCTGTGCTACACCTCCACTCCAGTGCATCTGTTCGGTTCGCTCAAATTGTCTGATTTGCTCACGATCATCGGCGGACTCATGTTCATCGTGCCGTTCTACATCGAATCGGCGCGTCGCAAGAGCGAAGACAACGCGCCGAACGCTTGGGTGTGGCAGTATCTGCCGGTGGCGGGCATGGTGCTGATGATCGTCGGCTTGATCATTCCGAACCATGCGGTCAACCTCGGCGTGATCGATCTGTGTGACATTCTGTATTTGTTCGGCTGCGCGTTCATGCTGATGATCTTCATTTACCCGTTCGGTTCCACGAACCGCGAGATGCTCGAAGATGACATCGACGATCGCGTAGATTCAGAGTCTCACTGAATTCAAATAATCTGAATACTGTTCAGTTGTGGTGGCATATGTCAACTGGCATATGCCACTTTTCGTATCGCTTACTTTGTCACCTATTTGTATGGTCAAGTTGTCTATGTAAATCAGACAACTTGACCACTGTGCGCGGCGCTGACGGTCATGTTGTCTACTCAAGTTAGACAACATGACCGTTGTACATAGGCTGATTGAACATATGGTCTATTTGCGTTAGACGACACGACCGTTTTCGCTCGCAGATATGGTCATGTTGTCTATGCGAGTTCGGCAATATGACCAATCGACTCGCGCAACATGGCCATGTCGTCTGCGCGGATGAGACGATATGCACTCGTCCCCTTTGGCGCGTACTTTGGAACGTATGACCAAAGCACTTCGAATGTCTACCCTGTTTCTGCGCACATTGCGCGAAGACCCCGCGGATGCCGACGTCGACTCCGCGAAACTGCTCCAGCGCGCCGGCTATATTCGCAAGGCCGCGCCTGGCATCTGGACTTGGCTGCCGCTCGGTTTGAGCGTGCTCAACAAGATCGAGGAGATCATCCGCGAGGAGATCAACGGCATCGGCGCGCAGGAAGTGCATTTCCCCGCACTGCTGCCGCGCGAACCGTATGAGGCGACGCACCGCTGGGAAGAGTACGGCGACAACATCTTCCGCTTGAAGGACCGTCACGAGGCGGATTATCTGCTCGCGCCGACGCACGAGGAGATGTTCACGCTGCTCGTCAAAGACATGTATTCGTCATACAAAGACCTGCCGGTGACGCTGTACCAGATCCAGACGAAGTACCGTGACGAGTTCCGCCCGCGCGCCGGTCTGATTCGCGGCCGTGAGTTCATTATGAAGGATGCCTATTCGTTCACGATCGACGAAGAGGGCATGCGCAAGGCATACATGGACGAGCGCGGCGCGTACGAGCGCATCTTCCAGCGCCTCGATCTGAAATACGTGCCGGTGTTCGCGATGTCCGGCCCGATGGGCGGCTCCGCATCCGAGGAGTTCCTTGCACCGATGGCGATTGGTGAGGACACGTTCGCGCTCGCTCCTTCCGGCAAGGCTTGGAACGTGGAGGCTCTGAACACCCCGAAGCCTGAAGACATCGACTTCTCGGCAACGCCTGCCGCCAGCAAGCGCGAGACGAACGACGCAATAACGATTGACAACATGGTGACGTTCGCGAACGCGAACTATCCGCGTGAAGACGGCCGCGACTGGCAGGCCAGCGACATCCTGAAGAACGTGGTCATCGCGGTCAAGCATGCCGAAGACGACGAGCATGACGAGCCGTGGCGTGAACTGATCGTGGTCGGCGTGCCGGGTGACCGCAATGTTGACATGAAGCGACTCGAAGCGCAGTTCGCCCCGTCCGAGCTGGAAGAGGCGACGGAAGACGATTTGAAGGCGCATCCCGAACTCGTGCGCGGTTACATCGGCCCGATGGCGGTCGGCCCGCAGGCCCGCAAGACTAACGACGAAGCACTGCGCTACTTCATCGACGCGCATGTGGCTCGCGGTTCCGCATGGTTCACCGGTGCCGACGAATTCGAACAGGACTACTACGATCTCGTCTATGGTCGCGACTTCGAGGCCGACGGCGTTGTGGAAGCGGTTGAGGTTCGTTCCGGCGACATGAGCCCGGATGGTTCCGGTCCGCTGAGCTTCGAACGCGGCGTGGAGATCGGTCAGGTGTTCCAGCTCGGCTTGAAGTATTCCGAGGCGCTTGGGCTCAAGGTGCTCAATCAGAACGGCAAGACCGTGCCGGTGTGGATGGGCTGCTACGGCATCGGTGTGAGCCGCGTGCTCGCATGCATCGCCGAAACGCATCACGATGACAAGGGCTTGGCATGGCCTATGAACATCGCCCCAGCACAGGTGCATGTTCTGGCCACCGGCAAGGACGAGGTTGCGTTCGACGCCGCCGAGAAGCTGGTCGACGAGCTGAGCGCCAACGGCATCGAAGTGATCTACGACGATCGCAAGAAGGTGTCGCCCGGCGTCAAGTTCAAGGATGCCGAACTGATTGGCGTGCCGATCGTGGCGGTTGTAGGCCGTGACACCGTGAACAATGGCACGATTGAAGTGCGTGACCGTGACGGTTCCAACAGCGAGGCCGTGAGCGTTGACTCGGTGGCACAGGTGATCACCGACCGCGTGAACACCGCGCTCAAGTAGACGGTTGCCGCGACTGACCGCAGAATTGACAACAAAGGAACCTGTTTGTTGCCAATTCTGCGGGAATAGTCGCGAAACTGGCGATAAAGCGCGCTTTATCGTGCGGCCTTGCTAGTTGCCCGCAGAACAGACAATGAGCGGACGTTTTCGTTGACGATACTGCGACTATCACCGCGGAAATGACAATAAGGAAGGTGGGTGTTCGGGAACCGATTACACGGTTTTCTCGAACACCCGCCTTCCTCATTTGCTGGTGGGGATGTAAAACGTGATTGCGCGTATGTATGCGAATCAGGAAAATGGCTGTTTTCCGCCATTTTTCAAAATCGGCCGCCCAGACCTTTAGCGGTTTCATATCCCCGCCAGCAAAATTTAACCATATGTGGGTGCGTTCCTTGGGGATGAAGCGTGCGTTTCGAGCATTGGGGCGCTTTTGGATTGTGGATAACAGGGTGGTTATGCACAATCCACAGTGAAAACGCGAAGTTATCCACACAAGTCGATCGCGCTTGGCAAACGGTTCCGCATTCGCAAAGATAGTAGCAACGTTACGAACGAGCGAAGGATTGGAACAATGGCGTTACAACAAGGGCAAGTGACCATCACAGGTAATCTGGGTGCGGATCCGCAGCAATTCGGCAGGAACGGGAGCAGGCCGGCCTGCGTGTTCAGACTGGGGTGCACACGGCGGTATCAGGACCGCAATGGCGTATGGCAGCAGCTGCCGACCACATGGATCACCGTCAAAGCCTTTCGCGGCTTGGCGATGAACATCATGCGTTCATTCCACAAAGGCGATGCGGTGATCGTGGTTGGATTGCTCGGCACTGAGCAATGGCGCAGCGACGATGGCGCGGATCACTCCCGCATGGTAATCGAAGCGAGCAATGCCGGACCAGATCTCAACTATGCGGTCACATCTTCCGTCAAAACGAACAGAGACGGTGCATTGGTGATGCCGCAGGTGCAAGCAGAAGAGCCGCAAACCCCGCCGCAGAACGAAGCACCGCATGCTGACCCGTTCAAGGGATCCATGCCGCAAGCGGCAGCCATGCCCGAACAGAATAATGCACAGTATGCGGGTGGCAACGGTGAACTCGGTCCACGGGAGGCACGCGATATCGATGCGTGCGACGAGATGGACGATGCGCCTGCCGAACCGGCATACGAAGAGATCTAACGACTTACCATCTAGCGGATTGCCGAAGTGAAAGGAGAGCGTATGCCACTACTGGCGTGAGGCAAAGCAAGGTGATCGGGTCTTCTCTCCATCTTCTCCCCGCTCGCCATGCGAGTCTCACTCCCACCTTAAGCGACCTTATTTTGTGTGCATAAGGGCGGCTTTTCATCCACCAAACGCGGTGGATGAAAAGCCGCCCTTATGCACACAGCCGTGTGGGTCACCAGATGCGCACGCGCTCTTCCGGTTTCAACCACATGCGGTCGTCGTCGGTCACGCCGAACGCCTTGTAGAACAGATCCACATTGCGCACAATGCCGTTCGTGCGGTTCTCGGCGGGGGAGTGCGGGTCGATCTGCAGATACTGCTCGGCCAACTCGTCACGCGTCTTCGTGCGCCAGATCTGCGCATAGCCGAGGAAGAAGCGCTGCAAACCACTGAATCCGTCAATCTCCGGGGAAAGGTCAAGCGCGCCTTCGATACCGGCGGCGGAAGCGTCGACGGGCAGTCCATGCTGCTCGTCCAGCGCGAACGCATACGCCTTCAATGCGATGTTCACGCCACTCAGATCGCCGATGTTCTCGCCAATCGTCAGCGCGCCGTTCACATGCGGCATCTTATCCGGCTCATCGGCATACTTCTCGCGCAGCTGCACTGGAACAAACGAGTTGTATTGGTCGATCAGCACCTGGGTCAGTTCCTTGAAATGCTTGCGATCCTCGGCCGTCCACCAGTCGGAGAGCTTGCCGTTGCCATCGAACTGCGAGCCCTGGTCGTCGAAGCCGTGCCCGATCTCGTGGCCGATCACCGCGCCGATGCCACCGTAGTTCACGGCGTCCTCGGCCTCCGGGTTGAAGAACGGAGGCTGCAGAATGGCGGCAGGGAACACGATGATGTTGCGCGTCGGCTCATAATAGGCATTCACCGTCTGCGGGTTCATCAGCCATTCACCCTTGTTCA
This sequence comes from Bifidobacterium canis, assembly GCF_009727065.1. Lineage (GTDB taxonomy): Bacteria > Actinomycetota > Actinomycetes > Actinomycetales > Bifidobacteriaceae > Bifidobacterium > Bifidobacterium canis. The sequence goes on from NZ_WNLP01000011.1 coordinate 14,219, forward strand.
CCGGCTTGCCGCTCTTCGACACCTGATAGCCGAACTCATACACAGCGGCGGCACGCATGTTGTCCATCAGCGGAGCGTCAGCGCGCAGGTCGAGCGCCGTGTAGTCGCGCCAATCATCCGGGTAGCCGATGTATGGCACGAACGCGTTGAGCTTGTCGAGTGCCTTCTTCTTCGTGTCCTCACCGAGCCAGTCGCTGTTGACGATCGAGATGTGGTAGGCCTCGATCAGATTGTTCACCAGCTCCTGCATGCGCTTCTTCGACGATTCGGGGAAATGCAGCTTCACGTAGATGCGGCCCACGTCTTCGCCGCAGATGCCGTTGACGAGCGACACGCCGCGCTTCCAACGGTCGCGCTGCTTCTTTGTGCCCGACAACGTCTCGCCGTAGAACGAGAAGTTCGTCTTGTCGAACACCGAGCTCAGCATGCTCGCGTTCTCGATGATCAGGTGCACTCGCGCCCACAGTTTGAGGTCGTCGAGGTCGGCGGCGCCCCAGAACCCGTCGAGTCCGGTGACGAAGCTCGGCTCGTCGACGATGATGTTATCGAACGCGGCACGCATATCCACAGGCAGTGTCTGCGAAGCGACGGAAGTGTTGTAGCTGTTCTGCACGGCGTCGATCCAGCGTTCGATATCGAAATGCTTGAACATCGCCTTCAATTCGGCGAACGTGGTCGGGTTGTTCGTCTTCTGCGGGTCGCGGGTCGTCACGTTGTCCCAATGATGGGCGGCGATGCGCGTCTCCACGTCAAGGAAGCGTTCGGCGAGCTCCTGCGCCTGCTCCTCGTCGTCCGCGTAACCGGCGTTGCGCAGCTGCTTGGCGACCATCTGCACATACGCCTCACGAACCGGGGCGTGGTGATCCTCGCGGTAATATGCCTCGTCGGGCAGACCCAAGCCACCCTGATCGAGGTAGAGAATGTTCGTCTCCGGATTGTTCACATCACCGAACACGCTGAAATCAAACAGATCCGGGCCTCCGAACGGGCTCAGGCGACCGAGCGCGTCGATGAGCTCGTCTTTGCTCTGCGCGTTGTCGATCGCCGTCAGATCCGCACGAATCGGCTCAATGCCAGCCTTCTCAATGGCGTCGGTGTCAAGGAAGGAATGGTAGAGAGCCTTGGATTTCGCGGCTTCATCGGAATCGGTTTCGAGAATATCTCGAATCTGCTCCTCCGCGTTCTCCGCCAGCCGATTGAACGAGCCATAGCTGGAACGGTCGTCGGGGAGTCGGTACGTGTCGATCCACGGACCGTTGACGTAACGGAACAAATCATCCTGAGGGCCGGTCACGGCGGAGAACGATGCCGGATCGATGCCCGATTTCAAAGTGGTACTCATAACTTCACACTATAGATGTTGACTGACAACACAAAGTATTGTCGCGCATATCGCGGCACTGTTCAGTGGCTCAGAGCCGAGGGCATATTTTCAGTGCTTTGTCAAAATCTTCGCCAGTTGGAAAAAGTGCGCGAAATACAGCACAGATGGGAGGTTCTTGGACAAGACTTGCAAGAGTAAACGCATGTTAGTATTGCGACTTGTGCCAAGCCGATGCGCGTTTGCGCGCATGGAAAGAGCGGCACAAATAGCAGAGTAAAGGAGAAGAACATGTCAGATCCGAACATTGATTACCAGCAGAACGGTCAGAGCCCGTTCCGCCTGATTGAAAACATTCTGCCGACCCGTGCGAAGAGCGCGATTCGCGTCGCGTATGCCGTCATCGGCGTCGCCGCACTCGTGTTGGGCATCTGCCTGCTTGTGTGGCCGGGTGCCACGCTGAAGGTGGCCGCAGTCGTGCTCGCCATTTACTTCCTGATTTCCGGCGTCATCCGCATCGTCAGCGCTCTCGTTGAACTTGGTCTGCCGGCTGGCTGGCGTATTCTCGACGTGCTCGTGGGCATCATCCTGCTCGTCGGCGGCATCGTCGTGCTCAAGAACATCAACCTCTCCACCGCGGTGCTCGCCGTCATGTTCACGCTCGTCGTGGGCATCGGCTGGATCATGGAAGGCGTTATGGCGCTCGCCGAATCCTGGAACCTGCCAAGCTCCGGTTGGGCCATCGCATACGCCATCATCTCCATCATCGCCGGCTTCGTGCTGCTGTGCATGCCAATGGCTTCCACCATGTGGCTGATCATCTTCGGCGGCTGCGCCATGATCGTCATGGGCATCTTCGCGATCATCCGCGCATTCCAGTTCGGCCGCACCAAGAACGCGCAGAACTGACTGAATATAACTGATTGAGATATAGCTGATTACTGATTATTTCAACGGTTCTTTGAAACCCGACGTCGCATGGCGTCGGGTTTCGCTGTATATCGCGCGATATATATGCTCGCATACCTACAATGTTGAGCGTGCAGATTAGTCTGAAATCAGTCTGGCAAAAGCTTGCAGGAAAAGAGAACACAATGATCGAACTGAAAACTCCCCAAGAGATCGAAGAGATGAAGCCTGCGGGCCATTTCGTCGGCAGCATTCTCAACGAACTCAAGGAATACACGAAAGTCGGCACCAATCTGCTCGAAATCGACGAAATCGTGCACAAGCGCATTGCAGACAAGAAGGGCGCAAGCTCCTGCTACGTCGACTACGCTCCGGACTTCGGCACCGGTCCGTTCGCACACTACATCTGCATTTCCGTCAACGACGCCGTGCTGCACGGTGTTCCGTATGATTACTCGCTTAAAGACGGAGATCTGGTGAGCCTCGACCTCGCCATCAACGTGAACGGCTGGGTCGGTGACTCGGCCATCAGCTTCGTGGTCGGCAAAGACAAGGACCCAAGCGATCTGCGCATCATCAAGTCCACTGAGGAGGCGCTCGCCGCCGGCATCGCGGAAGCTATTCCAGGCAATCGCCTCGGTGACATCTCGCATGCGATCGGCGACGTGGCACGCGAATACGGCTACCCGGTCAACCTCGAATTCGGCGGCCACGGCGTGGGCCACATCATGCACGGCGACCCGCATGTGGCCAACGACGGCAAGGCACACCACGGCTACAAGCTGCGCCCAGGCCTGGTCATCGCCATTGAACCATGGTTCATGAAGGGTACCGACGAGATCTACCAGGATCCGAAGGACGGCTGGACGCTTCGTTCCGAAGACGGTTCGCGTGGCGCGCACAGCGAGCACACGATCGCAATCACCGAGAATGGTCCGGTCGTGCTCACCGCCCGCGAAGGCGACCCGCTCTCCAAGCTGTACGCCTGAACTTTCAATTAAGTTCGAATAGTTTTAAGCCCCGCAAGACTCAAATCTTGCGGGGCTTTCGTGTGCGCGAAGCTGAGTGCGCTCGAGTGAATTTGAGACGGTAACATGACCCGCAACTCGTATGGCCTATAGTGTTCCGCAATACTTGCGACAACGAGTGTCTTGACAAGGCAGAAGGAGACGGAATGGCTCTGGCGCATCTTCATGTGGAATCCGACAAGTTCGAATTGCCGGTTGTTCAGGCGACGGCAGGGCCAGACGGCATCGTGATGTCGTCGCTGCGCAACAACAACTGGGTGTCGCTCGACCCCGGATTCCTCACCACTGCGCAATGCGAGTCGAAGATCACCTACATCGACGGCGAGCATTCCATTCTGCGCTACCGCGGCTACCCGATCGAGCAACTATGCGAACAATCCGATTTCCTTGAGGTCTCATGGTTGCTACGCAATGGTGAGCTGCCGACCAAAGCGGAATACGACCAGTTCGTAGACAGCATCAACCATCACACGATGGTGGGGGAGGACTTCCGCACGTTCATGGGTTCCTTCCCTCGTGAGGCGCAGCCGATGAGCGTCATGGCGTCGGCCATCAACGCGCTCGCCACCTTCAACCCCGACACCACCGACATCAACGACCCCGACCAACTCGACGAGGCCGCCACGATCATCATGGCCAAAGCGCGCACCATCGTCAGCTACATTCTGCGCCGTCGCCGTGATGAACCGATGCTCTACCCGGACTATGCGCGCGGATACGTCGACGATTTTCTGCGCATGTGCTTCGCCGTGCCATACGAGCGTTTCGAATCTGACCCGTTGTATGTGCACGCACTCGGCCGCTTGCTGATCATCCACGCCGACCACGAGCAGAACTGCTCGACCTCGGTGGTGCGCATCGCCGGCTCCGCACACGCCAACCTGTATTCCGCCGTTGCCGCTGGCATCAACGCGCTTTCCGGCCCACTGCACGGCGGCGCGAACGAAGCCGTGCTCCGCCAGCTGATGACGATTCGCGATTCCGGCATGAGCGTCAAGGAATTCGTGGAGAACACCAAGAGTGAAAACGGGCGAATCTCCGGACTCGGCCACCGCGTCTACAAGTCGTACGACCCGCGTGCCGCCATCGCCAAGCACTATTTGGAGAAGATCATCGAACGCAGCGACCGCCTCACACTGCTGCCGGGCGACGAGGAGCTGTTCGACGTGGCGTTGCAACTCGAAGACATCGCGTTGCACGACGACTACTTCGTGTCACGACACCTGTACCCGAACGTCGACTTCTACACCGGCCTGATCTACCGTGCCATCGGCTTCGGCCCCTCGATGTTCACTCCGTTGTTCGCGCTGGGGCGCATTCCCGGCTGGATCGCGCAATACCGCGAGATGCTCGCCGATCCGCGCACAAAGATCGGTCGCCCACGTCAGGTGTATACCGGCGTCGTGGAACGCGACTACGTGCCGATGGATGAGCGTTGAAATAATTAGTAATTATTTATGATATGGCTCGTGCGCGTTGATTTTGAACGCGCGGTAGATCTGCTCAAGCAGAATGACGCGCATGAGCTGATGCGGGAACGTCATCTTCGAAAAACTCAGTAGCATGTTCGCGCGCTTGAGAATCGCCGGATCCAGCCCAAGCGACCCGCCGATGATGAGCTGGATATGGCTCACGCCGTGCAGACCCCAATCTTCCAGATGCGCGGCCAACTGCTCCGACGTGAGCATCTTGCCTTCAATGGCCAGGGCGATCACGAACGCGTTGGTTTTGATGTGCTTGGCGATGCGTTCGCCTTCCTTTTCCTTGATCTGCGCATTCACCGCTTCGGAAGCATTCTCGGGTGTCTTCTCGTCGGCCACTTCAATGATGTTGAGTTTGCAGAAACGCGAGAGTCGTTTGGCGTATTCTTTGATCGCGTCTTGCAGGTAGCGTTCCTTGACTTTGCCTACGCAGATGATGTCGATGTTCATACCGACATTCTAAAAAGCGGTGTGCACAACATTCTTGAGATGAATGCCGTGCACACCGCTTTCAGCAGTTCTGCGCGACGAACAATATCAGAGTGTATTATCAATTACTCGGTCGCGCAGTATCTAGTATTCAGTTTCAGTTCTTATGCAGCGCGTCATTGAGCGCGATGCCGACCTTGCGCGGGCGCGCCTGCACCGCGCCGGTGAGTGAATTGCGGATGAACATGATGTTGTCTTTGCCGCTCAAATCCGCGCCCTTGACCACATCGAGCGGTTCGCCGGCAGCTGCCTTCGCCTTGTCCCAGACCTCGATCTTCGTGCCGGCGGTCACATAGAGACCGGCTTCGACCACGCAGTTGTCGCCCAGCGAGATGCCGATGCCTGCGTTCGCGCCCAGCAGCGAGTGCTCGCCGATGGAATTGCGCAGCTTGCCGCCGCCAGACAACGTGCCCATAATCGATGCGCCGCCGCCGACGTCGGAACCATCGCCGACCACAACGCCTTGCGAAACGCGCCCCTCGATCATGCAGGTGCCGAGCGTGCCGGCGTTGAAGTTGACGAAGCCGGCGTGCATGACGGTTGTGCCCTCACTCAGGTATGCGCCCAGACGCACGCGGTCGCCGTCGCCGATGCGCACGCCGGTAGGCACCACGTAGTCAAGCATGCGCGGGAACTTGTCGATCGAGAGCACGTTGACCTCGGCGTGCAGTCCAGGCATGCCGCTCGAGGCGTTGCCTTGCATCACATCGAGGCGACGCTGAGCGAAATCATCGACTGCGAATGGGCCATAATTCGTCCACACCACATTGTTGAGTGCCGCGAAAATGCCATCGAGATTGAGCGTGTTCGGCTTGGCCAGACGCATGCTCATCAGGTGCAAACGCAGATAGGCGTCGGCGGCGTCCACGATCGGATTGTCGAGGAACGATTCGGTGAACACCGGCAGGCGGCGCACGCCACGCAGATCCTCGCCCTCATGTACCAGAGCGCCGAACTCATGGTTCGGACGCTGCTCGGGGGCTTGCCCCAGCGTCAGTTTCGGGTACCAGACGTCGAGCACGTTGCCTGCGGCATCGATGCTCGCCAGACCCCAACCCCACGCACTACGTGATTGTGTCATTGCCACTCCTTGAATATATGGAACCAAGAACGTTGTTCTCGCTCACTGTACAACGCTCGTCAGCCGAAACGAATATATGGCCAGCATGTGATTGCTCAAGCACACTGCTCAAAAGAGGCTGCGCATTCCAAGCAAACATTCAGCAAAACCGCTACACTGCATCTGCTACACTATGGGACTCGTGAAGAAGCAAAACGACAACACGCAGGATCGCGAGACCAAGCGCGACAGCAATGCCACCCGCATTGTGGCGATCGTCGTTGTCTGCGCAATGCTGGTGGGCTTCGCCGTGCCACTGATTTTTGCCGGGCTTTGACGCGCACGCTGCCCGCGGCACGCAGCCATATTCCGGTGCCGTGCTCCCTACTGGCAACGTTTGCCTGTAGCACTATCGTTATGTGAAGACCGTTATATATCAGTTCGTGAACTATCGCCGATTGGCGAGGAAAACAAGAAAAGATCATGGCAGAATTTGATTACTCACAGGCTATCGCCGACGCCCGTTCGAAATACGAGGCCATTGCGCTCGCGCTCGACACCGATCGACTGCATGCGCAGGAGGCGGATCTCGAAAAGCAGGCTTCGGCTCCGGGACTCTGGGATGACTCCGAGCACGCGCAGAAAGTAATGTCGCAGCTGTCGAACGTGCAGTCGCAGCTCAAGCACCTCTCGAGTGCACAGAACCGACTCGACGATGTGGCCACGCTCGTCGAACTCGGTCAGGAAGAGAACGATGCAGACACGCTGCACGAGGCTCAGAGCGAAATCGAGAAGATTCAAAAGGATCTCGACCAAATGGAGATCGAGACACTGATGGACGGCGAATACGATGATCGTTCCGCCGTCGTCACGATTCGTTCCGGTGCCGGTGGCGTCGACGCCGCCGACTTCGCGCAGATGCTGCTGCGCATGTATCTGCGCTGGGCGGAACGCAACGGCTACAAGACCAAGGTGATGGACACCTCATATGCGGAAGAGGCGGGTATCAAGTCGGCCACCTTCCAAGTGGATGCGCCATATGCCTACGGCCGCATGTCGGTTGAAGGCGGTACGCACCGCCTGGTGCGCATTTCACCGTTCGACAACCAGGGTCGCCGCCAGACCAGCTTCGCAGCGGTTGAAGTGGTGCCGCTCGTTGAAGCGACCGATCACATCGACGTGCCCGACAACGAGATTCGCGTCGACACCTACATGAGCTCCGGTCCTGGCGGTCAGGGCGTGAACACCACCTATTCGGCAGTTCGCCTGACGCATATTCCGACCGGCATCGTCGTGACGATGCAAGACGAGCGCTCGCAGATTCAGAACCGTGCCGCAGCCATGGCAGTGCTGCAGTCCCGACTGCTGGTGCTTCGCCATGAAGAGGAAGCCAAGAAGAAGAAGGAGCTCGCCGGCGACATCAAGGCCAGCTGGGGAGACCAGATGCGCTCCTACGTGCTGCACCCGTACCAGATGGTCAAGGATCTGCGCACTGGCTACGAAACCTCTCAGACGCAGGCCGTGTTCGACGGCGACATCGACGAGTTCATTCAGGCGGGCATTCGCTGGCGCCACGAGCAGCGTCTCGAAGCAGCCGCCGAAGAGAGCGACGAGTAAGCCGATCTAGCCGGAAACCACCTATTGAAGCGGAAGGGAGAAGCCGATGGCGCTGATCTCGATGGAACATGTCAGTAAGATCTACCCGAATGCCACTCGACCGGCATTGCAAGACATCGACTTGCAGATCAACCGAGGCGAATTCGTGTTTCTCGTGGGCGCCTCCGGCTCCGGCAAAACATCGCTGCTGCGCTTGTTGCTGCGCGAAGAGGAGGCCACGAGCGGCGAGATCCGTGTAGGCGGGTACGATCTGCGCCGCCTGCCGAACCGTCAAGTGCCGCAGTATCGCCGTTCGATCGGCATGATCTTCCAAGACTACAAGCTGCTCAACAACAAAACGGTGTGGCAGAACGTCGCGTTCGCCCTCGAGGTGATCGGCACGTCGCGCTCCACCATCAAATCGCTTGTTCCAAAGGTGCTGAAAACCGTCGGTTTAACGGGTAAAGAAAAGAACTACCCGCGTGAGCTCTCCGGTGGCGAGCAGCAGCGCGTGACGATCGCACGCGCGTATGTGAACCATCCGCAGCTGCTGCTGGCAGACGAGCCCACCGGCAACCTCGATCCGACCACATCGCTCGGCATCATGGAGGTGCTCGATGCGATCAGCCGCACCGGCACCACGATCGTGATGGCCACGCATAACGAAGAGATCGTCAATTCGATGCGCAAACGTGTGGTCGAGCTCAACAAGGGCAAGATCGTGCGCGACGAGAAGAACGGTTCCTACGATTCCTCGATGTATTTCCCCGACGAGCAGGTGGCTGCAATGGCCCACGCCGCAATCAACGGCGACGAACGCGGCACCGACCGCATCGTCGTGCAGAGCGAAACCGCTGTTGCCATGCAGCAGGAACCGCAGAACCTTGACGGTGCGCAAGATGGCAGTGATCGTGCCGACACCGCTGCAGTCATGGTCGACTCGGTGAACGCCATCCTGCAATCCGAGCAGAGCAACGAAGGCATCGCTCGCTTGGCGCAGTCGATGCACGCCGGCAAAACAGGCCGATATGGTGAGGCGTTCGCTCCGGTCGAGCAGACGCTCACATGGGGCGGGGGACTCTCACTCGAAGAACTGGCCGAACAAGAGGGCATCATTCCCTCCGAACAGTCCAAGCAGTCCAAGCAATCCGATGAGAGTGCCGGTGAAGGCGAGGCAACCGCACAGCAGGCTGAAAAGCAGCCTGAGAACACTGCCGAAACTGCCGAATCGGATTCGAAGCAGTCGGGCACATGGGGCAATGTGGCGCTGACGAACGGCGGGAGCAAATCGACGAAAACCGATGAGCAGGCTACGCAACAAGCCAACGTGGAATCCACGCAGGCGATGCCGCCAGTGCCACCAATGCCTCCGGTTCCGCCGCAGGGCGAGCATTCGCGTCACAGCAAGCGTAGCGAGGAGAAGAACTGATGCGTTTCCGTTTTATTCTTTCTGAAACCTGGACGAGCCTGCGCCGCAATGTGCCGATGCTGCTTTCGGTGATGCTCGTCACGTTCATCTCGTTCCTGTTCATTGGCGCTTCGCTGCTCACGCAGGCGCAGATCACGAAGGCGAAGGGTGACTGGTACGACAAGGTTGAGGTGGTCGTGTGGCTGTGCCCTGACGGTACGAGCCAATCCGCGAACTGCTCGACCGGCAAGGCCGCCACGACCGCGCAGATCAACGAACTGCAGAAGGTGATTCAGCAGGAACTGCCGAACGACGTGTCACAGGTCACGTTCATGAGCCGCGAACAGTTCTACAACGATTCGTTCGTGAAGCAATACCCGAACGGCGAATACCAAGGCCGCACATTGACCGCCGCCGACATGCAGGATTCCCTGTGGCTCAAACTCAAGAACCCCGAGAACTACCGCGTGGTTTCCGAAGTGCTCTCCGGTAGGGAAGGCGTGGAAGAGGTCGTCGACCAACGGCAGATATTCGAACCCGTGTTTGCGATTCTGAACCGTGCGGCGGTGGCGACGGGCGGATTGGCGGCGATCATGGTGATCGTCGCGATCATGCTGACCAGCACGACGATACGCATGTCGGCGGCCTCCCGAAGCGAGGAGACGGAGATCATGCGTCTCGTGGGCGCGTCGAATTGGACGATTCGACTGCCGTTCATTCTCGAAGGTGTGGTCGCCTCCCTTGCCGGCTCGTTGTTGTCGTGCGGTGCTCTGGCATTGCTGGTCAAAGTGTTTATAACCGATTGGCTGGCGAAGTCGGTGACATGGATTCCGTATGTGAACCAGACGACGGTGTGGCTCACGTCGCCGATTCTGATCGTCGGCGCCGTGCTGCTGTCGATCATCGCATCGTCGTTCTCGTTACGCCGATATCTGAAAGCGTGAGCAAGTTCACGATTGCGCGCAGCCACTGACTTTCGCGCAGTATCTGGCGAATTTGTGGCGGGTGCAATTGTGCAGATTGTGTACACACGTTGAAGAGACGAGGTTTGCGCCCCACTTTTGAGTTTGAGATGCTAGTGTGGTGAACCAGCGTCGTAGAAAGGGACTTGATGACTAGCAGAAAGAGAAGCGTGCCAGTTGTGGCGTCTTCGTTGGCAACTGCACTGTGCATCACGGCTCTGGCCGTACCGATGTCGGTAAGCACACCGGTGGCATATGCGGATGCGTACAGCGATCTGGTGGACGCCCAGAACAGCCATCAGCAGAGCCAACAGCAGGAAGCCGCGCTCCGTCAGCAGCTCGCAGGCGTCAAAAGCGACTTGGCAGACAAGATTCTTGAGCTCAACGACTTGACGAGCAACCAGATTCCGGCCGCTCAGAAAGCCGCGGAATCCGCGAACGAGGCTGCGGCAGCTGCAAAGAGCGAGGCGGAAAGCGCCGCCGAACGTTTGCAGGCCGCGCAAAAAGACAAAACCGATCTTGAAGAGAAGATCAAGCAGACCGGCGAAGACTATGACGATGCCCATGCTGCAGTAGCGCAGATGGCTCGTGATTCGATGCATGGTTCCGACACCTCCGACGTGATGAGCGTGATGACCGGTTCCACCGACACGAAGCAGTTCATCCAGTCGATGCAATCTCGCGACGCATTGTCGCGCAACGAGGCGAACGCCGCCTCCGAAGCCGCGACCGATCTAAGCACGTCAATGAATCGTGCCGACCGCTTGAAGGCAATCGAAAAGCGCATCGAGGAGCGCAAGGCCGAAGCCGACGAGAAGTCCGCTGCAGCGCAAACCGCAGCCACGCAGGCGCAGCAGAAAACGGCGAATCTCGAGAAACTGCGCTCGCAGGGCGAAAGCGTCCGCACCGAGCTGGAAAGCCAGAAGAGCGAACTGACCGATCAGGCCGCTGCCCAGGCAGCGCAAACGGTGATGCTGCAGTCTCAGATCGATTCCGCCAACCAGCGCTATCAGGCTGAACAGCAGGCCGCCGCCTCCCAAGTGCAGCAGCAGGTGCCGCAGGGCACCACGCGTCCAAGCGGCAACAACACCAGCAACAGCAACACCGGTAGCAGCAGTTCCGGCAGTAGCAACACGGGCAGCAGTGGCGGTTCGGCGCAAACGCCATCGACGCCATCAGGTGGATCTTCGGGCGGCCAAGGCACGTCGAACGGCGACTATGGCAACGCCTATGCCGCCGGCCAGTGCACATGGTGGGCCTACGAACGCCGTAAGCAGATGGGCATCGGCACGCCATCCTATCTCGGTAACGGTGGCGAATGGTGGAGCAGCGCGCCGAGCTATGGCTTGCGCGTCGACCATTCCCCACAGGTCGGAGCGGCATTGTCGTTCCTGCCGGGTCAGGAAGGCGCATCCATTCCGTGGGGTCACGTCGCCGTGGTCGAACAGGTCAATGGCGACAGCGTGCTGATCTCCGAATCGAACGTGGCTGGTCTGTATACGATCACCTACCGCACGCTCTACAACGCGAGCCGCTTCTGGTACGTGCACTGAGCACCAAACCAGAACCCACGAATGTGTTCACAACGCCGACGTTTGCAAAAACGTCGGCGTTTGTTTATCGCGAGCCGAACGTCTATAGTGAAACAAGTCTGTTTCAACGGCGATAGTTTCGAGAGGAGGAGAACATGGCGAAGAAGACTGACAGTAACGAGAAGATGATTGCGCAGAACAGGCGCGCACGGCATGATTACGAGATCGAAGACACCTACGAAGCCGGCATTGCGCTGACCGGCACCGAAGTCAAATCATTGCGCGAGGGTCGCGCGTCGCTCGCAGAATCCTTCATCAGCATCGACAAGCGCGGTGAAGTGTGGCTCGAGGGAGCGAATATTCCGGAATATTTGAACGGCACGTGGAACAACCATGCGCCGAAACGCAAGCGCAAACTGCTGTTGCACGCACAACAGATCGAGAAGCTGCGCAGGCAGATTCAGGCGAAGGGCTATACGATCGTTCCGTTGAAGTTGTATTTCAACGAAGACGGTCGCGCCAAACTGAGCATTGCGCTGGCACGTGGCAAGAAGGAATACGACAAGCGCCAGGCGTTGCGCGAGGAACAAGACAAGCGTGAGGCGCAGCGCGTGATGCGATACAGAAACATGCACGCGCGCGGGTAATCGAATACATGCTTGGTACTGCGTTTGCTGTGCCGGTGTCTGCAATGCGGACACCGGCACAAACTTTTCGGCACAAATTTCGGCACAGTGCAAACACAGTGCATACCTTAGTTTTGCTCGCACAGCACGTTTTCTTGAACCGTACAATATTACTCAAATATAGTCTGTGTGAAACGCGCTGATAACATGCGGTTTTTACTCTGTCTGATGTTTCCGGCAACAACATTTCAATACGCACACTGCCGGCGGAACAGGGAGAGAGCAATGAAGAACATGTGGAAGACGGTTGCGGCGTTTGCCAGTCTCGCATTGTGCGCGAGCATGGCGGCGTGCGGCACCAGCGACGACAGCGACTCGACGCCGAACACAGCGAGCAGCACGGCGAAAACATTCGACGTGTCGAGCATCACGACCGATGAGAGCATCGCCGCGCTCGTTCCCGATTACGTGAAGAAAGACGGCAAACTCGTCGTCGGCACCGACACCTCATACGCTCCGGCTGAATTCATCGGCGAAGACGGCAAGACTCCGGTCGGCTACGACATCGACCTGACGAAGGCGATCGCCAAGGTGATGGGACTGGAACCGGAGACGGCGGTTTCGAAATTCGATATGATCATTCCTTCGATTGGCAGCAAATACGACATTGGCATCTCGTCGTTCACGGTGACACCGGAACGCCAGAAAGCCGTTGACTTCGTGACCTACTACAAAGCGGGCTCGACGTGGGTGACTAAGAAGGGCAACCCCGACAAGGTTGACACGAAGAACCTGTGCGGCGTGAAGGTGGCCGTGCAGATCGGCACGACGCAGGAAGAGGAGCTCACCAAGATCAACGAGCAGTGCAAGGCAGACGGCAAAGCCGAGGTCGACGTGCTGTCTTCCTCATTGCAGACCGATGTGACGACGAACGTCGCCACTGGCAAGGCGTCGGTGTTCTATGCCGACTCGCCGGTCGCCGGTTATGCGATTTCGCAGACGGACGGCACGCTCGAGGCACTTGGTGCTGATGAAGGCGTGACCGAAGAGGGCATCATCGTCAAGAAAGGCGACGAGAAGATGGCGCAGGCCGTGCAGAAGTCGGTGCAGAAACTGATGGACGACGGCACATACAAGAAGATTCTCGACAACTGGGGTGTGTCTTCGGGTGCGATCGAACAGTCTCAGATCAATCCGACTGCGTGAGCGCTTTCTTCTGAATACAGAGCTGGACTCTATCTTTTGAACGGCGTCGTTCCCGCACTTTCGCACGTATGTGTGCTGTGAATTATTGGGCAGGGTACTTAAAAATAGGCAAATTATGGTGATTTGCATATGTGTGACGCAAGTACGGACTGCATAATAATTCATATCTAGGCATAAGTATACAGTGTAGGTGTTTGGGAACGACGCAACGCATAGTGCGGCGTCGAGTTCTCGCACACACGAGAATACTGAGAATGTGAAGTGAGAGGAAGAACAATGTTTGGTCAGGCACAAACTTTGTTGAAGAAGATCGCCGCCTGCGCACTCGGCGCGGCGGTGCTGATCGCACCGGCCGCATGCGGCACCACCGACGAATCGCAAAGCGCGCAGAAAGACGCGAAGAACGCCACGTCGATCGTCGATTCGGTGAAGAAAGACGACACCATCGCCGCAATGCTCCCCAAGAGCGTCGCAGACAGCGGCAAGCTGACCGTCGGCATGGAGATGTCGTATGCCCCAGCCGAATTCCTGGCAGAAGACGGCAAGACCCCGCAAGGCTACGACGTTGATTTGGCGAAGGCGCTCGGCAAGGTGCTCGGCGTGCAAACCGAATTCGTGTCGGCGAGCTTCGACTCGATCGTGCCATCGGTCGGCAGCAAGTATGACCTCGGCATCACTGCCATGACGATCACCGAGGAACGTGAGAAGGCCGTCGATTTCGTGAGCTATTACAAGGCCGGTTCGATGTGGGTTGTGAAGAAGGGCAACCCGAACAAGGTCGACGTCAAGAATCTGTGCGGATCGAAGATCGCAGTTCAGGTGGGCACCGTGCAGGAGGAAGATGCCAACAAGATCAAGGAACAGTGCAAGGCCGACAACAAGGCGGCCGTCGAAGTGATGCCGAGCAAGCAGCAGACCGACGCCGCGACGAACGTCGTCACCGGCAAGGCCGACGTGTTCTACGCCGATTCGCCGGTCGGCGGTTACGCGATATCCCAGACCGACGGCCAGCTTGAAGAACTCGGTGAGGTTGAGGGCACCGTCAAGGAAGGCATCGCCATCAAGAAGGGCGACACCGAAATGGCCAAGGCGGTGCAGGCCGCAATGCAGCACCTGATGGACGATGGCACCTACATGAAGATCCTCAAGACCTGGGGTGTGGAATCTGGTGCACTCGACAAGGCGGAGATCAATCCAAAAGACCTCGACTGACGTTTCACACGTCGTGCCGGCCGTAGCGTTTTTCGACACGGCCGGCACGAGTGTTTCGGCGTGACGCCGATACAATACACATATCTTGCAACACTTGTGAACAAGACGAAGAGATAGAGAAAGGCAGACGATGCCACATCACGTTGACCACGACAGCGAGAAGCTGCCGATTCCCAATCGCATCAAAGCCAAGCCGGTGAAGCGCCCGGGGCAGATCGTCGCAGCGGTCATCGTCGCGATCTTCGCCGCGATGATCATCAAAGGACTCATCACGAATCCACGCTTCGAGTGGAACATCGTGTGGAAATACCTGTTCAACGAGCGCGTGCTCGAAGGTGTGGGCTACACGTTGCTGCTCACGGTGATCTCGATGGCCGTCGCCATTGTGCTGGCAGTGCTGCTCGCCGTCATGCGCAAATCGGTGAATCCGGTGCTGCGCGGTGTCAGCTGGTTCTACATCTGGTTCTTCCGCGGCACGCCTGTATACACGCAGCTGGTGTTCTGGGGTCTGTTCGCAGTGCTGATCCCGAAGCTGTCGATCGGCATTCCACTGACTTCCATTGAATTCTGGAGCATCGATTCGCAGACGATCATCACCGCATTCAACGCCGCGTGGATCGGCTTGGCGTTGAACGAAGCCGCATACCTGGCTGAAATCGTGCGCGCCGGCCTCGATGCCGTCGACCCGGGTCAGGAAGAGGCTGCCAAGGCGTTGGGCATGAAGCGTTCGATGATCATGCGCCGTGTGGTTCTGCCACAGGCCATGCGCATCATCATCCCGCCGACCGGCAACGAGACGATCGGCATGCTCAAAACCACGTCGTTGGTGCTGGCCGTGCCGTTCACGCTCGACTTGCAGTATGCGACGAACGCGATCGCCAACCGCATCTACAAGCCGATTCCGCTGCTGCTGGTTGCCAGCATCTGGTACCTGCTCATCACCTCTATTCTCATGGTGTTGCAGTCGATGCTCGAGAAGCACTTCGGCAAGGGCTTCCAGGCTCGCCCAGTCGGCCCGAAGGGCAAGCAGCCGCCGCTGCCGGGCAAAACCGACGGTGAGCCGAAAGACGACGTCAACAAAACGAACCAAGCCGAATTCATGGGCTACACAGCCTAGCACGTTGAAGGAGATTGTATGAGCGAGGCTACGAAAGACGCCAACGGCGCGAAACAAGTTCCCGCCGTGCAGGCGAAGCAGGTGCACAAGGCCTTTGGCGATCTGCATGTGCTCAAGGGCATTGATATGACGGTGGAGCCGGGCACGGTCACCGTGATTCTGGGACCATCGGGTTCCGGCAAATCGACGTTCCTGCGTCTGATCAACCAATTGGAGACGCTGACGGGTGGCGAAATCGACGTCGACGGCGAAATGATCGGCTACAAGAAACTGCCGGACGGCCAGTTGCAGACGCTGAACGACAAGGAAATCGCACGCCAACGCGCCAAACTCGGCATGGTGTTCCAGAAGTTCAACCTGTTTCCGCACATGACGGCGCTTGAGAACGTGATGGAAGCGCCGGTGCACGTGCAGCACATGCCGAAGGCTCAGGCTCGCGAGCTGGCCATCAAGGAACTGCAGCGCGTCGGTCTTGGCGATCGTCTCGACTACTACCCGGCGCAGCTCTCCGGTGGCCAGCAGCAGCGAGTGGCGATCGCCCGCGCTTTGGCGATGAAACCGGAGATCATGTTGTTCGACGAGCCAACATCGGCGCTCGACCCCGAACTCGTGGGCGAAGTGCTGAACGTCATGCGTTCGTTGGCCGATGAGGGCATGACGATGATCGTCGTCACCCACGAGATCGGTTTCGCCAAGGAAGTGGCCGACCAGATCGTGTTTATGGACGGTGGAGTGGTCGTCGAGCGTGGCACGCCAGACATCATCGACCATCCGAAAGAAGCCCGTTTCAAGGACTTCCTGCAGCACGTGCTCTGACCCATATCTCTTATTGTGCTGGTGGGGATATAAAACTCTTGTAGCGTCGCATAGCGTGATGGCATTTTCGTTGGAAAATAGCGATTTTGCGAATCCGCATATGTGAGCGTAACGGAGTTTTATATCCCCACCAGCAAAATATGCGGGGCATTGCACCCCTTCGCACAATGCCCCTGACCCTAGAGACGTTCGCGTCAACTAGGTAAATGTTGCCTTCTCTCTCGCCATTCCAATTGTATGGTGTGTGAAACCGCTTACGCCAGCGTCTGTAGTCTAGTGGACTACAAAAATTTCGGCGTGTCTCTAGAAAATATTTTTGTATTATCTGATATTCAGAATTTAGTTTTCTGCGACCACTTGGCGACGGCTTCAGCCCGCGAACTGGCGTTGAGCTTTTTCATGGCTCGGCTGATGTAGGTTTTCACCGTCGATTCGCTGTCTCCGGTGATGTGCGCGATCGCGCGGGTCGACAACCCCTGCGCGCATAGTTCCATAACGCGTTGTTCGTTCGGAGACATGTTGATGACCGCCGGTTTGCCTTGCCTGTGCAATCTCAGATACGCCTTCTGCGGCGTTTCGTATTGGTCGCCGTTCGAGCGATGGATTGGTTCTCCCATGAGCAGTTGCTGCATGGCTGAAACCAGCGGAACGATTTCGCCTTTGAGCAGGAGTCCCTGCATGCCATTTTTGACGGCATCGACCTCATACGGCTGCGTCATATACGACGTGAAACCGAGAATCGGCGTGTGATCGTCTTCGAAACGAATGGTGGCGCTGAGCTCGAACCCCGACATGCCTCGCATCGAAAGGTCTGTGATGATCAGGTCGGGAGCATTGGTGGCGCTGATGATGCTGCGGTGATATGCGTTGACGGCATCATGCCCACCCTGCATCGACCAGCAGATGTTGAACTGGGGGAGGGAACCCAAATATGAGGCCAAGTAGTCGAGCACAATCGAATCGTTGTCTACCAAGGCTATGTTCCACGGATCGCCGTTGCCTTTGAAAACCGGCTCGACTTGCTCCATGGTAATTCTCCTTGTTAAGGTGCGACGAAACTATGTGAAAAATCCAAAACTGCGAATTTTTTATTCATTCTAGTCGAAAAGTTTCGAGAATAGGATGGAAAAATCATATTGTGACGAATTGTCGGGGAATGTGGAATTTTTCGTTGCGGATATCGAGATGAAACGCGCCACTGATGTGTGGTGAAGAGGTACGTTTTTATGGCGATACCGAACGATCGTTTTTCGTGAGCGCCACGCCGAGGGCGAGACGTGGGGAATTCGCGAACAACGAAGCCAACCATAGCCAATTGCGCCGTTGTCCGTTATGCTTGTGTGCATGTGTGGAATTGTTGGATACGCAGGAAGCATTGTTACCCCCTCTAGAAAACCCTTGGAAGTATGCATTCAGGGCCTCGAGCGTTTGGAATATCGCGGCTATGATTCCGCTGGCGTCGCCCTGGCGAGCCCCGGCATGGATCACGTCGAGGTTCGCAAGAAGGCAGGCCGCCTCTCCAATCTCATCGAGAACATCGAAGAACATCCGTTGCCGGACGCGACCGTGGCGATCGGCCACACGCGTTGGGCAACGAACGGCGTGCCGAACGATGTGAACGCCCACCCGCATTCGAGCCAAGACGGCAAGGTGGCGATCATTCACAACGGCATCATCGAGAACGCCTCCCAGCTGCGCCTCGACCTGCAGGCCGAAGGCTACCGCTTCGTGTCGAGCACCGACACCGAAGTCGCAGCCAAGCTGCTCGGCAAAATCGTCGACAACGTGATCGCCGAAACCGGCCAGCCCGACCTGTTCGAGGCAATGCGTCGCTTGGGACGCATGCTTGAAGGCGCATTCACCATTCTGGCCATCGACTGCCGTCAGCCGGGCATCGTCGTCGGCGCACGCCACGATTCACCGCTCGTCGTCGGTTTGGGCGAGGGCGAGAACTACCTCGGCTCCGATGTGGCCGCATTCGTGGCATACACGAAGACCGCCATGGAGATCGATCAGGATCAGGCCGTGATGATCAGTGCGGACGGCGTGACCGTCACCGATTTCGATGGCAACATCGTTCCCGACCCGGTGGTCTACACGGTGGATTGGGACGCGTCCGCCGCTGAAAAGGGCGGTTGGGATTCGTTCATGGACAAGGAGATCCACGAGGAGCCGGCCGCCGTGCAGCGCACGCTGATCGGCCGTCTCGACGACAACGGCAACATCAACCTTGACGAGGTGCGCATCGACGAGCATGATTTCAAGATGATCGACAAGATCATCGTCATCGGCTGCGGCACGGCGAGCTACGCCGGTTTGGTGGCCAAATACGCGATCGAACATTGGGTGCGCATTCCGGTCGAAGTGGAGCTCGCGCACGAATTCCGCTATCGTGACCCGATTCTGACTCCGCGCACGCTGGTTGTGGCGATCTCACAGTCCGGCGAAACGATGGACACGCTGATGGCGTTGCGTCACGCCCGTGAACAGGGTTCGAAGGTGCTGGCCATCTGCAACACGCAGGGAGCGTCGATTCCTCGTGAATCCGATGCGGTGCTCTACACGCATGCAGGCCCTGAAGTGGCCGTCGCTTCGACGAAGGCGTTCGTGGCGCAGATCACCGCAGCCTATGTGCTCGGCCTGTACCTGGCACAGCTCAAGGGCACGGTGTTCCGCGACGAGATTCGCCAGACCCTCGACTCGCTCAAAGCGATGCCGGCGAAAATCCAATGGGTGCTCGACACGCAGCCGGAACGCATCAAGCAGGCGGCAGCCCAGCTTGAGGACGCGCAGTCGTTCCTGTTCCTCGGCCGTCACGTCGGCTACCCGGTGGCGCTTGAGGGTGCGTTGAAGCTCAAGGAGATCGCCTACACGTTCACCGAAGGCTTCGCGGCTGGTGAGCTCAAGCACGGGCCTATCGCGTTGGTTGACGAAGGTGAGCCCGTGGTGTTCATCGTGCCACCGGCTCGCGGCCGCAATGTGCTGCACGCCAAGGTGATCTCCGGCATCGAAGAGGTCAAGGCCCGCGGCGCATACATCATCGCCGTTGCCGAGGAAGACGACAAAGATGTGGAGCGTTATGCCGACGTGATCTTCTGGCGTCCGGAATGCCCGACGCTGATGAGCCCGCTCGTCGATATCGTGCCACTGCAACTGTTTGCCATGGACATGGCCAAGCAGAAGGGCTACGACGTCGACAAGCCGCGCAATCTGGCGAAGTCGGTGACCGTCGAGTGACCTCGCGGATTCACTGAACACATATGCAGTCTGCGAATACGACCGGCGCGCATCGCTGGGTGACCAGCGAACCCGAGATCCCATTCGATCTGCCGGTGATCTACGAAGACGAACGCATCATCGTTGTAGACAAACCGCGTTTCCTGTCGACCATGCCACGTGCATGTGGTACAGGCAGACTGCGCTCATTCGCCTGCGGGAACAATATGACGATCGCAATATCGTTCCCGCACACAGGCTCGACCGCCCGACAGCAGGCATCGTCGTTTTCGTGCGTGATCCGGCGTCGCGCGGTGCCTACCAGATGTTGTTCCAAAACAAACTCGCGGTCAAAACATACGAGTGTCTGGCACCGATCCGCCCAGTGAAGCGGCCGCGTACCGGCACGATCGAACAGCTCGCGCGGCCGCGCCCGTTTCCGCTGCTGCGCCGCTCGCATATCATCAAAACCCGCGGAGTGTTGCGCGCGCAGGAAATCCCGGGAACCGTGAACGCGCAAACGCGCATAGAACTCGACGGTCTGCACGTCGGTATGAGCGAGCAGTTCGACGAGCCAATCGGCAGATTTACACTCACGCCGCTCACCGGCAAAACGCATCAGTTGCGCGTGCATATGAATTCAATCGGCATGCCGATAATCGGTGACGATTTCTACCCGAACATCACGCCGCGCGCATACGACGATTTCTCGCAACCACTGCAACTGGTGGCGCGCACACTGCGTTTCACCGACCCCTTCACCGGCGAACTTCGCGTGTTCACGTCGCGCGTGCCACTCGCGTAGCGTGCCAGTGGCGCGCGCGACGGCGCGTAATCTCAACTATTACTTTCAAATATTCTTCGAATAAATCGACATCATGCCCTTGAAAATGAGGTGCGGATCCACGATGTCGATAAGCGGAGTCTCGAATATCTTCGACATGCCACCCGTGGCCACCACTTTGAAATCGGTGCCGAGCTCGTTTCTGAACTGGGTGATCGTGCGTTCGATGCCACCCAGCGAATCGTAATACAGTCCAGCTTGTATTGCGTCCCTCGTGTTCGTTGCGAGAATCGATTTCGGTCGCATGATCTGCACCTCCGGCAGCTGCGCCGTCGAAGACGTCAGCGCGGCGGCCGCGGTGCCGATGCCGGTGGTGATCAAACCGCTGACTATGGTGCCGCGTTCGTCAACATAGTTGTAAGTAGTGGCGGTGCCCATGTCGATGACGAGCACAGGGCCGCCGTACGTGGTGTATGCGCCGGCGCAGTCTGCAAGCAGGTCCGCGCCGAGCGTGCGCGGGTCATCGATGCGAATGTTCATGCCGGTTTTGATGCCCGGGCCTATGATGATCGGCTCAAGCCCGAGGAATTTGATCACCGAAGAGATGAACGAGTGCATCACTTTCGGCACCACCGATGAAATGATCACGTCATCCACGTCGTCCGGCGTGAAATTGCTCAGCTGCAGGAATTGCAGCAACATCAACCCATATTCGTCGGACGTGTGGTTCGATTTCGTGGTGATGCGATACACGTCGGTCGGTTCGTCGCCCTCCATCAACCCGATGACGATGTTCGTGTTTCCAATGTCGACTGCCAGAATCATCTTCGCTCCTTGCTGTGCGTATGTTCTAACCTAGCAAATCCTGTGCCAACCCGCTCCGCGCGTCCGCTGCCTCTCCAAATGACCTGTATATATTGGCCGCGAAAACAGTTGAAAACGAGCTGTATATATATGGGTCGCACGGAGAGAAAAGCGACGCGTAAAACTTCGTGGTGACGCCGTATAATATCGTCGCGGTGGCCGACCCGTCAAGGGCGGTCAACCGGCAATCCGCGACGCCGCGCAGCACATACGCTCGCAACGAAGCAAGTCGCGGTGAGAACTAAGAGGAAAGAAAGAATGACACAACAGAACAACGGTTCACCAACGCCGCAGAACGAGCATTCGTCTGCGAGCGAGAACACTCCGAACACTTCAGCGAGCACCGACTCCTCGCTGCAGGCGCACGCGAAAAGCGAGAAACCGCGTTCCCCATGGAGAACCTGGGTGATCGCGATCATCGCCGTCATCATCGTCGCAGCCGCAGTATTCGCGATCGTCAACCACACCCGTGCGTCACGGTCCGCGCAACAGTCCGCTGGAGAGCAGGCAGACACGGTGACGATCGGTCTCAAACTCGCGCCGACGAACCTCGACATCCGCAACACGGCGGGCACCGCGCTCGACCAAGCGTTGATCGGCAACGTGTATGAGGGGCTCGTGAGCCGCAACTCGGAGAACAAAGTGACGCCCGGACTCGCCAAGAGCTGGGACGTGAGCAAAGACGGCCTCACCTACACCTTCCATCTCAACAAGAACATGCACTTCTCGAACGGCGACGAACTCAACGCGCAAGACGTGGTGTGGTCGATCGAACAGCTCGAAGAGAAGAAATACCACGACTACGACACGTTGCGTAACTTCAAGTCGGTGACCGCACCGGACGATGACACGGTGGTGATCACGCTTTCGAAGCCGTATTCGCAACTGCTGTGGTCGCTGAGCGGTCGCGCCGGACTCGTGTTCGACAAAGACGCGAAATACGTGGCGAAAACGCAGGCGGTGGGCTCCGGACCATACAAGCTCGCGAAGTTCACGCCGAACAATTCGATCGAACTCGTGGCCGACGAGAATTATTGGGGCGCGAACAAAGCGAAGACGAAGAACGTGACGCTGCGCTACTTCGCCGACGATGATGCCGCGGTGAACGCGCTCAAATCCGGTGACGTGCAGGTGCTCGCGCCGGTGAATGCGACGCTCGCGAAGTCGCTGGGCGACGACTACACGGTGAAGGCGGGCGACGGAACCGACAAATACGTGCTCGCGATGAACAACGCGAGCGGCAAGGCGACGGCCGACAAGCGCGTGCGCCAGGCGATTCGCTACGCCATCGACCATGAGCAGCTGATCGCTTCGCGTGGCGGGGCAGACAAGGCGCTCGGCGGCCCGATCCCGTCCCTCGACCCGGGCTACGAGGATCTGACGAACCTGTACCCGCACGATCTGGCCAAAGCCAAGAAACTGCTCAGCGAGGCCGGCTATTCGGCGAGCAATCCGCTGAAGCTCACGCTGACCTACCCGAACACGTATGGCACCGAGCTCGGCGACCAGCTGCGCTCGCAGCTCAAGGAGGCGAACATCGACCTCAAGGTGAACGTCGTCGAGTTCTCCACCTGGCTGCAAGACGTGTATACCGACAAAGACTACGACCTCTCGATGGTCGACCACAACGAGAGCCACGACTTCTCGCAGTGGACGAACCCGGACTACTACTACGGCTACGATAACAAAGAGGTGCAGGATCTCGCCAGCAAAGCGCTCTCGTCCACCGATGAGACGCAGGCTGACGAAGACTTGAAAGCCGCCGCGAAGATCGTGAGTGAGGACGCGGCCGCCGACTGGCTGTTCAACTACCGCGTGACCTCCGCCACCGCGAAGGGTGTGGAAGGATTCCCGTTCAACATGAACCAGACCGTGATGCCGCTCGCCCAGCTGACCTACACGCCGGCCAAGTAGCGCGCGAAGGGGCAGGCTATGAAATACATGCTTCGTCGTTTGGCGATGTTCGTGGTGGCGTTGATCGTCATCTCGATCATCGTGTTCGTGATGCTGCGCATTCTGCCCGGCGACATCGCCGCCGTGATGGCGGGCACGAACGCCACGCCGGAGCGTGTCGCCGCCCTGCGCGAGCAGATGGGACTCAACAAGCCGCTGGTTTCGCAGTATTTCGACTGGATCGGCGGCTTGTTCCACGGTGATTTCGGCGAGTCGATGCTCACAGGGCAGCCCGTCGCGACCGTCGTCGGTTCGCGTGCCGCCATCACGTTCCCGCTGATTGTGATGGGCATGGCGGTGGCGCTGCTGATCGGCATTCCACTCGGCTACCTCTCGGTGCGCACCACCAACCGTGTGGTGCAGTCGATCTACCAGAGCATCGCGATCATCGGCGGTGCGATTCCGGCACTGTGGGGTGGCCTGCTGCTCATCCTGCTGTTCGCCAAAGGCGTCGGCATACTGCCCGTTTTCCCCGCGCAAGGATTCCCCAGCACCGGCTGGGCGAACCCGGGCAAGGCATTGATGAGCCTCATATTGCCTGCCCTGACGGTGGGCATCATCGTGGGCGCGACGATCATGCGCTACACGCGCGCCTCATTGCAGACCATCTCATCCAGCGGTTACGTGGAGATGGCGATGGCCTGCGGCATGACGCGACGCAAGGCATTGTGGCACGTGGGTTTGCGGCTCGCCATGCCGCAACTCGTGTCGGTGGTTGGCTTGACCTTCGCCGAAATGATCACCGGCGTCATGGTCATCGAAAACCTGTTCGCACTGCCCGGCATCGGCACCGGGCTCGTCAGCGACCTTGGCCATCGCGACCTGATCGCCGTGCAAAGCGAACTGTTCATGCTCGCCGCGTTCTTCCTCGTCATCGGCCTGCTGGTCGACTTGGCGCATCGGGCACTCGATCCACGTTTGGGGGAGGAGAGCAATGACTGACGCAACCCCTCACAACACGCAATCCAAGCAATCCAAACAGTCCAAACAGCCTAGGCAGTCCAAGCGCCCCGAGCAGCTTCACGGCTGGCGGCGCACACTGCATCGCGCGGGCATCATCGTGTCAACGATGTGGCATCATGGCACAGGCCGATTCTCGATGATCGTGCTCGGCATCTGGGTGCTGGTATCGATCGTCTCGTTGTTCTGGACACCGCAATCGCTGTGGGCCACCGACGGCTACAACGTGTGGGCAAAGCCGTCGCGCACGCATTGGCTCGGCACCGACGGCACGGGCGCGGACGTGTTCAGCTGGCTGATGGCCGGCTCACGCACGAACCTGCTCATCGTGCTGCTCACCGTCATCTTCGCATTGGCGTTCGGCCTGCTGCTCGTGGCGCTCATGGTGTCGAGAAACACGGCGCTCGCGCACGGTTCCGTCGTCGCCATAGACGCGCTGATCTCGATTCCGACCGTACTGATCGCCCTGATGCTCGCCGTGCCGCTCGGCGCATCGATTCTGGGCATCGTGATCGCCTGCGGATTCGGTTACGGCCTGAACCTCGCACGCGTCGCCCGCCCGCAGGCTCTGCTCGCGGCGCGCAGCATGTATGTGCAGTCCGCGCTGTCGAACGGAGCCTCCGCCACGCGCGTGTTCTTCACGCACGTGCTCACCAATATTCGCCCGGTCGTCATCGTGCAATGCTCGCTGTGCGCGGGCACCGCAGTGCTCGCCGAAGCCGGTCTCACGTATTTGGGCGTCGGCGTGCCGTCCGGTGTGCCGAGCTGGGGCGTCTCACTCACATCATCGGTCAAATTCATCTCGATCTACCCGATGACGGTCATTTGGCCGGGCCTCATCGTCACCGTGGTCGTCGTCGCGCTGAACCTGTTCGGTGACGCGTTGCACGACGCCGCCGACCCGTTGAGTAATCCACGATTGAGAAAGGCGCAGTAGATGAGCGTCACACTCAGCAACGTCAATATCTCCATAGCAAGCAAACCGATCGTGCACAATATCTCGATGGAGATTCGCGACGGCCAGCGCGTCGGACTGATCGGCTCGTCCGGCTCCGGCAAATCGATGATCGCGCGCGCCATCATGGGACTTCTGCCACAGCAGGCGAGTCTGAGCGGCACGATCAGCGTCAACGGCACGCAAGTCGTGGGCATGAGCGACAACGAGCTCGCAAATCTGCGCGGCGCGGCGATGGGCATGGTCTTCCAGAACCCAGCCACGTCGCTCAACCCGCTGCTCAGAGTGCGCGAACAAATCGAACTGCCGCTGAAACTGCATTACGATCTGCCCTCCGACGACCGCGCCGCCCGCGTGGAAGCGATGGCACGGAAAGTCGGCCTGCCCGCAGAATTGTTGGGCCGCTTCCCGCACCAGCTCTCCGGCGGGCAGCAGCAGCGCGTAGGCATCGCCACAGCACTCATCACATCACCGCGTCTCATCATCGCCGACGAACCGACCACCGCGCTGGATTCGATCACGCAACGCCAGATAATCGACCTGCTCGTCTCGCTCGTTGACGAAGCGCACGCGTCGATGTTGTTCATCACACACGATTTCTCGGTGCTCGCGCACGCCACGCAATACTGCTACGTGCTCGGCGACGGCGAGATAATTGAACGAGGTCGCACGGCACAGCTGCTGGATGCGCCGCAGCACGACTACACGAAGACGCTGGTGCACGCAGCGCAAACACTGAGTCTGCACACCGATACGCGCAGTGCTGCGCACACCGAAGGAGCGCACAATGAGCGAGCATGACAACGTGATTCTCGAAGGCGCCAATATAAGCAAGAGCTTCGGCACCAAGCGCACGCGGCAGCAGGTGCTGTTCGACGTAAACGTGCATGTGTGCGCGGGGGAGTGCCTCGCCGTCATCGGCGAGTCGGGTTCCGGCAAAACCACGTTGACGCGCATACTGCTCGGTTTGGAAACGCCGAGCGCGGGCGACGTGCTGTTCTCAGGCGCGAGCATCGAGGGGAACGCCGGACGCGCGCAGCTGAAACTGCTGCGCGAACAATCCGGCATCGTCTACCAGAACCCGTTCGAATCACTCGACCCGCGCTGGACAGCCGGCAGATCGGTCGCCGAACCGTTGCGACTGCTGCCGAAACAGGATTCCGCACGTGCACGTGACGACGAACAGATCGGCGCGCGCGTGGCAGACGCGCTGGAACTCGTGGGACTGCCGCCCGCCGAGTTCGTCGACCGATACCCGATGGATATGTCGGGCGGGCAGGCGCAGCGCGTCGCGATCGCGCGCGCCATCGTCAAAAACCCGCGCATCCTGCTCGCCGACGAGCCGATGAGCGCCATCGACGTGGCGGCGCGCGTGCAGATACTCGACGCGCTCGCCGCGAGCCGCGAGCGCAATCCGCAGATGGCGATCGTGATCGTCTCGCACGACCTCGGCGTCGTGCAGAACATCGCCGACCGCATCGTTGTGATACACCATGGCCGCATCGTCGAGCAAGGAACCACAGCGCAGGTGCTCAATACTCCGCAGGAACATTACACAAAAGAACTCATCGCAGTCGCGAGCATGTGAAAATCGTTGGTATTGTGCGGTTTCTTGAGTAATGCTCTGTGAATGTGTCACATATTCGCCTGCTCACAATGTGGACATATGCGCGCGTCGGCATTGTTTTGTCCGGGTTGTGTGGGTATTGTGCAGACATGATCAATTTCTCATGTTGTTGTCGCTGACCGGACGCCACAGGCGCGCGGGGCTGACGTATAACTTGAGATCTGCCATTCGGCACAGTTCTTCTCGGAACATCCTTGGAACACTAGCTATAAGTAATCTAGCTGTAAGTAATTCTGTGTGACAACAGTGTCACTGTATCCAAGTGATATGCGAGAAAATATTCTCCGGTCGTCGTCAAAGCGAGCTTGAGGCGTATTTGAATCCACAAAGCAACCATTCAAAAACGCAAAGCAGCTTAAGGAAACGACAATGACCATTCACAACACGGTTTCGGAACTCATCGGCAACACCCCGCTCGTCGCACTGCACTCGGTCACCGACGGCGTGCGAGCCACCATCGCAGTCAAAGTCGAATACTTCAATCCGGGCGGTTCCTCGAAAGACCGCATCGCGGAACGCATCATCGACGCGGCGGAACGCGAAGGCAAACTCAAGCCAGGCGGTGTGATCGTCGAGCCAACGTCGGGCAACACCGGCGTAGGACTCGCGCTCGTCGCACAACAGCGCGGCTACCGCACGGTGTTCGTGCTGCCAGACAAGGTGAGCGAAACGAAGCGCGCGGTATTGCGAGCCTATGGAGCCGAAGTGGTCGTGACGCCGACAGACGTCGAACCGGACGACCCGCGTTCGTACTACCGCGTTTCGGACCGCCTCGCGCAAGAGATTCCGGGCGCGTTCAAACCGAACCAATACAGCAATCCGAACGGTCCGCGCAGCCATTACGAGACCACGGGACCGGAGATCTGGGAAGCCACCGACCACAAAGTGACGCATTTCGTGGCGGGCATCGGCACCGGCGGCACGATCTCGGGAACAGGACGTTATTTGAAGGAAGCGTCGAACGGCGAAGTCACCGTGATCGGCGCGGATCCGGAAGGATCCATCTACTCGTACCCGAGCAACGTGCACGGGTACGACATCGAAGGTGTGGGGGAAGATTTCTATCCAGCCGCTTACGATCAGCATATCGCCGACGCCATCGAGCAAATCGATGACCACGAGGCGTTCCTGATGACACGCCGACTTGCAGCAGAAGAGGGGCTGCTCGTCGGCGGGTCAAGCGGCATGGCTGTCGCGGCGGCCATCAAATATGCGCGCGAGCACGACCTCGACGAGTCACAGACCGTCGTGGTGCTGCTGCCGGACTCCGGCCGCGGATACCTCGAAAAGATCTTCAACGACGATTGGATGATCGAACACGGGTATGCGGACGTCGTTGCAGCCACCAGCAAGCCATCGCTTGTAGACAGCGTGCTCGTCAGTGAGTGAACGCACCGTTTTCAGTCTCGCATCAATTAACCCAGTAACCGTAAGTAAGCGTAAACAACTGTAATTAGCAGTTTTCTTTGAGATAGGAACATCATGACCAAGGCAGACAAGCACTACATCGAAGACGCCATTGCAACCCGCGCGATCCATGCGGGGCAGGAGCCGGACGCACTGACCGGCGCGGTCTCCACGCCGATCTACATGACCTCCACGTTCAAGCAAGACGGCGTGGGTGGACTGCGCGGCGGCTACGACTACAGCCGATCCGTCAACCCGACACGCACGTCGTTCGACGAGCAGCTCGCGGCGGTGGAAGGCGCCGACTATGCGATGAGCTTCTCCTCAGGGCTCGCAGCCATCGACGTGCTGCTGCGCTCCACGATGAAGCCGGGAGATAACATTCTCATCGGTAACGACGTGTACGGCGGAACCTACCGTCTGCTGTCGAAGGTGTTCGTGCCGTGGGGCGTGGGTCTCGATGTGGTCGACACCACCGATCCTTCGGCGGTGAACACGGCGCTCGCCGCGAAATCATACAAATACATCTGGGTGGAAACGCCATCGAACCCGCTGCTCGGCATCACCGACATCGCACTCACCGCGCAGCTCGCGCACGAGCACGGCACGAAAGTGGTGGTAGACAACACGTTCGCTTCGCCGGTGCTGCAGCATCCGTTGGTCGACGGGGCTGATGCCGTGGTCTATTCGACCACCAAATACATTGGCGGGCATTCCGACGTGGTTGGCGGAGCCGTGCTCACCAACGATTCGCAAGTGGCTGATCAGGTGGCCTTCCTGCAGAATTCGGCGGGTGCAGTGCCATCGCCGTTCGACTCCTGGCTCGACATTCGCGGCCTGAAAACCCTCGACCTGCGTGTGCGCCGCCACAGCGCCAACGCCCTGAAAATCGCCGAATGGCTTGAGACGCGCCCAGAGGTGGAACGCGTCTGGTACCCAGGTCTCGAATCGCATCCGGGTCACGAGGTCGCAGCGCGCCAGATGCACGGCGGCTTCGGCGGCATGGTTTCCGTGCAGCTTGCCGGAGGTCCGGAGGCTGCGAACCGTTTCGCCTCGTCCACGCGACTATTCACGTTAGCGGAATCGTTGGGTGGCGTCGAATCGCTCATCGAGGTGCCGGCAGCCATGACGCACGCCTCCGTGTCGGGAACCACCCTTGAGGTGCCGGCCAATCTGGTGCGTCTGTCGATCGGCATCGAGAACGCCGACGACCTCATCGTCGACCTCGCCCAAGCCCTCGACGACCTCTCCGCATAGTTGTCTCTACAGTATCCGCGCAAGTTAGCGCGGGCACTGTGGATAACCGGGCGTATGCGTCACGGATTGTGGATAAACCAGCAGAGTGCGCAGAGTGTGTGGAAAACGCGGGACTATACAAATTGACGGCGCTGATTAGACTGGAACACTATGACTGAGCACGCCGAACGTTCCGCAACGCAGACTCTGCGCCAATACTTTGGCTACGAGAGCTTCCGCCCCGGTCAGCAGGAGCTGATCGAGGCGATTCTGAACGGACGAGACGTGCTCGGCGTGATGCCCACCGGCTCGGGCAAATCGATCTGCTACCAGATTCCCGCGGTCATGCTGCATGGCATCACCATTGTGATCTCACCGCTGATCTCACTGATGCGAGATCAGGTGGACGGCGCAAACGAAATCGGCATCCCAGCCGCATTCATCAACACTACGCAATCTCCCGAAGAACAGCAGCAGGTGTTCGCGCAGGCGGACGCAGGTGAGATCAAATTACTGTATGTTGCGCCGGAACGCTTGCAAACACAACGTTTTATGAACTTCGCCGCGCACGCCGACATTGCGCTGTTCGCAGTGGACGAAGCACACTGTGTGTCGCAGTGGGGGCAGGATTTCCGCTCGTCATACCTTGGCATAGGCGAGTTCATCGACGCGCTGCCGGACCGCCCGACAGTCGCCGCATTCACAGCGACCGCCACCGAGCGCGTGCGCCGGGACATTGTGAAATTGCTGGGATTGCGCGATCCGAAGATCGTGGTGACCGGCTTCGACCGCGATAATCTCTACTTTGACATGCTCAAACTCACGACGCGCGAGAAAGCGAACTGGATCGCTCGCTACGTCGCTGAGCACGCCGACGAATCCGGCATCGTCTACTGCGCGACGCGCAAGGAAACGGAGTCATTGGCACAAACACTCAACATTCTCGTGCCGCAACTGCGCAAAGCGAATGGCGAGCAGACGGACGGCACGCCGGTGGCCGTCGCCTACCACGGCGGCATGCCTGCGGATGTGCGCGAACATGCGCAACGCGACTTCGTGACCGACGTGACGCCGGTGGTCGTGGCGACGAACGCGTTCGGCATGGGCATCGACAAGTCGAACGTGCGGTACGTGATCCACCACAACATGCCCGAAAGCATAGAAGCGTATTACCAGGAGGCCGGGCGCGCCGGGCGAGACGGCGAGCCGAGCCGCTGCACGCTGCTGTGGAACGAGTCGGACATCGTGACCCGCCGCCGTCTGCTCGACATGGGCGGGCAGAACGAGCGACTTTCCGCGGATGAGCAGGAGATAGTGCGCCAGTCGAAACGACGTCTGCTCGACGGCATGATCGGCTACTGCCGCACCACCGAATGTCTGCACAAATATATGACGCGCTACTTCGGCGAGGACGATGGTGCGCGCACTTCCGAGAACGGTCACTGTGCGGGCGGTTGCGTGAACTGTGAAAGCACGTTCGAAACGGTTGACGTGTCTGGCATTGCACGCTCGATCAGCATGTGCGTGCACGACCTCGGCCAACACTATGGCATGGGCAAGGTCGTTGCGGTGCTGCGCGGATCAAAGGCGAAGGATCTACTTGACCGTGGGCTCAACCTAGTGCCCACCTACGGAAAACTGCACGACGTGAACGAGGCGAAAATCCGCGACGTGCTCAACCAGATGGTGGCCGACGGTTTCCTGTTCATAGGTGAGGGGCGGCTTCCGCTACTGCAGTTCGGCCCTCGCGCCGGCGAAACCGTGTCGCCCGCGTTCCACTACGAGATCAAGAAAAGCGAACGCAAATCGAAGTCGCGTGGCACGCAATCTTCGGGACTTACGGCGGGGGAGCGTGCGCTCGCCGGACTCGGCACGGGAACTGGCGCGAGCAACAGTGCGGACGAGGAGCTTTTCGAGCATCTGCGCGCGCTGCGACTGCAGATCGCACGCGAGATCTCGAAACCTCCATACATTGTGTTCTCGGATCGTGCGCTGCGAGACATGGCACACAATCACCCGCACACCGACGCGGAGTTTCTGGCAGTCAACGGCGTTGGCACAAGCAAACTCGAGCGGTACGGCAAGCGTTTCCTGGAGGTCATTCGCATCTTCGACAATGCCTCCGCGTGAAAGTTCCCCGACCTGTGGCATGGGTCAGGCAGGCATGCCGTGCTGGGCCATGGCTTGCTTCCAGCGGCGGATTTTGTCGCCGAAAATGACGAATGAATCCACAGTGTGCAAGCTGATCCACTGCCATAGCGGGCCGGCGGCCGGCGTGGATTCAGCCCATTTGCGCTGGTTCTTCCCGAAGAGTTCGTCTTGTGAGAACTCGTTGATCATCCACTGAATCTGACTGATCAGATTATTGAATGAGTCGATCATCTGCTGAGGAGTGGAGTCCTGCCACGTTTCATCAAACATCTCGTACAAATTGCTGAGATGCAGCCATGAGTAGCCGTCGGCAGGTGTGTGCACCAAGTGACCTTCCTGCTCATTGTGCTCCCAGTCGAGCAGCAGACTCATCCAGCCGAGCTCATAGGCGAGCATCTGCCGAGGTGTGCGGTTATCCGCCTCCGGCTGCAGCTCGTCCCAATACTGCTCCGGGATGTTTTGGAACTCGCTGATGAACGCTTTTCCATGCTGCCTGATCTCGTCGGCGAGCTCAGTTCCGGATTCATACGTTTCCATGATCCACCTCACGTTCGTTGAGCTGCTACTGCGCAGGAGTTGTCTGCCGGCGACAGTGCCGGCGGATCGCGGAATGTAACTAGAGTATTGCGGCTCATATCGCAACCTCTTTCAGGCCGAGAGTACTGGGTACTCACTCTTAATTTTGCTTAGTATAGGTGCTCGCGCAGGGATTCCCAACTAATCTGGCGATTTGCTGGAAAGTGTCTGTATGACTTTCCAGTCGTGCTCTTGAAACTGAGCATGGGAGAAAGCAAGGCTCTCGAAGTCGTAAATATTACATATGAATTATTGAAGGATGTGAGCTACCTTTTGCTCTAAGAATGCGCTGCTGGCAAGAGCATACAGATCTCCGGCGCAGTCATCGATGATGGCACATGGAAATGTCTGAACCAGCGCTCGCTCGTCACCGTTATATTGACCTAGCATCGCATTGAACAAAGGGGAGCTGCGGGGGATTCGCGAGACCGAATACGCTCCATCTTCGAGTGCCCATGCGACCTCGGTGTGTTCATCGTCGGTGAGTGAATCTTTGCCCGGGTAGAGTTTGTGCTCCATGAGATCGTAGAGTACGTCGAACAATACGATGTTATTGGTTGCCGCTCCCTCTTCAAGGGTCGTTCTGATGAGTTGCGGATCAATCTCTTCTATTGAGTCATGCATCACTGCGGGCGTTATGTTGGTGGGCATGTTCACAGAGTAGGTCACGTGCCTGGCAATCGCATCGTGTATGCAGAGATTCTTTGGGATCGTGTCGTCAAGGAACCGTGTTGTATCCTGGGTCCAGCTGTTTTCCAAGGAGAAGTGGAACAACATGGATTCAGATGTTCAGACGCCCAAACTCATTCGAGTGGTGGGTGCGGCGATTGTTCGGGATGGCACGGTTCTGTGCGGTCAACGTGGGCACGGCAAATCGTTGGCTGGATATTGGGAGTTCCCCGGAGGCAAAATCGAAGCGGGCGAAACTCCTCGTCAAGCACTGCAACGCGAAATCGAAGAGGAGCTGCTGTGCGAAGTCAATGTTGATTCGCCGGTGTGCACGAGCCGCTACACCTATGATTTCGGCATGGTGGAGCTCACGACGTTCCTGTGCCATCTCGTCTCGGGCGAGCCGACTCTGACTGAGCATGAGCAAATCGCATGGGTTGAACCAAGCCAGATGCCTACGTTGAACTGGGCTCCGGTGGATCACGAAGCTGTTGAACGTATCTCCCATATGGTTTTACACATAAGAAAGAAAAGTGTGAGTAGAACGATATTGCAAATGATCTGAAGTGACAAATTGATTATGTGGCCGTTCTCAGACGTTCATCCGAGAACGGCCACATAACATAATCAATATTTAGTTAGACCATTTCAGCAAACTATTCCAGTGCTCTTTTAGTTCCTTTTTAACTGGATCTTTTTAAACTGAAGTTCAAGAGTCTCTTGTAAGTCTGTGAGTGTCGCTTGAAGATATTCGTTCTTCTTCTTTTCAGTGTTTTCTCGTAATTCCTCCCAGCCGGGATGGAACTTATCTATTTCTTTTGCTGAAATTATATCTGCCTCACAGCGCTTAGTCGGGGTACCAGCGGCGAGCACTGATATTCGGCAGACTAGTACGGCTGAATAGTTGTCGATTAGGATGCCGTTGCGTACGGGCACCCCTTCTCGCAGGGCCACGTTTAAAAAGTTTTCACAGTCCTCTCCGGAAAGATACTGTGTGATATCCTTCCACTCCCATGGGAAATTTGGTATGTGCGCGATGTATGCCGTCCACTCCTCCGTGGTGTAGCCGTCCTTTTGCAGGTCAAAGGTCTCCAAGACATTGTTGACATTGTCAAAACATTGCAACATTTTTGTTGCATGGAGGGAGTAATTAGGTACATTAGTTCCTTTCTTGTAATAATATTGTGGCATAAATTACTATAACATGTTTATAGAACAAATGTTCGATGAATGTTGGATTTTGCTGCACTTTTGCAAAATAATCTGGGTCAAAAAGGTAACATTTTGATATATACTAGTCCCGTGAGTATCGAACAAAAGAACGAGGATACAGCTTTAGGGCTTATTAAAACGTTGCGCCAATCTATGACACGCAAACAGCTGGCAGACGCATTGGCTGTGCAAACATTGACTGTTGAGCGTTGGGAAACTGGGAAAGTTGAGTGCAAGCCGGGATACATCCCCGCACTGAAAGAGCTGTACTACGGGACAACGCACGAAAATGGCACAGACTTTTCGGTGATTGATCTTTTGCTGGTATTGGTGGTATTCGACGCGGATTTGCGCAAGTTGGTGGTCATGCGGTGTACGCCAGCGAGTGGAATAAATACTCCGTGTGCACATACCGCACAAACTATGGGTTTGCCGATGAAGTTGATGGCGATATAACTCAGGTCGATACAGATGATATTCCTGATTGCGATGTAGTGCTTGCTGGTTTTCCATGCCAGCCGTTCAGCTTGGCCGGCGTATCGAAAAAGCGTAGTCTCGGTCGTGACACTGGATTTAGAGATAAAACTCAAGGAACTCTGTTCTTCGATGTTGCGCGCATCATCGCCGCTAAACGGCCAGCAGCTTTTTACTTGAGAATGTGAAGAACTTGCAGTCCCACGATCATGGGCGTACTTTCCAGGTGATTCTCGATACGTTGCAAAATGAGCTTGGCTACGAGGTGCACTACAAGGTCATTGATGCCCAGCATTTTGTCCCTCAGCATCGTGAACGAATTTATATTGTCGGTTTTCGTTCGCCCACCAATTTCTCGTGGGATGATTTGCGTTATCCAGAGCATGCTCCGAAACTGCGCGATATCCTTCACAAGACAGATGGAACAGAACCAGTTTTACCATGGGATCAAGGTAAGTACTTTGACCATGAATCCAATACCGTCCGCGAGAAATACACGCTGACACCACGTTTGTGGCAGTATCTTCAGGATTACAAAGCTAAGCATGAGGCAATGGGGCATGGTTTCGGTTTTGGCCTTGTGAATCCAGATATGGTTTCGCGTACACTTTCCGCGCGATACCACAAAGACGGCTCTGAGATTCTCATTGATCAGGGGGAGGGGAAACGGCCTCGGCGCTTGACGCCGCGTGAGTGTGCGCGATTGATGGGATACCCGGATGATTTGCGGATACCTGTGTCGGACACCCAAGCATATCGCCAATTCGGTAATAGCGTTTGTGTGCCAGTCATTGCTGAAGTAGCGCGCTTGATGAAACCATACATCATATCGATCAAAGATGAGAAAAAGAGCGATGCAAATAAACGAACCGTGACCGCAGCGCGCATTGAGAAGACAAAAAACAGGCTATTGCCAACGCTGAGAGTTAAGACTATTAGACTGGACGAATATGAGCAACATGCACGACGCTTTGGAAACTGAAGAAGCACTACCTTGGTACGACACCATAACGCTGGATGGTGTTTTACAGATGTTCGAAAATGTCGGTGCCCATGCGGTGTGGGCAAAGTATTTAATGCGAAATAATAATTCGAAGGACCAAGTGTATGTTGCTTCTCGTATTAACCAGTTGGCTTTCCTACCGTTAGGTGAACCTATCTACGCTCCAGGCTCATCAAATAAGCCTAAGGTGAGTAGTTCAAAGAGAAAGAGAGAGCTGGTACGTATCCCTCTGAGATGGACATGGATTGCCGAAGACGGAGATGAATATTTAGCTCCTCAAGCAGCCTTTAGTTACTATCCCCAATATCCAGAGGTTCGCTTGAGTGGCATGGTCGCAAAGTGCAAAGCTGCTCCAAGTGAGTTATTCAATATTAAACATCATGGACATGATGAAGGGCGAGTCCTTTTTCTTGGAGTAATAGGCAATCCGGATGACCCAGATTCGCATATTGCTGCTATCACGACAGGGAAGAATGCTCCAGCTTCGCAAGAAGTTGTAGCGTTAGATAGTTTTACGCCTGGCTCACTGTTCTCCGTTCCTCTTCCCGCCTCGACGAAAGAGCCTGAACGGAATACCAATGCCGAAGTGCCTTCAGTAGAGATTGATGAATTTAGTGTGCTGAATACTGCTTTGAGCCGTATCGTGGGATATCCGATTATTCCTTGGCGTCTGCGTAATGATGGCACCAGAGAAGATCCGTATAGGAGTCCAAACGCCCCGGGCCTAACGTTGGAAGCCGAGTTGGGCGTGGGTGAGAATGCCATTCCGGGGCCCGACTTTGATATTTGGGAACTGAAGGCTTATAAGGTTGATGACTTCCAAAAGCCAAGCAACAGTCATCGAATCACATTATTCACGCCTCAACCTGACTTCGGGACAATCACGGATATGGGGCAAGCTGCATTTGTTGAAACATACGGGCATGTCAATGAACAATATGCTGGTCGTGGCATTGAACGTTATGATTTTACGACTAAAGATTTCAATGACATCGGTCAAGATGATCCAACTGTTGCAATGGAATTACGAGTGTTTGGCATGGATGGTGATTCATACAGCATGGGTGGCTCGATTTCATTGGTCGATCGCATAACTGGTGCAATCGTTGCCGGATGGTCATTCCCAAAGTTGCTCGGACATTGGCAGAGGAAGCATGATAGAGCAGCATACGTTCCGTATCGTCTACTGGGCAGCAAAGATGATTACTGTGTTGAATATGGCACGGATGTGCTGCTCGGGAAGGACACCGATTTTGGCATGTTCCTTAACGCGTTCCAAGAGGGAAAGATCATTTTCGATCCAGCATTCCATATCACGAAGCGAGAAGATGGTAGTTGGCAGCCGAAATCAAGGAGCCAATTCCGGATTGCTCTCGGGAACCTGGATGCAATTTATGAATCTGTCAGGAAAGTCACTGTAGGGGCATAGTGACAACTCTGTCTGGCTGAGGTCTCGATATCGGGAAACCTAGCCAGACAGAGAATTTATTAGCGTGGACTAAGAATACTGGCAGGGAAGCCACGTCGAATTGACTTAAGACGCAGATTCCATAGGCTCTCTACGTCATCGTCAGTCAGCTCGATTTGATGGTCGATCTTTGCCAGTATGGCTAAGCTTTTGCTGTCTGGGTTTGGTCGATGCTGGCACCAACGCATAAAAGTTGCCCAATTTGCCGGTGGGATGCTTGTCAAATATGTGCGTCTGTCTTCTAAGCTCAGCTGAGCAGATTCTGGTGCAGCGGCAGCAGAAGCGGGAGAGGATACTTTCGTTTGAGCGGTTTGCATAGAAGAGGTACTTTCTCCAGTGCGTCGCTTACTCATTGACGGCTGGCGCTGTGGACTCATGACCGATGGTGTGGCATCCTGAGCGTGAGGCACTGCATCCTGCGTGAAGTTAATCGCTTTACTCTGTTCTGGCAATGGAGCACGTCTAGTTGTTCGGCTGCTGGAAGAGGAAATAGCTGTAGTTGTTTCAATCGGATCTGCATCCAAGCAGCTTGGATACTTTTCAGTTGCTCCCAGCATTCAGTTCGCTTTGCCCATTCCGAACAATTGGCAACTCGTCTATGCTCGTCGTTTATAACATCACTGGCCTGCTGCGCTGCATGCATGAGACAGCCCAGCATTTGTGGACTGACGCTTTGCATGTTCCAGACTTCTGAAAATCGCATTGTAGGTTAGCGCGGTATAAGTCGTAGGAATACTTTGCGACTGCATATTCCGCAATATTCATCTGGTATGCACCGCGATACCAATCCATCTTCTTGATGCTCTTATGGGTCGCATCAAAGATGATACGTTTGCAGACGAGTCTCTTGAAGTACTCTTTATCTACTTGTTGAATGATTTTTCGTCGTTAGTTTCTTCGGCGAATTTGGCAAAGCATTTCTGCGCGCCGAGGCTTGCAATCTCAGGGAAGCCTTGCCAACACATGAGATACTTGGTGGCATCCACCATTTTAATGCGTTGACGGGTTGGATTGACTTCTTCAAATGCTTTACGCAGTGCACCTTGAAGACGGTTTTCTCACTGTCGTATTGTCCACGTACTCGCTCGTAATACCAACGGGTCTGTCTCTTTCCAGCTTCAACCGGAGTAAGTACCGTCCGTGAGACTTGTTCAAGTTTGACTTGATACTCACTATTCGCAGAGAAATCTGCCTCGGCAACTTTGTTCTGACTATTGGTGAAACGCGAGATCTCTGGAATCAGCATCTTGGATTCTGCTGAATCGACGACAACAAGTTTGACAGGAACAATGACTTTGCGAAGCTCTGCTTCTGGAGTTGTATTTCCCGTGTAGTAAATGGAAGCCGTAGTTTGGCCACCGTTGACGATTTGCAAATCTGCAATGGAAACAATATTGCCTTGGGTGTTCAGCTCAATGGAAGATGCGGTTGCAGTCAATCCATTGTTATAGGCGACGAAACGATCTGGGTTATCAAGAATCGTCTTCCGAATGCCTTTATTGACCTTTCCTCGCATAGAGAGGAATGAACGGACATTGGCCTCCATAAGTTTGGCACCGTAATCCTTGTAAAGTTTTGCGAGCACATCTCCAGTTAGGAACAGCAGGTATGTTTTCATGTTTGTATCAACTACAGGAGCTTGGACAGCGGGAATACCGGCGTCTCCCAGCTGAACAACGAGGTTTTCTCCGCCTCCTGAAATCTCAGCTGTATCACGTAAACGTGCTAAATCCCATAGATGTGCTTCGATGCTGATTCCCTTCTCCTTTTTGTCGGAGAATAAATATCCTGCACAGGCTGCACTGTGGCATCGCGTCCGGTAAACTTTCTATCGGTGATGAAGTACAGGCGGAATCGACGAATGTTGTCTTTATTTCATGAATAAACTGAGCAAGGCCGTATGCTTCGGAACTTTCCTCCATCTGGGAGAGAACAGTACCTTTGAGCGAGGCAAGTACGAAATTACGCATGCCCGTAAGGTTCTTTTTGTATTCACTCGTTTGAATGGTCGGCATCTCTTGATTCTGTCGTAGTGAATATCCTCCGTCGCAACCAATGATGACAATAGATTCATCCTGATCGTAAGACGAGAAATCATAGCCATCGACTGTCATGAAGTGACTAGTTCCCTCACCATGTCGATAAGGGGAAGGCATGAATTCAGCAATCACTTCATTATCTCGGAGAATGTTACAAGCCACGTCAAAGAAAGCATCTTGATCGAAGAGCTCTTCCTCTTGACCGTAGTTCTTCACTTGCTCGATGAGGTCATGACGATAATCTTCGAGAGATTCCATTATTGCTCCCAAGTATTCAAAGGCTCTTCTTCCTCATATATTCTATATGGCTCGATAGCATCGCGTTGAATGCTGTAAGTCAGTGAAACAATACCATCGGGAAGGACGCTGGCCTCTATGCGCGGGAAATCGTCATGCACGTCATATACAGAAATATTGTGTGGTATGAAACGAGCCTTTTGAGTAGCTTCCGAGTAGAGACGTAGACCAGCTTTGAAAATACCGTCTTCCAATTTATCCTGCACGGCATTAGGATCTTCAGCTTGGTCGCATATTTTTGCATGAGCTCATTAACTGTGATTCCA
This sequence comes from Bifidobacterium canis, assembly GCF_009727065.1. Taxonomy (GTDB): domain Bacteria; phylum Actinomycetota; class Actinomycetes; order Actinomycetales; family Bifidobacteriaceae; genus Bifidobacterium; species Bifidobacterium canis. The sequence continues at coordinate 54,139 of NZ_WNLP01000011.1, forward strand.
TCATCCGTGCTCTCAGTGTTACGCTCAAGTTCCACAGTCACCAACCTGATGGGGTAGGTACTGGCATCAAGTTGCTCAGGAGAAGAGATCATGATGGTCTTGCATTTCTGGTGGATTGCTTTACTTCCCATGCATATTCTTGACTTGGGAAGATGAAATCCTGAGGAGCTCCAGATGGCCCTGTCCAGCAATCAATCACAGTATCTATCAAAGTATTAGTCTTATGCGAAATGATGATTGCGGCAGTGAGTTCTGCAGCAACTCCTAATAATATCTGATCTGTTTGTTCCTCGGGGAGTGGCTGAAGTAGTCGTTTCCACTGATTCATAGAATCGTATACCTGATCAAGTGCAGCAGTTTGGTTGTCCACTTCGCGGATTCGCGTTGCAAAAGTCAAGCACAGTTCGGCGAATACATGTCGAAGTGCCCAGTCTTCCAAAGTGAAAACCAAAGCCCAATTCTCACCGATGACCGATGGACGTCGATCATTGAGAGTGATCGTTATTGCGCGCATGCTGGCAATTGCACGGGGCTTCTCTTCAGAAAGCACCATGATGTAGGGCTTCCCATTCGTGCAACCGAGAACAATCGGGAGCACTAACGAAGTGTCCAGCTCAGTATTGGAATGATTGCTGTTCTTTATCTGGTCACGCCATGTGGAAAGAATGAACCCACTATCAAGTCTATTCATCAGTCTTCTCCCGCTGCATCCTCTTCGCGGAGCTTTTCATACTGCTGCCTCGATGCAACAGTGTTGAGATAGTATTTAGCTTTGCCTTTACCGGTTGCACTGCCAGGAGTATCTGATGGTACAACGATTTTGGCGGCCAATAGGCCATGCGGATTGGCCATTGGTGCTGTTTTGTGTTCTGCTTTATTGGTGAGTGTCACACGATAAAGCATCAGAACCGGGTGGTTGCCGAATAGCTTTGTGTCATAGAAATCACGCTCATTTCGGATTTCTCGTTTGATGGGTTCGCCAGTAACAGCTTGAGCAACTTTGACGATATCGCTTTTCGAGCCTAAACGGAGTTTGTTGCCGCTGACCTGATAAGTTTTGTTCCAGAATCCTCCTTATAGGCACGTTGTATCCCTCTCCAGTGGAAGGGCTCATCAATCACATCGCCCTTTCCGTTGATGAAAGCCACATCCCACGTAATATCTGGATGCTCGCGCTCCTGTGTAATGGCGAATTGCTCAGCCATCGTTGTGGAGAGTTCGACCGGTTCTTTATCGCGGTAGCGCAGAAGCGTTGGGCCGAAATAGACGTCATTATAACCAGAACGGTATGACTTTAGGAATGAAGTGACTGCATGCGACGGAACCCCCTCAAAGACGACAGTGTCCCCCTTGGGGTCTGTGCTGCGAGCAATATCGGTATCGGTGCAGAGCACTTTTACGAGTGTTTTAAGAGCATTATCGTTTGTATGGCTTCGCTCGGAGGAAGTGCTAAGACGAACTGATTCAATGATGTTATTTTCAAGATCGAATTCGAATTCAGAGTCTATACCCTCTTCTGCATTACGCATCTTCGTCGGATTCGTAATGCGAACACCATTGTTGGGATTCTTACGGATTGAGATTCCAAATTGTTTAGGAGTGCTATGGTGGGCTTTCATGCTGCGAGCAGTTTGCTTGATGTCTTCAATAATTGAACCAGCATATTTGAAATCTGCGATGGTTTGCGGAAGAAGCCACACTCGTTGAAGTTCTACATAATCTGGGCGATAGCCAAACCAGCGTCCCATCTGGAGTAACGTATCGGCAGCGCTGACCTGCCGGTAAAAGACACTGCAGATCAATCCATCCAATGTCATACCACGCGAGAGCTGATTGCCTCCGATATAATGGTGCATTCATTAGGGGCTGTCTCTTCGTCGGCATTGTGGAGCTTGTTCCAATCATCTGATGTTGAATTCTCCAAACGCACAACAACACGATTGCTGCGCATGAGTCTCTCAAGGTTTTGCAGCACAGTATCCCATGTTTGATCATGTGCTGCTGCATAGTTTCTGTATTCAGATTCGAAAGAGCTATGAAGCGACTGAATACGTGGATCATCTGAATGTGAATGGAAACGCAGAGCATTATTCAGTGAACCAACATAGGCATACACTCGATCGGCAATCTGTTGTTGAACATCTTGGAAACGGGACATATGAATGAGCATGGATTGGCGTTTGTTCGCTGAATCTGGGCGAAGTACACATGCTATGAGGAAACAATTAATGGCATGACGCACTTGAGGATCCAGTAAATCACTCGAATCATCATCTTCTGTTGTGTGTGGAATGGTAGGTGCATCACTGTGGCAAGCATCTATCTGGAAATTCTTTTTATGAACCAACGGCAGCCATTGTTCAAGTTTGCTCTGATCCAGCAAGCGAACAGGTGTGCTAGAAGGGAGCCCTTCCGGTGAATCGTTTTCTGAAACGTCTTCTTCGTTTCGGTTGCCGAAGATTTTTAGAACCCCAATGTATTCAGCTGGTGTGCGAAGCACGTAAATGAAATCTTCGGGGAAGAGATCCTCAGATTCCTCATCGTCAATAAAAATATTAGCGAAAGGAGTGGCGGTGACGGCGACGTATGATGTTCTTTTGCTGATGCTGCACAGCTTGCGCAGCAAGGAGTTGATCGTTGTCGGGTCTTCTCCAATTTTACTGGAATTGACTGATGCATAGTCGCTCTCATCATCGATGACGAGCACGGGAATATCCCGAGCTAAATCATCATTATCGAGCCATTCGATGAACTTTCTCAACACACTGCTGTTCTTTTTCATAACAGCAATAAACGGGACACCTTTCCAATTCGGCCGTTGGATATTTGAAAAAGCATGCTGTGAGGGAGAAACGAAATCTTCATCGATGTTTGTTAAACAATGCGGACGAATCGCTCCGCCCAGATATTTCCCTATGCCAGTCGGCACACCTTGTTGTGCTCCAATGCAATCTGTATCAATACGGTCTTGGGTCTGTTTGCGAAGTTTCTCGTTATCGCTGGTAAGCACGATGATGAGTTTGTAGCCTAGGTCGATGGTTTTGTTCATCAAAGCCATGTAAGTTCTTGTTTTCCCTGACTGCACATCACCAAGCAACAAACCTTTACGCGAAATAGGTGCTGATTCTTTACGCGGATCAGATAGCAGATTCAAGATGTCGTTAGTGTCTTTATCCAGATCTGAATATTGGGATTTTTGATCATTAAACAAGTATCGGAAGTATGCGTCGGTTTGAGGAGTAGGCATTCCTTCCATTTCGGGAAGCCAGTCATGCCAGGTAACTTCCTCATTACGTATGATGACTCCGTCTTCAATCTGAATATTCAGTTGCTTCCGAACATCACGGAAAATACGTTGCATTTGCTTAGGTTCAAGAGCGATGCCTTGAAACTTAGCGAATTGCTCAATGGACGAGAGCATGAGCTCATCGGGAATATCGTCTTTATTATCCCAGAAATTTGTGATTTTCGTTCAATGTCTTTGATCTCTGGCGTCAAAGAATCGTCAGTCATGTGCTACCTCTCTCAGTATGCGTTCTGCATTTCTCGACAATGAGAATGGCTCTTTATCCTTATATCGTTGCACAAACTCCTCCGGCGTCAAATGTGTGAGCATCGCATTGACTTGCCAGAATTCTTTGGCAGTGTTGCGGAGTTCTTCATCCAAAGAATCCGGTATGCTTACGCGCTCATCCATTGCAAAGCGACTTTGCATGTCTTCGTATGGCAGAGTTGAGGCAAGTGAATCTAGCATTCTCTTAAAACCATGTCGCTGTGCAGCGGTCAAGGTGTCTGCAAAAGCTTCAATGTACGGGTTCTCTTGGTTTACTTCATATCGAAACTCATTGTCTCGATCACGTATCAATTCCCACATCCGAGCTTGGGGATCTTTACTAGTTTTCCGACCTCGGAATTCCTGCACCTTGCGGCTAGGCTTAGCAAGAGACTTCGCAAATCTACGCATTGAATCGCGAACAATTTTTGGCGGTGTAGCCGTCGACTTTTTGATATCAAGCGCCCACTGAGCGTCTAAGGTGTTGGGGATGTCTATGCGTACTCGACATAGTTTATTACTTTCTGATCGCGCCATCATGCGATACCAGCTTCCCCAAGTAATAAGTCGGTAAGCGCGATAGATATAGAACCCTTGAGTATCGAACAGGGTCTTACTTCGTTCCTCAGCTAACCCCAGAAGGGATCGATCTTTAGCTGTGAGACGGTTCTGGTAGGGGAGAGTATACTCGTAAAGAACCGCATCAGTGCCACCGATAAGCTGGGGCGGCGCCTTTTGAACAGCAGGATTATCGACGAGGAATGGGTCTCTGTGAGGTACATCAGCGTCATTTATGCGTATATGTATCGGTGTGATGGGGTCTTCAGCGTAGGGATGCAAATACCTGTGGAAGACCAAGCCTAAGTAATCAGCTAGATCCGACATTGCCTTGTCAAGATCGTTAACAGTCTTGCCGAATATGCTATTAAGTCGATCAAGATTGCGCCAAAGAACGCATGTGCCATGACTTGTCGGTAATGCGTCCTGAACTTTCAGCGGCAGGAAATCGGTGATCTCTGCCCCTGATAACTCTTCTAGCGCCCATGTCTTCAATTGGGCTAATCTATCAAGATCCCAACGGAACGCAACCATATTGCCGTGCTGAAGAGAAGCTACAGTCAATGAACGGCCTTGTGAGAGCGAAGCGGTTTTTAGACCAAGCCCAAAGCGTCCTAAGTCCTGTGCGGAGCGTTTTGCGGATGCATTATTGCCGGCCAGCTGCATGGCTCGGATGGCTGTCTCTCTATTCATGCCGCTGCCGTCATCGATTATGGCGATGAAAGGCTCTTCACCATAATCGTGATAGTAAATATCGATATTGTGAGCATCAGCTGCGATGGAATTATCGATAATGTCAGCTACAGCAGTATTTAGATCGTAACCGACTGAGCGCATGGACTCCATTAATGTGGGATCTGGCTCGCATACTATCTCTGGCACTTTGCTTCCCTCTGATATATTTGAAAGTTACCCTTACACATAAATGCCGAATTTATGATTACTTATGAAATTGAAATAAATTGAGCAATGAAGTAAAATCAATTTAGTTTATAATGAGATATTTCAAGTTCATTATTTGCTATTACTGTTATTATTAGTCAGTTTAATTTCGATAATTTCTTTCTCGCATGCATCCATTATATTGGCATATGTTCCGCGAAGAATATGCTCCCTAAGTTCGACCTGCTGAGCGACAATAAAATCAATCAATTGCTGGGGTAGAGGGTGGATGAAACGTCCTCGCTTCAAGTCGCCGTGCAAAGAAGTTGAATATAGGATTTCGTTCAGTAACGACTCCGGGGTGCGAACATTGGGGTCTTTCTTTTTGTGCCTTCAATTATTCTCTGCGCCTGCTCTTCAAGCTGGACAATATCTTCGTCGTAATCGTTTACGCTCTTTTCGGAGAGTAATTTCTTAAACGCTTGAAGCACTGGAAGGATGGCTGCGTCGTCATTAACGAAGTATTTCCTTAAAAGACATGCTTTTAGATAGTATTCACCGATACTTGTATTATCGGGAAGCTGAAGATACGGTCCTTGTCTCGGTTCTGGTTTCAGCTCTGGCTGCACTGCTTTTGTATCTTGCTGGATGTCGGCATTGTTCTTTTGTGTTATGCGCCGATATTCATCCGTGCAGGATATGAAGTTGGATAGCCTGTCGGCTGATGTAATGCTGATTTCTTTTGATTTCGTGCCCGTATTAGCATGCATCAATTCCTCGATTGTCACAGCAAGGGCATTTGCGAGTTTATATGCATTGGCTACTTGCATATTAGAAATAAGTTTTTCTCCATCTATGTATTGCTGCAATCGTATTGTGCTCATGGATGCCATTTGGGCGATTTCGCTAGTTGTGCGATTGGATTGTTTGATGAGGTCGTCTAACGTAGCTGTCATTTTCCTCTCCATATGATTGCTGACATGCTTCTAAGATGTCGGGTAGATTAATGGGGACTTCAATTATCTTCTTTTTAATACAATATTTTCATTTGTCTCGCAAGTTATAAGGTGATTAACGTATTACAGGCAAATTGTGGCACTTTGCAGCCTCGCGAATGTAAAATATATATTTGTCGTAAAAATTGATCAATTGTGTGGCGTCAGTGTTCTTTTTAGCGCAATGGTCGCGAATGAGGAAGAGCCGGTCGTTGAATTAGAGGAGTGTGCAATTTTGAGTGTGAGCCAGATTTCAAGAGAGCTTGAGCAAATTCGTTCTAAGCGTGTTGGCGCTGAAAAGAAGGTGGGGGAATACAGAGCGTTAGAATCTAAGAAACGGACTGAAGCTGATAAAATTGCAACTATCATTCTAAAAACTTCTAGTGAAAGTACTCGCAGAAGGAAACAGGCAGAGCGAGAGCGTCATCTTTCCGAAGCGCAAAGTGCAGGGAAAAAGGCAATTGAATGGCAAAAGAAAGTAAATTCTTACTCTCAAAAAGAAAATACACTGCAGCAGAGGCTCTCAAAAGCTCAGTCTGAGGAGATGAGCAAAGTCGAGAAGCAAAGGCAACGAGAGTATCAAAAGGAAATAAGTAATCTTCGTGCAACGCAGTCGAAACTCAATTCAAGAATCAATGACGCCGAGCAACAGGTGGGATTTATTATGAGAGCTTTTCCGAAGCCTAAGCAAGAGAAACTTCGAGTTCTGGTATTGACTTCAAATCCATATGGGGATTTGCGTGTCGATAGGGAACAGAAGCGGATCAAACAAGCCGTTCAAAATGCGACTCATCGTGACTGGATCGAAATGCAATTTCGACCAGCAGCTACGCTGGATGATCTATTTGACGGCCTTGCTTCTTTTCCCCTCATATTGTGCATTTTACAGGTCATTCAAATGAATCCCTTATTCTTCTTGAACAAGATAAAGATGAAAAAATGATGGTTTTCCAGTATGGGTCGGTGCACTTAAGCACGCTCTCCTTGCAACTGATAAGCCTCCTCAGGTAGTGGTGCTGAATTCTTGCGAATCAGCTGCTCAGCTTACCGATCTTGTTGGTCCGGAGATTCCTTTCGCGGTTGGTATGCTTGATGAGATCGGAGATTCTGATGCGATTAATTTCGCTGCACGGTTTTACGCGACTATAGCTAATGGCCAATCTCTCAATTCGGCTGTCGAGTCAGCAAAAGCTTATTTATTAGCTGGAGGTTTTCCTGATGCAGATTTGCCGGTTCTAGTTTGCGCGCCAGACTCTGATCCTCGCAAATTGATTCTCGTAGAGGCTCCAGTTGCTGCTAATATTGCTTGACATTTGGTTAGCTGAATTGAATATCACCTAGGAAGACTTGTGTAATCCATTCACATAAATGGGTTACACAAGTTATTAGTCAAATGTAGTTTCGAAGATTGTCGCTGCAGAGGTGTGAAACGTAGCGCTGTGATGGGTTCATTGGGTGGCGCAGTATCATACAGTCAGTATGCTGGTGGATGTTCCTTTATCTTGACATGTTTGCTTTAATGTTTGTCTAATATCGTTTGGCTTCTATCAATTGGTATTTTGTGAGGTCTGTGTACTGCAAAGCCGATGACTTTTTACGATTGCTCCATGCCGTGTAGACCCCTCTCACGCATTACAGGATTTCGGTATATCCGCGCTGTCTCCATGAGACTGTCGTAATCAAATTGGTTCATGACAACAATGTTGTCTCTGCTGTCTTCGCAGGTCACCAGTAACGGTTCGTGGGACTCTCGAACTTGGCGAAGAACATCGTTGAGCTCATCGCTGAATGAGTTGTAGGGAATCATGCGCATTGATTGTGCCTCTCAAAGACGCAGACTACAGAATCTGTTCCATCCCGTACTTGTACACGCTCAGTCCCAGATGCTCGTAGAACTTGACGGCTTTCGGATTCGCGGCCCAGGCGTTGAGCGTCACGTTGTGGCAGCCGCGCTCGCGGGCGTAGTCGATCACATGCTGGTAGAGTGCGGTGCCCACGTGCTTGCCGCGGGCGTTCTCGTCCACGCACAGGTCGTCGATGTACAGCGTTGTGATCGGCTGCAGATTGGTGCTCCCGGCATGATCCTCGATCACACAGAACGCATAGCCGAGCACAGTGCCGTCAGAGTCGGCGGTAACGAAGATGGGGCGCGCGCCATCAGCAAGGATCTGCTCGAGTTCTTCCGGCGTGTACTTGGTCTTGCCTTCAATAAAGAGGTCGGGGCGCCCCTCTGCGTGCACGTCATTGACCTGATGCAGCAACTTCATAATGGCAGGAATATCATCAGTATTTGCGCGGCGAATTTCAAGATCTGGCATGGGTGAGCTCTCAATCTGTAATAACGGTGAATCTCTACGCATTATAAACCGCTGCTCTGAGGCGGGGTCGTGCGCGATTGCAGACTTGATTGATCATGTCAGCCAGTGAGTGTTTTCTCTGGGGCGGGAAAATGATGGGACTACAAATCAAACCCTATAGTATTGGAATATGTCATTTTGGTGATAAAATAGTCACAATCATATATCAAATAGGTTGCATCTAGTGTATTGAGAAAGGTGGATGGAATGGCGAAAGTAGTCGCAAAACGTTGATGATGACGTTAAAAAAGCGCGCATCTGCTCTGTATGAAGAGAATGGGGTTGAGTCTCAGTTCTGCGGTCAACATGTTTCTTAAACAGTCCA
>NZ_WNLP01000012.1 GCF_009727065.1 Bifidobacterium canis
GATCGCCCTTATACGTCGAACGAGTCACGAACGTGTTGCCACACGAGCACGTCACAGTCACCTTATGATAATCAGGATGAATACCCTGCTGCATACCAGTCTCCTAAAGATACGGGGGACCCGGATCGCTTCACCCCTATGGCGAAGCGTGAACCGGAGTTTTGAACGGTTATCAGCGTAGTGCGCATACTGGACGCCACCACTACCCTTGTGTTCTCACTGCTGCTCGAGGTAGTGCAGCGGATTGTCGACGAAACGACGCAGGCCGACCAACGCGGCACCGATGAGCGCGGGGCGGCGCATGTCTCGCGTGCACATGATCTTGATGTCAACCTTGTCGCGCGAAAGGATCTCCTGCTGCACGCGCATGCGCATGCGTTCGATTTCACCGGCCGTCATGCGTGACCAGCAGCCGCCGATGATCACGGTTGACACATCGGTCAGATTGACCACGGAGACGATAGTCGACACCATCGCATCGAATGCGTTCTCATACACTTCGCGCATCACCGGATCGCCGTCGGCGACGCCTTTGGCGAACGCTTCGAGTGCTTCCTGACTGGTGGCGTCATCGCCCATCGCGATGCCGGAATTCTCCACCATCGAGCGACGGCCGGCATAGGCTTCCAAGCACCCGTGGCGACCGCAATGGCACAACGGCCCATCCATTTGCACCGACAGGTGGCCGAGTTCACCGGCGAATCCGTTGTTGCCGATCACCACTTTGCCGTCACGCACAATGGCGCCGCCAATGCCGATGTCTGTCGAAATGTAGATGAACGAACCGTCAGGCCCCACCATGCCTTCGCCTTTGGCCTGCGAAGCGTAGCCCGGCAGGTGCGCGATGGCGGCCATGTTCGATTCGTTGCCGGCAACCACGTCGAGGCGTTGCACGAGTGGGAACTTCATCAGATCGATGTTCTCCCACCCAAGATTTCGAGCCACGATCAAATGCCTGTCATCGGTCACCAAGCCCGGCAATGCAAGCCCCGAACCGGCGATCACATAATCCTGCTCGTGGAGAATCTTCTCCTGTTCGAGCAGCATCGCGTCGAGGTCGCCGAAGATCTCGTCGGCATGGGCGTCGTGCAGATCCGCGGCGACCCAACGTTCGGCGATCGTCGAACCATCGAGATCGAGCACCACATAGCCGTAGCCATCGGTGTTGATCTGCATGCCGATGCCGCACACACGCCCTTCGTTGATGATGAGCGGCGTGCTGGGGCGCCCATACACCGCCTGCACGAGCGGCACGCCTTCCTTCACCACGCGATGATCGATGAGCAGCGACACCAACAGCGACATCGTCGCCTTGGTCAGTCCCGTGGATTTCGCCAATTCCGCACGGCTCAACGGATTTGCCGAACGTAGGATCTGCGAAAGCACCACCGATAGATTGTGGTTGCGCAGATCGTCTTGGTTGATTCGTTTCAGAGCTGCCATGGTATGCCTCAAACCCCGTCGTCACTTATTCAAATCGCTTACCTAATTAGCTTTATGCTACACTATGCTATATAGTTTAATCATCGTACTATATAACGGTTGTGTCGATCGCCCAACGTCGATGTTGCGACGGTCGACTAAGGAGTTGATATGACATCTATTCTGGTGGCAGGCGTTGATACCTCCACGCAATCCTGCAAAGTCCGCATCACCGATGCCGCGACCGGCGCGCTCGTGCGCTTCGGCCAGGCCAAGCACCCCGATGGCTCCACGGTGAACCCCGAAGCATGGTGGGAGGCGTTCCTCGACGCCGCGAAGCAGGCCGGTGGCCTCGACGATGTGGCGGCCATCAGCGTGGGCGGCCAGCAGCATGGCATGGTGCTGCTCGACAAGCAAGGCCGCGTGATCCGCGATGCGATGCTGTGGAACGACACTTCGTCGGCACCTCAGGCCGAGGAGCTCATCAACGAACTCGGCGCCGCCCCTGCCGAGGGTGACGAGCCGGAGGATCAGCATGCGCGCGGCATCGTGCGCTGGGTGCGCGCCGTGGGCTCCTCCCCCGTCGCCTCATACACGCTGACGAAGATTCGTTGGGTGAGCGAGCATGAGCCGCAGAACGCCACACGCATCGCGGCCGTCTGCCTGCCTCACGATTGGCTGAGCTGGCGCATCGCCGGCTTCGGCCCAGTTGCCGAAGGCGAAGACGCTCACCTCGACAAACTGTTCACCGACCGTTCCGACGCTTCCGGCACCCTGTATTTCGATGCAGCCAACAACGAATACAGAACTGACTTGCTGGCACGAGGACTGCAATCGGAAGCCGCCGACGCTCCTTCCGATGCACTGCTCGAAGCCGCACGGAACATTGTGCTGCCCACCGTATTGCAGCCTCGTGAAGCGGCACCGGTCACCGCTTCTCCCGATATTGCTGGCCGTAACGTCGATGGCGGCTGCATCATAGGCCCTGGCGGTGGCGACAACGCGATGGCTTCTCTCGGATTGGGCATGGCCGTAGGCGACGTTTCTGTGTCTCTTGGCACTTCCGGAGTCGCGGCAGCCATCAGCGAGAAGCCGGTGTATGACCTCGACGGCTCGGTTTCCGGTTTCGCCGATTGTACCGGCCGCTTCCTGCCGCTCGCCTGCACGATCAACGCCTCGCGCATTCTCGATGCCGGACGCGAGATTCTGGGAGTCGATTACGACGAGCTCACCGATTTGGCGCTGTCGTCGCATCCGGGTGCGGGCGGCATCACGCTAGTGCCATATTTCGATGGCGAGCGCACACCGAACCGTCCAAACGCAACGGCTTCGCTCACCGGTATGACATTGCGCAACGCCACGCGCCCGAATATCGCGCGCGCCTTCGTTGAAGGTCTGCTGTGCTCGCAGCGCGATTGCCTGGAGATCATCCGCTCGCTGGGCGCCAAGCTCGATCGCATCCTGCTCATCGGCGGTGGAGCCAAGTCGCGTGCGGTACGCACGTTGGCGCCAAGCGTTCTCGGCATAGATATCACTTGCCCTGCGACCGACGAATATGTGGCGATCGGTGCCGCCCGTCAAGCCGCATGGGTGCTTTCCGGCAATGAAGCGGCACCTGATTGGCCGTTGTCGATCGACGAGGTGGTGACCGGCGCTCCTGACGACAGCGTGTATGCCGCCTATGCCAAAGCGCGCAACTAGCATGCGTCCCGCGCCATATGCGCTAATGGTCGGGTTGTCTGGATTTCCTAGGCAACCCGACCATTTTCATACCATCCACGGCCAAGTTGCCTATAGAATCACGACAACATGACCATTCCATGCAACGTTTATGGTCAAATCATCTATGGAATTTTGACAACTTGACCATAAACCATGTTGCTTCTAGTCAAGTCGCATAAGCAGCGTAGACAATATGGCCATCCACATACTGCGTATGTCATGTTGTCTATGCCGATGCGACAATATGACTGTTTTCGCGTCTCTAATAGCCGTGTTGACTATGCAAATACGACAACTTGACCATAATCAGCATGGTCCGTGTTCAAGTCGTATAAACATCGCAGACAACATGACCTCAAGTGGTCTGGGAATCGGTCAAGCTGTATAGACATCGCAGACAACATGACCATATATCCGCATGCTCTGTGGGCAAGTCATATAAGCGTCTCAGGCAACATGACCACAGAACGCGTCAGTCGACGTCGGCGAGCGGTCAAATCATAAGTAAAACAGCAAATTTATAAATATAAACGGCAAATCCGAGTGGCAAAGCAGCAAATAGGCACGGCACTCGACTCAGCGCGCATCCAAGTCTTAGTCCGCCTGCAATTCGCGGTAGTCGAAAAAGTCGAATACCGCCTCTTTGCCGAAGCGGGTCATGTCTACGCATGCCATGCCAGTGAATGCTCCAGTGAAGAATCCGCGATAGCGCTGCATCACGTGATCGTCGCTCAATACTGCAGCGTCGAGCGTCACCGGCAACTCTTGCCATGTTTCTCCATCGAACGAGTATTCGTAGGTGTATGTGCTTGTGCGAACTTTGGTGCGCAACCAGATCCATTCCACGTCATCGGGCACGATCGGCGCGTTGTCACGCAGGAAGTGGGCATAGTCTTCGCCGTCGCGTTGCGCCACTTCCAGCACGCGCGAACGGCGCTGCTCATCCCACGTCACATATGCCCATGACCAGAACTTCGTTGAATAGAAGTTGGTCAGCCCGGCCATCTGCGAATAGTGGGCGGGGTTGAAGCGAACGCGCGTGCTCGCGTCGAAATCGAAGGCGCGCCAGCGGCGGGCGACAAGGGAAAGATTGAAATCGTCGCATAGCGACCCCTGCCCTATCAGCGTCAGCGAACCGCCTCCCACAGCGCCCATGTGCGAGTCGAACGGTACGCGCTGCGTGTTCCAGCTGATATCGAGCTGTGTGCCTTCGAAGTCGTCGTACGCACTGTGATCGGGAATACTGATGATGCCGCGAGATGCAAGGTCTTGGGGGTCGGCGTCGTCTGCCGGTGGTTCGTTCAGCTCGCCTGGCGCAGGCACATACAACCGACCAGCCACCCCACCGTCGACGCGTGGCCAGCCGTCGTCGTCCCAGTAGATCTTTTGAATCGAAGTTTCGCGTCCGAGCGTGCAATATCCGCGGTTGTCGTGAATGGCCTCGTCGGCGTGATGCCATGGCCTGCCGCACAGCGATGCGTAATACCACTCTCCTTGCGGGGTGTTGAACAACGAGCCGTGCCCTTGTTTTTGCAGCGGGCTGCTAGGCGTGCCGTAATTGGAGATGAGCGGATTGTTCGGCATCGTTTCGTACGGCCCGTCGATGGTGCGCGAGCGTGCCACCGACTCCTGATGCGCCCACACCGTGCCACCTTCCGCACAGAACAAGTAATACCAGCCGCTGATCTTGTAAAGATGCGGTCCTTCGACGAGCTTCACTGCCGTGCCTTGCCAGATGGTGCGCATCGTCTCCGGTTTGAGCGTCAGCGTCTGCGCGTCGAGTTCGGTGAGTGTGATGCCGTTGAACGAGTTGCGGTATTCGCGCATGTCGCCGGTTTGTTGAAGCAGGTATTTGCGCCCGTCGTCATCATGGAACAGGCTCGCGTCGAAGCCCACGCCGTCGAGCATCGTCGGCTCGCTCCACGGCCCGCGAATATCGGGCGCGGTGACCAAGTAGTTCACAACATCGGTGTATGGACCGGCGACTCCTTTGACATCGGTGTAGACGAGCCAGAATTTGCCATCCGCATACGAAAGGTCGGGCGCCCAGATGCCGCCTGACGCCATGTTGCCGCGCATGTCGAGCTGGCTGACTCTGGTGAGCGGCGACGGCAGCTGTTCCCAATGCACGAGATCCTGCGATTCGTGCAGGGCGACGCCCGGCCACCATTCGAACGTGGAATTGGCGCAATAATAGGTGCTGCCTACGCGAATCATCGACGGATCCGCGTAGAAGCCGCGAAGCGCAGGATTGGCGATCATCATGGGCTGGACTCCCTGCTTTTGGCATTGCTTGCATATACACGAATGCGGTTCCGGCTGGAAAATGGAACCGGAACCGCATTCGCTGAGGAAAAGGAAAGGAAGGAAAGAGTGTGTTGTTGGCTCAGCCGTGCCGCAACGGAGCACACAAGCGGCTACGGCTGGGCTAACAAGCGTTCATCGAATCAGGCCTAGGCCAGAGCGTCGATCATGTAGTTGTTGATCGTCGCCTTGACGTCTTCGAGGTGATCCGGGTGCGTGGACGCGATGAGCTCGGACTGCGGCTTGTCGATCGCGTAGTCGCTGAGCGATGCGAGCGTCGCGGTGCCGTCTTCGACGGTCTTGCCGATGCCGGAGTCGAAGGAGCTGTAGCGGTTGGCCACGAGGTTCTCGATGTACTTGTCTTGATGCATCTTGTCTGCGATGAGCAGACCCGCCGCATAGGAGTCCATGCCGGCGATGTGGGCGCGGAACAGGTCTTCGGCGCTGAAGGAGGAACGACGCGGCTTGGCGTCGAAGTTCAGGCCACCGTGAGGGCCGATCTGACCTTCGTCGAGCACTTCCCACATGACCGCGGAGGTCTCGTAGAGGTCGGTCGGGAACTCGTCGAGATCCCAGCCGAGCAGCTTGTCGCCCTGGTTGGCGTCGAGCGAGCCGAGCACGCCGTTGTCACGGGCGACACGGATCTCGTGCTGGTAGGTGTGGCCTGCGAGGTTGGCGTGGTTGCCTTCGAGGTTGAGCTTGAACACGTCCATCAGGTCGTATGCGCGCAGGAAGTTGCATGCGGTTGCCGCATCGAAGTCATACTGATGGGTCATCGGCTCCTTGGCCTTCGGCTCGATCAGGAACTGTGCGTGCATGCCGATTTCCTTGGCATAGTCAGCGCACATGTGGAAGAACTTCGCCATGTGCTCCTGCTCACGCTTCATGTTGGTGACCCACAGGTTCTCATAGCCTTCGCGGCCACCCCAGAACACGTAGTTCTCACCATTGAGGCGCTTGCCGATCTCCAGCGAGTGCTTGAGCTGGCCGGCGGCATAGGCATAGACGTCGGCGGACGGCGAGGTGCTGGCGCCTTCGACGAAGCGCGGGTTGGTGAACAGCGAGGAGGTGTTCCACAGCAGCTTGACGCCAGTGGCCTTCATGTTCTCCTCGATCTTGTCGACAACGCGGTCGAGGTTGGCGTTGGTCTCACGCAGCGTATCGCCTTCCGGAGCGATGTCGCGATCGTGGAAGCAGAAGTATTCCGCACCGAGCTTGGTGAAGAACTCGAAGGCGTAGTCGACCTTGGCGAGCGCGTTGTCCATTGGATCGGCATACTTGCCGTCCCACGGACGCTGTGCGGTGCCGGTGCCGAACGGGTCGACCAGTTCCTGATCGAAGGTGTGCCACCATGCGACGCCGAAGCGCAGCCAGTCCTTCATCTTCTTGCCGGCGACAACCTTGTCGGCATCGTAATACTGGAATCCAAGACCTTCCTGCAGGCCCTTGTGACGGCCAACGTATTCGATCTTGTCGATGTTCCACAGATCTGCCATGACTACTCCTTTGCAATCACTTGCAATGTTTCTTTGCGTTCGCTCCACTCGTTGTCGAGCGTTCCATCCGAACTTCTTTTCGTTCGCAAGAACATAGTAAAACGAAAACACTATCTTTGTCAAACGAATTAACTATAGCGTGTCGTTTTTGAACCTCGCAAAACAAGGAGGCGTCGATCCATATGGATCGACGCCTCCTTTAAGCAAAATAAGAGCAGTCAGCTACAGTCAGTTCTTCTTGCCGTAGCGCTTCTCGAAGCGTGCCACACGGCCGCCCGTGTCGAGAATCTTCTGCTTGCCCGTGTAGAACGGATGGCACTTCGAGCACACATCCACACTCATATGATCGCCCTTATACGTCGAACGAGTCACGAACGTGTTGCCACACGAGCACGTCACAGTCACCTTATGATAATCAGGATGAATACCCTGCTGCATACCAGTCTCCTAAAGATACGGGGGACCCGGATCCTCTCGTTCACACAAGAGGTGAACCGGATTTATGCGTACGGGTTCGAAACCGAACTCGCAGCAAGTCCGAACCGCTACCGATTCGAAGCTCGCCACTGTGCACAACATCACTCTCCCGTGCAATATTCCGCACAATCACAATTTCGCTCAACCATTTGGCCGCATCGGTGAAATTCCCACCAGTCCCCATATTTAGTATAGTTTTCAATTTCCTTGCGCTCTCAGCGCGTTGTAAAAACATAAGTTCAAACCAACATAAATAATACGAAAAGATTTATTGTTGAACTATGTATACACAAAATATAAATTGTGTAGTTGGGGATTTTTGCAGCACTATCTCAGCATGCACGGAGTCAGCGCAGACACTTTTCTCCGCTACACCCGCGCATACGGCGCGAATTGGGGCGACGAAGCCCTCCAAATGATAGAAGACGGCACGGCCCCACTCGACGTGGCCGCAATCCTGATTATTCTGCGCACATTGAACCAGATCTGCGACGACAACCTGCGCTTAGCAGACATCTTCTTCTTCAATGCGCCCGCCAATGCGATCCGCATCTCAAAAGATCTGACGGCAAGTACACAGTCTGTGCAGAAGATTCTGCAGGGCGCGCCCGTCTCGTTCTATACCAACGACAGCGCGAAGGCAGACAATCCGCATAACATCGCGTATGAGATGCGACTGTGCAAGGAAGCATGCCAGCGCAAGTCCAAGCCGTGCACCGAACTCGAAAAACTGGGCGTCAACAAACTCGGCGTGAGCATAGACGCGTTCCGCAACTGGTGCAAGGCGCTATTCGGCAGATCGATTGACGAGGAAGCTCAACTGCACAAAACCATTCGCAACACCGATGTCAATAAGATCGGCGCGCAGATCATCGAAGACATGTATCGCGAACATATCAACAGAGTCAAGTATTCGCTGCACAACGCCGACTGCTGGCAGGGGCGCAACATCAATTTGATGTCGAACGATGAGCTCGACAAACTTGAGGATGACCTGCAAGTGATGCGCGACTGCCCACCCAAGACGCAAGCACTGCGGCAGATCGCGTTTGTGCGGCAAAAGCGCGCATATGACGCATGCCTGTTCACGCAAGGGCAACTGGTGTTCCAGCCCGACCGGATCCCGTCAAAGCACTATGACGACGAACAGCCTGCAGATGACTGCGCTACCATCTCTTCCGGCGCCTACACCAACCCCGACGAGTAGACTCGCTCACCGATTTTGCTGGCGGGATATAAAACTCGCTTACACGCATGTATACGAATTATAAAAACCCGCTATTTTCCAACGAAAATAGTTTTGAGATACTTGGCGCTATGCGAGTTTTATATCCCCGCCAGCAAATATATCGATCGCGGCCAGCCGGCATCGATGAAAACCCGACCACGGATATGCAAAACCCGCCGAAATGGCGGGTTTATTGTAGTGGGGCCTCAGGGGCTTGAACCCTGGACCGGCGGATTATGAGTCCGATGCTCTAACCGACTGAGCTAAGGCCCCATGTTGAACGCAGGTGTGCGAAGCAACTTGTCTAGATTATAAATCGCCCGCGACTGCACAGACACACTGCATGGGAACAGACAGCGCAGCCTTACCTTTTCTTCTCCTGCTTCGCTTTTTCTTGCGCAACCTTTTCCTGCGCGGCCTTCTGTTCAGCCGCGCGTTTGGCCGCGTCCGCCTTCTCCTGCTCTTCCTGACGCAGCTTCTCTTCGTTCGACTGCTTGACTTCGTTGATCTTCACGTTGAGATCGTCGACGTAGCTGTTGATCTTCGTCAGATCCTCCTCGGATGCCATCGCCGAGCCTTCGCCGATGAGCTTAGACAGGTCGTTCCACACGTTTTCGCTCGTCACGTGACCTTTTGCGGAGTTCAGCACATTGCTCGCATCGCGCAGCAACGTCTCCAGCGAATCGTGCGCGTCATCGACTTGCTTGAGCTCACGCGACATGTTCACTTCGTCGATCGCGTTCTTCAGTGACACCGTGTGCTCGTCATACCAAGTCGATGCTTCGGCTGCCTGCGCGATGCGGTTGTCGAGGTCTGCCGCGCTTGCCACATCGCAGTTCACCGTAGCCGGCACTTCGGCGGACAGTTGCGCGTCGAGCTGCTTGACCACGGCGGAGTCCTTGACGTCGATGTCGCTGACGGTGTTGGCGACGGCGGCATCTGCGCCCACGAGATCACGGTATGCCGCAACTTTGTCATCGAGCTTGGTGACTGACTGCTCACATGTTGAACGTTTTTCTGAGATCACCGACTGGTGGTGACGGTCGATTCCTACGATCACCGTGATGAGCACGGCGAATATTGCGAGCATGACGACGGAGATAATGACGAGTCGTTTGTAGAACGCGTGCTCGTCGTCGCCGGAAGGCTTGCGATGCGAAGTCGGTGGCTTGCGCCCCATTGACGCGATTTCAGTAGGATTGATGAGTTCGGTTTGCGTTCCGGTCTCTCCGCCGTTCGCAACCATGGTCGAATTATTGTCCACGTTCTCTTCCTCGCTGTTGTTCGGCGTCACCGTTCTGCATGTTCGCCGCATGCTGACGCCGCATTCCGTTCTCTCACAGTGAATGCTGGTATATCTGTTGTCGTCCAAACAGTAAGCATCATTGTTCGCATTTCGACACCAATATCAGCGCGTCAGCGTATGTTATGAGTGATTATTCTACGAACCGCCCCTCCCAAAGCAAACAGCCGCCCCACCGAGCGGCTGTTTATACACAATACGAACAAATATCTAGTTGATTATTTGTTCAGATGCCGAGCCTGCAGATTCACTGCGAAGCGGCGTCCGCGCGAATCGCGCGGCCGGAGGCGAAATGGTCGAGCGCCCCCGTTTTCGCGATCGCTACGAACAGGAACCAGCTGAATACGCCGGCGATCAATGCGCCGCCGACCAGTTCGCTGATGATGTGCACGATGCCGCGCGGGCTGAACAGCGCGACGCCCTGATACCTGAAGAACAGCAGGTAGAACCCGTATTCCAGCGCCGTGCACAGCCCCGACAGCACCGCCATCGGCAGATTGAACACGCGATATCGCGTCACCGCGAACGGCAGCTCCGCAAACAATCCTTGCAAAATGGCGGAGATGAACACAAAAGTGAACGCGAAATTATTGCCCAGCAACATTTCGACGGCACTGCCCACCACATTCACATACACTGCGGCGCCCGGCTTGCGCAGAATCAGCAGTGCGAGCGTGCCGGAGAAATACCAGACCGCGTGCAGAACGCTCGCGATGCCCGGCAAAATGGAACCAAGCACCGAGGAAATCGGCATGTAGGCGAAGTTCAAGCCCCAGAACACAAGGCCGCAACCGACCCCTAGCGCTGCTCCGAGTGCGATATCCGCCGGCCTCCAGCGGAATCGCGAATGTGTTCGTTGTTGTGTTTGCGTAAGACCCTGTGACATGGGTGCTCCTTCTTTTTCCACTGCTGCACACAGAAAAATCACTGCGACGCATCTTGACCTGTGCAGCCCGGGCGGATGCGCCTTGCTCATAGTAACATCCACTATTCGAAAACTGCGCATATATGTTCAAATATGAGAAAAATATGAAAACTCGGCGGAACAAAAACACGCACGTTTTCGCACATTGGAACGTTGCGCTGGCACGCAATGCACGTTTGCTACGGTGTTGCACGAAGCATACGCTGTGCACACTGCGGTCACAGCACGGCAACCACGAGCATATGGGAGGAACCATGAGCGAGCATGTAGATACGATCTGCGTTCAGGGCGGCTACCAGCCGGGCAACGGCGAGTCGCGCACGCCGCCGATCATTCAGGCGACGACGTTCAAATACACGTCGAGCGAGCAGATGAGTCGCCTGTTCGATCTGTCGGAAAGCGGTTATTTCTACACGCGTCTGCAGAATCCCACCAACGACACGGTGGCTGCGAAGATCTGCGAGATGGAGGGTGGCGTGGCTGCGATGCTCACGTCTTCCGGTCAGGCGGCGAACTTCTTCGCGCTGTTCAACATCTGCAACGAGGGAGATCACATTGTCGCATCGAGCGCCATCTACGGCGGCACGTTCAACCTGATCAACGTGACGATGCGCAAAATGGGCATCACCTGCACGTTCGTGAACCCCGACTGTTCCGATGAAGAGCTCGAGGCTGCGTTCCAGCCGAACACGAAGGCGGTGTTCGGCGAGTCCATTTCGAACCCTGCGCTGATCGTGCTCGATTTCGAGAAATTCGCGGGCGCGGCGCACCGTCACGGTGTGCCGTTGATCGTCGACAACACGTTCCCGACGCCGATCAATTGCCGTCCGTTCGAATACGGCGTCGACATCGTGACGCACGCGACCACGAAATATATGGACGGCCACGGCTCCTGCGTGGGCGGTGCGATCGTGGACTCGGGCAACTTCGATTGGATGGCGCACGCGAACAAGTTCCCCGGCATGTGCACGCCCGACGATTCCTACCACGGCGTCACCTATGCGAAAGACTTCGGCAAGGCCGCATTCATCACGAAGGCGACGGCGCAGCTGATGCGTGATTTCGGCTCCACGCCGGCGCCGATCAACTCGTGGATCATGGGCATGCATTTGGAGTCGCTCGGCGTGCGCATGCAACGCCACTGTGAGAACGCGTTGAAGGTGGCACAGTTCCTGCAGTCGGATCCGCGCATCTCCTGGGTGAGCTTCCCCGGTTTGCCCGGTGACAAGTACCATGCGCTGGCTGAAAAATACATGCCGAACGGCACGTGCGGCGTGATCTCGTTCGGCGTGCCGGGCGGTCGTGAGAAGGTCGCGTCGTTCCTCGATCATCTCAAGATGATTTCGATCGCCACGCATGTCGCCGACGCGCGCAGTTGCACGCTCTACCCCGCCGGCACGACGCATCGCCAGCTCACCGAGCAGCAGCTCGAAGAGGCGGGCGTCGGCATTGATTTGGTTCGCTTGAGCTGCGGCATTGAGAACGCTGACGATATCATCGCCGATTTGAAGCAGGCGCTCGACACTGTGTTCGGTGAGTGATATTTCGCGCGGGCGAGCAGGCACACCGGTGTCGGCTCGCCCGCGCTCCGCTATACTCGATTGGTATGCGCAGAGAGATCATGAAGAACATCGAGTTTCTACGGCAACCTTCCCCCGACGCCGATCCCTCCGATCCGCTTGATTCCGCGATCGCGCAGGATCTCAAAGACACGTTGGCTGCGAACCGCGATGATTGCGTGGGCATGGCGGCCAACATGATCGGCGAGCATAGGCGCATCATTGCCTTTGTCGACGCTGATCTCGGCGGTGCGATCACAGTGATGTTCAACCCACGCATCACCGCCACAAGCGGTTCATACGACACCACGGAAGGATGTCTGTCGCTTGATGGCGAGCGCCCAGTGCAACGGTTCGAACGCATCGAAGTCGACTACATCACACGCCGCGGCCGTGCTCAGCATGCCACGTTCACCGGGTTCACCGCGCAGATCATTCAGCATGAAATCGATCATTGCGACGGCATCATCATCTGAGCCAAGCACCTGTAGACCTCTTTTGGAATAATAGGTGTGCACTTGAACGCGCAGTTATGACGCGCATATTCGAAACAGAACGGAATCAAGTTGGCTGAGTTTATTTATCAGATGATCAACGCCCGCAAAGCTTACGGCGATCGAGTCATCCTCGACAACGTCACGCTGAGCTTCCTGCCGGGTGCGAAAATCGGCGTGGTGGGCCCGAACGGCATGGGTAAGTCCACGTTGCTCAAAATCATGGCCGGTCTCGACACGGTGAGCAATGGCGAGGCGACGCTGACCCCGGGCTACACGGTCGGTATTCTGCAGCAGGAGCCGCCGCTGGATGAGAGCAAGACGGTTGGCGAGAACATCAAAATGGCGTTCGGCGACATCGCCGCCAAGGTCGAACGCTTCAACGAGATCGGTGAGGAGATGGCGAATCCAGATGCCGACTTCGACTCGCTGATGGAGGAGATGGGCAAGCTGCAGACCGAGATCGACGCTGCGAACGGCTGGGATCTCGACTCGCAGCTCGATCAGGCGATGGACGCGTTGCAGTGCCCTGACCCCGACACCCCGGTTTCCGTGTGCTCCGGTGGCGAGCGCCGCCGCGTGGCACTGTGCAAGCTGCTGCTCGAGGCACCGGATCTGCTGCTGCTCGACGAGCCTACCAACCATTTGGATGCCGAGTCGATCCTGTGGCTGGAGAAGTTCCTGCACCAGTACCCGGGCGCGGTCATCGCCGTCACACACGACCGTTACTTCATGGATAACGTGGCTGAATGGATCTGCGAGGTGGATCGCGGCCAGCTCTACCCATACAAGGGCAACTACTCCACGTATTTGGAGACGAAGGCGAAGCGTATGGAGATCCAGGGCGCCAAAGACGCCAAGCTCGCCAAGCGCCTGAAGAACGAGCTCGACTGGGTGCGTTCCTCGCCGAAGGCTCGTCAGGCCAAGAACAAGGCCCGTCTGGAGCGTTACGACCAGATGGAGCAGGAAGCACGCAATTCCAAGAAGCTCGACTTCTCCGAGATTCAGATTCCACCGGGACCACGCCTGGGCTCCACGGTTCTCGAGGCCGAGCACATTCACAAGGCGTTCGGCGACCGCGTGCTCATCGACGACCTGAGCTTCACACTGCCGCGCAACGGCATCGTCGGCGTGATCGGCCCGAACGGCGTCGGCAAGTCCACGCTGTTCAAGACGATCGTCGGTTTGGAGCCGCTTTCCGGTGGCAGCCTGAAGATCGGCGACACCGTGAAGATCAGCTATGTCGACCAGAACCGCGAGGGTCTTGACCCGAACAAGAACCTGTGGGAGGCGGTGTCTGACGGCAACGACTTCATCGAGGTCGGTGGCGTGGAAGTGCCGACGCGCGCATATGTGGCGAGCTTCGGCTTCAAGGGTTCCGACCAGCAGAAGCTCACCGGCGTGCTCTCCGGCGGCGAGCGCAACCGTTTGAACCTTGCGCTCACGTTGAAGCAGGGCGGCAACCTGCTGCTGCTCGACGAACCGACGAACGATCTGGACGTCGAGACGCTCGAATCGCTTGAAAACGCGTTGATCGAGTTCCCGGGCTGCGCTGTGGTGATTTCCCACGACCGTTGGTTCCTCGACCGCATCGCCACGCACATCCTCGCATGGGAGGGCACCGACGAGAACCCTGCCAACTGGTATTGGTTCGAAGGAAACTTCCAGGCATACCAGGAGAACAAAATCGCTCGCTTGGGTGAGGAGGCGGCTCGTCCGCACCGTTTGCACCGCAAGCTGACGCGCTAGTTCGTTCCAGTTGCTGAGAATGCCAGCGGCGTTCAACGGAGACTTGAGGTTCTCCCCCGAACGCCGCTGGCATTTTCATTTGCGTGCCTATCTTCTGTATCTTCTCCGTGCGCGCGCATTGCCTCGCTGCGCATAATGTTTTGACTCGCTCTTAACATGCTCTTGCTAGATTGCAAAACAGTGTTGATTACGTAGCCGGTGCAGCGTGAATGTGAAAGGATCGTCGACCATGACAGATGACACCAAGACTCCGATTCAGCGTATTGTTGACGTGCTGACTTTGGGCAATCCGTCGACATACCGCAATCACACGTATATTAATGGCGAGAGCATGTATTTCCCCACTGGTCGCGTGTATGGAGGTCAGGTCATCTCGCAGTCGTTGATCGCCGCTTCGAAGACCGTTCCCGAAGATCGTCTGCCGGATTCGATTCACGGCTACTTCATCGCCCCCGGCGACATTCATCAGGACCTGTTGTTCGACGTGGAGAATCTGCGCGACGGCCACTCGTTCTCGGCACGCCGCGTGAACGTGACGCAATCGCATGGTTCGATTCTGACGGCGATCGCCAGTTTCCAGACGCAGGGGCAGTCCGGCGTTGAGTTCGCCGACCCCATGCCCACCGATATTCCTGAACCGGAGTCGCTGACCAGTTCGATCGACATGATGAAACCATATGCCGATCAGTCGGCGTTCGCGAAGTATTATGCGCAGAATTCGCCGTTCGATATTCGCTATATTTCCAAGCCGATCATGCTCGGCCCCGACAAGGAGAGCGCCGCTCACGATGATGGCAGGCAGTTGCTGTGGATGCGTGCGAATGGCGATATTGACGTGTCGCAGACCTTCCACCGCGCACTGCTGGCGCTTGGTTGCGATCAGGTGATGCTCGAACCGATTCTGCGCCGAGCGGGACTCACGGTGATGACTCCGGGCATTTCGTTCGCTTCGATCGATCATTCGATGTGGTGGTATCGCGACATCGATGTGACGAAGTGGCATCTGTATGTGCAAGATACGCCGACGGCGGCTCACGGCCGTGGCTTGTCGACTGCGAAGGTATATTCGCAGGATGGTGATCTTGTGGCATGCATGGTGCAGGAAGTAATGGTTCGCATTCCCGAACAGCACTGACACATAATCGTATAGCAAATGCGCCGCCTATTTGTAGGCGGCGCATTTTGCATACCTTGCTGTCGTGTGACGCTGGCGCGCTTAGTTGCAGGGCTTGCTCCATTTACCAGCTTCGGATGACGCGCCGGCGTCGCCGGCGTGCATCGTAGTATTATTCGAACAGCTCGCCATTTTCTTCTGACGGCGTTTGCGAATCATCTCGGGATTCTCCGGCCCCATGTTCGGAGGCAGTTGGCACAGTCCTTCGCTGATGATGCCAAGCACCATGTCGATCAGGCTGGCGATGGTGGCGATGATGCACTCGATGACGACGCGCCTGTAGAACGGTGCTTCAAAACGGTCGTAGAGCATCAGAATCTGCCCGCCATACCAGCCGGCGAGCAATGCTCCGGCGATGGCAAGCGCTTTTGAGATGATCAGCGTGTTGACGGCGCGCTCGGGGTCGAGCGGCTTCAATTGGGCACGTTTCTGCGGGTCGGTCGTCGTGTATTTGTGCACCTGCCACGCCAAATACAGCACGATGAAGCCGACCACAACCATGACGGCGCTGGCGATCCACGGCACACCGGCAATCCCCAAACCGTGCGTCTCTTCGAGGTAAGCGATGCCCATGCCTGCGAGCAACCCAACGGCGGCAGCGATCAGATAAACCCACCAACGGGTTCGACGAGCTTTCATGCCAGTCCTCCCATCAGCCAACGGTCGGATTCCACGCCGACTTGCGTGCTGTCAGACGTCATTGCAAACAGGTATGCGAGCGGGTCGCCGTCCAGCCGGGCATCGGGATCCATGTCGTTCCACGGTCCCAGCACGGCTGCGCCGAGCGATTGCGGATCATCGCCAACGCTGGTGAACGATTCGTCACCACTGTCGCTGACCGCCACGATCTGCAACGTCAACGCCCCCTCATGCGTGTTCTGCAATGCGGTGAGCACCTGCCCGAGCTGATTGATGGGCATGGCCGTGCTTATTTTCATGACGGCGGCCTTCGAATCGGAGCCATCGAGCGAACTGACGAAATACAACGGCGAGACGCCGTTGACCTGGTTGCCGGGAATGCCGTCGATGGTGACGATCACTTCCTGGAACAGCCTGTCTGCATTCGGCATCGGGCTTTGCAGTGATACCACGACGTCGTGGAACACCGGATCGACGCCGACCGCTTCGAAGGGTGCACCTTCGCCGCGCGGCGTGCCGCTCCCCCGTTGTGGCTGGCGATCCGGATTCGAAACCGCCGAATTGCGTTCGAATGTGGTGCTGGCGCTCGCCTCGTCGAACATTCTTCCCTCACCGAGCAGACGCTCGCGCACGGTGACGGTCATGCCATCAATGTCGAATTGCCCGCACAACCTCGTGGCGATCGCCTCCGCCAGCTCGTCAAGAGGCTCACCGCGCAACGTTTGGCCTATCGATCGCGCGTATTCGGCAACGGCTTGAATACGCGAACCGACTCCTTGCCGCGTGCTCCAGCGCAGGTCGACGTCGATCTCCTCGGTTCCTTCAGCGCCAGAGCCGAGGTGAATACCAGTGCAAGTCAATTCAGTCATTCGATGCTTTCCACGATATGCGTGCTATGTGCTCATTGCGAACCAATACGGCAGGAGGTCTGGCGAATGCCAGACCTCCCACGGTGTCAGAGCTGCTGTTGAGGCAGACCGGCGGACTTCTTCAACGCTTCCGGAATCGGCACCGGAGGCTTGTCGGAATCCGGGCAGTTCGGGTTGCTCAACCAGACCTCGCGTTCCGGAGCCATCTTGATGTTCGCGAAGATCTCCTTGAGTTCCTTCTCGTTGAGCGTTTGCTTGACGAGCAGACGGCTGACGAGTTCGTCGAGGATCTCACGGTTGTCGGTCAGAATCTGCCATGCCTCGGTGTGCGCGGTTTCGATGAGCTTCAAAACCTCCTCATCGATCATCTCCGCAGTGGCATCCGAATATTCACGCGGACGCAGACCATCGAGGCCTTGATCATCATCAGAGTCAAGCCACTTGACGGCACCGAGCTGGGTCGACAGGCCGTAGAGTCCGACCATCTGGCGGGCGATACTCGTCGCCTTCTCGATATCGTTGGACGCGCCCGTGGTTGGATCGTGGAACACGATCTCCTCGGCTGTGCGGCCACCCATTGCGTACGCCATCTGGTCGAGCAGCTCGTTGCGGGACTGCGAATAGCGATCCTCAGTCGGCATGACGGCAGTGTAGCCAAGTGCACGACCACGTGGCAGAATCGTCACCTTCGTCACCGGATCAGTGTTGTGCAAGGCGGCAGCGACGAGCGCGTGCCCACCCTCATGGTATGCAGTGTTGCGCAACTCGTCGAGAGCCATGCCACGGGAACGACGACGCGGACCGCTCATCACGCGGTCGATGGCCTCATCGATGGCACGGTTGTCGATCAGCTGGGCACCAACGCGGGCGCACAGCAACGCGGCTTCATTGAGCACGTTCGCCAAATCCGCGCCAGTGAAGCCCGGCGTGCGCACTGCCACCGAATGCAGGTCGATGTCTGGCACGAACGGCTTGCCCTTCGCATGAACCTTGAGGATCTCCTCGCGACCTTCCAGATCAGGGGCCTCGACTGCCACCTGACGGTCGAAACGGCCTGGGCGAAGCAGTGCCGGATCGAGCACGTCCGGGCGGTTCGTGGCGGCGATGATGATCAGGTGGGTGTCGTTGTCGAAACCATCCATTTCAACGAGCAGCTGGTTCAACGTCTGTTCGCGTTCATCGTGGCCACCGCTCATGCCGGAACCACGCTTGCGGCCAACGGCATCGATCTCATCGATGAAGATGATGGCCGGAGCGTTCTTCTTTGCCTCATCGAAGAGGTCACGCACACGGGATGCACCCAAGCCGACGAACATCTCGACGAAGTCCGAACCCGCCATGGCGTAGAACGGCACGCCGGCCTCGCCTGCGATGGCGCGGGCGAGCAACGTCTTACCGGTTCCAGGAGGGCCATACAGCAGCACGCCTCGCGGAATGCGAGCGCCGAGCGCCTTGTATTTGGCCGGATCCTGCAGGAAGTCCTTGATCTCTTCGACCTCCTGAACGGCGGCTTCCTCACCTGCAACGTCAGCGAACTTCGTCTTCGGAATCTGGCCGTCGGCGAGCTTGCCAGAGTTCTTCTTGCCACCCATGCCCAGCATGCCGCCGGTGGAACTGCTCATGCGGCTCATCAGGAACCAGATCAACGCGAAGAAGATCAGGAACGGTACCACGGAACTCAGCAGGTAGGTCCACATGCTGGTGCTGTGCATCGTGGCGGTCCAGCCGTTGGACGGGTTGGCCTTCTCCACCGCGCGCACCACCTGCGCCTGCTGCGCGGTCGTGTAGTAGAACTGCACGTCTTTACCGTAGTTGCGCTCACGGTTCGTGGTCGGGTCGGTCTTCTTGTAGTCGTTCTTGAGCTTGAGCTGCACCTGCTGGGTGTTGTCGACGATCGTCACCGACTCCACATCGGAAGCCTGATTGGTCAGGATGTTCATGCCATCCTGAGTGTTGATCGTCTGCGTGCTGCTGCCCAGGAACATCTGGAAGATGAAGAACAGGATCAGCACGATCAGCACGATGTACAGCCACGGGCGCTGCCAGAACGGTTTCTGTTGCCCGTTGGAACCCGAATTGTTCGAATCCCTATTGGAATTGTTACCGAACGGGTTGAACGGGTTCGGGCGGTTATCGCGCCCTCCCCCGTTGTTGTTTGGCCCTTGCGGGAACGTCATTGCTCAGCTCCTTCATACACTTGAGGCTTCAAAACGGCAATGCTGTCTAGATTTCTGTATTTCTCGTCGTAGTCCAAGCCGAAGCCCACCACGAATTCGTCGGGAATCTCGAATCCTTTATATTTCACATCAACATCGACAACCCGTCGAGCTGGTTTTTCGAGTAGCGCGAAAATCTCCACCGATTTCGCACCACGCTTATTCAATTCGTCTACCAGCCAGCGCAGCGTGCGGCCGGAATCAATGATGTCTTCGACGATCAGCACGTCACGCCCGCGCACATCGCAGCTCAGATCCTGACGAACGGTGATCGTTCCGCTTGACGAGGTGCCCGCACCATATGAAGACAGGCTCATATAGTCGAGTTCGACGTTGATAGACATGGCCTGCGCGAAGCAGGTCATCGTGTTCGCCGCCCCCTTGAGCACACAGATCACCAATGGAACCGTGTTCTTGTAGTCCTCACTTGCCTGTGCGGCAACCTCTTCTATTTTCTTGACGATTTCGTCATGAGTGATCAGCTCATGATCGATTTGATTTTGCACATCGACGATTCGCATGGCTAACATCTTCGCATATGCGAATGACGTGAGCCTTGCGTTTTGCTGAATATTTGCTGGGAAGTGACACTTTGCCCTGCCCGTGCCACTGTGAAACGAGACGATCGACGGCGCTCACATGCCGTGCCGCGAACTGCAATCCGCATTGCGCCAACGTCTGTGCGATCACGCGGTAGCGAATAGCCTCCGAGTATTGCGCCAATGCGCGCGCGTCGATATTGGCAAACAGTTTCACCTGCTGCTCTGCCGCAGGTATGCCGCTTTCGAATTCCACGGTCTGCGCGCAGGCTCGCTCAGCTTCCTCCTGCAGTGCGCTCACATCACGGCGCACGATCTGCGTGACGCTGGCGAGACGCTCCACGATATCGCAGCCGGCGAACGCGCTCAGATATGGCACGAGATCGTGTCGAATACGCGAACGCAACGGATAGTCGCGCGGTAACGCGGTGTCTGTGGGAATGGCGTCGCCGTTTGTGGGGTCATCCCAGTAACGCAGTTCTGCATCCTCGCATATCTGCGTGGTCTGCGCGCGCGAAATCGTGAGAAAAGGACGCAGGAACAGCACGCCGTCGATCAACTGCTCGTCGCTCATGCCAGCGAACGCGTCGGTTCCAGCCGCGCGAATCAGGTCGATCAGCACGGTCTCCGCCTGATCGTTTTTCGTGTGTGCGAGCAGAACCGCCGACGCGCGCCACAGTTTCGCCGTTTTCACAAGCGCCGCATATCGCGCCGTGCGCGCCGCCGCTTCGAGTCCCTGGCCATCGTCATGAACATCGACGTTGATCACCATGACCGGCTCGAGTCCTAACGCGTTGCATGATTGCGCTGCCTGACGTGCCACTTCTTCAGAACCGTCTTGCACATGATGATCTACGATCAGTGCGCCGCAACGCAATCCCCACGCCGAGCATACCGTGCGCGCGCAGGCGGCCAACGCCAACGAGTCACGACCACCCGAGCAGGCGACGAACACCAACGGGGCGTCTTGCGCGGGCTTATGCTCGCCATGTTTGGCGAACTCCGGCGATTGCATGCCCAGTCCGTGCGTTTCGAGCATGGGACGCAGCGCGCCGATCGCCGCCTTCATCGCCGCCGAATACGCCATTGCGCTGCTCCTTTCCTGCTTATGCACTTTTGCCGGATTCCTTGCGACCAATATATATTGGTCGCAAACCCATGTTCACTCGCTATAGTGCGGTGAGCCCCGCGACGAACGTATCTATGGCGGATCTCGTCGCCGTGAAATCCTGCGGATTATTGACGATGACGGCGAACGCCGCCACACCGCCGTGTTCGCGCGACACGTTGCCGGTCATCGACGACACCGCTTGCAGATTGCCTGTTTTCACACGCGTAAGTCCCGCAGCCTGCGCGGAACCGAGACGGTTCGCCGCCGTGCCGACGAGTCCGGGAATCGCCAACCCTTCTGCGGCGGCCACCGCGCCACCGACCTGCAGATTGCGCTCCTGCACTTGCACGAGCGTCGTCGCCGTAAGCGTAGAACCGGGTGTGAGCCCTGAGCAATCCGCCATCGTGAGTCCGGTCACGTCAACGCCGAGTTTCTCGAGTTGCGCACGCACTGCTGCCGTTGCGGCTGTTGGCGAATTGCCTTGCTTGGTGTGCAATGCGAGCAGACGGCCGAACTCCTCCGCCAGCGTGTTGTCGGAATGCCGCAGCATGAATGCCATGACCGAGCTGAGCGGGGCGGATTCCACCTGTGCGATGGGCGTGCGGTCGGAGGTCACGGAAGTCTGCGCCGCGTTTCCGTCGGCGATGGTGATGCCCTGCTGTTTGAGCAGCGTACGGAATGCGGAGACTACGTCTGTGGCGGTGGTTTGCGACAGCGTGGGGTATGTTTCGAACACATCCGGGTCGCTTGGTGCGGCACCGTTCCATTGCCGTCCGCCGTCGATCGCCATTGAAGACACCGGTGTGTAATACAAATTGTCGGGATTATTCTCTTCTATATTCTTCGGCGTGCGGTCGGTGCCGAACAGTGAATCGTCATAGCCGAGCGTAACCGACAAGATGCCGCGCTGTTTCAACGCCTGCGCAGTGGATTTCGCGAGCGTGAGCAATCCAGCGCGTCCGTTGACGTGGCTTGAGTCACTCTCACCTGCCGACAGCAGCATGTCTCCGTTGCCTTTGAGCACCACGGTGTTTGTTCCGCCGTTTTGTAGCAGGAACGTTTGCGTTGCCAAAGTAGTGCCCATGTCAAGCGACGAGGCGGCGGCCAGCGCCGTCAGCGTCTTCATCGTCGACGCGGGCTCGCGTGTGGCGGAGGCGGCGTATTCGGCGGCCACCGTGCCGTCGGCCTGCGCGATGACCACAGAGATGTCGGAGCCAACGCCTTCCACCGAACGCAACGTGTCGATGAGTTTCGCAGCCTTCTGCTTGTCGATCGTCTTGGAGGTGTCGGCGTTGGCGGTCAATGCCGTGGAAGCCGAGATCAGCCTGCCGCCGTATTGCTGATTCTGCACGCTCACCGGAGCGTTCGTGAGCACTCCGGGCACGAGATCTCGTATATCCGCCCACACATATGCTGTGCACAAAGCCGCAGTGACGAGCACACTGATAGCGGTTATCAACACACGTCGATTACGTATACGGTGAGCCTGCCGAGTCAGCTCACGTCGCGTTTGCCGTGTTAGCTCTGGCTTGAGATCGTCCATGCGCCTTCCATCGCTCGCCGTGCACCCGGCATATGAGCATATGCCGAGCTTGGTGTTACTTTTGCAGCGAGGCGAAATCGTCGAGCGTCTGCAAGATCTTCAATCCTCGCGCATCAAGCATCTTACCGCCAAGCCATACCCCAAGCCAGAGCATGCCTATGCCGTTGGCGAGTGCGATCGGCATCAGCAGCCAATACAATCCCCAGTTGGTGAACGCGAGGATGATCGCGGCGATCCATGTCGGCGCGGCGAGCAGCACGGAAGAAAGCATGTAGGCGAATGGGAAGAATCCCTGTGCCATGGCTCGGCCTTGCGGAGACGAGAACGGTTTCTCTATCGACGGCACCGGGTAGAGCAGAATCGTCGAATAGAATTCCGCACAACCGAGTGCGATCAGCGAAACGCCGAAACCGACCACTGAGCACACGGTTCCTTGCAATATGCCTGATTCTGTGCGCCAATCGCCGGTCAGCGCAAATGTGAGCGCGGCGGAGAGCAAATAATAGACGACGAAAATCATCAGGTAGACGCGCGTTCTGCCCCAGCGATCATCTTTGCCGCGCACGCCGGCGATCTGCTCCATCGCGTATGCGCGGCCGTCGTAGGCGAGGCCGTTGCTTTCGCCGATGAGCAGCATGATGCCCATCCACAGCAGGCACTGCCATACGACCATCGGTTCGCCGTGCGATTCCAATTGGAAGATGACGATGAACAGCACCGGCAGAATGAACGAGATCGCCTGACGCGGGTCGCGCCGCAGGAACGTCCATGTGCGCGCGGAGATCGCGCCCGCCGCGTTGTCGGGCACGCGGGCGAACATGCCGATGGTTTTCTCGGATTTCGTGCTTTGCTGCGGTTCACCTTGCAGGCGTTCGCGCGCGATGCACCACACCGAGCACGCGTAGCACAGCGCGCAGAACGCGATCGTGAGCGCGACACGTGTGAGCAGTGCACCGAAGTTGCCGAAGTATGCGTCGAATGGCAGTTCGAACGTCCAGCCGAACGGCAGCCAGCCGGCGATCGTGGTGCCACGCATGAGCGCGCCCATGTTGTAGGTATAGCCGTCGTCGCCGGTGCTCGTATTCATGATGATGCTGGGAAGCTGCGCGCTGACGATCAGCACGACCATGGCGATGAGATACAGCGCGTTCTTGCCCGAGTTCGTGCGCGTGATCTGCCCGGCAAGCGAGAGCACCGCCTTGCTGAAGCACATGGCGAGCGCCACGGTGAGGATCGCGGAGAGAATGCCGGCGAGCAGCGCTGCGACGCCCATCGGTGAATAGACGTAGCTCCAGGCGAACAGTGAGAGCAATGCGCAGATCGCCGGAATGCCGGTGAATGCGGCCGCGTAGAGACCTGCGACGAGCGTACGGTCGGGGATGCCGAACAGTGAGAATTTCTGTGCGCTCATCGTTGAGGATTCACCGATGAGCAACAGTTGCATGAGCATCGTGAACAGAATGCCGATGCTGCCGCCGATCACCATGGTGGCGTGCAAGCCGTCTATGAAGCCTGAATCATATGGCGCCGTGGCATACACGAAGCTGATGGCTGCTGCAGCGACACCGATGAAGATGCCGACCGCCATGACGGCCGCCAGCACATAGCCGACCACCTGCCACACGCTTTTGTGCAGGGCGGCCATCGTGAGCGACCAGCGCAGGCGGACCATCGTGGCGATGGTGCCTGAGCGTTTAGGCGCCGCTGGTTGTGAGGTTGGAGCGCTCATGCCTGTGCACCGCCTTGCGGGGTGCGCGGGGGCTGCGCAGGTTGCGCATCCGCTGGCTGCTGCGGGCTGGTGCCGCCGTTGAGCCAGTCGAGGTGCATCGCGCCGTGGCGCCCGCCGACCAGTTGCAGGAAGCGTTCGTCGAGGTCTTCGCCTGCCGCCACCTGTTCGACTGTGCCCGCCGCGGCCACCTGCCCATGGTTGATGACGGCGACGTGCGTGCACATGCGTTGTACCATCGACATGACGTGCGATGAGATGATCACTGTGCCGCCGGTGGACACGTATTCGGAAAGAATATCTTTGATGTTGGCGCTCGACACCGGGTCGACCGCCTCGAACGGCTCATCGAGCACGAGAATGCGCGGGCTGTGAATCATGGCCGTCGCCAAGCAGATCTTCTTCGTCATGCCGGACGAATATTCGGAAACGGCTTTGTCGGCCGCCTCCACCAGGTCGAAGGCCTGCAACAGGTCTTTGGCGCGTGATTCGACCTCGGCTCGCGGCATGCCGCGCAGCATACCGGAGTAGACCAGCAGCTGCCGGCCGGTCAGACTGCTGAAGATCTGGTCGGGCTGTGGCATCAGGCCGATCAGCCGTTTGACGGCGTTGACGTCTTGCCACACGTTGAGCCCAAGGATCGCCACCACGCCGGCATCGGGTTTGAGCATGCCGGTCATCATGTTGATGGTGGTGGTTTTGCCTGCACCATTGGGGCCTACGAGGCCGTAGAACGAGCCGACGGGAATGTCGAGTGAGAGGCCGTTGACGGCGATTTTCTGGTCATATCGTTTGAACAAGCCGCGAATGGAGACCGCCATGGTCGGGTTCACGGCTGCGGGCTGGTAGGCAGCCGGCGGGACGCTCGGCTGGTGCAAGGGTTGTGTCATGCCTCTAAATATACGGTAGAGGTTGGCTGTTCAGCCCTTTCAATCTCATGAAATAGCCTTTTCACCTCACGTTTTCGACCAATATATATTATTGGTCGAAAATTCACCACGCAAAGCATAAATAAAACGGAAGATGTCAGTTGGAGGAGCCGCTTGTTTCGGCGGCTTCCTCACGATCCGCTTCGAGAATGCGCGGGTCAACGCCGGTGGCAGCAGAGCCCTGATGCTCGATCGGCTTCCATTGCGCCTTGGCAAACACGGCCTGGAATGAAATCGGCACGTAGCTCAACATGTAGATCGGGAAGCTCAGCGCATAGGCGAACAGCTCCTTGTTCGTCGCGCCGATCTGCTTGCGTTCCACCACCATCGTGAGTTCGGCGAGCACCATCATGAACACGAGCGACGAGACGACGCCGAGCATCCAGTTGAACAGCGCGCTCATCTGGCTCTGCCAGGAGATGAAGCCGCATGCCGCGAAAATAGTGCCAAGTGCGATGCGCACAATCGCCAGCACGGTGAACGGGCACAGCAACAACGTGAAATCGATGGCCGAGAAATCGCGCTCCTGAATCGCGCGGCGAATAAGCGCCGGCCCATAGTAGCGGAACACCTGCAGGAAGCCCTTGCTCCAACGCAAGCGCTGACGCCAGCTTTGCGCGAAGGTCACCGGCTGCTCATCGTAGAGAATCGCCGAGCCGACGTAGCCGATGCGGTCGCCATGCAACACCGAGTCCATCGTGAATTCCAGGTCCTCGGTCAGCAGGTGGAACTTCCAACCCCTGTTGCGGCGCATGATCTCCTGCGAGAACATGAATCCTGTGCCGCCAACGTGGCAGCTGTTGCCCAGCCACATGCGCGAAGCACTCAGGAATCGCGATTCGCGGATGAACCACAACGCCGAGCCGGAGCTCACCCAGTTCTCCGAAAGATTCACCGAGTTGCGGTAGCTGGTCAGAATGCGGAAGCCTGACTGGTACGCCTTGTTCATCTCTTCGAAGTAATGCTTGTCGAGACGATTGTCGGCGTCGAACACAAAGAACGCGTCATATTTATCGGAGGCCTTCGTGTCAATCATCGAGTTGAGCAGATACGTCAGCGCGTAGCCTTTGCCGACCTGCTCTTTGTTGAAGCGCTCGACAACGTGGCAGCCCAGGTCTCGGGCGAGCTGCGCCGTGTTGTCATCGCAGTTATCGGCGACCAGCCAAATGTCAATGAGCTTACTCGGGTAGCTTTGCGATTGGATATCTCGAATCAGGTTGCCGACGACGCCCTCCTCGTTGCGTGCGGAGATCAGCACCGCATAGTGCTTGTCCATCGGCGCGTCTGGGAAGCGGATCGGTTTGGCGAACAGTGAGATCAGGATGCAGAGCCCCTGATACGCCACGCTTGCGCCTCCCACAATAACCAGCAGCAGATCGAGAATATCGAGTATCGCCATTAGCTCCACTGACTCCTTGGATTCGTCGGCTTGCCGGACTTCTTGGCATTCTCGACGTTCTTCGCATTCTTCACGTCGCCAGTATTCGTTTCATCGGCAGACTTTCCGTCATCAGCAGCAGCACCGGAACCAGCGGAATGACTGTTCTGACGCAATCTGTCGAGTCCTTTGGCGGCGTTCTCGTCGAGCACATGCTTCGGAATGGCGACCGTCGGGGAATCCTCCGAATCGCCTTCATCGGCATCTCGAGGAATATCGTACACCTGCTGCTGCAGATAACGGATCTCGGCGTCCAACGGCACGTTCGCCGAAGAACCCTTGCTCTGCCGTGGCATATGCTCGTTCATCGGCTTGATCACATGCTGGTTCAACGCGTCGGCGGCTTCGGCCACCTTCGACTTCTTGCTTGGCACCGGATCGTTCATCAACGGCATGTCAACGAGATCGTAGCGCTTCGTCGACACCTGGAACAGCACTTGGATGCTTGCGGTGATAGGCAGCGCGAGGAACGCGCCGAGTGCGCCGAACAGCGCGCCGAACACGAGCACCGAGAGGAACGCGATGCACGGGTTGAGATCCATCGTGCGCTCGGAGATCTTCGGCGACAGCAGCAGATTCTCGATCTGCTGGTAGACGGTGATGAACACGACGACGGCCACCGCATACACCCAGCCGCGCTCGCCCCATGCGAAGAGCACCGGCAGCGCGCCGCCCAAATAGGTGCCGATCGTCGGCACGAACTGCGAGACGATGCCGCAGAACAGTGCGAGCGGCAACCAATACGGCACCTTGATGGCCATCAGGAAGATGCCGGTGCAGGCCGCATTGATGGCGGCGAGAATCGAGCGGGAGAACAGGAAGTTCGAAATCTGATCCTGCACAACCGTCCACACGAGCAGGAACTTGCGTTGCGAATTCGGCGCGAGCCACTGGCACAGGCTGCGACGCAGGCGCGGGCCGCGATGGAAATATAGAACGCCACCATCAGCGCGGTGATCACGTTGAGCAGATTACCCAGCACGCCCATCGTCGTCGTGAACGCCTGCCCTGCGAAGTTCGTGACCCACGACGATTGCAGGTTCTTGAGAATCTCGCTACCGAGCGAATTGATCTCCGGCAGCTTGAAGTTCGCGCGTTCGTTGACGAACGTGGCGAACTGGTCATACAGTCCGGGCAGTCCCTTGATCATCGAGATCATCTGCTGCACGAACATGTTGCCGAACAAGGCGAGCAGCACGACGATGATGATGAGCAACGACACCAAACAGGTGACCGACGCCGCGCCACGCTTCCAACCATGCTTGATCAAGCGCAGCACCAACGGTTCCACCGCCAATGCGAGGAACATGGCTATCACCACATCGAGAACCACGTATGTGATCTTGAACCATGATGTATATACGAAAATGCCCACGAACACGGCGATGACCGCATACATCAACGCCCTGCCATACCATTCCGGAGGCCTGCGCGGATCGCCTTTCGACGGGAACACCGACGCGAGGTCGAGTTTCCTATTGCTCTGCTCGTTTTCTTGCTCAGTCATGGCACTCATTGTAACTACTGCCCCGTTCAACGTTGCGCTTGCCGCTGCACGATGTTCGACATGGCATTCGACCGTGTTTTCGGTGCAGGCGATTCTCCGCGATATTTGCGAATGTGAAGCTTGCGTGTACGGCCGGACTCATATTCTATAGGTATGCTGAAAGTCTCAATCATCATCCCAGCGTGGAATGAAGAGGAAAGAATCGTCGACTGCCTCGACAACGCGACTCGCCAGACGGTGATGCCGCACGAAGTGCTCGTCGTCGATAACCGCTCCACCGACCGCACCGTGGAGATTGTGGAGCAATACATCGCGGATCACCCCGACGTTCCCGTGAAGCTGCTTCACCAAGACGAGGAGCAGGGGCTCATTCCAACGCGTAACTATGGTCTCAACCATGCCACCGGCGATGTGCTCGGCCGCGTTGACGCGGACTGCATGCTCAAGCCGGACTGGGTTGAGGTGGTAGCCGGCATTTTCACCGAAGATGCCGAGGCGATGGGTGCCACTGGCCCGGTGACGTACTACGACATGCCTGCTCGCAGGATCTCATTGCTCGGCGATGACAGCGTTCGCCGGCATACGTATCGCGCCGATGGCGGTCAGGTGCTGCTGTTCGGCTCGAATATGGCGTTGCGCGCTTCCGCTTGGAAGCTCATTCACAACGAGGTGTGCCGCGATAAGGAAGATGTGATGCACGAAGACATCGACGTTTCGCTGCATCTGCTTGGCCGCGGCTTGAAAACGGTGTATTCCGAGCGCATGATCTGCGGCATTTCCGCACGTCGCATGGATACGTCGTTCAAATCGTTCCATAACTACATGCGCCGTTTCAAGAACACGTTTGCGGCGCATCCCGAGCACTGGCGCAAGCATAAGTCCGAGCGCACGCTGTATTTGATGTATCCGTGGCTGCACGTGCTGTTCCCGGTGTACCAGCAATATCTCGAGTCGAAAGACATCAATCCGGCTGTGCGCATCTGGTTCCGCGAGCAAGCGCAGCTCGCGCGCAAAGAGGGCGATTCGCTGGCTGATCTTCCGGGAATCGACAAGTTCGTGGATGAGGAGCCCACCGATATCCCCGGTCTTGAGGAAGTCGAGGATCTCGCGTTCGGTTCCGATGCTCAGCAATCTCAGCACAGCTCCGAAGAAACAAGCAAACAGTAAATAATAACTGTTATTATTTCGCGACTGAATATATTAGGCGTCGCTAAGCAGCTGCTTAGCGACGCCTAATATATTCAGTCGTTGTATTTCACGCAACGGTGAACGAAACCTGCTGCAGGTCTTCCAAACGGCTGGAATGACCGACGAGCAGTTTGAATTCACCGGGCTCGACGATGCGCTGCGCGTCGGCATCCACGATCGTGCAGTCCGCGACCGGCAGATCGAACGCCACCACCGCGCTCTCCCCCGGTTCGAGCGACACGCGTTGGAACGCTTTGAGTTCTCGCTCCGCCCACGTGTATGACGTCACGACGTCGCTGATATAGAGCTGCACGATTTCCGTACCCGCACGCTTGCCCGTGTTCGTGAGCGTGACCTCAGCATGTACGGTGTCGTTGATGCCGAAGCTCGCGTTCTCGCCGCCGTTCGTGATATGCAGGTCGGAATACGCGAAGGTCGTGTATGCGAGACCCTCGCCGAACGCAAACGCCGGATCTTGCGTCAGATCGGCGTAACGGTTGCCGTGCTGCCCGCGAATCTGGTTGTAATACACCGGCAGCTGACCCACGTGTCGAGGGAAGGTGATCGGCAGTCGACCAGTCGGCTCCGTTTCGCCGAGGATGATCTCCGCGATTGCACGGCCGCCTTCCATTCCTGGATTCGGAGCCCATAGGAACGCGGAGACTCCCTGTGTTGCTGCTTTGTCTACAATGACCCCGTTGGTGCCGATGATGCACGGCGGCAACACCTGCGGTTTGGAGCTCATCAATACGACGACGAGAGGTTTGCCAGTGCGCTCCGCGGATTGCGCGAGCAGTTCCAGCAGTTTGTTTTGACCGCCCTGCAGTTCCAACGTTGCGGTCGAGCAACCCTCGCCTACGAGTTCCACGACGTCGCCGACCACGGCCACCGTCAGATCCGCCTGTTCGCTTTGCGTGACCGCTTCGCTGAGCAGGTCGAAGTCGAAATCGGCGGAAACCGCGATCTTCGGGCGCGGCTGCCCGTCGGGGAAGAACGCGCCCTCTGGGTCATCCGCCAAATCGATGATGTTCGCACCACGCGCATAGGTAACTACGCAATCCTGCGGAGCGAGTTGGCGGAACGCGTCGAGCACGGTGGTGATGCGATCTCGCGGCTGCCCGTCTTTCATCCACGGCACTTGGCCGGAACTGCCGGCCCAATCTCCCAGCTGGTTCTGTGCGTCGTCGGCAAGAGGGCCGACCACGGCGATGCGATGCGCAGCGTTGACGTTGAACGGCAGCGCACCATTGTTTTTGAGTAGCGCAACTGATTCGCGCGCGATATCGAGGTTGATGCGGCGATGATCTTCGTTTCCGATGCTCGCCTTGATACGTGCTTCGTCTGGCAGACGTGGGTTCTCGAACAGTCCAAGTTGGAACTTCAGTGTGAGAATGCGTGCAACGGCTTCATCGAGCAGTTTTTCGTCGAGTAGACCGGAACGCACCGCTTCAATGGCGCCGTCGTAGAACTGTGGAGTCGTCATCACGAGATCGTTGCCTGCACGCACTGCGTCGGCTGAAGCGTGAGCGTAGTCAGGTTTCACATGCTGCTCCCATACCGAGCGCCCGACGTTGTCCCAATCAGTGATCAACGTGCCGGTGTAACCCCAATCGTGGCGCAGTTTTTGGTTGAGCAGCCAGTTGTTGAACGTGACGGGCACGCCGTCGATCGACTCGTAGCCGAGCATGAATGTGGCGCAGCCTTCGCGTGCCGCGCGTTCAAACGGCGGCAGGAACCATGAAGCGAGTTTGCGATGCGAGAGGTCGGCTTCCGAAGCGTCACGACCTCCCTGCGTCTCGCTGTACCCTGCGAAATGCTTGGCACAGGCGAGAATCGCGTCTTGGGCGAAGAGGTCTCCGGCTTTCGCGCCTTTTTGGTAGCCGGAGATCATCGCGGACGCCATCTCGCCGATCAGGTATGGGTCTTCACCGAACGTTTCGTCCACGCGCCCCCATCGCGTGTCACGCCCGATGCACAGCACCGGTGAGAACGTCCAGTGCACGCCGGTCGGCGCAACCTCTTCTGCTGTGGCGCGTGCGGCTTTGCGCACGAGCTGCGGATCCCAGCTGACGGCCATGCCCAGCTGCGAGGGAAAGATCGTGGCTCCCGGCCAGAACGAGTAGCCGTGAATGCAGTCATCACCGATCAGCAGAGGAATGTGCAGGCGCGTGTTGTTCTTCACCAAGTCCGCTGCGCGAATCAGATCCTCGGGAGCGGTGTGCAGAATCGAGCCGACATGCCGGTCGACGATCGTCGATTCGAGATCGCCGTCACGGGCGTCGAGCTGCATCATCTGGCCGACCTTCTCCTCCAACGTCATACGACCGACGAGATCGGCCACACGTTCGGGAATCGGCAGGTTAGGGTCTTGGTACGGCAATTGCTGCGTCATGGTATTGATGTCTCCTTTGACACGTGATGGCTCCATGTATGCCACCACCTTAGCGCAGGACAGCGGCAATATATGAGCAATCCAGCAATATAATGGCGTTACATATTGCGAGGGAGCACGAGATGAACGAACGCGAGCGAATAATCCGGCTGTGGTTCGACATGTGGTTGCAGCAACGTGATCTCGGCATCGATGAGATTTTTGCCGACCATGCCGAATATATGGAGAGTTATGGCCCTCGATATGAGGGGTGTGAGGCCATACGCCGATGGTTTGAGGAATGGAACAAACACGGCAAAGTGTTGACGTGGCGCATCGAACAGTTTTTCCATAAAAACAACCAGACCGTTGTGCAATGGTATTTCAAAAACTGGATGGACGACGGCCGTATCGATGATTTCGATGGCATGTCTCTTGTGAAATGGGCGGATGACAATAAGATACTGTTTCTGCAGGAGTTCGCATGCAGCACTGATTCCAGCAGTTCCGCCGGTTAGGGATTGAACAAAAGAAAAACCTCTCGGGC
The DNA here is from genome assembly GCF_009727065.1 of Bifidobacterium canis. Lineage (GTDB taxonomy): Bacteria > Actinomycetota > Actinomycetes > Actinomycetales > Bifidobacteriaceae > Bifidobacterium > Bifidobacterium canis. The sequence goes on from NZ_WNLP01000012.1 coordinate 32,477, forward strand.
GAACCCGAGAGGTGCTGGTGGCTCCGAGCGGCGTCGATCCGCTGACCTAACGATTTTCAGTCGTTCGCTCTACCAACTGAGCTACAGAGCCAGAACATTGAAAACTTTCGCTTTCAACATCGCGACCACGGCCGGACTTGAACCGGTGACCTCCGCCGTGACAGGGCGGCGCTCTAACCAACTGAGCTACGCGGCCTTAATCTTAAGACCCACTAGGTTTCTTAAGACCTAGCGACCACGGC
>NZ_WNLP01000013.1 GCF_009727065.1 Bifidobacterium canis
ACTTTATAGTAGGCATCATATCATGGCGAACGAAAAGACACGAAACAATCCCACCCTTTCCTTTAGAGTAAGACCACCATGTCTTCAGTAAGCTCCCACGCAAAACCACCTTTTACTTTATATACCCTAAAAAATTAGTAAGCCGTCGAAAAAGTCGACAATTTCATACAAAATCATTTATTTGTTTTATAATCTCATAATTTTCGTCTTTTAGAATTATTTTAAAACAAAAATTACGCATTCGGCATTAATTGCCTAATATTCACCGCCTTCATTTAGACCGTAAGCAAAATTCTACATCGGCTATAGGCAGAATGCTGTGTAACTGTCTCATATTCAACGTGAAAAATCATTGGTCAATGAATTGCCACGCGTAGAAAAACATGCCATTTTCTTCCAACGAAAGAATATTTGTCAGGTACTTGACAAACTAGTTGCGCGCTCTTATGCTCTGGCTCAACAGTGAAACGGGCGAGCCCGCAGGGCAGCCCGAGAACAAGGAGTTGCGATGAGCGACGACATTAAAACAAAGATAATTGAGCAAGTGCACGAATTGAGCATGTTCATTATTCGCGGACATCTCAAGGCGAGGCGCGCGCGGGCACGCGGAGTGAGCAGAACGCATCAGCCCAGCAACGGGCAGCTCAAAGCGCTGGGAACGCTGTCGGAACAGCCGCAGATCAGTCAGCATGATTTCGGCGAGCTGATGGGCACGAGCAGGCAGGCGACGGCGGAACTGCTCGCCAAACTCGAGCAGTACGGGTATGTGACGCGCACGACGTCGAAGGACGATCGCCGCGTGCAGATGGTGCAGCTCACCAAGGCGGGCAGAAAAGTGCTCGAGGAATATAGCGAGGATGCGCAGCGCACGACGAGTCTGCTCGACTGCCTCAACGAGCAGGAGCTGGAGAATCTGTATGACTATTTGGAACGCATCAACCATGCTGCCGAAGAGCAACATCCCGAAGACAACTTCGCAAAGCGCAAGCGACTGATGCGCAAGGCGATGGCGGAATTCAAGCAGGCAAACGAGGCGGCGCGCGAGGCGACCAACGAAAGCGACGGTTGGGAGGTGCTCTATGAGCCAGCAGATTAGTCCGAGGTCCATCTCGATTTTCTCGCCAAGTGAGTCGGTGGCGGTTGAACAGCACACATCCACGCCATCGGTGCAACGAACGGTGAGCGGCACGGCGACGGTTGAAGGACGCCTCACATCGCCGGTGGCTCGCGTACCTGCGGCGACCGAGGCGTGCGGCGGCATCACGGTGAAAGGGCACACGTTGAAGACGTTTGCATACACGACCGATGCAGCCGTGATTCGCAACACGAACGCCAACGCGATTCTGGCAGTGTATCCGTTCACCGGCGAACCGGTGATCACCCAGGCCCTGCTCACGGTGGCTCAGCAACCGTTGTTCGTCGGCGTGGGAGGCGGCACCACCACCGGCGGGCGCGTTATCGAATTGGCGTGGTGGCTGAGATGCAGGGGGCTGCCGGCGTGGTGATCAATGCACCCGCCCCCGCAGAAACCGTCGAGGCCACGATGAACGCCGTCGATATTCCGGTGATCGCCACCGTGACGAATGACGACACGATCACCGAGCACAAGATTCTCGCTGGCGCTGCCATCATTAACGTTGCCGCCGGCGCACGCACACCTGAGGTGGTGCGCAGCATACGCGCACATCACCCTGAGGTGCCGATTCTGGCTTCGGGTGGCGCGAGCGATGAAAGCATCACCGCGACGATCGAGGCGGGCGCCGATGCCGTGACCTGGACTCCCCCGAGCGCCCAGCAGCTCCAGTCGCAGATGATGGCGAAATACCGCGGCGACTGACCCTCTTCATTTTGCTGGCGGGGATATAAAAGTGCCGAAGCGCCGACTAGCCCAAACTGGAAAATCGCTAAATTCCAACGATTTTCGCAATTGGTTATCAAGCGCTTCGGCACTTTTATATCCCCGCCAGCGAAATAGAAATGGGGAGCGGGTGGATATATACCCACCCGCTCCCCTACGGAACGAGGGCCAAGCCTTGGCGACGAAGGTTAGGCCTTGGCGACCTTGACCTGGAGCTCGTCTCCTGGCTCAACGCTCATCGATGTGGCAAGCGTTTCACCGGCGATCAGGTCGCGGAACTGCTCGACGCGCGCCAAACAATCCGTTGGCACAACGAGCTTGAGCGAGATGCGATCGGTGATGTCGAGATCAGCGGCCTTGCGAGCGTCTTGCACAGCGCGCACGACGTCGCGGGCGTAGCCTTCGGCGATCAGATCGTCGTTCAGCTCGAGGTCGAGGATCACGAAGCCGCCGGTCGGCAGGATCGACGACGCCGAGTTGCGACGCTCTTCAGCGTCGACCTCTTCAACGCGACGGGTGATGTCGTATTCATCGCCCTGCAGCGTGATCTCGCCGTTCGGAGTCTCGATAACCGGATCTCCTGTAGCCGGGTCGGTGTGCCAGTCGCCGCTCTTCGACGCCTTGATCGCGAACTGCACCTGCTTGCCCAAGCGCGGGCCGGCAGCGCGAGCGTTCACCTTCAACTCATCGATGATGCGCAGACCATGCTCGGCGGCGGAATCAAGAGTCGTGTATTCGATGTTCTTGATGTTCAGCTCGCTCTTGAGCAATGCGTCATAGCAGTCAACCTGCGACGGGTTGTCGACCACGACGGTGAGCTTGGCGAGCGGCTGGCGCACGCGCATCTTGCTCGCCTTGCGCAGAGCCAGCGTTGCGGAGACCACTTCGCGCACCTTGTCCATCGCCTCAACGAGTGCGCCGTCTTCGACGAGCACCTTGCCCAGTTCGGTGTCTTCACCGGTCTTCGGGTCGGTCAGGTATGGCCAGTCTCCCAAATGCACGGATTCGCCTCCGGTCAAGCCGCGCCACACGTTTTCGGCTTCCATCGGGGCGAGCGGCGCCAGCACGCGCATGAACACCTCAAGCACGGTGTACAGCGTGTTGAACGCGTTCTCGTCTTCATTCCAGAAGCGGTCGCGCGTATTGCGGATGTACCAGTTCGTGAGCATGTCGATGAAGTCGGCAACGTGATCACAGGCGCTCGAGATCTCGAAGTTATCCATGCACGAAGTCACTTCGGAGATCAGCTTGCGGGTGCGTGCGAGCAGATAGCGATCCATCTGCGGCAGACCCGGCACCTCATCAGCGGTCAGCTTGCGCGCGTCGTAGCCGTTACCGTGATTCGCGGCGTTGGCGTAGAGCGTGAAGAAGTAGTAGCTGCTCCACACCGGCAGCATGATCTGACGAACCGTGTCGCGAATGCCATCGGAGGTCACGATCAGGTTGCCACCGCGAAGAATCGGCGAGCTCATCAGGAACCAGCGCATAGCGTCGGAACCATATTTGTTGAACACACCGTTCACGTCCGGGTAGTTGCGCAGGTGCTTGCTCATCTTCTGGCCATCGTCACCGAGCACGATGCCGTGGCAGATCACGTTCTTGAACGCAGGCTTGTCGAACAGCGCGGTCGCCATCACGTGCAGCAGGTAGAACCAGCCACGCGTCTGGCCGATGTATTCGACCACGAAGTCAGACGGGAAGTGCTGTTCGAAATATTCCTTGTTCTCAAACGGGTAGTGGAACTGTGCGAACGGCATCGAACCGGATTCGAACCAGCAGTCGAGCACGTCGGTGATGCGGTGCATCTGCGACTTGCCCGTCGGGTCATCCGGATTCGGGCGCGTCAGGTTGTCGATCCACGGACGGTGCATGTTGATGTTGCCGTCTTTGTCTCGCGGATAGTCGCCGAAATCGCGCTTCAACTCGTCAAGCGAACCGTACACGTCGACGCGTGGGTACTTCGGGTCATCGCTCACCCACACCGGGATCGGCGAACCCCAGAAGCGGTTACGCGAGATCGACCAGTCGCGGGCGTTTTCCAGCCACTTGCCGAACTGACCGTCTTTGACGTTCTCCGGGATCCAGTTGATCTCCTGGTTGTGCTTGAGCAGCTGCGGCTTGATCTTCGTGACCGACACAAACCAGCTCGACACCGGCTTGTAGATCAGCGGGGTGCCGCAACGCCAGCAGTGCGGGTAGGAGTGCACATAGCTCTTCTCCTGCAGCAGCAGTGCGCGATGCTCTTCGGGGATCTGCGCGAGCGGGCCGTCGCCGGCGCGCAGGTTGCGCAGGATCGGCAGGTTCGCGTCGAACACGAACATGCCTTCATAATCCGGGCACAGCGACGTGAACTTGCAGCCGGCGTCGAGCACGTCAACGCTCTTGATGTCGTGAGCGTTCAGCGTGTTCATATCGTCTTCGCCGTAAGGAGCCTGATGCACGAGGCCGGTACCCTCAACGGTGTCGACGTAATCGGCTGCGAAGATCTGGAAGGCGTTCGGGCCGGGTTCGCCGCCCTCGGCGGTCGCGGCTTCGCCGGCGAAATACGGGAACACCGGCCAGTAGCGCCAGCCAACCATGTCGGCGCCCTTGAGCTCGCGAACCACCTCGTAGTCCTCGCCCAGCTCCTTGTTGTAGTCGTTGACGCGGGCCTTCGCGAAGTAGAGCTTCTTGCCGGCGAACTTGCCGTTCTTCGGAGCCACCTCCACGTAGTCGATGTCAGCGCCCACAACGATCGCCAGATTCGAAGGAACGGTCCACGGCGTAGTCGTCCAGAACACCACGTAGGCGTCGTCTTCGTCACGCAGCTTCACGGCGACCGACACGGTGGTGTCTTGGCGATCCTGATATACGTCGGCGTCCATGCGCAGCTCGTGTGCCGAAAGCGGCGTGCGATCCTTCGGGCAGTATGGCAGCACGCGGTAGCCCTTGTATGCCAAGCCCTTGTCGTAGAGCGTCTTGAACGCCCACATCACCGACTCCATGTATGGAATGTCGAGCGTCTTGTAGCCGTGTTCGAAGTCCACCCAGCGAGCCTGACGGTGCACGTAGTCGCGCCACTCGTTCACGTACTTGAGCACGGACGCGCGGCAGGCGTCGTTGAACTTGTCGATGCCCATCTGCTCGATCTGATCGACCGAATCGATGCCGAGTTCCTTCTGCGCCTCCAGTTCGGCGGGCAGACCGTGCGTATCCCAACCGAACACGCGGTTGACACGGTGCCCCTTCATCGTCTGGTAACGCGGCACGACGTCTTTCGCGTAGCCGGTCAGCAGGTGGCCGTAGTGAGGCAGACCGTTCGCAAACGGCGGGCCGTCGAAGAACACGAACTCGTTGTCGCTGTTCTCGCCGCTGGGGTTCTCGTCGATGGATTTTTGGAATGTGTCATTCGTGTCCCAATACTGCAGCACATCTTCTTCAAGCTGTGGGAAGTCCGGGTTCGGCGCGACGTTCGCGCTCTGCTCGCCCACTGCTGCCTTGGGATACACATGCTTTGGTGTTTCGCTCACCGTATCTCCTCGTGGTTGCAGGATTATTCCTGCGAGGACGATGGCCAGAAACCGCGCAAATACTTGGCTGTCAAGTTCTGCGTAGTGCCACCGCGGTACCACCTCGCTTGCCGCACGCGCACGTTGCCGTTCGCGTTCGACCGCTTGATTCGGCTGTGCGGGCCGAACCCGTCGGTTCTACTGGGCGTCGCGCACGCGCGCTCCGCCGTTCTTCCGAAGACTCCCCGCTGATAACGGATCATCGCCATGTTGAGTGTGAGTATAGCATTGCACGCGAATAATTTGTGAAGATTATCCGCCGCCTGCTCATTCGCCCTACTGCATTGAACAGCACTCCGCGCTGCGCTATTCCCGCCCCCTGCTTTTGCTGTTTTCGCAAACTGTTTTGCCGTTCTTGCAACCAGATTTGCTGTTTTTACTTACGAATCAAGCAAAATCTAATACAAAACATCAAATCCGGCCTTAAAAACAGCAAAACCAAGCTATTTCGCCGTTTTCACAGACAGATTTGACGTTTTTACTTACAAATCAAGCAAAAAGTAATACAAAACATCAAATCTACCGGACAAAACAGCAAAAGTGCCTATTTTGCTGTTACATCAGATGGATTTGCTGTTTTCGCAGGCGGCTTCGCCGTTTCACACATAAAGCAGCTGCGGAACCATACAAAACAGCAAATCCGACCTTAAAACAGCAAATACAAATTATTTGCCATCATTGCAAGAGAATTTGCCGTTTTCACAGACAGATTTGCTGTTTTTACATATAAATCAAACAAAAGTAATACAAAACAGCAAAACCAGTAGGCAAAGCAGCAAAAGCAGAGTATTTCGCCGTTTCAGCAGTCGGATTTGACGTTCTGATAGATGGATTTGCTGTTTTCATACAAATCAAGCAAAAAGTAATACAAAACAGCAAAACCAATGGATAAAACAGCAAAACAGCAAAAGCCCGATGCGGATAATACTGCATCGGGCTTGTGGGTAGAGGTGAAAGAGAAATCAGCGGTCTTCGCCGAGTGGGTCTTCCCACTGGCTGGCGTTGATGGCCTCTTCTTCGCGGTTGATCTCCATCTGGTCGCGATCTGCGTGCGCCTTCTTCGCGGCTTCGGACTCACGGCTCACACCGACTTCGTTCTGCGGAATGTCTATGTTCATCTTGCCGGTGATCGGGTCTTTGTATGGGTGATCGGTGCCCTTGACAACGTTCGCCATCTCCTTGATCTGCTCGTCGCTCATTGCGCCGAGACCCTCATGCGTATTCGTATCATCTGCCATGATGTCTCCAATCTCAAAAGAGCCAAGGCTGTGTTTGTAAGCCTTATCTTCACTCACTATACAATTGCGCGCATTGCCGTGTTTGCCCGTGCGAATAATTCAGCAGATAAATAAATCCCGCGCCCAGTGTGCTGAGCGCGGGATAATCAATGTGAATATTTCTGCGAACATCACGCACTACGTGCGGTGTTTACTCTGGAACTTCGTCCATGTTCTCCCAAGTGTTGGCGCTGTGGAACAGCAGATCTTTCTCGGCTGCCTTCGCAATTTTCTTGGGGTGGACGGCGAACCCGTTGTTCGTGCTGCCATCGGATTCGCCGGTGATCGGGTCTTTGTGCGGGTGGTCGGTTTCCTCGACGACCTCAGACATCGCCTTGATCTCGTCTTCGTTCACCGTCTCCAAACCCTCGTGCGTGTTCGTGACGTGTTCGTTCGGATCTTTCTTGGACATCAGCCCTCCTCTACTTTGAATACAGAAGCTTTGCCCTTGCCTAGTTTTAACTATAATCCTCCACACGCCAACCGCGCGCTATTTTTTCGCGCATATTGCAAGCAAAACCCGCTTACACGCAAACGCAACTAAAGCGTAACCAAGCACGCCGAGTATACGCAGAACACAGGTGGTGGGCACATGCGAAGTTTCGTCTCACTCACATGCCGCTCACTCAGTCGCAGCAAACTCAGTGGAGCCGACGGAATCAGCAGAATCCGCTGCCTGGGTGAAGCGCTCGCGCAGGCGCTCGAAATCTGCGTCGCTCAAGCCGACTTTTTCGTGCAGGAAGCCACGCAATCCGCCATATTCAGCGGCTGCATCTAGGAACGCGTGAATGTACGCAGGCGCCGCCACCAGGAACTGATTGATATCGCCGTCAATGCGGCGCCCAACAAGTTTCTCTATTTTCTCGGCAAATTTCGGTGTTTCAGTAGACATGAAACGGTTGGTTTCGAGATAATCTGCAACAATCGTCTCCTCGTCGACGTTCAACGCCGCCAAAATCAACGCGGCGAGCGCACCGGTGCGATCCTTGCCCTGCGTGCAATGCCACAGGAACGCGCCAGACTCGTTGAGCAGCAGCGCGAAGCACTGTTTCCAGCAGTCGACTGCCATTTGCGAGCGGATCATCTGCGGGTAGATGCTCTCGATGAACGTGCCCGGATCTTTGAAGATTCCCTCGAGCTGTTTGCTCGCCTCCTGCGTTTCTGAAAATACGGGAAGCCAGTAATACTGCCAGTTTTGCATCAGTTGGTCTTCTTCGAAACGCTTTTCTTGCTTTGTGCGCAAGTCGATCACGTTGCGCAAGCCGAGCGAGTCGAGCGCGTGCAGGTCGTGCGCGCTCGCCTTATGCAGATTCGCCGAACGGAACAGCATGTGTGGGCGGATCACGCGGCCGTCTTGTGTGGCGATACCGCCCATGTCACGCAGATTGTCAATACCGGGCAAGTTGAGCGGCTGCGAAATAATCGGCCACTGCTTAGAATTTTGCGACTGCTCGAGATGCTCAATGTGATTGATCTGCTTATCGAGCTGCTGTGATCGCTCACTATGCTGGTTATTGTTTGGATTATTACGCAGAGTTTTGCCTGAATTATTATGCAGATTGTCTGCCTGCGAAACCGTCTGTTCACTCATAGTTCCAATGTAACGCCACTTCTCTTCTGTTCGCCCACAGAGCGCACGCGTGGCGCATACAAAACAGCAAAAGCAAACAGCAAAACAGCAAAAAGATGAAGCAAGCCAAACAATGCAAAAACGGCAAAACCAGATATCAAAAACAGCAAATATAAACTACTTTTGACGTTTTATCAGATAGATTTGCTGTTCCGACTCACAAAACAAGCAAAACAGCAGACAAAACAGCAAAACCAATGGATAAAACAGCAAAACACAATACTTTGCCGTTTTAGCAGATGGGCTTGCCGTTCTAGCGGATGAATTTGCCGTTTTGACATATAAAGCTAACAGAACCATAAGCAGGCATAGCATAAGCCGACAAAACAGCAAAAAGCGCGCAGGGCACACGTCGCAATACGCAAAGGGCGGCCACTTTGCGTGACCGCCCAGAAAATAAGGAAGAAATTAATCAGTGGGTCTGATGAGTTTCCTCGTTCTCGGCAACTTCGTGCTTGTCGCCTTTCTCGGCGCGCGAGGATTCCCAGCCTTCCTTGGCATCCTTGAGCTTGCTTCCGAGATCTTCGGCACTCTTCTTGATGCCCTCGAAATCGTCTTTGTGCTCGTCGATGCGTTCCTTGATTTCTTCGAAGTTCTTCTTCATATCGCCGCTGAGTTCTGCCATAGTAGCCTCCTTTGTTTTGCTTTCTCTATTACAGCACGCGACCCGCGATTGCGCAGATAGGCGAATTCCGCCGCTTCCCCACTATGCGGGCGTGCCTAACAAAGCTGGGTATAACGCACTGGGCTGGGGCACGGGAAGCAAAGTTCCCATGACCCAGCCCAGTGCGCGCATTGTGAGCGATTACTCGAGTTCGAGCGAGCCAGTGTAGAGCTGGTAGTACTCGCCGTGCTCTGCCATCAGCTCGTCGTGCGAACCGCGCTCGATGATGCGACCGTGGTCGAGCACCATGATCACGTCGGAGTTACGCACGGTAGACAGGCGGTGGGCGATGACGAAGACCGTGCGGCCTGCCATCAGATTATCCATGCCCGCCTGCACGACTTCCTCGGTGCGCGTATCGATCGACGATGTTGCTTCGTCGAGGATCAACGCCGGCGGATTCGCCACTGCAGCGCGCGCGATCGAGATGAGCTGACGCTGGCCTTGCGAGAGTCCGGAGCCGTCGCCGGAGAGCACGGTGTTGTAGCCGTCCGGCAACATGCGGATGAAGCTGTCGGCATTCGTGAGCTTCGCGGCCTCGATGCACTCCTCGTCGCTGGCGTCGAGCTTGCCATAACGGATGTTGTCCATCACCGTGCCAGTGAACAGGTTCACATCCTGAAGCACGATGCCCAGCGAACGACGCAGGTCTGGCTTCTTGATGCCCTTGACGTTGATGCCGTCGTAGAGGATCATGCCTTCCTGAATGTCGTAGAAGCGGTTGATGAGGTTCGTGATCGTAGTCTTGCCTGCGCCGGTCGCGCCAACGAGGGCGATCTTCTGGCCTGGCTTGGCGAACCACGTGATGTCGTGCAACACCGGCTTCTTCGGGTCGTAGCCGAACGTGACGTCGGTGAAGCGCACATCGCCACGCAGCAATGTCAGGCGACCGTCTGGAGAGGTGATGGCCTCTTCGTGAGCCTCGTCAGCGATCTTCGCCGCCTTCGGGCTGAGCTTCTTGGCGGCTTCGCGGGAGCGCGTGCCGTCGTCGCTCGCTTCGCGCTTCCAAGCCCAGTGGCCGGTCACGCGGTTCGTTTCGGTCATCGTGCGTCCATCGGAGGCGAGTTCCACGTTGACGAGCGTCACCGTACCGGTGTCTTGCTCCGGCTCGGCATCCATCAGCGCGAAGATGCGGGATGCGCCTGCGAGCGCCATCATCACCATCGTGAACTGTTGCGAAACCTGGCCGATCGGGTTGACGAAGCTGCGCGACAGCGTGAGCAGTGAGATGATCATGCCGATCGTGTAGACGGTCTGGCCGGAGAAACCGAAGTTCTTCCAGCTGTAGAACGTGGCGAGGCCGCCGAGCACAGCCGAGATCACGTAAAGCAGATAGCCCATGTTGTTGACCACCGGCATCAGCACGTTGCCGTAGGTGTTGGCGCTTGCCGATGCGTTGTAGAGGCTCTCGTTGCGGCGGTCGAAGTCGGCCTGCATCGCGTCTTCGTGGTTGAACACCTTGACGACCTTCTGGCCGTTGACGGCTTCTTCGACGAATGCGTTCACATCGCCGAGCTCTTTCTGCTGCTTGACGAAGTAGCGCCCGGAACGGCTCACCAGCACTTGGATGAGCAGCATGAGCAGTCCGGTGAACACGAGCACGAACACCGCATACGGCACCGACAGGTACAGCATGGAGATCAATGCCGCGAGCGCGGTGACTGCCGACGAGAACATCTGCGGAAGCGATTGGCTGATCGCCTGACGCAATGTGTCGGTGTCGTTCGTGTAACGGCTCATCACGTCGCCGTGCTCATGCGTGTCGAAGAACGAGATCGGCAACGTCTGCATGTGTTCGAACATGTCGTCACGAATCGACTTCATCACGCCTTGCTCGACGCCTACAAGCAGGTAGTTGTAGAGCCATGCAGACAGCACGCCGAATGCATACAGGATGCCCATCAGGATCAGCGCCTGAATGAGTGGTGTCCATACCGGATTCGGTTTGCCCACCAGTGGCAGGATGTATTTGTCGATCAGCTGCTGCAGGAACAGTGATGATCCTGCTTGTGCCGCTGCCGACACGAGAATGCTGACGATGACGAAGAACATGCGCCACTTGTAGTGGAAGATGTATTTGAGCATGCGCTTGAGCGTGCCCTTCTTCGCCTTGTCGCGGTCGCCTTGCGGTGCGGCGTTCGGGTTGCGCGACTCGCTGTCGATCGTCTCACGATCGGTGATGTCGATGCGTGCCGCCGTTGATGCTGCCGTCATTGTGCGTTGCCTCCTTCCTGTTCCTTCTGCGCGTTCCTGGCGTCGTTGTCGAGTTCGAGGCGGCGCAGTTTCTGTGCCTTGCGATCCTCTTCCTCATGCCAGTCCGTAGATTCCTTGCCCAGATCCTGTTCGCTGTGCTGCTGCGTCTGCGACAGGTAGATGTTGCGGTATTCCTCGCAACGTTCGAGCAGTTCCTCGCTCGTACCCTGATCGAGAATCTTGCCTTCGTGCATCACGACGATCTTGTCGGAATCCTCGACCGACGCCACGCGCTGGGCGATGATGATCTTCGTCGTGTTCGGAATCTCGGTGTGGAACGCCTCGCGAATAAGCGCATCCGTCTTCGTGTCGACAGCCGACGTGGAATCGTCGAGAATCAGGATCTTCGGCTTCTTGAGCAGTGCGCGCGCAATGCACAGTCGCTGGCGTTGGCCGCCAGACACGTTGGTGCCGCCCTGCTCGATGTAGGTGTCGTATTTGTCGGGGAACTCCTGAATGAAGCCGTCCGCCTGCGCGAGCTGGCAAGCGTGGCGGATCTCCTCATCGGTGGCATACGGGTTGCCCCAACGCAGGTTCTCGGCGATCGTGCCGGAGAACAGCACGTTCTTCTGCAGCACCATGGCCACTTCGTCACGCAGTGATTCGAGCTCGTAATCGCGCACGTCCACTCCGCCGACCTTGAGTGTGCCGGAAGACACGTCGTACAAGCGTGGGATCAACTGCACGAGGCTCGACTTCGCGGAACCCGTGCCGCCGACGATGCCGATCGTCTCGCCTGCCTTGATATGCAGGTTGATGTCGTCAAGCACAGGGCGCTCCGAACTGCTGGAGTAACGGAACGTCACATCGTCGAAGTCGATGTCGCCGCTCTTCACATCGGTCACCGGCTGCGCTACCTCGCGAATCGTGCTCTCTTCGGTGAGCAGCGTGCAGATACGCTCTGCCGAAGCGCGCGAAATGATCACCATCACGAAGATCATCGACAGCATCATCATCGCCATCATGATCTGCATCGCGTACGTCACCAGTGCGGTCAAATCACCCGTGGTCAGGCCATTCGCTGCATTGTTGCCGGAGGCGACGATCTGCTGCGCGCCGATCCACGCGATCGTCAACAGCGATGCATACATGCAGAAGTTGAACAGCGGCGAGTTGAAGCTCAGCAGTTTCTCCGCCTTCACGAACTGCTTGTAAATGAGCTGGGAGATCTTCGAGAACTTCTTATCTTCGTAATCCTCGCGGTTGAACGACTTCACCACGCGAATACCCTGCAGGTTCTCATCGACCACGTTGTTGAGCTCGTCATATGTGTGGAACACGCGTTCGAAAATCGGGTGCACCACCGCGGCGAGACCGAACAAGCCCACGCCGAGCACCGGAATGCAGGCGAGGAACACGAGCGAGATCTGCGGGCTGATGCGGAACGAGAAAATCCACGCGGCGATCAGCATGACAGGCGCGCGCATGCCCACGCGAATGATCATCTGGTACGAGTTCTGCACGTTCGTCACATCGGTGGTCAGACGCGTGATGATCGAGCCGGTCGAGAACTTGTCGATGTTCGTGAAGCTGAACTGCTGCACGCGCTCGAACTCGTCATGACGCAGATTCTTGCCGAAACCAGACGATGCGATTGCCGCGTATCGCCCCGACAGGAAGCCCGAGGTCAGCGACACCACGGCGCACAGAATCAGCAGTCCGCCGTACTTCCACACATCCGCCATCGACTTGCCGGTGATGCCCTTGTCGAGCAGCAGCGCCATGACGGTGGGGATAATAATTTCAATGATCGCCTCTACCAGCACAAACAGCGGCGAGAGAATACTGGCCTTCTTGTATTCACGCAGCGATCTGCCAAGAGTTCGTATAATATGCTTCTTCGCTGGCTTGGATTGCGCCGCGCCCACTGTTGGCGCGGCGGTTGCTGTGCTCATCTCAGCGCATCTCCTTTCTCATTTCTCCTATTCGATGTGTTCGTTGTATCTGTAGTGATTTCATCGGCATTGCTTGCGGTCCGCTCCTCTGAATCGCACGCTTGCGACCCATCGGGAGGTTCCCTGAGCGAATCCTCGAGTTCCTTGCCGGTGCCGACGAGTCCGGTGGAAAGCAGGTTTCTCTGCATCCGTTCGAATGCGCGCATCATCCACAACTGCTCGTCGCGGGTGAACCCGTCGAACAGCGTGCGCTCAAGCCGATCCGCGGTGTTACGCACTTCCTCGGCGATGGCGCTCGCTTTGCCGGTCAGCGTGATCTTGCGTACGCGCGCGTCCCACGGAACGCTCGAACGCTCCACGTAACCCTTCTTCTCCATCAGACTGATCACACGCGACGCAGTGGAACGTGTGATCGAAAGCTCCTGTTCGATGTCATATTGAAACACATCTTCGTCACGATGTTCATAAAGGAACAAAATGATGGACATGTTCACGCCAGACATCATCGAGTTGGGTGGTGCGACCACGTTCCAATATCTGCTGATGAGATTGTGCACCGCGCGGATTTCAAGACTCGGCCGTAAATATTCACTGTGTTCTAAGTCGTCCATCACCCTCCTTCGCACGTGCTCGTCACGCATCTCTTTTGCGTAAGCAGTGTTCATTGTAAGTTGTAGGCAATACAACTATTGCAGATACAACTATATTTTACGGAGAGCAAACACCCACAATGAATGTGCGCCCGTGCAACCACGAATATTCGGGTTGCGCGGGCGCACACCACAGCACAAATCTACGCTGCGTAATTCACGGATTGCGACAGTTCTTATATAAATTATTTATTTAAATTACTTACACAAGAACTCGCATATTGTGAATTGCTTATTCCCAGTCAGTAATACTGAATTACTTCCTGTCGATCGGGTTCTCCTGAATGAAGTTCAGGAAGTCGTTCGCCTGCATGGTGATCGCGCCTTCGTCAGCTTCGTTCATCACCCAGTCGTTGGTCTGGAACGCCTCTTCAGGGACGGACAGGCCGACCTCGATCGGGAACACATACATGCCGTTGGCCTCAAGCAGGTCGCCGAGCAGAGCGCGCGGAACCATGCCCTTCGAGCCACCGACGCCGGTGATGCAAGCCGGCATGTTGTGCAGCACGTTCTCGCCGGTCTCAGGGTTCTTCGTGTCTGGCATCGACATCCACTGGAACAGGTTGCGCACGGAATCCGGAATCGTCTTGTGATATTCGGAAACGAACACCCACACGCCGTCAGCAGCGTCGAGCTTGTCGCGAATAGCGAGAGCAGCGGCCGGATCCGGCTCGTCAGTGCCAGCGTTGAGCATCGGCAGATCAGCGTAGTCAATCGGAATGACCTCAGCGCGATCACCGATCGCCTTGATTGCGGTGTTGGCGAGCTTTGCTTCGAACGAGCCGTCGTCGAGAGAAGTTTCAATGAACGCAATATTTGGCTTTGCCATATGTGCCTCCTAAAAACATCCGCAAGCAGCGACGTGTGAGACGACGTGCAAACCATGCGTGACGCATGCGCAACCGCCGGAACGGTTTCAACTGCTAACCATCATTGTTCGTTCGGCTTTTCTTGCGCTCGAAATAGCCAGAAGTGAACAAGCTTGATTTTTAAATCAGTCTTCGACGATGACGTAGGACTTGATCGTCTTGCGGTTGTCCATCGCCTCGTAAGCAGCCTGGATGTCGTCGAGCGCGAAGGTGTCGGTGAACACCTTGCCGGGCTCGATCTCAGCGTTCAGCACGGCGTCGAGCAGCACAGCCTTGTCGTACGTTGTCACCGAAGCGGGGCCGCCGGCGAGTCCGACGTTGCGGTAGAACGTGCCCTCGCCACTGATCTGCTGGTCATGCGGCAAGCCGACGCGACCGATCAGCGCGCCAGGGCGAGCCACCGCCGCGGCCTCCTGGAACGAAGCGTCAGTGCCCACGCATTCGAGCACGGCGTCAGCGCCTCCATTGCTCAGCTCGAGCAATTTCGCAACGCCTTCGTCACCGCGTTCGGCAACGTTGTCGGTCGCGCCGAACTCAGCGGCGAGCGCCTGACGGTCAGCGTGACGGCTCGTGGAGATGATGCGCTTGGCACCCATCATCTTCGCGGCGATGATGCCGCACTGGCCGACCGCGCCGTCACCGAGCACGATAACCGTGTCGCCCTGCTCAACGCGGGCGGTGCGTGCAGCGTGGTAGCCGGTTGCCATCACGTCGGAAAGCGTGAGCAGGTTCTTGAGCATGCCCTCGCTGTAGTCACTTGGCTTGCCGGGGATCTTCACCAGCGACCACTGCGCGTGCTGGAAGCGCAGGTACTGACCCTGATCACCCACCGAGAAGTTATCGGAGTGCGCCATGCAGGAGCCGTCGTAGCCCGCCAAGCATGCGCGGCACTTGCCACAGCCGTGCGTGAATGGTGCGATCACGAAGTCGCCGGGCTTGACCGACGTGATCTCGCTGCCGACTTCCTCGACGATGCCTATGGCCTCGTGACCCGGATTCGCCGAGTGCGGAGCCGATGCGTTGATGCCACGGAACGGCCACAGGTCGGATCCGCATACGCATGTGCGCACGACGCGCAGAATCACGTCGTCAGGCTGTTCGATCTGCGGCATCGGCACCTCTTCGATCGCCATGTGACCTGCGGACTCGAAAATAGCCGTTTTCATTGTGCTTGACTTTGCCATGTTTGCCTCCCAAACATACTCACCAAGTATGGTCGTGCACGCACTGCCAAGCAGATCGACCGCGCGTTATTGTGCAGTCCCCTCTTGCTTCGCAGTAGCTATTGCGTATTGCGCTGGATTTTCTGCGGTTCATCGTCACTACCTACGTGGCTACGTGATTTCGCGTAGTTTTGCGTAGTTTTGTATGCGATACTTCACGTTGTGCATGCTATGCAGGCTATGCGCGCAGCTTTTTTGATTGTAAGCAGATATTTTGCGCGTTCACTGAACGTTTGCTGGAAGCCGATGGGTGGAATTATTGGGCAGTCGGCGCGGCTTGGTGCGGTAGCGCGAACCGCAGCAAGCTCCGCCATAGGTTGTTTGTTTGGTGCGAGCGGCTGCGTAGTTATGCGAGATCTTTCCAGAAGAAATACTGATTGTAGGGGCCGAGGCAGCGTTCGACACAGAACAGCTGGCGATACCCCTGCTTCGGGTAGAACTTCGGCGCCTGGAAGCTGTAGGTGTTCAGGTATGCGTGGCGGGCGCCGGCGGCACGCGCGCGATCTTCCGCGGTGTGCAGCAGTTGCGTGCCGAGTCCGCGGCCGCGAAACTCCTCGTCGACGAACAGAAACTCGACTTCGAGCGTTTCGAATGTGGCGCTGGCGACGATGCCGGCGATTATCTTGCCATCGTGTTCAATATGGAAGCTGAAATCATGCGTGTTCCGCCAGAACTGGTGGTTGTATGCGCGCAACTTGGCGTGGATCAACTCTTGGTCGGCGTCAGTGCTTTGGTGAAGGGTGAATTCAGTGGAATTCTCTGCGGTGTTTTCTGCACTGCTATTTATATTGTTATCTGCGCTGTTCAAGCGATGTCCTTTCTGCGTAAAACACTCTATGTGAAGCATTCTGCGTAGTGCCTCTGAGCATACGCAAAGACTTCCGCGGAGCTGCGTGCGAAGCGGCGGCGAGCGTTTCGGCGACCTCGGCACGTTATGTCTATTTGGAAAATACGCGCGGTAATTGGAAACGGCGCGCAGTAATTGGAAAATGCGCGCGCTATTTGGAAAATAAGTCACTTTTTGGTCGAAAACCTGACGTTTTCTCCAAATAGCGCGCGTATTTTCCAAGTTGGGCGCGGTTTTTACAAATAGACATAACGTGACCAGCTTAGCCGAGAGGAAGTTGCAGTCAAAATACTGCTATTACTCGCCAAGGAACCCCTAGTTCTAAGCAAAATCCGACAAATTATATTTAGGATCATGCGATAAACACTGGGTGACCGTAGTCGTCCAGGCCGTCTACGCGAGCGTTGAAATCGGCAAGCCAATCAATCACGGTCGGATCGTCTTGCATATACCAGTTGCCAAGCAGCCTGTTGAACTCGTGGCGTTCGGGATCTGCAGTGGGAACAATCATGGCCTTATCTTCGCCGTGCATGAGCAGCAGTCCATTGGCGGCGAGCAGTGCGGTGCGTTTGTTGCCGTCACCGAACGGCTGCATGCGTGCTAAAGAAACGAACAGCCGCGCGGTATCGGTCTGACTTCCGGAACTTTCATTTGCAGCGTCCAGAATTTTCTTGATCTGCACGGCGTCAGGAATGGGAGGAATGTAGTCACCCGCCATTGTACGAACCATAATGTTTGCTTGGTTCCTGAGCTCTCCAGGCTCCAGTGCGGCTGTGCGTTTGAGATGAGCGTTAATCCCGCGAATAAAATCAATATCCAACCCGTGCGAATAATCGTGATGCAACATATATGCTGCGGCATCGCGCAGATCTTCCAGCAGATCCAGGTCGGCGCGCGAACCAATCGCGTGCGGGTCGGATGTGCTCAAAAACTTCTCTGTGGCCAGGTAGGTCGAGTTCAGGTTGTCGAACGTATGCCCCATGGAATAGAGCAGACCAGTCACTTGCCGGGTATTCAGCACGGGCACACCTTCCTGTGAGATGAACTTAGAACAGTTAGATTTTATCTCCACGCTCGTCGCATGGACTTCAGATTCATGCTTTTCGTTCCAGCGCAATCTCTAGCAAGAGATCTGCTCTCTACCGACGAGAGTGACGTTTGCCACCGAACCGACCTCGCAGCGTCAACCCGATAGGGGCGGGCAGTGAAACCACAGTTGCGAGAATCCAGCAGTTCCATGACGTAAAAACCTCGCGCCATGCGCCATGTTTGATGAGTGCCCAAATTGTCATCAATAACAATATGGACGTCACAGCAATGAATATGCAACCCACAATGCCTGGGGAATCATCATCTGCTGTCTTCATAACTCACTCTCCTCATTGACCCCAGCGAACGTATACCGCAGTAGCTCTAACCGCCATACAGCATGATCATTGCGGTTGTTTTCATCCGCAGAACAGCACCGCTCTGTCGTGTTCAATTCTGATGACAGTTCCCCATCATGCGAGAATATTATTGTCTACTAATAGCAGACTATGTGAGTGTAATCTTTGCAGTCAATATTGCAAGCATGAAATAACGAATATAGTGACTAAAAGGTCGGAGCGGTATCGAAGGAGACGTGAATGGTTGGGAATCCTAGGGGCGACGGCATCAGTAGCACCACCCGGCCAATATGCCAGCATCGGATCATCCCCGCAGGTGCGGGGCAAACATCTAGGTATACCTAAAAACATAACTACGCGAACCGGCCCACATGCTCTCACCTATCTCCCAAAGCGGCGGAATCTCGAGGCATTACTCCAGCCGCTCCTATGACGCGCTGGACGTTCGCGCGCACTTTCCTCGTTTGGCCGCATAATCAGCTCAAGTCCCTCATAATCCACCGGAGTCCAGTCCTGACCATAGGTCTTGAATTCCAATCCTTGCTCATTATTGGCTGCGAACACCATAACGGCACGTCCATCACCGATATTGTCAAGTATCTGTTCCCACAGCAGTTCTCGCACGCGCGCAGATACTTTGCCCACATACACGCCTGGAGATATTTCAAACAGCCAGCGTGTAAGGTGCCCGCGTATTTTGGGCGGAGCAGCAGTCAATACAACGACGATCATCACGCATCACCAACCATTCCGCAAATCAGAACTCGTCGGAGAAGTTGTGCCCGGCACTGGAATACCCTGCAGCTCCCGCCCAGATCTGCGTAGTGATATCCCGCACTTCAGTCTGCACCTCGTCCTCTGCTTCCTCAGAAAAGAGATACCGAATGTCATGCACACACCGCGCGAGAAACTTGCCGTCTTTCATCCTGTCTCTCAGCGCTTTTCGAGCAGCCGAGGAAACATCTTCAACCTCCAGCGCGGCAAGATCGAATGCCAACGGAATAGTGATATCTACTTTGTATAAATCAGCGATGTCATACACAAAGCTACGCTCGTCTCGCGCGTGCACAAAACCGAGTCCCGGGGAACAACCCAACGATACAATGACCGCATGAACCACACCATAGAGTGACGTATTCACTGCCGACAATGCTTTATTGACGGTATCTGCGTCATCGAAATCCGTTGTTTTATATGAGCGCCCCGACCAGAGCACTCCCGTTCTCTTAGATTCGCGTTCATATGCCTTACGCACTCGCGTTCCCTCTTTACCAAGCAACTGCTGCATGGTGAGACCATCTGTTTTCTCACCTGGAAAACGCATGGCATACATTTTTCTTGCAACTTTGAGACGACTTCGCTCAGAAGAGACAAGTCTCGCCTGCTTTTCCAACAGTTTTGTGGAATTGGCGAGCGAAGCTCCGTGACAGTAGTAGCGGACGCCTCGCTCACCCACCCAGATGCAAGTAGAACGCGACTCAGCCAGCAAGCTGATGGCGGCATGAGTTACGTTGCTGCCGGGACCGAGCATGAGCACACTTAACGCGGCTGCGGGAACATGCACCGTTCCTCTTTTGTCCGTTATGGTGATCGCATTATCCTCACGATTGACAGAGCAATGCTCCGCATACAGGAAAGTCAGCCTGTCTTGCACACGGACCAAGGATTTCAATTCCGGTGGTTTCACTCCCGGTACGTTACTCATGCTCGTCTCCCTGCCGTAACCTTAGAGTTTGTCGATTACACGCGCTTGCAATGGCGCGAGTGTCAGCAAACCGCAACCGTAGGCTTTCGCAGACCCGATTCCCTCCGCCAATGCTTTTCGCAAGGTGTCGGGATCATCTATGGAGAGTATTCCTTCGAACGTGACTCGTGTCAGCGTAACAGTGGTGCCGCGCTTGCGGAATGACACTTCTTGTGCTCCACGTATGGCGACTTCCGGCTGCTCCAATCTGTTGATGGTCATATGACAACCAATTTTTGGAACTTCCTGAACAACCATTCCTCTTGTTCATCACGCCTGATGATCGGTTTACGATGCCCACGCACGCCTGGAGTTTCAGATACGGGGGAATGAGTCGGGTTGACGGTGATTCTGAACGCCCACTCCTGTCCGCATTCCAAACGACTCAGGAAAGGCTCATACTCACAACTTGAGCAGTCATCTTCCGCGTTTACTCCCAGCTCCTCCTCAAACACAGAGTAGTCCGGAACTGATGGCGAGACGATATAGAGACGCTGCAGAGTGCTATGAGATGCGTTATCCAAACGCCACAGCGTTCTCCCCTGCCCACTCTGATTTTCCGAGTTCGTTGCACGCGCAATAACAGCATGAAGTCGTTCCAGCGAGCTGAAGACATACAGTGCACGCCTATCTCGTGAATTGACGATTATTCTGGAGAAAACTGTCATTACTTCTCTCCCATCTGGCTTACTGCGTTGAACCAGTCTTCATGACTGAACTGATTATCGAGCGAGACCTCCAATGGTTCAATTCGCCTATATTGTCGACTCGTCCACTGTCGATTGTTTGGATCAAAACTCACCGGCTCATCGTTGAGAGTCTCCAGGAACCCGTGCTCAGGTTCTTCGCCAACCGGCGGTTCAACGATGATTTCGGCGATATTGGGATACACTGATTCTGCCCCACTCGCTTGGACTCGTTTCGACCGGCGAAGCATTCGCCGTTGATACCACTCCTCCGCTTGCCAAGGAGCATTACGCAATGCGTCTTCCAGCGAAGAGTCAACTAGAAATGTGACGATCGGACCATCCGGCACACAAGTACGACGTCCGAGAAACAGCGGATAGTGTGGCGCATGAAGCGCACTTTGGAATTCCTCCAGCTGCTTTCGGACATCACTTTCCAATGCGGCAAGAAAAACAGCATCCTGCAAATAGAACCTGTGGGAGACAGGAAGTATGTTCCCCGTTTCGGTTCTCGCTGTCTGATAATCGTCCAGTAGGGTTCCTGGCTGATCAGCGCGAACGCCAAAACGAAGGTTCTCGAAACGAGACAGCGAGTCTTCACGCCCGATTCCCAAGGCGGCAGCAACCATACCGATAACACCGCTTTTCGTAGGCACTGGATTGGTGTCTCTGCGTGCGAATCGGCTAGTTGACCCCCATGCTTGCAGAGGACCTTTCAAGACCATAAGTAGAACTGACATCTCACTCCTGACTCAGGCGGGACGCGACGGTTTCCTCCACACCATCAACGAGCTGTTGCAAAGACACTGGTTCAGCGAGCGCATCGGCAGACTTCGTGGCATCCCCGATACGTACCACCCATGTTTTCACTGGTGCCACGCCATAGACTTTGTCCATTTCCTGTGCCCGCTTTACGAGTGCCTTGGTTGCGTTCTCCACATAATCCGGTTTCACCGGGGTGAGGAATGCGCCGCTCATGTTCACCGCTTGCGTGTCACGAACATTTACGACAACCAGATCCGGCAGCGTCCCCTGCGCGAAGGTCGTGCTCTTACCCTGCGGCATGCTCATGACGAACGCCTTCACCAATGCGCCGATCGCTTTGGCTGTGGCATCAACGTCGCCCAACGTGTCGAAGAGACGGTTGGCGTCAACATCCGCGAAACGGTAGTATGTGGCGGCGTTGAACTCGATCTCGCCGAGCATGGCGGCGCCACTGTCACCACCGTTCTCGTCATCGTCATCGCTTGCCTTTTCTCATCATCCACAGCCGTGTAGAAGTCGGATTCCGTATCTACAGCTTGTACGCTGAATGCATTGGCGAACTGGGAGGCGGCATCAACATTGAGATCCGTGTCATCGGCGACCATACGGCCGAACAAGGCAACGTCAATGGCCTTGTCATCTTTAATGATCTGCTTGATCTGCTTCTTCATTTTGCCGATGGCAGTCTGCGCTTCCTTGAGATCCGAGGATTCCTTACGCGTATCGACAGCGAGCTGGGCAAGTGCATCGTATTGACGCTTACCGAGGAACAGCAGATACGAAGATTGGTTCAGGCGATTGTCTTCCTGATCTTCAGTTCCCTTCTTTTTGCGAGGAGCCGTGAGCTTGATACCGGCACCTTTGCTCAGCACCGCTTCGGCAAGTTCTGAGGCTTCATCGGCCAGTGACTCATCAAGGGCGATGATGCGTTTGCTCAAGATGTCTACGACCTTCTTACTGCGGATGCCAAGATCCTGCGGATCCAGCAGATCGTCGAACATTCGACGGATCGGGCGTTTCCAAGCCTGGCTTGATACGCGCGCTCTGGTGACTCCGCCATATTCCATAGTTTTCGGACTTCCGGTATCGTCACGATTCAGATTCGCTGCAGCCGTGGTTTCCAGTGCGTGGATTTCAACGATGGTTCTCTCGGACATTGGTGTTCCTTTCAATATAAATAATGTTGTGAGATTGTTTACTTTTGCGATTGCTTTGAATTATCGGATTTGTTCTTTTCGTTCATATAGGCACTCTGAAAATCGCGCCCCCACCGCAGACGAACGGCATTGGCTGCGGTACGCCCTTGACGCAGACGCATCAAATCTTGAGCAAACAAACCGTAATTAAGAGGCTGATCCTCTCGCTTGAGAAGAGCGATGAGACGGCGTGCGTGGCGAATCATTTCTGCCCAGCTTGATGCGGTCTGCATTTTGTCGAATGTTGAACGGATTCCTTTCTCATTGAAGTTCCCATATGCCATGGCACCTGTGGCTCTTCCCAATGAGACATACGCGTCCACGTGCATGGGCTGATTGCGTTGTGACTGCTGATGAACTGCAAAAAGAGTGATTGCC
This sequence comes from Bifidobacterium canis, assembly GCF_009727065.1. Taxonomy (GTDB): domain Bacteria; phylum Actinomycetota; class Actinomycetes; order Actinomycetales; family Bifidobacteriaceae; genus Bifidobacterium; species Bifidobacterium canis. The sequence continues at coordinate 22,872 of NZ_WNLP01000013.1, forward strand.
GCATGGGCGGCGCGCTCCTCATCAGTAGGGCCACTAAAGGAGCCAACACCGTGTGGATAGATTTCCGTATCATCCATCTGTGGCACCGTCAGCGGAATGATAGCTGGATCCGCACCGACCTCGTGCCCCGCTGCATGAGCTAGTCGCGCAATGTCAGCCACTGCTTTGGCATTGTCATCAAGATATCCGTCGGATCTGCCATCATGCCCGTTGACGAGTGTTCGAACTTTCTTCGACACCCATTCCCCGAATGGGGTGAGCTTATATTCTTGTTCTGGCGTTGTTTGGCTCACGCTTCCTCCTTTGAAATTCGTTTATTGAGCGCTGCTTTGAACCAGTTCTCCGCGAGCGCGACGCAATAATGCTTTGGATCCGCGTCTTTGTTCTCCTTAACATCACGCCCAATGATGGCGCTGGTGGGCGCTTGCTGTGCAAGTTCGAATTCCAGTTCAAGGAGCGTGGACCTTACCTGCTGAGCCCATTTCCGCAGTTTTCCTCACAGTTTTCTACGGTGACACCGCGCAGCCAGCCGCGGAACTCCCTGTCGAATGTGGAATATGCCAGTTCCCGTGCTTGGCGCCGTGGCTCTTCCGGATCGAGTCCTGCGGATTTTGCCACGTTGCCGGCAAAATTCGCCAGTATGGAGATGCCGTCATCTGTGACGTTGATGGCATCGGTAATGGCTTGGCCAACGCGAGGATCTTCCGCAGTCAATATGCAGAGGTTCAAATCAAGTGAATCATCCACGGTGGAGTCGATCACAGCATCATTATTGCCATACATCACTCCGTATGCATGCAAACGGATGGGTTGATCTTGCACACCCATTTGCTCCAGCCAATCGAGGTTTCGAGGGCGAAGAGTTTCTGGTGAATTCCGGTTCTCATGCTCTTCCTGCGGAACCGTGAGTACAGGCAGGTTGCGCCACAATGCTCGCGAGGGGTCATGCTTTCTTGGCATATATACCAACGGCATCTTCAAGCTCTTCTCTTGGTTAGGGCTGCGACGCCATGCGGTCATCATCTCATAACCCTGAGCGTTCTGCGGTTTGAGACGATCACCATTGCACAACAGCACACCCGTCACCGTTTCCCCGTCATGCCTGAACAGGATGCGTCGTGACTGCCAAGTGAGCAACGTCGCTGGCCCATGGCAATACGAGGCAATTCCAGTGGCCTCCTCTGGCTGGTTGAAGCCTTCTTCCGGCTTCTCCGTCAAAGGATGTCGCTCCCATGCAGGTGCATCGTCAGTCCACGTCACATTGGGATCACTGGCGCCCAAAACGCTTCGTCCTATGTATTGGAACATCAGCGTTTTCCAGAGATTGGCACCTTCAGCAACAATAATGCCCAAATGCCCACTCCATGCGATGCCGAGCGGATAGCCTTTGCCTCCTTTTACTCGTGAATCGCCGACAGCACCGGATTTGATTCCTGAAGGATCGAATGCCTGCGTGGTCACCAGCCATCGGGCAGCTTCAGCGGAACTCATGCGTTGCAGGGATTGCGCGCTGCGGATGGAGAACAAACGAGAGTTCTCATTCGAGGGGATGTCGGAGACTATCTTCTCCAAACCGGAGAATTCGTTTTTGCGGTGTGGAGTCCGGCCACCTGGTAGAACGGCCTGTGTTCATCGAAAAGATCGAACCGATCATGGTACGTATCGAAATACTGGTTCAGCACACCCAAAATCGCCGGGTTGCCTGGCCCTATGTCCAGAATCTGGTTCCACTGGTCTTTCGAGATGTCGTTTCCAAACGTGCCATACAACACCGCGACAGCCGTGCGTAAAATGGCTGCGTCCTGCATCGGATTGCCGGTTGAGATCCTCGCAATATCCACCGATTGCCTGATTAGATCTATCAATGACACCTCGTTTGAAGCGCCATTCTTCATGGTCACCGGTATCCAAGGCCGGTCAAGCAAGTTGAACGATGCATGATCCGTTGTTTGCGACGTTTCATTGTTCGGCATGCGCTTCCCATCCTTTCTCCTTTGAATAGTGAATACACAACTGTCTAGTGGTCTTACGCTGGTCATTACGAATCCGCAGCACAGCATTTCCCTCAGTATCCAGCACAAGAGGAAGCTGACCATTCAACTCACGATTCTGCTGCATGAGCACGAACCAGTCATCAAGATCATCCTGCTGGGTTTCCAAAGCAGCAATAACTGCATCCAGATTTTGCCAGCATACCGAGGTGCCGCTGAGAGAAATGGAGCATGACAGCACAGCACGAACTCGTTCTGCGGAAAGTGGCTCAAACCCACCTGAAAGCACACGACGAGGAGAGTCATCCATCCATTCAGGTAAGCAAAGATTCCCCTCAGCGTCCCTTTGCAGCACCAGTACTTCAAACGAATCGTCACTGTCACGCACAGATGCACGAGCCTGTCTGCTCGCGGAATCTCTTGCCGTATCTGGGTCGGGCATGCTCTTTTTCAGCCAGTCGCCAAGAAAGAAAGGCGACTGCGCTTCGTCCGGTTTGAAAATACGGAATTGCGCAGCTTTCTCTTCACTGTCTCGCAAGTGTTTCAGTAATTTTGCGCGGGCATCGTCTTCGGACGACTGCCATGCATCCGGGCAGCAGTTGGCGTTCACGTCATACACCCGCTGAACCAATGCCGGTATATCCTGCGGCAGATGCAACTGCGTGGGCTCGAAGTCACACAGTTTCATCAGCGCAACCGTGCGCATCAGGAAGAATCGCTGATATACCCGTTCGAGGGACTTGGCAAACGTCGGAGACTGTTCGAAATCACAATCCTCCATGCCGCTGATGTAGAGCTGAGCTTGACGCAACGGTTCCGGACGATCGCATTCGTCTACTCCCCTATGATGTCTATGCAGTCGACCGGCACGTTGCAAAATCAAATCTGCCGGTGCGATATCAGTGATCATCAAATCGAAGTCAACGTCCAAGGACTGCTCCACAACCTGCGTAGCCACCACTATGCCTTGACGGGTATCAGGAGTGCTGCTCTTACCAAAGCGTTCCAATAAGCAAGCATCAGTAGCAGCTCGATCGCACGCCAAGTAGCGGGCATGAGTCAACGATACTTCCAGTTCATCGCAGAAAGCGTCCTTCAGCACCTCGTATGCATGTTGGGCACGCTGCACAGTATCGCGCACGACCACGGCACAGCCGCCGTCAGCAAGTTTGTCTCGCAACAACTGAACTAGCGTCTCATCATCGTCTGCGATCCGCTGCACTTGCACAACAGATTCACGACCAGATGCTTCCGGCGCAATAGATTGCGGCGCACCGTCACCAGACACGTATGAAATAAGCGGGTAGCGCATATCCAAAGACTCTTCATCTGCGTGTTCGACTTCCATTTCAGCGGAGGAACTGTCTGAACTATGGTTCAATGTCTTTGCGCCTATGGCACTGCTACGAGCACTCAGAAAATCCACCATAGGCAATTCCGGCTTAGCGAGCTCGCTTTTTCGTGCGGCAGTGCCCTTCCGATATGCCTCTAGAAATGCCTCACGTTTCTCCTGCGGGAGAGTTGCGCTCAGCATGATGACCGGCGTTCCATACACTCCCAACCAAGACAGAGTATCTTCCAAATACACGTTCATATACGCAGTATTTGAGTGAATCTCATCGAAAATGACCACTTTGCCGGCAAAGCAAGATGCCGGAGCATAACATGTTTGCACTGCAGCGACATCATCAACCCCTGATCAACTGTTCCGAGCACGAAATTGGCGAGATTACCGCGCTTGCGCCCGGATAGCCAAGAATTAACTACTGCCTCAATACTCATTCTTGAGTTGCTATGCACGGAATCATAAGCAGATTGACTCTCATCATCCACGGAATAATCGGCATCAGATGGTTGATCTCGCATGCCGTCATCGAGTGTTCGCTCTTCCAGCTCAAAGTACTCGGCGTTCTGTTCGCGTTTTCCGTGGGATAGGAATACAGAGCCCAAAGTTCCCTGCTCAGGAGCGGGCAGATGACCTATCCAGTTCAGAGCGCGGTGGAACATCGCATTTGCAGTTGTTTGCGTGGGCAGCGCATAGTACATGCCGCCGCAACCGAAACGACCAGCCAACACTTCTGCGGCAAGTAGAGCAGCTTCCGTCTTTCCCTCGCCCATGTTCGCTTCGATAATCATGAGTCCTGGAGTTGGCATCGTTTGAGCTAAATGAACGGCTTCGTATTGGACGGGACGTAAATGGGCCCCTGGTATATCGAAACGTTCGGCAAACATGTCATCTGGGGTCAGCTCTTCCAATGAGACCTGCCACGGGTATGGAAGATTCAGCAACCGCCAAGCACGGCGCACACGTTTATGTTCGTCAAAATATTGTTCGTCAATTTCGTTGGAATTCAGCGGAAATAGCCAACTATCACTGGCGATCCAGTCGGAAATAATCACAATGGACGTCAGCAAAATCTGCGTATGGCAACATAAAGGCCTGTTATTCAGCAATGCCAGCGTTGCAGCAAAATCGGTCTCTTGTGCCGCCCAGTCGATGATATTCTGGCGGACTTCGCCCCACTGATCGCCACCGAGATAATGTTTGGCTCCCAATTTGCTGAGGAGTCTCTTCTTGCTGGCGGTGACGCATGTGCCATGATGACTGCCAATAATATAGGCAATATTGTTGGCCAAGCTATTGTCGTCGGTCTGATATCCCCTATTCGCAAACCACTGGCACACAGTTTGATACCCAACCAGCTCATGCCGGTATTCAGAACGTTCCTCTTTGTGCCCCTCGAAGAAGCGCGCATCAATCGTCAAGCCATGTTCCCTAACACGGTCACAGAGATAGTCGCATTGCACTTCGAATGCCGGCGATGCCTTGCCAACGTCATGGATCATCGCGAGAAACAACGCGAGCCCCAATGCTGCCTCTTCAGTGCCTACATCAGAAATTATATTGCTTTTGATGCCGTCTGGAAGGAAATCATCCCAGACACGACGCGCCACAGCCGCAGTATCTCGTAAATGCTGCCACAATTGGAGGTATCGGTGGTCATCAGGGTCTCCACGGAAGACGCTTTTGGCCCAGATTGACTCGCTTCGGTCGGATAAGCCGGGATTGATTGCCATTGTGCCCCTCTCAATCACCTATGATTAGTGACTATTATTTTAACCCCTTTGTTAAATATGTCAAATCAACTCATTACACATCAATAATCCCCGCAGCTGCGGGGCGCCCTTCGAATACTATGTCAACCCTGGATCACTCCTGCTCATGCAAGACGCATCAAGTATATCAACCCAATACAAGTTACAGCAGTAAAGAAAACTGTTATTCCAAATATGAGATGCTCAGAACGACAGACGAATTATGGTTTGTGCATCTATGGGGAGGGTCGGGTAAAGTGGTTTCCAGGAGGTTACGATGATATTCATACCGAGTGTGCAAATTGAATTTTCAGGCATGCGCAGAGTATGATTTGTCAGTAAAGCCGGACTGTTTGCCCCGCACTCGCGGGGATGATCCGTCGTCGGTGAAGACGGTCTTCATCTCGATGCCGTTTGCCCCGCACTCGCGGGGATGATCCGTTCGGCCAGCCGGTGCTGTTGGAAATACCGTTGTTTGCCCCGCACTCGCGGGGATGATCCGTCCTTGCGCAGCTGGTCGATCGATGCGGTGTTGTTTGCCCCGCACTCGCGGGGATGATCCGAAAGCCGACCCGGACGGCTGGACTGCGTTCGCGTTTGCCCGCACTCGCGGGATGATCGCGCGCGCCACATACATCGACCCGGCGCACCCGTTTGCCCGCACTCGCGGGATGATCCGGACGTGCGA
>NZ_WNLP01000014.1 GCF_009727065.1 Bifidobacterium canis
AACTATACCTCATTGCGGCCAAGGGGTGAGTCCGTCAAACCAAGCGAAAACCACCTTTAAATTGAGAGAATCGAAAATAGTCAAGCGTGGATAAAGAGCAAAAACCCACCAATTAATTTAGATACCCAAAATATTATGAGCACCAATTGGTTGAAAAAGTGTGCGGCGTGCTGACTGCCTTCGCTACGACGGCGGCGACCGCTGCGCTCGGCATCGGTTTCAGCGCGCCCGCGTATGCGGAAGACAACGCGGCGACGAGCATCACGATCAACGCGCCGAGCAAGGTAGATGGCAATAGTTTGTATGCGCCGACGCTCAAGAACTGCCAGTTCACCGCGTATAAGCTCGCGAATTACGCGAACGTGAAGACTGCAGGAAATCCGGCGCAAATCACGAGTATCGACTATAAGAACGCGACCGGCATAACCGACGCCATGCTCGATTCGTGGATCATCTCTGCACTGCAGGCGTACCCTTCCGAACTCACGGACGTCGCGCAGGTGAACAACGGCGATCTGACGTTCCTCGGAGACGCCGCCGCCATGACGCCGATGCAGTTCGTCGCCAGCTATTTCTACGGAAACGGCGGCGATGAGTACGGCAACAAGACGGTGAATAGCGAGACGATGCGCGTGTTTGCGCAGGCCGCGGAGAAAAGCTTGAAGGGCACGACATCCGGCGTTGAGACTGCGCCGGTCACTGTGGCAGACGACGGCAACTCCGCCACGGTGGACGCCGCGGCTTCCGGGCAGGGCGTGTACTTGATCATCGACACCACCACCGGTTTGAACACGCAGATTCCAGCGCGCGCAATGGTCGCCGGCACACCGTGCACGGTGAACAACGTCGCTTACACGGAGTTCCACGGAGGGCAAGCTGTGTATAAGCTCGGGCAGATCAATCTGAAAGCCGAGCAAGTGGTCAACTCGATCGATATCGCGAGCTCCGACGCGAACAAGGGCGCGCTGGCAACCGTCGGTTCGCGGCGCACGTTCCAGGCGACGTCGAACATTCCGAATTATGCGGAATACCAGTATTGGGAGAATCCGAAGTACTCGATGACGCTGACTCCAACGAGCAATATCGCGCTTGACGCCAACTCGATCACGGTGGAAGTGCAGGAGCTCGGAAAGTCTAAATATACTGCGCTTGCGAACGGCACTGATTACTCGGTGGTGCTGCCGCAGTCCGGCGCGAGCGACAACGCGCTGACGATCAGCTTCGCGAACCCGAACAGCGCGAAGATGAGCGGCGCCACTGTGCGTGTGACCATCAACGGTACTGTGCAGAATCTGCAGACGGACGCGAGTTACGTGACCGTGCAGACCAAATTCTCGAACAACGCCAACGATTCCGAGAGCGTGAGCAATGGCGCGGTTGCGTCCACGATGCCGCTTTATGACGCGCGCACGCCGCTGAAGAAGATTCCGTTCGACGGCACGACCAGCACTGCCGCGCTGACCGGCGCACAGTTCAGCGTCACGCCGCAAGGTGGGGCTGCGCTGAAGTTCACGAAGACGACGTTGAGCAACGGGCAGACGCTGTATCAGGTCGATCCGAACGGCAGTGAATCCACTGTGACGATCGGTGAGGCGACGCTCGCTGGCTTGGCGGCGGACTCGAAGACGCCGGTCACATACACGTTCCTGGAAACCGAGGCGCCGGAAGGCTACATTCTCGACAGCCGTCACGCGGTCAAATTCACCGTCACCGTGACGCCAAACATCACGAACAATGCGTTGGTTTCGGTGAATTTCCACAGGATCCACGGTAATTACGCGAACTTCCTCAACGTGGGAGATCAAGCAATGGCAGGCGATAGCGGGCAGACCGTGGCCGTTCCTGCCAAGGCGCAGAACGGCACGTTCGCGTCGACGCACGTGCAGAGCAGCGAAATCTACATCAAGAACACGAAGAACCCTGCTGATTTCGCGCAGACCGGCGGGCATATTCTCGCGGTGCTGATCGCAGTGATTGTGCTCGCGGTGCTCGGTGGCGCGCTGCTGATCGTGGCGCGTATCCGCCGCCGCGCCTAGCTGCCGTCTGCGTGCATCCGGCGGCGCCTCCTTCGGGAGTGCGCCTTCGGTGGCGTACCTTAGGTGGCGTACCTTCGGGAGAAACATCCATTCCGGAGAATTATTCTCTAAGTGGGAGCCGGTTTATTGGGAGAATAATTCTCACCGGAGAATAATTCTCTAAGTGAGAGCCTTCTAATCCACACGATTATCCTCCGCGGAGAATTATTCTCTAAGTTGCAGGCGATTTCTTGGGGGAATAATTCTCCGGAATGGATAAACCTCCCGCCGCTCTTTTGTTTTCTCTCTCGCGTGGATTACACGCGACTCAGATATTGATTAATCGCAGAAATTGCAGGTATAGGTGCATATGAGACGGTTCGCAGCCACGCTCGCGCTCGTGCTTACAAGTGCGATGCTGCTCACTCCATCGGCGCAGGCGGTGGAAACGCTCGACTCCGCGAATACTTCCACGGATAGCTCCTTGCAGACTTCTGGCACTGCGCGGTCTAACGACACCGCGCAACGTAACGATGCCGCGCAGTCGAATAACGCTTCGGATTCCAACGAAACCGCGAATACTCAGAGCAGTAATAATTCAAATAATTCTTCAGAAAACAGCACGCAGCAACCCAGCGCCACCGCCAGCAAAACCACCGCGAGCGGCACATGGGGCTGCCCGTGGCATATAGAAAACGGCGTGCTGCACATCGGCACACAAGACGGTCAGACGCTCAATCAGGCGAACACGGGCGGTCAAGTTTCCCCGTGGGCGAGCTATGCGAACGATATCACCGCAATCTCGATCGACTACAGGATAAATGCGCCGCAAAACATGTCATACATGTTCTACGGCTTGACCCATGTGCGCAGCATCACTGCGCGCGCGGCTGGGACTGGAGCAATGTGGAATCTGCTGAGAACGTGTGCAACAACGATCTCGCGCTCACGCAGATCTCCGCATTCAAAGATCTCGACACGTCGCGTCTGCGCAGCATCAAATACGCGTTCAAATATTGCGAACAACTCACCGATGTCAGCGCGCTCGGTGGCTGGAACACCGCTGGAATCTGGGGCATGGATGGCGTGTTCTCGAACTGCGCGAAACTCGCCGACGTCAGTGCGCTCGCCAACTGGAACGTGTCAAGTGCAACCAGCATGACTGAAATGTTCCGTAGTTGCTCGAGCCTGACCGATATCAGCCCGCTCGGTGGGTGGAATGTGGCGAATGTGACCGGCATGACCGACATGTTTCATGATTGCTCAAATCTGGCTGACATCTCTGTGCTCGGCGGCTGGAACGTGGGCAAAGTCGAAAATTTCGCATACATGTTCTCATATTGCACGAAACTCACCACGCTGAGCAACGCAAACACTAAGCGCGGCATCGGCTCATGGCAGATGAGTCGTGCATACAACATCTGCAATATGTTCGAGCACTGCCTGAAACTTTCTGACATCAGCGCGCTCGGCAGCTGGGACACGAGTCGAGTCGAGTGGATGAACACCGTGTTCGAAGGCGACGCGTCACTGCACGACATCTCGGCGCTCGGCTCGTGGAACGTGCGCAATGTGGTGAGCATGACGCAGCTGTTCAATGGCATCAACACCACCGATTCAACGAGCATGGACTTCTCCGCGCTCGCAGACTGGCGTCTCGACCGGCTCGGCAGCAATGTGAGCAACTACACGCGAATATTTACAGGCATACCGAACATCACGAAAATCGGCGTGCCACCCGCGTCGAGCGGCACGCAGCAGCTGATGAAGGCATATTTGGAAGCCGCCGCGCCCGCCGACCAAAATCCCTCCGACTGGGCGTCGAGTCACACAGAGGAAATGGAGCAGTGGCAGCAGAAAACCATGTGGCTCAACGCAAACGGCGTGCACGGCACATACACCGGCCCGTTCTCGCTGAGCACGTTGAGCACACTGATGACGCAGCAACCCAGCCAGTTCGCGAATCAGGCGGTCTACGTGCGGCAGAATCCCACCGGCATGCTGGGCGTCAAAATATTCCTCTGGTACAAGAACGTGAACTCGGATGACGTGCCGCACGGCGGGAAAGCTGAGTTCACCGAGCATATTCACTTGGTCGACAAGCTCGGCAAACCGGTGACCGGCACATTCTCCGGCGAAGTGATCAGCAACACCACTGGCAAAACCGACGGCACGAAAAACAGCTTCACCGTGACCTTCGACGCGCAGGGCAACGCCACGATTACCGCGTACGGCTGGCACACCACGGTGATCGACGGACTGCCCGCCGACGCCACCTACACAGTGACGCAGGAGATGCCCGAAGGCTACTCGTCGCTCGGCTCGGAGAACATGGAGGGCACGATACCGGAAGGCGCCGCTGCCGTGGCCACCGTGATGAACGAGTATTACGCGAATCCCGTCACCGTGCACGTCTCGCTGACCAAGAACATGGCTGGCTACACGCAGGTGCGCCCGCTCAAGGCGGGGCAGTACCAGTTCAATCTCGGCGAAGTGCAGGCCAACGGGAGCTGCCTGCAGAAAACCAGCGAGAAAACAAGGCAGACGGCTCGGTTTCACTCAGCTGGACATACAAAGTGCCCGGCACTTACAAACTGCTCGTGTGGGAGGCGTCTGGCAAGGACCACTTGATCAAATACGACTCGCACAAAGTCACCGTCACCGTGACGATAACCGATGACGGCAGCGGCCAGCTCGCCATCAGCTCATACCAAGTCTCCGGCAGCACCACATTCACGAATTATGTGTATCGCCCGGCAACGCTTCCAAAAACTGGCTTGCCGACTTACTGGGGACTGATCACAGCCGTGATCGTCGCATTGATGTTCGCGCTCGCGGCGGCTGTGTGGAGCGTGCGCGGCGGCAGAAAAGGCGCGCGCTGATGTCTGCGAACACACCACCCACTGCTGATTCACAGCGCGCAACTCAGCACGCCGAGTCCCCACAACCGCACTGGCCGGATTGGTTGGCGCCGCAGATTCGCAAAGATATCACGCGCGGCGACAAGCTCACGGCAGCCATTGCAACGCTGGGCTGGCTGTGCTACGTGGTGCTCGTCGCGCTGCTCGTGTGGGTTATGGCGACGCTCATTCACAATAATTCGATCGAGCAGCAGGCGGCGCAGCAGATCAGCGCGGCGGGCGAGTCGTGGCCGCCGAAACGCAAGTCTGCGGAACTGCAGAAAGCCTACCAATACAACGATAATCTGAAGAAATATTTCAACGGCCGCATTCTTGCAGACACCGCCGATGAGAACGGCGACGCGCTCGAACGGCGGGATTCCGAGTATCAGAACACGCTCAACGTCGACGGCAAAGGAGGCATGGCGCGCCTGCTGATACCGAAAATATCCGTAGACGTGCCCGTTTCGCACACCACTCAGTCGTCGGTGCTGAGCAGTGGCGCGGGTCATGTGTATGGCACGGCGCTGCCAGTCGGGCAGAATGGCACGCAGTCGGTGATTGCCGCACATTCCGGCGGATTCCAAGGTCTGCTGTTCACTCGACTCGGCGAGCTCAAAGACGGCGACACATTCATCATCGACGTCGCCGGCGAGCGGCAGGCGTATCGCGTATTCAACACGCGCACAATCGACCCGAACGACATGGAGAGCGCGCTGACGCAGATTCGCGACGCGCACGGCAACGGTTCCGCGATCGTGACGCTCGTCACCTGCACGCCGGTCGGCGTGAATACTCACCGATTATTGGTCAGCGCCGATCGAGTGCCCGACGCGCAGGCGGCGTTCGCATACAGCCAGTATGACGCGAAACTCCACGCGCTGTGGATCGCGCTATCTGCGTTCGCGCTCACGCTAGCGGTGCTGTTCGCCGCGCTCGCGCTCTGGCATAAGTCCCGTCCGCTTATGCGCGTCAAGCACCGCGCGCCCTGATTCTTGCGGTTTGTTCTTCTGTTTTCAGGTGTCGGTGTGGGCATCTCGCTTACGAGGCGACATTACTGAGCATTTCCGCATATATTGGTGACGTTTTTTCAACGATTTCCGGCGATTGTACTTGCCGAATGTTCCCATAATGTCGCCTCGTAAGAGAAATATCTCGCACCGTCATTCGGGAGCAATCGTTTTCTGCTCTGATTCCCTTGGCACGTTATGTCTAATTGGAAAATCCGCGCTCTATTTGTAAAAACAGCGCGCTAATTGGAAAATACGTCACATTTTGGGCGAAAAACTGACGTATTTTCCAACTAGCGCGCGTCGATTCCAACTAGCGCGCGCAATCTCCAAATAGACTGACGTTTTCTCCAATTAGACATAACGCGCCAAGGAGCAGACTACTTAGTGAGGGCGTAGTACTTCGGCACGCCCATGTAGTTGAAGCCGACGTTATGCACGGACTTGCCGGCGGCAGCGGTCACGTTCGCGTACCACAGCGGAATCACCGGCAGATCAGCGAACAGCTGCTCCTCAGCCTGGTGATAGTAATCGATGGCCTTGGATTCGTCGGTCTGGCGAGCGGCATCGTCGATGAACTTGTCGAACGCGGAGCTCTTGTAGTCGCCGTTGTTGAGTCCTTTGCCGTCTGCGGAGGCGGAATCATACGCCTGCATCAGGTAGCCCTCAGGGTACGGGTAGTCAGACTGCATGCCCTGCAGGAAGGCGGCGTTGATCGTGCGGTCGTGGATCGCGCTGCTCAGCTCCTTCTGCGTGGGCAGAATGTAGGGCTGCGCGTCGATGTTCAACGTGTTCTTGATCGAGTTCGTGATGCCCTCAACGAGTTCGCGATTGCCGGAATCGGTGCTGTAGGCAATGCGGAACGTGCCACTCCACGGCGAGATCTTATTCGCCTGCGCCCACAGTTCCTGCGCGGTCTTCGTGTTGTAGTCGAGCACGTTGGAACCCTTGAGATCCTTGGAATAACCGGCAATAGTAGGCGCGAGGAAATCGGTGGCTTTCGTAGCGGTGCCGTAGAGCACCTTGCTGATGATGCTCTCGCGGTTCACGGCGCGCGAGATTGCGGCGCGACGCAAACGCCCCTCCTCACCTTGGAAATGGGCGAGTTTCTGCGGAATGGTGAACGACTTGAAGCCCGGGCCAGCCTGGTTGAACGTCTGGAGTGAGTCATCGTCACGGTAGGTCTTCAGCGCGGAAGAGGGGATCGAATCGATCACGTCGAGATTTCCGGACTCCACGTCGGCATACGCGGTTTGCACGTCGGTGTAGAGCACGAAGTTGATGCCGCCGTTCTTCACTTTGCGAGGTCCGGTGTATTTCGAATTCGGCTTCAGAGTAATGCTCTGGTCGTGCTTCCACGAGTCGAGCACGTACGGCCCGTTACCGATCGGCTTCTCTCCGTACGCGTCGATGTCGGAGTACGCGCTTTCGGCGATCGGCAGGAACGCCACGTCGCCCACCTTGTATGGGAACGAAGAATCCGGCGCGTTAAGCGTCACCTGCAGAGTCTTGTCATCGACCACCTTTACTCCGGAGAGCTGCGCGTTCTTATCTACGCCGCTCTTCTGCAACTCGTCGTATCCCTTGATAGTGGAGAAAATCGAGGCGCCGAGCTGCCCGTTCGCTGCATTGGCGGCGAAAGACCACGCCTTCGCATACGTGTTCGCGGTGATTTTCTCACCGTCCGAGAACTGCAAACCGTCGCGTAGCACAACCGTGTATTGCGAGGCGTCCGAGTTCGGTGTGATGGACTTCGCGTCCGCGTAGACGAGCTCGCCCTTGTCTGAGAACGTGACGAGTCCCTCGAACAGCTGCGTCACGACCTTCCAACCCGCCATATCGTCGGTATTGCCCGGCAACAGATTGGCGGCAGGCTCGACATTGTTCACTGAAATAGTTTCGGTGGTGGAGTCCGCGGTGCTCGAACTGCTCGAGCTGCCGGCGCCGCATCCGGCGAGCGCCATGCCGATGGCTGCGATGCCGGCGACGAGCGCCACGGCTCGCTTACCCAAGTTACTGCGATTCTTCTTCATAATGCTTTCTTTTCTCTTACGTACGTTTTGCATATGCGCGTTCTTGTGTGCGCGGATTTGCCGTCTATCCCAGTTCCACAATAGATCTTTTCGCGTGAGATTCATGCGCTCGCCGCGCAATTTGCCGCTTGCGTAGCGAGTTCAGTGGAATCCAGCGGATATTGTTCGGCGAGCAGGTGCGCGGGGTGTGCAGTGTGCGTGCTGTTTGTGTGCAGTAAATTTTGGTAGATAGTACTGTTTACTGCGCTCGCGTTTGCTCGCTCGTGTGCAAAATAGAGAGAACTGAGATTGTGCCAGTGGGGGAGTGCTGCGTTGCGAATGCGCGCGTTCTTGCGCTGCAGATGTCACTTACACAGGCACGACAAATCAATCGCGCGGCAACAACATGCCTGCAAAATTCCTTGACGACTGATCATGGGCTCCACAATAGCAGCTGTGTGCCCGCACGCTGGCGAGATGCCACGATAGGCGAACATGCAAACTAGGCAAATTACTAAAGTTTGTTTACTATTTTGTGGCACCTATATAATGGGTCAGTTTTAAGATGGCGGGTGGTACAGCGGAGGAAGAGGTCGACGGTGGCAGCAAAAACAGGCAACGTAACGGGCACGGCAAGCGGCGGCGCAGCAACCGACGTGACTTCAGCGCAGGGCTCGGCGGTGGCAGAAGGTAACGCGAACGCGCGCGGACGCGTCGGCTTCGTCGGACTCTACGCGCTCGTAGTCTCCGCTATGGTGGGCGGTGGCGTGTTCAGTTTGCCGCAGAACATGGCGCAATACGCGGCGCCCGGTGCACAGTTGATCGCGTGGCTCATCACCGGCGTGGGCATGTGGTTCATCGTCGACATGTTCCGCCTACTCACCGCCGCGAAACCTGAGCTCTCAGACGGCCTCTACACATACGCGGAGCGCGGTTTCGGCAGATTCATCGGCTTCCTCGTGGCATACGGGTACTGGATCTGCAACTGTTTCTCGATCATCGCGTATGGCGTGCTCGTGATGTCGACGCTCAACATCTTCTTCCCCGGCTCGTTCGAGAGCGGTAATAATCTGGCGTCGGTGATCGGCGCGTCCGTGATCCTCTGGATCATGTATATCATCGCGAAGTTCGGCATAAAAACGGGCGCGACGATCAACGTCGTGGGCACTATCTGCAAAATCGTGCCGGTACTCGTGTTCATTGTCGCCCTGCTCACCATTTTCAAAGGCGCCACGTTCGTGCACGCGTTCTGGGGAACAGCGAGCTCCGGCGAACCGTTGAAATTCAGCTTCTCCGGCGTCGGCTCACAAGTGAGCAACAGCATGCTCGTCACGCTCTGGCTGTTCATCGGCATGGAAGGCGCGGTCGTGCTTTCCGGCTCCGCGCGCAGCCCGAAAGACGTGTCGCGCGCCACCACCGCCGGCTTCACCACGGTACTTGTGCTCTATGTGCTCGTCTCGCTGCTTCCGCTCGGCGTGTACAGCGAGCAAGACATCGGCGGTATGAGCAACCCGTCTATGTCGGTGATCATGCAGCGCAGTTTCGGCACATGGGGAGAGGTGATGGTCAATATTGGCGTGATCGTCTCCGTGCTGTTCTCGTGGCTCGTCTGGCTCATCATGATCAGCCAGATGCCGCTCTACGCCGCGCGCGACGGCATCTTCCCTCGCGTGTGCCTGCGCACGAACAAGCATGGCGCGCCCACCACTGGTCTGCTCTGGTCCGCGCTCGTGTGCCAGGCGCTGTTCATCGCGTGCTATTTCGTGCAAGGTGACGCGTGGAACGTGATGATTTCCATCACTTCGGTGATGTCGATGCCGTGCTACCTGCTGTGCTGCCTGTATTTATGCAAGATCGCATTCCGCGAGCGTGACCTGTGGAAAACGCGCGGCATATCGCGCACGCACGCGATCGTGACAGGCGTAGTGAGCGTGCTGTTCGCGCTGTTCCTCGTCGAATCCGCCGGTTTGCAGTATCTGATGATCGCGTGCGTGATCTTCGCGATTGGCTTGCCGATATTCATTATCGCCAGATTCCAGCACAATCCCGGCATCAAGGTGTGCGAGCTGCTTTCGCGCCCAGGCTGGGTGCTCTTCGCGCTGATCATTGTCGTGGGAATCTGCGGAATCTTCTACACCCTCCACGCCGGCCCCTTCTGATTTTAGTAGCCGGCGACCATGTTCGGGCGGTCGGGCACATTGGTGTCTTTGAGCGGAATGATCACATTCATATTGAACACATTGTGCTTGCGGTCGACCGATGGCGTGGCGTTGCCGTCATATTTCTGCGCGATGACCTTGATGGATCGCACGCCGTGCCCGTGATTCTCGACATCCTCCGTTTTGCTCGTCTCGAGGTTGCCGTCAGAATCGCGGTGCAGAGTCGACGGATCGAAGCAATTGTCTACATGCAGCACAGCGAACCCGTTCTTGCGGCGCACATCGAAGTGAATGATGCGCTGCCCCTCGTTCGGCAGCTTCGAGCACGCTTCGATGGCGTTGTCGAGCAGATTGCCGACGAGCGACGTGAGATCGAGCGTTTGCAGACGCGACAACGCCGTACCGTCTGCCATCACCACGAGATGCACGCCCAGTTTCGCGCACAGATCTCGCTTTTCGTTGATGATCGCGTCGAGCACCGCGTTGCCGGAGAGTTGCAATGCCGACGTGTTGTCGACCGCCGTGCGCAACTGCTCAAGCAACTGCGCACGCTCCTCCTCGGTGAGCAACGTGCGCGCACCAGCCCCGCCAGCACCAGTAGCTCCAGCTCCGGCACCACTCACGTCGCCTTCCGCGACCCCGCCCGCAGCCGCCATATTCGCCGGCGAAGTGGGCGCCGGCTGCGAGAGCACCATCAAGTAATGCTTCATGTCGTGCGACAGGCGGTGGATCTCCTCAAGGTTCTCGTGTGAGCGCTGGTATTCCTGCGACTGGTTCGACGCCACCGATTCGAGGTTGCGGCTGATGCGCCCCAGCGCGATGTTGCGGCGGTAGATCTGCTCCAAATAGAGCAGCGACCCGGCGAACAGCAGTGTGAGCGTGCGCAAATAGAACGCCTGCCGCATCGACGCGAATGTGGAGGGATCAACCTCCGAGAAGAGTTCGAGTGAGGTTTTGGTGGTCAGGTTCGCCACGACGCAGCCCAGAATGGTCAGTGCGTATGCGATGAGGATGGAATACCAGGTCACGCGCATGAGCGTGTTGCCGTTGAACGCGACGCCTTCGATGATGATGCCGATCACGTTGAGCACCACGCCAATGCAGATCACCACCATGGCGCTCATCTTCGAGTCGCCGAGGTGATCCGTCATCGTTGAGAACACGAGTGCGTACGAGAGCGCGAGCGTCACCTGCGTCCACATGAACACGTGTGTGGCGAGGTAGAGGTTGGCTTTCAGGCTCCACCCCGTGCCGAATTGCAGGAACAGGAACCCGATCACGAACACGATGATGGTTTGCACGGGGAAGTGCTCGCTGTAAGGCATCGTGCGGAACGGCGCGCACACCAGCATGAACACCGGCAGAGACACGGTGCTCGACACCACTTGCTTCCAGAACGCCGACGGGTGCGCTATGCAGCAGAAATACGTGAGCAGCGACATCCACGCGAAAATGGGCACGACGTTCTTCGATATCAGATCGAGCAGCATATCAGCGCCTCACTTTTCCGCTATACTGTGCAATACCGCGCTCTGCAATACTGCACTATATATGCACTATATAAAGGTATAAGGTTCACTCTCAAACAGCAGTCACACTTAGTAATACTTGACTTACGGCAAGCTGATCGGTTCTTTCAGCACCTCCGGGTCGGTGAGTGTGCCGCCGAGCTGCTGCGTGAGCGCTTCGGTGAATCCTTTCTTGCGTGCGCGGCTGATCTTCAGCTCGGCGTTGGTGTCGAGAATGCAGTTCTGCCCTTCCACTGCTTTCACGCGCGACATGTTGACGAGATAATACGAATTGATGCGGAAGAATCCGCGCGGTTCCAGCTTCTCCTCGAATGCGAGCAGTGTTGACGTCACATTGATGTCGTTGTCGTCGGTGTGCACGGTGATTCTGTGCTGACGTGACTCTATGTAGCTGATCTCATCGAGTGGCACTTGGTAGTAGGTGGCGCCGGACTGCAACGTGATCATCGGCCGCACATTGCGCTTCACCGCTTCGACCGCTCGCGTGAACTCCGCTTCGAACGTGGGCCACGAGAGTGGCTTCAATATATAGGAGAGCGCGTTGACCGAATACCCCTTGATCGCATACTGCGGGGTGGATGTGATGAACATGATCACGCTGTTCTGATCGAATTTGCGAATCTGCTCGGCTGCTTGGAACCCGCTCATGCCCGGCATAAGAATATCGAGCAGAATGATGTCGTAGCCCGCATTGAAATCTTTGAGGAACGTGATCGATGACGGGAACGTGTCTACGTCGAATTCGTCGCCCGACTCCTGTTCGAAGCGACGCACGAACTCAACTGCCTGATTGCAAAACAGTGCGTCGTCTTCAACTATCGCCAGTCGTATTCGCATGTCCGTTACTTTCTCTGCTGCGCTATTCCTAAACTAATTGCACTTGTATTTTTACATTGCATGGTTAGGATTTGCCATTTGAGAACAAGAATAATACTCACAGACCGCTAATGCCTAGTTATTTTGCGCACTGGCTAACTTGGCACGTCACTATGGCCAAGCGTTTACGACCAATCATGATTTCAGATTGACTGATCGTGCATCTGTGAATGCTCCAAACCTTTTTCGGACCTTATATTGAAGTGTTTTTAAAGAGTGAGATACTCCGTGGAGAAGAGCGACGGTGTTATCTGATTTGCATAAATAGAGAAGATTTTGGAAGGCCTGTGGGATGAGAGAGCGTAGCACAGAGCGCTGGCTCGACATAGAGGGAGAAGAGCAGCCCGCAGGTGATAAGAGTGCGGTTAAAAAGGCGTGCTTTGTGCTTGTTGCCATGTTCACAGCATTGGTGACTTTGTTTGTCGCGGCACCTGCGAACGCGGTTATTGGTTCCAGTGAGGTTACTGTTGCTGATACCAAAGTGTCATTTTTCAAGAAAACGATGATGATGCTTTAAATAATGAGGTTTCTGATACCCAGAAGATATCATTGATGAATTGGGCGCAGAGAACCTTAGATAAAAATGTCACGCAATTGAGTGCTTTTCGTGTGCAGTTTATGAAGAATAATAATCTGCGCACATACGACGACGCAAAAGATGAGATCGATTCCGGTTACAACGCTGCTATCGATGCACAATACTCAGTTCCTGTGCAATCATTAGCTACGTCAGATACGTCAGAGTGGCATCTACTTCATATTCATGGATCGAAGATAAATAGTGACTCTGTGTGGACTACTTGGAACACAGGTACTGACGCCGATGTACTAAATAGGGCAACGGATAGCACATATCGTAGCAGTAATCCTGACGATGCAAATCATGTTGCGATTGATGATGTTACCGATCTCGCAATAGTTACTAAGGACGGCGTCAATAACGTGACAGCTGTCAGCGACAGTAGTGTGGACTGGCCTGGTATCTACCTACTTGTTGAGACCGGTATAAAGAATGCACAAAAACCAGCAAAAATCTACTACAGACGTACAAAAAGAGAAATACAAGAAGGAGAGAACCAGATGAGTCTCAAACGTAGAATCATCGCAGCGGGCGGCAGCATTGCCCTCGCGCTCACCGGCGCACTCGTCGGCGTCAGCGCGAACGCAGCCGAAACCGACCTCAACATCGACGCGAACACGCAGGGAATCATCCGTGTGACCAGCGACTCCGGCGTCGAGCACACGTTCAACGCCTACAAGCTCGCGTCATATTCGAACGCGAAGGCGGATGGCAACAAGCTCACGTCGTTCGACGTCACCACCGAGCCAGCAGTGTTCTCATCCGCAACCCAAGCACTGAACGACATGGGCGAGGGCACGAACTACACGAACTCGGTGTATGCCGAGAACGGGCGTAATAATCCAATCGGCTACGCGGCAGCCACATTTGCAAGCAAGAGCTCGCAGATGGCACAGTTCGCCAAGGCACTCAAAGCACGCCTGCAAGCGAGCAACGTGGCACCGACCAAGACCGGTCTGAAAACGAACACCGACAACCAGGTGAGCGCGGGCTACTACCTGCTCGCAGACACCACTGCGAACCTGTCGGGCACCAACAGCGGCGACACAGCCTCCGATGCGATCATCGTTTCATCCACCATCGGCAACGTCACCAAATACACGAGCAACGGTGCGGACGCGCCGCTCGGCGAGATTGAGCTCAAGGCATCGACTCTGCCGATCTTCAAGCAGGTCGTGACCAAGAACAAGACGAAGCAGGCGACGAGCGACGACGACGGCGCATACTTCTCGCAAGACAACCCAGCCTATGGGTTCGGCGATGAAGTGGACTACCAGCTGATGTCGAAGACACCGGACTTCACC
Source organism: Bifidobacterium canis (assembly GCF_009727065.1). Taxonomy (GTDB): domain Bacteria; phylum Actinomycetota; class Actinomycetes; order Actinomycetales; family Bifidobacteriaceae; genus Bifidobacterium; species Bifidobacterium canis. The sequence goes on from NZ_WNLP01000014.1 coordinate 14,386, forward strand.
AACCACCAGATCGACCCGACGCTGCAGGATGCGAAGAAGACGCGCCAGTACGCGATCACCGACACGATGAGCGCCGGCCTGACCTACAAGGGCGTCGAATACGTGCAGCTCTACAAGAGCACCAAGAACGCCGATGGCTCGACCACGTGGACGCTCGACCGCACGCTGAACAACGGCACCGATTACGACGTCACCACTGCTGCCGCGACCACCGCCACTTCCGGTTCGCGCTACGACGGCGGAACTATTGTGCGCATCGACCTTAAGAAATATGTGAACAAGGCAGCGGGTTCATCGCTCGCATCGTCCAGCGAAGAGATTCTAGCAGGCGAGAAAGTGGTCGTGATCATCAACACGACGCTCAACAAGAACGCCCTCGTCTCCACGCCGGGCGCGCCACAGGGCAACCCGAACAAGGTGGAGCTCGAGTTCTCGAACAATCCGTCTGACGAAAGCCAGATGACGCCTGTCACCGGCGGCGAAGTCGAGGTCTACACCTTCAAGCTCAACGTGCACAAGACCGCCATGGACGGCACGACCGCCATTCCGGGCGTCGAGTTCAAGATCAAGGCAGAGTATTTGGCGAACCAGCCGAACGCGCCTACGAACCCGAACTCCGGCAAGTGGCTCAAGGGCCAGGACGCCGAGGGTAACTGGGAATACACGTCTGACGAGAACGAAGCCAAGACCTTCACCACCGACGCACAGGGCAACCTCGAGGTCAAGGGCCTCAAGGCCGGTCAGTACGAGGTCAAGGAGACCAAGGCTGGCAACGGCTACATGAGCGCTTCGACTCAGGGCATCGACTTCACAGTCAGCATTCAGGTGGACTACGACTCCGACCGCTCCACCGCCGCCACGACTCCGCTCTACAGCGGTAGCGCCGACCACTTCGAAGGCATGAGTGGCATCCACTGGGGCGATCAGACGGTTGCCACCAAGGGTGAGAAGCTGGTTCTGCACAACGACATCAACGGTCACGTTGAAGTTGCGGCGTCGGGCAACAGCGCGTCGTTCGGCGTGATCAACGTCAAGAACGCGAAGAACTTCACCGAGCTGCCGCTCACCGGTGCGACCGGTATGCGTCTGCTCGCGATCTTCGCGATCATCGCTGCGGCTGGTGCCGCACTGCTGATCGTGCGTGCACGCCGTGTGCGCTCCAGCATCTGAGCTTCCTTAGAGAACATCTCGCGGCAGGCGGGGACTCCCTTGACTGCTCCGCTTGCTGTTTTCTCCACTAGGTAAGGTCAGTGGGGCTTCGCCTTCGCGAAGCCCCACTTTCTCATACCGCCTCACACTTTTGCAATTGTTCTTTGTACCTTTCGACCAATGTATATGAGTCAGTTGGGTCTATATAATCAGTAATTTTCTTTAATTTTCTAGTAATTAATAATTCTTCTATTCGCACTGTTTTGTGCCACCATCTGCGTGAGATAGAAAGGAACGCCATGCTCGGTAAGAAACGTCGCGCCGCGAAGACGCGTGTGCCGGCGCCACCGCGCGCGGCGAAAACCTGGCAGTGGGTGATGGGGCAAGACGAGCAGACGCTGCAATACGAAGCGCGTAAACGCAAAGCGCTGTGTGAGTCGCGTATCTTGACGGTGTTTGCGCTCGTGTTCGCGCTGTGCTCGGCGTCGGCGCTCGGTGTGCCGTGGCTGCTGCAGTGGAAGTCTGACCTCGACTCGGCAAACGAAGTGCAGAATATGGAAAGCGTGGTCGCTGACTGGCCGTACCCGAAAGCCGAGGAAGCGCTCAAGGCGGCGGAACGATACAATGCGAAGCTCGCGGCGAGCGGGCAGCCGACGCTGGGGGAGACGTATGATCCGTTCGCTTCCACGGGGTCTTCTGCGGGGTCTTCTGCGGGGTCTGGGTCTGCGGGTGAGCAGAGCAAGCAGAGCGAAGATGTGAGGTCTGACCGCGACAGCGAATATATGAGTCTGCTCAACGCGGGCGACGGACTGATCGGTTCGGTCGTGATCCCGAAGATCTCGGTGAATCTGCCGATTCGCCACGGCACGTCGAAGTCGACGCTCGACAGCGGGTCGGGGCATTTGTATGGCACGTCACTGCCGACCGGCGCGGGAGGCGAGGCGGGCAACTCCACGCACACAGTGCTGACCGGGCATCGCGGACTCGTCGACGCGCTGATGTTCACGCGACTCGACGAGATGCGCGTAGGTGACTTCATGTATGAGAAAGTGTTCGGGCGCACGCTGGCATATCGCGTCGACCGCATCACGGTGATCGAGCCGACCGACACGTCGCAGTTGCGCATCGTGCCTGGCGAAGACCGCCTCACGCTGATGACCTGCACGCCATACGGCATCAACACGCAGCGACTGCTCGTTTCAGGTACGCGAGTCTCGATGCCGGTGCCCGCGCCTGCGCCGGAGAATGCGGGCAAGGATATGGCGCGTATTCTGCGCCGCTCCATCATGGCTGCGGCTCTTGCCGGCGTTGTTGCTTTCATGGCCTACCGCCTGCTTCCGCCGGTGCGCCGCTCCCGCGAAAACCTCTCCCGCCGCTTGAAGCATCGTGCTCCCGACCCATCCGCCTAGCCTTACAAACATCCATTCCGGAGAATTATTCTCTAAGTGAGCTCCTGTTTATCATTACGAACATCCCCTGCGGAGAATTATTCTCTAAGTCAGTGGTGTGTCACTCACACGAATATCCTTATGAGGGAATAATTCTCCCATTTAGGGCCGCCTAGCCCCGCCTTCGTAGGCCTTGTTGCCTCCGACTCTGCCCTACCTCTGCCATAAGCCTTGTTGCTCCCGACCCAGCCGCCTAGCCCAGCTGTGGCTGTGTTGCCTCCAACTCATCCTCCTAGCTCCTGCGTTGCCAGCGTCCGAGCCCTTACAAACATCCATTCCGGAGAATCATTCTCTAAGTGAGCTCCTGCTGCGCATTACGAACATTCTGAGCGGAGAATAATTCTCCCAAGCGTGCGCATTTGGGTCTCTTGATGCTGTTTCTCGGTTTGCCTGCCTGCTCTGGACGATGGTACGTTATGTCTATTTGTAAATTGCGCGCTCTATTTGGAGAATCCGTCACTCTACTTGGAAACTACGCGCGCTATTTGGAAAATACGTCACATTTATGGCGAAAAACTGACGTATTTTCCAACTAGCGCGCGGTTTTCCAATTAGACATAACGTGCCGCGGATTTGCCGATACGCTGGCGTGGCATCATGCTCTCATAGCGGTTTCAGAGTCAGTTCATCATTACGAACATCCATTCCGGAGAATTATTCTCTAAGTTGGCGTGCTCCGATTGAGAGAATAATTCTCCACGCGGTATGTTCGTAATGCTGAGCCGGGCCTACATGGGAGAATAATTCTCCGGAATGGATATTTGTGTGGCTAACCCACTCCTGACTGGGGGAATAATTCTCCGGAATGGGGAGTGCTCGCGCGCACATATTCGCCGGGCGCTAGCATAAGTACAGATACAAGCAAAAACACACAAAACGCAACAAAGCAGGAGCGCGGATGAAGCGGATCGTAACCGGAATCGTGGCGCACGTCGACGCGGGCAAAACAACGCTGTCGGAGGCGCTGCTCTACGCGACGGGTCAGACGCGCAAACTCGGCCGCGTCGATCACGGCGACTCATTCCTCGACACCGACGAGCTAGAACGCGCGCGTGGAATCACAATTTTCACCGAGCCTGCGGTAATCAACACAAGCGACACGCAGATCACGCTGCTTGACACACCAGGTCACGTCGATTTTCCGCGGAGACCGAGCGAACTCTGCAAGTGCTCGACTATGCGATTTTGGTGGTCAGTGCGGCGGACGGCATCCAAGGTCACACGCAAACGTTGTGGCGACTGCTCAAACAGTACCAAGTGCCCACGTTCATCTTCGTCAACAAAATGGATATGCCGGACGCGAGCCGTGCGCGCATGCTTGCGCAGCTACAGGAGCGCTTCGCCGACAGTTGCGTGGATTTCACAGAAACTAACGACTCGTTCACAGACGAGCAAACCATTGAAACGATCGCGTTGCAGAGTGAAGACGCGATGAACCAATTTTTAGAGAACGGCGTGGTGGACTTGACAACCACTCGCCAGCTGATCTCCCAGCGACTCGTGTTTCCCGTGTATTTCGGATCTGCGCTCAAAATGGAGGGAATACGCGAGTTCATCACCGGATTCGAGAAGTTCACTGTGGAACCTGAATATCCAAAAAGTTCGGCGCGCGCGTATTCAAAATCTCGCACGACACGCAAGGCAACCGCTTGACATGGCTCAAAGTTTGTGGTGGTGAGCTGCGTGCGAAAATGCTGCTCGGCGAAGGCGACGAGGCTGAGAAAGTCGATCAAGTACGCGTGTATTCGGGCGCGAAAAGCAGCACGGTGGAGGCGGTTCCGGCAGGCAGTGTCTGCGCGGTGACCGGTCCGCAGCTCACGTTCCCCGGTGAAGGACTTGGCTGCGCGCAAGACTCCGCCGCGCCGATTCTGCAGCCGGTGCTCACCTACACGCTGCTGCCCGGCGAGTGCGATATTCACAAGTGTTTGCTGGCATTGCGCGAATTGGAAGACGAGGATCCGCTGTTGCACGTGGTCTGGCAGGAGCGTCTGCAGGAAGTGCACGTGCAGTTGATGGGCGCGGTGCAGCTCGAAATAATCGAGTCGCTTATGCGCTCGCGGTTCAATCTGAACGTTTCGTTTGGGCAGGGCTCGATTCTCTACAAAGAGACGATTACCGCGCCGGTGGAGGGCGTCGGGCACTTCGAGCCGCTGCGTCATTATGCGGAAGTGCACGTGCTGCTCGAGCCACTGCCGCGCGGGGCGGGCATGGAGTTCGCGTCCACGGTGAGTGTCGACGAGCTGGATCGCAATTGGCAGCGGTTGATTCTGCAGCATTGTAAGGAACGCGAACACCTCGGCGTGTTGATCGGCGCGCCGCTCACCGACGTGAGGATTACTCTGATCGCCGGACGCGGGCATCTCAAGCACACTGAAGGCGGCGATTTCAGGCAGGCGACATATCGCGCGATTCGCATGGGACTCATGGAGTCGCGCGCTGGCGTGCCTACGTCTGCGACGCCACTTGATGTGGCGGAACGGTTTGCGCAAAGCGCGGATTCCGCGAGCGAGAGCAGCGTGCGCGCGAGCTCGAGTTCGCGCGACGATTCGCACGACAGCGCGGGCGAGGGGAGTGCCGAGGGCGCGCGCATTCGCGGGGTTGGCAATTGCAGACTGCTCGAGCCGTGGTATCGGTTCCGTTTGGAACTGCCGCAAGAGATGATCGGCCGCGCCATGAGCGACGTGCAGCGCATGAGCGGAGTGTGCGAATCTCAGACGACGGACGGCACATATGCAGTGATCGAGGGCGTCGCACCGGTGAGCGAGATGCGCGACTACGCAATGGACGTGAACGCCTACTCTCACGGCGAGGGGCGAATCAGCTTGGTATTCGACGGCTACCGTGACTGCCACAACACCGACGAAGTGCTGAGTTCTGCGGAATATGCGAATTATGATCCCGAGGCGGATCTCGACAACACCCCCGACTCGGTGTTCTGCGCGCACGGTGCCGGCTACCCGGTGAAGTGGTACAAAGTGCCGGAATTCTGCCATATTCCCATGCGATGATCTGCTGATCTGTTGTTACAATGATGTGAGGAACGAAAGAAGGGCGCCATGGCGAGCATTCAAGATTTTCGCAGTATCGAGGAGTACCGGCAGTGGTTGCGCATGGATTGCCTGTTTTCCAAGTATCCGATTGATGAGATACGTCGCAACGGATTAGATCATTTGCCGAGTTTGCGAGCGAATCTGAGCGGTTCGTATTACAACGGTTTGGTTGATGATTGGGAACGTGCTTTGATGGATCCGGATCCGTCGCATCTTCGTGCTGTGGCGTTGGACACGACTTCGTATGGGATTAATATGCGGCAGAACACTCCGTTCGCGGGTATTTTGAAGCCGGAAGACAATCTACGCATTATCAAGGAGTCGCGCAGTGAACAGAGAACAGTTCTATCATCTGTTGCGAGCGTCCGCTGAGATAGTAGAGACACAGCGTGCTTGGCGTGGCATCGATGTGGATGCTGAGCCAACGCGTATTCTGGTGATTGGGTCGCAGTCCATTCTTGGTTCTTGGAGTGAAGAATATCTGCCTGCAGACACAACGTCATCTGTGGAGATGGATGTGGCTTTTATGCCAGTGCCTGTGGATGAGTATGCTTTTGATGTTCCCGCGCAGGAGTTTGCGGATTGGGTTGAAGCCAACATTGGGGAAGAAACTCGCTTCCATGATTCGTTTAGCGTGTATGCGCAGGGGGTAGAAGCAAATACTGCAATTCTTCCGACAGGATGGCAACAACGGTTGATTGAGATTCGTGTGCCGCAACTGAAAACAAAGACTCGCGTCTACTGCCTAGACCCATATGATTTGTGCGCGGCAAAACTTACTCGGCTTGAAGAAAAAGATCGCCGCTATGTTACGTCGCTGATTGAGTCTGGGGATATTGAGATTGATAAGCTCCGCAAACGTGTATTGATGATCGATGATCGAAGGTTCACCATTCCTCTTCGTGCACAGTCTGAAGACTTCTTGAATGCTTTTTGACGTTAGCTTCATTAGGTAAAACTTACAAACAGGAGTCGGGTTATTTCAATTCTGATGATTGTGCCCCACAAACAATGATTTGATTGATATTTCTGACCAACTAAATGAATAATCTTAGATTCTTGAACACATTTTGTGCGATTGACGTTGGCATGGAATTCGCAGTTTTTTGATTGCACATATGAAAAAAGCTCCCGAAGGAGCTTTTGAATGGAGCGGACAACGGGACTCGGACCCGCGGTCTCGACCTTGGCAAGGTCGCGCTTTACCAACTAAGCTATGTCCGCAAAGGCTGATTGCTCAGCTTCGTGGGCGATACAAGATTCGAACTTGTGACCCCTTCCGTGTCAGGGAAGTGCGCTACCTCTGCGCCAACCGCCCGAAGCGAGTAACAACTTACTGCACCTGCCCGACAATGGCAAGTCTGCTCGTGTGTCGGGCTGCGTGAGCAGTGTGCTACATGATGTTTTGCGCCCCATTTTGCTGGTGGGGTGTGGAACCGTTTAAGGGCTATGTTGCCGGTTTCGGGGAGTGGCATTGCATGGCGGTTCTCCGAGACGGTCTGCTTGGGGTGAGGTTGGTTTTGTGTTCTGGCCGGTGGGATGGCTTTGTCTGGGTGGGTGGATCGTCGATGGGCGGTGCTGCTGGGGTGTTGCGTTTTGCTTCCTTGTCGCCTGTTTCGTGGTGTGTTCCGCGGTGTTGGCGATGGAGAGGATTCTTCGTTGTCGGTTTTGTGTTTCCTGCCGCGGAATTGGCGGTGGGCGCCGGTCTTCGTTGTCGTTTCCGCGGTTTTGCCCGCGGTCGTGCCGACAGGGGCCTCGTTGTCTGTTTCGCGGTGACCGTCGCGGTTTTGGCGATGGAGGGTGTCCCTCGTTGTCGATTCCGCGGTGTGTGCCGCGTTCCCGGTGGTGGGGTGCTTCTTGTTGTCGTTTTCGTGGTTTGGTTCGTGGGTGTGGTTCGGGTGGTGTTGGC
>NZ_WNLP01000015.1 GCF_009727065.1 Bifidobacterium canis
AACTATACCTCATTGCGGCCAAGGGGTGAGTCCGTCAAACCAAGCGAAAACCACCTTTAAATTGAGAGAATCGAAAATAGTCAAGCGTGGATAAAGAGCAAAAACCCACCAATTAATTTAGATACCCTATATATATTGGTCGAAAGAGTCGGCAAAGCGCCAAATTCCGCCAAAAACTAGCGGCATTTGCTGAGCGTATCTCTGTGTGGGGGCGCCGTCGGCGACCAAAATATATTGGTCGCCGACGGCACCCCCACACATGTTCATACTCACAAAAAGCGCACACAAATGTTCGCGCTATGAAAACGTGGTCATTCACCTCTTATCACACAGGATTGCGCACTCTTTTGCAATCGATGTCAATCGACCGAGCTGCACAAACAATCCGTTTCGATCAACCGATCAGAGTCTCATAATCCACCTATATACATCATTTGCAAACGTGGGCGAAAAATAAACGGAACTATCTTGCTGTCAGCACAACACAGTCTTCTTTACATATTGCAAATAGTAAGTTTCATTAAACATTCACATCTTGCAAACGATTTCATTTTGCGCTATAGTGTAATCATTCTTGTCGTGCATCCAAAGACGCACTGCACGAACCGGAATCGCCTTGAACGGATACCTAAGAAGAAAGAAAGCAATATGCCAGATGCAACTTCAACCGCGCGCCGCGAAGAGAGCGCCGAGCGCCTCGCCCGCCCGCTGATTCAACTCGCCAAAGCATGGGGCGTCGCCACCTGCTACATCGACCAGCTGGGCACCTACGTCGAGATTCGCGACGAAGTGCTCGTTTCGGTGCTGCGCGCGCTCGGCGTCGACGCGTCCACCCCAGAACTCATTGCCGACGCGCTCGAGCAGCGCCGCAGCGCAGACCACGAGCTGCTCGTGGCGCCCACCGTCGTCAAGTTCCTCGGCACGCCGGCGCGCGCGCAGCTGCGCACCAAGCACGGCGAGCCGCGCGTCACGCTCAAGCTCGAAGACGGCAGCGACGCGAACGCCGCGGTCAAGCTGGTGTTCAGCGAGCACGATGGCGACGTTGACGTGTATGAACTCGACATCGACGACGAGCTCGCCATCGGCTACCACACGCTGCATGTGGTCGACGGCGAGCGCGAAGCCACTGCAACGCTCATCTGCGCTCCGGCTTCGATTCCGGTGCCGCAGCCAGAGCAGAAGCGCTGGGGCTGGATGGCGCAGATGTATTCGGTTCGTTCGCCGCAGTCGTGGGGCGTCGGTGATTACGAGGATCTGCGCGAACTGCTGCGCGGTGCTGCCGAGAGCGGCGCGGACTTCATGCTGATCAATCCGGTGCACGCCACCGCTCCGGTGAGCCCGCTCGAGCCGTCGCCGTATTCGCCGATGTCGCGCCGCTTCCTCAACGCCACCTATATTCGCCCGCAGAGCATCCCTGAGTTCAACGAGCTCTCGCAGAAAGACATGATCACCGTCAAGGAGCTGCACGAAGAAGTCGCTGCAGATAATTATGACTCCGCGCCGATGGACATCAACGCCGCTTGGCAGGCGAAGCGCAAGGCGCTGCGCATCATCTTCGACCAGCCGCGTTCCGCCGAACGTCAGGCCGCGTTCGAAGCGTTCAAGAAGGAGTCGGGCAGCGATCTCGACACGTGGGCGCTGTGGAGCGTGGCGTTCGAAGAGCTCGGCGAGCCGTGGGTCGAGGACTCCTGGTTCTACACCGAGGCTCGCAACAGCGCGCGCATCACCGCTCTGCGCGAGGAGCACGCCGACTTGTATGAGTTCGCATGCTGGCTGCAGTGGATTGCCGAAGATCAGATCGAAGCGGCACAGCGCACGGCTCTCGATGCAGGCATGTCGCTCGGCTTGATGCAAGACATGGCCGTTGGCGTGCACTCGTTCGGCGCCGACGTGTGGGGCAACCCAGAGCGCTTCGCCGTCGGCTCCGTCACCGTTGGCTGCCCGCCTGACTTCTACAACCAGCAGGGGCAGGATTGGGGTCAGCCGCCGCTCAACCCGAATTATCTCGAAGCCACCGGCTACCAGATGTACCGCGAGATGGTGGGGCACATGTTCGCCCACGCCGGTGCAATCCGCATCGACCACATTCTCGGACTCTTCCGCTTGTGGTGGATTCCGGCTGGCGAAGGTGCGAAGGGCGGCGCGTACGTTGCCTACAACTACGAGGCGATGATCGCCGTGCTCAGCATCGAGGCCACGCGCGCGCATGGCATGGTGATCGGCGAAGACCTCGGCACTGTGCCCGAATATGTGAGCAAGGTGCTCGCCGACCACGGTCTGCTCGGCACCACCGTCGAATGGTTCGCACGCGTCGACAACTCGCCGAACGCCGGCGACCCGTATGCGATGCCGCAAACGTACCGCAAGTTCTCGCTGTCGTCGGTCACGACGCACGATCTGCCGCCGACCGCCGGCTATTTGATGCTCGAGCAGGTCAAGCTGCGCGAGAAGCTCGGACTGCTCAGCGAGCCGGTAGAGGAGTTCCGCGAGTCCTGCCTGAACGAACGCAAGGCCATGCTCGACCTGCTGGTGAGCGGCGGCTGGCTTTCGCAGGAGGCCGCCGATGACGTGCCGAACAATCTGCAGACGATCGTCGAGGCGATGCATGCGATGCTCACCGATGCGCCGTCGCTGCTGCTGCAGGCCGCTCTCGTCGACGGCGTTGGCGAAGAACGCGCGCAGAACCAGCCGGGCACGTCGACCGAATACCCGAACTGGCGTATTCCGCTCGCCGACGAGCATCGCAAGGTCGTGATGACCGAAGACGTGTTCAAGTCGCCGCGCGTGCAGTCGCTCGCCGCAATCATGAACCGCATCAACAGATAGAATTTAGCTAAATTAGTAGCGGTGTGGGCTTGTTCGAAGCTTGTATCTTGTAAGCTTCGAACAAGCCCACACCATTCTCTGAACATATGCGATCGCTAGCGCAAAGATTCGACACGATGCTGCAGGGAAACAGTCATCTTGTCCATGTTCCCGATCATCTCGATTGAACTCTTAAGCGTGCGAGCAAGTGGACGCAGAGACGGATAAAAAGCACTAATTAGAGTAAACTGCGCTGGAAGTACCCTAATGCTCTCTGACATTTGGAATGAATTATGCCAACCTTGCAGCATTTGAGCAATCAAATCGATCTGATCATTACGCTCTGCTGACGAAGAAATCTCCTTTATGCCTGTTACCCATACTTGAAGAGCGGCATAGATTACTTCCCAATTATTCGAGATTTGAGCCGATGCATCATCAACGGTTTTCAAAGCTGGCTTAAGCTCCTCAGAGAGTTCCTGCGCCCATCGCGAGTGTTCCTCCATCGTTCTGCTTTCCGGGATTGGATGGCGATTAACAATTTCTGCCACAGTATTCAGCCCTTGACCATACTTCTCTAGCGCAATGTTTAAGTCCGTCCCTGACTGTTTCATTTTCAAGATCTGATCAAGAATTCCCTCCTCACCGCCATCAGATTTATCATCATTTTTTGTGTATCTTGTTGCGCAGAGGCTGTTGTCTCATCCATCGTTTTAATTACACGAGTCAGTCTGTCTGTTATTCGTATCACTTCTTTCTCGCGTTCAGTTGGCGACAGAAGTCGAAGGTCTCTCACAACCAAGTGTTGTGACGCATGCACAATCTTCCACACAGGATCATCTTGAGACAAGCCACTCACACCATCAATGTTTTGTATGATCAGCGGCAATATTTTTTATTCGGATCATTGCCGATGTGATTGTAAAAATCAAGCAGTTCTTTTCTGCATGCTGCACTCTGAAGATATCGTGGAGTCACTGCGGGAATAATAATATTTGACATACCGACCGCCTGATCTAAGGCATTTTGCCAATCATCACCCCAGTTAAGGCTTTCGCTATCGATAAAGAGCCGCACGGTCTTCGCGTTCTTATATTCAAATTCAGATTGTATATCTTTGAGTAATTGGACTATCCCGCCATTAAGGTGGTCATTATCAGCGTGACGATAGCTTAAAAATATATTTGCTGCCGGCATTTGCATCTCTTCCTCTTCCTGAACCTCTTTGGCATTACTTTGAGATTCCAGCACAAGACTCTGCTGATAAGCATTGGAGAATTGCAACGCATTCCCCGAATTCCCCTCGGTCTCATCTTCAATGAAACCTTTTTCATCCCACAGAGCTGACACAGGAAGAGCAAACATCCTTTCACCAAACTTCAGGATCTTGTCTCCCGTGTAAATCACATATCCACGTTTCATATTCTTATGTTCGGCCAAAGCTGCAATACCAGCAAAATCTTCCCTCTTCACCTTCTGATTGGACTTCACCTCTATCGCTACAACTTCATCATCGTGGACAAGAACCAAATCAACTTCCTTCGGGGTCCTGCCCGGCTCCCTCCAATAGAAAGCATCTGGCCTACGCTCAGACCACTGGATTTCGGGGACAATCTGATTAACCACAAAGGATTCGAAAAGTTCTCCAAAAATCACGGGATCGTCGCGGAAATCCTTTCCACTCCGTTTAAGCATTTCTGCACTTATCGAGGTGTCAATAGGGTGTATTTTTGCGCGAGTAAAAGTCTGCCTACTCGGCGCAGTCCGCAGGTTAGGCAAGGCGATCAAAAGAAAACGCCTCATAAGAATACTGATGTACCTTTCAACTGTCACCGCAGTCGACCTAATGGTGTCGCTAATACGTTTGACATTAAGAATTCCGCCTGGAACGGTAAGCAGTTCTTTTAAAACAGCTTCACCGATAGCACGATCAAACCTTTCATCAGGAAGAATCGTATCGCCAAGCACACTATCTAAATCAGCTTGAACAGATTGACGGATCTGATTATCTGTCATCGCGGCACCGTTCAAAGCATATGAGGGAAACCCGCCTATTTGCATCATACGAGATAGGTCTGCACGGCTCAACTGCGAAACATAGTCCACATCGGGCGTCCCCTCCCATAGCAGATCGACAATACTTTTCTGAGTATTTCGTAGAAGCTCACGCTGCGTCATTGGAGAAAGCGTGTATCTCAAAGAGCGACGCGTCAATGGGTCTTGCCCGTCAAGTCCTTCTCGTGTAATCGACGCAGAGCCCGTAAGCACAAATAATGGCGTCCGCCCAGAGGAATCATCCACGATCCCCTTCACCGCTAACGGCAAATCTGGAATGCGCTGAGCCTCATCGATTACACAAGGTAATGATAGGGAAGAAAGCCATTCTTCAAGATGAGCCGAAGCATATCGATATGTAGAATCCTCGGCAAGAGATACATAGTGGAATGAAGAAAGCTGCCTCTTTGCCAGCAGCGTTTTACCTACAGCGCGTGCGCCCTCTAAAATAGCTACCTTACGCGGGCAATTTTGTACATATTTCGCAAGCGGTCGTTGGACGTATACGGTGCCATCAAAATCATTCATGTAATTTAATATACACCTATGTAAAACTTTACATATCTTATATGTCAATATTTACATATGAAGTATATAAAGATCGTATGCCTCGAAGTTTTCATAAAGATATACAAAACGTTGTTCTATCTGCCAAAACGACCCACCAAGATATATGTCTCTTTTGCAGTATGAATAAGCCGCAAAAGAGAACCTACTTGCGCGGTAGCTGGTCGCGCGTGAAATACTCCCCCGACGAGGCAGATTGCGCGGGCGGAGTCGGCTGCGCTTCGTTCGCCGGCTCGGTTGCTGAATCAGCGCGCGTGTATTTGCGCAGCGCATACTCGAGAATCGGCACGTGCAGCGCGAGCATGCAGCCGTAACCGAGCACGACGAGCAGGAAGAGCCCCTGCGGCATCACAAACCATGCACCCACAAGCAGTGCGATGAACAGCGCGTCGATCGCCACCATAGCGAGCGTAGCCGGGAAATACACAACGCCGAAAATATATGCGTTGCGCAGCGTGCCGCCGAGCGTGTTCTCAAAGCGCGCCTGCAAGTAGAACGACCATTCGAATCCGATGAGCCACACGATGCTGAACGCGATCTTCGGCACGAGCAGTGGCGTGATCTGCAGCACGATCCACGAGTAGATGAGTCCGGCGCCGTGACGCCGAAAATAAGCCACAGCAGCGTAGACTTCGCGAAATTCTCGCGGAATGCCGCGAAATAATTGCGCGTCACCGTGCCCTGCCCGCTCTGCGACTTGCGCAGCGCGGTCTGCCCGGCGCTCAGCGCGGCGCCAACGGTCACGATGGGCAGCGAAGTGACGATCATCAGAATATTCACCCAAATCGCATCGGTCAGGTTGGTCCAACCTTCCATGAATTTGGAATCAGGAGACAGGAATTTCATACGGCAACTCTTTCGTCAGATAGTTCGAATCTACCGGCTGCGCACGATTATCAGCTAGTGCTGCGTGCAATTTCGTGCAGAATGATCACGTATAACAAAGGGCGGCCTTCGCAGACCGCCCTTCGCTGAAATGAGAGAAATGAAGAGAAGAATTACTTAAGATCAGCCCTTCACTGCACCTGCCATAACACCCTTGACGATGTACTTCTGGCAGAGCAGGTAGAAGACGATGATCGGGATGATGGCGAGCACGAGGCAGGCCATCATAGCGCCCATATCGACCGAGCCGTAGCCGCCCTTGAGGTACTGGATGGCGACCGAAATCGTCTTGTACTTGCCAAGGTCGAGCGTCAGGTATGGAAGCAGGTAGTCGTTCCAGACCCACATGGCTTCGAGGATCGCCACTGAGATGATCGATGGCTTCATGATCGGCACAACCACCTGGAAGAAGATGCGAGGCACGGAAGCACCGTCGATCATTGCGGATTCCTCAAGTGACTGCGGGATGCCCTTGACCACGCCGGTGAAAATGAACACCGCGAGGCCAGCGCCGAAGCCCAGGTAGATGAAGCACAGACCCCATGGGGTGTTGAGCTTGAGCATGTCGGCGAGCTTGGAGAGCGTGAACATGACCATCTGGAAAGGCACGATCATGTTGAACAGGAACAGGGTGTACAGCAGCTTCGCGGCCCAGTTGTTGACGCGCACGATCCACCATGCGCACATCGAGGTGCACAGCAGGATCAGGCAGACGGAGCCGACGGTGATCAGCGCCGTCCAGCCGAAGCTGGCGAAGAAGTTCGTGGTTTCAATGCCGCGCCTGTAGTTCTCGAGGCCGACGAAGGTGTCGCCCACCGGGAACGCGAACGCATTGCTGGAAATGTATGCTTTGCCTTTGAAGGAGTTGATCAGCACAAGGAAGATCGGGAACACCCAGGCAATGGAGATCATCGAGAAGAAGATCGTCCACCAAACGCCGTGCTTTGGTTTGTCTTGCATCACGCATCAACCTCCCTGGAAGTGGTGAGCTTGTTCTGAATGAGGGCCACAACCGCCACCAGAATGAAGAACAGAACGGCCTTTGCCTGACCGACGCCTTCCCAGCCGATGCGCCCGTAGAATGTACGAGTAATGTTGAGCGCCAAACCTTCAGACATGTTCTGAGGAGCGCCGTTGGTGAGTGCGAGGTTCTGATCGTAGAGCTTGAAGCCGTTGGTCACGGTCAGGAACGAGCACACGGTGATGCTTGGCATCATGAGCGGAATGATGATGCGGAACATGATCTGGCGGCCGCTTGCGCCATCGACCTGCGCTGCTTCGAGCACGTCGGTCGGCAGCGACTGCATGCCGGCGATGTAGATGATCATCATGTAGCCGATTTGCTGCCAGCACACGAGTATCACAAGACCCCAGAAGCCGTATGTTCCTGAATAGGTCAGCGAGCGGGACCAGTGTGCGAGAATGCCGTTGAGCAGCAGCATCCAGATGTAGCCCAGAATAATACCGCCGATGAGGTTCGGCATGAAGAACACCGAGCGGAACAGGTTAGATCCGCGAATCGACTTGGTGAGCATGTATGCAATGGCGAATGCCACCACGTTGATGACGATGGTCGTGACGATGGTCAGCAACGTGGAGAAACCAAGTGCGTGCAGGAACTCTTTGTCTTTGAGTGCGCGCGCATAGTTCTTGAAACCGATGAACTTCGCGTCGGTCACCGTGGTGAACGAGCAGAAGCTCAGGTAGACGCCGTAAATAAACGGCACTAAGAATCCAATAACAAATGCGACGAAGGTCGGTAGCACAAATAGCGCCCACCACCGCCGTATAGCTTTACCAGCCATGCTGATCATAGCATGCCTACTTTCTCCTCTTTGAGTGCCCGACTCCGCTGTCAGGATCTCTTTCCTTCTGATCTCGTTCACAGCGTTGCAAACGATTTCATAACTGCATCAGTACTCAAGATAGCAGTTGATCGTGTTCTTGTCAAACGTTTGCAGTTTCGTCGTGTTGCTTTCTTCACTCATTTTTCATAAATATTTAGTTTTGCTGAGTTTTCAGCAAAAAGGTTATCTCATGATGTAGACTTGATATTGAAAACGTTTGCGCAAAATATACGCAAATGCTAGCTATTCACCAGACATGAGGGTCGGCGGCACGCTACGGCGCGTCCCGCCGCCGTAGCAAAGGCAAGCACATGAGTACCAGTATTCAAGACGTCGCCAAGGCGGCGCATGTCTCCATTTCAACGGTCTCGCGTTCGTTTACCCGGCCGGAACTCGTGTCTGAGGCCACACGCGAAAAAGTTCTGCGCATTGCAGACGAACTCAATTTCTCAACGTCACGTTCTGCCGCCGCACTGAAAACCGGCCGCTCGATGCGCGTCGCGCTGCTGATGAGCGATCATATTCGCCTGTGGTTCTCGGCATCGGTGATTGAAGGACTCAATCAGGTGCTGCACGCTGAGGGATACGACATTTCGATTTTTCAGATCTCCAGTATCGAGGAACGCCACGAATTCTTCGAAATGCTGCCCGTGCGCCGCAATGCAGACGCTGTGATCGTCGCGTCGTTCGACGCCGATGAAGCTGAGATCGCGCAGTTGTCGAGCGCCGGCGTGCCGATCGTCGGCATCAATTCGGTTATGCCGCGCGAACTCGGCTTCACCGCTGCCATCAATATCGACGACGAGCAGGGTTCCATTCTCGCAGCGCGCCACCTGATTTCGCTCGGGCACCGCGACATCGCGTATGTGCGCACGAATCGCGACGTGTCGCTGCACTTCTCGGTGCAGCAGCGTTTCGACGCGTTCATGGAGTGCTGCGCGCATTCGGGCATCTCACCCACGGTCATCGAAGCACCTGAAGGCCCCGACCGCATTCGCCGCGTGCTCACCAAGCTGATGAGTCTCGAGCACATGCCGACCGCCATCGCCTGCCAGGAAGATGGCATCGCAGTGCCGCTGATCTTCCAGCTTGAGCGCAGTGGATTCGATGTGCCCGGCGACATTTCGGTTATCGGCTACGACAACAGCTTCTATGCCGACGATATTGGCTTGACGACGATCGCGCAGGATCCTATTGCAATGGCTCGCAAAGCTGCCAAGATGACGATTGAGCTCATCGACGGCGAGCGCCCGGATCACCTGTTCGACGTGGTGCCCGCAGAGCTTATCGTGCGCTCGAGTACTGCCAAGTGCCCTACCGAGTAATCCCTATTCTGTATTTGTATTTTGCTGGCGGGATATAAAACTCAGATACTCGCAAGTATGACGAACTAGAAAACCGCTATTTTCCAACGAAAATAGATTTCGTGTACTTGGTAAGTTGAGAGGTTTATATCCCGCCAGCAAATTTGTTGTTTGCGGAGACCAACTCCACAAACAACCACACTGAACGGCACAAAACAACACAGAAAAGTAGTGGCCCACCGCATCTCTGCGGTGGGCCACTACTTGTTATGAGCCCCTCGTGGAAGAAGGAGACGAAAGACTCAAGAATTCATTCACTGGTTGGCGTGAGCGTTCTCGTACTCAGTTGCCCAGTTGTCGACGAACGCCTTCACAACGTCGTCCCAAGAGCCGGTGCCCTGTGCGTAGGCGAGCATCGCCTGGCCGAGCACGTTCTTGTATTCTTCGGACGGCATCATCGAGAAGTCCCAAGCAACCTGGGTGAGCTTCTTGTTCTGGATGCTCTCGTTGGCGTCGGCGATCAGCGGGTTCGTGGTCTTGACGTCGTTGAAGGTGGAGAACGGAGTGGTGAAGCCCATGTCTTCGCTCAGCGACTTCTTGCCTTCGTCAGAGGTGATGACCCACTCGAGGAAGTCCTGGGAAGCCTTCTGGTCGGCTTCGGAGGCCTTCGAGTTGACGCACCAGTAGTTCTCGGAACCGGTTGCGAGGCCTTCGGTCGCGTCGTCAACGCCGATGTAGATCGGCAGCATGCCGACGGAGGAATCCTTCATGCCGGCCTTCTCGAGGTCAGACCATGCCCAGGTGCCGTTCTGGTAGAACGCAGCCT
Source organism: Bifidobacterium canis (assembly GCF_009727065.1). Classification (GTDB taxonomy): domain Bacteria; phylum Actinomycetota; class Actinomycetes; order Actinomycetales; family Bifidobacteriaceae; genus Bifidobacterium; species Bifidobacterium canis. Next base: position 10,290 of record NZ_WNLP01000015.1, read on the forward strand.
TGCCAAGGGCGAACTCCGAGCTTGCGTCATCGCCGGTCTTCGAGCTCAGCTGCGAAGGTTCGGTCGTGGAATCCTTGAGATACAGGTCGAAGATGTTCTTGAAGTTATCCATGTACATGTTCTTGATCGTCGCCGGAGGAGTGGTGACGTTATCCTTCTTGAACTGGTAGTACAGCGGGATGTTTGCAAGGTGGGTCTTGAAGCGCCAGTCGGAGCTGGAGTCGAAACCGGCCGAGGTGAATGCACCCTGGATGCGAGCTCGGACTTGTGCGCCTGCATGTCGTCGGCGACTTCCTTGAGCTTGTCGAAGGAGTTGATCTCGGAGGCTTCCTTGATCTTCGCGCCGCTCAGTGCGGTGTACTTCGCCAGAAGATCCTTGTTGTAGATGATGCCGTAGGACTCAATCACATACGGCACACCGGCAACCTTGTCGCCGTCCTTGAGCGCGAGGCTCTGGGCGTTCATGTCTTTGTAGATCGTGGAGTTCGAAAGGTCAGCGGTGTAGTCCTTCCAGCTCTGGTAGCCAACCGGGCCGTTGACCTGGAAGATCGTCGGAGCTTCGCTCTTCGCGAGTTCGGACTTCAGCGTCTGCTCGTAGGTGTTCGATGCAGCGGTCTGCACCTTCACCTTGACGCCGGTCTTCTCGGTGTAGGTCTTGGCCAGTGCCGTCCACTGATCTGCCGCTTCCGGCTTGAAGTTCAGGAAGTAGACGCTGCCCTTGCCGTCGTCGGAGCTGGAGCTGCCGCCGCACGCTGCCAATCCACCGAGAGACATCGCGGCGATTGCCACCAGACCCACTGTTGTTTTCAATGTACGATTCATCTTCGAACCTTTCCTCAGTTCTCTCTCAGTCTTATGTCTGAGATTTTCCGTAAGCCGCGCCTTCGCAGCTCCATCAGCACATTCATTATGCATCATTTATTCGCAAATTGCAAACGTAGGCAGATAATTCATTCACAAAATCATTTCAAACGGCACGAGAAATACTAAGTAACCTTGATTTTCAACGTTTTTATTACTTACTAGTACTTTGCATGCGTTTGCGCGAAACACGGAATATCCGCGTTTCGCGCAGCAAAGAAATTCTGCAAATGCACATGTACCGTGCGCGATGATATGAGATAGAATATGAACCGATTTTGTTTCTTTTGGCAAGAAAAGAGTTCCGATGACAGCAAACAACATGCATGACGATTGGTGGAAGCAAGCCGTCGTCTATCAGGTCTACCCGCGCAGTTTCCGCGACGCCAACGGCGACGGTCTCGGAGACATCGCCGGCATCACCACGCAGGTGCCGTACCTCAAGAACCTTGGCGTCGACGCCATTTGGCTCTCCCCGTTCTACCCGTCCGAGCTCGCGGACGGCGGCTACGACGTGATCGATTACCGCAACGTCGACCCGCGCCTCGGCACACTCGCCGACTTCGACGGGCTCGTCGCCGCGCTGCACAACAACGGTATGAAAATCGTCGTCGACATCGTGCCGAACCACACGTCGAACATGCACGAGTGGTTCCAGGCGGCGCTCAACGCGAGCGCAGGTTCGCCGGAACGCGCGCGCTACATCTTCCGCGAAGGGCGCGGCGAGCACGGCGAACTGCCTCCGAACGACTGGCAGTCCATCTTCGGCGGCCCGGCTTGGGAACGCGTGAGCGACGGCCAGTGGTATCTGCACCTGTTCACCAAGGAGCAGCCGGATCTCAACTGGAAGAACCCCGAGGTGCACGAAGACTTCAAGAAGACGTTGCGCTTCTGGTCCGACCGCGGCGTGGACGGCTTCCGCATCGACGTGGCACATGGCTTGGCGAAGGATCTCGACAGCAAGCCGCTCGATAGCTTGGACGCGAACTGGGTGTTCAACACCGACAACCGCAACGGCGACAATCCGCTGTGGGATCGCGCTGAGGTGCACGACATCTACCGCGAGTGGAACGCCGTGTTCAACGAATATTCGCCGGCTCGCTTCGCCGTTGGAGAGGCGTGGGTGATTCCCGAGCACCAGCACCTGTACGCTCGCGAAGACGAGCTCGGCCAGGTGTTCAACTTCGAGTTCGCGAAGGCGAACTGGACTGCCGACGCGTTCCACGCCGCCATTGAAGACGGCATGCGCTCCGCACACGACTCCGCATCGACAACCACGTGGGTGATGAGCAATCACGACGTGGTGCGCCACGCAAGCCGCTACGGACTGCCGCAAGTGCCGACGACCGGCTACCACGAGCTGCCTAACGACTGGCTGCTGCGCAACGGCTCCACCTACATCGAAGATCGCGAGCTCGGCGCGCACCGCTCACGTGCCGCGATTCTTATGGAACTTGGACTCCCCGGCTCCGTTTACGTGTATCAAGGCGAAGAGCTTGGCCTGCCTGAAGTGGCAAATATTCCGTGGGATCACCTCGAAGACCCTGTGGCGTTCAATTCCGACCACCAGTTCGCGCAGAAGGGTCGCGATGGCTGCCGCGTGCCGCTTCCGTGGACGGCCGCCGACAAGCCACAGCCCGCCAGCTGGGACCCGCTTTTCGGCACTGGCGCTTCCTTCGGCTTCTCGTCGCCGCGCGCAGACGGTTCCGCTCCCGCAGACCCGCATCTGCCGCAGCCACTGTGGTACGAACACTACGCCGCTGACGTTGAGGAGCTCGATGAGAAGTCGATGCTCAATCTCTACAAGCGTGCTCTGGCGTTCCGTCAGGAGCATTTGACTCCGAGTGCCGACACCGACTCCATCACTTGGATGCCGGCGAGCGCGTTCGGCGCACATGACGCTCAGGTAGTCGCGTACACTCGCCCAGCCGTCGGCGAAGGCGATCACACCTTCGCGTGCATCGTCAACTTCGGTCCGGATCCAATTGATCTGCCCGCCGGCACGATCGCGCTGAGTTCGCTACCCATCGAAGGCAGCATGCTCCCCGCAGATACGGCAGTCTGGATGCTCCTCGACTAATTCCCTCGCCTAATTCACACGCGAGATATAGCTGATTGTGGGTGGCGTGCTGTATGCATCAGCGCGCCACCCACAACTGTTTCAGCCCACTGCATATTTGCATATCCTGCAATTATCACGTCGCGAACTAGCCAAATACCAGCCACACAATAATCGTCACGTTATGTCTAATTGGAAAATACGCGCGTTATTTGTAAAATGCGCACTCTACTTGGAAAATAATCCAGTTTTTCTCTCAAAAAGCGACTTATTTTCCAACTAACGCGCGCAAACTCCAAATAGCGCGCAATACGACGACAGTCGCAGAGACCTTGCGACTACAGATTCCAGTTGTAGATCACGTGATCGCCCTTGTAGATGCCGAGCACGCAGAAGTGCGCGGTGTCCAGGTGCAGGTTGCGGCCGAACTGCGGCGGAAGTCCCAGCCACTGCGACGTGAGAATGCGCAGAATGTGTGCATGCGCGACGAGCAGCACATCCTGCCCGTCAAGCAACGCTGGCATCGCCTGCGCGATCACTTCACGAGTGCGAGCGGCGGCGTCTTCGATCGGTTCGCCCTCGCCGTTGACCACGGTGACGCTCGTACCGTCGTCGAACATCTCTACGCGCGTGCCGCCAAGTTCGCTGTTGATCACGCGCGGACCGTCGTTCCACACGTTCCACTCGAATCCGAGCGCGTCGTTCAACTGTTCGCGTGTGCGACCTTCGGCGCGACCGTAATCCCACTCCTCGAGATTCGTGGTCTCCTGATGCTTGGAGAATCCCGCGAGTTCGGCAGTCTCAACCGCGCGCTTCAAATCACTCGTATAAATATTCTCCGGCCGGAACCCATTGGGAAAGGCCGTGTGCAGGCGAACGCCGGCATCGACGGCTTGTGCGCGGCCGACGGTGGTCAGCGGAATATTTGTTCGGCCTGTGTATTGGCCAGACTCACTCCACACCGTCTGCCCATGACGCAACAACACCAACTTTCCAATATGTTCCACGACAACACCGTCTTTTCTATAGGGAACGAAAACCTAGCAATCTACTCTACCGCGTCGCGCGCGATCTGACCACCTGCGCGCTGCTGATGCGCCGCCTGCACGCCACCGCCCCTGCGCTACACTGTAGACATGGCAAAGAAGAAGTTGAACGCGGCCCCAGATCTTTCGGTGGGAGCTGCACCAGTTGGCAGCGCCTCGAGCACCTCGCATAGTGGCGCGCACGCGGGCGCACACAATGATTTCGACAGCACTGCGAAAAGCACAGTGAAGAAAATCAACGATGTCGATGCGAAGATCACCGAGCTGCGCAAGCAACGTATGCGAGACCCAGACACACTGGGAGACAAAGCCTTCAAGATGGCGCTTCCTGCAGTAACGGGCATGGTTGCGGGCAAACTGTTCCAAACGGTGTGGGATTCCACGACGAAGAGGATTCACCCGAGCCCGGCCGATGACGAGAAGGATCGCCAGAACGGACTGCTCATGAGCGTGCTGTTCGCCGCCGCCTCCGCCGCGTTCGGCACTGTGGTGACGCGCTATTCCGACAAACTGTCGCAATCTATTGTCAGCGCGCTGCAGCGCAAGCGTAAGTAATCTGCGCGAATTTTGCTGGTGGGGATATAAAACTCAGCTACTGCCAAGTATCCGCAATTTATTTTCGTTGGAAAATAGCCGTTTTCTAGTTCGGTATACCTGCACGTCAGCGAGTTTTATATCCCCACCAGCAAAATGCAGCAAGCTGAGTGGCTATTTTGCTTGCAAACTTTTGGCGAGCTGGTAATAATACGTGTATGGCACAAATTATTCATAATGACACTGTTGACGTTCTGCTCAATCGCGTTTCCGTTCGCGCCTACACAGGCGAGGAAATCGAACCGGACGTGCTCAATACCATCGAACAAGCGGCTCAAAACACCGCGTCGAGCCAATATCTCAACGATTGGTCGGTTATTCGTATCACCAATCCAGCTGTAAAACTGAGATTGCGCGCATCTGCACACAGGACTACATTGCCAACGCCACTGTGCTCTATGTTTTCGTGCTCGACGAATATCGCAACGCGCTGATTGCGGAAAGCGAGGGCGTAGACACGTCATCACCAGAGTTCACGCTGAAGAACAGCTACCGTTTCTCGCAGGCTCAGAATGACGCTGTTCTCGCTCTGCACGCAATGGAGACTGCGGCTGAGTCGTTCGGACTGGGCACCGTTATTCTCGGCTCTATCTTCGGCAATGTCGACGAACTGATCAAGCTGCTTGAGCTGCCTAAGTACACGTATCCGGTACTCGGACTCGCACTCGGCAAGCCAGACCATCTGCCAGCGCCGAAGCCGCGTCTGCCACGCAATATTCAGTTCTTCGACAACACGTATGACGCGAATCCCGAGCATATTCGCGCAGGAATCGATCAGTACAACGCCGAGGTACGCGATTATTACGCGACCCGCGGCAAGGAGCTTTCTGACAAGGCATATTCCGATATGACCACGAAGAAGGCCATCGCCACAGATCCGCTGAGCAAGGGCTTCGATCACGCCAAACAGCAGGGCTTCGATCTCGAGCGCTGATTTTGCAGCTGTGCTGTTACTGCTGGCGAGCGCGCTGGCTCCTGACTATGGCGAGCGCCTTGTAGCAACATGCTTAGCTGAGTTTTCTCAGGGGCGGGCTTTTCGCGATACTGATCGCGGGAAGCTCGCCCTTTTGCATAGTGCCGTCCCCCTACACCGCCCTTGTGCTGAGCAAGGCACAGTAAACGGCAATTTCCGCGCACACGCAGCAGTTACTTTCTGCTTATTGCACGCAAACAATCCCATACATGCACGCCAAGCAGATTCTTCCTGCTCACTGCACGCGAACGACCTTCCTCGCGTGCAGTGAGCAGCTCCTTCATGTTGGGAGCACGCGAGCGCTCTTCCTTGCACGCTCTCAACAGAATCCTCCTGCTCAGTGCGCGTAAACAAGCCTCTTCGACTGCAACTAACAGCCTCATTCTGCTCACTGCACGTAAGCACAATTCCCCGCGCACAGCCAACAGAATCCTCCTGCTATCTGTGCACAAAAAGACCCCTCCGGCTGCAACCAACAGCAATCTCCTGCTCGATGCACGCAAGCAAGCCGCTTCGCGCACACATAACAGATCCATCCTGCTCTCTGCACGCAAAATAGTCCCCTACACTGCATACAACAGCTTTATTCTGTTAGGCGCACGCTAACGGGTCTCTTCAACTGCCACCAGCAGATTCTTTCTGTTGAATGCACACGAGGAAACTCCCCCGACAGCAAACAACAACACACTTCTGCTGACTGCACACAAACGACCATCCTTGCGTGCACACAACAGCTTTTCCTGTTATCTGCACGCAAACGAGCTTCTTCAACTGCCACCAGCAGATTCACTCTGTTAACTGCACAAGAGCGGGCCTCTTCGTGCACGAATAACAGTTTCCTTCTGCGCAATGCACGCTAGCGAGTCTGTACATGTGCATCTAACAGCTTTATTCTGTTAGGCGCACGCTAACGAGCCTCTTCGACCGCCAATAGCAGATTCATTCTGCTCAGCGCACGTATGTGCAACTCCCCCACGTGCAGCCAACAGAATCCTCCTGCTATCTGTGCATGAGAAGACCCCTCCAGCTGTACCCAACAGCTTCATTCTGCTAGGTGCACGCGAAGGAGGCCAGCCACGTGCTCTCAGCAGCTGCTTCCTGTCAGTTGCACGCAAGCAGGCCTCTTCACGCACACGCAACAGCTTTCTCCTGCCAACTGCGCGCGAGGGAACTTCCCCATCTGCAAACAGCAGCTTATTCCTGCGAAATGCACGCGGACGATCCTCCTCGCGTGCAGCCAACAGCTTTCTTCTGTTACATGCACCGCAAGGAGTCTGCTCATGTGCACTCAGCATCTCGATTCTGCTCACTGCGCGTGAGCGAGCTTCTTCGTGCACGAATAACAGTTTCCTATTGCTCAATGCACGCAAGAGCTCTCTTCATGTGTAAACTCAGCGATGGCGAGGTTTGAAGCCCTTTTTGCGTGAATATGGTTTCTGTGAGCGTTTGAAGTGACCCGTGGCTTGGTTAAGCGCGGGGTCACGGTGCGTCAAGTGCCATGTGCCGCAGTATTCGCACCGATATACCCATAACTCCACGCCGCGCTCGATACGGCTTTGCTCAGCAGCTTGCCACGCGGTTTGCCGATCATGGTACATGATCTTGTTCGTGGTCTCGCAACGTTTCGGCGTGAAGTAATGCATACGGCCAATTCTAAGCACATGTTGCGCGCAACGTATTGTTAGGAGCGCAATCCAATCTTGTGACGAGCTTCGTTCACGAACGCGCGTGCATTGGCAAGTATTGCGCAGAAAATGCATATGCACACAATGACGAGAGCAATATTGCCGCCCTGCTTCGTCGCCAGCATATAGCTGCTTGAACCGGGCTGCCCGTGATTCGCCTGCGCAACAGACAGCGCGAGCGCCATAACCGTCGTGCCGACTGCACCACCGAGCTGTTGCAATGTGTTGAATATGGCGTTGCCGTCAGCGTGCAGTGTGCTCGGAATCACAGCAAGTCCAGAAGTCATCGTGTTCGGGAAGCTCACCGAGAAGCCGGCCATATATGCGATGTAGCCCAGGCAGCGAATCCAAATATTCACATTGCCGGGAATGATCAGCATAATAATCATGCCGAGCAGAGCGACTGAAGAGCCGATCATAATCGGGCGAATCGCGCCGAAGCGGTCGAGCAGCCTGCCACCCACAGGAGCCAGCACAGCACCCAGCAGCGAGCCGGGGAGAATGAGCAGGCCAGCGGTCAGCGAGCTCGTGCCGTAACCGAGCTGCGCCATGTTGGTGATCAGGTATGTCAGACCGATCGTCACAGTTTCGAGCAACACATATGCGAGCAGATGCCAGCGGAACGGCACTGTGCGCAGCACGTCGAGGCGGAGCAGCGGCTGCTTGGAGCGCAGACAGAGGCGCGTAAATGCGACGAGGGCGATGACGCAGAGCACGACCAAGCCAACCAGTGTCCAAGTTTCACGTGCAACGTCTGGCGAGCCACTCAGTTGCGCACTGAGCAGTGCGCCGATGCGATCCAGTGCCAGCACGAAGCTTGCGAATGCAAGTGCCAGGCATGCGAGTTGCAGTGCCTGGAAGTGGATGCGTTCGATGCGGTGGCGCGTTTCGATTGCGTAATTACCGAGGAAGAACGCGACGAGCAGCACGGGCAGCATTGCAGCGAAGATCCAGTGCCAATCCATGAATTCAACGGCGACGCCGCCGACCGTCGGACCAAGAGCCGGAGCCACAGCGCATACCATGTTCGCAAAGCCCATCAGCAAACCGAGGGACTGACGAGGTGACTGCTCAAGCACAATATTGAACATCAGCGGCAGCGCGAGCCCCGTGCCAACGCCCTGAATGAGACGAGCGCACATCAGCATCGGGAAATTCACGGAGAGCGCGGCAACTGTGAGGCCGATCGCGCACAATGTGATCGCAATATAGAACGTGGTTTTATTAGTGAACCGCTTATTGAAGAACGACGACACCGTAATAACCACGGAAACCATCAGCAAATAGCCGGTTGTGAGCCATTGCACAGTGGCAGTTTCCACGTGGAACTGCTGCATGAGAATTGGGCACAGCACATTCGTCATCGTCTCTGTCAGAATGCCCACAAATGCCATGAGTCCCACGGCAACAATTGACAGAATCAGTTTTCGCGTGATTTTATGCGGAAATTGGTCGATCGAATATGCCTCGGCGGGAGCGCTGTTCTGTGCGCTGTTTGACGACTTGCTGGACGGAGTAGATGTTTCTTGTGAAACAGTTGCTGTTTTAGTAGAAGAATTATTGTTGTGCTGAGTTGATTTATTCATATTGTTCGGCGCGGTATTCTGCTGGATATTTTCTTAGTATTCTGCATATGCTGTTGCGCGGAGCGGGCATCATACTTGGGGTGTGCAGGTGGCTCAGAAAGCTCGGGAGGCGCCGTTTGAGCGGGAGTTGTGGTGGCCGATTGGTCGACTGCGTTAGTTGTGTTCTGCGAACTTGTGTGCTGCGTATCTGTACGCGGTGAAATTTCAGAGTTCTCGGAGCACGCGCGTCTCTCGTCGGAAGAGTGTAGCTTGTTCTGGGTCATTGAGTTGAACTGTTTCCAGTAAACCTTCCTTGGCCTGGATTCCGGTTTCGAGCTCGCAGGGTGCCAGGTGCTTTGCCAACTCACGTAAAAGCCCGCTTATTGAAGCGGGCATAGAACAAGCTTATCGCAACGCTGCGGTGCCAATTGATTAATATTCGTAACATTTGAGACGGCAAGTGACAGTAGCCGACGGTTCCAGATAGCAAGGGGCCCCGGATGGCTGTTGCCTTCCGGGGTCCCTCATCAACGTTGTGTTGCGGCGGTGTGCTACTCTCCCATGCCCTCTCAAGCATAGTACCATCGCCGTGCCAGGGCTTAGCTTCCGGGTTCGGAATGGGACCGGGCG
>NZ_WNLP01000016.1 GCF_009727065.1 Bifidobacterium canis
TGGCCCAGGGGAGACGCCCGGTCCCATTCCGAACCCGGAAGCTAAGCCCTGGCACGGCGATGGTACTATGCTTGAGAGGGCATGGGAGAGTAGCACACCGCCGCAACACAACGTTGATGAGGGACCCGGAAGGCAACAGCTTTCCGGGGCCCCTTTTCCATACCCGGACACACAAAACACACCACCCACCAACAGCCACACGCACAATCAAGCAGTGGAGTTGTAAACCGTCTATTCTAGAAGCATGGCACAGCGAACCACATTGCGCGATGTCGCAAAAGAAGCGGGAGTCTCTACAGGGGCAGTCTCGCTTATTCTCAACGGGCGGCCGAACCGACTTTCGGCTGAGACCCGCGATGCCGTGCTCGCTGCTGCGCAAAAGCTGCATTATGTGCCGAACCAGAACGCCAGAAGTCTGGTGACCAATCGCACCACACTGATCGCGCTCATCGTTCCAGACATTGAGAACATGTATTTCGCTTCACTGGCGCGCTGCATCGAAGAAGAGTGCCAGAAGCAAGGATATTCGCTGTTGATCGCGAATTCTAACGATTCACGAGATACTGAAAGCAATTTGATTCAACGACTCACATCACGTGATGTGGATGGCCTGATGTTCATACCGTCGAACGAATCGTATGACTACATCGATCAGATGCGTACCCAGCTTGAGACCGTTCCTTGCCCAGTCACATTCATCGACCGCATGGTAGCTGCCGATTGGTGCGACAGCGTAGGGTTTGACAACCGCCAGGGCGGGCGTCTCGCCGCACAATGCTTGCTTGATGCAGGTCATACGCGTATTGGCTGCATCACCGGCGACAAACACGCTAAAAGCTCTTCGAGCCGCTGGCTAGGATTCGCGCAACGTCTCAGCGAAGCCGGAGTGACGCTAGATCCTGACCTTCAAGTAGCTGGTGACTATCGCGTAGATAGCGGCTATCGCGGCGCTGACCAAATCATCGACGGCGGTGCCACCGCAGTGTTCTGCTGCAATGATCTGATGGCGCTCGGCTTCTTGAATCGCCTGCGCGAGCGCGGGCTTGACTGCCCGCATGACATGTCTGTTATCGGGTATGACAATATTCTGCCCCGCTTTGGGCTGCAGACCGAAGTGACGACGATCGAACAAGACGTCGTACTGCTGGCTCAGCGCAGCTGGCAGATGCTCTATGCGCGCATCTGCGAGAGTCATTCGCAGGGGAATCCGTGGATGGAATCTCCTCGTGTGCAGTTGCTGAAGCCAACGCTGATTGATAATCACACCGTTCGTCATCTCTAGCCGGATCATGCTGCGATATTGTGCGACACGCGTTGCAGCAGTGATGTATTTGCTGAGCACAAGCAATAGAAACACGATGGCGTAATACCAAATGATTATCTGCGCGCAGTGAGGTTACGGAACCGTAGCGTATACGCTTACCGAGATATGCATGTTTTACGACACGCTTATTCGCGTGTTGCCCGTTGAATAAGTGATACTATAAACCGTATCGTGATAAAACGTTTTACCAACGGAGTTGTCAGCAGTGCTTTACAGCATTGTCAACTAACTCGTGTTGGGAGGCTGGCTATCACAGAGAAGATCGGCGCACGCCAAGCTCACGTGCTTATTGCACAGAGTTCGGTTTGCGCACGATGCTGCACACAGCGTTGTGACGGCTCGGAGATCTTATGCACATTGTGGTGTAGCGATCCGAAGAGGATCTGAGGAAAGGAAGCAGTCATGAAGATGATTCTCGATCTGGACACCGGCGTTGACGATACCTTGGCGATCGCCTACGCACTCGGTAGCCCTGAAGTTGATCTCATTGGTATCACCGGAACGTATGGCAACGTGTTGATGGAGCAGGGCGTGCGCAATGCTCTCGCAATCACTGAACTGCTCGGGCATCCTGAAGTTCCCGTCTATAAGGGCCTTCCGCACGCGAGCACGAAGGATTCCTTCGAGGTCATGCCGATCTCTGCGTTCATTCACGGCGAGAACGGCATCGGCGATGTAGACATTCCAGATGCCACCCGCGACGCGCAGACCGATTCCGCCGTTGACTTCATCATCGATGCTGCTAAGACCTACGGCAAAGATCTCGTGATCGTGCCAACTGGTCCGCAGACGAATCTCGCGGCCGCCCTGCGCAAAGCTCCTGAAATCAAAGACGAAATCGGCCGTGAAGTGCTGATGGGCGGCGCTCTGACCGTTCCGGGCAATGTGAACGCTTGGACTGAAGCGAATATTTCGCAGGATCCCGATGCCGCAAACTTCGTGTTCCGCTCCGGAATCCCCGCCACGATGGTCGGCCTTGATGTGACGCTGCAAACACTGCTCACCTACAAGGAAACTCAGCGTTGGCGTGACCTCGGCACTGCCGCGGGCAAGGCGTTGGCAGACATCACCGACTTCTACATCAAGGCATACGAGACCACCGCGCCATACTTGGGCGGTTGTGGCTTGCATGATCCGCTGGCTGTCGGCGTGGCTGTCGATCCGACGCTGGTGACGCTGCTGCCAATCAACATGAAGGTCGACGTTGAGGGCGCTACCCGTGGCCGCACAATCGGCAATGAGGAAGAGCTCACGAACCCGGTGAAGACGATGGACGTCGCCGTTGGCGTCGACGTTCCTCGCTTCCTGAACGAGTTCATGACGCGCATCACGAATCTCGCTGCGCAAGCTGACTGAGCAATACGCATACATATGACTGCATTCACACTGTGTGCCCGGTAATTCTGCCGGTATCAGCGAAATCACCGGGCACACGGCGCCACTTATGAGAACATAATATTGCAAACTGCATGTCTGCTCGAACAATGAGGAGCGAGCAGACGCGGAGATAAGAGAGGAAGGAGCGACCATGAGTGCTGCACAAAGTGCCGCCGTCGCACAAGAACCGGTTAATCCGGAAGAGCAGAACAGAATGGCGGTTCGAGCACTGATTCTGCTGCTGATCACGTTTATTTTGGGCACATTGTGTCTGCAAGGCTTCAACTTGGTGTTTACCAACATCGGCGCTGATGTTGGCGCACCTGAGCAAGCCGCTCTGATCACGAGCTTGCCGAGTATTGTGCTTGGCATCGTCTGCTTCATCTATGGTTCGCTCGGCGACTTTGTGTCGCTGAAGAAGCTGATCGTATTCGGCTTGGTCACGTTGTTCGTCGGCTCGCTGTTCGGCTTCATCGCGAACTTCTTCTTCACGAAGAATCTGTGGACGGTTATTATCGCCCGTATTCTGCAGACCGCTGGCGAACAGGTTGCCGGTTCCGTGTACCTGGTGATCGCCACGAAGTATTTGAAGAATGAACTCAAGGTGATCTTCTTCGGTCTGTTCACCGCCGGTTATCAGGTTTCCGCCGCCATTGGCGTGTTCGCAGCCGGCCTGCTGAGCTCCATCGCCTGGCAGTACCTCTTCCTGATTCCTGCCATCACGATCGTCTTCCTGCCGTTCCTGCTGCGCTTGCTGCCAGATCGCAGGGGTGGCTCCAAGCACGTCGATTGGATTGGTTTCACCATCTTCGGCCTGGCTTCCGCATTCCTCTCGCTGTTCTTCTCGTACAACGCTTGGTGGATGCTGATCGTCTGCATCGTGCTGTTCGCGCTGTTCGCCGTCTACATCAACCGTGCAAACGATCCGTTCATCACTCCGGCGTTCTTCAAGAACACCCGCTGGCTCGCCGCAATCATGCTGATCGTGCTGTTCTACTTCACGAACTACTGCATGTCGCCAATCTTCAACAGCATCGGTGGCACGCTCTACAAGATGGATGTGACGCAGGTCTCCCACTACATTGTGTGGGCGTTCCTGGTCGCAGCGCTCTTCGGCACGACCTCCGGCTGGATCGTCGGCAAGATCGGCCGCACGCCTGCCATCATCACCGCTTCCGTGCTGATGATGTGCGGATTCGTGGGCTCGGCGCTGTGCATCAACACGAACTTCGGTTTGCTCACGCTGTTCGCCTGCATCTTCTACGCAGGCTGCGGCCTGATGTATTCGCCTGTCGTCTCCACCGTGCTTGACACGCTGCCGGTTGACGAGTCCGGCCGCGGCGTTGGCATGAACGATCTCGTGATGAACGTGACCGCTTCCATCGGCATCGCAATCTTCGGTGCGCAGCTCGGTGGCACGGCTCTCGGCGGTGGCAGCATCATCGGTGCGACCGGCCCGGCAGCTGTGTACTCGAACCTGCTGGTCATCGCGGCTTGCGTGGTGTTCGTCGGCCTCATCTGGTTCCTGTGCTTCCACAAGCACATCTACCGCGGTGAGAGCAAGCAGGAGAAGCACGAGGTTGCTCCTGCCCCTGAAGAGGCGTGACGCTCTGACCTCCCTCTCTGTGCGACCAATATATATTGGTCGCACAGAGAACCGGATGGTTGCGCATGCATCGCTAGTTATTTGAATGCGGCCCGCAGGGCACATACGCTCCGCAGGCCGCATTTCTCATTGAAGACTGAACTTGGAAGGCTTGGAGAACAATGGATAGGGCAATGATTCTGGACTCGCTCGACCGCATTGACGGACAGGTGTGTGTGGTCGGGTCGATGAATGTGGACTACACGATCACCACACACCGACTGCCACAGCCGGGCGAAACGGTGAACGGCGGTCCGCTGCAACTGCTGCCGGGAGGCAAGTCGGGCAATCAGGCTTCCGCCGCCGCACTGCTCGGCGCGAACGTGCGCATGTTCGGTGCCGTTGGCGATGACGCGAACGCCGATTTTCTGCTGAAGCACCTCACCGACGCTGGCGTTGACGTGTCGCAGGTTCGTCACGTCGACGGCCCAAGCGGACTGACGGTGATCACCGTTGACGATTCCGCCGAAAACACGATCGTCTATTCGCCTGGCTCGAACGCGAAAGTGGACGTGGAATACGTGGAATCCGCGCAAAGCGCGCTGACCGACGCGAAGGTGCTCGGCCTGTGCTTGGAAAGCCCGATCGAGACGGTGACCGCGTGCGCGAAGATGTGCCACGAGGCTGGCGTCAAGGTGCTGCTCAACGATTCCCCGTTCACCGCTGTGCTCCGCGCGAACTGATTGAAAACTCCGACATTCTGCTCGTCAACGAGATCGAGATGACGCAACTGCTGGGCATCGACGCTCCCGCGGACGATGATTGGGATGCGTTTGATTGGCAGGATGCGCTCGACCGACTGGTGGAACTCGGCTTCGGCGAGGCGATCATCACGCTCGGCGGCGATGGCGCTGTGGTGCTTGACTCCGCGGCCGACGATCGCGTGACGCGCATCGACCCTGTGCGCGTGAAGCCGGTTGACACCACCGGCTGCGGCGATTCGTTCATGGGCACGGTGCTCGCGGCGCTCGCCTCGGGCATGACGCTTGTGGAGGCTGCCAGGGCTGCGTCGTACGTTGCCGCATACGCCGCCACCGGCCAAGGTGCGCAGGCTTCATACGGCACTCTCGCACAGGTGAAGGCGTTCTTCAGCGAATGATTTATAAATAATAATTATTAATAATATAAATTATTATAAAAATATGCGGTCGATCACGTAATAATAAACGTGACCGACCGCATATTTGTTATATATGAGTTACGCGTAGATGTGGCGCGTATGCATGTCTTCAGGCAGCCCGTTGAGCAGATTCGACACCGAACGGGACTCGAACACCGAGCGAATGCCCGCAGCCAGCAGCGGTGCGGCGGAGAGCACCGTCATGTTCGGCAGACGCTTCTCTTCAGGAATCGGCACCGTGTCGGTGAGCACGATCTCCTTGGCGCCGCTGTTCTTCAACCGTTCGATTGCGGGGCCGGAGAGCAGGCCGTGTGTGGCGACGAGCGTCACTGACTTCGCGCCATGCTCGTGCAATGTGCGCACAGCCTCGCAAATCGTGCCGGCGGTGTCGATCATGTCGTCGATCACAACGCAATCGCGGCCCTTGACCTCGCCGATAATGCCATGCGCCACCGCATGATTCGGGCGAGTGGTGTCGCGGGTCTTGTGAATGAACGCGAGCGGGAGCCCGCCGAGTTTGGCGGCCCACTGCTCGGAAACCTTGATGCGGCCGGCGTCAGGGGAGACGATCGTCGTGTTGTCAAGTGGCAAACGATCGCGCATATAGTCGAGAAGAATAGGCATGGCGGTCAAATGGTCGACCGGACCATCGAAGAAGCCCTGCTCCTGTGCGGCGTGCAGGTCAACGGTCATCACGCGTTCGGCTCCGGCGGCCTGCATCAGCGAGAACATCAGTTTCGCGGTGATGGGCTCGCGTCCCAAATGCTTCTTGTCTTGACGCGAATAGCCGAAGAACGGAGCGACAACGGTGATCGAGCGGGCGGACGCGCGTTTGGCGGCGTCGATCATGATGAGCTGTTCCATGATCCACTTATTGATCGGCTCGGTGTGCGCTTGCATGATGAACACGTCGGCACCGCGAATGGGTTCGGTGTAGCGTACATACATCTCGCCGTTCGCAAAGTCATATGCCGTTGTGGGCAGAACCTCGGTCCCAAGATAGTGCGCGGTTTCTTCGGCTTGCTCCGGGTAAGCACGACCCGTAACTAAAGCCAGACGTTTATCGGGAGTGCCTTCAAGGACTGCAGACATCATTCGCCTTTCACATTGCTTTCTTTAGAAGCTTTACGAAAATGGAGCACTCTCCAATATATCAATGTGCATGTATGTGCGCGCGTGTCCAAACTCGCGGATATTCTTGAGAAGTTGCCGTGACGCGACTCTGCTCGCATGCACGGTTTTCGCAAACACACTCCTGTCGCGGAAAGACCGCGGCCGAAAGTCCGAAGGAGGTGGGTGATGTCTGCGCACAACTACGAACTGATGTTCATTGCCGATCCTGAACTGGATGAGAACGGTCTCAAGAAGCTGACCAATCAGCACATGGAAATCGTCACCAAGGAAGGCGGTTCCGTCGAGAACATCGATATTTGGGGTCGCCGCAAGCTTGCTTACGAGATTGATGGCAAGACCGAGGGTAACTACGTCGTCGTGACGTACTCCTGCGAGCCGGCTACCAACGACGAGCTCGACCGTGTTCTCAACCTGAACGAGTCCATCGTTCGCACGAAGATCCTTCGCAAGTAATACTCATCTCGAAAAGATAAGAAGGAACGCTATGGCAGGTGAAACGATTATTACCGTCGTGGGCAATCTGACCCGCGATCCGGAACTGCGCACCGTCGGCAGTGGTTCGACAGTGGTGAATTTCACCATTGCTTCGTCAACTCGTACGTTCAACCGCAACACGAATCAGTGGGAAGATGGCGACACGTTGTTCGTCAATTGCTCCGCATGGGATTCCGCACGCACTTCGCTGGCTTCGAATATTGCTAATTCGCTGGCCAAGGGCATGCGCGTGATTGCACAAGGACGTTTGACGCAGCGTTCGTATCAGGCACAAGACGGTTCGCAGCGAACCGTTATCGAATTGCGCGTTGACGAGATCGGCCCAGCGCTGTCTCGCGCCACCGCCCAGGTGACCCGCCAGTCGGCAAGCTCCGGCTTCAACGGCGGTCAGCAGAACGGTGGTTTCGGCGGAAACAACGGCGGCTACCAAGGTGGCGCCGGCTATTCCGGAGGAGCTGGCTACGGCTCCAACGGCGGGTATCAGGGCGGCGCAAGCCAGCAGGCTCCTGCAGCTCCCAACAACGCTCCCGTGACCGACCCATGGCAGACGGGCGACTCCGGCTCCAACGCATTCGGCTCATACGGCACCTCCGATTTCGGCGGTGACTCCGACGAGCCAGAGTTCTGATACCGCACACTTTTCGATTCACAACATATACGCGAAAACACGTTTAAGGAGACAATAAGAATGTCACGCAAGAGGCCGCAGCCACCGGTCAAGCCATTCAAGAAGAAGCCAAACCCACTCAAGGCCGCCAAGGTCACCGAGATCGACTACAAGGACGTTGCACTGCTGCGCAAGTTCATCTCTGATCGCGGCAAGATCCGTTCCCGTCGCATCACCGGCGTCACCGTTCAGGAGCAGCGCAAGATCGCCCAGGCGATCAAGAACGCTCGCGAAATGGCTCTGCTGCCATATGCCACCAACGGCCGCTGAGTTCGAGGAGGATACACACCATGGCTAACACCAAGATCATTCTCAAGAAGTCCGTCAACAACCTCGGTCACGCAGGCGACATCGTTGAGGTCAAGGCCGGTTACGCACGTAACTACCTGATCCCTCAGGGTCTCGCCTTCCCATGGACGAAGGGCGCCGCCGCTCAGGCTGAAGCCATGAAGCGCGCACGCCTCGCCAAGGCCGTCGCCACCCGTGAAGGTGCAGTCGAAGCCAAGCAGCTCATCGAAGGCATCGCCGTCGAGATTCCTGCCAAGGTTTCCGAATCCGGCAAGCTGTTCGGTGGCATCTCCAACGAGCGCATCGCACAGGCTCTCGCCGACAAGATCGCCGTTGACCCGAAGAGCATCACCGTCGAGTCCATCAAGACCCTCGGCGAGTTCCCGGCAAGCGTTGCTCTGCACCCTGAAATCACCGCCAACTTCTTCGTGAAGGTTGTCGCTGAGTGATTTCGGCCCTGAAGATCTTCTGATCTTCCTTTCAGACCGATTAGCAGTCTGAGCTTAAGCATTGAAAAGTGGCCCCGCAATCCAAGTTGGATTGCGGGGCCACTTTCGTATCTAGCGGTGTATTAGTCGTTGTCGCTGTTGAACGTCACGGTGACTTTATCGCCATCGATGTGGAAGGTGCCGCCAGCCGAATAAATCGACGTGGTGCTGTCTTCCGGCTTCCAACTGTTGTCGTACGACTTGTATTCGTAGGTGTATTTCATCGTGCCACCGGACACACTGAAATCACCGTCTTGCATTGAGCCGCTAGTCACGTAGACATTCGGGTATTCACTCACCGACCACGAGAAGTTGCGGGAATCCGACGAACTCACATACTGTGCCGAGAACGGGCAGCCAGCAGGCTCGCTGCTCTTCGACTTCGCGCATTCGTCGAGCTTCGCATCCACCTTGTCGCTAATCTCCTGCAGAAGGTCATCAGTGGGCTCGAGGCTGAAATCAGACGATGCGTCGCTTGCGCCGCCCGCGATGACAGTGCCATTGGTGACCGTGTAGTACTTCGACTGCTTCGCACTCGCCTTGTACGTACCTGGATAGACCACAAACGTAGTCATCGAACTGTCGGAAGATTGCTTCGCGTTCTTCTCCGTCACTTCCACACCGTTGATCGTGATGCTGCTCACGGCCTCCGGATATTGCACGGAAACGGTTGTGGTCATCGGCTCCGCGATAGCCCAATCCGAGAATATCAAGCCCTTGGCGCCCTTGCGAATCATCTTGAGATCATATGATGACTGCTTGCCGCCGAGCGTGTAAGACACCTTCAGCGTCTTCGCGTTGCCGTTGCCCTGGGACTGCACGATCTGCGCGTTGGTGATACGACCGTTGGCATCCGGTGCCGCAGCATTAGAGAGCAGCTTCGACTGGTCGGCGTTCAGCTGCGGATTCGCAATCGAATTCGCGCGGTCAAAGTCGCCATTCTCAATCGCGGAAATATAGTGCTTCGCTACAGCGTTCGCGCTGAACACCGTGCTATTCACCACGGCATAGGCGATGCCGAGCACAACGAGCACAGCCGCTACGATGCCGGCGATGAGCCATGCGCGCTTCTGCTTGGCGGTCAGTGCTGTGGTGGCGGGAGCGGCGCCAGCCGGCGCTGCGGTAGGCGGAACCGCCGTCTGATACATCGGTGCAGTCGGTGCTTGCTGAGGCTGGGCTACTGGCTGCACTCGCTGAGCTACTGCGGGAGCAGCGGCGACCGGCGTGGCAACAGGTGCAGTGACGTTCTGCTGAACGTGCGGTGCCTGCTGTGCTGCTGCGGAAGCAGTGGTTTGTGCAGCTGCTGGCACAGTGTTCTGCGCGTTCTGCGCAGTGGCCTGAGCGACGTTCGCGAACGGGTTCGGGCGCACAGTACCGCCGACGAAGCACTTCCACATGCCCGGCATCGACTGAATAATAACCGGTGCGAGCACACGCGCGAGCACTTCGGTGAGGAACGCCCAGATCGCGCCGACGAGACTGAACCACAACGCCGGCATGATCAGTATTTGACCATCTTCAGTGCTCGCGATAATCGACATGATCAGATATGGGCAGATGAGCCAGAACGCGAACCAGAACACCGGTGCCTGCCAGCTGTATGACCATGCCGCATAGTGCGGGTCGTAGTAATTACGCGCGCCTTCGCGCACTGCGACATACAGCATGCACAGCACAGCGATCACGAAGAACACCCACAGCACCCACGTGAGGTTGAACTGCGGGACGTTGGTCGAAATATTGAACAGCGACCACGTTTGCGTCAGACTACTGCTTGGAACTGTGGCCTGAATGCCGCCGAACGATGCGAGAACGAGCACATACAGCGGAATTGCGGGAAGCAGCAGCGTGAACAGCGGCAGAACCGTGCTCGGCTGCTCGGATTCGACGGCGAGCACGATGATCGTAATGATGCCGAGCACTGTGAACACGAGCGAGAAAATGGCGGCGGATTCAACGGCGGTGCGCACAAAGCCGCGTGCGCGGTGTGCCCAACGCCAGCTGGCGACAAACACATTCGACGAGTCGGGGCGGCGTCGGCAAGGAAATAGCCGCCGAGAGCGCCCACCGTGGCGAGCAGGAACGTCATGCCGAACGTGCGGAATGTCACGCCCGTCATCGTGAACACAGTGCTATCCATGCCCATTGTCATCTGGAACAGGGCTGCGAGCAGCAGGGTGACGAGACCGGATGCCACGCCCACGCACAGCGAGCTGATAACGCCGTCCCAACGGAACCGCGTGCGTGACTTACGAGCCATCATGTATGCGCCGAAGCCAGCGCCGACGAGCAATGCGAGGCCGGTCAGCGACAGCGGCAGACTGAACGACATCAGGTTCATCGCTGGGTGTATGCCCTGCGACACGGTGAACGAGACGCGGCCGGAGACACCGAGCACCAGCATGAGCACGAGAATCTGGAAGAAGTTCGGCTGGTAGATGCTCGCCATGTCGGACGACGACATCGAAGACCATTCCGAAACGGATTGCTCAAGCAGCGTATTGAACGACGTCATTGCGAGCACGGTAGACAACAATGCGAACACGAGTGCCGCAGCCATGCCGATGCCGAGTGAGACGCCGAAAGCGGAAAGATGCGCTGGCGTGATCTTCACGCTGGGAGCATGCTGCTGTGCTGGCTGCATCGGCGGCACGGGCTGCTGAGGAGCTTGCGCGGTCGGCTGTGCAAACTGGGCGTTAGGAATGGGTTGCGTGAACTGTTGCGTCGGCTGCTGCTGAGCAGCTGCGTTCGGCGTTGGCGGCAACGAGACCTGTGGCGCTTGCGGCTGAGCGGATTGAGGTGCTTCGGCCTGCGGAGCTGCCGGCTGCTCAGGCTGTGCCGGTTGTGCTGTTGGCTGTGCAGGTTGTGCCGTCTCTGCCGGTGCTTGAGCCGCTGGCTGCTGTTCCGGCTGAGGAGCGGTCTGCGCAGGCGTTTGCTGCTCTGGCTGCTGGGCGTTCGTCTCTGATTGCGGGGTATTCGCCGCAGGCGGATATTCTGGTAGCTTCGCGCCGCAATTGGTGCAGAATTTTGCACCTTGCGCGACGGGCGAGCCGCACTGTGGGCAATGCATGGGTTCTCCTTCTCTGCTTTCTCTGTTATTGAGCTTCGATAACTCAACATTGAATGCAAGCACCATAGTATCGCTGTTTATATCCCGGCAAAAAGAGAAATAATTGCGATACACTGACTGTGAAACAGGGAGAGAGCATTCGCCTAACGGAATGCAATATGAGGGAAGGAAGAGCGTATGCAGTGCACACATTGCGGCGCCACATTGAATCCCAGTGATCGTTTTTGCCCGTCATGCGGCACACCAGTCGAGCAGCCGAAAACGTGCCCGCAGTGCGGAGCGCCGGTTGACGATTCGATGCGGTTCTGCATGAATTGCGGCGCACGGTTGCCGGAAGTCAACGAAGGGGGAGCCGCGGCTGAGCCAACTCAGGAAACAGCGACTGAGAATGCAACAGTTGCAGAGCCGACGGCAGAAGGGCCAGCCGCGGGAGAAGTCTCAGCTGAGCCCGCTGCTGAACAGTCAGACGAGTCATCTACTGAATCGTCTGCAGAATCTACTGCCGCAGAGTCCTCTGCACAGTCAGATTCGCCTGAGCAGGCATTGCCGGACGCCGCTGTGGTAGCTGATGCCAATGAGCCGGAGCCAGCCGCGAGCGATCAGCCGCAGTCGTCCCAGCAGCCGGAGGCAGCGACTCCAGTGCCGCAGTCGGAGTCGCCGACGCAAATCCTGACGCCGGTCTCGCAGCCACAGACTGCTTTCACAACGCCTATGCCGGCGTTGCCGCCGGATCCTGCCACCCAGCAGCAAGCGCCCATCGTGCCGCCAGTGACACCGGGCAGTGTGCCTCCAGCGCCCGTCGCGCCTGGAACCGGTTCGCAGCCGCCGAAGAAGCCGCGTAAGTGGCTCGTGCCGGTGATCATCGCCGTTGTGGTGGTGCTGATTGCCGCGGGCGTCGGCATATGGTGGTGGATGTCGCGTTCGAATAGCAGCACTGAAGCGTCTGCATCGCCGTCAGCTTCGGCAAGTGCGTCTGCGAGCACGTCGCCGAGCAGTAAGCAGTCTGCAACCAAGAAAGCGGAGAAGAAGTCGTGCACAGCGTCTCCTGACGCCACGCTAACCGATGTGAGCTCGAGCGGCACGAATCTCATCGCCACATTGTCTTTGGACGATAGCGCGTGCGGCAGCGAACAATATAAGGAATCAAATATTCGCGTCAACATCAAAGATTACGACGGCGACGTTATAGCCGCAGCCGTGTTCGATTTCGCGAAGAAGCCGATTTCGTTCGATGACGGCGAGGCAACGCTGGCGCTGGCGTTCACGTCGAAACAATATTGGATGCCGGTGGATGAAATCGACAGCACGTCGTCGATGGAAGTCGTTTGGCAGACCGGTCAGAAGCCGAACGGAAAGGCCGCTGCAAACGTCGCCAGCGCACTCGGCGGTGCGAACATCAGTTCCGATGACGCCGAACGTTACGCGCAGCTCGCGCTGACCAATCAGCTGGACCACGACCGCAGCGACGCCTCTGATTTCTACGACCACTACACCACGCAGCTGTCGAGTAAGAAATACGGCATGCAAGTTGACGGCAAGACTTGGAAATATTCAGATATTTACGAACAGTTCCTCAACATCAAGCAGAAGCACCCGAACGCGCTGCTCATCTGGGCGTCGGACTACAGCAACTACACGAAGAACGGCAATCCTTCGGATTACTACGTGATTCTGTCGGGCGAATCGTTCTCGAGCGAGGATGACGCGCAGAGCTGGTGCAGCACGAACGGGTATTCGTCGGATGACTGCATGGCAGTGGATCTGGAGTAATTGAGCGAATTTCATGCATGGGGGTGCGGCCGACACGCCGAGATTTGCGATCTTTTCAGATACGTGTATATTTATCTCTTGGTTCTTGTGACCACGCCCCTTTAGCTCAGTTGGTTAGAGCATCTGACTCTTAATCAGAGTGTCCAGGGTTCGAATCCCTGAGGGGGCACCCTCGATGGAAACCCCAGCTTCGGCTGGGGTTTCTGCTTTCTGTTCTGCGGTGCCGCTCAGATGCCGCTACCGAGGGCGCGGCTCGTTGCGGCGAATTGGCGGCGCGCAATATATGCGCACAACATCATGTACAGATCACGGAAGATGCTCCTCGGCGGTTAGCGCTGACCGGTCACTCCGAAAAACGAACATGAGAAATGATCGATAGCCACATGTGTACATCGTGAGAGTTATCTGAAAAATAGATAAAATAACACAATAGTGCAAATATATTTGCGCATAGTCAAACAGGGTGAAACAGCGACAGTACCCGTTGGCATAACTGGGAATGCGCATAATTCCAATAATTCGTAGTGATTTTTATCACACATGCAAAAGCGATCAATGTGCAAGAAGTGTCGAATAAAACATCGCTGAGAGAGAAAGTTATAGAAGCGAACGCATATATTGGAAGAACCAGTTTACAAGTTGTTGTGTGAGATGTCGACAAGACATCGGCATGGCGGCACGGAAGGAGGCGAATATGTTCAACCACTTGGGAGTCCACGACCACGGTCGCTCGATAAATTGA
>NZ_WNLP01000017.1 GCF_009727065.1 Bifidobacterium canis
GGATGATCCGTCATCGACTTCACCATATGCCCATGCACGTGGTTTGCCCCGCACTCGCGGGGATGATCCGTGCGTTCGAGTTCGGCGAGACGTTCGGCGGTTGTTTGCCCCGCACTCGCGGGGATGATCCGGTCGCGCATACCGCGACCTTCGATAACCGATAGCCGCAAAACGGGAGGTTTGCCCCGCACTCGCGGGGATGATCCGCGCCACCCGGACGACGGCCCCGGTGCAGGCAAGTTTGCCCCGCACTCGCGGGGATGATCCGTCCTGCAAATCAGGAAGGACAGTTCAATATTACGTATCAAATGAGGTGGTGCTCCTCGCCCTATTCAGAGCTCAGCTCATCACCTCATTACCTCCATCATACCTCATTTAGGTGGATTGTTTGCCCCGCACTCGCGGGGATGATCCTGCCTCGAGCCCGTAAAGTGCGACGGTGATCGCGTTTGCCCCGCACTCGCGGGGATGATCCGGCGGACTTGCGAGCATCGCGTGCACACGTCAAGTTTGCCCCGCACTCGCGGGGATGATCCGGCGTTCCCGTCGAGCACCATGCTCGCCACCAAGTTTGCCCCGCACTCGCGGGGATGATCCGGCTCGGGCACCGAATTTAAAATCAGCGACACGGTTTGCCCCGCACTCGCGGGGATGATCCTAGGGCGATGGCTTTCAGCGAGAGTGCTTCCTCGTTTGCCCCGCACTCGCGGGGATGATCCGCCATGCAGGGACGTAGGCAAACGGCAGACGTGGTTTGCCCCGCACTCGCGGGGATGATCCGTCAATCCCCAACGTGACACCGAACCTCACGAAGTTTGCCCCGCACTCGCGGGGATGATCCGATTAGTGTATGGGGTTTTATTGGTGCTACTCAGTTTGCCCCGCACTCGCGGGGATGATCCGATCGGGTTGGAGCACCTTGACATACGGCTTCGGTTTGCCCCGCACTCGCGGGGATGATCCGTTCGCGGTCGAGCATAACCGCGGCTATCTCGGGTTTGCCCCGCACTCGCGGGGATGATCCGAACGACTACATGCCGAAACGTTCGATGAACGTGTTTGCCCCGCACTCGCGGGGATGATCCTAAGCCAATGTGGCGCGGGGTGCAACTGGATGCCAAAACATGGCGGGAAGACCTACACATATACGAAGGGGAAGAGCTTAATGAACACGCTTTATCCTCCTGGAGTTCGAACCCACGTGTTAGCTACGTTGAATTCGCCAAGACATTCGACGTCGAACGTATTCGACCGGTTCTTCTCCTGAATAGGAGAGGCGGCAATCGGATGATGTCTGTCGATAGCGCTGTCGGTGATTTTATGGGAGAATATGAGTACATAAGCTCCGGGAGCAACAGATACAGGGTCATCAGCGTCAAGGACAGCATTCAACCGGCGGAGCTTCTCAACGACGATGCCTTGAAAGGATCCCCCAACGGTGACCTTGGTGGAAGTGGAGCAGATATGACTGACGAGCGTGTTATCGAATGGTACGGGGAATGGCCACACGTAAAGAAGGCCTCCGACCGAAAACCCATGCCGATCCATGTGGATACCGCGCAGATATATGACTACAAGGAGGCCTTCAATATCATTCATTGGGACTACGCCCGCAGACACAGTGGTTGGCGTGGAATCGTGAACATCAGGGAGGTTGCTGATAGGTATATCGAACTTCTGCCGCCCGACCTCGATACGTCTGCCGCACGAAAATGGGCCGCCGGCATACCGTACACTGACTGAACATTTATCTTTTGGCCACCGCATTACACGGTGGCCTTTCTCATATTCATGCCCCTCGCATGAGGGGGTTTGCCCCGCACTCGCGGGGATGATCCGGCACAGGTGGGAAGACCATTACCTGCCATATGGTTTGCCCCGCACTCGCGGGGATGATCCATCGCAGGTCGGCGGGCCAATGACCACATGCAACTTTGCCCGCACTCGCGGGGATGATCCGTACGTGCTTCTCATCGATTATGAGGGAACCGTGCGGAGAATAGAGCCCGGCCCTACGAACAAGGGCCAATAAGGGATCCAGACGCAAGACCGATCACTGATATCACTGACCATCATTGTGCGTCCATGCTTCTTCGAGGGGTTCCCGAAAGCCGATAACGGGTTCGAGTGAAACCGCTCACGTTTGCCCCGCACTCGCGGGGATGATCCGTTCCTCGAGTTCCTTGGCAGTGGCTTCGCGTTCGGCTTTGAGCTGTTCCAGTTCGTCGGCCTTCGCTTTGTTCGCCTTGGCTCTCGACTCCCATTCGCGGGAGTGTTTGACGCTTTCCTCGAGTTTGGACTCGGTTTCCGCCAGCTTGTCCTGCAGCGCCTTGATTTCCTCGTCGCTCATCGCGGTGTTCCTTTCGTTTGACCCGTTTCGGATAATAAAAAACCCGCCGTGCGGCGGGTTTGAATCGTGGACTGCACCGGAGTCGAACCGGTGTGCGTGGCCTTCCAGTCCTGATATGCGAAAGGCGCCATAATGCGTGGCGGCCTTTTCTTTATTGGTTGGCGAGTGGGTATTCGTCTTTCGAACGTCCGTAGTAGATGCACCAACTGACCCATCGGTACAATTCCTCGGCTGATACTCTTATGGAGTTTTCCTCGATGTTGAAGAACGGCTCGTGGAACATGCGACAATAAGTTCCTAATGCATTATCGGTATCTTCTTTCAAAGTAGATGCGTCGTGGTCTTCAGCGAGAAATTGCTCGAAATTCCCGTCGTATAAGACATTGAGTCCTCGTGCTTTCATTTCAACGCCTCCTTCACCATCTCATTGAATATTGTAACCGATTTCGGAAAATACTTCTCTATCAGTGCGTATGCATTTGGATTCGCGATTTGCGCGTCCATGATCTCCGCCCACGGTTCTCCACAAACATGCCTGAATAATGAGAAATACCCGTTCCCATGACCGACGGATCGTGGATAACCGTCTCCCAATGCCGCCTGTAACATGTCCTCGACATTACGGTCAGTCGGCTTGCCCCCGCACTCGCGGGAATGATCCTCCGATGGACATCGTGCTGGAGGAGACGGGCGAGTTTGCCCCGCAGTCGCGGGATGATCCGTTGATCGATGACGAGTATATAGAGATATACTTGAAAAACGGCGAAAAACAAAGGAGAGATTCAGCGTTGAATCAGCTTACCCCATGAATGAGCATCAAAGGAGGAGGCTTGGCAAGTGAGAATGACATCATGGCTGCCATCAACAGGCTCGCCCCATATGTCGCCCCAGCGATGGAGAAGCACCACATCGACCCCTATCAGGAAATGGTCGAAGTCGGTGAGCCGTATCTCGCTTTGGACTGGCTTCTCGGTTCCGCCACGCTGCCGGAGGTCTCCATCCCCAAAGACGTCCTGCTTTACGCATTCGGATGCCTGACGGACGAAGATAAAGAAGGCTACGAGCACTTACTGCAATCAGCCGTATGAATGTGCTCAACCATATCATCGCAAGGCCGCCCAAATGGGTGGCCTTTTCCATACCCAAGGACTGCAAGGCGTAATACACCGGTTCGATTCCGGCGCAGTCCACGTACAAGCCCCTCGCATGAGGGGCTTTTTCATGCCCGCATGGGCCCGACAGAACAGGAGCCTACATGGCAGACAACACAACAGACAACCAGGACGAGAACGTCGACGAGCCGCAGGGTACGAGCGAGAACACAGACTGGGAAGCCAAATACCGCGAGGCGGTTTGCCCCGCACTCGCGGTGATCCTCATACGCCAAGGAATTCTACAGGCGCGCCAAGCAGTACAGATCTACTGAAGATGCGGGCGGTCAGCCTCGACATTTTTCGCCGCCTCCTCGACGTGACAAAAAGCTTCAACATTGGTCAGCTGAACCGCAGAGTGCTCAAGCCGATTGAAGACGAATTAGGCGATTTGATGCATCTGAAAATCGAACGCAAGTACCAGAAAAAGAAAGCGGGAAGTGGAAGGCCGTCCCTATCGGGCTTCGTCTTCCACTTCAACCGCGAAGACAAGGAGTCCGCACCGGAACAGAACCCAACGAAACAGTTGGCGGCCGAGGTGGAGCCATCCAAGGTGATGGAGGAATCACGCAGGCGGCTTGAGGAGGAGCAAGCCAGGCATAGCGGCAGCATGTTCATCGGCTCCAAAAATACAAGCAGACCGACTCTGGGACTACTGCAGAGAACGTCCCACTGTTTTGAGCCTTGTGCTACAGATCAGGCGCTTTATTCGCTATTCCATGCCTGCCTCGTTGCGGTGATGGCTTACAGTCTCGTAGCCTTTTTAAATGGGGGCAACGGCGCCTCCCTCCGCGTAGGAAGCGCATTCGTGCAAAGGAACACAACATGAAGGGGCAAAAGGCTTTCATATATGGGTTGAGACTGTTATTGGTCAGTATTCTCTCCCTAGGCATGGTGGGTGTGATACTACCCGCCAGTAGGGCCGGCCTCCTCTGAGATCAGAAATCAGGTGAGCAACTCATGACCAGATCGACAGCTCCAGCATCCAGTTTGAATCAAGACAATCAAAGCCCAATCCCCGCACTGATCGGCTGTTGTGCCTTCGCTTTATGCCTAGTCAATGAGCTGGGCTACCACCCCGGCGTATTCACGGTGTATGCATTCGTGTATCTCACGAGCTGGTTGATGTCTCTGGCCGTGCTGGTGTACCGGCACTGGCGGTTCGATCGTGGATCGTTAGCGGTGATCCTAGCGACGCTGCTGGTTCCGTTGGGCATCGTGCTGCTGTACAACCGCGACCTGTCCCGTATGCTGCTGTCGTTGTACTACGTGGCTTGGTGCATGTGGGCTACTTACCGTTCGGTGGGGCATAGAGAACCGTAAAAGCGGGTCGTTTTTAGCGACTCATGCCGTGGTGGTTTGCCCCACACCTGCAGGGGTGATCCGCACACTTCCGAATATGGACGGGCGCGGAAGGCGCTGGGCGAATCACCCGCAGGTGGGGGCGCTCGACACACCGCACCCGATGGGCCCGATAACGAGTGTGTGGCAGTTCCGTTGCGGATGCCCTATAATGATGGAGATATTCTTCTTCATGATGATAATCTTTCAGGCGCAACAGCCCGGAAGTAAAGGCTCCGAAGTTGCAACCTTCGGGATCTTTTTCATACCCGTAGGATTGCTGCATCATTCGTCATGGTGTGCCGGACCGCCTATGCCACGAGGCGACCGCGCCGGTTCGGTTTCGTTTGCCCCACACCGGTGGGATGATCCGAACAGGTTCGGCGGGGCACCGTCCCCTCCCTCATTCGCCCCACACTCGTGATGATGATACGATTTTGAGGCAGGAAGTGGAAAATGGAACAGAAAAGCGCGAATGACGAAAATAGGCACGGTGTACAAAAACCGTTATGGAAACGTTGGTGGTTTTGGGTTGTCGTCGTGCTCGTGTTGGCCGCGATAGGCGGCGGCGCCAATGGCGGCAGAAGGTCTAACACAACCTTATCGGCGAGCGCGAGTGCTAGTCCTGCGAAGTCATCGCCGTCAGCCAGCAGCTCTCCAGAAATAACGCTCAAAGAGCGTAGTGGATCCAATTCGGGTTCGTCTACTGCTGCCACGAATCAGGCTGAGGAGTTCGCTAAAATTTCAGTGCGGCGAATGGCGTGAAAATGTCCGATGTCGCAGTGTTTGACCCGCAAGATTCCAGTGGGCAGTATTATCGTGCCGAGTATCGTTTGGGCGCGTATAAAAACGCCCAAGCGGTGCACGGGGAATTGGGTTCTCTCGACGTTGATGTGGTTGCCTATCGTGTTGAGGATGGCACACCTACGATGATGCGCGTTTATGCGTCGGGCAATGCTGATGAGATCGCCGCCGATTACCCGTTTGTCGCGCGTTTTTTCGCACCGTCCGCCACCGATACGGAGATTCAGCAGCTCGTTACAGAGTACAATGACGGATCGTATATGACCGAGGCGCCATCGAGTTTCCGCCGCATATCGTCTAACCTGCTGGAGCGTGATGGAGCGAGCGGCCAGTTCATGGTCAACGCGGAATTCTGACCGCGTGCGCGCGGGACAAGTTTGCCCCCACTCGCAGGGATGATCGGCCGCCATATATGTGGTGGCCTTTTACGGGTAAAGTTCTGATATTATTTGCTGGTATATGGCGTGTAATGTTCCATATATGGAAGAACGCCTTCTGGCATCTGCACTAGTTTCGATTCCTTCATGATTGAACGCCAGTCTGGGTCAGTGATGGTGGATAGACTTTCCTCTCCGGTCTTCTTGTTGATCTTGATGACAGGTGGGTCGAGAATCGCGGTATCTGGATCATCTGGATCCATCGGATGGAACAACCAATAATCATTCCATTCGGTGACGTTTCCTATCGCATAGTGGGATAGCTTCAACGCTGCCTTGTCCAAGGCTTCCATGAGCTGCATATCACACCTCCCCCGCACATCCGTCTTTTACTATTTTATGTTTGCATGCCGTGTGATATTCATTGCTCTTGCGCTGAGTACGGGAGGACTCCTTCTGGCAGTATGACTTCCTGAGCTTTCATACTATCGAAAAAGTCCTTGTCCGTGAGCAGGACATAGCTTGCTTCGCCGGTATCCTTGTGAACCCTGATTCGTGGACAATCAAGTTGCACTCCATGCATATCAGGATCCATGCAGGTGAAAACCAGTGATCATTGAATTCTTTCACGGAGCGTATTTCCATTCCGGATTCCATGTCAGCTGCTTTTTCAGTGCTTCCATCACCTGCATGTCATACCTCGCACGTTTGCTTTACGCCACTTTCTACAGCATGAACATTGTCAACTCTCATTATAGTTGTCTTACTTGGAACTGCTTTTGTCGAAATACCATGTTCGCCACGCACTCGTGTGGACGATCAAGCCTCATTATGTGGAGTTTTTCTTCACTGAATTGTGAGTGGATATTCGTCTTTCGAGCGTCCGTAGTATATGCACCAGCTGACCCATCGATATAATTCTTCGGCTGAGATGCTTATGGAGTTGTCTTCGGTGTTGAAGAAAGGCTCGTGGAACATGACGCAATATACGCCTAATGCATCAGCCGTATCTTTTTCAACGTAGTTGCATCGTGGTCTTCAGCAAGGAATCGCTCAAAATCACCGTGATAGGCGACATTCAGTCCTTGAACTTTCATGTCAACATCTCTTTCACCAGTTAATTCAGCAGATACTCTTAAATTCAGTCCGCATGTTTCTTCGGCCGACCTCCGCCAACGCCGCGTCCTGGACGAGATGCATTCCAAGCATCGATTGTCTCTGTTTTCCAACCTCGAGTACGGCCAATGCAAACATCCGGCTCAGGAAGCTTTAGATTCAACAAGCCACCTGGTGTGATACCAAGATGCTCTGCCACCTGCTTAACCCCCATATAGTATTCAGTCATCGCCATTCCTCCTTACTAATTACCTCACTGTTTCGATGGCTACAGCATAAGAAGACAGATGAATAATACTTATTTCTGCTCTATGCCGTTCCGTTGAATGCCACCCGTTATCATTGCCAAACCATTATTTAACATTGGCATTACTATTCATATAGTAAATAATTTCTTACATTTTATATCGATTTCATTTACTACGGATATCTCCGTGGTTAGCAACACAGTTGATCCACGTTCCTATGCACACAGACACTCAAAGAGGTTAGTCGCAAATCTGCTATGATAAGTCATGTTTTGGATTGTAAGCTGGAAATTAGCTTCACACATTCCTAATTATCTTTTGGTAGACTTGATTTCAATCCGCGCTCCCCATGAAAGGGAACTGGAAATTAGCTTCTTACCTTCTTGATAGACTTGCAGATGTTGATTAGTTGCAGCCGTCGTGGCTGGAAATTAGCTTCTTACCTTCTTGATAGACTTGTACGTAGACGCCAGACGACGCGCCTCATGCTGGAAATTAGCTTCTTACCTTCTTGATAGACTTGCAGATCACGGAAACGAACGTGCACTGGTGCTGGAAATTAGCTTCTTACCTTCTTGATAGACTTGGATTTGGCCAGCCATTTGCCGTTCCGGTGCTGGAAATTAGCTTCTTACCTTCTTGATAGACTTGCGACATCGGAGGGAACGCTTTCCCGCTGGCTGGAAATTAGCTTCTTACCTTCTTGATAGACTTGATAGGCGCTGTTAATATCCATGTCGATCGCTGGAAATTAGCTTCTTACCTTCTTGATAGACTTGCGAAAAATCGATGTACGCGTATGTCGAGCTGGAAATTAGCTTCTTACCTTCTTGATAGACTTGATAAGATATGCAAATCGACACGCCGAATGCTGGAAATTAGCTTCTTACCTTCTTGATAGACTTGCCGGCGATGGAATTCATTCCAACGCTCAGCTGGAAATTAGCCTCTTACCTTCTTGATAGACTTGCCCGGGTAAAGGGCCTACCGACAAGAGTGCTGGAAATTAGCCTCTTACCTTCTTGATAGACTTGGACGCATACAAACATCAAACGATACGCGCTGGAAATTAGCCTCTTACCTTCTTGATAGACTTGCCGTTTCGAATGGCGCGTCAACGGTTTGCTGGAAATTAGCCTCTTACCTTCTTGATAGACTTGGCGGAGGGAACGCTCCAGAAAAGAAAGCTGGAAATTAGCCTCTTACCTTCTATAGACTTGAACGGTCTGACTCGAATCGAGCCGGAGGA
>NZ_WNLP01000018.1 GCF_009727065.1 Bifidobacterium canis
GGGTATATAAAGTAAAAGGTGGTTTTGCGTGGGAGCTTACTGAAGACATGGTGGTCTTACTCTAAAGGAAAGGGTGGGATTGTTTCGTGTCTTTTCGTTCGCCATGATATGATGCCTACTATAAAGTTATTGGTGGCAAGGAAGGAATGCCATGGCGGAGGCCGAATCCGAATACGCCGTCGAGAAGCATCTCATCGAACAGCTCTCCCACATGGGATACCGGTTCGTCAGGATGGGCAACCACGACGATCTGCTCACGAACCTCAGGGAGCAGATATGCAAGGTCAACCGGGACAAGCTCGTCGAGGCGAAGGGCGAGGCGTCGTTGTCGGATTCCGAGTTCGAACGTGTGAAGAACCGGCTTCTCAACCACACGGTCTACGAGTCGGCGAAGATCCTGCGTGAGAAGTGGATCCTCGATCTGGACAATGGCGAATCCGTCTATCTGGAATTCCTCACGGACGATTACGAGAGGAACACCTATCAGGTCACGCATCAGGTGACGATGGACAAGGAGCACGTGGAGGACGTCGACCAGACGAACCGTTACGACGTGACGATTCTCATCAACGGCCTGCCTCTCGTGCAGATCGAGCTCAAGCGTCCGGGCGTCGAGATCAACGAGGCCATCAACCAGATCAACCGGTACCGGACCAAATCGTTCTTCGGCCTGTTCAAGTTCATCCAAGTGTTCGTCGTGTCCAACTCCGTGCAGACCAAGTACTTTGCGAACGAGAACGACCTCGACAAGCGGGGCGGGGTCCGCCGCATCCTCAAGTCGCTTGTCTTCTACTGGACCGATGAGAACAACAAGCGCATCAATACGCTCGCCGAGTTCGCCAGCGTGTTCTTCACGAAGAACGCGATCACCGAGCTCCTGTGCGACTATTTCGTCGTCAAGGAGAGCGAGCCCGACCTGATGGTCATGCGACCGTATCAGATATTCGCGGTGAAGGCCGCACTGCGCCGCGTGCTCATCGAGGACATGAACGGCTACGTCTTCCACACCACGGGTTCGGGGAAGACGCTCACCTCCTACAAGCTCGCGTCGATCCTGCGCGACAGCGGCAAGATCGAGAAGGTGTTCTTCCTCATCGACCGCGCCGACCTCGACGAGCAGACGGTCGACGAGTACAACTCCTTCGAGGAGGGGTGCGTCGACAACACGGAGAACACCCGTTCCCTCGTCAGCTCCCTCAAGGACTCCAGCAAGACGCTCATCATCACGACGATTCAGAAGATGGCGACCGCGCTGCGTTCGGGCAAGTACGACGCCGTGCTGGACGAGTACGCCGACCGGAAGTGCGTCTTCATCATCGACGAGTGCCATCGCAGCCAGTTCGGCAAGATGCACGCCTCCATCAAGAGGCGTTTCCGCAACGCCAATTTCATCGGGTTCACCGGCACGCCCATCTTCAAGCAGAACAAGGGATCGAACGACCGGACCACGGCCGACGTCTTCTCCGTGCCCAACGACCCCGAGGCGGGCACCGCCGATTCCAAGGCGTGCATCCACCGCTACATGATCAAGGAGGCCATCGCCGACGGCAACGTGCTGCCGTTCTCCGTCGAGTTCATGCGTTCCATCGCCGTCGAAAACACCGGGGACGACTCCATAGACTCGGACCGTCTTGACGACGCCGACTACTGCCGCCGGCACAACATCGACGTCGGCGCGCTCTACCACGACGAGAAGCGGATTGCCAACATCTCCGACGATATTCTGGAACATCTCGCGCAGCACACGCGTCCCGAGGGCACGGACGTGTACACGGCGATCTTCGCCATCGACAAGATCAAGTACCTCATGGCCTACTACCGTCGCATGAAAGCGCACCGGCTCGCATGGGATCCGGAGACCAATCCGGACGGGTTCCGCATCGCCGCGATCTTCACATTCCAAGCGAACGAGGAGCTGGACGATGCCGGCGAGGACAAATACTCGCGTGACGAGCTTCAGGAGTGCATGGACGACTACAACGCCATGTTCGGCACCGATTTCGACGTGTCGAACTTCGACTCGTACCGCAAGGACATCTCGAACCGGATGAAGCAGAAGGACCTTCCCCAGATCGACCTGCTGCTCGTGGTGAACATGTTCCTCACCGGGTTCGATTCCAAGCCGACGAACACGCTCATCCTCGACAAGGACCTGAAATGGCACAGTCTGGTTCAGGCGTACTCGCGCACCAACCGCGTCGACAAGAAGACGAAGCGCTTCGGACAGATCGTCACCTACCGCAACATCAAGAAGGCGCAGGACGACGCGCTTGCCCTGTTCTCCGGGGACGGGAACCCGGACGACTACCTGCTCCAGAGCTACGACTACTACGTCGCCGAGTACCGCAAACAGGTCGAGGCGCTTCGCAATATCGCGGAGACGCCGGATGACGCCGGATACCTCCAGAGCGAGGACGACCAGCGCGAATACGTCGTCGCGTTCCGCCGGCTCATGGGCACGCTCGCCACGCTCAAGACGTTCTCAAGGTTCGACTGGGAGGATCTTGACGTGTTCATGGACGAGCAGACGTACACGGGCTACAAATCGTGGTATCTGGAGTTCTACGACCGGCAGAAGCGCGATCCCAAGGACAATCCGGTGCTCGCGGACGTCGATTTCGAGATCGAGCTGGCACGCACCGACCGCATCAACGTGGTCTACATCCTGCACCTGCTGAAGGACGTAGACCGGGCGGACGAGGAGGAGACCGCGAAGGCGGTCGATCTCATCCTGCGCGAGATCGACCGTTCCGACAACGAGCGTCTGCGCGTCAAGCGCGGGCTCATGAAGGAGTTCGTGAGCAAGAGGTTCTACGAGCTTCCCCCCGACGCGGACATCGAGACGGCCTACCACGATTTCGAACGCGACTCCATGCAGGCGAGGATCGAGGCGTTCGCCACCGAGAACGGGCTCGACGAGCGGATGGTCGGCGAGGTCGTGCAGGACTACTTCGCCAACCAGAAATCATTGACTGACGAGGCCTTGCGGCAACGGCTCAAGGGCATGGGCTTCGGGTTGCTGAAGCTCAAGAGCGTCACCATGAAGCTCTCGCAGTTCGCCAAGGAAATGCTCGAACTCTACACGGCCGAAGACAACTAAAGGGGAGACGGAATAATGTCGGCAAACACGTCACGGAAACTCGCACAGCAGATCTGGTCCATCGCCAACGACCTCCGCGGTAACATGGACGCCTCGAAGTTCAAGGACTACATCCTCGGCGTCATCTTCTACCGGTACCTTTCCACGCATACGGAAAAGTACATGAACGATGTCCTGAAGAACGACGGCATCACCTACCGGGAAGCGCTCTCGTCCCCCGACGTCGATCCGGAATTCGTGCAGGAGGTGCGTGCCTGGGCCCTTGAAAACCTCGGATACGTCATCGAACCGGACATGCTCTTCGATTCTCTGGTCGAGCAGATCAGGAACAAGACGTTCACCGTCGAGACGTTCGAGAGGGCCGTCACGCAGCTCACCGGATCCACAATCGGGCGGAAATCCGAAGTGGCGTTCTCCAACCTGTTCGACGCCATGGACCTGCGCGACTCCGATCTGGGCAAGGAGGTGTCGGACCGCACCGACCTCATCTCCAAGGTGATTCTGAAGATCCATGACACGCCCTTCGCGTCCGCGTCGGAGGCCGGCGACGTGCTGGGCACCGCGTACATGTACCTGATCGGGCTCTTCCAGTCGAACGCCGGTAAAAGGGCGGCGAGTTCTTCACGCCGACCCCGGTCTCGACGCTTCTCGCCCAGCTCACCACCATCGGTCTCACGGAGGTGGGCAACGTCAGCGACGGCTGTGCGGGCTCCGGCTCGCTTCTGCTGGAGGTCGCTCGTCATCTGCGCCACGGCAAGGTCTCCCATTACTACGCGCAGGAGAAGAACGGTGCCACGTTCAACCTGCTGCGCATGAACCTCATCATGCACGGGATCGACTATCAGCGGTTCACCGTCTTCAACGACGACACCCTCATCCATGACAACTTCTATGAGAACGGCAAGCCCGTCCTTTTCGACGTCCAAGTGGAGAACCCGCCCTATTCCGCGCAGAACACCGCCTCCGACGAAGCGTATCTGGACGACCCCCGCTACAGGGCGGCCGGATGCCTCGCGCCAAGCACGAAGGCGGACCTCGCGTTCGTGGAGTCGATCGTCTACCATATGGCCGACGACGGCCGCGCGGCGATCCTCCTGCCCCACGGCGCCCTGTTTCGTGGCGGCACGGAGCTCGAAATCCGCAAATACCTCATCGAACGGCTCAACGTCGTCGACGCCATAATCGGGCTGCCGGCGAACATGTTCCACGGCACCGGCATCCCCGTATGCGTCCTTCTGCTGAAGAAGAACCGCAACGGGCACTCGGGGAACATCCTTTTCGTCGACGCCGCCGGATGCTTCGTGAAGGAGGGGAAGAACAACACGCTCCGCGCGTGCGACATCAAACGCATTGTGGACTGCGTTCGCAACCGCGCCGACATCCCGTGCTTCTCCCGCAAGGTGGCGCTCTCCGAGATTCAGGAGAACGGCTACAACCTGAACATCCCCCGGTACGTCGAGGCCCCCGACACCGCGGAGCCTTGGGACGTGTACTCGCTGATCGAGGGCGGACTGCCCGATGCGGAGGTCGCCGCGCTCCGACCGTATTTCGATGCCTTCCCCGGATTGAAGGAGGAACTGTTCGAACACCGGGGGCACGCCTACGGGCTTCGCGGCGACGCGCGGCACATCGTATGGGACAACGAGGCTGTCAAAAGCTACGTGAACGGCTACGACGGCATTGTCTCATCGCTCAAGACCTCGGCCACCCGCGCCCTTATCGACGGCATGGACTCCGTGACCGAGGACACCGAGGACGTTTTGGCGAATGAACTGTTCGACGATCTGGAGGATGTGTCGTTCGTCGACCGGTACGACGCCTATCAGCGTCTTGATGACGCATGGCAGGAGATCGCTTCCGACGTGGATGTCATCAAGACCGAAGGCATCGGCTCCGTGCGGGTGTATGAGCCCAACATGGTGCTCAAAAAGAAACAGAAGAGCAAAGAACTAGTCGAGGAACAGGACGGCTGGATCGGCCGCATCATTCCCCTCGAACTCGTACAGGAGACGTATCTCGCCGAAGACCTCAAGGAGCTCAAGGAACTCAACGCCTCCTGCGAAACCGCCCAGACGGAGCTTGACGAAGCGTTGGAGGCGCTTACCGATGAGGACAAACAGTTCGAGTTCGACGGCAACGGCATCTGGGACACGGACGAGGATAAAGGCGAGGACAAGCTCAACGTCAAGGGACTGAACGCCGTCGTCAAGGGGCTCAACCGCTCCTACGGCAGACTGGACGGCTTTGACGAGGATTCGACCGAGTATCGTATCGTGACACTCCATCAGGCACGGGCCTCGCTCTCCACTGCCAAAAGGAATCGTACGAAGGCGTTGAAGCTCATCGAACCGAAGACCATGAGCGTCATGGACGGACTGTCCGATGACGAATGCGTCAGACTGCTCGAACGCAAATGGATCGACCCCTATATCAACGGGATCGCGCCGCTCGCCCGCAACGCCGTGGATGAGCTTGTCCGCAAGGTCGAATCCCTGCAAGACAAATACGCCGTGACCGGCATGGAAGAAGCCAACGAAATCTCAGCCTTGGAAACCGAACTTTCAAACACACTGGGCAAACTCCACGGCAGCGAAACCGACGAGGCCGGCTGCGCCATGTGGGCCGACTTCCTACGAGGTGAATGACATGAGCCAAAACCAAAACACCCCCGAACTACGATTCGAAGGATTCACCGAACCTTGGAAGGGACGGAAGTTTGGCGAAGAGTTCCTTTTTTGCATAACAACACTTTGTCACGCGCAGAACTTTGCGATGCAGATGGCGATGTTTTCGATGTCCATTATGGCGACGTATTGATTAAGTATTCCTCGGTAATTGACATCACAAAGGCAAATCTTCCGCGAATCATAGATGCAGGGAAAGTATCAGGTTGTGATTCTCTCCATAATGGTGATGTTGTTATCGCCGATACGGCGGAGGATGAGACAGCAGGCAAATGCACGGAATTGCGCGGAATTGACAACGAAAAGGTTTTTCAGGATTACACACAATCCCGTGTCGTCCGCGAAGAATATACGCTTCGGGTTTTCTAGGACACTACCTGAATTCGCGTGCTTTCCGTAAACAGCTTTTCCCATGATGCAGGGAACCAAGGTGGTTTCGATTTCTAAGACATCAATGGCGAGCACCTGTCTTACTGTTCCTTCAATCGAGGAACAAGTAACAATTAGTGAGATCTTATCGTCAATCGATTCTCTCATCGTTCTTCATCAACGTAAGTATGAGCGTTTGCAGCATTTGAAGCAGGCCTTGCTGCAGAAGATGTTCCCGAAGCCGGGTGAACTGGTGCCTGAACTGCGGTTCGACGGATTCACCGAACCATGGGAGGAACGAAAACTAGGGGAAATTGGTGAGGTAAAACCGGAAATACCCCATCTACGGCAAATGAAATTATTATTCAAAAAAGGTACACCATGGATTACACCAACAGATATCAGGGAAAACGGAACTTATTCTGTAAATAAACATTTATCAACTGAGGGGATGTCTGTAGCGCAACTAGCCCCAGCTGGTTCAATCTTATGTACATGTATTGCGAGTATCGGGAAAAATACCTTTACGGAAACTACCTGTGGTTTCAACCAACAGATTAACGCACTAATCCCAGCACATGATACTTTTGATTCATATTTTCTGTTTTCGAAAGCGCATTATGGTCCGTGCAAATGAAGAGTAATGCAGCTTCAGGAACAATGCAGATAGTCAATAAAACTGAATTTTCAAAGTTAGAGGCAATGATTCCATCTTTGCCTGAGCAAAAGATTATTGGGACTTTTTCAGTAATCTTGACTCCCTTATCACTCTTCATCAGCGTAAGTATGAGCGTTTGAAGCGTTTGAAGCAGGCGTTGTTGCGGAAGATGTTCGTCTAGTATGCGGGAAGGCCCCGGAAGGGGTCTTCCTGTTATTCGTCGAGGAAGTCCTTGAAGGAGAAGCGTCCCCTTGAGTCGAGCCTGTAGGTGTTCAGGATCACCTTCTTGCGGAGGACTTCGAAGCTGTATCCGCGTCCGTCGCGTGCGATGGTGCGTATCCTGCGGTTGAGGCTTTCGGTCTGGGCGTTGGTCCGATCCATGTCCGGGTAGTCGAAGTAGGCGAAGATCTCAGAGGACCAGCTTTCGACCGTCCGGATGAAATCGTCATAGGCCCTCACGTCGGCTTCCACGCACGCCTGTTTCCACTCCGTGAACATGTCCCTTGCCTCCGCGGAGCTCCCCGCATCCGAGTAGATGTCGCGGAACGTCTCCTTGAGCAGGTAGATGTTTCGGAGCTCGGGGTACTCATCCAAAAGGGTGTTGAGGTCGCGGCCCTGCTGGATCGTAAGATCCTCGTGGTTCCTCAGCATGAGGAACCTGTTGTGCTTGAGGGCCTTCCGGTCCGACGTCTTGATTCTCCGGCAGATGCTCGCACGGACGGAATCCATCGCCTTCACGAGGTTCTTGATGACGTGGAAATGGTCGATGACGACCGGAACGTTGGGGAAGACCTCGTTCACGGCATCCCGGTAGGGTTTCCACATGTCCATCGTGACGAGCTGGAGGTTCTGCGGCTCCTCCATGCGCCGCAGTGTGCCGATGACCGACTGCTTGGTGCGTTTCTTCGTGAATTCGAGGACGCGCCCCTCGGTCCTGTCGACCTTCACGAACACGCCCCGGTAATCGTCTTCGAGATGGACCTCATCGATGCCCAGAACCGTAGGCGCGACGAAGCGGTGCTCCGCCATCAGAACGTCCGTGTAGTCGTTGAAGATCGTTGCGACGGTGGTGATGCTGGTGTGGTAGCGGTCGGCGACGGCGGCGAAGGTTTCGTTCAGGGAGTCCCGCTGTATGGCCTCGACGAGCCTTTTCGTCATCCGGCCGTGCAAGGAGGGGTAGTTCACGCGGATCAGGTTCCCGCAATCCCGGCAGCGGTATGTCCTTCCCTCGATGAGCAGCCCGACCCTGTGGCCGAAGTTGTAGAGATCCTGCACGCTTCTGTTCTGCTTCTTGTGCACGTGGACGGAGACGCTGCCGCATTCGGGGCAGACCTCCGGCCTGTCCTTCGGCACGAGGATGTAGAGTATGTCGCCGTTGTCCTTGCTTTTCTTGTCGATGGCGTTGAATTCCGGAAGGTCGACGTCCGGGTAGATGACTGCCGACGTGTCGTTGATGCTCATTGCCGGACTCCCTATCCCACCAATATCCTTAGAGATATACCACCATTATCTTTAGATAACTATACCTCATTGCGGCCAAGGGGTGAGTCCGTCAAACCAAGCGAAAACCACCTTTAAATTGAGAGAATCGAAAATAGTCAAGCGTGGATAAAGAGCAAAAACCCACCAATTAATTTAGATACCC
>NZ_WNLP01000019.1 GCF_009727065.1 Bifidobacterium canis
TAAGATTTTGCGGCGGCCATGGCCCAGGGGAGACGCCCGGTCCCATTCCGAACCCGGAAGCTAAGCCCTGGCACGGCGATGGTACTATGCTTGAGAGGGCATGGGAGAGTAGCACACCGCCGCAACAACACGTAGAGGGAGGCTCCAAGGACACGATCCTTGGAGCCTCCTTTTCATACCCGGGTGGGAATCCCACCCACCCCCTCGGATGCGCGCGGGAAGGCGGCTTCACGCACCGGCGGCAGATGCATCCTGCCGGATGCACGCGGGGGAGTCCCCTTGCCTGCACGCAACGGTCCCGTCCTGTTCACTGCACGTAAGGATGCATCCCCGTACGCTGACGGCAGGAGTGTTCTGCTGGGTGCATGCGTGGGATCATCTTCATGCACTGGCAGCAGACGCCTTCTGCTCGGCGTGCGCGAGCAGGTTCCTTCGCGCACTGTTGGCAGATGCGCTCCGTTCGGTGTGCGTGAGTCGACTTGTTCGCGCACAGTTAGCAGATGCGTTCTGTGCACTGCACGTGAGGGAGTTTTCCCGTGCACCGATGGCAGGAGCATTCTGCCGGGTGCACGCGGGGGAGCGGCTTTGCGCACCGGAGGCAGTTGCTTTCTGCTGGTTGTGCATGAGCGGGCTCCCAGGACTGCAGTCAACAGCCTGGTTCCGTTCGGAGCGCGCAAGGCGATTCATTCACGTGCATATAGCAGCTCCGTTCTGCTCACTGCACGCGGACACGCCCCTCGTACGCACCACCGCGGGAAGTCATTTCGCTGGCGGGGATATAAAACGCTCGGCCGGCACCGTACACGCTCCTGCGGAACGGCGGAAAATAGCGATTCTACAGAAACGAATACCAAGCCCCCTGATGGTTTCATATCCCCGCCAGCAAAATCTTTGAGGGCATGGTGACCTGTGCAAGATGGCATCGACGAGACAACGCCGCTTGAAGAATCCATTGGGCAGTCCAAAGAAAAACCACGCGATAATCGGGAAGTGTGTCGTCCTATTTGGGAAATACGCACTCTACTTGGAAAATACGGCAGGCTGATTGGAAAACGCGCGCGCTAATCGGAGAAAACGTCACCATTCCGGCCGAAAAGTGACCTGTTTTCCAAATGGAGCGCGCATTCTCCGAATAAAGCGCGTATTTTCCAAATAGACATAACGTGCCGAGCGCGGACGCCTCGGAATACCACGTACGCGCAAACCTCACCCGCGCCGCAGCGAGGCGGCGTAATCATCGAGCACGTCGAGCATGCCGCGATGTTCCCACACAACGTCACGTTTTGCGTTGCTGCGCGCAGTCAATACTCCCGCTTGAGCCAGCGTCTTCAGCGCACGCTCTGCTTGCGATTTGGTCAATCCCACAACGGTGCGCAGATAATTCGAATTGATGATCGGCTGCGCAACAAGGTACGGTAGCACTTTCCACACCGCGGCATCGCGACGCACGCCGTGCAATAATTCGCGTGTTTGCTCAAGTTGCGCGGCAATATCGTCGATGAGCTGCGTGCCACTGCTCGACGCGAACTGTGCCGCCTCCGCGAAATTCTCGATAATAGGTGCGGCATCACCGGCACGATATGCAGTCAATGCGTCGAAATATTGCTCGGTGTGCCGCAATAATCCGGCGGAAACAGGCGGCACAACGTGGGGAGTGAGTCCTTTGTTACGCAAAATTGCGTGCACAAGTGCGCGACCGGTGCGCCCGTTGCCGTCTGCGAACGGGTGGATCGTCTCGAACTGCGCGTGAGCAAGCGCGCACTGTGCAAGAACGGGCACGTCATCGCGGCGCATGAATTCGATGAGATCATCGATCGCGGTGGGGATGAGCTCCGGCTGCGGCGCCACATATGATGCGCCGCGTGGCGAATACGAACTTGTGCCCACCCACACCAGCTGCGTGCGGAACGCGCCGGC
Organism: Bifidobacterium canis; assembly: GCF_009727065.1. Classification (GTDB taxonomy): domain Bacteria; phylum Actinomycetota; class Actinomycetes; order Actinomycetales; family Bifidobacteriaceae; genus Bifidobacterium; species Bifidobacterium canis. The sequence continues at coordinate 1,918 of NZ_WNLP01000019.1, forward strand.
GTATGACTCCCACCCGCTCTGCGCGGAGAGCAGCGCGCGGTGCACAGCGAGCAGATGCTCGGTGGAGATGTCGTCGGCGAGCTCCAGCGCGGATTCCATCGCGCGCACATTGCCCACGACCACCGCCGCGTTCTGACTATTGCCTTCGTGCAGCAGCTCGAGTGCCAGATTTTTCGCGCCGACTGTCAGATTCTCGATCTGCGACGATGACGTCGCTTCGGTGCGCAGCAGCACCGCGCTCATCGGCCCGAGAGTGAGCACGCGATCCCCGAACTGCATGGAAGCGCGCGTATCGAAGCGGCTGAGCGCCACCGATGCGTCTTCGAGATCAGTTTGCAGTTCAGCTGGCATGGTGTTGAAATCTATGCTGCTCATGCGAATTGGGATCGCGGAGCGGTACGCGCCGTTCCCGCGAGACCGTCTGCTGCGCGAAACCGGTGCATCATCTGCGATGTGCCACGTGTGCTCCTCATATTCGAGCGCGGGAATCTGCCATGCGTCCACTATCTACCCCGTGTGTTCTGCTGAGTAATTTGCGTATTATCTGCTGCCTGTAATATTAGTTAGCTACAGATAATAGATTATCTGTAGCTAAACTGCAACCTATGTAACAGAAATTGACTGCGTTTTAAGTGTTGGCGTGGGTATCTTGCTTACGAGGCGACATTAGGGACTTATTCGGCAAGTACGATCGTCGGAAATCCTTGAAATAACAGCACTAATATGCGTGAAGATGCTCGGTAATGTCGCCTCGTAAGCGAGATGCTCACGCACTGTTATTCGGTACACAATCCAGTTTTTGGGTGAGCAGGCGCAGGATTCTATTTCTGCGGATGTGTTATTCGCGCAGATGAGTATCTGCGCGAACTTTTTAGAATTTTGCAATTTTGCGTATTAGCTCTATGAGTTTCACGTGAAATCTCAAGCATGGTGCTGTGCTGCCTGCGTAAGCAGCACAACACCATTGCGCACAATGTGTTATTCGAAGAAGAGATACGCGATTATTGCGTAGACGCTAGTGACTGCGCAGAGTATGCCGAACGGTATGACAGACAGCGTCACTTGGCCGGGGATGAGTTGCAGCAGGAAGTAGATCGCGAAGAATACAACCCACAAGCTCCAGTGCACTTTGCCTGTGCGCCAGCGCGCGAACGTCATTTGATATGGCATGGCCAGCGTGACCATACTGAGCACGATTAGCGCGGTCCAAGCGGCGAGAAACCCGATACCAAACTGTGCCAGAGGCAGTGTGTGAGCGGAATTGCCGGATATAAGACCGGCTACGAGCACGCCTCCGGAGATGATGGCGAGCAATATCATCATGCGATATATCCACGTGCCAATGCGGGCGGCCGCGGGGCGCACTTGCATGCTCGCGGTGATCGCTTTGCAGAACGCGTAGATATTGCCGCCGGTGAGTTCGTCCACGGATTCGCCACGCTGCTCAGCAGCCAGGATTTGCTGGGCGAGCTTGTGTGTGGCTTGCTCCTGCTGGACTGGTGACAGACGGATATCGCTGCGCAGGATTGCCGCTCCGGTATCGTAGATTTCTGCGTCGGCTGGTGCGATCTTCCATTTGAATTGTTCGTTTTGCTTACGTATTTGGCTAGATTTGCGTCCCATGATTCCCGCCCCCACTATCAGGTGTTTCACGTGCAACGTTTAGTTATTGAGTTATTTCGACGTTGAAATAGCACCGCTGCAACTGCTTTCATTCTAGGGTTGATGAGTTGGAAAGCATAGGACTGGCATGGGAAATCAGCGGGCAGAGCAATTGATGCGCGAACTGTGTAGATTGGCTGGTTATGCAAAAATAAATTACTGAGTTGGTGGAGTTGGTGGAGCTGGCCGAATTCGCTGGGACAGCATGATGTTTGTTGCAGCGTTTGCGTGAGTTCGTTACGCTGCCGCTTTTGTTGCGCTGTGCCATGAGCGGTGTCATGCGCACCGGGTTGCTGTTGCTGGCGTATTTTTGTGTGCCTTATTGTGCTGGTGGCGGTGTGGGGTCATGTGGGGCTGGGTGTCGGGTTTCGCGGAGTGGCGTTGCATGGCGGTTCTCCGAGGCGGTCTGTCTGGGTCGAGGGTGGTTTCGTGTCCCCGCGGGTGGACGGGGTGTTTGGTTTCTCTGTGTCCGTTTTTGCCGGTCTGCGTTCGTTGTCGTTTGTGCGGCGTGCCCCGCGTTTTTGGCGATGAATGGGGTTCTTCGTTGTCGTTTGTGCGGTGTGTGCCGCGGTTGTGTCGATGTGGCTGGTGGTCAGCGTCCTGTCTGTTTGGGGCCAGGTATTGTGTTTCCCTTTGTTGTGCTGGTGGGGTGTGGGGCCGTCCGGAGGTTGGGTGGCCGCGGTTTGGGGACTGTGGTTTTCCGTTGTTCCCTCGGAGTCGGCTGCCCGATCCCGAGGCGGTTTCATATTCCGCTGGCGGGAATGCCGCGATGGTGCGCGCGGAGAGCGTCGGATAGCCCGTGGATCCGTCGGCGGGGCGCGGGGTTGTCCGGAGGTCTGGCGGATGGTTTCGGGCTGTCGTTTTCGCGGTGTGTGCCGCGTTCCCGGCGGTGGGCGTGGCTTTGTTGTCGGCTGTGCGCCGTCTGCCGCTTCGTTGTCGATTCCGTGGTTTGGATGGGTGGGTGTGTGTTTGTGTTGTTGGTTGTTGGTGGGTTGTTTGTTGGTTTCGACACGCCGGTGTTTTGGCTT
>NZ_WNLP01000002.1 GCF_009727065.1 Bifidobacterium canis
TTGTCGAAAACCAACAAAAACAAAGCCAAACAACACAACCACCCAACACGACAACAACACGAAACCCACAACCAAAACCATTCCACCGGCGGGGACACAAAACCAACCCGAAACCGCCATTCCCCCAACGCCCCGGGATCACCCACTCGACACCCGACCGATTCTGCATCCCACCAGCGGACTCGCAGGTCGACGATGGGATGGTTCTTTAATGGGGTGGCTTTTGTGGTCTGACCGACGGTTCCCGCGTAGCACGCCGAGGCGCTTCGCCAGCGCCGTCGAGACGGCGCCCTGTCTGCTGGCGGGGACACAAAACCATTAGAGTTCGGCCGCCGATTCAGAAGAATGGCGGAAACCGCAGTTTCTAGGCTACGACCACTCGGCATTCGGACGGTTTCACATCCCCACCAACACAACACGGGGCAAGGCACCACAAACAGCGGCCAGCCGACGAGACCAACGCACCGCAAAACCGAGCATGCACCAACAGACCTAGACGCCACAGCCATAGGCCAAACCGCAAGATGACAACGAAGACCGCAAAACCACGCCCACCATCACCGAATCCGCGACGAACTCCGCAAAAAGACAACAGGAAAAACATGGCCGCATGCCCGAACCAGCCACACCGCCATTTCACTGGCGGGGATACAAAACCCAATCAAGAGCCATGTAGCCGATCCGGGGAAACGGCGGAAAACCGCGGTTCCCGAATTGCGGCTATACAACTTCAAACTGGTTTCATATCCCCACCAGCAAAATGAAGGCTCCATGCGCTACGACCCACGTGCAGAAACGACCACCAAACAGGCAGCAAAGCACAAGTCACACATGAGCAGCTTGCGAATAATCAACTGGAGCCGAAAGCTTGACGCACAGCGCACGCATGGCGAAACGTGGTAAGCCTATAAGTAGTAATTCATATATCTCGAACAACTCAGCGCGACACAAAGCGTCGCATAAAAACCAGCACACAAGCGCGCAAGCAGATTGGAGCAACATGGCAGACGAAACATCGAAAAAGCAAATCGTAGTATTAACAGGCGCCGGAATCTCCACTTCGGCAGGAATCCCGGACTTCCGCGGCCCTGATGGCGTGTGGACCAAGCACCCCGACCAGATGCAGGTCTACGACATCGACGCCTTCCTCACCGACAAGGAAGCGCGCGAATATTCGTGGCGCTGGCAAAAGGAATCCCCGGTGTGGAACGCGAAGCCAGGCAAAGCGCACTACGCACTCGTCGATCTGGAAAAAGCGGGTATGCTCAGCTTGATCGCCACACAGAACTTCGACGCGCTGCATGAGAAGGCGGGTAATAGTCCGAGCAAAATCGTGAACTTGCACGGCACAATCGGCACGTCGCATTGCATGAAGTGCCATGCGAAATACAACACCGCCGACATCATGGCGAAGCTCAGCGAAGAGCCCGACCCGCACTGCCACCGCAACCTCCCCTACAAAGGCAACATGCCGTGCAACGGATTGCTCAAAACCGACGTCGTCTACTTCGGCGAGGCGCTGCCGGAGGGCGCGATGGAGCGCTCGATTCGCGCGGCTCAGCAGGCAGACGAGCTGTGGGTCATCGGCTCCACGCTTGAGGTGTTCCCGGCCGCGTCGATTGTGCCCGCCGCCGCGCAGGCTGGCGTGCCGATCACAATCATGAACATGGGGCGCACGCAGTACGACTCGCTCGCCACGCGACTGATCCACGACGACATCGCCACAGCGCTGCCCGAACTCGTGCAGCAGACGATCGCCGATAATAATTAATTAAAATAATTAAATATTTAATATAATATATAATTAATTATTTTAAATAGCAGCAAACAAAGCAAAATAAACGGCGCGCGGCGCGGGAGAATCGTTTTCCCGCGCCGCGCGCCCAATACATACCGACCGCAGTGCGCGACTCAGTAGATGCGCTTTGGTGTGTAGCCAGCCTCGGCGAGCATGTGCAGCACCTGCTCGATGTGGTCGGGGCCGTTCGTTTCAACGGTCACACCGAGCGCCACCGAGTTGGTGTAGTGACCGTTCGCCTTGAACTGGTCGTGATCCAGCGCGATGACATTGGCGCGCGCCTGCGCGAGAATCGTCGCCACCTTGACGAGCTGACCAGGGGTGTCGGGCAGTTCGACTTCGAAGTTCATGATGCGGCCGCGCGCGATCATGCCCTTCTGAATAACAGCGCCAATGGTCACCGTGTCGATATTGCCGCCGGAAAGAATCGGCACGACGACGTGCTCGCCCGGAGCCTCCGCGAACTTGCGCGAACGCAGATTGAGATGATCAAGCGCGGCAAGCGACACCGCGCCGGCGGCCTCGACCACCATTTTGTGCTTTTCGAGCATCAGCAGAATCATCTCGTTGATGTCGCGCTCCGACACTTCCACGAGATCGTCGAGGAACTCGTTGAGCAGAGCGAACGTCAGATCTCCGGGACGGCGCACGGCAACGCCTTCCGCAGACGTGACCACTTTCTCCGCAGACACCACATGCCCAGCCGCGAACGAGCGGCGGAACGCAGGCGATCCCTCGGGAATCGCACCGATCACGCGCACGTCCGGGCGGAACGTCTTGACCGCCAGCGCCACGCCAGCGCCAAGTCCACCACCGCCGAGCGGCACAACGATGTCGGTGACATCGGGCACATCTTCGAGAATCTCCATGCCGATCGTGCCCTGCCCGCACAGCACCTCGTAATCGTCGAACGGCGGAACGTAGGTCATGCCCTCGGTTTTGCTCAGCTCGATCGCGTACGCGGCGGCTTCGTCGAACACGTCGCCGTGCAGCACGACTTCGGCGCCATACGCCTTCGTCGCGTCCACCTTGAGCGGCGGAGTGATCGTCGGCATCAGAATCGTGGCCTTCGCGCCGCGCTCACGTGCCGCGTATGCCACGCCCTGCGCGTGATTTCCCGCCGACGCGGTGACGATGCCGCGCGCGAGCTCTTCGTCAGAAAGCGAAGCAATCTTGTTGTACGCACCGCGAATTTTGAACGATCCGGTCACCTGCAGATTCTCCGGCTTGAGCAGAATCTTGTGACCGGTCATCTCAGACAGCACCGGCGATTCGATGATCTCGGTGTGGCGGGCGGTTCCTTCGAGACGCTGGGCGGCCAGTTTCAGCTCCGCCGCGTGGTCTCGGCGCATTGCTTGCAACACATCTTTCTGTTCCATGCGCGCAAGTTTAAGAGAAAAACGCGAATTCGTCACGCACTGTCCGAGTGTTGACACCATGTAATAAGAAATGCGCGCGTGTTTCCCGTGAAACACGCGCGCATGATAATCAATAATTATTCAAATTATTTAAATTACTTACAGCTCGATGACAACGCCTTCCCAGCCGGCGAGCTCGCCGCTGGCCAGCGACTTCTCGGAGTGAATGGCGTCGTACGTGCTCAGGATGATCTGGTCTTCGCGCACGCCGTCGCCGATCAAATCGGCGACCGGCTTAGGCAGCGCGCCGTGCTGGCCGGTCAGGTTGATCGCCATGAGCACGCGCTTGTCTCCAAGCGTGCGGGTGAACGCGTAGATCTTCTCGTCATCGTCGTCGACGAGCTGCCACTCGCCGGCAGCAACGACCGCGCTGTTGTGGCGCAGGTTGACGAGCTTCTTGTAGAACGCGAACACCGAGTCCGGGTCGTCGAACTGCGCTGCAGCGTTGATCTCCACGTGGTTCGGGTTCACGCTGATCCACGGTTCGGTCGGAGCGTCGGCCGCGGTGAATCCCGCGTATTTCGAGCCGTCCCACTGCATCGGCGTGCGCGCGTTGTCGCGGCCGAACAGTGCGAGGGCGTCCATCATCGACTCCTTCGACTGCACCTTCGCCTCTTCCACGCGCTGGCGGTATGCGTTGATCGATTCGAGGTCGCGGTACTGGTCGAGCTTCGTGAAGTGCGCGCCGGTCATGCCGAGCTCTTCGCCCTGGTAGATGTACGGCGTGCCACGGTGCAGATGCACGAGCATGCCGAAGGCCTTCGCCGAGTGCGCACGATTCTCCTCGGTGCTGTCATCGCCCCAACGAGTGACGACTCGCGGCTGATCGTGGTTGCAGGTGAACAGGCTCGCCCAGCCGTGCTTACTGACCGCGTTCTGCTGCGCTTCGAGCTGCTTGCGCAGGTGGCGCACGTCGAAATCGACCTTCTCCCACTTCGAACCGGCCTGATCGATGCCAACGTGGTCGAAGAGGAAGAGCATGTCGAGCTCTTTGTGTGCGGGATCGGTGATGTATTCGTTACGCACGGCATCAACGCCCGGAGCCTCGCCGACATTCATGTAGCCGTCACGCTTCTCGAAGACCTCGCGGCGCATCTCCTGCAGGAACTCGTCGATGCGCGGACCGTCCGAGCAGAATGGGTACGGCGACGAATAGCCCTCAGGGCCTGCCGGGTAATCGTCGATCTCGCTGCCAGGCTCACCCGGCAGACGTCCCATCGAATCGACCACCTTGGAGATCTGCGTGATCACGTCCATGCGGAAGCCGTCGATGCCGCGATCCATCCACCAGTTCATCATCTTGTAGACGGCCTTGCGCACCTCCGGGTTCTCCCAGTTGAGGTCAGGCTGCTTCTTCGAGTACTGGTGGAAGAAGTATTCGCCGCGCTTCGGGTCATACTCCCACGCGGAACCGCCGAAATACGAACCCCACTCGTTCGGCTCGGCACCCGGAGTGCCCGGCTCCTTGCCTTCGCGGGCCGGACGCCACCAATACCAGTCGGCTTTCTCGGAGTTCGGGTCGCGCGACTCCTGGAACCATGCATGCTCGTCGGAGGTGTGGTTGACCACCAGATCCATGATGATCTTGATGCCGCGCTTATGCGCCTCGGCAAGCAACTCGTCCATGTCGTCCATCGTGCCGAACAGCGGGTCGATCGCCTGATAATCGGAGATATCGTAGCCGTTGTCGTCCTGCGGGGACTTGTAGACCGGGCTCAGCCAGATCACGTCGACGCCAAGATCGGCAATGTAGTCCAAGCGGCTCGTGATGCCCTTGAGATCGCCGATGCCGTCTCCGTTGGAGTCCTGGAAGCTGCGCGGGTAGATCTGATAAACCACCGCGTTCGCCCACCACGGGTTCGGCGTCGCACCGTTCGTGCGCACCGAATCCGGCAATGTACTGCGATTCATTGTTGTCATGTAAGCTCCTTTGCCACGCTTTCTCACGTTTTTACGCTTACATGCTATGCCCTGCCCAATTAGTTGCCCACTGCGCTTTCTCGATGGGCGTGTGGGAAAGTAATTCACTCTTCGTTCACATCGCAACGCGCAAAGCGGCACAGCATCCTTAGCAATTCAACTGCGCACGCCATCTTCCCAATCCCCTCCGCCCTTCCCAATCCCCTCCGCCGTGCTCTTCTTATCGCCGCCCTCGGCACGTTATGTCTATTTGTAATTTGCGCGCTCTAGTTGGAAAAACGGTCACTCTATTTGGAAATTACGCGCGGTATTTGGAAAATACGCGTGCTATTTGGAAAATACGTCACGTTTTCACCCAAAAAGTGACGTATTTTCCAACTAAAGCGCGCAAATTACAAATAGAGCGCGTAGTTTCCAATTAGACATAACGTGCCGGGTGAAGCAACGATTCTTACACCAAAACGGCACGCAGTCTACAGGGCATCACGCACCCGATGCTTACTTATGGTGGCTACACCGTGCATACACACGAGTTACATACTCCGGAAGTTCTTGCGCCAAACACTGGCCTACCGCCCCAACTGTAGTGACGCCAGAAGTACACTCATAGACCACTCGCTCTGCCTGTATTTTGCTGGCGGGGATATAAAACTTCCAAAGTAGCAAGTATCTAGCAGATTATTTCGTCGGAAATAGCCCTTTCTGGCACACGCATACATGGCAGTAATCGAGTTTTTATCCCCGCCAGCAAAACGGGAAGGACGCAAGCGCTGGAAGAGCGGCTAGTAGCGCGCGAGGAGCGAGTCTCCGTAGTTCAGGTCGTGCTCGAAAATCTCACCTGACGCAATGGTGTGCTCGCTGGCGTCCGGCAGATTGACAGTGATCGGCTCCTGCCGGGCAGTGAGGGTGACATGCTGCGCGCGGTCGGCGTTGAGCCCGACGAAGAGTACGACTTCGTGACCATGGTACGTGTTGCGGATGCCGAGCGGCGTCTCGCCGTGCACCGGATCTGCGAGCAGACTACTCTCCACGGGTATGCCAACGTGTTCCGGTCGATTGATTGTTCCATCCGCGTTGACGAACGCGCACAATAATTCGGCGTCGGTGTCGCCGAGTGCGTCGGAGCAGTATATCGGACCGCCGCTGATCCACCGCAGCAACGCGTGGGTGCGCGCGTGCGGGTGCTTGGTCCAGAACATGTCCCAGTCGCAGTGGTAGAGATTGCCGAGCAAAAGCGAGCAGTACGCGTTTTCGATGGCGTGCTCGGCGAGCGATTCCGGAATGTTCGGGAAGAAGTCGTCGCTCGTGCGGGTGATCGGCGAACTTGGGCGGCGCCAATAGTTCTCCGGTGCCATGCCCATGCAGTTGATGAGCGCGGAGTCGAACAGCTCGGCGGTGACCTCGTCCAGCACGCGATGCCGCTCACCGAGTTCGCTGAATGATTCCACACCGCGGGTGAACACGGACATCGTGCTTTGAGAATCGACTTTCACGAAGTCGACGCCGGCGTCGGCGAGCTGTGTATCCCAGCGATGCCAGAACATAGCGTCGTCCGATGATTGCGCGGACGGCACAGCGGGCACTGTCATGCCGTTCGGCAGCATTTCCAGCACATTGTGCAGAGGTGCGAAGTCGGGAGCAGCAGGATCGATGCCGCGCCAATAGCCTTGGAACGCTTGCCATACGCCGACATAGCGCACGCCGAATTCACTCTTGAGCACTTCGACGGTGTGCGCAAGGCCTTGCGGGAAACAGCTTGGGGCGGCTTCGAAGCCCGTCAGCTTGCTGTCGCTGGTTCGCGACCAGCCGTCATCGATGAGCACCCACGAAATCGGCACACGATTCGCCTGGAATTCACGCATTTTCTCGAGTATGGCCTGCTCGCTCACATTCTGGCCGAGCGAATCCCATGTGCACCAGCCCAAGCCCTGCAGAGCCTTCGGGAACGGGCGCTCGCTTACCGTTCGAATGTTGTTGGCTTCGGCGGCATAGAGCGCACACTGTTGAACGAGCGCATATGGATCGTCACCGTGCGCGTACACAAGCGCCAAGCCATCGAGACCGCTGTGGCCGGCTTGGTTCGAAGATATATCGACGAGCACCTGATCAGTTGCACGCTCAGTGCCTGCATCACCGGAACCGGCGCTGGCGCTGGCATTTGCGCGAATATCGGTACGGCTTGCACCGTTGCTCACCGCGAGTAAAACGTGCCACTGCTCATCGTGATTGTCATTGAGCTCGCTGCTCGTCTTCCACATGATCATCTGCGTACGCTCGGGTATATCGTGCAGATTCTTCACCCACGTAGGGCGCATCCACCACTCTTTGTGCTGGTACAGGCACAGGATCGAGGACGACAGCTGGCTCGCCGGCAACCGCAAACCAATGGACAGCGAGCGCCCCGCTTGGAATGTAGCGTGTTCGAGAATCGGATTCTCCACGGGGAGCTGGGCATGCACGGTGACGGCGGTTACCGGCTCACCCATAGTTGAGCCTTCATTGACGCTTGCCACATTGAGCGGCAGCTCTACCACGGCACGCTCACCGGCAGGTCCGGATTCCGTATGGGCCGCCACCGATGTGACCGACAGCAAGATGCTAACCATATGACTCTCCTTTGCGCGCCAACATCCAATCGCTGCCAACAGCGTAACCGCCACCCCTCCAAGCCACAACCCGCCACGCCGCCACCCCTCTTCCTCCGTCACCGATGGCAACGAAAAGCCCGGCGCGGAACTCTGCGAACAGAGACCGCGCCGGGCTTGCTGATGCGAGGAGGAAAAAGAGGATCGGTTACTTGACGGCGCCGCGCATCACGCCACCGATCACCCACTTCTGGGCGAAGATGTAGACGATGAGCACCGGAGCCATGGCCATCAGGTAGCTGGCGAACGCAACCGGGTAGTTCGTGGCGAACTGCGAGCTGAACACATACTGTGCCAGCGGAATCGTCTGGTTGCTCTGGTTCGTCAGGATGATGAGCGGGAGCAGGAAGTCGTTCCATGCCCACAGGGTTGTGGTGATCGCGATCGTCGCGTTGATCGGCCCCATCAGCGGGAAGATGATCTTCCAGAAGATGCGCCACGTGCCGGCGCCGTCGATGCGGGCGGCCTCTTCAAGCGACACCGGAATCGAACGGATGAAGCCGGTGGCGATGAACAGGTTCGTGCCCAAGCCGAGCACCACGTAGAGCAGGATCAGTCCGGCCTGATTGTCGAGGTGCAGCGAGCCCATCTGCTTGGCGATCGGCAGCATCACCACGGGGAACGGCACGAACATCGCGGCGATGAAGAAGTAATAGAGGAAGCGGAAGAATCGCTTATCCATGTTGCGCGCGATCGCGTAGGCGACGAACGTGTTCGTCAGCAACGTCAGCGTCACCGCGAGCACAGTGATGATCGCCGAGTTGAGTGCGGCGCGCGGGTAATCCACCATATTCGAGGCGGTGGCGAAGTTGCTCCACTGCCAGCTCGTCGGCAGACTGAATGTGCCGGCTTCGGCTGGCGTCTTCAGTGCGGTGACGATGGTGAAATAGAGCGGCACGAGAATCGTCAGGCTGAACACCGCGATGACCGCGGTGAGCCACCAGTTGATGCGGCGATCCTTGCGATACTTCTCTTTCTTCGGCTTGCCGAGCGTGCCGGGCGCACCAGCAGTCACAGTATTTCCAGTCATAGTATTCGCAGTATTTGCAGCACTCATCTCTCTCACACCTTTTCCTTGCTACCGAAGAACTTCAGCTGAATGAACGCGATAATCGCCAGAACAATGAAGAACAGCACGGCGTTCGCGGTCTGGTAGGCGTATTCGCCGCCGGTCAGGCCGCCCTTCCAAATCAGGTAGGTCACTGTCTCGGTCTTCGAGTTCGGGCCGCCGTCGGTCAGCGCGACCACCTGGTCGAATGTGCCGAGTGCGTTCTTCATCGTGAGCACGAGGTTGATCGTGAAGAACGGCCCAATAAGCGGGAACGTGATCTTCCAGAACTTCTGCCAGGCGTTCACGCCGTCGATTGCGGCGGCCTCATACACCTGCGTGTCAACGGTCTGCAGGCCGGCGAGGTAGATGAGCACCGAGTATGCGACGCCCTGCCACACGGCGAGGAATACGATCGGAATCCATGCGTAGCGTTCGCTCGTGAGCAGTGATTCGCTCAGCCAGCCGATGTGCAGTGCCTTGCCGAGCGCGGGCAGCGGCTCCATGAAGATGTATTTGAATACGTAGCCGATCACCAGCACGGCGAGAGTGTACGGAATGAAGTAAATCGCGCGGAAACCGTTCTTGCACGCGATCTTGCCGTTGAGAGCCACTGCCAAGAACAGCGCAATCACGTTGATGAGCACGGTGATGGCGATGGCGATCAGGAACGTGAACAAGTACGCGTGCCCGACTCGCTCGTCTTGAAACAGCGCAACGTAGTTCTTGAACCCGATCCAGTCGTAGTTGCCGTAGCCTTGCGAATTCGTGAACGAATACATGATGCCTTGAATGAACGGCACGTAGAGGAAGATCGCGAAGATGATCGCGGCCGGCACTGCCATCCAATAATATGCGCGGTCGACCTTGCGGTCGGAGAACGCGGACTTCTTTTTCTTGCGCGGCTTGCCCGCATTGCTCGGCGCGCTCGCATTGTTTGCGCGCGAAGTTCGCGTATCGATGTCGTTGGCGAGCACGTCTTCCATGGCGCGCGCCTGCTGATCTGAATTGGTAAGCGAAGTCATGTCTACTCCTTTCTCTGGTTCTCTAGTTGCGGAAGTCGCGAGCCTGAACCTTGTCCCACTCGCTTTGCATGGAGTTGATGAATTGCGTCACGTTGCCGCTCAGGATCGCGGACTGCAAGTATCCGCCAATATTGATCGACGATGGAATGTAGTGGTCGCAGAAGTCGGCGACGCGGTTGTCTTCGAAGAACGGGCGCACTGTTTCGAGCGCTTTGTTGCCGAAATACGTGTCTTTGAGCGGTGTGATCGCAGACTGATTGTCGGCGTACGACTCCAGCTGCTCCTTGCTCATCAGGAACTTGATGAAGCGCATTGCCTGCTCTTTGTGCTTAGTGTTCGCGCCCATCGTCAGCATCACGTCGTCGCCCGCGGTGAGCACTTGCTCGCTCGCGTCGTTCGTCGCGGGCATCTGCGCGAATCCCAGGTCAATATCTTTATTAATCAAAGTAATTTGCGGAATGGCGTATGTGCCGAGCGGAATGATCGCAGCCTGCCCTTTGGCGAAGTTCTGCGTACCCTGCTGATATGTGACGCCTTTCTCACTGTCCGCATAGCTGAACAGTTCGATTTCTTTGGTGATCGCGTCCGTCCAGATATTCTTGAACGTGGTCTTGCCTTCTTTGAGCTCGGTGTATTCGCTCTCCGGCACGAGCGTGCCGTTGAGCGAGGCGAGCGGAGCCTGCGTGGTCCACGCGTCGGCGAGCGTCGCCTGCACCGGGTTGATGCCCGCGTCACGGAATTTCTTGAGCATAGAAATAAATTCATCCCAAGTTGTCGGCGGATTATCTGGATCGAGCCCAACTTTGCGGAACAAATCTTTGTTATAGATGTAGCCGGAGGCGTTGCCCGCGAACGGCAGACCGTAGAGACGCTTCTTCGCCGGATCCGAAGTCTGCACAAGATTCTTCGCGATGTTCACCATGCCCTCATTGAGGTCGTCGACCATCGGATCGTCGGTGAAATCATAGAACACGCCCGACGCGGCGAATGTGCCGAAGCTGTAGTCGCCGTTGAACGTGATGACGTCGGGCACGCGGTCTTTCACGAAACGCGTGCGCAAATCAGTCTGCGCATTCGCTGAATTATTGATATTGATGCGGATGTCTGGATTTTCTTTCTCAAACTCCTGCGCCGCCTGCTTGAACCAGTCTGCGGCCTCGGCTTTGAACTGGAAGAAATCCAGTGTGACCACGTTGCTGTTCGCACCACCGCACGCGGCCGCGCCCAGCCCGATGGCCGCCGCGCACACTGCAGCGCACGCGCCGCGCAGTACGCGCCGAAACTTCGTTGTTGCGAGTTTCATAGACTACCTCGTCTTCCTATCCTCTTGGTTTCCCTTATGTTCCTCACTGGCGAGCGCCTCATTACGCCTGCCAACAGTTGCCAAGTGTATGGATTCGCGTTTTTTATTCCCACCCCTCCGCGCGCCCCGAAATCGGTGAAGTAAAACGCGGGGATTTTATACTCACGGAAAGTAAACTTGAGTTATTGTGAGTAGTAGTGAGTAATTACTAGCTTGACTAGCTTGCGAGCGCGGCAGATACCGGCACTTGGCGAGCGCAACCGACTGGCGCAGTGGCAGAAGGGGAATATTATGACGGCGGAACGGGCAGACGCGCGGATTGAAGACAGCGCGGGTCGCGCGGCGGGCGCGGCAAGCACGGCGAGCGGCGCGCACAGCACGCGCGAGCTCGCATACCCGCACTGGTTCCGCAAATCGGAGGCCACGCACAATGTGGCGCGCGGCATCATGCAGTACGGGCCGATTGCGCGCACGCCGCTCGCGCAGATTTTCAATCTGTCGCAGGGTGCGCTGTCGCGCATCACCAGTGATTTGATTTACGACGGCGTGATCGAGGAGATGCCAGCGGGCAGTGTGCAGGCGGGGCGTCTGCCCGAGGGATTCGAACTGCACGAGTCGAGCGAGCGGCGCGGCAGACCGCAGACCGCGCTGCGTATTCGCGAGGATTCGCACACGTTCATCGGCGTGAATATTCACGATCAGGAAATCACGGTGTCTCAGGTGAACGCGATGTGCCGGCCGATCGGCTCGGAACTCACCGAGAAGATCGAAGGCACGGCACCTGAGGCGGTTACGGCTCAGATCGCGCGCATGGTCGCGCAGTGCACTGACGCTTCCGCACCGAAGCCCACCGCGATGGGGGTTTCCTTGGGCGGGCACATCGACGATGACCGCTTCGTCACCTACGCGCCGTTTTTATATTGGGATGCGACCGTTGACCTGGGGGCTCTGCTGCAGGAGGCCACCGGCATCCCGACCAAGGTTTTCAACGATCTCGACTCGGTGCTGCTCTACGAGTGCTGGTTCGGTGATGCGATCGGCGTTTCCCGCTTTGCGGTGATCACGATTGGCGCTGGTGTCGGCTATTCGCTCTCTGCACACGGCAATCCGATTGATAACCCCGATAAAAGCTATGGATTGGCAGGCCACGTGCTGATCGACCCCGAGGGCCGCGCTGCTCGGCTGGGCATATCGGCTGCTCGCAGTGCCTGACTTCCGATTCGATCGCCGAAGAATATTCATCGATCATCGGGCACGTGGCTACGTTCCAAGAATTTGAGGAAGATCTCGCCGCTAACAAACCGCAGGCACGCAGACTGTGCGAACGCACGTGCTACCGGCTGGGCGTGCTGGTGGCGACGGTGGCGAATCTGGCGATGCCATCACGCGTGCTGATCAGCGGCGAGAGCTCGTTCATCGCGAAGAAGAACCGCGAGTCGATTCGCAAGGGCATCGACGCGTTCCGCCACAGCCAGGCCGCTCCGGTGGAGTTCACGATTCCGAACTTCACATGGCGGCTCTGGTCGGATTCCGCAGCCGCCCGCGCCATCGCCGCCTTCATCAGCTGACCGCTCGCCTATTCAATATTTGTATTGATCGACAAGAAGCCTTGGCGTTCCACAGAGCATTGTGGAACGCCAAGGCTTCTGAATTTTTGCCAGTCACACTTGAGCAGCCCGCACTCAAAAGCGTAGGTAGAGCTCAGCGCTGGCTACTCAAGCTGGTTACTCAAACCGCCTAGATGCGAGTGACGGAGAAGAGGACTGCGTTGGCGGGGTGAATGCTCGGCGGGCGCAAACTATAAGTGGCGAGCGCCTCACCGCTCATATCGATGCCGTCCGCATTCCACCATCCGAGGGCGCTCTGGCCGTTGCCGATTTCGGTGAACGGCTCACCACTCTCCAAGTTCAGCGCAAGCGGAGCAATGTGGTACGTGGCATCCGGGTCGAGTCCAGCCAAGCGAACCGGCGCAGCCGGGTAGGTCTGCGAAGTGGTCAGCTGCGTGAATCTATACACTGCGCGTGCGCCATCGGCACTGATCACGCCATCCACGCGAACGGCTGGATCCTCATCGTCACCGTGCACCACAACTCCGTGCGCGAAATCGTCGCGATGCTCCTTGTATGCCTTCACCCACACGCCGAGTTCGTCGAGATCTTTCTGCGGCTCCTTGAGCAGGTTCCACTCGATGCCCAAGTGCCCGAAGAACGCCATGGCCATGCGCAGCTCCTGGCTCGTCGCGCGGTGCGTGGAGTGAGCGGGGCTGGCGCCAACGTGCTCGCCGATCATCTCCGGCGGAACCAGCAGCGACGTGTAGCGCTGAATATCCGCGCGTTCCACCGGGTCAACGCAATCGGAAGCCCAAATGCGGTCTGCGAGCGAGAGAATACCCATATCCACACGGCCGCCGCCCGACGAGCAGCTTTCAATCTCCAAGCCGGGGTGCGCATTCTTCAAATCACGGAAGATGCGGTACACGGCCAGCGTCTGCTCGTGAATCGCGGGGCGTCCGCTCAGCGGAGACACCGCCTCTGTCACATATTTATTGTGATCCCACTTGATGTAGTCAATGCCGAGCTCGCCAATAAGCGAGTCCATGCAACCATACACGTAGTCATACGCCTGCGGATTCGTCAGATCCACAACCTGCTGGTTGCGCCCCTGCATCGGCAGGCGGTTCGGCGTCGGCTTCAGCACCCATTCGGGGTGTTCGCGGAACATCTGCGAATTCGGATTCACCATCTCAGGTTCGAACCAGAGTCCGAATTCCATGCCCGTGCCGTGCACATAGTCGGCGAGCGCCTTCAGCGACTTGCTGCCTTCCGGCCACACGTCCGGCGAAATCTGCCAGTCGCCCAAGCCAGCGGTGTCGTCGCGGCGATCCCCGAACCAGCCGTCATCGACCACGAATCGTTCGACTCCACTGCGCACAGCTTTGTCTGCGAGCTCGGTCAGCGTGTCGTAATCATGCTGGAAATACACGGCTTCCCACGTGTTCAGAATAACCGGACGAGGTTTCTCGCTGATGCCGCGCTCGGCACGCCACTGCGCGTGCACGTTGCGCAGTTCGGCGTGGAAGCGGTCGGCGACCTCGTTGAGCCCGTCGCCGTACGCGCCATACACCCACGGAGTCGTGTACACGTCGCGCGATTCCTCGCTCACGTCGCTCTCGCCGTCCACGAACAGCGGCAGTGAGATCTCCCCGCCGAACAATACTTCGGCACCACTGATCTGCCCGGAGGTGTACGGCAGTTTTTCAGCGGCGAGCAGCGAATTGCCGCTCCAACCGACGTGCACCGAATACACGTCGCCGTGCGTGAAGCCAAAGCCCGGGCGACCGACGCTGAGCAGCAGCGAGGCGTCGAAATCCGGGCGGCCGACCATCGACGCCTTCTGGAATCGCCCGATCGTGAGCTGCTGGCGTTGCGGCGAACGCTCGTGCAGGTGGTGGCCGGTGGTGGTCAGAATCTCGGTCATGTCAGCGGGCACGGCGAATCCGAGCTCCACTTTTCCGACTTCGAGCTCGCCGGTTGCGAGATTATGCACTTGCGCGCGCTGGCGAATCAAGCCGCTTTCGCGCATTTCGCACGTCCACTCGATCTCGACGTGCTGCTCGTCATCACGTGCGGTCAGCGTGACGCCCGACTCGTCGCACAGCAGCGAAGTGACAACGAATTTGCAGAACAGCTCGGTGCCGCCGCGACGCACAACAAAACGTGTTTCACCAGACCACGATTCCGCTTGCGTCGGCAGAATGCTCGGCCAAGCAGTTTCGTCAAGCGCGCCAGACACGCGTTGCGGTTTCAGCGCGGCCACCGAGTTGATGAGAGTTTCGGGATTGCGCACCGGCCTCCCCCAGTGCACGACGCGCGGCAGCTCATCGCCCACGAACGCGAGCGCGAACGCCGACCGCGCCTCCGCCTGCTCGAGATAGACCACGCGCAGCCGCTCGTCACTGTGCTCAGCTTGGTTTTCAAATTCGAGAACCTTGGTCATGGTGTTCCTTTCATGTATTCACGTGTATGACGTGCATCTTTGCAACTGAAGAACATCGTAGGGAATTTCAGATTCCTTGACATACTGTGGCGTGTTCTGCGCACACGGAAAGAAATAGAGAATTATTTTCCCCCAGAGAATTATTCCCCCAGATTGCGCGACAGAACCGAGAGAATAATTCTCCGCGGAGGATTATTCTCTCAGATCGGACGGCAATATTGGGAGAATAATTCTCCGGAATGAGCACAGGGTTGTGAGGATTCACGGCTGGGATCGGCGAGCGCTGAAGAAATCGGTGAGCAGCTGGGTGCATTCTTGCTCGGATACTCCCCCGTAGACTTCCGGCGCATGGCCGATATGTGGGTCGCGCGGAATATCCCACACTGATCCGCAAGCCCCGAGTTTGGGATCCCAAGCGCCGAACACGACGCGGCCTATGCGTGTTTGCAGGCAGGCACCGGCACACATCGGGCAGGGTTCCAACGTCACAACGAGCGTGCAATCCGCCAAATTCCAATCATTGCGTTTGGCGGCAGCGGCTTTCATAGCTTCCACTTCGGCATGGGCGAGCGGATCGCCGTCACGTTCACGTAGATTGTGCCCGCGCCCGATAATCCGCCCATCAGCATCAAGCACCACCGCGCCGACCGGAACATCGCCGGCTTGCCCAGCCAAACGTGCTTCCTCCAATGCCTCGCGCATCGCCTCGCTGAATTGGTAGCGTCCACTTTCTGCCATACCAGCTACTTCACCGCCCTCCGCCGACATAACGCGACAAGGGAGGCAAGTCAAGACTACGAAAACGAAAACATCACATAATAGACAGTTAGGACTGCGGAGCACAAAAGGACTTGAACAATGCGCCTGCCAGCGAAACAGGCAATCAGGGATTGCACGACCCGTGCGGCGGGCAGGCGTTTTTGGTACGCTCACACAAGGTACACAATTCGTGTGAACGCACACATCTGGTCATCCGTCGCTCCACACCAGCCAGCATGTTGAGAGCCAATATGCCGACTGCCATGCGGAAGGCGGCCGACGGCCATTGAAAGGACACCTTGCAAACCCTCACCCTCATCCTGAGCATCCTGGCGGCCGTGCTGCTGTCGTCGTTCATCAGCCGCTTCATACCGCGCATCTCCACCCCGTTGGTGCAGATCGCTCTCGGCGTGATCCTCTCGTTTGTGCAGTTCTTCCCCGAGGTAGAACTCGACCCAGAGCTCTTCATGGTGCTCTTCATCGCACCACTGCTTTATTTGGAAGCGCACGAGATCGATAAGAGCCAGCTGCTCAAATCGCTGAAGCTATCGCTTTCGCTCGCTGTGGGACTGGCGATCGCCACGATGGTGGTCGTGGGCTTTTCGGTTAATGCCATCTGGCCGATGTTCCCGCTCGCGGCGGCGCTGGCGCTCGGTGCCGCACTTGGCCCCACCGATGCGGTGGCGGTGAGTTCGCTCAGCCATGAAGCATCGCTGTCGCAACGTCAGATCGGCGTGCTCAAAGGCGAATCGCTGTTCAACGATGCATCCGGCATCGTCGGCTTCCAGTTCGCCATCGCCGCTGCGACCACCGGGCACTTTGCCGTGGGCGACGCAATCGGCGAATTCCTGCTGTCGTTCTTAGGTGGCGCGCTCTTCGGCTGCGTTGTCGGTTTCATCATCAATTGGATGTTCGAAACCGCGCGTCAAATGGGCTGGGAAACCACGACCACCCGAATCCTGATGGAACTGTTCCTGCCGTTCCTGCTCTATCTCGGCGCTGAAGCCGTGCATGTGTCGGGCATCCTTTCGGTAGTCGCTGCGGGCTTGGTGATCCGTTTCGACCATTCCGGCATCGGTCCGAATGTCGCGCGCACGAATATCGTGGCCTCCAGCGTCTGGTCGGTGTTTGCGTTCTCACTCAACGGCGCTGTGTTCATCCTGCTCGGCATGCTATTGCCCGGCGCGATGCGCGCGAGCTGGACGAGCCCCGACATCAGCAATTTCACACTGCTCACCATCATTCGGTGCGTCTCCGCGATCGTCGTCGGCATGCGTTTCCTCTGGGTTTCAGGCATGCTGCGCATCACTCGCTCCCAGGATTCGCACAAACGCCGTCGCATGACACCCGAACGTTGGCGTTCCGCCGCAGTCATGACCTTCGGTGGCGCAAAGGGCACGATCACGCTGTCGTTGATGTTCACGATCCCATACACGCTCGCAGACGGCGAATGGTTCCCGATGCGCGACGAGCTGATCTTCATCGCCGGCGGAGTCATCATCGTCACGCTGCTGCTCGCAAACTTCCTGCTGCCAGTAATCGCGCCGAATACAACGAAAGATGCGTCACGTGAAACAGCCGAAGCTTCCATAGAAGTACTGCGCCGCACAGTAGAAGAGCTCGCCGAGTTGACCACCGACGAGAACCGTTCCGCAGTAATGATCGTCATTAATTCATACACGCAGCGCATCGCGCGGTTGAAGAACAAGCTCGGAGACACCGATCCAACAGGTCGCGCGGAGTTGCAGATCGCGGCGCTCGAGTGGGAGAAAGAGTATGTGAAACGCAGGCTCGCGGAAACGAAGCGCGACACCACGTTGAGCGAGCACGACAAAGACACCGCCGTGGAAGCGTGCGAGCGACTGCTCGATCAGATTATGAACACGCTGCGCCATGCGAACACCGGGCATAATTCCTCGCAAGTACTGTGGCAGGTTCGCGGGCGCGCGCACTCGATGCAGCGCCGGTTCGTGCTGTTCTCACGCCGCGCGGTGAATACTGTGCGCCGCCGCACGCCGCTGCTCAACGAGAGTGAAATCTATGTAAGCATGCGCAATCTGCAAATAGATGCGTTCGAACATGTTATTGAGCGGCTCTATGAAGAGATGTCAAATAATACATACAACACTGAGTATTGCTCAGAACTGCTGCTGGATTATCGTCGCGCGATGGCCACGCTGAAATCGAAGCCGAGCATGGAGCGCTCGGCGCAGCTCTCCACACAGATAGACGAAGTCAAACGAGAGAGTTTCGGTATTGAGCTGAGTGTGATTCAAGATATGTTGGAGGCGGGAGATATTACCCGCGCGCAGAGCCGTCAGATGCGCAAGAACGTATATGTGATGAGCGTGGCCGCAGACTCCAGCTTCTAATGCTGCGGAATCATTCATTCTAGATTCGTTGCCCGATTGTTGTGTGGGAGGCGGGAGCATACGCTTCGTCAGGGGTGTCGCGAGCTTCGCGCGCGCACATTCCTCAGCGTACGCTCCCGCCTCCCACACAACGGTTAAAAACGCTTCTATCGAACAGCCTCTTTCACACAAGTGGTTCGATAGCTTTTATGGCTGGGCTCAGGGGCGCAACCCTCGTCCGTCTTGCGCATCGGACTTAGAGGGGAAAAGCAATAAGCCATAAGGGGCGAAGCGTGATGGCATTCAACGCACGACGTGCCGTTGCGAGGAGGAGCGGAATGGCTGCTGAGGAATGTGCGCGCGCGAAGCTCGCGTCACCCCTGACGAAGCAGTCGTTCCGCTCCTCCTCGCAACGAAGACCTCTAGCGTCTAACACATCACTTAATACCTACCGCATAGGCGCCAGTGCAATAATCAGATGATTCCGGAAGTAATATCCAGTTCGAGTAGCCATTGCCTCAGATCCGCGAATTCTTCGAGACTCACCGAGTGATCGAGTCCGCGGTAGCCGTGTTCGGTGAGCCACGTATGCTCTTCGAGCCACGCGATCGTTTCGAAAATCGTGTATTTCGGCAGCACGGTGTCGGCCTTGCCGTATCCGTAGAACACCGGAATGTTCAGATCTGCGAGAATATCGTCGTATGGCGTGGTGCCGGGCACGTTGCCGGGCGCGACGAATCCAGACAATGAAATAGCCGCACGGTAGCGCTGCGGGCGCACGCGCAACAGCTCGATGGCAAGCGCTCCACCCTGTGAAAAACCAATCGGCACAACGTCTCTGTTTATGTCAACATTGTCGAGCACCCAATCGTTGATAGCGTTGGCTGCGGCGAATGCGTCGTAATCGAGATCGTCTCCGACCGGCACCGAGTCGTGGAACCAGCTGTATGCGCCGGGCTGGTCGAAGAGTCCACTGGAGGTCGGCTCTTGCAGTGTCAGCGGCGCGCGCAGTGCCACGTAGTCGTTGTATGGCGCGACGTAGCGCATCATATCCGCGAGATCCGCTTCGTTCGAACCCCAGCCGTGCAAGCAAA
This sequence comes from Bifidobacterium canis, assembly GCF_009727065.1. GTDB lineage: Bacteria > Actinomycetota > Actinomycetes > Actinomycetales > Bifidobacteriaceae > Bifidobacterium > Bifidobacterium canis. The sequence continues at coordinate 19,358 of NZ_WNLP01000002.1, forward strand.
GGAACAGTGGGCGGTTCGGCTGTGCGTTTGCGTTTCCGCGCGACGGCAGTGTCTGCGTTATCTCGACCGGCTCGCCGAATCGTCCGGGCACCACGGTTGCCGCGCGGCCGATGAGCGGCGCGGCGGAGTCATCATTTGTTTCACGTGAATCATCACTCATGCTCATATCTCTCAATATACGCGCACGCGCGCGTGAGCGGCGAAAGTGCGGTGTGAGTGTAATCACATATCGACTGATTCACGTGAAACACAATTCGCTTGGTGTCACTACACTGAGTTGCAGTGTGTATTATTTCGCACGCGAATTTCGTTGTCTACTCTTCACAAGGAGAAGCTGATGCTGCTATCTGACCGCGACATTCTCGCCGCGCAAGCCGAGGGTCATATTTCACTTGATCCGTGGACTCCGCAGATGGTGCAGCCAGCGTCCATTGACGTTCGACTCGACCGGTTCTTCCGTTTGTTCAACAATCACGCATACACATACGTCGATCCGGCGGAAAATCAAGGCGAGCTGACCGAGCAGTTCGAGGTCGCGCCCGACGAACCGTGGATTCTGCACCCGGGTGAGTTCGCACTGGGTTCCACGTGGGAGTACGTGAAGATCGACGCCACGGTTGCCGCACGACTCGAAGGAAAGAGCTCGCTCGGACGCTTGGGTATTCTTACTCACTCGACGGCCGGCTTCATCGACCCCGGTTTCGAGGGGCATATCACGCTCGAGTTGTCGAATGTCTCGACGCTGCCGGTCAAACTGTGGCCGGGCATGAAAATCGGGCAGATGTGCTTCTTCCAGCTGAGCTCCCCCGCCGAGCACCCCTATGGTTCCGCGGAAACCGGCTCGCACTATCAGGGTCAGCGCGGACCTACCCCGTCGCGCTCGTACCAGAATTTCTATCGCGCGCGCATCACTGATTGATCTGCTTGATCGCTTGATATTCCACCGCTTGTTTCGCTGTTTGCACATTGCGCAAGATTGGTGAAGCAAGCGGGTGAAATATATTATCTTTTTCTTATTATTATTTAATTATTGATGCGATTTGTTGACCGAGATAGAGAAGGGCTCGCATGGCTGACACAACTGACTCGTCGGATCTTCAATTTCCGGCAGACGGTAGCTCGCAGGAGGACTTCGAGGCGACGCACGTTGTAGACAAGAACGCGCTCGAGTTCCCCAGCATGGATGACAGCGGCGCTGGCGCGCCCACTGCCGCCACCACTCCTATTACGCCAAGCGCACCTGACACCTGTGCGACGCCGGATTCCGGCGCCACACAGGTGATGCCACCATCGGCAGCGGGTGCGGCTGGCTCTGCTGGCGTGAATGGTGTTGGTCGACATGCCGCGAACACAGCTGACGCAACTGCCACCTCGCTGTTCCCCGATGCGGCGAACGATGAGGCAACACAACTGCTTGGCGACACCACTGGCAGCACGGGCAGCACCGATGTGATCGGCAGCACCAGCATCAATCCTCCGTTGCCCCCGCACGTCGAAGAGACCATTGCACAGACCCGCGTCGCTTCTTCAGCATGGGAACCCGCCGAAGACTCCTCCACTTCAGTGTTGCCTGCATTCCGCCCAGCCACACCTCCGGTGATTCCACCGGCTTCCGACGATTTTGGCGGCGACGAGGGCGACGACCCCAATGGCACTCCTCACCACGCTAACGACAGCGCGAAGAAGAGCCATACGAAGCTCATCGTCGGCATCACGGCAGGCGTTGTGGCCGTTGCGCTTATCGCCGGTGGCATTGTGTGGTGGAACCACAGCCGCACCAGCAGTGCGCGTTCGAAGGCATATTCGTTGTGCGAAAACGCTCAGAACTCCTATAAAGACGCTCAATCCGCGTTGCAGGCTTCGCTGAAAACCGCGAATGGACTCACCGGCACCGCAGCCGACCAGGTTGCCGATAGCGCCACGATCGACACATTGAAGACGGCCGTTTCCGATGCTCAGCAGTTGCAAGATAAGTCAATCACCGCTTGCGCGGCAGACGCTCAGACCACGTCGCTGACTGCCACGACGGAAGCGTTCCGCAGCACCACCACTTCGATGAACGATGCGAAGACCAAGCTCGATAACGCCGTCAACGCGTTGAATGCGTCGAAGACTTCGAAGGCTCAATCGACGAATCGCGACAACCTGAACAATGCGATCGACGAAGCGCAGAAGGTGCTCGACGCCAGCGCAGGGCTTGTGGCCGACGAGCAGACCCGCACCGATTTGCAGACACAGATCGACAATGCGAAGAAGCTGCTCGACAACCAGAACCTCAGCAGCAATGACGTCACGAATGCGATGAAATCGCTGACCGATGCCAGCACTGCCGTCACCGATTCGCAAAGCGCGTATTCCGCGCAGCTTGCCGCCCAGCAAGCCCAGCAGCAGGCACTCAACAACACCACCGGCACTGGTGATGGCACAGGAACTGACACCGGAGATGGCGCTGGCAACAACACCGGCACTGATGGGAACGCAACCAATAATGGTGATGGTGCTAATAATACCGGTGACGGCACTAACCAAGACGCTACGGGTCAAACCACCGACGGCAACGCCAACCCTCAATCGTGACAATTCGCTGGTGGGGATATAAAACTGCTAGACTCTCAAGTATCATGTTGCAAGAATCGTTGAAAAATAGCGGTTCTTGCAACTGGGCTACTACGGGGCAACAAGGTTTATATCCCCACCAGCGAAGAGGCATGGAGGAACGTAGATGGCAAGCGACAGCAATCCCAACGAATCTACGGAAAAGCGCGAGGAGAGCGACCAAAACCGTCAGCCGAGCACTACCGGATATGTGGTGTTCGGCGTCATTCATCTCATCGTCATGCTTGTGATCGGCGCATACATTTTTGTGGGCGGCAACTTCCAAGCGGCTCTGACGTCGATTCGTGTATGGCTTCTTGCCATAGTCGTCACTGCAATCGACGTGGCGTTCTACATTCGCAACACCCGCGCCCATTAATCCCACCAATAATCACCGGCATCCACCAATAAGCCGCTATCTCCCAGTGATGCCACCATCCACAATCCTTCATTTGCTGGCGGGGATGTAAAACCACTCCACACCCAAGTATTGCTTCAGCACAATCGTTGAAAAATAGCGGTTCTCGCAACAAGGCTACCGAGGGGCAACACGGTTTTATATCCCCGCCAGCACAATGAAGGAGCACGAAGGCACAAAAATGGGGCGGTGAGCACCTTTGGAAGGTGTTCACCGCCCCATTTGCGACTCATAGCTTTTCGATCGCTATATGGTGCGACCTAAAAGCTGGTCAGGCTACTTCCTGGCGCGCATACGCAGGAAGATCTTGCGGATCTCCGAGGCGAGCAGCACGAAGAAGGCGAGGCCGATGCACTCGAGCCATGCCATCGGTGGCAGTGGCGTGGTGCCGAAGGCCGTGTTGAGGAACGGCACGTAGATCACCACGAGCTGCAGCACGATCGACAGTGCGATAGCGCCCCACAGCCACTTATTCGAGAACAGGCCCTTGAAGGCGCTCTGCAGGTGGGAACGGGAAGCCAATGCGTTGAACAGCTGGGCGAACACGAGGATCGTGAAGCCCATTGTGCGCGCTTCGGTCATCTGCGCATCGTGACCCATCGCGTCCACGGAACGGTCGGTGAACAGGCCACCGGAGAGGTGCATGTCCATGCCGATCAGCGTCACAACAGCCATGATGATGCCGATGTAGATGATGTCGCCCCACATTGCGCCGTCGATCACGCGATCGGTGAGCTTACGTGGCTTGCGGTTCATCACGTCTTCCGTCATCGGGTCGACGCCCATCGCGAGTGCGGGGGCGGCGTCGGTGAGCAGATTGATCCACAGCAGCTGCGTGGCGAGCAGCGGCACGGTCACGCCCACGGTTTCCGGCTGCGAGATGCCGAGGAATCCGGCGAACACCACGCCGAAGAACACGGTGAACACTTCACCGACGTTCGAGCTCAGCAGGTAGCGCAGGAACTTGCGGATGTTGTCGAAGATGCCACGGCCTTCGCGCACGGCGGCAACGATCGTCGAGAAGTTGTCATCCGCCAGAATCATCTTCGCGGACTGCTTCGTCACCTCGGTGCCGGTGATGCCCATGGCCACGCCGATGTCGGCTGCCTTGACGGCAGGGGCGTCGTTCACGCCGTCGCCGGTCATGGCAGCGATGTTGCCCTGACGCTGCAGCGATTCAACGATCTTGAGCTTGTGCTCAGGAGCCACGCGAGCGTAGACGGAAACCTCGGAGGTCGCCTTGTCGAGCTGAGCCTCGTCCATCTGGTCGAGTTCGTCGCCGGTGAGCGCCTTGCCATCCTTGGCGATGATGCCGAGGTCGGAGGCGATGCGAGCAGCGGTGAGCGGGTGGTCGCCGGTGATCATCACCGTGCGAATGCCGGCGCGATGCGCTTCAGCCACAGCGTCACGCACTTCCACGCGCGGCGGGTCGATGATGCCGACCATGCCGTTCCAGATGAAGTGCTGTTCGATCACATCAGCCTGCTCGGAGATGTCGGAGATCTCGCCGGCGGCGTTCGTGCGAATGCCCGGCACGTCGATCAGCGAATTCGTGTCGAGCGGGCGGAACGCCTGGCCGAGCGTGCGGTATGCGTTGCGCGAGAGTTCCTCAACCTTGTTGAGAATATCCTGCCTGTCGCCCTCGGTGAGCTTGCGCACAGCGCCGTTCACATAAATGCGGTCGCAGTAGCTGAGCAGCACGTCTGGCGCGCCCTTTGCAAACACGGTGAGTTTGCCGGAGTCGGTGTCGTTCTTCGCGATGACCGACATGCGCTTGCGTTCCGACGTGAACGGAATCTCGGAGACGCGTGTGAAGTGCTCGTACTTCTTGTCCACGTGCAGTTTGCGTGCGGCGACGACGAGCGAAACCTCGGTCGGGTCGCCAACGACTTCCCACGTGCCCGGCTTGTCGCCTTCGCGCAGTTCGCCGTCGTTCGCCAGAGTGCCGGCACCAAGCGTCGCGTACACTTCCTGTGCCACAGGGTCAGGCACTGGGCTGCCGTCGAGCGACACCATGTCACCTTCCGGTGCGTAGCCGGTGCCGGTGAGTTCGACTTCACCGCTTGGCACGATCACTCGCTCAACGGTCATCTCGTTGCGCGTGAGCGTACCGGTCTTATCGGAGCAAATGACGGAAGCGGAACCCAGCGTCTCCACCGAGTGCAGCTTCTTGACGATGGCGTGGTGCGCAGCCATGCGCTGCACACCGAGCGCGAGCACGACAGTCAGGATCGCGGCGAGTCCTTCAGGAACAGCGGCGACGGCGAGCGACACTGCGAGCAGCAGCGAGTCGATCACATCGTGAACGCTGTGGAATCCTTCCAAAATCGCGAGCGCAACGAGCACGACGACCGCGATAATGCAGACTGCAATGCCGAGAATCTTCGAAACGTGATTCATCTCTTTCTGCAGCGGTGTCGCCTCGTCATCGGTGGCCTGCAGCAAGTCGGCGATCTTGCCGACCTGCGTGTTCATGCCGGTGCCGGTCACGATCGCGCGGCCAGTGCCCTGCGTCACGGAGGTGCCGTTGAACACCATGTTCATACGGTCGCCGAGAGCCTTGGCTTTCTCCAGAGTCTCCGGCTTCTTGCCCACAGGCACGGATTCACCGGTCAGCGAGGCCTCTGCAATGCGCAGGCTCGCCGCGGCGAACAGTCGGCCATCAGCGGGCACGGTGTCGCCTTCGCCGAGCACGAGCACGTCGCCGGGCACAATGTCAGTAGTGGCGATGCGTTCGACGCGGCCGTTGCGCAGCACGTTGGAGGTCGGCGCGGTCATCTCAGACAGCGCGTTCACCGCCTCCTCCGCCTTCGCCTCCTGCATGTAGCCGAGCACGGCGTTCACAATAAGAATGAGCACGATGACGATGGCGTCGAACGGCAGTGCTTCCCCGCCTTCGGCGCCCGGTGCCGCGTTCACTTTCTCGATGATCCACGCGATCAACGAAATCGCCGTCGCCGCAAGCAGCAGGTAGACGAGCGGATCCTGGAACTGCTGCAGGAACTTCTTCCACTTGGGCACCGGCGGCGCGGACGCCAGCTCGTTCGGCCCGAATTTCTCGAGTCGACGCTTGGCTTCGTCGCTCGTCAAGCCGGTGCGAGTATCCACATTGAGTGCTTTGGCAACGTCGGCGGCATCGGTCAGCGACGGGTCGACGTCTTTGAGCAGCGCCTCTTGTGCCTTTACTTCCTGGGATTCTTCAACATCCGCCGTCTCCACATGGGGTTCGCGGTTTACTGCGGATGGATCTATGATGCGATCATCCATATATCTATAATCTCCTCGGTCAGCCGCGGAGTAGTCAACCATGCGCGCGAGTTCGCATATCTGCGAGGGGCACGCTTGGCTGCGCGGTTATGGGCATACGCGAGTATCGCGATGCTAACGTTTGCCATTATTCCATACGTCGGCTATTTCACCTTTGCTAAGAAGTGAACATCGTGTGGAAATTACCGCTGAGTATCACAAGATCGCCATGTGCTGATGCCAAATGATGACAACGGGTGCTGAGAGAATGGGCGCATGGCTACTAAGAAGGGCCCGACCAAGGGGTCGGGCGGAAAGCATCGTAATTCTCTACGCGGCAAGGGCCCCACTCCGAAGGCCGAAGACCGCGTGTATCACAAGGCATACAAGGCAAAGAAGCAGGCAGAGAAACGCCAGCGCTCAGATCCGCGCTTGGCTGCTCGCCGCCGCGCCGCACACTTCACCTCGGATTCCGACGATCTGGTGATCGGCCGCAACGCAGTGCTCGAAGCACTGCGCGTGGGCGTTCCGGCAAGCACGCTGTATGTTGCCGCTCGCATAGAGCACGATGATCGCACGCGCGAGATTGTGAAGCTGGCTGGTCAGCGCGGATTGAACCTGATGGAAGCTGACCGCATGGAAATGGATCGCATCGCACGCTCCGGCAATCATCAGGGCGTGATTATGAAGGCCGACCCGTTCCAGTATTCGTCGCTGCACGAGCTCGTCGACCGCGCTGAGCGCAGGGCGCGCGCGATGGAGATGGCGGATTCGAAGAGCGCGCGCATCAATGCCCGCCCGCTGTTCATCGCACTCGACGGCATCACTGATCCGCAGAATCTGGGCGCTGTGATTCGTTCCGCCGCCGCGTTCGGCGTTAACGGCGTGATTCTGCCGGAGCGTCGTTCCGCTTCGGTGACCGCCGCCGCATGGAAGGTGTCGGCTGGCGCTGCCGCGCACATGCCGATCGCCCGCGTGGTGAACCTGACGAAGGCCATCGAAGCCCTTAAAGAGCGCGGCTTCTATGCCATCGGTCTCGATGGTGGCGGTGACAAGATGGTTGGCGAAACCGGCTTCGAAACCGATCCGCTCGTCGTGGTCCTGGGCTCTGAAGGCAAGGGTCTGAGCCGTTTGACCCGTGAGGCGTGCGACAGCATCGCCAGCATCCCGATCTCCAGCGCAGTCGAATCGCTGAACGCTTCCGTGGCCGCCGGCATTGCGCTCTACGCCACGGTGAACGCCCGCCGCAAGGCCGGCGCAGACGCCGACTAATCGATTATCGACTTATTGCTACGCAGGTATGCCAAACACATATTCGTTGTGCCTGGCACACCTGCGTAGTTTTTATAGTCAGCATTTCAATAGCCAGCAGAATGTATTCTGAACTATAACGAATACGCACAAAGGGTGTGCGTGCAAAGGGGAGGTTATCGTGGCACAAGATTCTTCAGAGCAGGACGATGACTTCGACGCGATCCACGCTGAGTTCGCAGCAGAAGATCCGAACGCAAACGCGGCAGAACAAAACGGCTCCCCGCACTCCCCTCATGCCAAGCGCAGCACCATCATCGCCGTTGTGGTGACACTGCTCGTCATCGCCGGCGTGCTCGCGGCGATTATCATTCCGATCAACCGCGCTCAGCGCCGCCATGCCGAAGAACTGCATGCCACCGCGCTCGCCGACTGCGAGTCCGCGCAACAGCAGTTCAGCACGATGCACACCACGTACACTGCCACGCTGACGAACGCAAAGAAACTCATCGCCAGCAACCGCAACACAGATTTCGGCAGTGACGTCGGCAAAGAGCACGCCACCACGTTGTCGTCAACAATCGAACATATCGACGACACACAAACCGTTTCCTCAGTAGTAAACGTCAGCTGCAATGCCAGCAAAAGCACCGATGAGCTCAACGAACTCGCCCGCGATTTCAGCGTCGCGAGCACGAGCATGGTCAACCGGATGCGCGATGTGCAGACCGAAACCGACACATTGCGCACGCTTATCGACAGCGCTCGCAACTCGAACCGGCGCGGCGCATTGCAGAAAGAGCTCACGACTGCGAACGCCGCCTACACTCGCTCGGAAGGCAAGGCGAACGCAACGCTCCGCGACGCATTGAACGCGCAGATCGCCAACGCAACCGCACTACTTGAGCCTGATTCCGCTGCCTCAAACGAGCAGATCAACACTGCGCTGAGCTCGCTCACTCAGGCTACCGACGCTGTTATCGACGCGATGCCGCTCGACTGCGAATTCACTGCATGCGTGGCGCTCACGTTCGACGATGGCCCGAACAAGCAGGTGACTCCGCAACTGCTCGCCGCGCTTCGCACTGCAGACGCGCCCGCCACGTTCTTCGTGCAAGGCCAGTTCGTCTCCGGCTCGAACAAACAGCTGCTCAAAACGATGGCGGATTCCGGCCACGAGATCGGCAGCATGGGTTGGCGGCACAAGCAACTGCACATGATGGACTCGTCGCAGCTCGACAAATGGCTACACGACACCGATGACGTCATCACGTCGGCTGGCGTCAGCAAACCCACGCTGTTCCGCCCGCCGGACGGCGCGTGGAGCGACACGGTGGTCAAAGAGGCCAATGCGGACGGGCAGAAAGTGATTCTATGGAGCGTGGATTCGCGCGACTGGGACACAAATAATACCAACATTGCGCAGAGTGTGGTCGACGCCGCCGAAGCTGGCTCGATCGTCGCACTGCACGACGGCAATGAGCGCACGGTGGCCGCCATCCCGCAGATTGTCAGCGGTTTGCGCAGCAAAGGACTAACTCTGGTGACCGTTTCGAAACTGCTCGAAGGCGAGAATGGATCGCTATATTATTCTCGATAATTTTATATATATAAAATTCGCGCTGACTAAGTATCTATTAGCCAGCGCGAATTTTAATAATCTATATTATTTGTAATATTTCAAATTATTGATCACTGTGCCCAGACTGCGGCGTCAGGATCGTCTTCGGGATTGTAATCATCGTCGTGATCGTCAGCCGGCTTCGTGTGATTCGCCTTGTTCGACGCGTCATCATAGGTGTATTCGTCGTCGATCACGCCAGCGTCAGCGTCGGCGTTGAGCTCGTTCACCGTCTTCGTGTCGAGCTTGTATTGCGGCAGCACGTCTTTCACGTAGCTCTCCACAGCCTCCGCCATAGGCACGTCATGACCGGCTTTCTCAGCCATGTACCAGCGGTGGTCGAGCACCTCGTGGAAGAACTGCGCAGGTTCGATCTGCGAGCGGTATTCGCGCGGAATCATGCGCACGGTCGGCTCGAACACTTCGCGCATCCAGTCAGTCGCCACAATCTCCAGGTCTTCGCCGTCGCGCCAGCTTTGTGCACGGTAGGCATCGAGGTCGTTGAGCAGACGGCGAGCCTGATTCTCCTGCACGTCCAAGCCGGTCAAACGCAGCAGCTTGCGGTTCGCATAGCCTGCGTCCACAACGCGCGGGCGAACGAGCACGCGCTTGCCGTCTTCAGTCGTCTTCATCTCAAGCTCATCAACGTCGAAGCCGAGTTCGTTCAGGCGATTCACACGCTTCTCGATTTTCCACATCTCGTCTGGGCTGAACTTCTCGGTGTCGGTGAGCGCGCTCCACAGCGAATGGTAACGGTCCACCAAGCGATTGCCGATCGCGATCTCGTCAACGTCAGGCGGCAGCAGTTCGCCGGAGCTCAAATCCATCAATTCGCCGATGATGTTCGTGCGAGCCAAGTCAATATCGTATTCGCGCTGGCCTTGCGTCAGTTCGATCTGCAAATCACCAGTTTCCGCGTCGACAAGGAACGCGGAGAACGCGTCGGCGTCTTTGAGGAACAGCACGTTGGAAAGCGACACATCGCCCCAGTAGAAGCCGGCGAGGTGCAAACGCACCATCAGCACGGCCAGAGCGTCGATGAGGCGCTCGGCGGTGTCAGGGCGCAGCGTGCGGGCGAACAGTGCGCGGTACGGCATTGAGAAGCGCAGGTGTTTCGTGACCAGAATCGCCTCAAGCGGTTCGCCGTTGTCGTCGTGACGGCCGGTGACGACGGCGATCGGCTGCACAGTCGGCAGGTTGAGCTTCTGCAGCTGGCGCAGAATCTCATATTCGCGTTCTGCCACGGAACGCGTGATCTCCTTCATCGCGTAGACTTCATCGCCCACATGCACGAAGCGCACGATGTGGCGGGAAATACCGCGAGGCAGATTCACCAACAGTTCGGAAGGCCAGGTCGCGAGCGGCTTCTCCCACGGCAACGTGAACATCTTCGGATCCGAGCTCGCCGCCGTGATCTTCAATGTAGACGGTTCTTCGCTTGGTTTCTCAGGATCCTCAGCCTTGACTGAGGTAGCTTTGAGAGCTCGAGGATCCAACTGCGGATTATCGGTTATTGCCATACCGTCACATCCTTGTTCTGTTGCGCCTCGCAACGTTTTGTGCACCTTGTATCAAACACTTATCCTAGCAAAGGGGACGTAGGCGTTTGCGAGCTTCGCCCATCTGCTTCTTCAACAGCATCGCGATCCCCCTGGCAGCGCTGCACTCTTGTTGCCAGCTCTGCAGAGTCCTGCTGCCAGCACTGTAGCCCTGTTGACGGTAATGCAAGCACCCATGTAGCGCTTACAGCACAGCACTACAGCATTCATGCAGTGTGCAGAACGGCGAAACTTTCTGCAGAAACGGCAAAATAAATCTCCATAACAGCAAAATCTTATATTTTTGACGTTTCTACATGTAGTTTTGCTGTTTTGACTACAAAACAGTCCTAATATGCGCAAAAACGGCAAAACAAATATACAAAACAGCAAACATAACTTATTTTGACGTTTTTACAGATTGTTTTGCCGTTCTTACCATAAGACTGCTCTGGTATATGTCTGTTATATGCGAAACGGCAAAACCGGACAACGAAACAGCAAAGCAAATCTACAAAACAGCAAAATTATTAGAATTTGATGTTTTTACAGATTATTTCGCCGTTCTAACTACAAAAGCAGCTCTAATATATGCAAAACGGCAAAACAAGATGCTAAAACAGCAAAATCACAGACTCCGCATGCAGCGCGGCTCACTGGGCAAACAGTGGTTTGCATAACAGCTCACGCCAGCCCACACAACAAAATGAGAGACCCCGCACGAAGCGGGGTCTCTCACATCATGTCAGCCATAGCCACTCATGTGGCTGGAACATGCGCTATTAGTTCAGGCGCAGTTCGGTCGACGGAGCAAACAGGTGCATCTTAGCTGGGTTCACCTTGATCTTGACGGTGTCGCCGGCCTTCGGGAGCACACGCGGATTCACGCGAATCGTCGTGAGCTTGTTCTGGTCGGACATCACCGTGCTCTGCTCTGCCGGCGAATCATCGGTGATGATGTTGCCGTAGATGTAGCCGTCGGAGCCCAGATCTTCAACGTTGACAACCTTGAGGGAGAAGGCGTTGGTCTCATCCGGGGTAGCCAGCGAAGCATCTTCTGGACGGAAGCCGACCACGATCTGGTTGTGATCTTCTGGGGTCAGCTTGTCGAGAGCTTCCTTCGGCAGATCCATCGTGTCAGCACCGATCTGAGCCTTGCCGTTCACCACCGGGTGGGTGTTGAGGTTCATGGACGGGGAGCCGATGAAGCCTGCGACGAAGACGTTGGCCGGGCGATCATACAGCTCGGTCGGAGCGCCGACCTGCTGCAGAACACCGAGCTTGATGACGGCGATGCGATCGCCCATCGTCAGAGCCTCGGTCTGATCGTGGGTAACGTACAGCGTGGTGACACCGAGCTGGCGCTGCAGAGCAGCGATCTGCGTACGGGTCTGCACACGAAGCTTTGCATCGAGGTTGGAGAGAGGCTCATCCATGAGGAAGACCTTCGGCTCACGAACGATTGCACGGCCCATGGCAACGCGCTGACGCTGACCACCAGACAGAGCCTTCGGCTTACGATCGAGGAACTCGGTGAGGTCGAGGATCTCAGCGGCCTTCTCGACGCGCTTGCGGATCTCGTCCTTCGGGGTGCCTGCGATCTTCAGAGCGAAGCCCATGTTGTCGGCCACAGTCATGTGCGGGTACAGAGCGTAGTTCTGGAAGACCATTGCGATGTCGCGGTCCTTAGGCTGCATCGTGGTGACGTCTTTGCCACCGATCAAGATGCGACCCTTGTTAACTTCCTCGAGGCCTGCGAGCATGCGCAGCGTCGTGGACTTGCCGCAACCGGAAGGGCCAACGAGAACCAGGAACTCGCCGTCCTTGATGTCAAGATTCAGATCATCCACCGATGGCTTATCGTTGCCCGGGTAGATACGAGTGACATGATCGAAAATGACTTCTGCCATATTGTTCATCCTTTCATCGGCAGGTACGTGCCGAACGATCCGTTGTGAGGGGATTACTTTTAGTTGTTTCCGTTTGCAACCGTCGTCTTCGACTTGGCCACAACCTTCCACTGTTTGCCCAGTGAAGTGTTCTCTTCGATGAGCTTTCTTCACTATACACGCTCTTTCGAACAATGCAATAGTGATGCACACTCCCTGCGTGTTGCCTATCCCCACTTGCCTGAACCGCTAAGTTCGTGGACTATCTTGCCAACTCTTCGACAGATTTGCAACTAATGACACATTTTGAACACAACTCATCTCAGAGCATGGGACGCGCTTGCCCAACACGCCACAGCGCTCACTGCGCAACATCTTGCACTCTGCCCCGCATACAATCGGCACTATGACGCTGAAAAATGGGAACACTATACCAATGCGCCGATGTTCGTGCTATCGGCGTTGTTCTTATTCGCGTACTCGTGGCAGATTCTCGCGCAAACTCACATCACACTGTGCAACTGGGTGATCAATCTGGTGTGGGTGCTCTACGGCATAGATTATCTAGTCTCACTGTGCCTGGCACATAATCGCTGGGCTTGGTTCAAAAGTAATCTATTATTACTCATCACGATGCTGCTGCCAATGTTCCAGCCGCTGCGATTACTGCGTTTTGTGCCGATGCTGCGCATGTTCAACCGCAGTGCGGGCACTGCCACGCGCGGGCGCATCACGCTGTATGCCACCAGTGTGGTCGCCATGCTCATCTATGTGGGCGCGCTCGCCGAGTATTCGGTGGAGCACACGGCTCCGGGCGCGACGATCACCAGTTTCCCCACGTCTATTTGGTGGGCGTTCGTCACCGTGACCACCGTCGGCTACGGCGACGTGTACCCAGTGACTGCGGTGGGCAGATTCATCGCAGTATTACTGATGATCACCGGCATTGCAGTCATCGGTATTGTGAGCGCAATGATCTCGTCGTGGGTGATCGACCAAGTGAACGTGCGCACTCACCCGCTTCCGAGTCCCGAAGACGAGGAGAGCGAGAACACCGACGGCAGCGCCGCGAATGGCGAAGAGAGCGCGAGCGTAGACGTGCAGTATCACGAGGCACTGCACACAGAGGTATTGTCTTCCTCGCTCAATACTCAGCAGTCGCGCATTATGCAAGCTGAATTATTGCGTTTGACCGAGTCCGTGAACCGTCTCAACGCAGAGATCGAGCGTATGCACCGCATGGAGCGGAGGCAGCACAATGCGGAGCGTAAGCAACACGGTAATGGTCGCGGGCAGATCTTCTCGCGGCAGGGTAACGGGCACAACGCGCATAGCGCCGAGCCCGCGCAGACTTCGCAACCGCCAAAGTCGTGCACCACACACAGCACGCGCGCACAACGGGCACGCGCAGCAAGTCGAAGAAATAACTCTCACCTCGGGTAAAAGCTGGCGCTGCGCGGAATGGAGCGCTATACGATAGGGCGTATGACAGATATCAACGCATTGCAGTTGCAGCCAGGAGACATGGTGGGTGGCTACACGCTCGACTCGCGTCTCGGATCTGGCGCCATGGGTTCCGTCTGGAAAGTGGTAGATGGCGGCGGCACTGCGTATGCGATGAAGATTCTGCGCGCGTCGCTTTCCGACTCCGAAGACGGCAACCGCGACAGCCCGGAATACCGCGCGCAGGTCGTGGCTCGCGAGCGCCTTCGCCGCGAAGCCGTGGCGATGCGCAAGATCAAGAATCCCGGCGTTGTGCAGATCGTCGATATGGAGATAGACGATTCGCTCGCGTTCCTTGTCACCGAACTGATCGAGGGTGAGAATCTGCGCGAGGATGTGCGGCACAACGGCAAATATGTGGGTGACGATCTCGAGCGGCTGTCGAGCAAACTGATCGACGCCGTGCACGCCGTGCATGAGGCGGGTATTGTGCACCGCGACATCAAACCGACGAATGTGATGATTTCCGTGACCGGCCCTGTGCTGGTGGATTTCGGCATCGCCATGGCTCCCGGCGAGAACCATGTGACGAGTACTGGTTTGGTTATGGGTACTCCTGGATTTATTGCTCCGGAGATTATTGAGGGCGCTGAATCTACTGCAGACAGCGACTGGTGGTCGCTCGCTTCGGTGCTGGCGTTCGCCGCAACCGGCGAGCCGGTGTTCGGCACGTCTCCGATGATGGCGGTGCTGCAACGCGAGGCGGCTGGGCATGCCAATTTGACCGGATTACCGCCACACACGATGGAGGCGTTCCGCGCTGCGTTGAACCCCGACCCGTCGCAGCGCTGCACTCCGCAGGAACTGCTGGAGGCCATTCGTTCCGATGCTTGGAACGGCGACGGCGAGGCGATGCTCCCTTTTGACGCCGGCGATCCCGGTCGCGTGCTGCGCAGCCGTGAACGGGTGGATAATCCTCGCACGTTGTGGCGTCGGCAATCGATGCCGACCGAAGCATTGCCGGTGCATGCCTCGCAAACCACGCAACCGATGCTGCTCGACGAGCCTGCGGCGACGCAAGCGATGCCCGCACAGCGGGCACAGTCGGCACAGCCAGCACAACAGTTCGCCTCGTTGAGCAAACCTCCTGCCCCGCCAGCGCAGACCACGCTTCTTCAGCAGCAGGAGCCGGCGACGCAGGCGATGCAAGCCATGCCAGCGCAAGAGACGGAAGCCACGCGTCCGTTGATGGCAGGAGATTCCGACGCGAACGCAGATTCCTCAGATGCACAGGCCACACGAGCCATGCCAGCCCCGACGCGGGTGTTGGCGACGCAGCCGGCAGCAGCTGAAGAGCCGACGCAGGCTTTGCCGACGAACACGTTCAAGCCGGTTGAGCCGGCTCCCGCGTATCAACCGCCGGAAGGCTATAACGGCGAGTTCGCCGACACTCAGCCGCCGAGCAACTACCAGCAATACGCGCAAACACCTGCCTTCGCGCCTCCGCAAGTCGCCTATCAGCAGGCCGCCCAGATGCACAGATCACGCGCGATCGTGCCGATTCTGCTCACCGCACTGCCGTTGATGATCCTGGCTGCCACATGCCCAATAGGTGCGGGCATCACGGCATCGGTGCTGATCTGGGTGCAGACGGCGCTCGGCATGAACCTCAATGCGCATATCACGCATGTGCTTAAACGTGGCGGGCAAGACGGCACTGGCTCCAAGGTCTTGCGAGCCGCGCAACTGCCTTGGCATCTGTTCGCCGCCATATTCATGTCGATATGGTCGCTGCTGCTGTTCTGGGTGACCTACCTCATTCTGCTCGCCGCCTCCACATACCTGATGGGGCTTCCAACCTTTGAGCAGGATCTGCCATTCCCAGCGCCATTCGGCAGAATTCCGCTGCTCTCGGATTCACCGGAATCGGTGAGTGGCTTGTGGCTGGCGGTGGCGTTGCTGCTCGCATGGCTCTTCGCGCAGTTCGGCCCATATTCGGCGAATATGCGCGCCGGAGCTGGCGTGATCGTCGGCCTGAGCCCGAAACAGAAGCTCGAATTGCAGCCGCAGGGCTCTTCGACGAATATCCGCCGTTTCGTCGTGCTTGGCATCTGGGTCATCGCACTCGTTGCCGCCGTGCTCAACCTTTCGATCACGCCGACCATCGACTGGTGGCCCATCACCGCATGGTCGCCCTTCTAACCTTCTAGCCCTTTACGACCTATATATATTGGTCGAAGGTGGGCAGATGCGCATGTAAGCTGAAAAACTCCTGTGAACACTAGCCAGATGGCAATGCGTTGTTTTAGACTTCTACCGACACGAAAGGAAGAGCATGGCCTCTAAATCACCGAAGAGCGAGAGCCGCGCCCAGCGCAAGGCCGAAGAAGCACGACGTCTCGCCGAACAGCAGGAACGCCTGCGCAAAGAACGCAAAACGCAAACGACGATCGGCATCATCGTCATCGTGGTGCTCGTTGCGCTTATCGCCATTGCCGGTGTTGCCGTGTGGCGCAGCACGCACCCGAGCACGAGCTCGCAGCAGCAGACCACCGAATCGACCAACGCCGCGAAAGCGACGCTCGCCGACGAGAACGTCAAGCCGTCGAAGGCCGATAACCTCGGAGGCATTCTCGTGTCGAAGAACGGCTACAACAAGCCGGTTGACGACGTGCCGACCGTGAGCATCTACATGGACTTCATGTGCCCGGGCTGCGGCAATCTCAACCGCACGCTCGACCAGGATCTCGTGAAGATGATGGATGCCGGCCAAATCAACATCGACCTGCACTTCATGAGCTTCATGGACCGCTATTCGTGGCTCGACGGAGATTCGACCAAAACGGACGCCTATTCGAGCCGTGCAGCAAATGCCGTGATCTACGTCGCCGAGCATGACGACAATCCGACGCATCTGCTCAATTTCGTGACGAATCTTTACAAAGAAGACTTCCAGCCCGAGGAAGGCTCCGGCTACAAGCACGTCTCCGACGACCAGATCAAGGCGCAGATGAAGGGCACCGGCATCAGCGAAGATGTGCAGAGCAAGGCGATGCAGCGCGACTACGACAAGTGGCTCGACGCTGTGAACACCTACACGCCGACCCGTCAGGAGCTGTGGAACCGTTCCGGCCAGCTCAAGGGTTCGATGAGCACGCCGACCGTCACGATCAACGGATATTTCTGGGATATGAATTCTTCGGAAGTAACGAGCAAGAAGAACGTTGCCGAAGCGTTCCTCGACGCGATCGGACTCGAGCAGAGCAAGGTCGGCAACTCCGAGATCCGCCCGTCGATCGGCGCGACCGGCAAGCCGCTCATCGGTTATTCCGATGACACCACGGACTCGTCTTCGCAGTCCAAGGAATAATAATCTCAACTTGGAACCGCGGAATATGCGCATGTCGCGCGTGGCACAAAAAGGCAAAAGAATATGCCAAACACGCGCGACATGCCATTGCCGCGAGCGAAAACTCACGCTATACTTTGTGACGGTAGCCGACAGATCAGCGAAAGCCATATGTGAAGGCACCGTGCAACATTGCCGGAGTTTGACTGGTGAACAATTCCGGGCATCTGCTATGCTCGAACAGTTGCAGAACAATTCCGCACGCGCCTCCTTAGCTCAGATGGCCAGAGCGGCCGCCTTGTAAGCGGCAGGTCGTCGGTTCGATCCCGACAGGAGGCTCCAGTGGTTGTGTCGAGACGATGCATCATTTACAATGAGTGATACATCACCAAACAGAATAATTTAAGACTTACCACGAGTAAGGTCCAGAAGTCTTCCCCCCAACCATGAGACTTCTGGAATGAGTGCAGACCCTCCCCTAGCGGTCGCACTCAGCGGGGGCGAGATAACCCCCTTCTCTCTCGCCCCCATATTCGTCAAATGGCTTCGATGCCCAGCATCGAAGCCATTTTCTTTCCCCGCGCCTATGCTCGCGGGGACTCTAGCAAGTACAATCGAACCAGCAGATAGTCAATATCAAGGGAAGCACAACCATGGCAAAACGTTGGACACCGCAGCGCATGGCGCGACTGCGCGCGATCCGCATTGGCGTGAGCATCGTCTGCGTCGTCGCGCTCGTGGCGGCGTGCTTCTTCACGTTGGTGCGTAAAACCGTCACGTTGAACTACAACGGTGAGAAAACCACGACGTCGACGTACGCCACCTCAGTCCCCGGGTTCCTACGCGAGAGCGGCGTCACCGTGAAAACGCACGATGTTGTGCAATCCACCACTGCCGGAAAACTTACCGATCACGACACGGTGACCGTGAAAACCGCGTATCAAACCACCGTCACGATCGACGGGCAGCAAGTGCCGTTCTGGACGGTCGCGGAAAGCGCGGATCAGCTCATCAATTTCTTCGAGCAGAACGAAGTGCAGGCGAATCGCATCACCGTAGACATCAAGAACGTCTATAACCAGCTCACCGGCGGCTTTGTTATTAACACGGACGGCCCGGTGACGGTGATCGCGGACGGCAAGTCTTCCGTCGCGCCGAATGGCAAACTGCCTGCGGCATCGATATTGGATTCCAAAGGCATCACGCTCGGCAAGAACGACCGCGTGAGCGTGAGCAAGGAAGACGGCAAGACTGTTCTGCGCGTACAGCGCGTGACTACGAAAGACGAGACGGTTATTGAAGACGTGCCGTTCGAGACGCTGACGGTGGTCGACGAGTCGCTCGCGCCGGGCGAGACGAAGGTGCAGCAGGAGGGCAAGAACGGGCAGAACAAGCTCACGTACTCAGTCACCTATGTCGACGGCAAAGAAGAGAGCCGCAAGTTGACGGCGACGACGCCGATTTCGACTCCGGTCAATCAGATTATTGCGATTGGCCCGGCGAAGGAAGAGTCGAAGAACACTGATTCCGGCAATAGTTCCGGAGATTCCAACAAATCAGATAGTTCAGATAGCTCGAGTAATTCCGATAAGTCAAGTAATTCGGAAGATTCAAACAGTTCGAAGGATTCTGAGGACTCGAATAGTTCGAGTAATGCAAATAATTCGAACGATTCCGACGACTCGAAGGACGACTCGCAGGCAACCGCGTCGCCTACGCAGAAGCCAACGCAAACGCCTACCCAGAAACCGACGCAAACGCCAACGCAAAAGCCGACTCAAACCCCTACGCAGGAGCCGACACAGCAGCCAACGCAGCAGCCGACGACGCCGAGCACGCCGTCGGATTGCAGGCTGTGCAAGCCGTCGCCGAGTGCCGCGCAAGCGTATGCGGCGGGCGCGGCCGCGCAGTATGGCTGGACCGGAGCGAACTGGACCGCGCTCGTGAAACTGTGGAACCGCGAATCGAGCTGGCTGTGGTATGCGGAGAATCCGTCGACGCACGCGTACGGCATTCCGCAGTCACTGCCCGGCAAAAAATGGCGGACTACGGCGCGAATTGGAAGGAAGACGCCGCCGTGCAGATCGACTGGGGACTCAACTACATCTCCGGTACGTATGGCTCGCCGCTGAAGGCGTGGGAGCATTCCGAGAAATACGGCTGGTACTAAATTCTTCGCATATTCCTCATATATTCGTATATTCTTTGTATACAAGTATGCGTGCGCTTGCTGGGTTATGCTGAGTTCTGCCGGGTTCATAGCGCACGTGTTGTGCATAGGGAGTTCAAACACAGATGACACAAGGGCATTTGCTGGGTGCCGCCGATATTCGGCGTATTGCCGCGCAGGAGGGCATCAGTCCGACGAAAAAGTTCGGGCAGAATTTTGTGATTGACCCGGGAACTGTGCGCAAAATCGTTCGCGAAGCACAGATCGGCGCGAATGATCACGTGATGGAAGTCGGCCCCGGACTTGGCTCGCTCACGCTGGCGATTCTGGAGACCGGCGCTACGCTGACGGCCGTGGAGATCGACCCTCCGCTTGCTGAGCGGCTCCCGCAAACGGTTGAGGAGTTCATGCCCGACGCCGCTGCACGCCTGCGCGTCGTCAATATGGACGCGTTGAAGGTGACGCCGAGCAATGTGCCGGATTTCAACGATGACGCTCGCTTCACGTTGGTGGCGAATCTGCCCTACAATGTGGCGACGCCTATTCTGCTCACACTGCTCGAACGGTTCAACAATCTCGATGCGTTCCTCGTGATGGTGCAGAAGGAGGTTGCGGAACGGTTGAGCGCTACCCCCGGCACGAAAGTGTATGGCACGCCGAGCGTGAAGCTCGCATGGTATGGCGAGGCACACAATGTCGGCAATATCGGGCGCAACGTGTTCTGGCCGGCACCGAACGTCGATTCCGCTCTGGTGCGCTTCGAGCGCTATGCGGCTGACGATCCGCGAAACCCGCAGAATCGCGGTGTGGAGCGCGAACGCGTGTTCGCCCTGATCGACGCCTCGTTCTCGCAGCGCCGCAAAACGCTGCATGCCGCACTCAAGAAAACCGTGCCGGCACAGGCATTCGAGAACGCCGGCATCGACCCCACTCGACGCGGGGAAACGTTGACGATAGACGAATTCGTGGCACTGGCGAAGGCGTGTAAGGAGCTTGAAGCATGACGACCTGCGTCAGCGTTGACTGCCCAGCGAAAACGAATCTGACACTGCATGTGGGCGAACGCCATGCCGAATGGGGTGGCCGTCACGCATTGGAGACGATCTACTGCGCCGTAGGCATTTACGACACGGTGACGGTTGAAGCCAAGCCATGCGGCACCGGCTTCTCCCTCGATCTTTCCGGCACACACTTGGGAGACTTGGCTGCATCGACCTCCGATATGCGGCGCAACCACGCTGTGCTGGCCATGTTCGCGATAGCAGAAGCGTGCGGGCATGAACCCGACGTGTCGATTCGCATCGACAAGCGCATTCCGGTGGCTGCCGGCTTGGGCGGTGGCTCAGCCGATGCCGCCGCCACGCTTCTGGCGCTGAACACGCTGTGGGAGCTCGATTGGCCGGTGGAGCGACTGCGGGAGATCGCGGCGACGCTTGGCGCCGATATGCCGTTCTGCGTGAGCGGCGGAGTGGCATTGGGCACGGGATTCGGCGAGCGCATAACCGATCTGAGCCCCGAAGACGAGCGTGTGCTCCCGTTGCTCGGAGGTTCGCCACGCACCACGATGCTGGTCGGCGCCTACCTCTCGCAACTGAGCACGCCGGAAGTGTATTCGACCTTCGATGTGCTTGGCGCAGGAGCTGGCAATCTCAACGAATTGCAGAACGCTGCGGTGTCGCTCCACCCGCGAAGCGGTGTGGCGATCGACGAAGCGCTCGCCGCCGGAGCTGACCGCGCGTTCGTCTCGGGCTCAGGCCCTACCGTGATCGCGATTGTGAACTCCGACGAGGCTCGTGAAGCGGTGGAACGCCGTTGGCTCGAGCGCGATGCCGTCGACCGCATCATCGCCGCCGAAGCGCCAGCCGTGCCCTGCGAGCGCATTCTCCGCTGAAGCCGGATCGGAGCTGAACACGGGTCATGGCATATGCGATACTGGAAGCATCGTCTACGTATGAGAAGGACTGACATGGCACAGAATGATGACGCCCGCGAAGCGCGCAAAGAATACGTGCACAGGCGCCAGACGATCGTCTTTGCGATCGTTGGCGTGGTTCTCGTTGTTGCACTGTTCGTCTCGTCGCTATTCCTTTTCCATGTGGGTGGCCTAGGCGAAGTGAAAACGACGGCTCAGGGCGCGAACTATGGCACTACAGCCCCTTGCGTCTCTCCTGCTGCCGATGGCAGCAAGCCGAAGTATCTCGACAACAAGTCGGTTACGACCCGTGTGCTCAACGGCACGAAGTTCTCGGGCTTCGCGAATGCGGTCGGCCAGGCTCTGACCAACCGTGAGTTCGTGGTGCAGGGCGTCGATAACTACAACAATTCGAAGGTGGAGCGCACCACGATCGTGTTCGGCAAGAACGCGATTCCGCAGGCCTACACGCTTGCCGCAAACTTCCCCGATGCGAAGCTGCAGATGGACGATCGTCAAGACAAGCTCGTCGATGTGATTCTCGGTGCGACCTTCCAGAACCTGACGGCTGAAGACAAGCTGCCGAAGACGGGTTCCGAGATTCCGAACATTGAAGGCTGCAAGCCAGTCAGCGAAATGAAGGATCTCCCGAAGGCTCCAGAGCACACCGCCGTCGGCTAACCTTCTTCCCCTCCCCTGAGGTGCCCTATGAGAAAAGCGCTGAATGCCCTATGGATATTCCTGGCGACGCTTTTCTGCTGCATGATCGTGATCGGGAAGATCACTCATACCTATCGGTATATGTGGATAGCAGTCCTAGTCGCCATCGCATTCACCATCCCCTCCCTCTTCACTGACAACGACCCCCAGTAGTCAGTCCATCAGACCGTTTCTATCGTTCAACGTCTGTGAGTTGGGTGGTCTGGCGTGAACTCGCTTCGTCAGGGGTGACGCGAGCTGCACGCGCGCACATTCCTCAGCAAGCTCACGCCAGACCACCCGACCCACGGTAAGTCATAACGCATATCGGGCTATTCGCCACAACGCCGTAGCAATAATCCATTCCATCGTTGAAACGTATGGGCTGTTGGGGAGTGCGGCGGAACCAATCTTCGTCAGGGGTGTCGCGAGCTTCGCGCGCGCACATTCCTCAGCTTGCTTCCGCCGCACTCCCCAACAGCCCGCCTAAGCCGATCGAGGTATTTCCGCTTGAAGCCAGTACCAAAGCGGCTCATTCACGTCCAAGTCAGCGATTTTCCGCATAAAACCATAAGCGCACAATGACGTGTGGGGCAGGAGGGGCGGCATAGTTTCGCTGAGGAATGTGCGCGCGCGAAGCTCGCGACACCCCTGACGAAGCGAGACTATGCCGCGCCTCCCGCCCCACACCAACGCAATCACGAACTAACAGAGGTAATCACGCAATTGGGCATAGAAGCTAGGCGCAGCAGGGCTAAAGGCGGTCGAGATCAGGCTTCAGGCTGCGATTCGTACCAGCGGTGCAACTCGGCTACAGCCACATCATGGTCGACCGGCCCATTATCGAGGCGGTAATCGAGCATATGGCGGTAGGCCTTGCCGACCATTGGGCCCGGCTTCAATCCAAGCTCCTGCATGATCTCATCGCCATTGAGGTCAGGGCGAATCGCATCGATGTCTTCCTGCTGTTTGAGCTGGCGCACACGCTCTTCCATCTCGTCCATCGCATGTTCGAACACGAGGGCCTTGCGACGGTTCTGCGTGGTGGCATCGGCCCGTGTCAGGCGGTTCAGGCGTTCATACAGCGGCCCTGCTTCCTTGACGTAGCGGCGAACGGCGGCATCGGTCCAACGCTCATCCACATAGCCATGGAAGCGCAGATGCATGTCGACCAGATCGCTCACATCGTCAACCACATGGTGGTCGAAGCGCAATGCCTTCAAACGCTTGCGGGTCAGTTTGGCGCCCACGGCGTCGTGGCGGTGGAAACTCACTTTGCCGCCAGGTTCGAAGCGACGGGTCTTCGGCTTGCCGATGTCGTGCATCAAAGCCGCAAGGCGCAGCACCAGGTCGGGTGCAGGCACAGGACCATCGGGCCCCGTTTCGAGTGCCACAGCGCGGTCGACCACGATCATCGTGTGGTCGAACACGTCTTTGTGGCGGTGATGCTCGTCGATCTCCAAACGCAGTGCCGGAATCTCCGGCAGCACGATGTCGGCCAAGCCGGAATCCACCAGCGCTTCGATGCCGTCACGTGGACGGTCGGAGAGCAGCATCTTCGTCAATTCGTCGCGCACACGTTCCGCGGAAACGATGTCGATGCGATCCACCATCTTCGTGATCGCCTCCGCCGTTTCCGGTTCGATGCTGAAGCCGAGTTGCGCGACGAAGCGCACCGCACGCATCATGCGCAGCGGGTCATCATCGAACGACTGGTATGGATCCACCGGTGTGCGCAGAATCTTGCGGTTGAGGTCGTTCGCCCCTCCGAACGGGTCGACGAATCGCAGGTCGGGCACCGTCAGCGCCATCGCATTCACCGTGAAATCGCGGCGTGACAGGTCGCCTTCGAGCGAATCGCCGTAGCTCACTTCCGGTTTGCGTGAATCCGGGTCGTATTCGTCGCTGCGGTATGCGGTCACCTCAACCTTGACTTCAGTGCCGTCAGGGCGACGACGCATCGCGCCGAGCGTGCCGAATTTACGCCCCATGTCCCAGAACCCATCGTGCCCGAAGCGCCTGAGAATCGGCTCGAATTGCTCAGGGCGTGCCGATGTGCAGAAATCGAGGTCGTGCGACGGCCTGTGCAGCAGCAAATCGCGCACGGGCCCTCCAACCAATGCCAGCTCGTAACCCTCGTCTGCAAACATCTGCCCAAGTTCAATCGCTTCGGGCCAAACTTCGAAATTCACGCCACCCCTTTCAAGCACGCTTCAGGCACACTCCAAGCACGCTTGAGGCATGCATCATTCCGCCATCAAGCATACCGACACCCATATGCAGTTTTATTGAGTATGGTTGAAACCATGATTACTCCCGCAGACGTTGCTCGCATGCATGCCAACGCTGCGGATCACCATGCCCACGACGACCACGACCCGTTGGAGCCTGACGAGCTGCTCTATACATCACAGACCGTGGTGTCTAGCTCCGACTCCGGCAGCGTCAACCCCGCCGATATCGCCCATCTCATCGGTGCCAAGCGCCTCAAGCAAATGAAGCGTCTGCCTCTCGACCCCAGCAAGCCGACGCCGGCGATGATGCCTCAGCGCCGCAGCAGTGACCGTCGCAGTTCCTTCGCCTCGCTCGACGCGCAGGAACTCCCTGTGGTGCGCGAGTATTCGGCTGGCGGACTGGTGTTCGACGAGCATGGTCGTGTGGCCATCATCGCCCGCCATTCACGCAGCGGCCACTTGGAATGGTGCCTGCCGAAAGGCCACATCGAAAAAGGCGAAACTCCCCAGCAGACCGCCGTGCGCGAGATTCACGAGGAAACCGGCATCATCGGCGAGGTTGTAGATTCGATAGCCACGATAGACTATTGGTTTACTGGAACGAGTCAACGTGTCCACAAGCTAGTGCATCATTTCGCATTACGTCAGGTTGGAGGCGAGCTGACCGTCGAGGGAGATCCCGACCACGAGGCGGAAGATGCCATTTGGGTCGATTTCGCCGATCTCGACGATGTGCTCAGCTACCCGAACGAGCGGAAGATCGCTTGGCTGTATGCACGGAAACTGAATAGGCAGGCTTAACGTGAATCAACATCGCACCGATCAGCGCCTTTGGGCACGCTTCCGGTGCAGATGGATCTTCTTGCTTCCGCTGCTGTTCGCGATGCTGTGCTTGGGATCCATATGCGCACCCGTCGCGCACGCCGAAGAGAACGCCGGCGACAGCACAAGCGAGCAAAGCTCCGGCGTGAGCATCGCAATCGATTCAATGACGCCGGTCATCACCAACGATTCCGGCCTTGCGATGACGCTCACCGTCACGAATAACACCGATTCAGCGGTCGATCAGGGGTCGATCGACGCTCTCACCAATTTCTCATATACGTTCGTCTCGCGCAGCGACGTGCAGGATTGGGCGGATGGCAGCGCGCGCATTCCTCTACCCGATCTGCTGGTCACGCTGCATGTGCCGCGCATCGAGCGCGCGCCTCCGTCACCGTGAGCTCCACTCTGCCGGCCAGCGAAGAGATTCTCAAGCAACTCAACAGCTGGGGTCCTCGCCCGCTCGCGCTCAGCTACGCCGCCGATGATGGCTCGCAATCCGCGCAACTCAACAGTTTTATTACGCGTTCGCAAGACGGTCTGCAAGGCGAGCGCACGCCGCAGCTGCATATGACGATGATGATGCCGCTTACCGCGAGCGCCTGGTCGATCAACAACGACACGTTGAAGGCGATGCGCGCGCAGAATTCCGCGGAAACAAAGGCGTCGTCGATCGCGAAGCTCAGTGACACCACGGTGAGCGCGCTGCGCGACAAAGACAAGCTCGCCAAACAGTTCTCTCAATTGCAGACCGTGGCGGATCCGCAGATTCTTTCGGCATTGCAAACGCCGCACGTGAGCGCGTTGATGCAACCCGCGGATTTCGATATCAACATGTATAGCTACGTCAATAACGACGGTACATACACCAAGGCGGGCGTGCAGAAAACCAGTTGGGCCGCCAGCACCGCGACGCAGACGTTGCGCGATGTGCTCAAAGACGAGAAGGCGAGCCGCCCGACGTATGCGCTGCAAGGCTCGGGCCCGTGGAATGTGCAGGCTTTGAACACTGCCCGCGCGCAGGGATACGACACGGTTATCGCGACGCATGATTTCGACAATCAAGATGACGACACCGCGCACACCTGCATCTACTCTGTGCCTACTGACAGCGGAGATGTGACCGTGATGTCGGCGCACACGCTGCTGTCGAAGCTCGTGCAGGGCACGAGCACGTCGAGCAATGCGCAGGCAGAGACGAACACGGCGGGCAGATTGCAGCGTTTCATCGCGCAGACCGCGTTCTACCAGATGGAACAGCCGTATGAAGACCGCGCGCTGCTCGTCAACTTCGGCACGAGCACCTCAGCCAGCGATATCTACACATATATGGAGGCGCTGGGGCAGGCGAGCTGGCTCGATCTCACTGATTTGCAGACGTTACGCAGTCATCAGGCATACGTAAGCGGTGACGAGGCGACGCAGGTGGCGAATGAGGCGGGCAATAATTTCGATGTGTCGCAATACAACACGATCGCGTTGAGCTCGACGCTCTCTACACTCACCAGTTCGCGGCAGAGTATCGAACGGTTCAATTCAGCCGTGCTGCTCGCCGGAACGACGAGTTCGCAGAGCACGGATTCGAAGGATTCGCTTGGCGCGACACAGTGGAGCGAACGGTGGCTGCAAGCGCACGACGATCTCGCACTGCTCGCGTTGAACGCGAACTCCCCGCCCGGCACAGACATCGCGGCAGATACCACGAGTATGGCGGATTATCTGCGCGCAGGAGTTTCGCTGACCACGCCGGCGAACGTGAACGTGGTGTCGGAAAGCGCGTCGCTGCCGGTCACCGTCACGAATAACCTGCCGTATGCCATCAAACTGCGCATCTCCTCGCGCACCGACTCTATGGAGATCGTCACCTCACGCTTCGTCGACGTTGACGTGCCAGCCAATTCCGAGACGCAGGCCACGCTGAAGATCCGCGTATCGACGTCGGGTACGACCACCGCGAACCAGATGCTCGTGAACAACGAAGGCGTGCCATTGAGCGGCACGCACACCACCACCATCACGTCACAACTGCAAATAAGCGATAAAAGCGGTCTGATATTCATCGCAATCGCTGTGCTCCTCGGCATCGTTGGCCTCTGGAGGCAATTCAACCGTAAGAAGGATCCCGACGAATGAGCTCTTCCATCGGACGCAATTCGCTGATCATGGCCTCGGGAACGGCTGCGAGCCGCATAACCGGCCAGTTGCGCACCATTCTGCTCGCCGCAGCGATCGGAACAACCGGCTTGGCGGCCAACGCGTATCAGGCGGGTTCGATGATCCCGCAGGTCATCTTCACACTGGTGTCTGGCGGCATATTCAACGCCGTGCTCGTTCCGCACATCACACGCACGCTCAACAGCAAGAACGCTCAGGAGACGCTCGATAAAATCGTCACGTTCGCGATCATGCTGCTGTTGGGCGCCACGTTGGTCATCGCGGCGCTCGCACCGGTGCTGATACGCATCTACGTGAGTGGCAGCCCTGACCTCGTGAGCCTTTCGATGGCGTTCATGCTCTGGTGCACACCGCAGATCTTCTTCTACGGCCTGCACATGCTGCTCGGGCAGATTCTCGCCGTCAAGAACCATTTCGGCGCCTATGCATGGAGTTCGGTGGGCGCGAACGTCATCAGCTGCCTCGGTTTCGGCATCTTCATCGTGCTGTTCGGCAATGCGGCTCACCAGCCCGCCGACTTCTGGACGCCAATGAAACTGGCGTTGACGGCTGGCACATGGACGCTGGGCGTCGCCTTCCAAGGCCTCATTCTGCTGGTGCCACTCAAAAACTCGGATTCCGCTTCCACCTGCGCTTCGGCGTGCGTGGCATCGGCCTGCGCTCGATGGGCCCTGTGGCTGCGTGGAGCTTGGGCATCGTCGGCGTCGATCAGCTCGTCAACGTCATCTCCACACGTGTGCTCACGAGCGCCCCTTCGGTCGCCGAGCGCACAATGCACATCAGCCAGTTCAACGTGGCTGGCAACGCCACTTATCAGAACGCCTACACGCTCTACATTCTGCCGTATTCGCTCATCGCAACATCGGTGGCGACGGCGCTGTTCCCGCAGATCGCGCAGGCGATCGCCACGAAGAATCTCGACAAGGCGCGTGACGATCTTTCTGGCGCATTGCGCACGGTCGGCGTCATCATGTGCTTCTTCACGGCAGCGTTCATCGTCATGCCGCTTGCCATAACCCGCTCGCTGCTGCCCACCGTCGGCGTCACGCAGGCGTTGCTGATCTGCGGGCCGCTCGTCGGCATGAGCATCTGCCTGCCGCTCGCGAGCGCGTACCTGCTCATTCAACGCACGTTCTACGCGTTCGAAGACGGCCGTTCGCCATTCCTGTTCATGGCGTTGCTGAGCGCCATCCAGCTGGTGCTGTTCCTCGTTGGCACGCGCGTGGTCGACCCGACGAAGTGGGCGACGATGATCGGCGTCTGCCTGTCGCTGGCGTATGTGATTTCGTTCATGCCACTCGTGTTGATGCTGCGCAAACGCTTCGAGAACCGTCTCGACGGAAAGCGCATCGCCGTCACCTACGGCAAGGCGATACTCGCCGCGGTGATCGCCACGGTGATCGGTTTGGCGATCCGTGAGCCGATCTATTCCATCGCGCACGTCATGGAACCGCGCTTGGGTGTGGGCGGCTGGATTCTCACCGTTCTCGCGACGGCGGTATTCGCGGTAATCCTCGGCGTCATCTATGTGGCGGTGCTGTGGGTGACGCGTTGCGAAGAACTGCTGTCGATGATCTCTTCGCTTCAAGCGCGCTTCGGGCGCGCGAAGAAGGCGCCGCAGCCTGCGGAACAAGCGGCAGCGCAGCCAGCGGAGACGGCGGAGCAGCGAGCGCAGAGCGAGCCAGCCGCCGAACCTATGCCACCGAGTTTCCCTCCGCAATCTTCCACAGATCTTCCGGCAGAACCGTATGGTCAGATCGAGCAGCTGGGCACGGTCGAGCCAATCGAACTTGCGGAGAACCCCGTTATGCTGACCAATAATCAGTCTCAGGGATTATCTCGCCCGACCAGTGGCAACAGTAGAATGAATGCCAGTATTGCAGCAGACAGCAGTCGTACAGATGGGGAACAGATGAGGCCGCATTTAGGAGATACCGTTCTCAACAGATACACGTTGGTATCACCGCTTCGTGAAGAGCCTGGGTTGCAGGCATGGAAGGCCAATGATCGCGTGCTTTCGCGCGACTGCCAGTTGTTTATTGTCAACAATAAGTCGGTGCTCGAAAGCACGAACGCGATCGCCGGCACGCTCGCCGCGTCGAAGAATCCGCGGTTCACA
This sequence comes from Bifidobacterium canis, assembly GCF_009727065.1. Classification (GTDB taxonomy): domain Bacteria; phylum Actinomycetota; class Actinomycetes; order Actinomycetales; family Bifidobacteriaceae; genus Bifidobacterium; species Bifidobacterium canis. The sequence continues at coordinate 48,839 of NZ_WNLP01000002.1, forward strand.
CCGGTGCTGAGGTTGCTGCACGACGAGCAGGTCGCCGTCGTGCTCACACAGCTCGACGCAGGTGTGTCACTAACCGAATATTTGCAGCGCCCGGATAGCTCGCCGCTGAGTTACGAGGCGATGCGCACGATCATCGGCGAAGCTGCCGAAGCGATTTCGTCTCTGCAACGCGAGCATTTGACACACCGCGCGGTGTCTACCGACACTGTGCGCATCACTGTGCGCGGTGTGCAGCTTGCGGACGCGCCCATCAGCGCAGCGCTTTCCGACACGTCGGGTGCGTCGCCTGCCGACAACGAGGAGCGTCTCGCCGTCCGCCAGCTCGCGGGCGTGCTCTATGGCATGCTGACGCGCCGCCCGTCGACGTTCCCGCCGAAGTTTGATCTGAACGATCTGCCGGCGGATGTGCCGATGGAACTGTTCGTGATTTGCAAGCGCGGACTTGAATTGCAGGATGGCACGTCAACGACTATTCCGCTGCTCACGCTCAACGAGTTGAATATGCTGCTCGGCACATACAAACCGATGCATATGCTGACGAGGCACGATGTGCGCATTCCGAACGCCGAGGGCGCATGCTCGGTGGTGTATGCTCCGGTGCGGCCGATTCTGCCGAGCGATCTCATCGAGCTACCGGGTTCGCTTATTTCGTCGCAGACATTGCCGTCGCTGTCATTCGCACCTGCTGGTGCGGCGCGGCTCGCTGCTGCCACAGCTGAAGATGAAGACGCTGAGGATGATGAGGCACCGGGTGAGAAAACCGCTCCTATGGCTGCCGGATCGTTCAAGGCGTTGTGGAACAAGAGCAAGGCCTACATGGAGGGCGGAGAAGACGCCACCGGCTCTGTGCCTGAGATTTCGCCAGCTGACGCCACCGAGATGTTCTCGGCATTCGACCCGAACGCCCCGCAGCCTATGCAGCCGAGCCGTTTGACCACTCCTGTTGACGTTTCGGCGGTGCGCAACGGTTCTGTAGATGTCACATCGTCACCGACCACAGGTTCTACCACCGGTCGCATTTCGATCGTCGATGACGAAGGCAATGAGGTTCCTGACGGCACGCAGTCGCAGCGTGCGCTGGAAGAGGAGAAGCGCGCCATCGACGCTTCGTATGCCGCTGGTACTCCGGCGTTGCCGCCGAGCTTCGCCCCGCAGAGCAATCCGGAGGCATCGGGCACCTCGTCGCTGCTCACGGCCACTCCTGAGAAGAAGCGCAACAAGGGTGTGACCGTGCTGATCATCGTCGTAGTGATCGCCGTTGCCACCGCTTTGGGCTTTGCCGTGCATTCGTTGGCCACGAGCGGTTCGCTGTTCGGCCTTGGCAAGCGTGATTCGAATTACTGGCCGAGCATGAGCGAAATCGACAAGGTGCCGTTCGGCGATCGTTCCGGCTCCGATGTCACGTCGTCGCCATCGACCAGCAGCACTCCGACGCCAACTCAGACCGAGACGAAGAAGCCTGAGAACACCACGGCGTACCCGATCTCGCAGCAGCGCTTCCTCGACCGCCCGAACGGTCAGCAGGGCTATGGCTACTACATTCAGCTCGACAAGAAGGAAAGCGTGTCGAAGATCGTCATCAAGATCCAGTCTTCGGGCGGCAAGGGCTACATTCGCGTCAACACGACCGGCGACCCGACCGCGGGCGAGCAGGTGGCTGAGTTCACCTTCGCAGAGGGAGGCACAACCGAGGTCAAGCTCGATAAGGCCGTTGACACGCAAGACATCGTGATGTGGGTGCCGATCGACTCACTGCCGGGCAATCAGCTCTACATCAACTCGATGCAGGCCTTCTAGCGCCCTCTTTGAGCCGTATCATTACAGCCGTTTCTAGCAGTTCATGCATATGAGTCGTTAGAAACGGCTTTTTGATGCATTTGCGCACACGCTGCTGGCACGCCGGTAGGGTAATGCGGAAATAATCGGGGCTTGCGTCCTATTGTGAATGGCATGAGCGAACAGAACGAACAAGTGCGTAACGTCATCATCATCGGTTCAGGTCCGGCGGGCTACACCGCAGCCATCTACCTGGCACGAGCGGGGCTGAAGCCGCTCGTCATTGCAGGAGCTCTCACGCCTGGCGGCCAGCTGATCAACACGACGGAGGTCGAGAACTACCCTGGCTTCCCTGATGGTGTGATGGGGCCGGAGCTGATGGAGTCGATGCAGCGTCAGGCCGAACGTTTTGGCGCTGAGATCGTGTTCGACGACGTTGATGAGGCACAGTTGCAGAGTGATGTAAAAACGGTGCGTTGCAATGGCGGTCAAACGTTCCAGGCGCGTGCTGTGATCGTGTCGACCGGTTCGAACTACCGTCATCTCGATGTGCCGGGCGAAACGGAGTATTCGGGTAAGGGCGTCTCGTTCTGCGCCACGTGCGATGGCTTCTTCTTCCGCAACAAGCCGATCGTCGTCATTGGTGGTGGCGATTCGGCGATGGAGGAGGCGAACTTCCTGAGCCGTTTCGGATCGTCGGTCACGCTCATTCACCGTCGCGGCGAGTTCCGTGCCTCGCAGATCATGGTGGAGCGTACGCGGAACAATCCGAAGATCAACGTGCTGACGAACACCGTGGTCGAGCGCATCAATGGCGACGGCAAGGGCGTCACCTCGCTTGATCTGCTCAATGTGGCGACGAACGAGCATACGCAGTTGGAGGCCAACGGCGTATTCGTGGCGATCGGCCACATTCCGCAAACCCAATTGGTAGCCGGCCAAGTCGACCTAGATGCCAATGGCTACATCAAGGTCGAGGGCGCTTCCACCCGTACCAACGTGCCAGGCGTGTTTGCAGCAGGAGACTGTGCCGACCCCATCTATCAGCAGGCCATCAGTGCAGCGGGAACTGGCTGCCGTGCAGCCCTAGACGCCCAGCACTATCTAGCCGCCTAACTTCCCTCCCCTTCCTCTAAGGAGACGGAAGAGACCCTGTACACCCTCTATGAGCTGCTGGAAGCACTCAGAGATGGGAGTCAACTTGGCTTCTAAGCCTTAAAGTACGTCTTTTTCACGACCTGCCAAAGGTCGCGAAAACAGCCAAGAACGGTTCGGGGAGGGGTGGGGAAACATCGCTGAGGAATGTGTTCGCACGAGCCACGCGAAGCGCGGCGAGCCCGAACACCCCTGACGAAGCGATGTTTCCCCACCCTCCCCGAACCCAAACCTTGCGGGACGAGTACCCAAAACCTGCAAGGTCGATACGAAGACCCTCAATTCGCAATTAAGCCACTTTATGATCGATCTGTGCTTCACGATCGCGCCGACAGTCATCTCTGCTGTCGCCGGACGCAGCAAGCATCGTCTGACGACTCCGGCGCATCCGAAAGGACGCTCTGCTAAACAAAGAGTGCGGCGTCGCGCACGGTGTGAGAAATCGTTGTGATCTCGTTCAACTGGTAGGCGCGGCGAGTTTCCTGCGCATGTACTCGCTGCGGCTAATATGGTAGCGCTTGGCCTCGTCGGTCAGCTCGTCGAGCGTTGATTGCGGAACCCGTATGCTCACGCTGACCATCCGCTCGTCCGGCCGTTCCAGATGCAGCCCGTAGTGGACTCGTCCGGTCAGATCATCGGGTACGGTCTCCGACTCGGCCATCCGCTCGTCGGCCAGCACCTGCTCCTCGCTCATGCCGATCAGCTTGAGCAGCTCCTTGTCACGTTCGCTGAAACCGTCACTCATCGTTGCCTCCTCAACTGGTCGAGCTCACGCCTGAACTTCTTGGTCGGCGGGGTGAACGCGTGGTAGACCACCAGAACGTCGCCAGCGACCCTGTACAGCAGCTCGACGTTCCTGCCGCGCCCGTCGAGCCCTATCGCCATCCATGCGCCGGACTCTCGCTGCGCGTCCACCATGACGCTGCGCACTGCGATCACCACGTCCTCCTCGGATAACTCCGGATGCCTGAACGTCACCCTGTCAAGAACCTGAATCTTCACACGCACCACCCGCGAACCACAAGCGTATTACATGCGTAATCATACCCGCACCACCCGCGAATCACAAGCAAGCTGCATAGAGCAGGGGGCGTCCGGCAAGATCGTTTTGATATCTTGTTGGACGCCCCACTCACTGAAAACATCAAGCAGCATGAACCGCTAAAAACGAAACCCGCTTTTACGGTTCTCTGCGCCCCGCCGAACGGTAGGCCGCCCACATGCACCAGACCGCGTAGTACAACGACAGCAACATACGGGATAAATCGCAGTTGTACAGCAGCACGATGCCCAACGGGACCAACAGCGCCGCTAGGGTCATCGCCAACGATCCACGATCAAACCGCCAGCACCGGTACACCAACACCGTCAGAAACATCAACCAGCCCGCGAGATACACGAATGCATACACCGTGAATGCGCCGGGGTGAGAGCCCATCTCATTAACCAGGCATAAAGCGAGGGCGCAACAGCCGATCAGGGCAGGGATTGGGCTCTGATCGTCTTGACTCAAACTGGGTATCGGAGCTGTCGATCTGGTCATATATTGCTCACCTGATTTCTGATCTCAGAGGAAGCCAGCCCCACTGCACTGTCAGGCACACTCCCTTGCGTTGAACGACAACCCCACTCATTTTCGTTGCCAAACTATGACTTGGGCACACCTGTAGGTGCGCTTGCTTCGCCTGACCGTTGTTTCGTTCCCTCCAGTATCCTGCTTATGGAGTCAGGCCAGCAGAACACGATTGGCGCTACCAGCAGCCATGCGATCAACGCATCGCCTCCACGCAGGTAGTACACAATCGATATCACCGGCATGGCGATTGACAGGATTGCTGTGAGCCAGCCCCAAAAATGTGATTGGAACCATTTCGGACGTTTTAGCTGAAGCATTGGCTCTTCACCGCGCCGACGCCGGACAGCATCATGGCCGCAAGCGTTGCGGCAATCCCCTTGATCACATTTCTTTTTCCATTTCATAGCCCTTCTCATATGAATGCGCTTATCCTGCGCGGATGGAGCCCCATTGTCTCCTAGTCAAAAAGACTACGAGACCGTAACCATCACGGCAACGAGGCACGCATGAAACAGCGAATAATCCGCCTGATCAGTAGCGCAAGACTGCTCAAAACAGCGGGACGTTCTCGGCCAAGTCGACCTAGACGCCCAGCACTATCTAGCCTCCTAGCCCCTCCCTCCCCCTCCTCCCCTAAGGAGACGGAAGAGCCCCAGTACACCCTCTATGAGCTGCTGGAAGCGCCACTAGGCGTATAGAGCCCATTGGCTATATGTCTCAACACAGGACTTGCGCCTTTTCGAGACCTGCCAAAAAGGTCGCGAAAACAGCCAAGAACGGTTCGGGGAGGGGCGGGGAAACGTCGCTGAGGAATGTGTTCGCACGAGCCACGCGAAGCGCGGCGAGCCCGAACACCCCTGACGAAGCGATGTTTCCCCGCCCCTCCCCGAACCCAAACCTTGCGGGCTCAAAAACCCGAACCTTCTAGGCTATAAATTCAGACGGCTATTGACAAAAGCCCAGAGAGCACTTAGCCCAGCAGTTCGATGATTCGATTCATCTCTTCCGGTGACGAGAACACGATTTCGATACGCCCATGCTTCTCGGACCCCTTGATCGACACCTTGGTGGAGAAACGCTTCTCCAGATGCTGCTGAATCGGCGACCCCGCCCACGGATTGTTGCGGTTCGTCTTCGGCTTGCGTGGCTCTTTGCCTGCGTTCATCGACACGATCTCTTCGGTGCTGCGCACGGAAAGACCTTCTTTGATGATGCGTTCGGCGAGCTTTTCCATCTCTTCGTCGCTGTTGAGCCCCAGCAGCGCACGCGCATGGCCCGATGACAGCAGTCCGGCTGCCACCTTCTTCTGCACGCTGGCTGGCAGGTTCATCAAACGCAGTGTGTTCGCGATCTGCGGGCGCGACTTCGACACCGATTGCGCGAGCTGCTTCTGCGTCAGTCCGAACTCGTCGATCATCTGCTGGTAGGCCGCCGCCTCTTCGAGCGGGTTCAGCGCCACTCGGTGCAGGTTTTCGAGCAGGGCGTCGCGCAGCATGTATTCGTCGGAGGTCGTTTTGACGATCACCGGAATCTCGTCGAGCCCTGCGAGCTGCGACGCACGCCAACGGCGCTCCCCCATGATGAGCTCGTATTCGCTGTCCATATGGCCGGCGAACTGGTCATCCGAATTGTTCTGCGGGTGCTTGCGTGCCTCTTCGATTTGTTCCTGCGGACGCTTGCGCACGACGATCGGCTGCAAGACGCCGACTTCTTTGATCGACTCCGCGAGTTCGCGCAATTCGTCTTCGTTGAACACGGTGCGTGGCTGGTAGAGGTTCGGTCCGATCTGATCTGGATGCAGTTCGATCAAATATCCACCTGCAACCGGCTTGAGTTCAGGCACATCGGATTCCGCGGTGTCAGACTGCGCTGAAGACGCTGACACAGACGCCGTTGACGCTCCTGCGAGAGGCGTTCCGTCGAAGAACATGTCGCTCGGATGCGCGGTCATCTGTGTGAGACCGGGCATCGTCGCGCGCTTGGTGTGCGAGGCTTTCTTCGGCTCTGTTTTCTTGCTCTCGACCGGATGATGCTCCGCGGCCTGCGGCTGCAACGTCATCGGCGCGGAGAGCTTGTTGACGGTTTCAGCGTGGATCGTCATTTCGCCCATCGACGGGATCGTCGAGCTCAGCGGCGAGATCGGCCCTTCCACGCTCACCGATGCCGATTCGCTGCTCGCTGCAGATTTCTCAGCCGGCTTCTGCGCCGACTTCGCTGCCTGAGCTGGCTTCTCAGCCGCTTTTCGCTGTGGTGCGGCGGCTGGCTTGGCGTTGTTCTGTGGTTGCGCCGCAGCCTGCGTTTCATGCTGGATTTCCTGCTCGTCCGGCAGTGTCGGGAACAGTGCGCCGAGTCCTCTGCCTAAGCGTGATTTCGATGCCATCAGTTCTCATTCCTCCTCGACGCAATGGTTTCCAGCACAACTGCGGAGCGATCGTTCATCTCGTACGCCGCTTCGCGATATGAAATAGCACCCAGTCCTCGCGGATCGTAGCTGATCACTGTCTGGGCGAAGCTTGGAGCTTCGGAGATCTTCACTGTGCGCGGGATCGTCGTGTCCAGCACAATGCTCGGATAGTGCGTTTTGACTTCCTGGTAGACCTCGCGACTGAGCAGCGTGCGCTTGTCGAACATCGTCACGAGCATCGTCGAGACGAGCAGCTGCGGGTTGAAGTGCTTCTGCACCAGGCCGATCGTGTTGATGAGCTGCCCCAAGCCTTCGAGCGCATAGTATTCCGCTTGGATCGGAATCAGCATTTCGGTGACCGCGCACATCGCGTTGATGACGAGCAGGCCCAAACTTGGCGCGCAGTCCACGAACACGTAGTCGTAGTGGGTCGGTGACTGCTCGAGGAACTGGTCGAGCGCGTCACGCAGCAGATTGTTGCGGTTCGGCATATCGGCGACTTCGAGTTCGGCACCCGACAGGTCGATGGAGGCTGGCACGACTTCCAGAGATGGGAAATCCGGGCAACGCTGCATGACTTCGGAGATCTGCGCGCGCCCTTCGAGCACGTCGTACACCGACGGATCGCCAGAATTGTGGCTGACGCCGAGCGCGGTGGACGCGTTGCCCTGCGGATCCATGTCGATGACGAGCACGTTCATGCCCGCTAACGCGAACGCTGCGGCCAAGTTCACTGTAGTGCTCGTTTTGCCGACGCCGCCTTTCTGGTTGGCGACGGCGATGCGGCGCGTGTCTGCCGGACGTTTGAATGTGAGTCGGTCGAGCGCATGGTAGCGCGCGGATGCGTCGGCGATTTCGGAGCCGACGCCAGACCCGTTATGGTCGGAGAATATGCGCGCTATGGTTTCCGATGCGCTTTCCATGCCAGGGATGTTCCCTTGTTCAGTCACGAAGACGGCCCTCCTGTTCAATACGTTCCAGTTTCTTCATTCGTATGGACAGTTTCACACGAGTTTTCACGAACACTTTTCACTGTGGATAACTTGTGGATAACTTCGTATTATTCACAGCCCGACTTGATTCCCCGCGGTGTTCGAATAGTTTGAAATTACTGATATTTCAGTGATTATTGACTATTGCACACGACGAAGAAACTGCTGTGGATAACTTGAGTTGAGTTATGCACAATGTGGATAACTTTTATTTCTTGTCGACAATGACGACTTGCGTTGACTCGAGCCCGTCTGCGACCGGAGCGGTGACGACGCGCGGCTTGATGCCTCCGAATCTGCGGATCACATCCTTCGCTTTGTCGATCTCCTGCTGCGCCGAACGTCCTTTGAGCGCCACAAGCGCACCCTTCGGTTCGACGAGCGGAAGCGCCCAGCCTGCAAGCTTCGTCATCGGCGCGACCGCACGGCACGTCACAACGGCGAACGGGTGGGTGATCGACTCGAACACTTCTTCCGGCACCTCGGTTTTGCCGCGCCCCTGCCCTTTATGCATGCGCAACGCCGCGATCGCGGCCTCGGCACGCCCGCGCACGACGTTGACGTTCGTGAGTTGCATCGCCTCGACGCATTCATCGAGCCATTCGATGCGGCGTTCCATCGGTTCGATCAGCGTCACCGTGTGATCCGGCAGCATGGCTGCGATCACCAGCCCGGGAAATCCTCCACCACTACCGAGATCCGCAACCGTTTTGAACTGCTTTCCCTCGGTTTTCTCGGCCACGAACGGAACGATAGCGGCTGAATTGAGCAGATGGCGCTCCCACAGAATATCGACGTCACGCGGGCCGATCAATCCTCGTTCTTCGCCCTCATTGCGAAGTTTCTCGTGAAACACTTCGATCGCGGGCAGAGCATCACCAAACACATCATGCAACACATTGGATTCGGCGAGCTGTTCATCGGTATGGATCTCAACACTCATAATGCACCATCCTACCGCGAACAAACGTCACGACACCACGTGAAACATTCAACTCATGTAAGCACACGTCTACAAAGCAGGCGCTGCACGGCGTTCATGAGTTACGATAATCGGCAGTCCGTGATCGCCGGTGCGTAGATCCCCTCGAGTGTCGGCGTCATCTCGGCTCTTGCCGCGGCACCGGAAAACCTGGTCTCCATAGCCGCGGCGCTTACAACAGTGGAGGGGCGCTCCCGAATGGGAACGCCCCTCCACTGCATATTCGCCTGTATGATCTCCGCGTGTATGCGCGTATCAGCAATCGCGATCAGTCGTCGACGAGGAACTCGTCTTCCTCAATGCCATCGTCTTCCGTCTCCGTACGCTTCAGGTACACGGTCACGTAGCGGTGCGGTTCTTCACCATGCGAACGGGAACGGAGCCCTTCGTCACGAACCACATCGTGAATGATCTTGCGTTCGAACGAGTTCATCGGCTTCAAATCGACCGGCTCACCGGTTTCGCGAACCTCATCGACGGCATCGAGGGCCATGTCGCGCAGCGTCTGGCGCTTGCGCTTCAGGAAGCCGTCGACGTCGACGATCAGGTGCGAACGCTCGCCGGTGGCCTGCTGCACGGCAAGGCGGGTCAGCTGCTGCAACGCGTCAACCACTTCGCCGTTGCGTCCGATCAGATGCTTGATGTCGGTGTCGTCGTCTGCCACGATCTGCACCATCGGGCGGCCGTTACGCACACCCATTTCGATATCGCCTTCGTAGTCGGCGATGTCGAGGAGCTCTTCGAGGTAATCGGCGGCGATGTCAGCTTCTTCATTGAGCTGATCGATTGTTTTCTCGTCATGTTGAACCATGGGCATTCCTTCCAAAATGACTGTCAAGATAAGCCAAAAATTGGCGTTACTTCTTCTTGTTACGGTTCTTTCGCTTCGGCTGCTGACGCTGGAATCCTTGCGAGACGCGAGCTTCGGCCTCGGACTTGGCGCGTTCGAGCTCTTCCTCTTCGAGAGACGGCTTGCCTTCCCTAGCACGCTTCTTGTTCTCGTTGTCGTGGTCACGAATCACCTTCGCTTCGGCGGCTGGGCTGCCCGGGGTCGGGAACTCACGCACCTGCCACATCGTGCGCAGAAGGTTGCAGATGTTGTTGGCGAGCCAGTAGATGAGCACTGCGAATGGCATCGCGACGCCGGAGAAGATATACATGATCGGGAAGATCCACAGCATCGCCTTCTGCATCATCGCGCTCTGGCGGTTCACCGTGGCGGGCGCAGTGTTGTGGCGCATCGAATAGTACTGCATGTACCACAGGCAGGCGCACATCAACGCCACGAAGATGCCAATGACGATTTTGCCGGTGGTGCCACTCGACGTAAACGTGTCGGTGATCTTGACACCGAAATACGTGGACTGCGAGAACGACTGCGCCGTCTCCACATCGAAGGCGCCAAGCGGACTGCGCTTGCCGCGGGCGATGTATGGGATCGCGGAGAGCACGTAGAACATACACATGAACACAGGGCCCTGCAGCAACATTGGCAGGCAGGATCCGGCTGGGTTCGCGTGGTTGTCTTGATACAGCTTCATCATTTCGCGCTGCATCGCCTCTTTCGAGGCCGGGTCGTTCTTGCCCTTGTATTTGTTCTGGATCTTCGCCATCTTCGGCTGCATCGCCTGCATAGCTCGCATGCCCTTCATGCTCTTGTAGTAGAGCGGGAACACGCAGGCCTGCACCACGATCACCAGGAAGATGATGGCCAGCGCCCAGGAAAGGCCGTGTTCAGGCATGCCGAGAAGCGTGAACAGCTTGTGGAACAGCCACATGATCTGCGTCATCAGCCATTCGATAGGCGTCAGGATTTTGTAAACAAACCCCCAGATGCCAGCGTCGAGAAGAAAGTTATCTGTATTCATTTAGGCTGCCTGCTCCTTCCGATGTGATGGCAGCGGGGTCAGTCTAGGCTCCTCATGTGCCTTCGACCATGAAAACCTGTAGAACAGCGAGAAGCGCTGGGGAACGTCGTCGATACCGCAGGGGCTCCAAGGCCTGCAGCGCAACAGTCTCAGCGCGGCGAGCATTCCACCACGGAATGCTCCGAACCGTTGCACCGCCTCAAGGGCATAGTTGGAACAGCTGGGGTAATAATGGCAAGAGGGCGGTATGTTCGCTGAAATCCTTCGCTGATACCAGCGAATGCAACGAATCATCACACGCCCTACATACCCGGTCATGATTGCTCCGATTTACGCGTCACTGCGCGAAAAAGCGTCTGCATTTGCGCTTCGAGTGATTGAAAAGAGGCATGGGCAGCCCCCGGCTTCGCGCGCAGAACGATGTCGCAGTCTGCGGGAAGCTCGTCTTCGTAGCGATGCGCCAAAACGCGAAAGCGTCGTTTCACCGTGTTGCGTACCACCGCATTTCCCACCGATTTGGAAACGGCCAAGCCCAAACGCCTCGTCGGCCCCCTGCCGGTGTGCGGCGAATCCGATGGCGTGCGCACGATGTAGTGCAGCACGATATCCGCATCGGTCACGCGGCGACGGCGTTTGAGCACGGCGACGAATTCACGGTGGTTTTCAGCCGCTCCACTTCGTCTGAATCAGTCTGGAATCAGGCGGAGAGGGTCTTGCGGCCCTTGGCGCGACGACGGTTGATCAGCGCGCGGCCTGCGCGGGTGCGCATACGGACGCGGAAGCCGCTCTTCATGTGACGGCGACGGTTGTTCGGCTGGTATGTCCTCTTCATAATAAACTCCCGGTTATTCGGCCATGCTGATGCACGGCTCCTCATGAGTCAAGCTCTACCACTTTACAAGTACCCCTTCCCCACTGGTTCCCCACTACTATGTGGGTGAATTATTTGGCGCACAAAATCACACTCAGCTTGTGGGTGAATCACCAAAGTTATCCACAAATGCGTTGAAATTCGGGGGATTACTTCGCCGTGTCGTCCACCGCAATGCACAAATTAGTGCAAAACCCAGTGTTTTCAACACGCAACCCTGTGGATAACTTCTTTACGATGGAGTAATAATAGTGTATTGCACTTTGAAACGACAGAATGGGTGACGTGCTCGATGAACGCAGAGAATTTCGACCCGGCTACGCAGGCCGCGACCATATGGTCTGACACGCTTGCGTTGCTGCAGCAGAATTCCAGCCTGACCGCCCGTGAACAAGGTTGGCTCGCAGGAGTGAACCCAGAAGCCGTGTTTGGCACCACGATAGTTCTCGATGTGGAGAACGCGCAGACACTGCAGGTGCTGCAGACCGAGCTCAATCGCCCGCTGCTCGACGCATTGGAGATCGCGAACGGCGGCGAGCAGATGCTGCCCGCGTTCAAAATCATGCCCCCAGCGCCCGTTCCACAGCCTGCGCCGGCAGCAGAGCCAGCGCCGGCAGCGCCCGCTGCTCCAGTCGCAACTCAGCAGGCACCGGCGGCCTCAGCGCCAGCCGCTCAAGCGCAGCCGGCATCTCAACCGCTTCAGACCCCGGTAGTCGTTCCGCAACCAGTACCAGCTACGGCCACGCAAACCGTTCCTGCGCCAGCCGTCGCGCAGCAGCCGGCCCGTCGCGATTCGCATTACGACGAGGCGATTGTGCAGACGTTTGAAGACATCGATCCGGTGGCGAGTTTCGGCCCGAGTGTTGCCACCGCCACTCCCCCGCAATATGCCGCCACTGATTTCGATGCGGCTCCTTCCATCGCCCCAGACCTGGGTGCGGGTCAGGCGAACACGTTCCGCGATCCTCAGACGCATCTCAATAGCAACGACACGTTCGACACGTTCGTGCAGGGCGATTCTAACCGTTTTGCGCGCACGGTGGCGTTAGCGGTTGCCGAGGGTTCTGGCCGTGACTACAACCCGTTGTGTATTTATGGCGGCTCTGGCCTTGGCAAAACGCATTTGCTGCATGCTATCGGCAACTATGCTGTGCAGAATCAGAAGCCGCGTCCGCGTGTGCTCTATGTGACGAGCGAGGAGTTCACGAACGATTTCATCGAGTCGATTCGTACGTCGGGGCAAGACAAGGAAGCGCCCGGAATGGGCAATTTCTACCGCAAATACCGTGATGTGGATGTGTTGCTCATCGACGACATCCAGTTCCTCGGTGGCAAGCCGGGTACGCTCGAGCAGTTCTTCCACACGTTCAATTCGCTTTATCAGGCGAATAAGCGCATTGTTATCGCCTCTGATGTGCCGCCACGCAATCTCGAGGATTTCGAGGATCGTTTGATTTCGCGTTTCGAGCAGGGTCTCACGGTTGATATCAAGCCGCCGAATCTGGAGACGCGTATTGCGATTCTGCACACGTTGGCCGACCAGAACCATACGCGTGTGCCCAATGATGTGCTCGACCTGATTGCCGAACGGTTCACCGACAACATTCGTGAGCTTGAGGGTGCGCTCAAGCGTGTTATCGCCATGGCGTCGTTGACGCATCAGCCGGTGACGCGTTCGCTCACCGAGCGTGCGTTGCAGGACTTCTTCACGACGGAAGTGGAGATCAAGCCGACCGACATCATCGCCAGGGTCGCCAAGTATTTCCACCTGACCTTCGACGACCTGGTTGGCCCTGCCCGCCCAAGGAATGTGACGCTGGCGAGGCAGATCGCCATGTATCTGACAAGGGATATGACCAGTATGAGTCTGGTCAACATAGGCCAGATCTTCGGAGGCCGTGACCACACGACGGTGATGCATGCGTGTAAGCACATCAACGACGAAATGCAGGAGAAGCAGGAGATCTACAACTACGTCAACGAGCTAACCGCCGAGCTCAAGCAGCACATCAACGACTAGCCCTCCCCTTCACGCCGATTTTGCGCCGATTAGGGGTCCTTTACCCGTGTGGGTGGCGGCGCGCGGAGACCTGTGCTGAGGAATGTGCGCGCGCGAAGCTCGCGACACCCCTGACGAAGCGCGGGTCTCCGCGCGCCGCCACCCACACAGCCCAGTCACACTACGTCGGCAGAAAATCAAAAATATCTGCGCGCCACGCGAAACAACCATGCAATCCATGCGCCAAGTCATGCGTCCCCAATATCGTGGGAAAAGCCCGAAAATTCAACGAACATAGCAATGTGCGGCGTGAAAATAACTTATCCACATGGTTATCCACATTTGTGGGCATCGCCGGTGGATTGCATGTGAGAAACGCCGAAACCCGCTGTGGATAAGGCTTTACGAGATGTGGATAACTTTTGGGAGGTTTGACGGCTGTGGAAAACTCGCCTAGTTATGCACACGAGATTCAGAAGTTATCCACATAGTTCGATTGTGGATAACTTGCGCGGTTTCAACACTTTCCACAGTTATCCACAACATCCACCGCGCTTATTATTACTACTTACTTACTTTTCTTATAAAGCTGATAACAGCAATAACTCGGGAAAGCAAAAACATTAAGCACAGCTCGATCTACGAACCCGCTAGAATAAACAATCAGCACATAGCACGAAATCAAGCATCAAGAGCAAGGAACAGCAATGAAAGTTGAAGTCAACACCGCTGCATTCGCAGATGCAGTAGCTTGGACCACTAGCGTGATCGACGCTCGTCCGGCAAATCCTATTCTCGCGGGTGTGAAATTGGAAGCTCAGGATGGCACGATGCAGCTTTCGGTGTTCACCTATGAGATTTCTGCGCGAGATCACGTTGAGGCAGGTATTGATGAGGCTGGAACCGTTGTGGTGCTTGGCAAACTGCTTGCTGACATCAGCAAATCGCTGCCTGCTGAGAAAACGTATCTGGACGCCAACGAGACGACGATGACGATCACTTCCGGTGCTGCGAGCTTCACGCTGCAACTGATGCCGGAGAGTGAATACCCGGATTTGCCGGAACTGCCGCAGCAGCTCGGCCAGGTGGACGCGCAGACGTTCATGCAGACGGTGAATCAGGCTGCCATTGCGGTGGCTCGCGATGAGAATCGCCCGGTTCTGACCGGCGTGCACATGCGTTTCAACGGCGATGAGGTGACGCTGAGCTCTACTGATCGCTTCCGTTTGGCGCGTGCGAGCTTCCACTGGACTTCGCAGGATGAGCAGCTGGAAACCACTGCGTTGGTGCGTGGCGCGTATTTGACGAAGATCGCCCGTTCGATGGATGAACGCGAGAACGTCACGATTTATTTGGACGCCGAGAATCCTTCGCTCATCGGCATTGAGAACGCCGGCCGCGTTTCCACGGTGCAGCTGATCGATGGCGAGTTCCCGTCTGTTGACCGCCTGTATGCGGACTCCTACCCGATTCAGGCCGTCATCAACAAAACCGATTTGCTCGAAGCCGCCAAGCGCGTGTCGCTGGTCGCCGAGCGCAACGCCCCGATTCGCATGGTGTTCACTGAGCAACAGGTGCTGCTCACCGCTGGCGGTATTGACGAGGCTTCGGCGAAGCAGACGCTCCCTGTCGATCTCGATGGCGAAGACATCACGGTGGCATTCAATCCGGCGTATCTGCGTGACGGTTTGAGCGTGATCACCGAGCCATACATTCGCATGAAGATGACGACCGCGGTGAAGCCGGTGGAATTCAACGGCCAGCAGGAGCAGGATTCCGAGGAGTCGATGAACTACCGTTACCTGCTCGTGCCGATGCGTTTCAACGTCTGATCGTACGAAGTTCACCAATTTACGAATACTGATACTGCATACTGCGAGTGAGGGGAGCGGAGTGACATGATAACCGTCAGCAGACTGGTTCTCGACCACTTCCGCTCCTGGACTCACTGCATGTTCGACTTCACACCTGGCGTCAATATTCTGCAGGGTGCGAATGGGCTCGGCAAGACGAATATCGTCGAGGCGCTGGAAGTGCTGTCGACTGGCTCGTCTCACCGTGCCTCGTCTTCGCTCCCGCTTGTGCAACGCGGTTTTCAAACGGCGACTATTCGCGCAAATATAGAAGAACAAAAGTCAAATAATGAAGATTCGACAACAACTTTTGAGTTGACAATTCGTGCCAGGGGAGCGAATCGAGCGCGTATCAACGGCGGCGCCAGCATCTATATGCGCGATATAATCGGAAAAATTCCTTTTATTGCGTTCACTCCTGACGACCAACGACTGGTGTGGGGAGATCCTGCCGTACGCAGGCACTTCATCGACCAGACTGCGGCGGTGCTGGTGCGCGGATATGCGCAACGGTTGCAGCAGTTCACCCATATCGCCAAGCAACGCGCTGCGCTGTTGAAACAGCTGGGTTCGCAAGATGGTGACGTGCAACGCGACGCTGCGCTGAGTGGACTGGAGATTTGGACGGGGCAGTTCATTGACATCGGATCGCAGATCACTAGAGACCGCAATCATATGATCGAACTGCTCAATACTTTTTCGGTTCGATCGTCCGTGAATTGAGTGATGACGCTGAAGAAGCTCGGCTGGTGTATGAGCCGTCGTTCGACGAGCTGCTGACGATGGCATCCAATGACGAGGCGTATGCGGCGATCAGCGCGCATTTCCAACGCATCTACCCAGGTGAGGTGGCGCGTGGAGTCAATCTGATCGGCCCGCAACGCGACGATGTGTCGATCGAACTCAACGGCATGCCCGCACGCGAATACTCGTCGAACGGCGAGAGCTGGACGCTGGCGCTTGCCATGAAAATGGCGGTGTATCGCCTGCTTGAGCAGGAGCATGGCGAACGGCCGATCGTCGTGCTCGACGATGTGTTCGCGCAGCTCGACCCGACGCGTCGCGCGAAGATCATGGAGTTCGCAGCCAAGCAGGATCAAGTGCTGATAACCGCCGCCGCGCAATCCGATGTACCGCAATTCGCTGATGCGAATGTGATCGACGTGGCTCATGTGGCTGCGCAATCCGACGATGATCCGTTGCTTAAGCAAGCTGCGCAAGCCGCGAAACGGGGGAGCGCGGCATGAGTGACGCACCGATCGTAGAGCAGCTCAAACTCAACGAGCAGACATTGCCAGCGGAAGAGTTCGAAAGAATTTCCGCCCGATCAGGACTTATTGCGGAACGTCGAATCAAACGCGAGGAAGCGCTCGAGAACTTCGGCAAACCGGGGCGCGATGAAGTGAAACTCGGCTCGGTGTTCACCGCCGTTGCGAAACAGGCTGGCTGGGTTCCGCACATGAAGCTCGCCACGCTGCGCAACGACTGGGCGTCGATCGTCGGAGACGTGATCGCGCGCAACACCACAGTCGGCTCGCTCTCGAACGGAGTGCTCACGATTCATGCGAAATCACCGTCGTGGACGACGCAACTCACGTTCCTGATACCGGAGCTGCAGAAAACGATACGAGAAAAACTCGATGGGCTCGATATTCGCGAGATTCGAGTCACCGGACCGCAGGCGCACGGTCCTGCCACGCGGAAGAAGCAATACGTGCGCCAGAACATGCACTATCGCGCACGCTGAACAAAAATAATATAAATTATTATATAAATATAAATGAATAATTAATATTTGCGAGCATGGTCTCTCAGCGAGCTTTCAGAGAATTTGATGGCACGGTTTCGCTGGTTTGCAGTCTCCTCACGACTTCGCGCGGTCTACTTGAGCCTAACAAGTTGACCACTCTTTACGCAAGGAGGAGCGATGAGCCAGCCGGCACAACATCCGCGCACTGCGGGGCCGCGCGTACAACCGCTTATCGTAAGCGCCGCAGTGATCTCACTCGTTTTGGGTTTCGACTACGACAGCGAATTCGACACGAAGACCACGTGGACGATGGCATGACGCGGGCTGACAGGGGCTGACAAGCCGCTTTGCACAACGGTTTCTCTCTCTCCCCCCAGCACCCAAGATCACCGAATAATAGCAATACTTTGAAAGGAACACCCATGAGCAACCCATTCGGCAACAACAACGGCACCAACAACACCGATTCCGAACACACCACATTCACTCCAACGAACGCTTCGGCGAATACGTCGTCGCAGACGACCCCGATCGAACCGCTGAACGTGCAGATGAACACTGCGCCTGCTTCCTCCTCCGCCTCGGCTGTGGCGGCTCCGAAGAAGGGACTCGGCGGCAAAACGATAACGCTTCTGGTAGGCGTCACACTGCTGTGCGGCGTGGTCGGCGGCGTCGGAGGCGGATTGGTCTACACGTCTGTGGCAGGCAACAAGACCTCGACCTCGCAGCAGATGCAGATGCCCGGTGGCGGCATGCCTGGCGGCGGTCAGGGAGGTCAAGGTGGCACCAGCCAGAACGGGCAGGGTGGCATGCCTGGCGGTCAGAGCGGAAACAGCAACGGCCAGAGCGATTCGCAAGGCGATAGCCAGAGCAACGGCAATTCGAACAGCAATTCCAGCTCAAACTCGTCGAGCTTCGATTCGTCGAGTTCAACGTCGAATTCCTGACCTGCATAGTTGAGACTTCGGGCGGCCGATATTCCCCATCCTGACCTTACCTACTCGCGGCCGCTCGACCCGGTTGGCCTCTTGGAACGCGTTTTCCAGAATGCGCGCGTTCCAAGAGGCCAACTTTTTTGTGTATGAAGAACGCTGAAAAAAGGGAAAATACGCTGTAAGGGCGCTACGCTTTCACGTCCCCACGCATGAGTAGAATATTTAACAGAGTAGTTGAACGCCCACAAGGGCGTTTTATTCGTGTTATAGGGCATATCGCTTTGTAGCGAACCCTTCAAACGAACTTCACAGAAAGGAATCTCTGTGGCAGATCAACCATCTGATTCCATGCCGGAATCGTCGGCATCGATCGATCCCAGCACGCAGAACAACGCCGATGACGCGCAGCTGGACGACACCCTGTCTCCTGAGCACTACGACGCCAGCGACCTCAAAGTGCTCGAAGGCCTTGAGGCGGTGCGCATCCGACCGGGCATGTACATCGGTTCCACCGGCCCGCGAGGCTTGCACCACCTGGTGTATGAGATCGTCGACAACTCCGTTGACGAGGCTCTGGCAGGATACGCCACGCACATCGAAGTGACGATTCTGCCCGACAACGGCATTCGCGTCGTCGACGATGGCCGAGGCATTCCGGTCGACGAAGTGCCGGGCGAAGGCATTTCCGGCGTTGAAACGGTTATGACGAAGCTGCACGCAGGCGGCAAATTCGGTGGCGGCGGCTACGCGGTCTCCGGCGGCTTGCACGGCGTGGGCATCTCCGTGGTGAACGCGCTCTCCACGCGCGTTGATGTGGAAGTGCGTCGTCAGGGCTATTACTGGACGCAGACCTACATCGATCAGCATCCGACCGCCCCGTTGAAGAAGGGCCGCGCTATGGATCCGGGTGAATCGACCGGCACGTCGGTCACGTTCTGGGCCGATCCGAAGATCTTCGAAACCACGATCTACGATTTCGAGACCCTGCGCAGCCGTTTCCAGCAGATGGCGTTCCTGAACAAGGGCTTGAAGATCACGCTCACCGATCTTCGTCAGGTGGACGAGGCTCGCGACGAGGTGGCCGGCGACGGCGACAACGCTGTTGAAGAGATGCACCAGACCGTCACCTACCAATACAAGAACGGCATCAAGGATTACGTGGCGTTTCTGGTGAAGTCGCGCAACACGACGCCGATCGAGCCTGATGTGATCGACATCGAATCCGAAGACCTGAACTTGGGCATCTCCGCTGAAATCGCGATGCAGTGGACGACCGCATATTCCGAGTCTGTGCACACCTTTGCAAACACGATTTCGACGACCGAGGGCGGCACTCACGAAGAGGGCTTCCGTGCCGCGTTGACGAGCATGATCAACCGTTACGCTCGCGACAAGAACATCTTGAAAGACAAAGATGACAACCTCTCCGGTGACGACGTGCGCGAAGGCTTGACCGCCGTCATCTCGGTGAAGCTCACGAATCCGCAGTTCGAAGGCCAGACGAAGACGAAGCTCGGCAATTCCGAGGCGAAGACCTTCGTGCAGCGCGTGATGAACGAGAAGCTCAGCGATTGGCTCGACTCGCATCCGACCGAGGCGAAGAACATCATTCAGAAGGCGATGGAGGCTTCGCGCGCACGTCTCGCAGCGAAGAAAGCCCGCGAGAACACGCGCCGCAAGTCGATTTTCGAATCCGCTGGCATGCCCGACAAGCTCAAGGATTGCCAGTCGAACGATCCGAGTGAGTGCGAGCTGTTCATCGTCGAGGGTGATTCCGCAGGCGGCTCCGCCATTCAGGGGCGCAACCCGCTTACGCAGGCGATTCTGCCGTTGCGCGGCAAGATTCTGAACACCGAGCGCGCGAGCCTGGACCGCATGCTGAAGTCCGACACGATCGAATCGCTTATCACCGCCATCGGCGGCGGCTACGGCGAAGACTTCGACATCGACAAGGTGCGCTACCACAAGGTCATCATCATGGCGGATGCCGATGTTGACGGCGCCCACATTGCCACGCTGAACCTGACGCTGTTCTTCCGCTACATGCGCCCGATGATCACCGCCGGCTTCGTGTATGTGGCTATGCCGCCGCTGTACCGACTCAAGTGGACGAAGGGTCCGCACGATTTCGTCTACACCGACGCCGAGCGCGACCGCGTGCTCGCTGAAGGCAAGGCGAAGGGGCGTCAGCTGCCAAAGGGCGAAGGTATCCAGCGCTACAAGGGCTTGGGCGAGATGAGCTATCAGGAGCTGTGGGAGACCACGATGGACCCTGATCACCGCATCTTGAAGCAAGTGCACATCGAAGACGCATTGCAGGCAGACGAGACGTTCTCGATGCTGATGGGCGACGAAGTTGAGCCGCGCCGCCTGTTCATTCAGCGCAACGCTCACAACGCTCGCTGGATCGACGCCTGAGTTCACGCGCGTATTCGTATTCGAAGAATTTGATTTTTAAGGTAAAGGATTTCAAGTGGCAGACGAACAGAACACTGGCACTGATGACGAGCAGAACGTGCCCGACGGCTCGATGGAACCGTTGAGCCCGCAGGAGGCCGATCAAACCGATTACGGCCTGCTGAGCGGCCAGCGCGTGCAGCCGATCGACTTGCAAGACGAAATGCGTCAATCGTATTTGTCGTACGCACTCTCGGTGATCGTTGAGCGCGCGTTGCCTGACGTGCGCGATGGCATGAAGCCGGTGCATCGTCGCGTGGTCTACGCGATGTATGACGGCGGCTACCGCCCGGATCGTGGTTACAACAAGTGCTCGCGCGTGGTCGGCGACGTCATGGGTAAATACCACCCGCACGGCGATTCCGCCATCTACGACACTTTGGTGCGTATGGCGCAGAGCTGGTCGATGCGCTACATGCTCGTCGACGGTCAGGGCAACTTCGGCTCTCCGGGCGACGACCCGGCCGCTGCAATGCGTTACACCGAATGCCGTATGGCTCCGCTCGCCATGGAGATGGTGCGCGACATCGACAAAGACACCGTTGACTTCGTGCCGAACTACGACGGCAAGACGCAGGAGCCGACCGTGCTGCCTGCTCGCTTCCCGAACCTGCTCGTCAACGGTTCCTCCGGCATCGCCGTCGGCATGGCCACGAACATTCCTCCGCACAACATGCGCGAGGTGGCCGATGGCGTGCATTGGGCGCTTGACCACCCAGATGCCAGCCGTGAAGAGCTGCTCGACGCACTGATCGAACGCATCAAGGGCCCTGACTTCCCAACCGGCGCGACGATTCTGGGTCACAAGGGCATCGAACAGGCCTACCGCACAGGTCGTGGCCTCATCACGATGCGCGCCGTGGTCAACACCGAAGAGATCAAGGGGCGTATGTGCCTGGTCGTCACCGAGCTGCCGTATCAGGTGAACCCCGACCGCTTGGTCGCATCGATTCGTGAAGCCGTGCGTGACGGCAAGATCAACGGCATCGCCGACATGCGCGATGAAACCTCCGGTCGTACCGGCCAACGCCTGGTGCTCGTGCTCAAGCGCGACGCCGTGCCGAAGGTGGTGCTCAACAACCTCTACAAGCATTCGCA
This sequence comes from Bifidobacterium canis, assembly GCF_009727065.1. Taxonomy (GTDB): domain Bacteria; phylum Actinomycetota; class Actinomycetes; order Actinomycetales; family Bifidobacteriaceae; genus Bifidobacterium; species Bifidobacterium canis. The sequence goes on from NZ_WNLP01000002.1 coordinate 70,555, forward strand.
GCTGCAGCAGACCTTCGGCGCGAACATGCTCGCATTGGTCGATGGCGTGCCGCGCACGCTGAGCCTCGACGCGTTCATTCGCCATTGGGTCGCCCACCAGCTCGACGTTATCGCCCGCCGCACCGCCTACCTCAAGCGCGAGGCAGAGGAACGCGACCACATTCTGCAGGGCTATTTGAAGGCTCTCGACATGATCGACGAGGTCATTCACCTGATCCGTTCGTCGCAAACCGTTGAGATCGCTCGCACCGGCCTCATGGATTTGCTCGACGTCGACGGCATTCAGGCCGACGCGATTCTCGCGATGCAGCTTCGCCGACTGGCAGCCCTCGAACGTCAGAAGATTCTCGACGAGCACGACGAATTGATGCGCCGCATCGCCGACTACGCCGACATTCTGGCCAAGCCGGAACGCCAGCGCAAGATCGTCGGTGACGAACTCGACGAGATCGTGGCGAAGTACGGTGATGACCGTCGCACGAAGATCCTGCCGTTCTCCGGCGAGATGAACGTCGAAGACCTGATCGCCGAAGAGAACGTGGTTGTGACCGTCACGCACGCCGGCTTCATCAAGCGCACGAAGGCCGATGAATACCGCGCACAGCACCGCGGCGGCAAGGGCATCAAGGGTGCCAAGCTGCGCGATGACGACGTGGTGGATCACTTCTTCCTGACGAGCACGCACAACTGGCTGCTGTTCTTCACGAACAAGGGCCGTGTGTATCGCCTCAAGGCATACGAGCTGCCGGAGGGGTCGCGCGACTCCAAGGGCCAGCATGTGGCGAATCTGCTGCAGTTCACGCCGGACGAGTCGATTCAGGCCGTGCTCTCGATTCCGAACTACGAGGTGGCCGACTACCTGGTGCTCGCCACCCGCTCCGGCAAGGTCAAGAAGACGCGCCTTTCCGAATACGATTCGCCTCGTCAGGGCGGCCTGATCGCCGTTCGCCTGATGCAAGACGAGTCGGGCGAAACCACCGACGAAGTGATCGGTGCGGCGCTGTGCAATGCCGATGACGACATCATTCTGGTGTCGAAGCTCGGCATGAGCCTCAAGTTCCGTGCCGACGACGAGCAGCTGCGCCCAATGGGTCGCCAGACCGCAGGCGTGCAGGGCATGAAGTTCCGTGCCGAGGACGAACTGCTCGCCATGGATGTAATCTGGGGTGACGAGAGCAAGGATCTGCTCGTGGTGACGAACCAGGGCTTCGCCAAGCGCACTGCCTTGAGTGAATACCGCCTGCAGGGTCGTAACGGCTTCGGCGTGAAGGCCGTGCAGCTCACCGAGGAACGCGGCACGCTCGTCGGTGCAGTCGTCGTGACCGAAGAAGACCAGATCATGGCCATCATGAAGTCCGGCAAGGTGATTCGCTCCAACGTCAGCGAAGTCAAGCTCACCGGCCGCACCACGCAGGGAGTCACGCTTGCCAAGCCGGATGCCGGCGATGAGATCATCTCGATCGCGCGCAATGCCGAAACCGAAGACGAGGCAGACGGTGAGACCACCGTCACCGAGTCTTCCGCAGGTTCCACCGAAACCCAGCCAGCCGAAGGCCAGCCGGTGTTCGAGGAACGCAGCGAAGACGGCATGCCGGTGATCGAAGAGGAATCCGCCGCCATCGAGGAAACCCAGCAGGGTGACAACGGCGAAAGCGGCGAGAGTGCCGAAAACGACGAAGAATAAATCGCTGAGACGTCAATTGTCTAGATTGCGGAGCCGTGAGTCCTCTCACGGCTCCAAGGTCTTGAAACATTGATAATCTCAACATGTAGAACTTCTTCAAGGAGCGAATATGAGCGAGAATACTGCGGATACTCCGCTTGACCACGGCGATCAGTCCAAAGCTGACGCCTCGAACGCTCCACGTGTGGCGCGTTCTGCCTCGAACCAGCCATTGATTGCCGACAAAGACCACCCCGAGCAGAACCGTCCGGTTCGTCCTGCTCGCAACCGTCAGAAGCCGCATGCGCGCCGCATGAACCTGTCGCTGACGCGCGTCAGCGCATGGTCGGTCGCCAAGGTGAGCTTCATGCTGTCGCTCGCCGGAGCAATCATTCAGATCATCGCCACGCTGCTGCTGTGGCTGCTGCTCAAGGCGGTCGGCGTGTTCGACCAGGTGACTCAGATCGTGTCTTCCGCAGGTCTTGACTCCGGCAGTCTGAACTTGGCGAACGTGCTGTCGCTGCCAACCGTGCTCAGCGCAGTCACGATCTTCTCCATCGTCGAAATGGTGCTCATCACCATTCTGTGCACGATCTTCGCGCTGCTCTACAACGTGGTCAGCGCGCTCGTCGGCGGCGTACATGTCACGCTCGGCGACGACTGATAATACATATTTTTAGATTGTGCCCCTCTCAGCCGAGCGCTGAGAGGGGCACAATCATTCTTGAGAACCAGTTCGCTGCGTCTGCGCGCGCGTTACACTCATTCATGTGCTTCGATATCTAGGGTTATTCAGTTCATCGTTTACCATCGCGCTCATCGCGTGGCCGTTCGTGTCGTTCCTGCTCACGTTGCCGATCATCGCGTTCATCTACCACCGCAATCACCGCCTGAGCTTCACCAGCGCGTTCACCGCATACGTGGCGGTACTCTACGCGCTCGGCTTGCTCGCGTTCACGATGTACCCGATGCCAGATGACGCTGCACAATACTGCGCGACGCATCACCTCGCGCCGCAGCTCAATATTTTCGAATTCATTCAAGACGCACAGACCGGACTCTACGGCGTGCTGCAGCTCGCGATGAACGTCGTGCTGTTCATGCCACTCGGATTCATGCTCTGCCGCTGGGCAGGCTGGAAATTCTGGGTGGCCACGCCGTTCGCGCTTGGCTGCTCGGTGTTCATAGAAACCTCACAGCTCACCGGCATCTGGGGCATCTACCCGTGTGCCTACCGCCAGTTCGACGTTGACGACATGCTGACGAACACGCTGGGCGCGATGCTCGGCTATGGCATAGCCGTGCTCTACACGAAGCTCGTGCCAAAGAAGGCGAAGCAGCTCAAGGGCACGAACACAAGCCCGGGATTCGTGCACCGCTTCGTTTCGATGACGATCGACTTCCTGCTCATCGATCTCGTGTATGTGCCGCTGAGCTTGCTCTATGTGACGCTGTTCTACCTGATTTTCAAGCCGACCGGAGACGGGCACTTCGTGTGGCTCTCGCTCACGCTCGAACCGCGCGTGCTCGATTATTTGACATGGATTACCGCGGGCATCGCATTCCTGATATTCGAGATGTGGATTCCGTACCGGCATGACGGGCAGACGCTCGGCTGCCGCTACACGCATATGACGATTGAGACGAAGACCCGCAACCGCATGCAGAGGCTCGCATTCTATGCGATTCGCACGCTGCTGCTCGGCGCTGTGTTCGTGTGCTTCGTGATGAACCGCGGGCCGTGGGGTTGGATTCTGCTCGCACTGCTCATCTTCTGGATCGTCAAGAAGTGCATGCCGTGGGATTTGGTGCCGGGCACTGCAAGCTCCACGCCGCGCACGTTCAGCTATGGCGTTGCCGGATTGCCAGACACGGGCTCTGCCGCCGGTGGCGCAAATGCTGCCGCGCCCGTTGCTCAGCAGACCGTGCCAGCTGCGCCGGCAGGTGCTGCGAATGCGTCCGCTTCGATGCCGACTGTGGCCATACCGACTTCGGCGCAGGCACAGAACATTCAACAGAGCATTTCACAGCAAGCCTCGCAGCCCAATACTCCCAATGCCTCCAAGTGAGCACAGCATTTCTGACCGCTCTTGTTGACCGATATATATCGGTCAACAAGAGCTGCTGAGTGACCGAACCAGATAAGGGGCGCCAGAGTGCTGTCTGCGACCGATATGTCGGCCGTTTGCAGCGCCTCTGGCGCCCCTTATGCAGTTTGGTCGATTAGTGGCCGAGGGCGGCGCGCATCTGCACCACTGTGATGAACAGCGCGACCACGTGGCACGAATAGCCGGCGATCGTGCCCAAGTGGAAGATCTCGTGGTAGCCGAACCACTTCGGGAACGGGTTCGGCTTGCGCAGCGCGAAGCACACCGCGCCGGCTATGTAGCATGCGCCGCCCGCGAGTACCAGAATCGTGGGCACGGGACCGATGTATTTCGATCGCCAGAACAGCGCGATGATCGTCGCCGGAGCCAAGCCCATCACGCAATAGATGATCGTGAACAGCCAATCCAATCCTTCAGGCCACAGCAGGTGGCAGACCGTGCCGATCACGGCGGCGCCCCAGAGAATGCCGAAATACGTCCAGCACACCGGCCAATTGTCGAGCGCGAACAGGAACGGCGTGCATGTGCCCGCAATGATCAGGAAGATGTTGGAATAGTCGATCAACGTGAGCACGCGGTCGACTTTCGGCGGCCAATACCCGTGCCCGATGTGCAGTGCGGCGCTGTTACCGAACAACAGGATCACGGTGGCGGTGTAGATGCTCACGCCCACCTTCATGTAACCGCTCGGCGCCAGGCAGATCAGCACGATCGACGCAGCCGTGGCAATCGGAAAGAACACCAAGTGGAACCAGCCGCGCAGCTTCGGCTTCTCGCGCAGAATCTGGTTCTGCTCCTTCTTCACGTTGATCTTCTCGCTCAATTCCTTCTTCTCGTGCAGCTTCTTCGCAGTGACCGCCTTGCGCGGCTTGCTTTGGCGCGGCAGTTGCCCCACATGGCGGTTGTTGCGCTTCATGCGCGAATCCCTGAAATACGCACTGCGCGGCTGATTTCTACGGTTCATACCCTTACTCGTCATATGCCCCAGCTTAAGGAATCAATATTCGAACTTCATGAATGTTATTCCTAAGGTGTATTCGCTCATATACAGCGGAGGGGTTATGTGCCGCAGCACATAACCCCTCAGTCAATCACCTGTGCAAGCTATGCGCATGCATGGTAGATTGCGAAAGCGATTCACCTCGAGCAGCTTAGAAGATGCCCTGTGCGACCATCGCGTTGGCAACCTTCGTGAAGCCGGCGACATTGGCGCCGAACATCAGGTCGCCATCGTGACCGTATTCCTTGGCAGCATCCAGAGACTCGGAAACGATGTTCTTCATGATGCCCTTGAGCTCTTCATCGACCTTCTCGAAGGTCCACGAGAGGCGATAGGAGTTCTGGCTCATCTCCAGGCCGGAAACGGCGACGCCACCGGCGTTCGCAGCCTTGGCTGGGCCATAGAGCAGGCCGTTCTTCTGGTAGACCTCGATGGCCTGAGGCGTGGAAGGCATGTTGGCGCCTTCGCACACCACCGTGCAGCCGTTGTCGACGAGCGTCTGGGCGGATTCGCCGTCGATCTCGTTCTGGGTGGCGCAAGGCAGCGCGATGTCACATGGCACGGTCCACACGCCGCTGCAACCCTCGTGGTATTCAGCGCCGTCAACGCGGTCAATGTATTCGCGAATGCGGCCACGCTTGTTGAGCTTGATGTCCTTGACCACATCCAGGTCGATGCCCTTCGGGTCATACACATAGCCGTTGGAATCGGAGCAGGTGACGACCTTCGCGCCCAGCTGGGTGGCCTTCTCGATGGCGAAGATGGCCACGTTGCCGGAACCGGAAACGACGACGGTCTTGCCTTCGAAGGAATCGTTGCGCAGAACGCGCAGAGCCTCCTGCGTGTAGTAGCACAGGCCGTAGCCGGTCGCCTCGGTGCGGGCGAGTGAACCGCCGAACTCCAGGCCCTTGCCGGTCAGCACGCCAGTGAACTCGTTGCGCAAGCGCTTGTATTGGCCAAACAGGTAGCCGACCTCGCGTGCGCCAACGTTGATGTCGCCGGCAGGAACGTCGGTGAACTGGCCGATGTGACGCTGCAGCTCGGTCATGAACGCCTGGCAGAAACGCATCACTTCAGCATCGGAACGGCCCTTCGGGTTGAAATCCGAGCCGCCCTTGCCGCCGCCCATGGGCAGGCCGGTCAGCGAGTTCTTCAGAATCTGCTCGAAGCCGAGGAACTTGATGACGCTCTCGGTGACGGTTGGGTGGAAGCGCAGACCGCCCTTGTATGGGCCGATCGCCGAGTTGAACTGCACGCGGTAGCCACGGTTCACCTGCACGTCGCCGTTGTCGTCAACCCAGGCGACGCGGAACTTGACCAGTCGCTCCGGCTCGACGAAGCGCTGCAGTACGCCTGCCGCCTCGTATTCCGGGTGCTTGGCGAACACAGGTTCGATGCTTTCGAAGACTTCCTGCACAGCCTGCAGGAATTCGGACTGATCTGGGTCACGAGCTTCGACCTGCTCGTACACGCGCTTCACATACTCGTCAGTGAGCATTGTTTCTCTTTCTATGTGGGCGGATAAATCTCATTTATTGTAAAGAGCGCGCGCACTGTTGTGAATACACATTTTCAATTATTGGAATTCTGAGTTCCCGTATTCGCGCTCGCGGTCTTGATTGTGCTGGAAATACGAGGAGTATTGTCTGCCCGCGAAATCGTGCGGTGGAACGCGGCGAACACCGCCCATGCCACCGGCATAGTGAGCAGCAGCGTCGGGTAGAACCAGCGGATCGGCAGTCCGCCATAGAGCATGCCGCCGAGCAGCGGGCCGAGGAACATGCCGAGGTCGATGCCCGCATAATATGTGGTGTTTGCCATGCCGCTGCGTGCTTTGCCGGCGATGATCACAGCCTTCGCCTGCGTCACCGAGCTCATCATGCCGTAGCCGCACGCAGTGGCGACGGCAGCCAGCGCGAGCTGCCAGAACGCGTGCAAATAAGTGAGAGACAGCAGCATCACGCAGTCGCTCGCCGTGCAGATGATCATGAAGAATACGAATGATTTCGAATCGAACCAATTGCGCAAGCTGATGCGCAGAATAAGCAGCGCGATCGCATAGATGGGGAAGAACACGGAGACGCCGAAACGCACATGCGTGTCACTCGCATAGTTGACGATGAACGACTGGTTCGCGAAATAGGGAATGCCGAACATCATGAAAATCACCGCAATCGGAATGACTTTCGGCTCGAACAACGTGCTCAGTTTGAATCTGTGCTGCGTGTGCTGCACCGCAGTGCGTGCAGCGTACGGTTTACCGGCGTCGCGTATGAGCAGCACGCAGATGACGACCGTGATCGCGAGTCCCGCACCGATCCAGAACGCGGTGCGGTAGCCGGCGGTTTTCGAAACACGGATGCCGAGGTCGGGGCCGAACGCCTGTGCCAGCGCGTTCATCGTGCCGTAGAGTCCCATGCCCGCGCCCATGCGGCGCACCGGCAGCAGCATCGACAGCCATGTAGACAGGCATACCGATATGCAGGCGAAGCCAACGCCGTTGACTATGCGCGCACACAGCAGCGACGCCGGATTCGACGCGTACGCGTACCAAATATTCGTCAGCACATACAGTGAAGCGCCGAGCACGGCGAGCCGCCGTTTGCTCGTGCGATCCGCCAAATGACCGGCGACGGGGCGGCAGAACAGCGCGGAGAGCGAGAGCGCGCCGGCGATGAAGCCCATCAGCGTGCCGCTTGCGCCGAGCGTGTGCGCATAGCCGGCGATGATCGGGCCCGACAGCATGCTGGATGCCATGAAGAAGAACGTCGCCGCCATGATGAGCGCCACGTCTCGCGTGATCAGCCGCTCTTTGTTACTTGACTTGCTGCTCTGCTCGGTTTGCTGCGGTTTACGCCACCCGCCCTGCTGCTTGCGATGCTCTGTGCTTGCCATGCCGTCCCTTTTGTTCGTCCGGCATCATTCTATCTACCTGCTATCAGCGGGCAGAATAACTGGAAAGTAAAAATCGAAATGATGGGGAGAAAGTGTGTGCGCGAGCTTCAAGCAGTTCAATATTCAGTTATGTAAAGCTTGAGATTACAACGATTCGAGCTATTGCGAACTGAACAACGCCGACATGCACTTAAACGTTTAAGTTGTTAGAATGTCAGCCAATGAGCATGCAAAGTCGAATGCTCATTAGTGAAGATGGAAGGATTCCCCTTGGCACAGTCAATAATGAAGAAATTGATTGCGTTATGTGCCGCGTCGGCAACGTTGCTCGGCACGGCGGCACTCTCGACCTCGGCGCTCGCCGACGAGAACGCAGGCAACGGTGCGGCGGTCAACACAAGCGACGCACAGGCAACCGCAGAAACCCGCGCATTGTTCGCGTCACTGCGCGATACGCAGGCGGGCGACGTGCGCTTCGGCCAGCAGCACGCCACCGACGAGCACATCAGCCCCACGGCAACGCAGGGTGACGTGTATGAAATGACAGGCAAATACCCCGCGGTGTTCGGCTGGGATGCCGGACTCGTGCTCGAAGGTCGCGAAAAGCCGGGCAGTGGCTCCGATCAGAACGCCAACGCCGCACTGCTCGCCGACGAAATCGTGAAAGCCGACGAACTCGGTGCGATCGTCACGCTGTCCGCGCACTGGAGCAACCCGAAAACCGGCGGAAACTATGATGATACGACGCGCGTCGTAGCCGATCTGCTTCCGGGAGGCGCGTATTCAGCCAAGTTCAACACGATGCTCGACGGCATCGCCAAAGTAGCCGAAGAATCCAAGCGCGCAGACGGCACGCAGATTCCGATTATCTTCCGCCCGCTGCACGAGAACACCGGCAACTGGTTCTGGTGGGGCGCGACGCACGCCACAGCAGATGAATACAAGGAACTGTTCCGCTACACCGTGAACTATTTGCGTGACATCAAGGGCGTGCATAACTTCCTGTATGCGTATTCGCCGGGCGGCACGCTCGACGGCAACGCGAACGCCTATTTGAAGACGTACCCGGGCGACGGTTACGTTGACGTGCTCGGCTACGACACCTACGACAGCGACAACGAGAAAGACGACGCCTCTGCCTGGCTCGCTCCGGTGATGAAAGACATGAAGATGATCAACGATCAGGCCACCGAGCGCGGCAAGATCGTGGCTTTCACCGAGTTCGGTCGCAGCGGTGCGCGCGGCTATAAGAAAGACACTGAAACAAAAGACAAGCAGTTCTTCTCGGAACTGCGCGATGCGCTCGCTCAGAACGCCCCGAACACTGCATACATGATGACGTGGGCGAACTTCGGCGGTTCCGGAGACAACTTCCAGGCATACACGCCGTGGAAGGGGCAGGACGCCGAACCTGAGTTCGTGGAGTTCGCGAACAGCTCCGACAAGCTGATGGCAAGCGCGAGCAATGTGGATTATTCGCATGCTCCGGCAGTTGCCGCGAAGACGGGCACCGCACGCATTGTGACGCCGACGAACGGCAGCCGCGTGACTTCGAACGAGATCGCGATTCGCGTCAAGGTGGACGACGTGAACATGGGCAAGGTGAAGTTCGACAACACCGACAAGGCTCCATACGTCATCAGCAACGGCATCGTGACTGACCGCAAAGACGCTGACGGCAATGCCGTGACCGTTCCGCTCACCTACACCTGCAATGGCTACCTCACCGGCACACTTGACCTTGCCAAGGCTGGCATCGCGCTCGACAACGGCACGCTCAAGCTCACCCCGCAGATTGCCTTGAACGACGGCACGCTGCTCAAGTCGCCGGAGGGCACCGATGGCACGGTTGAGATCAAGCTCGGTGAGGCTCCGGCCGTTGCCGAGAACGTCATCGACGATTTCGATTACGACAACGATGACGAGCTGAATGCCGCATACGCTCCGAACAACGGCAAGAGCGATTTCTTCACGCTCGTCGCAAGCCCTGAAGGTGCTGAATACGGCAACGCCGTGAATCTGCACTACGACTACAACGCGAACCCGGGCTACACCGGCTACGCGCGCTCGTTCGATCCGAAGCGCGACTGGTCGAAATACACCGGCATCAGCATGTTCTACAAGCCAGACGGCTCCGATCACAAGCTCGTGATTCAGATGAACGCCAACGGCGTGACCTTCGAGGCATACCCGTCGCTCAAGGGCACGGAAGCGCAGACCATCGAGCTGCCGTTCGACGATCCTGACGTGTGGAAGGTCGCCAGCTGGGACACCACGAATGCCGGCAAGACCCCAAGCCAGCAGCTGCTTTCGAAGGTCGGTTCCTTTGCGATTTACGTGAACGACAACGACAACGAGCTGCATGATGGTGCTGGGCGTCCGCGCACCGGCGACATCGTGTTCGATTCGATCAAGCTCGTCGGTGAACGCGACCCATACGTGCCGGAAGAGCAGCCATCCGAGCCTTCGGAGCCTGCCGAGCCGATCACGCTCGACGACTTCGAATCGTATGCCGACACCGCCGCACTGCAGGATGCCTGGGGCAACCGTGGCCACACTGAAGTGCTGTCGCTCGAAACTGAAGCTGATGGCAACAAATACATGAAGTACTCCCACCCAGAGGGCGGCTGGTACGACGTTGCCACGTTCATCCAGAACGATGCGACCCGCAACAACTGGACCGGCGAAGGCAAGCTCACGTTCCGTTTGAAGAACAACGGCTCCAACAACGCCATGGCAATCCAGATCGGCACCGCCGACGGCAAGTATTTCCACGTCGATCAGAAGCTCGATTCCGCCATGCCTCAAGGCTGGAACAACATCGAGATCGACTTGGTGGGCAATCCTTCGCTCACGCAGTCGTGGCCTGAAGACGCCAACAAAGGCAAGACGATGAAGGCCGATGACCTCGCACTCATCAAGGAGATCGTTGTTGCCGGCAACACCTGGGCAGATGATCCGGCTGTGGAATTCGGCATCGACGACCTGAAGGTCGTGCCATCCGATGGCAACACCTCCGAGACGCCGTCCGAGCCTTCGGAGCCGACTGAGCCATCTGAGCCGACCGAACCGGAAACCCCTGATTATTCCGCTGACATCGCCGCTGGCGATCCAGCCACGTGCCCGATCAACTTCGCGCAAGATGACAATCAGGAGCCAACTACGCCGACCACGCCTGTTCAGCCGACTGAGCCGAGCAACCCGTCAACCGGCGGCAGCAACACTGCCGGCGAAACGAACAAACCAGCTGGAGAAACTGCAAGCAATGCTGCGGCGAGCGAGGCCTCGCAGGTCGCCAGCACCGGCTCGTCAACCGCAGTGGTTGTGGCCGTCGCGGTGGCGCTGGTGCTCGCCGGAGCTGTGACGCTGGCATGGGCTCGCCAATCCCGCCAGCATCGCTAGTGCGCTCGCTGGCGTGCTGACAAGAGGCAGCCATTTGCCGTTTGTCAGTCGGTAGCCGGTAGTTACTACCGGCTACCCGTGATCTGGCACCAGTAAATCTGAGTCTGATATTCAGCACTGTGTAATTCAGCACTGTGCAATTCGATGGGGTCGCGCGGCAGGTCATCTGCCGCGCGACCCTTTTGCGACCGATGTATATATCGGTTGGAAGTGAGCATCTTGCAGTAGCGAAAACGTCAGACAGATTGCATATATTTGCGTAATAATACAAGTATTTCCACAAGTCAGGAGAAAAATATGATCGACGGATTCAAAAAATTTATTGCCCGCGGCAACATGATCGACATGGCAGTCGGCGTGGTCATGGGCGCAGCAGTCACCACAGTCGTCAACTCCATTGTGAACAGCGTCATCAACCCACTCATCGCCATGATCTTCGGTAAGCAAGATATGAGCGGTCTGCTGGCGTTCACGTTCAATAATTCAACGGTCTCGTTCGGCGCAGTGCTCGGCGCGCTGATCAACTTCTTCGCCGTCGCCGTTGCCGTGTATTTCTGCATCATCGTGCCGATCAATAAGCTGCGCGGTCTTTCTGAGAAGGCCATGGCGAAGGTCAGGAAGAACGACGACGGCAGCGTGGTCGAAGAGGAGCCGGAGCTCAGCCCAGATGAGCAGACGGTGATTCTGCTGCAGGAAATTCGTGACGCGCTCAAAGAACAGCACGTGTGAACCGAAATAACTTGAAAAGCGCTTCGCTAACGCAATTGCCCGCCAAAATATGCTTGTTTGGCGGGCAATTGCGTTATATGGGGTGATTCTGAGAGGTATCGCCGATATAATGCAAGCGTGGAGCGAGGAGGGACGATGCGGTATTGCATGAATTGCGGGCAGCCGCTTCCAGAAGGTGCGACGGTCTGCGGAAACTGTGGGTATCCGGTGCAGGGAACTCCTGAAGATACCGTGACGATGCCAAGCGAGTCGCATGCTGCGAACTCCTCTGTGCAGAGTTCCTCAGCGAATCCGCTGATTTATTCGGAAACACCTACGGCGGTCATTCATATGCCGTCGCTCGACAACTCAGCTCAGAACTCAACTCAGCCAGCGGGGCAGCCATCTCCGGTTCTGCCGCCGCAGAACACGGTGTTTCCGTCTGCGCCGTTGCCGCCTGCGGGTAATTCCGGAGGCATCGGCTCTGGTGCACCAGACGGTGGTACGCAGCAGTCTGCGAACAAGCCGTCGAGAAAGCGCGTATGGATTATCGTGACGGCCATCGTTGTGGTGCTCGCGCTGATCGGCGGGGGAGTGTTCTGGTATGTCTCTTCGCGCCGCAAGTCTGAAGTCGCGGCAGCGCAGTCCGCGTGCCAGCAAGCAGTCGATGCGCTCAATACGCAGACCGAAGAGAACGCCGCGAAGGTTGAGGAGGCGGCGACGCTGGCGAAGACGTCGAACAGTGAAGTCACTGATGCGAGCACAGTGAAGCAGCTCAAATCTGCGCTCGACAAATATCAGAAGATCACCGGAGATAAAAGCGGGCTCTCTTGCCCCGCTAGTGCGAGTGCGGAGGCGCTGCGGCAGGTGACGAGTCGCGCGCAATCGTGGCGTGAGTCTCAGGCCAGCGATTTCAAATCGCTCGAGACGGCCATGAATGCCGTGCAGAGCAGCAAAGAACAAAAGGCGAAGAAAACTGCGGAAGAGGAGGCTGCGAAGAAGAAAGCCGAGCAGCAGAAAGCCGAGCAGGAATCTGCGCAGGCATCTGAGTCGGCGGGAACGGAGTCTCAGCAGCAGTCGACGCAGGGGCAGACTGGTGGGCAAACTGATGGCAACAGCTCGGCAGGGCAGTCTGCGGGCAGTTCTGCCACGCAGACGTATGCGAACTCGCGATATGGGTTTACGGTGACTGTGCCGGGCGATTTCGCTGCGCAACCTGAATCTGACAACGGGGATGGCAAAGAGTTTGTGAACAGTTCGCTGAACATGACCATTACGGCGGCTGCGATGCACACGACGCTGACTCCGCAGCAATACTTCGACCAGACGTATCGCGATCGTTACAACGTGAGTTATTCGCTCGTGGACGGCGACGTGGTGGTGGCCAGCTGGAAGGACGGCAGCACCATTCATTATGTGCGCAATATCTTGCGCGAGGGCGTGGTGTATTCGGTGTCGTTCGAATATCCGGAGAGCAACAAGCCGCAGTGCGATCCGATCCTGGAGGCGGTTGCGCCGACGTTGACGCCACCCGCGCACGCCACTGGGCTGTGAGCTTGCGGGGTGTGAGATAGCTGCGCGTGTTTTTCATGCACGGGCAACTTGCGGGCAACTTGTCGTGCGATTCGCGTGCGATTAGCTTGCGATTTTGCATGCATTGGGCGTGCGTGCCGCGTGCGATGAAAAGTCTCGTGGTGTGCGGCAAAACGTTGATATATCAGGCGTTCTGTGGTTGGCTGTGTGTGCCGAGCGTGCCGTGAGGAACTGTGCAGTGCCGAAATCATCAGCGTGCGATTGCATCGACTCTGCAACACTTGAGATGAGTTTTCTTGCCTCAACCGTTGAAAAGCTCGGCGTGTCGTAGTGTTGTCTTCAGCGCAATCTCAGCGCCTTGAGGTGCGAAAAACGCCCAAAAATGACCCGATTTCGGCTTGAAATCGGGTTGGGGCAAATAATAGAAAAACCGCTGAAAACCCAATGTTTTCAACGGTTACCGCTAGTGGAGCTAACCGGGTTCGAACCGGTGACCCTCTGCTTGCAAAGCAGATGCGCTACCAGCTGCGCTATAGCCCCAACGGGAAAGCACGTGAGAATGCTCTCCACGTGGGCCCGGGAGGACTTGAACCTCCGACCTCATCCTTATCAGGGATGCGCTCTAACCACCTGAGCTACGGGCCCGAACCGCTACGTGCGAGACGCAACAGATAGATAGAATACACTCGTTCGACTAAGCGCGCAACTTGGTGCTGCTTCGGCGTGTCGCTCTGCGGCGCGTGGAAGTGTGCCTATGCTGGTCGTATGACTGAGCGCACTGACGACGGCAAATCCCGCTGCTCTTGGGTGAATCTGAATAATCCGGCATATGTGGCCTACCACGATTCCGAGTGGTGCGTGCCAACTCACGATGACCATGAGCTCTTCGAAATGCTCGTACTCGAAGGGTTCCAGGCAGGGCTCACCTGGGAATCCATTCTGAACCGACGCCAAGGATTCCGCGACGCGTTCGATAATTTCGATGTGAACGCGGTCGCCGCGTATGATGAGCGGAAAATGGCTGATCTGAAGAACGATTCACGCATTATTCGCAACGGCGCGAAGATCAAAGCCGCCGTGAGCAATGCCAATATATTCCGAGATATTGCTGCGGAATATGGCAGTTTCGCGAACTATCTATGGAATTGGAGCGACGGGGAAGTGGTGTATGAAGTCGGTCAAGCGACGTCGCCGTTGTCGGATGCGCTGTCGAAAGATCTGAAGAAGCGCGGTATGAAGTTCGTCGGACCGACGATCATGTATTCATATTTGCAAGCGGCAGGAATAATCAATTCTCATGAGCCGGAGTGCTATCTCTATAAAGTTCAGCGTTGAAGTATTGAACATTGATCTGCGTGGTTGAGTGCGCGCGAAGAAGGGTGTAATTCGAACATTTGTCCGAATTGAACTCGATAATATCAGCTATGTCTTTTCGTGGAATGCCTCGAGTCCGTTCATTTTCTAGGCGTGCGCAGCCGCGTCGTGCAATTGTTTCCCGTGAAACACTCAATATCGACGGCCTGCAGGTGACGGTGGTGCGCAAGAACAACCGCAATATGTATCTGCATGTGAAACCGCCGTATGGCATGATCGAAATCACCGCCCCGACTCGCATGAGCAAAGACGTGATCGTGTCGTTCGTGCGCGAACGTCGAGGATGGATCGAAGAAGCGCTGCGCAATATGGCGGAGGCTCGTCAGCGTACGTTTGCTTCGACTGAAGTGGATTCCAATGTTCCCTCGAGCTCTGTTATGGCACATGGGGATCGCGGGAACACCGACGTTGGTGCACCTTCTGGCGATAGTTTCACGTGGAACGAAGTGTATAAGGAGCGTGCACGCGAATCGATTGAACAGCAATTGCCCGCGCTACTTCGCAAATGGGAGCCTGTCGTCGGACGCTCGCCAAGTCGCATCACCTTGCGCACGATGTCATCCCGCTGGGGTTCGTGCACGCCAAAAACCGCGAGGATCCGCCTGAATCTACAACTCGGGCTGATGGATCCGAAGTTCCTTGAATATGTGCTCGTGCATGAGATGACCCATTTGTGGGAGAGCGGTCACGGTGCTGCATTCCAAGCGCGCATGACCGACTATCTGCCGAATTGGAAGCAGTTGCGTCGTGAACTCAACCGTTGCACGCTGCTCGCCGACGCCGAGCTCAAAGGCTGATTACTTCAACTGTCAATTGGCTCAGTGACCAATTAGGCAAGGGTGGTTGGCGCACAAGGTTGATCGTTGAGTGAAGCCTTCGCCACCTCACTTTGCTGGTGGGGATATAAAACCGTGTAGGGCTTGAGTAGCCGGTTTTGTAAAACGTTGGAAATTAGCGCTTTTGGCAATGCGGATACTCCGGCGTTCGGAAGTTTTATATCTCCCCCAGCGATTAGGCGAGCCGTTGTTGGTTGTGGACGGAACGTGCGAGCTGATGCTGTGCATTCTCTTCGCTTTGGGTAGCGCTTTTATACTTTTTATACTTTTATACTTTTCTGCGTTGGGGCGTCAGTGCTTGCGTTGCGGTCGCATGCTGGCAAAAAGTCGCAACGCGTGGTTTGAACGCATTGTTTGGTAGAACATTTGTTCGAAATGCGGTATACTGGTGATTTCGCTGGACATGGCAGTATGCGTTGAGGTGGGAGGCGGCATGAGCAAGGGTGTGTTCGGTGCCGCTGGGTATGAGGCTTCGCTCAATGGTAACGATGCCGCCGTCGAGCAAGCTGATCACATGGTCACTGAATCCAGCATCGTTTACGGCGCTGAACCAATTCCACGTGAGCTCACTAGTTCAGCAATTCCTTCGCCGAAAATGCGTGATGCTGATGCTTTGCGCAACCATTTCGCTGCGTCTGTTTCTAGGCAACCTACCCCGTCTCGCGTGCGGGCGGATGCGCGGGCAGGAACGCGAATGGATGCGCGGGCAGACGCCTATGCACAGCTGCGCCGAGTGCTCCACGAAACGCATCACGAGGAGCGCTACAACGCCACGTCGATTGCCACTGCCTTCGACGCCACTCCGCTCGACCCTCCAGAAATCCGCCATCTCGTCGGCATGTTCCGCTTCTCGCACGATCCAGAGCGCACCGAAGAGTTCCTCGAACAAGCTGAATACATGGCCGATTATGAGCCCAAGGGCACTTTCGACTCGTCGTTCAATGAGTTCTTTCCCGTGTACAGCGACATGACCGTCAGCCAGCTCAAAGGCTACTTCGCCTGGCGCACCTGCATACGCCACGGCGACTATGTGCCCACGTCCTCGTCGACTGCCTACGTGTATGTGTACGAGCTGCTCAATGGCATCGGTGTGCAGAACATGACCGACGCATACCGCCGTCTCAACGAGTTCCGCGAACACTATGTCGATCAGTATGACAAGAGCATGGCTTACTACGCCAATAGTTGGCTGCGAGATATGGTCATCGCCTACGATCTGCCCGAAGAATGCATGCGTGAACAATTCGGCGCGCAAATAAGCGAAGACGAAACGTATGCCACGCTCATACAGCCGCAAAACCGCACTGCTGAGCAGATCGTGCACGCGCTGCGCTCACTGAGCTCATACAACGCGAGCAAGTCGCCGCTCAACAAGCTAGTGCCGCAGTCGTCGAGCAATCTCACGCTGTATGACCGCGCGCTTGCCGCCGCATGGCTCGCCATCGCCGCAGATCGCGATCCCGCCGAGCCGAGCAGCTTCTTCGACAATTACATCGCCATGCAGCACGCGCGCCCGGTTTCGCTGTTCAGCACAGCTGTCTTCTCGCGTACTCGTGCCGCCGCTCGCATGCCGCAAGGCGAGCGGCGGGTCAGCGTCGATCCCGCGTGCTCGTACACGTATGAGAACAAACGCTGGTACATCAACACATACGAGCCCGTTGCGTTCCAGCGCACGAATATGAACAATCTGCTGCATGAGGTAGATCGCGTAGGTCGGCAAATCTGGCACACTGGCCGCGCTCTCAAACCGCGCGGTAGTCACCCGCCGTGCAGTCAGATAATCAAGCGCGCGTTGACTGAGCTCAAGACGCAGCTCGACCGCGAGCAGTGGGAGCGGGAGCATCCGCCAATTCACGTGGATCTCACGCGTCTCAGTTCGATTCGTGAAGCTGCCGCTGGCACGCGCGACAGCCTGCTCACCGAAGCCGAGCTCGAAGCGGAGCGTGAGGCAGTGACTGAAGATAGGACGGCAACTGAAGAAGTGCAGACTGAAAAGCTCTGTCAGTCTGAATCTCAAGAATTGCAAGGTCTCTCAGAGTATGGCGAAAATGCTCTGTTGAAAATGCGATACATGCTGAGGTTACTGAGACAATAGAAAATTCGGAGATGCCGGAAAACTCTGGGAACTCCGAAACAGATCTGCAGCTGTCTCCCGACGAACTGCTGTTGCTGCGCGCGCTCGCCGCAGGAGAGCCGCCCGCCGAGTGGAAGCCGAAACTGCTCGCCAAGCATCTGCTGCCGTCGGTGCTCGCCGACTCGATCAACGAGAAAGTGTTCGACGTTGTAGCGGACAGCGTGCTGGAAACCGATGACAACGGCGACCCCGCGCTGATCGAAGACTATGTGCCCGACGTGCGCGGCATACTCGCGAACATATCTGAATAAAGGAGAATCATGCCTGAGCAACAACGTAGAATTCCGCGCCGCATTGCGCAGACCGTCATCAACTCGCTCAAGGGCGGTGTGGTGCCGCGCATTGGCCTGCCATACATCACGGTCGGCAGAACCGCGGAAATAAAAGCATTGCTGCATGACGTGGACATAGTCGCGGACGGCGGCGCCTCGTTCCGCTTCATCGTCGGGCGCTATGGTTCCGGCAAGTCGTTCCTGCTGCAGAGTCTGCGCAATTACGTGATGGACCGCGGTTTCGTGGTCGTCGACGCCGATCTCTCCCCGAACCGCCGTCTGCACGGCACTGCCGGCCAGGGACTCGCCACGTACCGCGAGCTCGTCGCCAACCTCGCCACGAAAACCAAGCCTGAGGGTGGCGCGCTCGTGCTTGTGCTCGACCGCTGGATCAGTTCGGTGCAGCAGCAAACCGCGCAAGAAACCGGCCTCGACCCGTCAGATCCGGCGTTCACGCAGGCAGTTGACAAGAAAATAGGCGAAACCATCGGCTCGCTCGACGAACTTGTGCACGGATTTGATTTTGCGCAATTATTGGAAAATATTATCGTGCGAGTCTCGCCGATGACAAGGCGACGAAATCGGCGGTACTCAAGTGGTTCCGCGGCGAATACGAGCGGAAGACCGATGCCAAGAACGAGCTCGGCGTCTCCGTCATCATCTCCGACGACGATTGGTACGATTACCTGAAATTGTTTGCAGTGTTTTTCCGCCAAGCCGGGTATGCAGGACTCTACATCATGATCGACGAGCTCGTGAATCTGTCGAAAATTCCGAACGCTATCTCACGTCAATATAATTATGAAAAATACTTGCAATATATAACGATGTATTGCAAGGAAAAGCAAGATATTTAGGTGTACTCATGTGCGGCACCCCGCAGGCCGTGGAAGATAAACGGCGGGGTGTGTTCAGCTACGAGGCGCTCCGCAGTAGGCTTGCGAGCGGGCGCTTCTCCGGCGACGGACGTCATGACATGGCCGCGCCGCTCATCTACCTCGAGCCGCTGAGTGCCGAGGAGATGACCGTGCTCGTCGGCAAACTCGCGCAAATGCATGCGAGTTTGTTCCAATACGAGCAGACGCTCACCGACGAGGATCTCGCGAAATTCATTCAGATTGAATACGGTAGAATCGGCGCGGATCACACCATCACGCCACGCGAAGTCATCCGCGATTTCATTGAGCTACTCGATATTCTGCAGCAACATCCGAATATGAGCGTCAGTGGACTGCTCGGTTCGCAGGAATTCACATATGCGCAGTCTGACGTTGTTTCTAATAAAACAACAGAAGAATTTGCAGAATTTACTATTTAAGTAAATTTAAATAACTTTATATTATGGAGTAATCATGCATGTGTTCGCACAGTACGCGCCGTTCGTGCAGGACTGGATCTACGAGCAGGGGTGGCAGAGTCTGCGGCCGGTGCAAACCGCGGCCGCAGACGCCATTTTCAACACCGAGTCGAACGTGCTGCTCACCAGTTCCACGGCGTCGGGCAAAACGGAGGCCGCGTTTCTGCCGATTCTGACTGAGCTGTATGAACACCCCAGCACTTCGATCGGGTGCCTGTATATCGCGCCGCTCAAAGCGCTCATCAACGACCAGCATGAGCGACTCAGCGCGCTGTGCGAGCCCGCGGATATTCACGTCACCGCTTGGCACGGCGACGCGAACCAGACCGCGAAACGCAAACTGCTACGCAACCCGAGCGGTGTGCTGCAGATCATACCCGAATCGCTCGAGTCGCTGCTCCTGAGAAAGCACAACGAAATTCCAAGATTATTCGGAGATCTGCGATTCATTGTGATCGACGAATTGCACTCATTTCTGCGCTCCGACCGCGGAGCACAGGCGTTCTGTTTGATCGAACGATTGAGCAGACTGGCGGACGTGCGTCCGCGCAGAATCGGTTTGTCTGCCACGATTGGCGATCCGCGCGAAGCCGCGCGATTCCTCGGCGCGAACTCGGGGCGCCCGACTGTTGTGCCGCGCTTCGAGCAGGGAAAGCAGACGTGGCGGCTCTCGATGGAGCATTTCTACAATCAGGATCCGCAGGCCACTGACGGCACGCCGCTCGAGCAGGCGGCGCGCGAACAAGACGGTGAGCTGTCCGATGCGCACACCAGTGCGCAGGCGGAGCAGAGCGGGGCGCGCAGGAGTCTCGGCGTGCTCGCAGATCCGGGTTTGCTGTATATTTTCGACCGCACGCGCGGGCGGAAGTGCCTGGTGTTCACGAACTCGCGCGAGGAGTGCGAGGCCGTGTGCCAGCAGCTGCATCAGTATTGCGAGGCGAGCGGCGAGCCGGATCGGTTCTTGATTCATCACGGCAACCTTTCGCAATCGGTGCGCGAGGGTGCCGAAGATCTGATGAAAGACGAGGACTCGCTCACCACCACCTGCGCGACGGCCACGCTTGAGCTCGGCATTGACGTGGGGCAGCTGGAGCGAGCGTTTCATATCGATGCACCGTTCACAGTGTCGGGTTTCTTGCAGCGCATGGGTCGCACAGGTCGGCGTGGGCAGCCACCGGAGATGTGGTTCGTGATGCGCGAAGAGCACGTTGAGCCGCGAGCCCTACTGCCGGAACGGATTCCGTGGCCTCTGCTGCAAGGTATTGCGCTCGTGCAGCTCTACGCGGAGGAGCACTGGGTGGAACCGCCGCGGCCGAACAGGTTGCCGTACAGTCTGCTGTACCACCAGACCATGGCCACGCTTGCGTCGGGCGGCGAGATGACGCCCGCCGAACTTGCGAGCCGTGTGCTCACGCTCGCCGCGTTCCACAACGTGAGTCAAGACGATTACCGCGAACTGTTGCGGCACCTGATCTCGAAGGATCACATTGAGCGGACCGAGGGTGGCGGACTCGTGCTCGGGTTGGCGGGCGAGCGGATCGTCAACAACCACAAGTTCCTCGCCGTGTTCCAAGAGAACATCGAATACTCCGTGCACGCTGGTAGTGAGGAGCTCGGCACGCTCGTTTCGCCGCCTCCGGTGGGTGAGAAGGTGGCGATTGCGGGGCGCGTGTGGATTGTGGAAGGCGTGGACCACCAACGGCACGAACTCTGGGTGCATCAGGTGAAAGGGCGCATTCCGGCGTATTTCGGGGATGTGGCTGGAGACATCGATCCGAAGATCCTTGAGCGCATGCACCGCGTGCTCACACAGAAGGAGGCGTACCCGTATTTGGGTCCGCATGCCATCGCACGATTGGTGGAGGCGCGACGCACGGCGTTTGCGGCGGGGTTGGATCGCGATGTGCTCGTCAATGTCGGCGCGAATACGTGGTGCCTGTTCCCGTGGACTGGAACGTATGCGTTCCTGGCGTTGGAACGCCTGCTGCGGATTCGTTGCGCCGAGCGGCTCGGACTTTCGCATTTCCAGTCCGTGCGGCCTTACTACATCACGTTCCAGATGAAGGTGAGCCGTGATGAGTTCTTCCAGATCGTCACCGAAGAGGCGATGCGAGACTTCGACCCGATGACGCTCGTCTATCCAGCCGAGGTGCCGGTGTTCGACAAATACGATGAATACCTGCCAACCAGCCTGGTGCGTAAGGAATTCGCATATTCCATCCTCGACATAGCGCAAATGCGCAAAACCGTCGCCTCGTGGAGCCGAGCCGATTCCGGTGCCTCAGAGCATCATGGCAATCGGGCATTGCCATCAGCACAGGAGTAGCCGGTGGCGAGCGCGCCTGCACCCCCGCGAGCACTCCGCACCACTGCGAGTGTGGCGGCGTCCGGTCCCATTTTGCTGGTGGGGATATGAAACCCTCAAGGACTCAAGTAGATAAGTGGGGAAAATGGCGGAAAATAGCGCTTTTGTGACTCCAGCTACTTAGAAGGTTGATGGTTTTGTATCCCCACCAGCAAAATTAGGGGATCGCGAGGAGGGTGGATAGCCCACTGGAGGCGACCACGACTTGAGTCACGAGTGGGTATTTTGCTTACGAGGCGACATTATTATCGAAAATCAAAAATACTGCGTTTGAGAACCTTTGAGATTCTGCGCTTTTCCATCGTTTGTACTTGCCGATGCCCCAACTAATGTCGCCTCGTAAGCGAGATAGCCTATGAGACGCTGCTCTCGCTTTATAATCGGCTATATATCTCGGCATAGGGCGGTGTGGCATGACGAATGATCAAAGTGATTCTAGCGAGCAACAAGATTCCACGAACAGTACAGGGGTGGAAGTTCAAACCTCAACCATTCGTGAGCTACTTACCGGCAAAGAGTTGACCGTACCGGATTATCAACGTCCGTACACTTGGACTCCTGACAATGTTCGTCAGCTGATTTCTGACATCAAACTGTTCTCGCGCAGTTATGACGAATACCGCATCGGCACAGTCATTATGCATGAAGAAGATAAAACGCATAATCTCGTTGATGGTCAGCAGCGCACAGTCACCTTCGCTATTTTGCTCAATGCTTTGCAGAACAGATTTAAGATTAGTGAAGATAAAAAGATTTCGGCTCATCTTCAGATTGTGTCTAATCCCACCACAGTGAGCAATATTCAAGCCAACGAGCAAGCGGTTGAGCGCGCGATTAATAATTGGGATGACACGTATGCTCAGCAATTTTATGACTACCTTTGGATCACTGTAAAGTGCTTATCGTAACTGTGCACGAGCTCTCCGAAGCGTTTCAGATGTTCGATTCGCAGAACGCGCGTGGCAAAGCACTCGATCCTACTGATCTACTCAAGGCGTTCCACATCCGTCAAATGGAGCAAGACGGCGTTACTCATGCTCGCGAATATGAGCTGGTGCGCCAATGGGAGCAAATACCTCCCGTTGGGTTGCACTATCTGTTCAACGCATTTTTGTATAGGGCTAAACAGTGGTCGCACGGCGTTTCGATTCGCGAATATGGTTTCACAGCCGCGCAAATCCCGCTGTTCGAGGGCGTTAGTATTTCGCAAGAAAATCCAGCAAATAATTGGAGCAAGGTTTACCTGCTGGCTCGGCAGTGCGTGAACAACTATAAGCGCGATAATGGTGTGCTTGAGCGATCAAAAGTCGCGTCTCAGCTTGAGTATCCGTTCCAAATTGATCAGCCAGTCGTCAACGGTGAAACATTCTTTGAATTCACCGAACACTACTATCAACTGGCTAGAAACCTCGGTTTGTGGGGAGAGCCCACACTTGAACTGAATGAGACATCCGGAGAAATATTCGACTTTATGCAGACCAAGGCTTCTACTAATTGGAGATACAGACAGGTGAAGGATCTGTTCTTCTGCGAGCTGCTCTATTACGTAGACCGATTTGGCGAGCAGTGTTTGAATGAAGCCATTCGTCTCTTCTTCCTGTATGCCGCACGTTTACGACTGCTCTTGAGGAGTTTGGGATTTGCATCGGTAAATAGTTACGCCCTCGCGTTATCGACACGATACGACGGGAACCAGCGCATGTTCGAGATAATTCGCAACGCAAAGGCTCCCGAAGATGTACTCGGTATTTCGCTTGACGAAAGGATTGAAGATATACCTCGAAATGAGGATCTATTGCAACTGTATAAAAAATTACGGATTCTTCGCATGGCACAAGCAGCGATGGAGATCGAGAATATGGTGCGCCTTTTCAGGGTGTTCAGAATCGTGACCAACTTGCCGATCGACTTCGTGATCTTGCAAAGCAAGGAATTACCGACCGCTGGATGCTCTTCCAACTGCTTGAGCAAAAACATGTGACCAGACACGAAAGTAAGAGCTGGCATTGGTATTCTGATGGTTTATTTGAATTTACAAGAAAAGATGACATTCTCAAATGGATTTCTTCGGCTATTCAGCCGGTGATTGCATCTGCCAATAGTGAATCAGATAACAATGATGGAGACGCGCAATGAGTGAAATAGTCGAGAAATCCGATGTCGTTTCTCTTGGTGATCTATTCACTGGTGAGGGAACATACGTCGTGCCGATCTACCAGCGCGCCTATGCATGGGGTCGGGATGAAATCGATACCTTGCTCAGTGACATTAGCAACGCGCGGAAGCAGGGGAGCCCGGCATACTATCTTGGTTCGCTCGTCCTTCATGAAGACAACCGAGATGGCAAAACCGTATGCACGGTGATCGACGGCCAGCAGCGACTCACCACCCTGTATCTGCTTTTCTCATATTTGAAGAACAGAAATTCGGAGGATCAGCCGTCAGTTGCAATGGATTCATGGAACATGACATTGGAGTTTGACTGCCGTGACCAATACACGCGTGCATTGCAGCAGTTGCGGAGGAGAAACGCTGATACCCCTGCTCAGAAGGGAGATGCTGTAGCTCAATCGTTGTATGACGGCTACGACCGGATTCATCAGTATTTCGAGCAGAATATAGGCGATGATTCAGCAGAGTATTGCAATTATTTGAAGAATAACGTGAAGCTCGTGCGAGACTTCTTGCCCGCTAAAACGGATCTCAATCACTACTTTGAAATTATGAATACGCGCGGTCAGCAGCTTGAGGCGCATGAAATCGTCAAGGCACGACTGATGTCTCAACTGAACAAGAAGTCGGATAGAGAGGCATTCTCCCAGATTTGGGACGCCTGCGCCGACATGGATCACTACGTGCAAGCCAATGTCGCAACAGATATGCGCGAGCGCTGGTTCGGCGGGGACTGGTGTTCTCCTGAAAAGTTGACATCACAAGATTTGTTTGGCACAGCATCGGCGACCGATGGTGAGGACTCCGGCGAAGAATATCATGAGCTGAAAAGTATTGAAGATATTTTAGGTGAAATTTCAGAGCACAATGAATCTGAAACTACGGATATCAGGAAAGTTTCGGAGGTGGAAGATCATCCCTCGCGCTATCGCCCGATTATCGACTTCCCGAATTTTCTGCTGCAGATTCTGTCGGTTTATATGCATAGGAAGCATGGGGATGTGGCGGATGGAGCCAGTGGTGGACAAAACGAAGTATCCCTTGATGACCAGCGGCTGCTGAACAATTTTGATACATATCTCATCAATGATGCCAACGAAGACTGCGTTCGTGAGTTTGCTGCCGAGCTGTTACTGGGGCGCTTTTTGTTTGACAACTACATCATCAAGAGCAGCGCCGATGACGGTCAAAACGACTACGACTGGATTCTGAAGAAATACAAGAAGACTGTGGACAGTAAGAGAAATGCAAGCTATGTGCTGGTGAATTCCTTCGGAGCAGATGACGGAGATGTTGAGACAGCTGAAACATCATCACAGAGGAACCCGTCGACGCAAAATAACATCGTTATGCTTCAGTCGATGTTCCAGGTAACGGAATCGGGCAGAACTTATAAGAACGCTCTGCAAGAGATGTTGCAGTGGCTGTTCAAGCAAGTGCGTGATGAGCATGCGATTGTTATTGGTGATGAAGCGTTCCAGCGAGACCTGCAAGAGTATGCGCAAAAGCGTTTGCGTAGTGTGCTGGGTCTGGATGAGTCGAGCGGTCCTGAGGAATCCGTGCAGCGAATCAGGGAAACGGTGAATCGGGGTGTCAAGACGAATCATTTCATCTTCAACTACCTCGACTATGCGCTGTGGAACATGCTGGCAGGGCCCGAGAATGTGGCTTCTTCTGAAATCTGCGAGAAGGTGCGCGTTGAATTCGACGAACTCAAGGAGAGGATTAGGAAAGAGGGAGTGGAACGAGGGAAGCCGTTAGATGTCAGTGCGTTCCGATTCCGGTATCGGGATTCCGTGGAGCACTTCTATCCGCAGAATCCTGTTGTCGGAGAGGGGTCTGCAACAAAAACAAGAATGAGCCATCACCCGAAGACAAAGACTCTTTTGGCAATCTGTGCTTAATGTCTACGCAAGAGAACTCATTGCGAAACAATTTGCTTCCACCGGCCAAGGTGAAGGAATTCGATATAGCCAGTCAAAGTCTGAAATTCCAATTCATGGCAGGAGAAACGCTGTTGAAGAAATGGGAGAAAGATGAGATTGAAGATGCGACAAACAAATGGGTCAAGTTGCTAAAGGAGCTGGCAATTCAGCCGGATAATCGTCAACCATAGCCCATCATTTTGCTGACGGGGATGATGGCTGAGGGCATGAGGCAGTATCAAAGGGCAAACGTAAAGAAAGGTGGTTGGGGCGGACAGAAGCGTGTTCGCCCCAACCACCTTGTACTGATGAGAGAAGGGGAAGGGAAGAATATTGTGTGGTTCACGGGCGGTCACACGAAGAAACTAGGAGAAGGATGAAGGGTGGAGAAACTAGATCCTTCGCATGACCGCGAATCCGTGAAGCTAGGGTGCTGGCTACGGCTCGCCCGGAAAATCAAGGGAGGCGAGCCGTAACCTGTGGGTGGAGGGAACAGGTGAAGAAAGAAGGTCAGGCGTTGAACTTCTGAGCCTGCGGAACGGAGCCCAGCGATTCCTCGTTGTTAGCCCATTCGGTGGCCCAGCCGTTCACAAATGCATCCTTGACCTGGCCCCAGTCTCCGGTTCCTTGAGCGTATGCCAGCAAAGCCGAAGAGAGATCGTCTTGCCACTGCTGGTCTGGGATCGTGAAGCTGCGAACCTCGGTCTTGCCCGCCTTCGTGTAGGCCTGTGCTGCCGTGGTCAACGGATTTTCAGGCTGGTAGTCCTTGGTGAATGTGGTGAACGGAACGGAGAAGCCCATGTCTTTGGCAAGGATCTTCTTGGCCGAATCGTCGGTGACCATCCACTTGATGAAGTCGAGTGTAGCTTTCTTGTCTTTTTCGGAAGCGTTCTTGTTCACCGCCCAGCTTGCGTCATACACGCCCGCAGGTCCACTCGCCTCCTCGCCCTTGATGCCCATGTAGTACGGCAGCATGCCGAGGTCGTCGTCGGCGACCTTGTTGTTCTTGATCTGCGAATATGCCCACACGCCGTTCGGGTAGAAGGCGACCTTGCCGAGTGAGAATTCGGATGTCACGTCGTCGTAGGTCTTCGAGCTGACCATCGTCGGTTCGGTCGGGCTGTTCTTCAGTTCAAGATCGAAAAGATCCTTGTATTGGTCGAGATACGTTCCCTTGATGGTCTTCGAGAACGTCGTGTTCATGTCTTTGTATTCGTAATACAGCGGAATGCGGCTCATGTGCGCGGTGAAACGGTAGGTATCGGAGGCGTCCAAGCCCGCTGTAGTGAACGCGCCGTCGAGTCCGAGATCACTTTTGTGCGCTTGAATGGATTCCGCGACTTTCTTCAACGTGTCATAATTATTGATTTCATCGGCGCTCTTGATCACCGCATAATCTTTTTGCAGTAGTCATTGATTATTTTCTTGTTATAAATTATTCCGTACCATTCCGCGGCGTAGGGCAGCGTGTACGATTTGCCGTCGATCGTGTAGGAATACGCTTTACCGTTGTCGTTGAGCAGTTTGAACACTTCGGTGTCTTGCAGCGGCTCGACATAGTTCTCGTACTTGGCGAACTGGTCGAAACCGGAGATGTTGAACATCGTCGGCGCGTTGCTCTTCGCGAGTTCGGACTTCATCGTCGTGTCATACGAACCCGACGCACTGGTCTGCACGTCAACTTTGACGCCGGTTTTCTTCGTATACATCTCTGCGAGCTGCTTGTATTGGTCGACTACTTCGGGCTTGTTATTCATGAAGTAGACGTGCCCATTCTCGGAATCCGAGCTATTGCCGCCGCACGCTGCCAGCGAAGCTGTCAGCACGGTGGCTGTGGCAACTGCGATTATCTTTGTGATATTGCGGTTCATAATTTCTCTTTCCTCGTTATTATAAAAATAAATTATTATAATTCTTTTATTTACTGCATCAGCCACGCTGTGGTGTCTTGCGGTAATCTGCCGTCGTCGGTGAGCGGCGCGGACATCAGCACCACTGCGCCGTCGGGCAGATCGACTGGCTCGGCGCCGAAGTTGGTTATGCTCACCCAGCCATTGGCTCGGCGGAACGCAATCGTTCCGCCGAGTTGGCCGTTCGCTCCGTCTGCGTTGCCGGAGGAACGATCTTCGCGAAGCCAGGTCAGCGACGTGTCTGCGGGCATGAGCTCGTGGCGCAGTGCCAGGGCTTCGCGATATAGGTTGAGCATGGAATCGGGGTCATCGTCTTGCTCGCTGGCTGCGTAGTGTGCGAACCAAGCGGGTTGCGGAAGATGCGGCTTCTCAGCCGCAGTGCCGATCTCGTCAGCCGAGACGCCGACTCCGGCGCGCTTGGTTTCCGGAGAGAAGCCGAACGAAGTGCCGTCCGCAGTCCAAGGAAGCGGCACGCGGCAGCCGTCGCGACCCTTTTCGGACTGCGCGCGAACGCGGTGGAACGCGGTCGGATCTTCGAGCTGATCCCAAGGAATATCGGCGACTTCGGGCAAGCCAAGCTCCTCACCCTGGTAGATGTAGGCAGAGCCGGGCAGTGCGAGCTCCATCAGAATCGCGGCACGTGCGCGGCGTGCGCCGAGTTCGCGATCTTCCGTGTAGCTCGTGCCGTCGCGCAGCAGCCAATCCTTGACGAATTGGTGGTGTGCCGCCGAGGGGACTTGGGGAAGCCCGTAACGCGTGGCGTGACGGGGAACATCGTGGTTGCTCATCACCCATGTTGATGTGGATCCTGAGCGCTCGGCGGCTGCAAGACCCTCTTCGATGGCGGTGTGGAAGCTGTCGCGAATCCAGTCGGCTTTGGCGAATTCGAAGTTGAACACTTGGCCGAGCTCGTCTGGAGAAGCATACAGATATTGGCGGTTCGGCGGGCACCAGGCCTCTGCCACGGCGAATGCTGGCGGATCGTATTCATTGAACACCGTGCGCCATTCGCGGTAGATGTCGTGCACTTCGTTGCGGTCGTAGAGCGGATGTGTGCCGTCGGTGATTCTTGTTTCGTCGCCGATGATCTTGAAATCGTCGAGATCGTCGCGGTCGAGATCTTTCGCCAAACCGTGCGCCACGTCAATGCGGAAGCCGTCTGCGCCGTGATCGAGCCAGAAACGCAACGTCTTCTTGAAGTCTTCGTGCACGTCGGCGTTCTTCCAGTTCCAGTCCGGTTGCTCGGCGGTGAACATGTGCAAATACCACTGGCCGTCCGGCACGCGAGTCCATGCCGAGCCGCCGAAACTGGCGATCCAATTTGTTGGCGGCAGTTCGCCATGCTCGCCGCGGCCATCGCGGAAAATGTAGCGGTCGCGCGCGGGGGAGCCGGGGCCTGCCGCTACCGCAGCCTTGAACCACTCGTGCCTATTCGACGAATGGTTCGGCACGATGTCGACGACGAGTTTGAGGCCGGCTTCATGTGCGGCGCGTGCGAGTTCGTCGAAGTCGTCCATTGTGCCCAAGTTCGGGTCCACATTGCGGTAATCGTCGACGTCGTAACCGCCGTCTGCCAGCTGTGACGGGTAGAACGGGCTCAGCCAGATGGCATCTACGCCGAGCTTTTTCAAATACGGCACTTGTTCGGTCACGCCGGCGATGTCGCCGAGGCCGGAGCCGCTCGTGTCTTTGAACGAACGCGGGTAGACCTGATATACAACGGCCTGCTTCCACCACTGCGCGTCTGCACTGTGCAGCGGTGAGCTTGTCTGCTGTGTCATCGTCGTCTCCCTCTCGTGTGCGTGTCATCTATGACAGCGCTTACATTTTGACTGAATTTGTATAGTTAACTATATATTCAGTTATATTCTCTTCTTTGGCAACTTCTTCAGTAATCAGAGATTGTGTCTTCGTTGACTGAGTTGTTGCTTAGAATGATAACGCTTACATTTTGAGGTTGCAAATCGGGAGTGTCTTCGGAGTGTTTGCTTGTAAAATCAACGATTAGCAAATATGGAAGCGATGATCATAATCATGATTTGTAGCGAATCTGCGAGAATGCTCTCGGCAAATTCAGCGAAGAATCATAGCGAGAATCACAGTAGATTTGGGGGAAGCGGCGCATGGCACGATCGACTATTGCCGATGTGGCGAAGCTGGCGGGCGTCTCGCAAGCCACGGTGTCGCGCGCGTTGCACGGAGCCGACAACGTGACGGAGCGCACACGGCAGAAGGTCGAGCAGGCGGCGGATCAGCTCAACTTCACGCTGTCGAAGAACGCGTCATCGCTGGCGTCGGGCAAAACTATGCGGGTGATTCTGCTGAGCTCAGGCAAGCTTAATGACTGGTTTGACGCCAACGTGCTCGAAGGTGTGTATGAGGTGCTCGATCCGGAGGGATACGACGTCTCGCCTGCGGTGATTCTCGGCAAAGAGGAGGCGGACGCGTATTTCGCACAACTGCCGAAGAACCGCAATGCCGATGCGATCATTGTTTCGTCGTTCCAACTCGACGGAACGCTGCAGCAACAGCTCAAGGGGATCGATATGCCCTCGGTTGGCGTCAACATTCCGTCGGCGTCGTTCTGCGATGCGTCAGTGGAGGCCGACAACTTCGGCGGCATGGAGAAGGCTGTGCGCCTGCTCAAATCGTTGGGGCATCGCAGCATCGCGTTTGCCGTTGACTACATTCCGACGAACATGGTGTACAGCACGAGCCAGCGCACGGAGGCGTTCCTGGAGGCCGCAGAGCAGAACGGATACGACGAAGACCATATCGACATCGTGTCTGCCGAGCCTCACGAGCGCCCCTTGCCGCTTTCGGAGCTCGCTTCGCAATTGGTGGCGCAACTGCTGTCGTCGCAGAGGCATCCCACGGCGGTGTGCGCGGAAACCGATGCAGTGGCGATCGCGCTGGTCAAAGAGCTTCGACGCCAGCATTTACGCGTGCCGGAAGACGTTTCGGTGATCGGCTTCGATGACGCCAACATCGCCGTTGCCGCAGACCTGACCACCATTCACCAAGACCCCGTGGAGCTAGGGCGCATGGCTGCCGCAAAAGTGTTGCAGCTACTGGGAAAGCCCATTCCGACTGATGTGCATGTTGGCGCTTTGCATGAGTCGTTGGAGCCAACAATCGTGTTGCGCGAAACGACGGGCCGCTCCGACTCCTGAGTTTTTCTCCTGCCAGCCAATAGGTTTGTTTTTGGAAGATCAGTTGTTGTTGCGGGCGGTTTCGGCGTCGGTCATCATCATCAAGGTAGTGGCCGAGGCAGTCGTTGTGGTTGGGATGCCGCTGGTTGCCAGTCCGATGCCCATCATCATATCCATCATGCTCATGGCCGTTTCCTTTCTGCTTGTTGGCCTGTTGTTTGCTTGATGGTTCTTACTGTATGTGGGCTCGTCCGTTGTTTGAATCGGGCTTGCGGATGAATCTACGCGCGCTCTTGCCGCCCTCTCAACCTTGAGGATGATACTTCAGGATGATAAGCGATGCGGACTCGTTCTATAACTGGTGTGCGTAAGTGTATTTACAATGGAAGGCGTTGGTTTAGTTTGGCTAAATATTTGCCATGATCGAGGAGGAATCATGAAGCTTACGGATTGGATCACTGATAGGACGCTGCCGTACATCGCTGCGGCGTCGGCGTGCAGTTCCGCGTCGTCTGCATACAGTCGTTCGGGAGCCAAGGGACGCTCGCGCATGTTCTGCGCGCTCGCGTTGGGCTGGTTGGGAATGACCGTGCTCGACATCTGGAAGTCGCACAGCGAGCAGCTTGAAGATAGCGCAGACTCTGACGAGTGATTTTCGCAGGCATTTCGCGGTAATTTTGCTTACAAGGTGACATTAGTGGGCATACTACTCTGTATGCATGGGTCAATATAGCGGTTTTCCGGCCGCTATAGCGGCTGATATCTCGGATAATGTCGCCTCGTAAGTGAGAGGTATATTCGGTGCACGTTGGTGGATGAGGAATGTAATCGGATGCTCGATGAAAAGTGCCGGTGACTTGCAACTCTTTTGTTCATGTTCTGGCTCCTACATACATCTTTCGAAAGCTTACGAATATACTGGAATACATTGCTGTTGCTGTTCACAGGAGAATCATATGGCGATGATCCGTTGCCCCGAATGCGGAACTAATATCTCCGACCGTGCAAAACGTTGCCCGTACTGCGGTTTTGAAAGCGAAGATAATACACGGTCCATCGCAACGCAAGACGAGTATCTACCTGCGCTGTCGGTGAAGATGGCAATCACCCGTTGGGATCCTCTCAATGCTCAGGAAGAGGATGAGGAAGAGATGTCAGAAATCGAGCTTGTAGATCTGGCTCCCGCTGACAGTAAGAGACTCGGCAGATTGCTGGGCAGCTGGGATCGGCTTGTAGTGGCGCTTCCCGCGCTTGCGGAAGCTATTCGTGCTATGGCGATGAATGAAACGGAAACTCGGTGGGTTGCCGATCTTCCTGCTTATTACTGCAAGCTTATCGATGAAGGAAAGCTTGTTCTGAAAGAGAGCGAAGGTGGCCTGCTGCCTGTTCTCTTCGATGAGAAAGGCCATTTCGCCAAGCAGGTGCGCCTCAAAGAGGTGGCCTCTAATCCGGAGCTGTTGCATTCGTTGCGGCATTTGGAGACCCAAGCTGCAATCGCGATGGTTGCCGCGCAGATAGAGCACATGGGTGAAATGATTGAATCGCTGAGCAAGGATCTACAGAACGATCGCTTGGCGATTGCAGATAGCGCATGGGACAAGTTGCGGCAGGCTCAGATGATTCCAGAGGGTCGCGCTCGCGATGAATATGTCCGTGTAGCACTCTCCACGGCTACAGATGCAAAGCGCACACTGATGAGAAACTTTGTTGAACGTCAGCGTGTGATTGAGGGGAATGACAGTGGCATTTTCGCCATTGCAAAGAATGTGGTGACAGGGAACGCTGACCTTGCAGAAAAAGCTGCGTCGGACGCTATGCAAGACCTTGTGGCCATAGCGAACATGGTACAGGTGGAATGCCAGGGTCACATACTGCTCAACCAGGTAGACGCTGCTCAAGAGAGTCTTCTGGAGTTCGCTGAATTTGTTGAAGATCGAAGGCTCGATGATGAGAATACGCTGCTAGATCTCAACGGACCTCTTGACGTAGAGGTAGGCGGGCAGAAACTGATTGAACAATTCCAGCAGATTATAAAGCGGACGAAGCAACTGCATTCTGAGCTGGAGGCCGGAGATACGGCAGATGCCATTACTGCTAGTGTTCAGGATACTGATTCGAAGCAGATTGAAGATGAAAAGGAAGTTTCTGCTGATGTTCCAGAAGAAGAATAAAGACAATAACGATGACGCGCAAGAGATTGAGACCACAGAAGCACAAACGACTAAAAGCCGAAAATGCGCTTCGTGTGGTAAGCGAATCTCGTTGAAGAGAAAGAGCGATTACTGCTATCGCTGTGACATGAAGTGCGCAGAGACAGGATTCGGAATCGCAGGTGTCGTCGCGCTGGGTGGTATGGCAGTCAAAAAGTACGGTCCGAAGGTTCTTCAAACTGTTATAAAAAACGTTAAGAAATGATTTGATTTAGTAACGGCTTTGCACATGAGGGCAGACGCTTTGCGGTGTTGACGTCGATGCGGATCTTCAACTTCTCGTTGAAACCGTATTCTCCGCCCTCTTTCATTTATCTCTGGCCATTGAGTATACGATAAGCGGTACGGCAAAACCTATACTTGTGAGCAGTCTGCTAATGGTGATTGTTATGCGGATTAAGCATCAAGAGCGTCATTTTCAATCTCGGCATCTATTGGCAAAGATGAAGATTCTTATATACTTGACATAGTCCTAATGGGCTGGCCAGTGCTCTTTAGACCAAACTGTGTTTAGATCCTTTAGGGTGTAAAAGATAAACTATTATACAATACCATTGTTATTGCGGTATTATATCCAACATGCTGATCGATAATGACTGGCCTGTTGACGATGATACGTTCCGCTCTGATGAAGAAGTCACGGATCTTCCCTCGTTTGTTTTACTGTCTGATTTCCTGAAAGTTGCTACATGGCTGTGTGAGCATGAGCAAAGTGAGTCGCATCCATTTGCCCTATCCGTTAGTGAGAATGCTCCATCGGATATTAGAGGTATTACGCAGCAGCTTAATAGTCTCACCGCGAGAGACTTTCTTATTGGTGGCGAATCGCAAGAAGATGTAGTTCTTGCGATTAAAGAAGCTCCAACAGACAAAGCGGATTGCTTCTCTGACAATCTTAGTCAAGTACTTTCTGGATTTGATGAACGAGATTTTGATATTTTTGTAAGGCGTTTCACAAAAACAATTCCCGATTCCTTGAGTTCAATAGGTGATGATTATGGGATCAGTCGGGAACGCATCCGTCAGCTAGAAGCAGAGATTCGTAAACGGTTAGCTCCAGTATTCAAAAGATTTAAAATCTGGTCAAAACTCACCAATCTTTTTGATCAGGGTATACCTTTCTTGACCTGTGAACAAGCAACTCTGCGCTTCCCAGAACTCAATGACGTATTGCCTGGGCTGAATGCTCCCCTGGCTAACATTATCTTGTCTCAGTATAACCATCAGATTCAATTGGAAATTAAAGATGGATGGGTCGCAGCGCCAACAATTAAAGATGCGCAAACTTTCTTTGACAATTCACTTGAGCGGTTTGCTAATAAATATGGTGTGCTGCCCGAGGATAGCCTCGCAAAATATGTTTTCGTGATAAAAATAAGGAAGGCTCTATAGAAATTACTAAAAATTGGTTGCAGTATTCCGCTGCCGCCTTCTATAAAGGCCATGTGATTTTGCAGCCAACGAAAACGCGTATGTCTATGGCCATTCTCTCAATTGAGCATAAGCCTATGAGTGCGGAGGAAATAGCTGCTGCCATTCAATTGGGTACAAATATTGTAAATGTAAGCAATATGCTATCTGCAAATCCTGAAACTGTACGAGTCAATAAAGATGATTGGGGCCTACGTGAATGGGATATGAAACCATATGTCTCTATTCGCCAAGTGATATATGACAAAATTCAAGCTTATGGCGGGGCGATAGATCAAAACAACTTATAGATGAGCTTGTTGATGAATATTCGCTCAATGCAAAACAATTTACCATTATTGCAGTGGTTCCCCATTCCGTACGGTAAAAGGTGTGATTTCTATCGCAAACGAGGAGACAAACGATCCGATCGTTGCAATGATTGAAAAGCACATATACCATATTTTGATTATCGAGATAAGGGTGGCAGTCTTTGGGTTATTGGTGGTTATGAAGAATTGAAAGAGTTTATGAATGGGTTACGTGCGAAGGGAGCTGATTTTCATTACCGATCCGGAGGTGGACGAGTAACCCAAGGACAAGATGCTTGGTGGTGGAAGGGATAAGGGTAATTGCAA
The DNA here is from genome assembly GCF_009727065.1 of Bifidobacterium canis. Classification (GTDB taxonomy): domain Bacteria; phylum Actinomycetota; class Actinomycetes; order Actinomycetales; family Bifidobacteriaceae; genus Bifidobacterium; species Bifidobacterium canis. The sequence continues at coordinate 105,619 of NZ_WNLP01000002.1, forward strand.
GTATCATCTCATCGAAAACTGCCAATCACACGTCCATCTTCCGTCTTCCACTCTTTCCAGCCGTTGCATGCCCGTCCGATTGCAAAGACTCCAGCGGCAGATGGTGTGTCAAAATGCATGTCCTTGATCACTACGCCGGCTTGGTCGACACATTCCCGCCGTTGCGCACCGATTCGGGTGTGTGGATCTATGCTGGCTCCTTCAGTTGTTGATACACGTTGTCCGGCTGGAATGGTCAGCTCACCATCCTCTACGATCATCTGAACATGAAGTGGCGGCTTCTTCCTGACAAGGTAATACGTGCCGTTAGGAATTTTCAGCACATCGGTGTGCTCGTGGTGCTGTTTGGTCGCTTCGGCAAACACCTGTTCCTTGGGCTCTGCTTCTGGGTAGATCTGTCGTCCTTCGAACGACGAGAGTAGTTTGACTGCCAGATCTATATCGAGTGCGAATAACTCGGATTCGCTGACGCGTGCCTTAGAGAAGATTTCATCGAGCATTCGCTCTTTCTCATCGTAGTCTTCAACTTCAATCGCAAATCGACGTTTGAAGCTCGTGACATTGCGATAGCCGTCAGTCTCCAATTTACGCATGCGTTCGGGGAAATTTCTGGTTTCGGTCTTGCCTATCTTTATAAGTCCTTTTACTGCAGAAGACATCACATAAAGTACGCCAGTTGCCATCGTCGATCCTGCCTTCATTATCGGTGTAGTTGTATTGTACGCGCCGAAAGCAGTCGTAAAAATATAAGTATTACGGCATGCAGGTGCATGCATGTCATTGGTTCTCATAGAGCGCGTCGCAACAAGCAACGATATAGACTAACCCATATATTTTGTTTAAAAATACGAGTATGGAGTGATGATCATGAAGGGACTCAATCTTATTACTGCGCAAGAGCTTGCACTCATTCAAGGAATGACGCCTCCTGCGGAGGCGGACCAAGAGAAAATCGACGCTATTGACGAGGCAGTATGGGAAGCCAGATCAGAGTGGGAAGACGACGACAATTACGATGACTCCAATGATCCCTACATTACCTGCATGTCGCAAGATTTCATCCTGAATGCCGAATTCCTGCCTTATGATGCCAATGCGTCGATGGAATCCATTGCTGATGCAATTATCGAATCTACTCCAGCCACACTCGTGTTGGATTCCAACGAAGAAGACTCTGAATCAAAACCAGTCAAAGTGGTTTCTGTCACATTCCATGCTAATACCGTGACGCAAGAGCAGACAGACGAATTATTGAATCTTATCGTTGCTCACTATGGAAAAGACCCCAAATTGGGCGTCATGGTACAGACCCCAGCTCCCAATCCAAATCTCATCACCATACTTTCTACTTACTGATTATTGAAGGGTGAAGTTCGATCTCACCGTCGCGCGGAGCTGGCAATTGGATGTCGCTTGTTGTCGGCTCCGCAGCACTATTCACGTGGCAAACAGTCGTGCTGAAGAAAATGCCGAGGGAGCACCCCGGCGATCTGGAGATCCCGTTTCACAGGGGATCTGTAAGCAACAGCATAACAATGAGCCTATAGGAAAGCAGAGCAGCTTTTCACCTGTGTGCAGCTTATGCTCAGTCGTTTTCTGATGCGAATATTCTTGATATTGTCTACCTATGTAGTCGCATTGTGGTCCTAATAAAAATTCAGGATGCAAAAGATCGATTCATCTCATTAATTGCAATGTCTTATCAATGCATGAAAGTGCATGTTGTGTTCAAATAATCGTACTTTGTTTAAACATTGTGTGGAATTCGTTATGATAATTCACAATCAGCGTTAAAAATATAGGTTGATAGCAAATCTTAAATATCTATTGCACCTATGTTGCGCTGTTGAAGAGTAGAGAAAAATAAGGAGTGCAGATGAGAAAATCAATAATGAGTAAAATCTTTGTTATATTGACTTGTTTTGGTTTAATTGTTACTTTTGCTGCGTGTTCTGGTCAGAAAGAATCTGGTCCTGACTATGCGGATGATGAGGCGATGTCTGTCATTTCCCAAGGGTTGGAAAAACGCTTTGCGATAGTTGATCAACAAGATTCTGATGATAATTCTGGTGCGAAAACAGTGCGCGAAGCAGTTAACACGGAGTTGAATACTGATAAGCCTTTAAAAGATCGTCAGTACGAAAATTCGAAACTGCAGGAACAGGTTATTGGTTACATTAATGTTCTTGAAGAGTCCCTTGGCGTGATTGACAAATACTCCTATGAGTCCACTGAGTATGTAGAAAATGGACAGAAGTTTATGACAAGAGAACACAGATTCTCAAAACTTTTGTAGATGATTATGGTCTGAAGGTAAGCGCGCAATATGAGAACACGCTTAAAGATCTAGTTGCTAATGGTACTTCTGCGGCGAAAGAAAAAGAGGAGAAAGAAGCGATCAACAAGCTGATTTCGTCTGCTGAATTTAAGAAGAATGATGAAGGCTATGACAATTACACTTACACTGCGATAGTTGAGAATACTACAGAGTATTCATTTGAGAATGTTTCTGTGGTCTTGAACCTGTATGACAAAGATGGTGTGAAGCAAGAAGCATATGCCAATGTAAATTCTTGGGCTCCTGGTGAGAAAGTGCGCTTTGAGGCCTATAGCCAGTGCGATGCTCAGCAGATTAAACCGACGGTTCAATATTACAGTGTTGCAGATTGACGGTTGCGTTCTGATGGTCCCTATGTTCCGTTCGGGAACTAGTAAGTTTTGATGATTATCAGAACGCATCTCTGTACTTATTGTTGAGGTTGAACAGCGCCGATCTTTTCGCGTCATACTTATGTCTAAGTAATTGTGTGGATCTTACAATGATTCCCAGAAACCGACATAAGCACTTTCTAGAAAAGGACTCACGATGCCAAGACCCTACATAATCTGCCACATGATGTCATCAGTCGACGGCCGCATCGACTGCGGCATGACCGCGCAGCTCGCCGGCAACGACGTCTATTACGACTCACTCGCCGCGCTCGACGCACCCACTCGCGTGAGCGGCCGCGTGACCGCGCAAGACGAAATGGCATCCGGCGTATTCGACGGCGACAAGACTCCGATCGGTCACCCGTGCCACTCCGCAGTGCCTGCGAATGCTGCAGAAAACGGTGGCGCATACGAAGTGATCATGGATACGCATGGCACTCTGCTGTGGAACGGCGCGCACTCAGGGGATCGCCACCTCCTGATCGCCATGAGCGGGCAGGCGCCGCAGGCATACGCCGACTATCTCGACAGCAAGGGCATTGCTTGGATTGCCGCAGGCACTGATTCCATCGATCTCGCGCAGGTGTGCAGCATTCTCGCCACCGACTTCGGCGTCGAACGCATGGCAGTCGTCGGCGGCGCACACATCAACGGCGGCTTCCTCAAAGCTGGCTTACTCGACGAGATCAGCGTGGTGATCGGTCCCGGCATCGACGGACGCGAAGGTATGCCCGGCGTCTTCGACGGTCTCGCCCCGAACGCTCCCGTCACACACCTGAAGCTCATTTCGTGCGAGCCCTCTTCCGAAAGCGGCGCCGTCTGGCTGCGCTACAAAACTCTGTGAGACCGTACCGCACTATTAGTAAGCCTTTGTATTCAACCCGTGCAGGCAACACTGCACGGGTTTTCAATGTACGCGCTAGTGGCTCACTGAGATCATCGAGAACTCAAAACTCCCGCTTCATCTCGACCTCCGGCAACGTGTACCCGAGCCGCGTATCTCCGCGCGGATTCACCCGCACTCGCACAAATCCCGCGCGCTCCAGCACCCGCGCCGACTTCTCGTTCCCCTCATAATGGCAACCCCACACGGCAGGGCAATGCAGATCTTCTTGCGCATGCCGCAACACCTCCGCCAGCGCCTCGCTCGCATACCCGCGCCCCTGAAACTGCTCATCCAGCCAGAATCCCACCTCAGGCTCGCTCGTACTCTCCGAACACGCGTCCTCACCAAAGCGCAGGCCAATATTTCCAATGATTATCTCAGATTTCCCACGCTCGGCATCGCTAGAGCCGTCACCATTCACACCAGCATTTTTGAGGAGTATTTTGTAATTCTCCGCCGCACAATACTCATCGCACAGTGCTCGCTGCGCTTCTTCAAGACTGGTTATTACAGGGCAGCCGGTCGCCGGCAAAATATTGGGATTCCGCGTGATTCGCAAAACTCGGACGCATCACGCTCATCCCAGTTCGTGAGCAGCAATCTCTCCGTTTCCAGCATGCTCGCCCCTTTCTTCTGTACGTCTTCATATATTCGCCTGCAAACACGAAGTTTGCTCGTGCTCTTTCCGCAGCTAGTCAACCCAGTGCCCGCTGATGCACATTTCGCTCTTCGCTGGTGTGCGGCAAAGCTGTGTGATGCTCATGGGCTATAGTCTACAATCGTTGGAAAGTAAAGCTTTTGAGCGTGTTCGGCTTCGCTTGCGTGTGGGCGTGTAAACGCACATAAGCCACCTACGAGCAAGCAAATCGACACCTGTGAGCGGCGGCGCGCATAGCACCGAACCGCATCGCCGAACGAGGAGGGCTGCACCTGTGAAGAAAGACTCTACACCTGCGAACGCAGAGCGCCGCGCGATTCCGGCCTCGAACCTCGCGGTCACGATACTGCTGGTGGTGTTGCTCGCCGCCGTGCTCGGCGTAGTGGTTGGTTTCGGCACGATGGGCGTTCTGGGCATTGCCGACCTCCTGCAGGAGCACATCTGGGAGAAGTTCTTCTTCGACGCTTCCGGCCCTCTTCACATGGTGGCTCCGCTTATTCTGTGCTTGATTGGCGGCGTCGCCATCGGACTCTGGACCCGCAAATGCGGCTACACGCTCGACACGATGGGCGAGGTGATCGCGGACTACAAAAGAGATGGCGGATACCGCGTTCCCAACTGGGGTGAGTCGCTCATATTATTCATCCTTCCTATCGCGTTTGGCGGCGCAGTCGGCCCAGAAGCCGGCATCTCCGGCTTCGCTGCTGCTGGATTATCAGGGCTCTCGAACTCCGTGCGCAGAGCTGGCAGGGGAGCGCTGTCGAAACCGAAGCATCCTGTAACAGCCGCGTTCACCGCACTGCTCGCCTCCTCCGATGACTCCACTGCCACGGCTGACGCTTCCGCTACGACCGGCGGCTCGACAGCTAACACTGCATCTAAGGACGCTAAAGATCCCACTGACCCCACCACTTCCGCACAGACTTCCTCGAGTGGCGGTCACGAGAGCAAGATCTCCGAAACCTACGACATCCCGCATCCACGCTTACTGAGGACGATTGTGTGGGCTATCGCCGGCCTTGGCTTCGCCGGTGGATGCGCGTTGGTCGTACGCATCCTCGGTCATTTCGCCGCCATCGCACGCTTCGACACTCTGGACTTCAGCTCGCTTTCCGGCACCTCAATCGCCGTGGCAGTGCTTGCGCTGTTCGTTGGCTGGGCATGCGCGGCGATGGGCGACCTGTTCAACGCATGGTCGAAGAAGCTCATGGCACACGTCGGACCAGATCCGCTGCCACGCGCGATCATCTGCGGCATCGCACTGGGCGCCGTCGCCTGCTTCATGCCAGGCGTGCTGTTCTCCGGTCAGACTGGTACGGAAGACATGATGCACGAGTGGACCAGCTGGGCGCCGATCATGCTCGTGCTGCTGGTGGTGCTCAAACTGTTCCTGACCAAGCTGTGTGTAGCAGCAGACTGGGTAGGCGGCGAATTCTTCCCAACCATCTTCTGCGGCGTGTGCTTGGGCTATGCGCTGGCTTTGTGGTTCGGTGTGGATCCGATCCTCGTCGTCTGCGTGACCACTGCATCGCTCGTCTCCGCATGGACTCGCAAACCGTTACTCGCCACAGCCGTACTCGCCCTGTGCTTCCCGCCGCTCGATCTGATTATCGTGCTCGCCGCCGCCTACCTCGTCTCCGCGCTCCAAACGCTCACTCACAAAGTGACCGTGCGTTTGACCCGCAAGCAAACCGCATAAGCTAGGCGTTCGCACCGTGCGTTGAGTTCGCTACGAAAGCTGATCCGTGCTCTGTAGCATCTCCTCAGCCTGCTTCTCCATCTCCGCTTGCTGACGCTCATACTCCTTACGGGTATTGCGATCTATTTCAGCGTTGATCTTGTCCGCCTGAGCCTGCATCTCGTCCGCTTCGGCCTCACGAGCCTTCGTCTCGTTCACCAAGCGAGTGTATGCAACCTGCGGATCTTCCTTTGCTGCCTCCTGCATGGCCTTCATCGCGGTATCAAGCTCGGTTGCGCGAGTCTTGAAGTTCTCCGCGAGCGCCGGCTGGGCTTCCAGCAACCCTTCGGTGCCATCGATCAGAGCACCGAGTTTGCCGCATGTTTCCGGATCGACCACTTTGCTGTAGTTCGCGTCATACACTTTCTGCGCTTCCGCGAGCTTCTTCTCAAGCGCGGCGCGCGACTCTTTCAGTTCCTTGGATTCCGTCGCCGGAACTGTCTGCGTCTGCTCTTGCGCGGCTTGCGGAGTGTAACGATTAGAACCGTTCCACGCCAGTGCACCCACGATCACAGCTACCGCAATCACCACAGCGATCACGACGCCGATAGCACGGGTGCTTCTGTGCTTGCTCTCAGTATTGTTGACCATAGTAAAACTCCTTGATTCCCCAATGTGCGCCGTTGCACATGTCTCTATATTCTAGCTCTTTCGGGAAAAATATTATTGGGTGATGCACGTTGGCGTGGCGAATTATGCGAAGCATGGCAGAAAAGAGAACCCCGGTGGGGAAATACCGGGGAAGAGAGAAGAGAAGAAAGAAGTTCAGCTTTTCAGCTGTTGATTTATAGTTAACCCCACGATGCTTGGCGAACTCATGGCACAACCTGAAAGTTTGGTGGGAATCCGTGTTATTTGAAAAACAGCGATTATCGCGCAAAATATGTGGGCTCCCCAGCACGCAGTAGTTGCCGGGGAGCCCGCATAACTAATAATGCGTTGACTTCAGTTACTTGATATTGCTCACAAATCAGTCAACCAGGAACGAGCGCATGAACCACTGGAACTGCTCGAGCTTCTGCACATGATCCTGAATGATATTCGAGCTGACGAAATCGAGATCGTCGAGTTCAGCGACGGCCTTGCGGTCTGCGACGATGAACGCGTCATAATACTTGTCGAGTGCGCGCAGATAGTCGAGGGTGTCCTGACGACCTTCCATCTCGAACTTCGTCCAAGTGCGGTAGCGCACGATGTCGTCTGGGCGGCCGCTTGGCGAACCACCGAGAGCGGCGATACGCTCTGCGGTTTCGTCGGCCATCGCGAGCACTTCGTCAACCTGCGGGTCGAGCATCTCGTGCACGGCGATGAAGTTCGGGCCTGCAACGTTCCAGTGCGCGTGCTTCAGAACGAGCGCGGCTTCCTGCTCTTGGCTCAGACGTTCCTGCAGAATGCCGATCACCTTTTCGGAGGTTGCTTCGTCGAGACCTGGAACAATGAATGAAAGTGCCATGATGTCAATCCTTTCCCAAGATTGGTATGTAGTTCGAGCTTATGAGAAGGCGCGCGCAAACGGAGCTTCCATGAGCTGAAAGCCTAATGTGATCTCTATCTCGTTCGCTTATTTTGCTGGCGGGGATACAAAACTGCCAAAGGCTCGAGTATGCCGATCTGAAAAATGGCTATTTTCAACGTTCTTGTGAGGAGGCTACTCGAAGGTTGTGAGGTTTTATATCTCCACCAGCAAACTGGGGGTGGAGGGATCAGTTGGAGGAATCCGAAGAGTCAGCAGAGTCGGAATCTTCAGCAGCGGCGGCGTCTTCAGGGGACTGCTTGCGTACTTCGATTGTCTCGATGCGACGGCCATCCACCTTCGTGATTGTCATTGTGTAGGCATTGTCGATCACCAGACGATCGCCCACTTCGCCCATCTTTCCGGAGTGAGCGAGGAAGTAGCCGGCGACTGTCTCGTAAGGCCCATCTTCAAGCTCTATGCCAGTCAAATCGGCGAAATCCTCGATGGTCATGCCACCGTCGATCGTAGCCACGCCATTCACGAACACGTCAGTCGGCAAATCCTTCTTCGGGGTGTCTTCAGGCAAATCGTATTCGTCACGAATATCGCCGACGAGTTCCTCGGTCATGTCTTCAAGCGTCACAATGCCATCAGTGCCACCGTATTCGTCGATCACCACGGCCAGATGAATGCTGCGCTTGCGTAGCAGCGACAAGCTCGGCAGCAGCTTCGATGTGCCAGGAAGCGAAATGCCCTCGCGAGTCACGTCTGCAACGGTTTTCGCATTCGGATCGCGCACGTCGAGCAAGTCACGCACGTGAATGAATCCGAGCACGTCATCGAACGACTTGCCGATAACGGGGTAGCGAGAATATGGCATTTCGCGCACTTGCTCCGCCGCTTCCTTCAACGGCATCGACCCGTCGAGGAACACCACGTCTGCGCGTGGTCGCATCACTTCAGCCACGATGGTCTCGGAAGCGTCGAACACATCATCGAGAATCGTGCGCTCATCCTTCGTCAGGTTCGTGTTCGAGCTGACGAGCACGCGCAGCTCTTCGTCAGACACCTCGGATTCAGTTTCATTCGGGTCGAAGCCAAGCAAGCGCACAATGCCGTTCGTGTTCTTGCCAATAAGCCAAATAATCGGTTTGCAAATCGTGGCGAACGCGCTGATCGCCGGCACCACTGCGCGTGCGATCTGCTCGTTGCGCTGCATCGCGATGCGCTTAGGCACCATTTCGGAGATCACAATCGAGCAATACGAAATAATCAGCGTGAGCACAATCGTGGTGAGCGGCGCGGCAACGTTACTTGGCACGCCCCAGCTCTCCACAACCGGCACGATGAACGGCGAAATTGACGATTCGCCGAACGAAGCGGAGAGGAAGCCGGAGAGCGTGACGCCGATCTGCACGGTAGACAGGAACGTGTTTGGATCGCGCGCGATCTTCGCTACGCGCGCGCCGCGAGCATCCTCCTGTTCCATCTGATCGATTTGCGAACCGCGCAGCGAAACCAGCGCGAGCTCGGTGCCGGCAAACACAGAGCCGAGCAGAAGAAAGACGAAAATCAGCAGAATGTTCAAACCAAGTGACATAGCATCATCATTATAAAGTACATGCTCGCCAACGTGAGGCGGGCATAGCTCATTTGCGTGCACTCAGCAGATTATTGCTGCGGAGTGCACGCAAAGAAGGCTGTTAGCGTGCCTTTAGCAGAACGAAACTGTTGCATGCACGTGGGGGAGTTTGCTGGTGTGCTTTCAACAGGATGATTATGTTCGATGTGCATGTAGGCGCACGTCGGCGTGCATCTAACAGAATGATGCTGCTGAGAGTGCGCGAGATGATCGGCTGGCGTGCATTGAGCGGTATGTTCCTGTTGGGAGTGCGCGAAGGAGCCCGCTGGCGTGCACTTCGCAGGTGAGTGCTGTTGGGAGTGCATGAGGGATTATCTTGACGTGCATTTAGCAGGATGGCGCTGTGGGGAGTGCGCGGAGAAGCCCGCTGGCGTGCACTGAGCAGAACGTTCCTGTTGCGTGTGCGCGTGGCAGTACGCTGGCGCACACTTAGCAGGATGATTATGCTCAGCGTGCGCGTAGGCGCGCGTTGGCGTGCATCTAGCAGAATGATCCTGTTAGATGTGCATGAAGAAGTTTGCTGGCGTGCGTTGAACAGCGTAGTTCTGCTGGGTGTGCGCGAAGGATCATTCTGGCGTGCACTTAACAGGATGTTGCTGTTGGAAGCACACGGGGAGGTTTGCCGGCGTGCATCTAACAGAACGATGCTGCTGAGAGTGCGCGAAGGAGCTCGCTGGTGTGCATCTAACAGAACGAAACTGTTGCGTGCACGCGGGAGAGCTCGCTGGCGCACACTCAACAGCACATTGCTGCTGCGCGCGCACGAAGCAACCGATGATCGGCACGCGCGGCAGCATGCTTATGCTCAGAAGCACTCAGGAGTGCTCAGAAGCTGAGCACTTCCACCAGTCCGGTGTCGAGGCGGTAGCGCGCGCCCACAATCATCAGCTTTTCGTGTGCCACGGCGTCGCGAATAATCTCGGAGCTGGTGACGAGCTGCTCGATAGTGTGCGCAATATGCACCTGCTCGTAGTCGTCGCAGTCCTCCAAGCCAGCCATGCGCGCCTGCCACACGGAGATGCCGACGTTCTTCAGGAACTCGTTCGAAGAGGATTCGATCACCTGATCGAGATCTTCCATAATCTCTTCTTTGGTGCGCGTGTTCGTAATCTCATTCGTCAGGTGCTCGACAAGTTCGTCGAGATCGTGCTCGGCGTGCACGACAGCGCCGCAATGCTGATGCCCGAGCACGACGAGCAGGCTCACATGCAACCCGCTCACTGCGTATTCAAGAGATTGCAGCACGGACTTGTCGATCATCTGGCCGGCGGTGCGCACAGTGAACATGTCGCCAAGGCCCGCGTCGAAGATGATCTCCGGTGGCACACGCGAATCAGAGCAGCTCAGCACCGCGGCATCCGGATTCTGCCGGTCAATAAGAGATTCGCGCGTTTCTTTGTCTTGCCACGGATGCTCCTCCTTGCCCTCCGCGAACCGGCGGTTGCCTGCGAGCATGCGGCTCCACGTGCTGTTTGCAGTAGTTTCTTCGCTCATAGCCACTCCTTACAATCCTTGATAATTCACCGTTTCGCACCGTATCGCGAATGTGCGTCGGCGAAATATTGCTGCCTGTGTGATACTTCTTTTAGAATACGCGTTTGATATTCGCGCATAGAAGAGAACGCGCGCGCGTGAACGCGGCGCGAGCTGAGCGATAGGAGGAGTGATGAGCACCCGAAAAACTGCGAAACGCCCGTCGATTTTCGAGGTGGCGAAACGTGCGGGGGTGAGTCACCAGACGGTTTCGCGTGTGATCAATCATTCTCCGAACGTTGCTCAAGCCACGCGCGCGAAAGTCGAGCAGGCAATTGACGAGCTCGGTTATAGACCGAGTAACTCGGCGCGCGCGCTCGCTTCGCGCACCACGCGCACGATCGGCGTGATCGCGGGCGGGCAACGCTTCTATGGGCCGGTGAGTTCGCTGGCTGCTATCGAGACGATGGCTCGCGAACACGGCATGTTCGTGTCGGTGGCGATGGTGCACGAGGCGCTCTGCTCGCAGGAGGAGTTCGATAATCTATGCGACATGTTCGGGCAGCAGGGCGTCGACGGCTATATTTTTTGACACCGACCGACGTGATGTTGCAGTCCGCGTGCCGTGCGAAAGTGACGCAGCCGCGCGTGCTGGTGACTTCCACACACGGCAAGATGAGCATTCAGGAGGGCATGCGCTTACTCGGTGCCGAGCAGCGGCGCAAAGTGTCGCTCGTCGGCGTTGATCAGTGGGGCGGTATGGAGGGGATTATGCGCCTCATCGACAAATTCGGCCACCGCAACGTGTTGCTGTTCGCAGGCCCGACGCAGTGGCGCGACGCCGCGACTCGACTGCTCGCTTGGAATAAACTGTGCACGCAGTATGGCGTGAACTCGATCACTGTGCAATGCAGCGTGTGGGAGTCGGGCGAAGCGTACCAGCGCATGAATCATATTCTCGAAAATATTGGCTCGAACGGCGGCAGACTGCCGACTTGCGTAGTGTGCTCGAACGATCAGATGGCGATTGGCGTGATCCGCGCGCTGCTTGAGCATGGCGTGCACGTACCGCAAGACGTGAGTGTGACCGGATTCGACGACATGCCCGGCATGAGCAATTTGTTCCCGCCGCTAACTACTGTTCGCCAGGATTTCGATGACTTGGGGACGATGGCGATGCGTGAGCTGCTGTATCTGCTCGGCGAAGGCGACGAGCCGGGCTACACGATGTCGCGGCACGGCGTTGGGCTCGCGCCGGCTGACGTGATCGTGCGCCAATCGGTGCGCGAGGCCGCGCGCAGATAGATTTATCTGCGCGCGGCCTCGGCTGATGTAGTTTGAGGATTTACGATTATTGGTTATTCAGCATTTGCTCATTATGATTCGTCGACTGATGATTCAGACGATGTTTCATTATGTGCATGCTTGTCGGTAACCACCCACCCACGAACGGCATTGACTGCGCAATACACGGTCACAATGGTCAGACAGAGAGCAAAGATGATGTTTGACCAACTGAGCAGGTCTCCATTGGCATTTGCTTCTACGCATGTTTGCACGAGCCAGATAGCGCAGGCGACCGAGGTGAGTGCGTACATTCGCGCTCGTGCTTGTGAATTGAGTTTCATGACAATGCCTTTCGTGTGAGTAGGTGTCAGGCTTTCAGCCCTTCTTGCGCTTAGTGAGAATGTCTACTGCAACGGCTCCGAGAAGCACAAGGCCTTTGATGGTCTTGACCACTGCGGTATCAACGCCCATGATCGACAGGCCCTGATTGATCACACCCATGACGAGTGCGCCGACCACAGCTCCTGGGATAGTGCCGATGCCGCCGGTGACTGCAGTGCCGCCGATGAAGCAAGATGCGATGGCGTCCATTTCGAATTCCATGCCAGCTTGTGCGGTTGCAGAAGAGAGACGAGACAAGACGCAGATAGCTGCCACGGCGGACAGGAAGCCCATGTGCACAAAGAGTGTGAAATCGACCCGTTTGGTATTGATGCCGGAGAGGATTGCAGCCTTGCGGTTACCGCCAACTGCATACACGTGGCGTCCGAACACAGTCTTGGTCAGAATGAAGTTGTAGATAAGCACGAGAACTGCCAGAATGACGAGCATAATCGGGATGCCGCCTTGATCGGCGTTGCCAGATAGCGCCAGCAGATAGGTGACGAATCCGATGAGCAGTGCAGCAACGACGATCTTTGTGACGGTTATTGCCATTGGCTCAGGCGAGAGTCCTGCCTTGGCTACCTTAGCGCGGCGGCGAAGCTGACTCCATGCAAACAGGGCGATGCAAATGATGCCAACGACTATAGTTAGTCCATCGAATGGTCCCCACCAGCCAAGAATATTCGGCAGATAATTACGTGCAATGCCACGGAATTGCGGCGAAGTGATTGGCACAGATTCGCCGACGATAACAGTGGCGAGACCGCGGAAGATCAGCATGCCAGCTAATGTGGTGATAAAGCCGGGGATTCCGACATAAGCGACCCAGAAACCTTGCCAGCAGCCAATGATCAGGCCGACAACAAGAGAGATGAGAATGGCAAGCATCCAATTGACGCCTTGTCGTTCCATCAAAATTGCGCAGATACCACCGACGAAGGCGACAATCGAACCTACAGACAGATCGATGTGTGTGGCAATGATGACCATGACCATGCCGATGGCGAGGATGATCACATAAGCGTTCTGCTGAATCAGAGAGACGAAGCTGTTTGGCTTGAGCAGTACGCCTTTGGTGAGGAATTCAAAGACAAGAACGATCACGACGAGTGCGCCGACGATGCCGTATTGCTTCGAGTTATTGGCCAATGTTTCAAGAACACCTGTGTTCTTGTTCTTCTTTACTGGGGTTGCATTAGCAGTGCTCATCGTGCAACCACCTCCTTCTCTTTAGTCATGCCCTTCATGAGATATTCCTGTGTGAAGCCGTTCTTGGCGACATTGTCTGTGACGACTCCCTGACTGACTGTGTAAATGCGATCGCAGATGCCGATGAGTTCCGGCAACTCCGAGGAGATGACGATGATGGCTTTGCCCTCGTCCGCGAGCTTGTTAATGATCTCGTAGATTTCATATTTGGCGCCTACGTCAATTCCTCGCGTTGGCTCATCGAGAATGAGAATATCCGGATCGGAGATCACCCATTTTGCGAGAACTACCTTTTGCTGGTTGCCACCTGAAAGCGTGCCGACATTAACATCGATGCTGTTGCATTTGATGTGAAAGTCTTTGCGGTATTCTTCCACTTCTTTGCGCTCTATGTTGTCGTTCATCACACCGTGGACACTCATCTTTTCAAGAGATGCCATAGAAGCATTCTCTCGGATGTTTTGCAGTAGATTGAGGCCATACACTTTGCGATCTTCGGTGGCGTAAGCAAGACCGGCATCGATAGCTGCCTGCACGTTCGGCAAGCTCACCTCTTTGCCTTTAACAAATACTTTGCCGGAGATATGCGAACCATATGACTTGCCGAAAATACTCATCGCGAGTTCAGTGCGTCCGGCACCCATCAAACCTGCTAGTCCAACGATCTCGCCAGAGCGTGCAGCTATGTTGGCGTGATCGACAATGACGCGGCTTTGATCGAGTGGATGGTGCACTGTCCAGTCTTCAATGCGGAGGTATTCGTCACCTGGCTTGTTGGACTCATGATCGGGATAGAGGTTCGTCAGCGAACGACCTACCATCTTGCGGATCAGTTCATCCTGATCAAGAGGTGTTTCTGGGGTGATGAACATTTCGCCGACGGTGGCACCATCTCGGATGATTGTCACATTGTCTGCGATCTCTGCGATCTCATTGAGTTTGTGGCTGATGATGATGCTCGTTACCCCTTGCTCATCACGCAGTTCACGAACCAGATTGAGTAGATGTGCTGAGTCCTCATCGTTCAACGCAGCTGTTGGTTCATCAAGGATTAGCAGCTTAACATTTTTGACAATGCTTTGGCGATTTCAACCAGTTGCTGCTTGCCAACTCCGATATCCATGATTTTAGTATCTGGATTCTCTGGCAGACCTACTCTTTTCAGCAGCTGTGCAGCTTTGGCTCGTGTCTCATCCCAGTTGATCACACCGCCTTTAGCTTGCTCATTGCCGATAAAGATGTTTTCTGCGATCGACAGAAATGGGCTGAGGGCGAGTTCCTGATGAATGATGACGATGCCATCGGCTTCTGAATCATTAATGGTGCGGTATTTGCATTCCTTTCCTTCAAAAGTGATGGTTCCAGAGTAGGAGCCGTAGGGGTATACCCCTGACAGCACATTCATTAATGTGGACTTTCCCGCGCCGTTTTCCCCACAGATCGCGTGGATTTCGCCGCGTTCGACATTGAGATCTACGCCCGACAATGCTTTGACCGGACCGAAGGTTTTGACGATATTGTTCATCGTCAAAATCGTGTCATTATTTGACATGACATGCTCCTTTCAAAGACTGTCAGCGGACGTCTTCGCCCTTCGTGAGTTTGTCAAAGCGCTCTTGCGTCAGATAGTTGGCTTTCACAAGATCGTTGAGATTCTCAATGGTGATATTCTGTGGGTCAAGCAGCTTCGATGGAACATCGATGTTGTTGTTATTGAATTTACCGTTGATGCCAGTGACTTCCTTGCCTTCGGCGATCTCGATGATCATGTCATAAACGGCGTCAGCAAGTTCATTGACATTTTTGAACACTGTTTCGCCCTGCTTGCCCGCGGCAATATTTGAAACTGCGATTTCCATAGCGTCTTGGCCTGTGATTGGAGGCCAAGATTCGGTGCCTGGTTTCATATCTGGACGCTTCGATTCAATGGCGTTGATCACGCCCTGAGCAATTCCGTCATATGGGGTGAGTACGGCATCGAGTTTTTACCGCTGGCATAGGTGGAATCGAGAATCGATTCCATATCTTTTGTGCCTGTTCGGTTTTCCAAGACTGCACCGAAATCTTCTGCCAATCATCAACTGTGAAGTCTTTTGTCACTCCACCACCATGATTCGATGGGCATACCAGCACGCCTTTTGCAAAATACGGCTGCAGGATGTCCCACGCACCCTTGAAGAAGTACTTCGCATTGTTGTCATCGGGTGAGCCGGTGAAGAGCTCCATGTTGAACGGTCCTTTTTCGCCGTCGTTGAGCCCCAGCTGATCTACGAGGTATTCGGCTTCGAGTTTGCCTACCTGCTCCAGTTGGAATGTGGCATAGTAGTCAACCGCGTCGGTGTTCATGATAAGGCGATCGTAGGCGATGACTTTTGCGCCAGCATCATGGGCTTTTTCGACTGCTGGGCCCACCGCTGAGCCATCTTTTGCAGCAACGACAAGAATTTTGGCGTTTTGATTCACCATATTTTCGATGTCTGCATTCTGCTGTGCTGGCTTGTCATCTGCATAGTTGAGAACGACTTTGTAGCCGGCTTTTTCAAGTTTGTTCTTGAGGTTGTTGCCGTCTTTATTCCAACGTTCCTCTGATTTCGTTGGCATGGAAATGCCTATTGTGGCCCCCTTTTCTAGTTTCTGGACACCGGAGGTCTGCTCGAATCCAGAACGGGTGGATCCGCATGCGCCCATGGATGCGCATAACGCGAGACTGCTCATCAGGGCTGCTATCTTTGTGATGCGTTTCATCTCTGCTCCCATCTCCTTTGACGGAATATGTGGCTTCATTGCCATGACCTCACAAGAGGTTTAGTGTTAGCATACGCCATTGTGTTAAGTTGTCAAACTCAATACGGCGTTTTGGAGTGTTATTTGTTTGATATATGAATTCAATGTGAAAGTGTTTGTCTATTTTCGACCGTTTTTCGTTGTGGGTGTCAGTCGTAGGCCGTATGGCTTTATGCTGTTATGTATGGCAGGACGACTTTCAAAGAGGAAGCTTGGCTCACAAAGCTCTCTTCGTGAAGCGAATCGTGCAAATCTATTGGAGACCATTCATAGATTCGGTGCGATGACGCAGGTTGAACTTGCTGAGATCATGGGTGTGTCGACGGCCACGGTCTCGGCACTGGTTCATCAGTTGGTGGACGAAGGGCAACTAGAGACCCACAGCACTGTGCGCAATGGTAGGCGTGCTCAGCTAGTCGCGCTTACGCACCATGAGGGGCTGGCTGCCGGAGTGCATATCACGCGTCGCGGTTTGCGTGTGGTTCTGTGTGATGATAAACGCGAGCCTTTCGTAGATCATCACTACCCTTTGGCAGTCAATCATCATCCTGATACCACGCTTAATGTCGTTGTGCAGTTAATTCGCGAATCTCTTGCGCAGCTAGATGCAGAACCAAGTGAGTTGTTGGCAATCGGCGTGGCGCTTGGAGCTCCTGTTGATGCTCGGACGCACATGTTGGCTGTTCCAGGGTTATTGCCTGGTTGGGAAGATACAGATATCGAGGCAATGCTTGAGGGCGTTTTCTCCGTACCTGTGCATGTCGAGAATGATGCCAATATGGCAGCATTCTGCGAGGCGAGGGTCGGCGCCGGTGTCGGTATTGATGATTTTGTGTATGTCAGCGCCGGAGATGGTGTTGGTGCTGGCATTGTTGAACATGGTGAGGTTCGGCGAGGTGTCACTGGCCTAGCTGGGGAGATTGGGCATATTCAGGTTGATCCTCTCGGTGCTATCTGTCGATGCGGCAATCGAGGTTGCTTGAACACTGTTGTCGATGAGCAACGGTTGACATCATTGCTGACGGTGACGCATGGAGAACTCACTTTGGCGGATCTTGTATCTAAAGCTAATGAAGGAGATCCTGGATGCCGCAGGGTCATTGCTGATGCGGCTGTTCGTATAGGCAATGTGGCGTCTACGCTCTGCATTTCCGTTGATCCGGAGCTAGTCATTGTTGGCGGCGAGCTGTCGGAGTCTGGAGATGTGTTCTTAGACCCATTCCGTGAAACTTTGCAACGATTGCTGTTCCCTGATGCATTGATGCCTATATCAGTACTTGAGGCACGTCGTCCGGTGGTCAACAGCGCGCTCGGCGCAGGCGTTCTAGCTATTGAGCATGTTGAGCGAGCCGCGCTTAAAGGTGCTATCTAAAAGTTAAAAGAGGACAGAGGGAGGAGAGATGAGCCAGCAGTCAACGTTGATTGAGCTTCAGGGCATCACGAAGCGGTATGGCCTCGTCGAAGCATTGCGTGATGTCGATCTGGAGGTAAAAACCAGACAAATTGTGGCTATCGTTGGTGACAATGGCGCGGGCAAATCCACGCTTGTGCATATCATCGCGGGACTTGAACAACCTGATAGCGGACGTATTGCCGTACGAGGCAAAGAATTGCGCATTGATGGCATTGCTAAAGCCGCTGAATTAGGAATTGCGTCTGCTTTTCAGCAACCGGAGTTTTGCGAAAATCTCGATGTTTGTGCAAATATCTTCCTTGGTAAAGAGTTGTCCAATGGATTATCGATGCGTGATGATGAGCAGATGCATGCTAAGGCGCGCGAGATATTAAGCGCATTGTCTGTGCCGGTGCGCGCGAGCCAGTCAATTGCGTCCCTGTCTGGCGGTCAGCGTCAAACAGTTGCCATAGCGCGCACATTGCTCAACGAGCCGGATGTAGTCGTACTTGATGAGCCCACTGCATCTTTGTCGGTGACGCAATCTGCAGAAGTGCTTGACTACATTGTGTCTTTGCGTTCGATGGGCCGTAGTGTCATCATGGTCTGTCATGATCTTCCCAGTGTCTTTGCCATTGCCGATCGTATTGTGGTGATGCGGCATGGCTCCATCTGTGCAGTGCATGCCACTGATGAAACCACGTATGAACAGGTGCTTGCCGAGATGGCTGGCGTCGTGCAGAATAATGCCTCTATACGGGAGCGCCGGCGCGTGTTGCGTGCACGTACGCCTATTGAACGTCGTGTAAGGTGACTGAGAGTATTTCGTATTGCGCAATGATGCGTGAATCCCGATAGGAAAGGTTACTCGTGACTGTTGTAGAAATTATCGTTTCTATTGTTGTGGGCATAGGTTGTTTTGTTCTTGGTGTGTTCCTTGGTGCGTTGCCGATTAAACGCGCTGAGATTACTGAGGAGCAGAACAAATACCAGCAATTAGGCGGTATCCTCGCATGTGCAATTGTCGTGATTCTCATGCTGCTGAGCATGGATGTCGCTTCATGGGTATCAATCGGAACATTGGCTGTTGGTGTTGCAATCAGTTATATCCCAGCAATACGTCGGGTGTTGCTTAACCGTTTCCCAATACTTCAGCCAGCGCAGCCATCTTCTCCGTTGCGCCGAGTCAAGCGAAAGAATGATCGATAGCGGTATCCGGTATTTTGCGGCTGTTGTGACTTTGACAAAGTAAATAATCCAATTCGGCGTGTTCCCGTTATTGTGAGCGCTAACATGATTTTAGATAACAAAGATGTTAGCGCTCACTATTTTGAGCGAAGACGCTGGAGGAGCTATGGGCAGTCAGAGTTCGGCAGTCGCGGAGGCTATAGCGGCAGGGAGGACGTCGCTCGGCATTGAATTCGGATCGACGCGCATCAAAGCGGTTCTCGTCGATGAACATTGCCGCGCATTGGCTACGAGCGATTTCGAATGGCAGTCGCATTTGAACGATGGCTTGTGGACGTACGATCTCGACGAGGTGTGGCATGGCCTGCAGAGCGTATACACGGGCATCGCGTTTCATGTGAAACATGATTATGGCGTGGAGCTCACGACGATCGGGCAGATCGGCGTCTCCGCCATGATGCACGGCTACCTCGCGTTCGACGAGCGCGGCGAGCTGCTCGTACCGTTCCGCACTTGGCAGAACACGAACACGCATGAAGCTCACGAGCGGCTTTCCAACCTGTTCCAATTCAACATCCCCGAGCGCTGGTCGGTCGCCCACCTCTACCAAGCGGTGCTCGACCACGAGCCACATGTTCCCAACGTGCGCTTCATCACCACGCTCGCAGGTTACGTGCATTGGAAGCTCACCGGCCGCAAAGTGCTCGGCGTGGGAGACGCCTCGGGCATGTTCCCGATCGACCCGCAAACCAAAACCTACGAGCGCGCGTTTGTCGAGCAGTTCGATGCGCTCCCCGAAGTCGCTGCGCAGCCATGGAAGCTCGAAGACCTACTGCCCGCACCGCTTGTCGCCGGCACGCCCGCAGGCACACTGACACAAGAGGGTGTGGCTCTGCTCGACCCAAGCGGCACGCTGCAGCCAGGCATCGCGTTCGCCCCACCGGAAGGCGACGCAGGAACTGGCATGGTCGCCACGAATTCCGTTCGCCCGCGCACCGGCAACGTTTCGGCTGGCACGTCTATTTTCGCCACTGTCGTGCTCGAACATAAGCTTTCGCAACTGCGCCCGGAAGTCGACGTGGTGACGACTCCGGTTGGAGACCTGGCGGGCATGAGTCATGCGAACAACTTCACGTCAGATCTCAACGCGTGGGTGAACATGTTCCGCGAATTCGCGAATCTCAACGGCGTGCAGCTCAGCGACGCCGAACTATATGGGCGGCTGTTCCGCGCCGCCATCTCAAGCGATGCGGAAGATGACGCCGGGGGAGTGCTCAACTACCCGTTCCGCACCGGCGAATTTCTCGCCGGACTTGCGGAAGGACGCCCGCTCGTCACTCGCGCGCCGGAGGCGAACCTTTCGTTGGCGAACTTCATGCGCGCGCAATTATTCGGCGCGTTCTGCCCGGTGAGCATAGGCATGCGCGTGATGACCGAAGACGAAGGCGTGCAGATCGACTCGCTCGTCGGGCACGGCGGCATCTTCGCAACGCCGGTAGTCGCACAGAAAATACTCGCCGCAGCATTCAATACACCGATTCGCGTGATGACCACCGCCTCCGAAGGCGGCGCGTGGGGCATGGCGGTATTGGCGGATTATCTGAATCACGCGAGCACTCCGCTCGCTGATTATCTCGACACCGCTGTGTTCGCGGACGCGCAATCCACAGTCGAACGGCCGGATCCGCGCGATGTGGCGGGATTCCAACGATTCTTCGAGCGGTTCATGCGCGGACTGCCTGTGGAACACAGTGCCGTCGAGCACATAAGCGGAACGAAATAATACGCGAATCCACATATCCACAACTTTGTTGAAAGGACTAGCAATGGCAACATTGGCGGACTACGGCCCCGAAGTTCGAGCCGAAGTCAAGCAGGTGCGCGAAACGGTTGCGAACCTGCACCAGCAACTCATCAAGTGGAATCTCGTGGTGTGGACGGCGGGCAATGTGTCGCAACGCTTGCACACCGCCGACCTGATGGTGATCAAGCCGTCTGGATTGCGCTACGAATACTTGACTCCGAGCTCGATGGTCGTGTGCGATCTCGACGGCAACGTGGTGGATGGTGCTGAAGCGCCGTCGTCTGACACCGCTTCGCACGCATACATCTACCGGCACATGCCCGACGTGTATGGCGTGGTGCACACGCACTCCACCTACGCGACGGCATGGGCGTCGACCGGCCAGAACATTCCGTGCGGATTGACGATGATGGGCGACGAATTCGGTGGCGAAGTGCCGGTCGGGCCATTCCGCTTGATCGGCTCCGAGGCGATAGGCGAGGGCGTGGTGGAGACGCTGAAGAAATACCCGAAGTCTCCCGCCGTGCTGATGCAGAACCATGGGCCATTCACGATCGGCAAAGACGCCGAAGCCGCAGTGAAGGCCGCGGCCATGACCGAAGAAGTGGCGCACACGATGTGGGCGGCACGCCAGATCGGCAGCATCATTCCGATTCCGCAGGAAGACATCGACAAGCTCAACGACCGCTACCAGAACGTGTACGGCCAGCACTGAGCGAGTCACAAACAATCGACAGCAACGAAGCAAAGGAACAACAATGGCAATGGACAACCCGTTTGAAGGCAAGGAAATCTGGTTCGGCGTCGGCTCGCAAGACCTCTACGGCGAGGAAGCGCTGCGCCAAGTGGCGGCACAGTCGAAAGAGATAGTCGACACGCTCAACGCGAGCAGTGAGATACCGGTCAAACTCGTGCTGAAACCAACGCTGAAGTCGTCGGATGGCGTGCGCAGGTTCATGGTCGACGCTTCCGCCGACGATTCCTGCATCGGCGTGATCGCTTGGATGCACACGTTCTCGCCTGCGAAAATGTGGATTCGCGGACTCGAGGCGCTGAGGAAGCCGCTGCTGCAGCTCAACACGCAGCATCATTTCGAGATTCCGTGGGAGACCATCGACATGGACTTCATGAATCTCAACCAGTCCGCACACGGCGACCGCGAATTCGGCTACATCGTCACCCGACTCGGCATTCCGCGCAAAATCGTCGTCGGCCACTACACCAGCCCGGAAGTCGCCAAGAAGATCGGCACATGGGCACGCGCCTGCGCCGGCTGGCAGGCGTCGAACACGATGAACGTGATGCGTTGGGGCGACAACATGCGCAATGTGGCCGTCACCGAAGGCGACAAAACCGAGGCGGAACGCGTGTTCGGCGCATCGGTCAATACGTGGCCGGTCAACGAACTCGTCGCCGCCTATGACGCGGTGAAAGACTCGCAGGTCAACGACCTGATTGAAGACTACAAGCTGAAATATGACGTGGCTCCCGAACTGCTCGACAAACGCTACGATTCACTGGTGGTCGCCGCACGCGAAGAGGCTGCGATGGTCAACATGATGCGCAGCAACGATTGCACCGCTGGCGTCGACAACTTCGAAGACCTCGGTGCATTGCCGCAATTGCCGGGCGTGGGGCCGCAACGCTTCCCCTCCGAATACGGTTGGGGCTTCTCAGCGGAAGGCGACTGGAAGACCTCGATTCTGGTGCGCATCGGTGCAGTGATGGGCTACGGCCTGAACGGTGGCGCATCGCTTATGGAAGACTATTCCTACAACTTCACGCCGGGCAATGAGATGATCATGGGATCGCACATGCTCGAGGTCTCGCCGTCGCTTGGCACCATCGCCAAGCCGAAGCTCGAGATCCACCCGCTCGGCATCGGCGGCAAGGCGGATCCGGTTCGTCTGGTGTTCACCGTCGCACCAAAGCACGATGCCGTCGTCGTGTCGCTCGCCGACGTGCGCACGCGCTTCCGCATGCTGATGAACGTCGTCGACGTTGTGGAACCGCTTGGTTCGCTCGCCAAGCTGCCGTGCGCCCGTGGCTTGTGGAAGCCGGAGCCAAGCCTCGAAACCTCAGCCGAATGCTGGCTGCTTGCAGGAGGCTCGCACCACACTTGCATGACCACATCGGTCGGTCGCGAAGCCTGGGAGGATTTCGCGCGCATCGCCGGCGTCGAGCTCGCCACGATCGACGCCTCCACAACGCCACGCGAGTTCGAGCGTGAACTCGACCTCGCCGACATGGTTCATGAACTCAGGAACCGCCACTGATCCCACACCCCAGCTGGTCACTATCGATAATCAATCCGCCCAATACTCAACGCAGTCAGCAGATGCGAGCGTTTCGATGGTGACCGGTGACGTGGGTGCTAGCATCAAAAGCAGGCAAATATATGCAAGCAATACTGTTGTGCACAATGTTCGGTGCATAAGAATGCTCGGAGAAAGGTTTCAGATGAGCGAAAGCACGACCCAGACGGCGCAGACGCCGGAAGTTCCCATGATCACGTTGCGTGACGGTAATCAGATTCCGCAAATCGGTTTGGGTGTGCTTCGCATCGACAACGACGGCGTTGTGCCGGTTGTGGAATCGGCGTTGCAGGTGGGCTACCGGCATATCGACGGTGCTGCCGGCTACAACAACGAAGAGGGCGTCGGACGTGCACTGGCGGAAAGTGGATACAATGCCGGAGAACAACGCAAGAGCCTGTGGATGACCACGAAACTGCGCGATTCCGAGCAAGGCTACGATTCCGCACTGCGCGCGTTCGACCGCTCGCTTGAACTGCTGCAGCTCGACTATGTAGACATGTATATGCTGCACTGGCCGACGCCGTTCAACTGGCGCAGCGGCGAAACGTGGAAGGCGTTCGACCGCCTGCGTTCCGAGGGGCGCGTGCGCACGCTGGGCGTCTGCAACTTCCTGCCCGAACATCTCGAGCGTTTGCACGAGGAGACCGGCGAATACCCCGCCGTCAACCAGATCGAACTGCACCCCACATGGCAGCAGCGTGGAGTGGTCGCCTACTGCAAAGAGCACAACATCGCAGTGGAGGCGTATTCACCTATGGCACGCGGTGCCGACCTCGCAAACGGTGTGGTCGAAGAGATCGCGCGCGCGCACGGCGTGACTCCGGCGCAGGTTATTCTGCGCTGGCACATCGAGAACGGCACGATCATCATCCCGAAATCCGTGCACGTTGAACGCCAGCGCGAGAACCTCGACTTGTTCGGCTTCGCGTTGACGCCGGAAGAACACGCGCAGATCGACGCTCTCGATGGCCCGACCCGTGCCGGCCATGACCCTCTCACCTTCACCTACGCCTGATATAGCGGCCTATTCTGCGATTGTGTTTCACACATTGGTGCAGGGTATCTCGCTTACGAGGAGACATTAAGAGTGCATTCGGCAAGTACGATCGCCGGAAATCGTTGGAAAACCGTCACTGATATGTGTGGATATGCTCAGTAATGCCTCCTCGTAAGCGGGATAGCCCACACCGACATTCGGCACGCAATCTATTTTGCGGCCAATATATGTTGGTCGCTAGAAAAATAGCTCAGTAGCATCCGCGAAAATATGCTGAAAAATAATGATTCAGCATGCTGCGCGTTGTCTATATGCGCGCATTCCCGCGACCCTTACAATATGAGTAATTCCAATGGTTCAAAGAGGAATCGTTGAGAATAGTGAAAGGGGAGGGTCATGACTCGCGCAATGGGATTGGTGTTCGGGTATGTCGTGATATTCGCAGCGCTGGGAGCGGCTGTTTTCTTCACACCGCTTTCCGCATGGTGGTGGGCGGCTTGGATTATTTGGGGACTCTGGGGCTGCATCGCCGTCTATTACGAACGCGTGTATTCGAGGATGTCGGTTATTTTCTACGCCTTCGTGTGGCCGGTTGACTGGATTATCACGGCAGCCGCAGTCAGAAATTGGTCGCTGTTCGGACTCTCGCAAGACACCGTGAACAACATCTGCATGGTGTTCTGGGCGGTGACTGGCGTGGTCTATTTGGTCTACAAAATGCGTGAAAAGCCAGAGTCAGAGGTCGCGCACGCACCCGCTAAGTAGTTCTGCTTGCCCTCCTGCGCTTCAGACCGACCAATATATATTGGTCGCACAAGTTGTGGGCAGAGAGGTGCACAGTGAGACTCACAAAAACTGTGAAAAGAAGATAATTTATCTACAGAAAGGAAAACGGTGAGCCCCGCAGATTATTGCAATCTGCGGTCACCGTATATAAGGGGAATAGGGATCAGCCAGTGTTCTGGAGGCCGGCGGCAACACCCGAAACGGTGCAGAGGATCAAGTAGATGAATCCTGCCTGCTGGCTCTCGGAGAGCTCTTCCTTGTCGACCTTCTTACGCAGCGAACGCAGTGCGAGCACCTGGGTGACCGACAGCGCGTCGACGTAAGGAGAGCGAATGCGGATGGCCTGGCCGAGCACATGGCGATGCTGCAACGGCCACTCGTCGCCGACGATGCGAAGCACCCACTGACGGGTGAGCTCCATCTCGTCGAGCACCTTCTGGCTCAGATCCGGACGATCGCCGAGTGCGAGATACATCTTCGCGATGCGCTCGTCGGTCTTCGCCAGCGACATCTCGATGTTGTCGATGAACGTCGAGAACAGTGGCCACTCTTCATATGCCTGACGCAGCGTCTTCAAGTCGCCGAAGGCTTCGCATGCAGAACCCAAGCCATACCAAGCAGCCAGGTTGATGCGTGCCTGAGCCCACGAGAAGATCCACGGAATCGTGCGCAGATCGTCAAGCGACTTCGCGCCAAGACCACGCTTCGCAGGGCGAGAGCCGATCGGCAGCAGGCCGATCTCGGTCAGTGGCGTGACGGTGGAGAACCAAGGAGCGAAGTCTTCCGAGTTGAGCAGGTCGAGGAAGGTTTCATGTGAAACTTCACTCAGCTTCTCAGCCATCGGGTTGTACTTCTCGGTCATGTCGGTGTTCGTCTTCTCAACGCTTGGAGCGGACTGCAGCAGCGTTGCGCCGGCAACGGACTCGACGTGGCGAATGGCCAGCACCGGGTTGCCATAGCGGGCGAAGATGACCTCGCCCTGTTCGGTCAGCTTGAAGCGGCACTTGACAGAATCCTTCGGCTGGGCGAGCACTGCACGGTTTGCAGGGCCACCGCCACGACCGACCGCGCCGCCACGACCGTGGAACAGCGTCAAGTCGATGTCGTTGTCGTCAGCCCACTTCGCGATGCGCTCCTGTGCGGAATGCAGTGCGAGCGTTGCCGTGGTCGGGCCGGCGTCCTTCGAGGAATCAGAGTAGCCGAGCATGACTTCCATCTTGCGGCCGGTCTGCTTCAAGCGAGCCTGCACCTCAGGAATCTTCAGCATCTCGTCGAGCACGGAAACCGAGTTCTCGAGATCCTCAAGCTGCTCGAACAGCGGGATGACGTCGATGACCGGCGCATCGTCGGGGTTCGAGAATGCCAGGCGGTTGAGCTCGTAGACGTCGCGAATGTTCTTCGCGCTCTTCGTGAACGAGATGATGTAGCGGCGTGCGGCCTTGATGCCGTTGCGCTTCTGAATGGCACCCAACGCGCGGAAGGTGTCGAGCACCTCGTGCGTCATCGGCTGAAGCGGGCCACGCTCGCCGTGCAGACCATGCTCGCGAATGTCGTCAAGGGCACGGGCATGCACCACCGAGTGCTGGCGGAACTCCATCTCGACCATGTGGAAGCCGAAGGTCTCGGTCTGCCAGATCAGGTCCTGCAGCGGACCATAGGCTGCGCGCTTGTCGCCAGCTTCGGCGAGCGAGCGCTGCACCACGCGCAGGTCGGCGAGGAAGTCGTCGCAGTCGTGATACATCAGGTCGGTGTCACGCTTGATCGTGTAGTGCAGGCGGTCGGCCATCACCAGCAGAACCGCGCGGTGCAGCTCCTTCGTGGAGATGAGCGAAGCCTTGCTGGTCAAGCGCTCACTGATTTCCTTCTGCTGATTCCACAGCGCATGCAGTTCGTCGCTTGCCGGAGTCGTTTCGGACTCGACGGTCATATTGCGGCCGACGGTTCGGGTGGCCTCTTCCAGTGCGGCCAGCACGTGGTCGCTGAACTTGCGTGCCACCTGACGGCTCACCTTGGCGGTGACGTTCGGGTTGCCGTCGCGGTCGGAACCGATCCAGCTGCCAGGGTGGAAGAATGCGGGGCACACCGGCGGTTCAAGGCCGGCGCGGTCTCCGAGCACCCAATCATCGAAGCGGCGATACACCATCGGAATCGTGTGGAACAACGTGTTGTCGAAGATGTCGAGAATCGTGTCGGCCTCTTCAACAGGCGTCGGCTTCTTCAACGCGATCGGCGACGTTCGGAACAGTGCGTCGATCTCGCTGTAGAGGCGACGGCTGTTCTCCTTCTTATCAGAACCACCGAGCAGCTTGTGTGCGGCGAGCAGGTCGGAGATGCGGCGAATCTTGCCTTCGACTGCCTTGCGGCGAGCCTCGGTCGGGTGAGCGGTGAACACCGGGTGGAATTCGAGGCGTTCAAGCAGTTCCTTGGCCTTCGCCGGACCCATCTCAGTGATGAGCTGGTGGTACGCCTTGGTCATCTCGTTCACCGGATCGATCGCCTGAGTGTCATCGACCTCAGCCTCGCGGTCATGCAGCACGGAAACGCGGTAATTCTCTTCGCACAGATTCGCCAAGTGGAAGTAGGTGGTGAATGCGCGAGCGAGCAACTGGGCGTCATGCAGATTCATCGCGTCGATCGTCTTGACTGCCATCTCCAAATCGTCACGTTCAGGGTGCGTGTCAGAAAGCACGCCGGAGAAACGCTCAGCGCTGGCATCGACGGCATACTGGCGCACGGTGTCGAACGTTTTGAGGAGATTTTCGTCGTATTCAGAAAGCACTTCACGCAGAATGTTGAGACACAGATCCATGTCTTCTTGAAGTGTTGCGGGAAGTTCACGCTCCTCGGGACCTTTGGTGCCGAGGCCGGAGGTCACAATAGTGGCGTCCGCAGGCGTGATCTGTTGCTCTTGTTCAGTCATCAGACCCCTTTCTCCAAAGTCGGGTTGCTCGGTCTATCGGTCATCTACGGCTCCTCCGTAGTTGTTGTCGCCGATCGTTGCGAGCCCACAGCCCTCATTCGGTAAAGTCAGTTGCATTGTAGGCTCGAGCATGAGACACCAATGTTACGAAACTGTGCGCAATGCCATGATGTGAGATGTGCGCGCGGTGCTTGCAACGTGCAGTTCGCGAAAGCTCGCGTGAAACAGCTCGGTGCAGCCGCTCGGATAGTGGCGGTAGTAGTAATAGAACACGTGAGCATGAGCAACAATCCACAGCACAATGACCAGTTTGAGCAGCCGAATACTACGCAATCCGCGCAATCCGAACAAACGGAATCGTTGAAATCGGCAGCGACTGCCGTGCGCAAATACCACACGCACGCCATTCCGCTCGATATGGAAGATATCGAGCGCGACTGGAACAAGCCGATCACCGACGCCGGCATCGCCGCCAAAGCGAGCGTGATCGTGCGCGTGGGCATGCTCGATCTTGGCGCGGGCACCGGAAGCTTCCGCGTGCGCGAGATGATGCACCGCATCGCGTATCCGCTCGGCGTGCACGTGCGCGCGACGTGAATCTGACCGATATTCAAGCATCGTGCACCGATGGCAAAGATCGCATCACCGAAGTCGTCAATCTGCCGACCACCGGCGTGAACACCGAGCGCATTTGGCTGCTTGAGCATTTCGCCGACTGGTTCAGCGTCAACCTCGGCGTCGGCACCATGTATCACCGCCGCACCGAAGTCTCCTCGCAGCTCATACAGCCGAACACGTTGGGGATTCGCGACGCGTCGCAGGTGTCTGCAGACACGTCGAAAAGACTGCGCGAAGAACGGCGCGAACAGCGCGAGCTCGAGCGCGAATCTGCGCGCGAGCGTCAGCAGCAGGAACGCGAGGCGGAGTCCGTGGATTTCGCGGAACTCAGCGAAGAATCGGTGGCGGATTCCGCGGAAAATCTGCGCGCGGAGAGTGTGGCTGCCGGTGGCACTGCTGACACTGCGCAAGAGCGCGCGCAGAAAACCAGCGGATTGCGAGCGCGCGTTCGCGAGCGCATGCGCACGCGCGCGCAACGCCCGCCGGAGAAGCAGTACGCCGAACACTTCGACCACGTGGGCGCGCACCCGACGCATCACCATGCGCCGGGCGGCGGGCCGATCACCGTGGGGCAGGTGCATCAGCGACTCGACCTGATTGAACGCCGCAAGCCGCTGTATTCTCCCGCATTCTCAGGTTTCGCCGCCGCCTGCGCGTGCGCGGCCTTCGTGTTCCTGCTCGGTGGCGCGCCATACGACATGCTCGGCGCGTTCGTGGGCGCCGGACTCGGCCAGTGGGTGCGTCGCCGCCTCTTTGCGCACCGTCTCAACCAGTTCTTCGTGACGTTCGTGTGCGTGGCCGTCGCCGCGCTCGCCTGCGTGGGCACACTGCGCTTGATCGGTCTCTTCGACCCGGTGGCGCTGCGGCACGACACCGCATACATCGGCGCGATGCTGTTCGTGATCCCAGGCTTCCCGCTGATCACCGGCGGACTCGACATGGCGAAGATAGACTTCCCCTCCGGCGTGCAACGCGTGGCATATGTGATGTGCATTATTTTGATGGCTACGCTGGCAGGCTGGATGGTTGCGGTTCTCGTGCACCTGAACCCGCAAGGCTTCGAAACTCCCGATCTGAATCCGTGGCTGAATGCCGGGCTTCGCGCAGTGTTCGCGTTCGTAGGCGTGTGGGGCTTCTCCGTGCTATTCAATTCGCCGCAACGCATGTGCATAGTGGCGGCATTCATCGGCCTGATCACCGACACGTTGCGTTTGGAACTTGTGGATTGGGGCGTGCCTGCCGAAGCCAGCGCGTTCCTCGGCGCTTTGCTCGCCGGACTGATCGCCTCGCTGTGGCGTAGCTCGGTGCGGCACGGCATGCTGCCGCCGCACCTCGGCTACCCGCGCATCTGCCTGACCGTGCCGTCGATCGTCATCATGGTTCCGGGACTCTATATGTACCGCGCCATGTTCTACCTCGGCCAGTTCAAAACGCTGCTGGCTCTCGACTGGGCATTCCGCGCATTCATGGTGATCATCTGCCTGCCGATAGGCTTGGCTATGGCACGAGTGATTACCGACAAATCCTGGCGCTACGACATCTAAGCCATTTGACAGTAGGCGGCTTTTTCTGCTTCCGCGGAGATTTGACGTTTTGACATCTGCTTTTGCTGTTTTAACTACTATTTCGTCTATTTTTATAGTCAAAACAGCAAATCTATTTGTTAGAACGGCAAATCTATTGGCTGGAACAGCAAATAAGCTGCTTTTGCTGTTTTGTCACTTAGGTTTGCTGTTTTTACCACAAAATTGAGTGTTTTAGTGGTAAAAACGGCGAAATTATCTGTCATAACAGCAAATCGGCTGATTAGTTGTTGTTTTGGCTATCAGTTTTGCTGTGTTGGCTGATTATTTCGCCGTTTTGACCGCTGGATTTGACGTTCTGGCAGATGGGCAACCAGTAACTGATGCGCTGGCTGGTGATTGTGTTGGCCGGATGACTGTAGCTGGTTGAATAGTCGGAGTTCTGAATAGCTGGAGTTGTCTGGATAGTTGGATAGATGCTGTTAGATCTATTGGCAGGTCTGTGGGGTGCAATACCCAGCGCTGGTGTGTGGCAGAATGCTGGTATGACGAGTTCGAAGCATATTTCTTCCGCTGATTCTACTGGCAGTGTCGCGCACCAGATTCTGCAGATAGTGGCGCAAGTGCCGAGCGGGCGCGTGGCGACATACGGGCAGATCGCCGAGCTCGCCGGTCGCCCGCGCTCGGCTCGCTTGGTGGGACGCGTGCTCGCACATGCACAGGAATATGGGGATTACCCATGCCACCGCATCGTCAATCACGCGGGCAGACTCGTCCCCGGCTGGGAGGAACAGGCTGAATTACTAATCTCAGAAGGCGTGACTCTGACAGACTACGCGGACGGCCCGCACGTCGACCTCCGCCGCTTCCAATGGGAACACTAGTAGCACATAATCATCTACGCAGCCGTTGCAAGTGGGTCAGTTAACCGGCAGCCAAGTTAATTGACCCACATATCCCGATATTTGTGGGCGAATTAACTTGAGACTAGGTTAACTGACCCGCATAATCCAGCATTTGTGGGCAAGTTAACACGTGCGCGGGTTAACTGACCCGGAAATGACATAGATGTGGGTCAGTTAACTAACTCAGTGGTTAACTGACCCACACAAACGACAATTTTTGGCTGGTCTACGGTAGATTCAGTAGATTCAGCAGATCAGCGGTCGTAGCTCATGCCCATTGCGTCGCGAACCTGGTCGAGCGTTTCGTTGGCGATCGCGTTCGCGCGCGCGTTACCGTCATGCAGAATGTCGCGAATCGTATCCATATCGCGCGCAAGTTCGGCGCGACGCTCGCGGTGCGGCGCGAGGAACTCGTTCACCGACTTGGTGACGTACGCCTTCAGCGCGCCGCCGCCACCGTTGCCGATCTCCGCGGCGATCTCAGCAGGATCGCGGCCGGTCACCAGTCCGGCGGTCGTGAGCAGTGCGGACACTTCCGGACGATTCACCGGATCGAACGTGATGTTGCGGTCGGAGTCGGTCTTGCTCTTCTTGATCAGCTTCGCTGTCTCCTCGGCGGTGGCGCCTAGCATGATCGAATTGCCGTACGACTTGCTCATCTTGCGGCCGTCGAGTCCCGGAATCTCAGGAGCCTCCGACAAAATAGCGGCAGGCTCCGGGAAGATCGGGTTCTTCGGGGAATAACGCTCATTGAAACGGCGGGCAATGGTGCGCGTGATCTCAACGTGCGGCAGATTATCTTTGCCGATCGGCACAACGTTCGCCTTGCAGAAGAGAATATCGCACGCCTGGTGAACCGGGTAGGTGAGCAGAAGGCCGGTCAGTGCGTGGCCGGACGACTCCATCTCGGACTTCACCGTCGGGTTACGGTGCAGCTCGGCTTCGGTGACGAGCGAGAGGAACGGCAGCATCAGCTGGTTCTCAGCGGGCACTGCGGAATGCGTGAACATCATCGTTTTCTCAGGGTCGATGCCAGCCGCCATGTAGTCAAGCACCAAGTTGAGCACGTTGTCGCCGATGTGCTCGGTGGTGTCGCGGTCGGTGATCACTTGGTAGTCGGCGATGATGATGTTCGTGTTCACGCCGAGGTTCTGCATGGCGACGCGTTCGCGAATCGAGCCGAAGAAATGGCCCAAGTGCAGGCGTCCGGTCGGACGGTCGCCGGTGAGCATCGTGAACTGGCTCGGATTCGCTTTGAGCTTGGCGAGCGTTTCGTCGGAACGTTTCTTCGCCGCGAGGAAACTCGCGCTCATCTCGTTGCCGGCCGCAGTCAGCTGCTGATTCATTTCTTCGCTCATTGGAACGTCCTTATGCCGTGTCGAATGCCACCTTATGTATTGAGAATCATCGTAGAAATCTGAGAAGACAACAAAACGTGTCGTAAGTAGTGGTACTCTCTTATGTGATGAATCGAAACAAATAGTAATTCAGGGGGTCAGATGGGCCGCGGACGTCAGAAAGCCAAACAGCAGAAGATCGCCAGGAAGCTCAAGTACATGACCACTGACACGGATTACGATGAGCTTGCCAAAGAATTGGGCGCGCACGAGCCAGGAGTTGGCTCATTCGATCCATTTGCCGATGTCGAAGAGAAATACGCGCATGACGCCGATTATCAAGAAGACGTCGAAGGTGAGTCTACGGAGAGCACAGACACGACCGACGATGATCTTGACGAATACGCGAAGTGGGCTGCCGAGGCAGCGGCGAAGGCCACAACCGGTGAAATTCCGGTGACCCATGCGCAACCGCACAAGCCGATCCCGATGCCAGTGCCAGGTGCTTTCAAGCATTCCGACACCGATCACAAACAGTGAGGCACAACTAACTTATATATGCGCGAGTTATGCTCGCACACCATTCAGTGAGGTGGGACGCAGATGGATTTCTGCGCCCCACCTCACTGTATATTTGCAGATAACCGCGCGGAAGAAGAGAGAATATGAAGAAGTCGAATGTCAACTGGGCGCTGCCGCTGACCAACATAGTCGTTTTGCTGATTATTGAGCTCACGTTGATGCCGCTCGGATATTGGATTCCGCAGATATTGGTGGTCGCTCTGATGCTCGTGCAGGTGGGCGCGATGGCTTTTCAGTATGCGCGCGAACGCGAGAACCAGCACGCTGACGATGCCGATGATACGCACGCTGCGCACAACTGAGCTGCGCGGCACATTCGCCGCGTGATACTGAAAGGTGCAGATTACTCGCCTGCATCACTGTGTCTGCGGCGCATTCCGCTACGCGTTACTCGTTACGTCAGCACCGCGAATTGCACATGAATATTGTGATGATTACTGCTGCGCGGCAGTGAGCCAAACAGTATGACAACGATTGCACACTCGTGCCGCAACAGCTGCGGCGCGGCTCAGCCGAGCGGCAGCAGCGCGCTCAGGTCGTCGCGCTCGCCGACCGCGCTGATATGCCCCGCGCGCTGCTCGTCGTGCCAGCTGGTGATGCCACTCGCCACGCGCAGCCATACGTCCGGATCGAGTTCGATCACGTCGGGCGGCGTGAGATTATGCGGGTCGGAGGCGGGGCCGTCGAGTATTTTGATCACACCGTATGGCGCGACGCGCACCTCGACGCCAGGCCCCGGCGCTTTGAGTTCCATCATGTGCAGCGAATAGCGCACAGCCATCGCCATGGTCTGCCTGCCCAGTTTCGGAGCCACAGTGATCGCGTTCTCGGCGGGAATCTGCGCGAGCTGCGCGCGTGCCTGCGCGCACCAGTCATCATATGCTTGCATGCCGCGGAGCATGTCTTGCTTGCGAATTGCTGCCATAGGCGGTATTGTGCACCGCGCGTCTGATATTTTCACCGATTGAACGGGTGGAAATGTGTAAATATCGGCACGAAGCAATCTCAACATACGGTCAAGCCCACGGTGAAAACGTGTGCTGACTGAAGCGCTCTAGTCCAATGAAACAACAGGCAGAGGAACCTCGCATTTTCCGCGGTGAATATGGCTCGCATGCAACTGAAAAACTTAATTTTACTGATTAGGGGAGATGGTAGTATATTGCTCTTGAGAACGTATGCAAAAGCATGGGCTTCATGCCCGCCAATATGCAGCGTTTGATGAGGAATATATAAAGGGAGTCATGTATGACCGAACAAACGGCACCAAAGTCCCCGCTGACTGCGGCCGAATTCGCGGATGAGATTCGCGAGGCACTCAAATACACGCAGGGTGTCACCCCAGAGCAGGCGAAGACTGCCGACATTTACGTTGCAACGGCAACGGTCGTCCGTCGTCACCTGATGGATTCCTGGATGAAGACCCAGCAGGACATGATCAACGGCAACACCAAGGCCGTCGGCTACTTGTCTGCAGAGTTCCTGATGGGCAAGCAGCTTCGTAACGCACTGCTCAACGCAGGCCTTACCCCACAGTTCGAAGAAGCCGTCAAAGATCTCGGCTT
Source organism: Bifidobacterium canis (assembly GCF_009727065.1). Classification (GTDB taxonomy): domain Bacteria; phylum Actinomycetota; class Actinomycetes; order Actinomycetales; family Bifidobacteriaceae; genus Bifidobacterium; species Bifidobacterium canis. Next base: position 139,784 of record NZ_WNLP01000002.1, read on the forward strand.
CGATCCACAGGCAGTCGTCGACGCCGAATACGAGCCAGGTTTGGGCAACGGCGGTCTCGGCCGTCTCGCCGCCTGCTTCATCGATTCGCTCGCATCCCTCGGCGTTCCGGCCTTCGGTTACGGCATTCAATACAAGTACGGCATCTTCCGTCAGGAATTCGACGAGGAAGGCCGCCAGATCGAGCGCCCTGACTACTGGCTGTCGAACGAAGACCCATGGGGCCACATCGACTACGAGCGCGATCAGCGCGTGAACTTCGGCGGCAAGGTCGTCGAAGAGAACGGCAAGCGCGTGTGGAAGCCGGACTGGTCCGTCCGCGCCATCCCCGTTGACTACATGGTTCCGGGCTATGCTTCCGGCCGTGTGAACACGCTGCGTCTGTGGCAGGCTCGCTCCTACGACGAGTTCGATCTGCTCACCTTCAACAAGTCCGAATATCTGGACGCCGTGAAGCCGCAGGTCAAGGCCGAGAACATCTCGAAGATCCTCTACCCGGAGGATTCCACCGAGGCCGGCAAGGAACTGCGTCTCGAGCAGCAGTACTTCTTCGCAAGCGCATCGATTCACGATGCCATCCGCGTGTTCTACAAGGACGCCGAGAAGCCTGATCTGACCACGTTCGCCGACAAGATCACGTTCCAGCTCAACGACACCCACCCGGTGATCGGCATTCCAGAGCTCATGCGCATCATGATCGACGAGTACGGCTACGACTGGGATACCGCTTGGGCCGTCACCACGAAGACGTTCAACTACACCTGCCACACGCTGCTTCCGGAAGCTCTGGAAGTGTGGCCGGTCGCCCTGATCTCGAAGCTGCTGCCGCGCCACATGGAAATCATCGAGCGCATCAACAAGCAGTTCGTCTCCGAACTCGAGTCGAAGACCGACGACGAGAGCAAGATCGAGCGCATGCTCATCGTCACCAACGACGAGAACCCGGTTGTGCGCATGGCATACCTCGCTACCTACGCAGGTTCCAGCGTCAACGGCGTTGCCGAGCTGCACTCCCAGCTGCTCAAGGACGTCACGCTGCGTGACTTCTCCGACATCTACCCGGCGAAGTTCAAGAACGTGACCAACGGCGTCACCCCACGTCGCTTCATGAAGATCGCCAACCCGCGTCTGTCCGCCCTCATCACCGAAGGTCTGGGCACCGATCGCTGGCTCGAAGATCTCGACATGCTGCAGGGTCTCGCACCGCTGGCTCAGGATGATGAGTTCGTCAAGAAGTTCGCTCAGGTCAAGTACGACAACAAGCTGGCCTTCGCCGACTTCTCGAAGAAGCGTTACGGCGTTGAGCTCGACGCGACCACGATGTTCGACACGATGATCAAGCGTCTGCACGAATACAAGCGTCAGGCACTGAAGATCCTCGAGGTCATCGCCACCTATGCCGACATCAAGTCCGGCAAGGTCAAGGTCGAAGATCTGACCCCACGCACGATCATCTTCGGCGCGAAGGCAGCCCCTGGCTACTACCTCGCGAAGATGACGATCCAGCTCATCAACAATGTCGCCAAGGTCATCAACAACGACCCAGACGTGATGGGCAAGCTCAAGATCTTCTTCCCATACAACTACAACATCGAAGTCGCTCAGATGCTGATTCCTGCGACCGAGCTCGACGAGCAGATCTCGCAGGCCGGCAAGGAAGCTTCCGGCACGTCCAACATGAAGTTCGCCCTGAACGGCGCGCTCACCGTTGGTACGCTCGACGGCGCGAACGTCGAGATTCGCGAGCGCGTCGGCGCCGACAACTTCTTCCTCTTCGGCATGACCGTTGACGAGGTTGAGAAGCTGTATGCTGACGGCTACGACCCGAGCAAGTACTACGAGGCTGATCCTCGCCTGCACGCCGCCATCGACATGGTGGCTGACGGCACGTTCTCGGGCGGCGACAAGAACACCTACGCTCCGCTGGTCTCTGACTGGCTGACGAAGGATTGGTTCATGACGCTGGCCGACTTCAGCGCGTACCACGACATTCAGGCTGACATCGATACGCTGTATGGCGATCAGCTCGAGTGGAACCGCAAGGCAATCCTCAACGTTGCCAACTCCGGCTACTTCAGCTCCGATCGTTCGATCGAGGATTACCTCGATCGCGTGTGGCACACCCACTCGCTCGACAAGTGAGTTGCAACTAGCGTAAGCAAATAAAAAGTCTGCGGTACTCAAATAATTCTGAGTACCGCAGACTTTTTATTTATAATAAGTAATATTAATAAGTATTATTAGAAACGAATAATATTATCTACATGTGCGGGGTCGTGGCTCGCCATCGACGCGATGCAGTTCGGGTCGAGACTCTGCTCGCGAATCCACTCAAGCGAACGCTTCTGCGCGCGCTTGTCTACGGCGATGCCGGAGACGATCATGTCTTGCCACGACTTCGACGAATAGCCGCCGTCTGCGAACAGCAGCACGTATTTGCCGTCGGGGTTCGTGATCTTCGTGGCGACGAGTCCGCGCGTGTGCCCGGGGATGTTGATGAGCTGCACGCTGCCGTCGCCGAACAAATCGTATGATTTGCCGGCAGGCCCCTCGGTGCCGTTCCAGTGGTAGAGGTCCACGTTCTTCAAGCCGTTCCACCAGCCCGGGTAGAAGCGCACGCGGTTGACGATGCCGTGTTCGGTGGCGCCGCGCATCTCGTCGTCCGCGATCATGATTTGCCGGCGTCTTTCATCATGCGTAGACCGTTCGCGTGGTCGCAGTCGAGGTGCGAGATCACCACATAGTCGAGATCGCGCGGTTCGACGCCTTGCGCGGCGAGCCGTTCGCGAATCGTGCGATTCGGCCCCACGACGCCCTGGTTGATGCGGTACAGCATCCACGAGCCAAGCGACGAGATCTGCGCGCGGCGATCATACACGCCGAACGGACTCATATTGCGGTTCCAGGCGGTGTCTACGAGCACGCGGCCGTGCGGAGTCTCAACGAGGAACGAGCACACCGGCAGCCACACGCGGTTCGCACGTGACGTGAAGAAGCCGGAGCCTTTGACTATATTGCAATGCTCGCCACCCCACGCGAGATTCGGCGAAATGCACACGTTGCCGCACACGAAGGTCTGCACGCTGAAGCCGGTGCCGTCGCCGACCGTGGTGACTGGCACGGTTTCCACGCCTTCGCCGATCGTTTCCATCGTGTGTGTTGTGTTGATTGAATTCGCAGTCATGGCAGTCCTTTCACTTGCCTCTTATTCAACACAATTCGCAGTGTTCGCGGGGCGAGTGAACACTACAAAAGGTGTGCCAGTGCCCGCTGTTCGCGTTTACAATAGCGCGTATGAGTCAGGATCCTTCCACGCAAGCGAGCGGCCACGCCAATCCATATGCGCAGGCGTTGGCGATACCCGTCGAGCCGAGCAGCGGAGCGCGCGAGGCGATGGAACGCGCGCTGATCGAGATCATGCGCGAGACGCGGCGACCGGCGCAGGAAGTGTCGGTGACTGCGCTGTGCAAGCGCGCGCATGTGGCTCGCAGCACGTTCTATGCGAACTATCATCACGTTGACGAAGTGTTGCAGTCCGTGGAGCGTAGACTGCTACGCCGCATCATCGACGAAGGCGCGCCCGTGCTCTCCGTGGGTGTCGACGCGGCGGTTGAATCGTTCTCGAACGTCATGCGCTTGGTGAATGAGCAGGAGCCGCTCTTTCGCTTGTTCGTCGTTGACGTGCCGAACGAGCGGTTCATGCACAACTGGCGAATGGCGCTGTGCGGGCATTTGTGGGATCGATTGTTCTGCGAGAATGGGCTGCGCGGCGCACGTGGCGAACTGCGCGCGCACTCCATCGCAGCGACAGTGAACAGGCAACTGATGGTGGAGATGATCGCCGGACTGATGATGACGTTCGTCACGTTCCGCTTTGAACACCCGAACGACGTGTCGATGGCGGAAATCGATATATTACTGCCGCGATTTGTGCAAGCGATGGATGAGATTTGGTAAAATAGCAGTGGCACGTAATTATTATTACGTGCCACTGCTAGTAATTATTTAATTATTATAAATAATTTATATTGTAGATTATTGTGCAGAGTCGTAGCTTGCACCGCGCGGGTCGGATGGACGCACCATCAGTATGATCTGCGCAACTGCGCCGCCGATAACGACCAGCAAGCCGATGACGACTGACGCGCCGCCGCCTACAAGGAACGTGTTCATGCTGCCGGTGAGCGCGAAGCCGACGCCGCCCGCGAGCATGATGATCACGCCGAGGAACTCAAGACCATAGGGGAGCAGGAACCACGCGCCGTTAAGGTTACTGTCGTGCAGACGGCGCACAGTCAACGCGATCATAGGAATGATGATCGCCAGGTTCCACAGGCTGGTCAGCACATTCATAAGAGTCTGCAGGCTGTCAACCTGCTCGAACATGCCCAGCACGGCAGAGACGATCGTGGTGAATAGGAAGACCCACCAATATTCACCGCGGCTCGCGCGACCCGAGAACGTCGCATACTTCTTGAAGAAGCGGGCGATGGCGTCACCGAAACCGATGCCATACCACGGCTGGTTCAGCGGCGGCTCAGCGCCGTTGGCATACATCTGTTGCGGCTGCTGGCCGTATGGAGCCTGCTGGTACTGCTGCTGATATGGCTGCTGGAACGGCTGATTCTGCACGAACGGCGACTGCTGCGGCTGCTGACCATACGGAGGCTGAGCCTGCTGATTGAACGGAGCCTGCTGGCCGAAGGGATCCTGCTGGTTCTGCACGAACGGCGACTGCGTGGAGCTCGCGCCGGCATACTGCTGACCGGTGCTCGACGTGTAGGTCGGCGCCTGATTCGCAGCATAGTTCGGCGTCGCATTTGGCGCGGCATACTGGTTCGCATCATACGGATTGGTCTGCGGAACGTTCTGTGCATACTGCGGCTGCGCAGGCTGGGCTGGCTGAACCGGCTGAGCGGGCGCATATGGATTCGCAGGAGTCTGCGGCGCCGCATAGTTTGGCTGCGTGTAGTTCGGCTGCTGCTGGTTGTAGTTCGGTGCTGCCGGTTGCTGGGGCACGGCGTTCTGCGTGTAGTCCACCGTTGGAACGGTGCTGCTCACCTGCTCGGTTTCCACAACGGCGTCGACGATCACCGGCTGATTGTCAGGTGTGTTCTGCGCTGCATTCTGCGCAGTGTTCGGGTCAACACTCTGCGGATTATTCGCATCGCCGGTTTGATTCGACATCGGATCGGTCATGATACTCCTTACAAAAGCTTGGATTCTGGATTTTGGTTCTGCCAGATACGCACGATTATATGAAAAGCGGAGCACTACCATGCAGTAGTACTCCGCTCCATAACGTCAATGAATCTCAGGCGGCTTCAGGGGTTGGTGCGTCTGCCTTGTCAAGATCGTCTTCGGTCTTGTCTTTCGACAGGCTCAGATCCACTGGAGACGAGCTGTTCTCCCACGGCTCCTCCCACGGATCGTAATCCGGGTTCTGCTGCTTGTAGATGTAGAGACCAACAACAGCCGCGAGCAGACCGCCGAACAGCAGTGCAAAGAACTTCCAACCGTTTGAAGACTTCTTCTCCATGACGGCTCCTTTCAGTATTCTTGGTCGGCCGGTTCCCCAGTCGACTCTGCTTTCCATCATAAAGCCTCACGTCGCAAGATGGCGCACGTTGTGCTCATGGCAAGCGGATGATGCGTTATGTCTTATCACCACATAATACTCTATTCTCTGTGCGCGAGCTGGAAGTCCGCTGAGTTCCTGACCGATACTATGCATCGATCGCGGGCGAACCATTGTGTGACTCATATATACATTGGTCGCAAAAGGCATTAGTGGGCGAGCTTATGCGTGCGCAGCAGCACGTGCCTGCCTGCGACGGTGGTCGCGAATATGTATGCATCTCCGCCGTCTTTGAGCTTGAGCTTCTTGCGCAGCTGCTGTGCGGTGAGCGGGAAGTTGCGCACGGTGATATTCGCGCGCTCGACTCCCGCGAGCAGCGCCTTCAATTCGCGTTTATTCAGCGTGCCGATCGCGTCGATCACAAACGCGCGCCCAGGAAACTCGCGTATCGCCTGCGTGCTGACAAACAGATGACTGTTCGCACCTATTTGCTTGAGATCGGTGCCCGCAAACTCGCGCTGCAGCTCGCGGAACGCGCCCGCCTTCATAATCGCCGCATTCGGCTCATACAAGTACTGCTGTGCGGGCAAATCATTCGGGTCGACGAGCGTCGCAGCCTGCGCGCTCGCAAAATCATCGGTGCCAACCGTGAACTCCAAGTGCTGGGAATCGTTCACGCAGGTAATCCGCACCTGCTCATGCCGCCCGCGTTCGAGCACGACGACGATTTCCTTGCACTCGTTCGCGCTCGCCGTAATGATCAACTGAGACGCGGCGCCGGCGAAATCATCGACTGTTTTGCGCCAGTCAAGCATGGGGGAGAGTTTGATCATCACAACCGGAGCTTTGCCGAGCAGCAGATCGCGCAGTTCGAGCACGTTTGGAGTGCAGTCCTCGATGGCGTAGGTGCGCGAGCCGTGCTCGTCGCGGCGCGCGGGGTCGAGATAAATCAGTGTCGCCGGCGGCATCGCGCGCAGATACTCCACACCGTCACTGTGCACGACGTTCACGTGTGCGAGTCCGAGCTCGCGCAGATTGTGCTCCGCCAGCTCGCACAGCGACTCCTGCCGTTCCACATAGGTGGCGGCGTCGAAATCGCGCGCCATATATGAGAAATCCACACCGAAGCCGCCGGTCAGATCGACGAGCGACGTCGGGTGAGCGGCGTCGCTCGTCAGCTCGGCGGCGATGCGCGCTTTGCATTGCGCGGTGAACTGCGACGAACACTGCTCCATGGCGAGATGCGGCGGGTAGATGATGCCGCTGTGTTCCGCCCACTGCGGGAGTTTGCGTTGCGCGATTTGCCTTCCGGCGATCTGGTCAAGTACGAGCGGCAGATTGCAATCCGGTTGCGGTTTGGTGTGGAGAGCGAGCTCGTGCACGTCATCGGTGCTGTGCGCGGCTATAAAATCGCGTTCGGATTGTGTCAATCGCATACTTCTCATTATGCACGCGCGTGCGCACGCAACAGGTGTTCGAAATGATGTGCGAATGTGGATAACAGCGAGTTATGCACAGTGTTCACCACTTTTATGAATTTCTGACATAACGTGCTGAAAGTGTGCGAATTTGCCACTATATACAGGGCGAGTGTGGAGTAATCCACCCTATTTCTGGGTTGTGCACATGGTTCACACGGTGATGTGGATAATCTTGTCCACAATATTCCACAGAAAGAAACCTTGAAATATCAACATTTGTGGATAAGTATGTGGATAACTTTATGAGTTATCCATACGTTATACCCACGTTTTCCACAACGTTTTCCACATCTGTGGAAAACTACATGCGTGTAATTAAAACGTATGTTCGAAACAGTCCAGTTCGCACAGTGAATTAGTCAAACAGACGTTCGATTGCACAACAGATATGCGTGATGCTTGTGCACAGCGAATATGTTGGGTTTGTGCTGTGCGATTCAGCGGATTTGCACAGCGACAGCTCTTGCTAGAGTGGTGGTCATGCCTCGTCGTGGTTTTAGTTTGTTCCCAGATTCACCGTCCGCACGCCAGATTTTCTCGGCGACATCGCTGCGCGCACGTTGGCGCAGCGGAGCGCCCGTCATCACGTCCGCGCTGATCATCGCGTGCGTGGCGATCTGGATTATCGAAACGCTGTTCCGCTTCGTCTGGCCCGCGGGTCTCACCGCGATGCTCAACTTCGGCATGATGCAGCCGGCTTCGATGACCCGCGAACCGTGGACGCTCATAACCGCCATGTTCCTGCACCAGCCGGTGTCGATATGGCACATCGGCTTCAACATGCTCACACTGTGGTCGGTAGGCCCGCTGCTCGAACGCATGATGGGGCACTGGGCGTTCCTGATTCTCTACATGATCTCGGGCATCGGCGGCGACTCCGGCATGATGATCTGGGCGCTGCTCAACCGCTCCGGTGAGGGTTGGTTCACGTCTAGTTACGGCGCTTCCGGCGCGCTGTTCGGCTTGTTCGCCGCGATTCTGGTGATCTACAAGAAAGTGGGCGAAGACATTCGCTCGATGCTCATTTGGATGGCCGTCAACTTCCTGATGCCGCTCGTTGTGCCGAACATCGCATGGCAGGCGCACGTCGGCGGCTTCATCATCGGTGGTGTGATGACGCTGCTGCTCACCGATGGCATACGCGCGCTTCGACGCAAGTCGATCGTGCAACGCGCGCTCATCTACGGCGGTGCTCTGCTGGTTATTCTGCTGGTCATCTGCTACCTGTGCGATACGCAGAACCCGATTCGCGGCACACTGCTGCAGATGCTGTTCTAACGAAACTCTGCTTTCAACCTATATATATTGGTCGAAAAGTGCATAGCAAAAGGGGGTCTGCGGTGTTCCGCAGACCCCCTTTCAACGTTTGAATAGCAGCGATTATCGCCAGGCTACCGTCATCAGGAAGCCGACCATAATCAATGCGAAACCAATGAGCAGGTTCCAGTTGCCAATGCCAGGAATCGGCCACTTCGCGGTCAGGTAGAACACGACGACCCAGATGAGGCCGATGATCATGAACGCGCAGAACAGCGGCACATACCAGCTCGGGTTCGCCTTCGTGCCCTTGATCGTGTCTTCCACACGCTTCGTGTTCTCCTGCTGGCGACGCACCATGCGGCGCATCTGCGGAGTCATGTCTTTCTCATCAACAGTGGAGTTGAGCAAGTCCTGAATTTTGTCGAGAGAGATATCGTCGGCGGCTTCCTCGGATTCCTCAGCCTCGCGCTCTTCCTTAGCCTCTTCTTTGGCTTCCTTGCGCTCGGCCTTCTCTTCCGCGCGCCTCTCCTTGCGATCTTCGTGCACCGGTTCCTCGGCTACTTCCTCAGATTCCACGGCTACGGCATCGCCCTCGGAGTCGGCGTCAACGACAACATCATCGGTGACCGTTGCGGTCTCGTCAGCAGTGGCTTCGCTGATCTGGCCATCTGCGTCGGTCTTGTGCAGCTCTTCCTCAGCCATTTGTGTAGTCTCCTTCGATCGGCTACAAGTTATCATAGTGGTTACACAAGAAAGAGAACCCGAAAGCCATAACTTCGAGCGAAATAATCTTATTTTTGGAGGTGGCGATGGCGAAACACGGAGCCAAGCATGTCAAGAAGACATCGATGGTGGGGAGCATGGCCGTGCTCGTTGTGGTCGCATTGGTGGGGTTTCTGATCGTGACCAATCTGCGCGTCAACCGCTCTACAACCGTGTCGAACGACGCCGCGGAACTCATTGAGCACCGCGTGCAGCAGGTGGACGAGCTGCAGTCTGAAGTCAATACGTTGAGCTCGCAAGTCGACGACTACAACAAGCTGCTGAAAAAGAGTGACCAGAGTGGTGATCAGAACAGCGAGGAAAGCGGCAGCAGCACTATGCTGCCGGAGGTGTCTGGCCCAGGGCTCACGGTGACACTCAACGATTCAGCTATGTGGGAGAACGTGGTAGACAGTTCCGGCTCCACTGCTGACATCGACAAATATGTGGTGCACCAGCAAGACGTCGAAGCAGTGGTGAACGCGCTATGGGCGGGTGGCGCGGAATCCATGCAGATTATGGACCAGCGCGTGCTGCCCACCTCCGCAGTGCTCTGCTCAGGCAACGTGCTGCTGCTGCAAGGTCACAAATATTCGCCGCCGTTCACAATCTCAGCTATTGGTCCTGTGGCTGAGATGGAGCAGGCACTGAACGAGTCGCAGGCGATCCAGATTTACAAACAATACGTGGAGGCGTTCGGCCTCGGCTACAAAGTCACTGAGCAGAGCAATCTCACCTTTCAGCGTACCCCTCTCTTGCTTCAGCCGCTGCGATATGCGAAAGTAATACCCGAAAATAACAACGGATCAGAAAGTAATTCGGAGACGAACTCCGCTGGGAAGTAACGAGATTACTATTTCGTTGTATTGAGTAGCTCGAATATTCGGGTGTATTCAAGAGAAGCAAGGCAAGAGGAACGAGCATGAAGCATAACGCCAGGCATGATGCGCAGGGTGCGCACGGCGCGCAGAATATCAGCGGCGCGGGCGAACCGCCGCGCAAACGCAGCGTCGGTCGCTCCATTGTGATGATTCTTGCGGAGATCATGCTCACTGTGGGCGTGGTGTGCGCGCTGTATGTGCTGTGGATGCAGTGGTGGACTGGTGTGCAGTCCGAGCACGCGCAGCTCGAGGAGCGCGCGAACTCGTCGTGGGCGCAGCCCGCGAGCGACGGCAAGAACGCGAAGATCGCGCAGCCGCAAAGCGGCGAGCCTCCCGTGCAGCCGACGAGCGCGAACGTGGGGGAGCTGATCGCGCGCGTCTATATTCCGCGATTCGGCGACACGTGGGAGCGCAATCTTGTGCAGGGCACCGATCTGACCGAGCTCAATATGCACGGTCTCGGGCACTATGTGGACTCCCAGTGGCCGGGGCAAGTGGGTAATTTCGCGTTCGCAGGCCACCGCAACGGGTACGGCCAGCCGCTCGGAGACGTCGACAAACTCAAAGCCGGCGACGCCGTGGTGATTCGCACGAAAGACTACTGGTATGTGTACAACTACACGAACTACATCATCGTGACGCCGGATCAGGGCGAGGTCATTTCGGCGAACCCCGAGAACCCATCTGCGCCGGCGACCAAGCGCATGCTCACGATGACGACGTGCGAACCGAAATACACGGCTCCGACGCATCGCTGGGTGAGCTTCGGCGAATTCAAATATTGGGCGAAAGTGAGCGACGGCATTCCCAAGGAGCTCGCGACGAATGGCTCGAATGGCAACGTGCAGTTCATCAACAACGAGAGCACGCCGTTCTTCGCACAGCTCGATTCGCTCAAGCCGGTCATCTACGGGCTGCTCGCGGCATATGTGATCATCTTCATCGCAGCCGCCTTCGCGTGGCGCTGGCCGCTGTTGCGCGCGATTCGCAACGGTGAGCGCTCGAAGCCAGACGTTGATATTTACGGCGCGCTGGTGCGTCACCAGCCGGGTCCCGGCGTTATTCGCTGGCTGCTCACGCTGCTGCTGTTCCTGGCGGCGTCCGCCGCAGTGGTCGAATGGGCGTGCCCGTGGGCGGCAAGCCACATCGAGATATTGCGCGAGATGTCGAACTATACGGCGATCACACCGGCGTAGTGCGCGCCGCACCTTGCTAGACTGGGGAGTTGCGCACGCATATTTCGGGTATTTCACGTAACGGAAGAGAAACGATGACGGATTCCGCACACATTCTGGTGATCGATAACTATGACTCCTTCGTATATACGATCGTCGGGTATTTGAAGACGCTCGGCGCACACGTTGACGTGGTGCGCAATGACGCTCTCGACCCGAAGACGCCGGGGCTGCTCGATGACTACGACGGCGTGCTGATTTCGCCAGGGCCGGGCGCTCCGAGCGAATCCGGCATCAGCGAAGACATGATTCGACTGTGCGCGGCTGAACGCAAGCCGATGTTCGGCGTGTGCTTGGGCATGCAGGCGCTTGCTGAGGTGTATGGCTGCACTGTGGATCATGCGCCGACGATCATGCATGGCAAAACGAGCCAGGTGGAACATGTGGACGATGAGATTTTCGCCGGCGTCGCCAACCCGATGACTGCCACCCGTTACCATTCGCTCGCTGTGGAGCCAGATTCCGTGCCAGATGAGCTGCAAGTGACCGCTTGGACGGTCGACGATCACATTGTGCAGGGGCTGCGCCACCGTGAACTGCCGCTGTATGCCGTGCAATTCCACCCTGAATCGGTGCTGACGCAAGACGGATACCGTTTGCTGGCGAATTGGCTCGCCGTGTGTGGCCAGGCCAATGCGGTCGAGAAGAGCCGTGGCCTGCAGCCCAAGCTCGCCTCCAACTGAGTCTCAGTCTTCCGAGTAGATTTCCCCAGTTTCATCCTCTGCCTTCCCACAGCCAAGTCGTATAAGGTCAATAGACAACATGGCCGAAAACGGTATCGCGAATGGTCAAGTTGTCGAACGGAATCAGGCAACATGACCATGCAGGGCATCGAGCATGGTCAGGTCATCTACCTTGAATAGACAACATGACCATAAACGGCATCGCATCCGGTCAGGTTGCCTAAGGAAGCTATACAACATGACCAGAAGGGGTGCTGTGAATGTGCATGTTGCATAACATCGCTAGACAACACGACTGTATGCAGCACCCCCATATAGGCAATTTGCCGAAACGATCTAGATGACCTGACCAAGGGAGCCGCAGCGGAGCGCCACCCCCATCGCCCACATTCCTTGTCACCACCCTGCCCCTCATTTTGCTGGTGGGGATATAAAACCTTCAACCTTCGGAGTAGCCGTGTGCCGAAAAGCGCTATTTTCCGCCCTTTTTCAAACACGACTATTCGAGTCCTGAATGGTTTCATATCCCCACCAGCAAATAGAAGGGCTCGGGGATTGGCCCGAGCCCTTGGATGAGCGTTGAGCAGATGGTTACCGCTCAGCAGTATTGCGCTTAATTGCTGGCATCACTTCTGATTGCTGGCGCTCACTCCTGTTTGTTGCTGTTGGTATTGCCTGCGTCTTTGTCGGCTGACGACGATGGCGATGGGCTGCTCGTGGACTCCTTCGCCTTGGCGGTCAACTTGATGGTGGTGTTGGCGTCGACGTCTCCGCTTTGATCAACCGCAGTCACCGTGGCATCGTCAGCAGCGCCTTGCGTATCGATGTTCTTGAAACCGGCTGAAGACAGCGCAGACTTTGCTTCCGCTACCGTCATGCCGACGAGATTGGATGGCACGGAGATCTTGCCATTGGAGACCCAGATGGTGACCGACGAGCCACGCTCGACCGACGTGCCGCCTGTTGGCTCCACACGCGTCACCGTGTCTTTGGTGGCAGTGGAGTTCTCTTCGTTGATCTGCACGGCGAAATCGCTCTTCTGCAGTTCGCTGACCGCTTCATCCTTGGTCTTGCCCACCAAGTCAGACGGCACCTTCGTCATGCCGGACGACACCCACAGGCTGATCGTGGAACCCTGCTCGGCAGACGAGCCCGCGGCAGGATCGGTGCGCGTCACCATGTCTTTTTCGATGGTTGCGCTGTCTTCGGTTTGCACACTGGTGTTCACCTCGAAGCCAGCGGCCTCCAATGCAGCACGGGCGTTCGCCTGCGTCTGGCCGGTGACATCTGGCACCGTCACGCTCTTCGGCCCTGCCGAGAACCACACGGTGACCGTCGAGCCCTTTGCCACACTGCGTCCGCCAGCAGGATTCTGCTTGGTGAACGTGCCTTCAGGCTCGGTGGAATCGGTGTCTTGCTTGATCACCGCTTTGAGTCCGAGTTCTTCGAGCTGGGCTTTCGCGCGATCCTGCGTGGTGGTGGTCGTGAAGGTCGGCACAGTCACATATTCGACCTTCGGCGTGCGGTTCTGCGACCAGAAGTAGTAGCCGAGTCCGCCCGCGATCAGCAGCACCACGAGAATCGACACCGCCGTGATGATCGTCCTGCGCTTTTTCTTCTTCGCGGCTTCGGCACGCTGCTGGGCGCGGGTTTTCACCTGCGTATCGCCCTGCCCCGTTGTGGCGGGGTCTGCCGGAATGGTCTGGAACTGGCCGGTCACCGGATTGTAGACGCGCGTGGCCTGCCCCTCGTTGGCGTAGTCGATCGCCTTCGTAGCATTCTCGGCGTCTTTACGCGCATTGATCATAGACATGTCTTGCAACGGGTTGAACGCCGCTGCAGACGGCAAACCACCGTTCATATAGGTGAGAATGTCGTTCTTGAACTCCGTGGCCGTGGCATAACGGTTCTGACGATCTTTGGCCATGGCCTTGGCGACGATCTGATCCCACATCGGGTTCAGGCCGGGCACGATCGAACTTGGCTTGACAGCCACCTCCGACACATGCTGGTAGGCGATCGCCACAGCCGAATCGCCGGTGAACGGCGGGCGTCCGGTGAGCATCTCGTAGAGCACGCAGCCTGCGGAATAGAGGTCGGAACGCATGTCAACGTTCTCGCCGCGAGCCTGCTCAGGCGAGAGATATTGCGCAGTGCCGACGACGCCCTGCGACTTCGTCATCGTCGTAGCCGAATCGTCGAGCGCACGGGCGATGCCGAAGTCCATGACCTTGACGATGCCCTGCTCGGAGATCATGATGTTGCCGGGCTTGATGTCGCGGTGAATGATGCCCATGCGATGCGAGTATTCAAGCGCGTTGAGCAAACCGATCATCACATGCTCGGTGTCGCTCTGGCTCAGAGCGCCGTTCGCCTTGATGATGTCGCGCAGCGTCTGCCCCTGCACATACTCCATGATCAGGTAGGGCACATGCTCGGTCTGCCCGTTGTCGAGCGTGACCACTTCCTCACCCGAATCGTAGATGTTGACGATGTTCGGGTTGTTCATCTGCGCCACGGAATGCGCTTCACGGCGGAAGCGGGTCAGGAAGATCTCGTCGTGCGCGAGGTCGGCACGCATGATCTTGACGGCCACGGTGCGCCCCAAACGCGTGTCGAGAGCGATATGCACTTCTGCCATACCGCCGCGGCCTATGAGCTGGCCTAATTGGTAACGGCCGCCATCAAGTGTGGTGGGCATGCTGCTCATTGCTGCTCCCTTCCAAGGCTTCCGGCGGTGCGGCCGGAATCGTGTGTGCCAGAATCATGTGACGCATGATGCATCAATGAGAAGGCGGACTGGTGAGTCTGAGGATCGCGGTGCGGAGCGCTGGTGACTCTGCGCGGCACGCGACCATTGATGTTGACCATCGTGGCATCCGACAGCGCGGTTTGCTGGTCGAGAAGACGACGTTCGATGCGCGAAAGCACACGGGCCACCGTCAAAGCGTCTTGCGGGCGATCCGCAGGATCTTTGGCGAGCATGGCCATCACGAATTGTGCAAGCTGGAAATCGACGGTATCGGGCAACGGCGGCACCGGATTGTTGACGTGTGCGGCGGCGATGTCGACCGGCGTGGCGCCGGTGAACGGCCTGTGCCCGCACAAGCCCTCATATGCCACGACGCCCAGCGAATAGATGTCGGATTGCGGGGTCGCCTGCTCGCCCTGAGCCTGCTCAGGTGAGATGTATTGCGCAGTGCCGACCACCATGCCATCTTGCGTGATCTGTTCTTGGTTCGTGGAATACGAGACGCCGAAATCGGTGATCTTCACCTCACCGTTGTCAGACACCATGATGTTCGCCGGCTTCACATCACGGTGAATCACGCCATGCGAATGCGCGACGAACAAGCCGCGTGCGGTCTGAATCAGAATCGGCAGCAAACGGATCGGATCCATCGGGCCGTCGATCTCGTGATAGATGTCGGCAAGCGATTTGCTCGGCACATATTCCATGATCAGGAACCCAATGCCGTCATGCTCGTAGTATTCGAACAGCGCAGCGATGTTCGGATGCGCCAGATTCGCGGAATTGCGAGCCTCGGCACGCAGCCTGCGCAGCTTCGACTCCTGATTTGTGGTGTCGGTGCGCAATGCCTTGATAGCGACGGGGCGGCCGAGCTGAATGTCGTAGCCCTTCCACACTTCACCCATGCCGCCTTGCGCCAAGCGGGAATCGAGGCGATACCGGCAATGGATCAGTTGCCCTTCAATCAATCTCATTGTTGGAGCGCCTCCTTCATGATCGCAGTCATAATCGGGCCGGCGGCAAATGAGCCATACAGGTCGACGTTGTGCACAACGACGGCCACGGCGATCTTCGGATTGTCGGCAGGCGCGAAGCCCATGACCCAGCCGTCGATCGAGCTGTTGTTCTCACCGATCTGCGCTGTGCCGGTTTTCGCAGCCACTTTGACGCCCGAAATCTGAAGATTCGGGTTCGCCTCGTCTACCACGGCCTCCATCGCCTCGGTGAGCTTGTTCGCGGTGTCGGCGCTGAACGCATTGCTCATCACCTGCGGCTTCGTGTCGGGCATCACCGAAAGATCGCTGAAACGCACGCGGTCGACGATCGTCGGCTTCATCAGCTTGCCATCGTTGGCGATCGCGGCGGCGATCATCGCGTTCTGCAACGGGGTCTCCACCGTGTCTCCCTGGCCGATCGACGCCAACGCGAGCTTGTCTTGGCTCACGTCGGTGGGGAAGCGCGACGCGACGGCGGTCATCGGAATGCCGTTCGTGTCGGTGCCGTCAATCGTGATCGACTTGTCGAAGCCGAGCTTCTTCGCCATGTCAGACACCGTTTGATCGCCCAACGCCACGCCGAGCTGCGAGAACGCCGTGTTCGACGACCATGCCAAAGCCTCTTTGAGTGAGATCTTGCCATCGGTGCCGTTGCCCTGCGTTTCGGCGTTCGTCAACTGCGTCTGCGTGCCCGGCAGCGTGTATAAAGCACCAGCTGGAATCTGTGTGTCGAGCTGGTATTTGCCGCTTTCGAGGGCGGCTGCCATCACGACGGTTTTGAACGTGGATCCTGGCGGGTACAGCTGGCTGGTGGCACGGTTGAGCATCGGGTTCGAGCTGTTCGTGACGAGCTCGGTGTATGCCTTGCTCGCAGCCCCCGTGTCGTGCGACGCCAACGTGTTCGGGTCGTAGCTTGGAGTGCTCGCCATCGCGAGAATGCGTCCGGTGGAAGGCTCGATGGCTACTGCCGCACCATCTTCGTTATTCGCATTGAGCGCGTCCATCGCGGCCTTCTGCAGTTTCGGGTCGATCGACGTTTCGATCGACGCACCCTTGTTCTCCTGACCTGTGAACAGCGCCTTGATATGCTGCCAGAACAGCGCGTTCGATTCGCCGGTGAGCAGCGAGTTCTCCGACGCTTCGATGCCACGGTCGGCGTTCTGCGCGATCGAGAAGTAGCCGGTGATCGGCGCATACATCGACCCCTCTGGGTAGGAACGCTGATACGAGAACGAATCGTTCACCGGATCGGATTTCGCGATGATCGTGCCGTCTGATGCAAGAATCGCCCGCGCGGGGCACCGTACGTTTGGTAGAGCGCACGCGTATTGCGAGCGTCATGCGACAGTGAGTTCGCGCGGTTCACCATGATGATCGAACTCGAGATGCCGAGGATCACGAAGAGCACGATGACGGCGGTGAATAGCTGACGCAACGTTTTATTCATTACCCTCATCTCCCTTCAGATCTGCGCGTAGTGGTTGAGGCGACACGATTTGCGTGGCGGAATCGTCTGGAACCGGTTGAGACGCTTCGCTGGATTGCTCAGACGCTGCCGTGCGCTCTGCGGATTGCGTGCCAGCGGCGCGCGTCACCGGCAGCTGACTCGTGTTCGACACCGGTTCGGCGGAACGCCGAGCGCGCCGTGAACGCGGCTGAGCCGTGCGCGGCTTACGACTGTTGAGCGCCTGCACTGCTTCCATGCGGAACGTGTCGCTCGTCACGTCGGCCTCAGGTTTATTCGCGGAATCCGAAATAATAATCAGCAGCGCCGCGAGCAGATAATTCGCAATCAACGACGAGCCGCCAGCCGCCATATAAGGCATCGTCAAACCGGTGAGCGGAATGACGAGCGTGATGCCGCCGACCACGGTGAACACCTGGAACGCCATCGTGAACACCAAGCCGGATGCGAGCAGTTTGCCGAATCCGTCTTTGATCTTCATCGCAGTGATCATGCCCGCCGCAATAATCAGCAAATACAGCATGAGCACGGCGAAAATGCCGACCAACCCGAGCCCTTCGCCAGTCGATGCGAAAATAAAATCGGAATTGGCGAGCGGGGTGATCGCCGGATGCCCCTCACCCAAGCCAGTGCCGAACAATCCGCCGGCAGCCAAGCCGAACAATCCCTGAACGATCTGGCTCGAACCGCCCGGGTAACGGTTGTAGATCTCGGAGTCGAACGGGTGCAGCCAAGCGTCGACGCGGTAGCCAACGTGCGCGAACAGTTTCGCAGCCACCACGCAACCCACGGCGAACGCCACGAAGCCGATGACCAGCCAGCTCGCGCGGCCGGTAGCCACGTAGAGCATCGCCACGAACATCGCGAAGAACATCAGCGACGTGCCCAAGTCATGCTGCAGAATAAGCACGCCCATGGCCGCCACCCACACGATCACGATCGGGCCGAGATCACGGAAGCGCGGCAGCTGCAAGCCCAGCACTTTCTTGCCGCCCACGGCGAGCTGATCGCGGTGATTGAACAAGTATGAGGCGAAGAAGAACGCGAGGAACAGCTTCGCGAACTCGCCGGGCTGCAACGAGTAATTGCCGATGCCGATCCAAATGCGAGCACCGCCGATTTCGCGGCCAAGCCCGGGAATCATCGGGGAGAGCAGCAATACCAAGCCAATGACCATGCTCACGTATGAGAACTTGCGCAGAACGCGGTAATCCTTCATGAACGCGAACAGGAAGTAGCAGCACACGAGCGCCAAGCACAGCCACATCATCTGGCGGGTGGCGACGGCGGTCGAGTTTTCACCGTCGATGCGCGAGATCATCAGTATGCCGATGGCAGTGAGCATCAGCACGCATGCGAATATGGATTGATTGCCATACTTTTGGAAGTGGCTCATCAACCCCCATGCCACGAGGAACATCAGCGCGCAGGTGATCTGCATCACCACGCTGCCGCTCACAGGCGTGCCATACATGCGTTCAGACAGCTGGAAGAACCCAAGCGCGGCGATCAGCAGCGCGAACACTATCTGCAGCAAATACCGAATATGCGAAGAAGTCATCGTCACCTACTTTGCGCCGTCGCCGACGACGACTTGGTTGAAGACGGGGACTTCGACGCATCCTTGCTGCTGCTCGAGCTGGAACTGGAGCTGGAGCTAGAGCTTGAACTGGAGGAGCTCTTCGAAGTCTCGTTCGACTTCTTCTTCTGCTCTTGCTGCCACTCCTCGAACTGTGTGCGAATCAGATCGACATGGCTGACCGCCTCATCGTATCCGTCGACGCTGATGCCCTGCTTCAGGCGATCCTGCCACTGTTCGGGCAGCTGATCGACCTTCAGATTTGTGTGGTCAATCGGGTGCGAAAGCTCATAGCCGAAGATGTTCGTGGGCACACCTTGGTAGATTGTGACCACGCCTTCGTCGGAAGCCAAATAATATTGGCGTTGGCTCCACGCATAGGCGACCCAGGTGCCGAGCGCGAGCAGCGCGACGATGGCAGCCGCCACGACCCAGCCCACCACTTTGCCGCGCGTTCTGCGCGAGCGAGCCTGCTTCTTCTCTTGCAAATGCTCGTGGTGAATCGCCTTGGCGACCTCGGGGTCGTTCGGGTCGGCGCTGTAACGCCCATCGCTTTTGCGAATAACCGGAATCTCACCGGTGTCGGGATCCTGCAGCTCGCCGTTCTCAGCGCGCACAGTAGACGGCTGCGCCACCTGGCGAGCGGTCTCACGCTCCTCGTCATGCGCCTCTTTGTTGGAATCGCTTTGAATCAGCGCGGCGGCGCGTTCAGCGGGCGACGACTGCGCGATAAGCGGGGGAGCGGACGCCACAGGTTCGTGAATAATATCGGCAATCGGTTCGAGCGAAGCGCTCGCAGCGCCACCGATAAGCGGAGTCTGGTGCGGCAAATCGAACGAATCGGCGTTGAGCGCCAGCGTGGAATCGGCGATCACTGCCGACACGTTGTCGGTACTGCCAGCCTTCAGAGCCATCGACACGAGCGTTTGCGCGCATTCCTCAGCGTCGGTGAAGCGCAGCATCGTCTCTTCAATGGTCGAATCTTCAAGCACGCCGCACAAGCCGTCGGAACACAGCAGCAGGCGGTCGCCAGCCTGCGCGCGGCGAATCGAAATGTCGGGGTGAGCGTCGATGTCGAAATCACCGAGCACGCGCATCACGACGTTGCGCTGAGGGTGGTTGCGAGCCTCGACCTCGTTGATGCGCTTCGTGTCGATCAGATGCTGCACGTAGCTGTGATCAGTCGTCAAATGCATCAGCTTGCCGTCGCGCAGCAAATATGCGCGCGAATCACCGATATGCGAGATCACCCAATAATCAGAAACGAGAGTCACCGCAGTGACCGTCGTGCCCATGCCCGCGAGTTTGCGCTCGCGCTTCGCCTTGCCCACAATCGCGTCATGCGCGGCGAGCGTCGACGTCTCCATGATGCTCGCCGCCTTCGCCACGTCTCCGCCCGCGCTATCAGTCTCAATATGCGCGAGCGAGCGAATAGCAATCGTCGACGCGGTGTCGCCGCCGGCATGACCGCCCATGCCGTCGCACACAGCCACCAAATGCTCGCCGGCGAACGAGGAGTCCTGATTATTCGAGCGCACGGTGCCAACGTCGGAAACCGTGGTCGAATACATGTACAAGTGCTGATTGTCGCGTTCCGCCACCGCGATCACCTCAATTCAAAGGTCGTGGCGCCAATGCGAACTGGAACGCGCGGTGCGAGAATAGTCGGCGTGGAGATGCGCTGCTGATTGACGACGGTGCCGTTCGTGCTGTGCAGATCTTCGATGGCCCACGAGCCGGAGGCTGCGTCAGGGTACACGCGTGCGTGGTGCGACGACACGAATTCATCGTCGAGCACCACCGTGTTAGATGCGGCGCGGCCGAGCGTGATCACAGACGAGTTCAGCGGAACGGAAGTGCCTGCGAGCGGGCCGTCGATAATGACGAGCAGCGTAGGTGAAGCATTGCCGTTGCCACCGCCGACGCCGGCACCGGCAACGGTGCTCTGCGTTGCACGCGGTGCCGCGAGCGGCGCGGCCGGTTGCGCGGGAGCCGACACGGAGTCGCTTTGCTTGCGTACCTCGCGCTCCTTACGTCTGCGCGCGCGTGATTTGCGCGGACTGTATGCCGCCACATCTTTATAGAGCGAACGTGTGATCACCCACACGAACACCCACAGCAAGATGAGAAACGCATATTTCAGTACCGCGAAGGTCAGTTCGGTAATCATAAATAGCCTGTCTGGCTCACCTCTGGTCTTGCGAAGAAGCCCAATACAGAATGCGGGTGCGACCAATCGTGATCGTATTGCCGTCCAGCAACGTCGCCGCCGGAACCTGATGGCCTTCCACGTAAGTGCCGTTCGTAGATCCCAGATCGCGGGCGATCACGCCATTGTCGGTGATATCGATCTCCAGATGCTTACGGGAGATGCCAGGATCGTCGATCACGATGTCGCAGCCCGAGCCGCGACCCAGAATCGTCTTGTCTTTGGTGAGCAGGTATTGGTTGTTGTTGACTTCGAGCATCGGGCAGTCCTGCGTCTGCTCGTCGGTGGTGACCGGAACCGCATTGCCTTGCACAGATTCGGAGGTGAGCTTGAAATTGCCCTTCGTCAGCTGAAGATCCTCTTCGAAGATCACGACGACAGGGCCAACGAATGCATAGTGCTGGCTCTTTGCATACTGCGTGAGATTGTCTGCGAGCTCGTTCGCCAACGCTTCGGAACCCCACTGCTCAATACGGTCGAAGTCGGGAGTACTCAACTTGAAGCGGTACTCGTTCGGCGCTACGGTGCGGTCACGCCCCACTGGCATGGCCTCCGCGTCGATTTCGCGCTCGAGTGCACTGGAGAGGTCGACGGGCTGCAAGTCCTTGGAGCCGAACTTCGCGAACACTCCGTTGACCGCACCCTCCACGCTTTTCTCAAAACGGTCAAGAACGCTCATAGTATCCCTTTCTATCTTGTTCTATCCTACGCTGATATATCAACCGCTCCAATCTCAAGTTTTCTCGAACCCGCTCATTTTCCTCTTGAAGCGTAGGCTAACGATAGAAAATAGTGTATACGCGCGACGGCGACGCATAAAAACGCGAGAGTGCGGAGCGCGGTGCGAACCAGTGTATAAACGGCGAATCTACTGGTAAAAACGGCGAAAATAATGTTGTTTCGCCGTTTTGACAGCTGGATTTGCTGTTTTGTGCGCTCTGGAGGCTGTTTTATATGTAAAAACGGCAAATCTGTTTGCGAAAACAGCAAAAGCAGTGTGACGCATAATTGTATGCGTAGATATTGTGCGGCAAATCGGGAGACGAAAGAGGCATGATGAGCGAAGACGCAGGCAAAGTAGAGAATGCAGAGAATATTGAAGAGCAAACCGTGATTGATGAATACCCCGTGGCGAAGGCGCGCTCGGTGCGCTTCACGTGCGGTGCGCCGCGCTCGCCGCACCTGTTCGGCGACGGCTCGCGCATGCTGTTTCTGCGGTCTGCCGGGCCGGAAGATACGGAAACCGCGCTCTGGCTTGGCATGTATGCTCCGAATGACCCCGCCGAGCCGATTTTCGAAAATTTCGTATTAGACGGCGGCACAGAAGCTGCAAACCAGAGCTGTGAGATCGAACTGGTGGATCCTGCGGAACTGATGAGCTCGCCGGCGAACGAAGACGTGCCCGAAGCCGAGCGTGCGCGCCGCGAACGTGCCCGCGAAAGCGCGACTGGCATCGTCTCGTATTCGGTTGATACAGATGGCTCGCATATCGCGTTCACTGTGAACGGCGAGCTGTTCGTGACGACGATCGAGTGGGATTCGCTCGCGTGCACGTTCGACGACCGCTAGCGGGGGAGAACGGCGAGGATATTCGCGCGTCGGTGAAGTCCGGCGTGACGACCAAGCACATCGTGCCGAAGTTCACGAACCCCGCGCACAGCGAATTCGCAGGCCCCGTGCTCAACCCGCGCATCAGTCCGGACGGCACGCGCGTGGCATACGCCACCGGCAGCGCGGTGGTTGTTGTAGACATTGAGACGTGCGAGGCGAACGCGATCTTCACCGTGTCTGCTGACGATCGCGCGACGATGCAGGCCGGACTCGCGGAATTCGCCGCATCCGAGGAACTCGATAGATACGACGGCTTCTGGTGGAGCCCAGACTCGCGCACGTTGCTCGTGGAATGCTTCGACTCGTCGCCGGAGCCGGTGTGGACGATCAGCGATCCGGCGAATCCCGATCACGCAGGATTCCAGCACCGCTACCCGCGCGCGTTGACCGAAAACGCCGTCGTCGACTTGTTCGCCGTGCGTTTGGGAGACGATGGATTGGACGTCGCGAATACCGCGATGATTGACTGGGACAATGTGGCCTACGAATATTTGGCTTCGGTGACTTGGGAGGGCGACGCCCAAGGTGCCAACCCGATTCTGTACGTGCTCGACCGCTTGCAGCACAACGAGCAGATTCTGCGCGTGGCTCTGCCCGCTGAAGATGAGTGGTCTACGTTGCACGCGATGGACGGCAACGCGATGGCGTTGCTGCCGGTTGAAGTGCTGCAGACCGGCCACAACGACCAGTGGATCGACGTGATCGCGGGCGCTCCCGCAGTGACTCCTTCCGGCAAACTGATCGGCTTCGTGAACGACATGGAACACGACACAAATCGCTTGACTGTGGATGGCAAGGCGTTCACACCGCTTGGTTGGCAGGTGCACGAAGTGCTTGACGCCAACGATGCCAATGTGCTGTGCGTGGTGCAGCGCACACCTGAAGTGGTGGGCGAGAATTCGCTGCCCGAAGCATGGCAAGGCGCTGACGCCCGCTACCACGATGCGCGCAGCTTCGACGTGGTGACGATTGATTACGACGGCACTGTGCAGGCGGTGAGCCGCAAGCCGGGCGTGTGGACCGCCGCCCGCCGCGGCAACGAGATGGTGGTGTGGGGACGCACGATGGATAGCGCGTTCGCTCAGATGACGCTGTTCAGCGGCGACGAGTCCTACGTCGTGAGTAACTACGCCGGCACACCTGGTTTCACGCCAAACATTCGCTTCACGCGACTCGGTGAGCGTGGACTATATACGGCGATTGTGGCTCCGCAGGCTGGCAGCGCGTTCGCCGACGCCAAGAAGCTGCCGGTGATGATGCAGCCATACGGCGGCCCCGGATTCCAGCGCGTGACGTTGAGCGTTGCCGGATACTGGGATGCGCAATGGTGGGCGGATCAAGGCTACTTGGTGGTGATCGCCGACGGTCGCGGCACGACCGGACGCGGGCCGGCTTGGGATCGCACGATGTATTTGAACATGAAAGACGTGAGCCTGCAAGACCAAGTGGACGCCGTGCACGCGTTGCCTGACGCCATCGCCGCACTTAACGCAGCGGGAACTCAAGTCGAGGGCACTGAATTCAGCGAAGCGCAGGATGCCGCGCTTGCGCTGCCGGAGCCGGATCTCGACCATGTGGCGATGATCGGTTGGTCGTATGGTGGCTTCCTCTCCGCGCTCGCCGTGCTCGACGCACCCGACACATTCGCAGCCGCCTGCGCCGGTGCTCCTCCGACCGACTGGACGCTGTATGACACCTGCTACACCGAGCGCTTCCTGGGCCTCGACCCGGAAGTGTATCGTCGCAACAGCATCATTGACGATGCCCCGAAGCTCACGCGCCCGCTCATGCTGATCCACGGTTTTGCCGACGACAACGTGACGATCGCCCACAGCCTGCGCTTGAGCCAAGCGCTTATGCAGGCAGGACGCGCGCACACGTTCCTGCCGCTCACCGGCATCACGCATATGACGAACGATCCGAAGGTCGCGAAGAATCTGCTGATTCTGCAGCGCGACTTCCTTGCGCAGGCGCTGAGTGAAACAACCGCTGAATAACAACTAGTCTCGCGCATAACTGTCGCATATATAGAGGAGGCAAGTGTGGAAATTGCAATGTTGAACGAGATCCGTTTCCAGCAGGATTTCGAGGCGACGGCATTGCCGGCGATCACCAAGTGCAGGCGTGAGGATTATATGGCGCCTGCGCAATCCGACTGGGACGGGCACCCGCTCGCTGATCTGCAGGGCACATTGCACGTCGTGAGCTACGACGTTGAACTCTTCCACGACCTTGCCATTCCCGGCGCATCGAGCAACAACCATGGCGCTGTGCTGATCTCGCATGGATTCTCTGAATTCGCTGCGAAATATGAAGAGATGGTCTGGTATTTTTTGCTCGCCGGATTCTCCGTGTGCATACTCGAACACCGCGGGCACGGCTATTCGGCGCGCGATGTGGCCGACGACGAGATCGTCTACATCGACACATGGCGCCGCTATGTGGCTGACCTTGCGAAATGCGCGAACACGATCGCGCGACCACTGGCGGGAAACAAGCCGCTGATGCTCTTCGCCCATTCGATGGGCGGCGGCATCGCGGCGGCGATGCTCGAGCGCTACCCGAACGTCGTCGACAAAGCAGTGCTTTCGTCGCCGATGATCGAAGCGAACATGCATGTGCCGAACTGGTTGGCGGCGCTCGCGTGCGGCGTGGGCTGCGACACAGGGCACGGCAAGAGCATGGCTCCCGGGCAGCACGGTTTTTCACCGGTCATCGACATGAAAGATCATCAAGGTGCATGCATGCAACGCTTGGAATGGGCGAAGAAGCTACGCATGGCGAACACCCACTACCAGACGTCGGCGGCGGCGAACGAATGGGTGCGTCAGGCGTTGCGCATCGCGCGCGCTGTGCAGAGTCCGAAGATGTGCGAGCGCATCGAAACGCCGATCCTGCTGTTTCAGGCCGGCAACGACCACTGGGTGCGCAATTCCGCGGAAGATCGCTTCGTCAAACTCGTCGGTAAGCACGGCGGAAGCATTCGTATGATTCGCGTGCCCGGCTCGGTGCATGAGATCTTCACGATGCCGAACGCGGTTATGGCTCCATACCTCGAAGAGATCTTCACCTACCTGCAATCCGAAGAGCCAGTGACCGTCCTTGCCTGAGCCGCCGATCCTGTTGCTTTGCCGTTTCGCATCTAGTTTTGCCGTTTTACCCACTGGTTTTGCCGTTTTTAACTTCTTTTAGGCGTGTGTGATGAGTTAAAACAGCAAAACCATTGGTAGAAACGGCGAAAATGGCTGGTTTTGCCGTTCTGCACGATGGTTTTGCCGTTTTAACCTCTTTTGGCGTGCGGGGTGAGTCGGAACGGCAAAACTGACGGTAGAAACGGCGAAAATAGAGAGTTTTGCTGTTTTGACTGTTAGATTTGCCGTTCTCGCCAGAGGATTTGCCGTTTTATGCACTTTGAAGGCGGCTCTATAGGTAAAACAGCAAATCCGCTGGCTGGAACGGCAAAGGTGGCTGGTTTTGTTGTTTTAGCTGCTGGATTTGCCGTTTTAACCTATTTTGGGCGTGTGGGGTGAGTTAAAACGGCAAATCTAGTGGTAAAAACGGCGAAAATGCAGGCGATGGAGACGGTGCGATGGTAGGCAACTACTCTGTGGGCTATTCTGTGGGCGTGGGCGGCGGGCTGCGCGATAAGATGCCATGCAGAGAGTAAAGGAGACGGTTGTGGCGCAGTCTGGTCAGCGCGATGGCGAACATCATGACGAGCACCGTGCGGTGGTGAAGCAGGCGCACGGCGATGATTCGGCAGACGAACTGCACGAGATGCTAAGCAAATCCGCACAAGACGAGCGGCACGATGCACAAGACGCGCAGTCTGCAATAGACTCTCAAGACGATTCAACTCCATCACTGGAACGCACGCCGCGCATGATCGTCGTCGGCATCATCTGCACGCTGATTGGCGGCACGATGTGGGGCGTCAACGGCTCCGTGTCGAAGATCCTGATGGACGGCTATGGCACAAGCCCACTATGGCTCGCGTGCATACGCGAAATTTTCGCCGGACTCATCTTCCTGATCTGCGCCGCCTTCGCCACACCACACTCGCTGAAGAGAGCAGTGACGAACGTGCGCGAATACCCGATGTTCATTTGCACCGCGTTGCTATGCGTGACGCTGATGCAAGTGGGCTACTTGTTCGCAATTCACTGGACGAACGCCGGCACTGCGACGGTGTTGCAAACGTTGAACTTGGTGATGGTGCTCATCTACGTGTGCGTGCGCGGGCATCGACGCCCGAGTTCCCGCGAAACGGTGGGTGTGCTGCTCGCACTCATCGGCGTTTGGCTGCTCGCCACTGGCGGCAACATCTCCGCGCTGTCACTGCCGCTACCCGGTCTGTTCTGGGGACTGCTCAACGCGTTCTCGTGCGCATGCCTGGCGATTATTCCAGTGAAGATGATCGACAAGTATGGAAATTTCGTGGTCAATGGCCTCACATTTCTGCTCTCCGGCCTGATTCTTATGCCGTTCGTCCGCCCTTGGGAGCATGTGCCCGCATATGACGCTCGCGGCTGGGGACTGCTGGCATTCACCGTGGTCATTGGCACGTTCGCCGCGTTCTGGTTGTTCATGATCGGCGTTGTGCGCATCGGCTCAATGCGCGCGACGATGCTCGGCACAATCGAGCCGGTCATGGCTACGATCACCGCAGTCATGTGGACCGGCGCAGTGTTCACGCCCGCCGATCTGGTGGGCTTCGTGCTCATCCTCATCATGGTGTTCCTCGTCAGATAATGCAGATAACGCGGCGCACAGTATACAGTCTCACGTGAGTGAACAGCACTCACGCTGTTCATTTGAGATAAAATAATCTGATTAATTGCACAAAATTGTGTTAATCGTAAAACTGGGCTACGGCACGAACTCAAGTTCATACAATCAAAGTCGAACATATATTGTGTAGGAAAGTGTGAAATGATGATCGCACAAAATATCATCATGACTGTGCTCAACGTGATCGTGCTGATCGCGTTGCTCGTATTCGGCATCTTCGCCGTGTATAACAACAAGCCGAACTTCGAACTCACGCCGGCGCATCTCTACGACCAGCAAATGGGTCAAAAATATGGCATCTGGGTGTTCATCTGCGTCATCGTGAGCTGGCTCGTCACGTTGCCCGGACTGTTCGGCCCGCTCTCGAACACGTGGAATCAGATTCTGTGGTGGATCGAACTCGTGTTCAACATCGCCACGATCGTGTTCTGCGTGCTCGCATCGTTCTATTTCAGCCGCCTGAACACGCGCCCGCACGACTGATATTGACTGAAAATAATTAATTATTATTTGCGCGCCCCGCAGCTTATGTTGCGGGGCGCGCTTGTGTTTCATGTGGAACAAGAGGAGGTTGTGCAAGGCGCGCGTTTGTGTTCTTACGTGGAACATACTGGTGAATGTGACGATAACGGGTGTGTGCTCGTGCACGTACTTGCTGATTGAAATGAGGTAAATGCCGGATGTCTCGCCCGTGACTTGTTGAGATGCCATAAAAGCAGGCAAACATAAGTCAATGCCGCTTGTTGCACCGCGTTCTTTACAATGAGGGCATGAGTCCTGCGAAATTGAAGCGGTTCGCCGATGCCGAACGCTACTTCATCTGCCCGCTGTGCCGTGAAGAACTGCGATTGAGCGGCACAAGTTTGCGTTGCGCCAATCGCCACACCTTCGACATCGCGAAGCAGGGGTATGTGAATCTCGTGCCGGCAGCCAAGCAGTCGCAGTACTACAGCAAACAGTCGTTCGAGAACCGCCGCACGGTGCTCGAAGGCGGTTATTACCAGCACGTTCTCGAGGCAGTGCTCGACGCGGTGGCGAAGTATTGCGCGAGCGGCACGATCCTCGATGCCGGTTGCGGCGAGGGATTCTATGCGCGCGCTGTGCAGCGGGCGAATCCAGCCGCCACTATGCTCGCTTTCGACATTGCGAAAGATTCGGTGCAGCTCGCCGCTCGCGATGATGCGAGCATGGCGGTGAAGTGGTTCGTCGGCAACCTCGCCGAGCTTCCGCTGCGAGATCATATTTTGACTGCATTCTTGATATTTTTCGCCAATACATTACGGCGAATTTCAGCGTGTGGTGAAAAACAACGGACTAATTATCAAAGTAGTGCCCGGGGCCAACCACGACAGGCAGCTGCGCGACCTCGCGCACGAGCAGCTGCGACATGCCGATTACTCGAACGAGTCGGTGGTCGAGCAGTTCTCCGAACACGTTGATGTTATTGAGAATCATACGGTTTCTCGCACCTTCGCCATGCCGCCCGAAGATGTGCTCGCATTCGCTCATATGACCCCGCTGCTGTTCAACGTCGACGTTGAACAGCTCGACCTGAGTCGGGTGCGTGAACTGACAATCGAGGCGCAAATTTTGGTGGGACGCGTTTGTGAAGACTGACGTTCACATAATATTTAGTGTTATACAGTCTGATTTTTATGTCTAGTATTACCGAGTCTGGTATGTGCGAAAAATTAATAAGAGTTTGGAATTTTTTATTTAAGTAAAACATTCGACGAATATAAATTGAAAATACTAGACAAATTCATACAATATGGCATCGGATACTCTCGTAGCGCAAAATAAATACACAGATCAGTAGATAGCGTCACGAGGATTCCTCACATAATGACTGAACGCGGTCGAAAAGAGGGATTATGGCCAAGTATGAACAAGAACCACTGCATAACAACGAACACGGGGTGCGCAAGGGCATCGGCGTGACGATCGCAGCTGTGGCTGCGGCGGCAACGTTGGGCGCACCGTTACCTGCCATGGCAGCAACCGGTTCTCAGGCCGAGCCGAGTGCCTCTGAGAAGACTTCGGAGAGCACGCCGGCGACGTCAGCCGTGCAGAAAGCGCGCAATTCCGTGACCGAGGCGAAGCAGGCGGTCGCTGAAGCGCAGCAGGCGCAGCAACAGGCGCAGCGCACTGTGAACGGTGACGAGCAAGCGCTCAAGCAGGCGAACGCAACAGTCGAGCAGGCGCAGTCCGCGCTTGATTCAGCTATGTCGAGCAACACTTCGGTGAGCAATGCGCAGCAGGCGCTGAACCAAGCGAACAGCAAGCTTTCGGATGCCGCGAATCAGTTGAACGACGCTAAGCAGTCAACGGCGCAAGATCAGCAGCAAATGGCGCAAGCCGAGCACGCGCAGCAGCAGGCGAGTGCTCGGGAGTCGAAGTCGCAGAACGCCGCGGATGCTGCGCAGCAGCAAGTCGATGAGCTGAACAAATCAGCCTCCGCACAGAACATCGATGAGCTCGAGCAGAACGAACATTCCGCCGAGCAAGCGAATAATTCTGCCGCTTCAGCCGACGTTGCGGCAACGCAAGCTGAGCAGAGCGCGCAGCAGCGCGAAAGTACTGCGAAAAATTCGCTCGTGCAAGCGGAACGTGATAACGCGACCGCGCAATCAAATGAAACCGCAGATGCGAACGCCGTTGAAAACGCGCAACAGCAAGTGGCGCAGGCGCAAAACGCAGTGACTACGGCGAATACTGTGGTCACGGCGAGAAAGGCAGCGGTGCAAGAGGCTTCCGCAGCGCTGACGAATGCGAACAAGAAGCTCGATGCCGCGCAATCCGCGGAACAGCAGGCGCGCGAGGCGCAAACCAAGGCAGACGAAGCGCTTGAGCAGGCGCAGAGCAGGTCTGCGTCGGAGCAATCGCCAGCTGTGCAAGCGGCGCAAAAGGCGAAGAACGCCGCAGATGAAGCCGTTTCGCAGGCCACTGCGAATCTCGATGCGGCGCGCAAGCAGGTGACCGCTGCCACGCAGTCTCAAACGCAAGCGAAGAACGCACTCGCCGCTGCCAACAAGACGCTGGCAGCCGCGAAAACCGCCGCCGCCAACGTGAGCGAGCAGCAAAAAGAGGGCGCGCTCGGTTGGTTCAAGAGCCGCAACTCGC
This sequence comes from Bifidobacterium canis, assembly GCF_009727065.1. Lineage (GTDB taxonomy): Bacteria > Actinomycetota > Actinomycetes > Actinomycetales > Bifidobacteriaceae > Bifidobacterium > Bifidobacterium canis. The sequence goes on from NZ_WNLP01000002.1 coordinate 170,187, forward strand.
AGCTCGCGGTGAAAGTGCTCACCGATTCGTCTCTCGGCAAGGTGAACCCGCGCACAGGCAAGCCGTATCTTGATGAAGCGCATATCGGCGAGTCCACTGACGCGACGAGTCTGCCGAATATGATCCGCGCGCTGAAGCTCGTGCAAGAGACGAACAAGTTGCGCGCGACGGAAGGACTCAAGCCGCTTAAGGTGTCGGACGCTGCGATGGCACTCGCCATGGTGCAGGCGAACAGTGCCACGCAAACTGTGGCTCACAACTATCAGTTCAACGACAAATTCGTGCTCGGAGAGAATCTTTCGTGGGGCTGGCCAGATCCGCTCGACGGTTGGTGGACTCAGGAAAAGAAGGTGTACGACGACGCTGTGAAGAGCGGAAAGTACCCGAATCTCGCGCACATGTCTGCCTATGCAATCTCGCTGAAATACCCGCAGTTGTGGGAGAATATCGGTCATTACCTGAACATCAGGGACTCCGGCATGCAAGTGATCGGCATGGGTTGCAGCCAGAACCCAGGTGGCGAATACAGCAAGGCGGATTCGCAGGAGTTCGGGCTCAACAGCTGGCTGGTGAACCCGACCGCGATGGAAGGCGAGCCGAACGCCGATACGCCGATTGACGCGAACGAATACTTGCAGCAGGCGCAGGCGTACGTCGACTCGATCAACAACGCGCAGAAGAAGCTCAGCGACGCGCAAACCGCTGTGAAGCAGGCTCAGCACGTGCTCACCGCGGCAAACAAGGCCGTGACTTCCGCGCAGACCGCCACTCAAACGGCTTCGCGCAAGTTGGGCAACGCCAAGACCGTGCAGAGCAAGGCTGCCGCCGATCTCATCAAGGCGCAGCAAGCAAGCGATTCCACCGATTCGACACTGGTTTCTGCACAGAAGGCGGCTCGCGCGGCTGACGCTCAGGAGGCCGCTGCCAAGGTTGCCGTGCAGCGTGCACGCTCGGCTGACGATTCGGCGCAACGGAATTACAACGCCGCGCAAACTGCGCTCGCCGCCGCCGAACAGACTGCGAAGACTGCCAATGAGACCGCAACCGCGAAGACGCGCGCGCTTGATGCGGCTCAGACCAAGCTGCAAGACGCGAAGGCCGCCAAGAAGCAGGCGGCTGCCAAGCTCGCCTCTGCGCAGAGGCTATTCGCACTCGCGCATCAAGACGCTGCCGCAAAAGAAACCGCTGCCACTGATACGAAGGCCGCACACGCCAAGGCAAACAAGGCATATCAGGCTGCTGAAACGGCGCTGGCCAATGCGAAGAAGACCGTTGCTGATTTGACCGCTGCCAAGGCGACGCTTGCCAAGCGCCAGGCTGCGCTTGCTGCAGACAAGCAGCGCTTGAGTGACGCTGACAACGCGCTCGCGGCGGCACAAACCGCACTGAGCAACGCTCAGAGCAAGGAACAGTCGGCTCAGACCGCATACAAGAACGCGCAGGTTGAGGTGGCTGCCGATCGCACCGCCCTCGCACAGGCCAAGGAGCAGGCGAAGCATTCACCGGCAGTTGAGCAGGCTGAGCAGCGCTTGGACGCTGCCAAGGCTGACGCCGCACAGAAGCGCACCGATCTTGCGGCTGCACAGAAGGCGCTGCAGACCGCGCAGAAGACGCTCGTCACGCAGGAGCACAATTTCGAGGCTGCCGAGGCTGCGCTGGCAGCCGTGCTGAAGCTTGACGCCAACGCAACTTCGCGCCCCGCAGCCCAATCGCTGACTGAGAACAGCGCGCATGAATCGGCGCATTCCGCTACGCCGGTCGCGAATGCCAAGGCCGCTTCTGACTCGCACGCTGGCACCGCCTACTCAGTGTCTAGTTCAGCATCTAGCGCGAGCAATGATACGAACAGCAGCAACGCTGTATCAGAAGCTGTGCCGGAAACCGTGCAAGCCGCGAATGCTGCCAGCGCGAAGCTTGCGGCAACCGGCGCAACTGCTGATGCTGTGGCAATGACTTCGCTGATGCTCGTGGTTGTTGGCGCCTCGCTGTTTGCAGCCGGCAAGAAGCATGTGAACAGCTGATATTGGCAGTATCTGAGCTGTGACCAGTGGATCTCCGCTGACCACAGCTTTTTATATGTGTATTATTTCGAGAACAAATGCTATTTTTTAGTTCTGCGTAATATTGTCGCTCAGCTGAAGAATATGAATCAACAATAATCTTATCTTTGTCTAATAATAACTCTTCTTTAAATTTGAATAATTTCTGTGGGAAACTAAAATATTCTCTGAACGTACCCGCAATGATGCAGGCATCGGCGGGGAAGTGACTTGGAAATTCCAAGTGAGAGAAGAGAGGGACATCCATGGCGAAGCACGCTAAAGATGAATACAGCAAAATTCATGACGATCGTGTGAAAGCAGTGCGCAAGGGGGCGATGGCGACGGTCGCGGCAGTGACCGCGGCGACCACGTTGGGTGCGCCAATGACCGCGCTTGCAGCGACGACCGGCGACTCGGCATCAGAAAACTCGCAGAAAACGCAAGCTACGGCGAACACGAATACGGCCGTTCAGCAAGCGCAGCAAGATGTGAACGACGCGAAGGCCGCGCTTAGCGAAGCACAGCGCGGGCAGGAGCAGGCACAGAATGTTTCTGATGCTAGCGCGAAGGCGGTTGAGCAGGCGCAGAACAATGTGAACGAGGCAGATGCCGCGCTGAAGTCGGTGATCTCGAATGATCCCGCCACCGCCGAGTCGCAGCAGGCGCTCGACACTGCGAATAGCAAGCTTGCCGAAGCGAATACTCAGCTGAAGACTGCCGCTGATGACGCAGCCAACAAGCAGCAGGCCGTGCAAAACGCACAGAATGCTCAGCAGCAGGCGCAGACCCAGAAAGACGACGCGCAGGCAGCTGCCGACTCCGCCCAGAAGAACGTCGATGACGCTCAGCAGAAGGTCGATGCACAAGATAGCATCGCAAATCTTGAGCAGAAGGTCGACGAAACGCATTCGGCTTGGAGCGACGCCTCCGACAAATATCGTCCTGCGCAGGCTGCCGCTGATGCAGCAGTCAAAGCATCTAATGACGCGCTCGACGCATATAGCAACGTCCTTCAGAAATACGGCATGGCCCCCACTGATGAGGATTTCGAGCAGGTACAGCAAGCTATCGAGACTAATCAGAGCGCACAAGATGAATTTACGCAGATAGTGGAGGGCAACAAGCAGGACGTTGCCGATAAGACCGCAGTCGCGCAGGATGCGGCGAACAAGTTCCAGTCTGCCGAACAAAAGCTCACTGATGCGCAAACCGCTGCCAACAATGCCAAGGCTGCGCAAGATAAGGCAAATCAGGATCTCGCTGACGCTTAGGAGTCAGTGGATTCCACTGCTGCTGATGTGACTGCCGCTCAGCAGGCAAAGGATACCGCAGATGCCGCTGTGACGCAGGCGAATGCCGATCTTGAATCCGCCCGCACTCAGGCGAGCAAGGCTGCGCAAGATAAGGCGAAGGCTCAGCAGGATCTCGCTGACGCTCAGGCTGCTGTTACCGCTGCGCAGGCTGCCGCTGATGCCGCGAAGACGAAGCAGCAGCAAGGTGCACTCGGCTGGTTCCAGAGCCGCAACTCTACTCTGGCTGAGAAGATTCTCACCGATTCTTCGCTCGGCAAGACGAACCCTGAGACTGGCAAGCCATATCTCGACGAAACGCATCTCGGTGAATCCACTGATGCGACGAGCCTGCCGAACCTTATCGAGGGTATCAAGATGGTGCAGGAGGCCAATAAACTGCGCGCTACGCAGGGTCTAAGCCCATTGAAGATCTCTGACGCTGCGATGGCAGTGGCTATGGTACAGGCCAACAGCGCAATCAATAAGTTCGGGCACAATCATCAGTTCGATGACAACCTTAGTCTTGCTGAGAATCTCTCGTATGGATGGGAAGGCTATAACCCATACAATGGCTGGTGGGACAAAGAGAAAAGACATATGACGCTGCGGTAGCCAGCGGGCAATATGGCGATTTGGCGAATACAGATCCGTACACGGTGATGATAACCTATCCGGATTTGTATAAAACATCGGCCATTATCTTAACCTGAAGAATCCTGACAACAAGGTTGCTGGCATGGGTGTCAGCAAGAATGCTGGCGGAGAGTATTCGAAAGTGTGGTCTCAGGAATTTGGCACCTATGACTCGTTGCTTACTGGAGATGCTTCATCCACTCTGCCCGCTTCCGACACCCCAACGGATGCTGATGCATATCTGACGGCAGCACAGAGCTATGTTGATGCCATCAATAATGCGCAGAAGAAGCTCACCGATGCCCAGGCTTCAGTGACGAAGGCACAGCAGGCAATCGCTGCAGCCGATGCAGCTGCAGAGGCCGCGAAATCCGCTGAAGATGCTGCAACCACGAAGCTCGCGGATGCGCAGTCCGCTCAGGCAGCCGCAGCCGCCAAGGTTGCCGATGCCAAGAGCGCTAATGATGCAGCTAAGCAAACGCAGGCCGACAAGCAGCAGGCAGCTCAGGAGGCGTCCGCGAAGGCCACCGCCGCAAAGCAGGCGTTGGATTCTGCACAGACCGACTACAACAACGCCAAGAATGAGAATGATCTGGCGCAGTCAAACCTGAACGTTACGAAAGAGGTTCTGGCGAGCAACACAGAGGAGCTTGAGGGCATCAAGCAAGCGCTTGCAGAATCGAAGCAAATCTATCAGGATATGCTCGAGGCCAAGGAGAAGGTCGGAGCTGCAAAGGCGGCATACGAGCAGGCTTATGCAGACTTCGAGGCAAAGAATGCCGCCGCTGATCAGGCTGCCGACGCTGCAAACGCGACTCATGCCGCCTATCAAGCTGCTCTGGACGCCCTGAACGCCGCGCAAGAGAACGTCGACGATCTCGCCGCCGCAAAGTCCGCCCTCGCACAGAAGCAGCAGGCGCTTGCCGATGCTTCGCAGAAGCTGAGCGACGCGAACGACGCGCTGGCGAAGGCTCAGAACGAGCTGACCGACGCACAGGGCAAAGTGCAGGCGGCTCAGGCTGCCGTTGACTCCGCGAAGCAGGAGGTCGCTGACGCTCAGAAGGCTCTTGACGAGGCCAAGGCGAATGCAGGCAACACCGAGGCTGCGAAGCAGGCTCAGCAGCGACTGGATGCTGCGAAGGCTGATCTAGCACAAAAGCAGGCTGATTACGCTGATGCTCAGGCCGCTCTTAAGTCCGCGAAAGATGCCGTCGCATCTCGCAAGAGCCAGCTGACCGCTGCCGAGGCTGCGCTCGCCGCCGCACTCAAGCTCGAGGGCAACACGTCGAAGCCCGGCGAGAAGCCCGGCAACTCCGACGCCACCAAGCCGGCTGGTTCCAACACCATTGTTGTGAACGCAAACGATGCCGCTCCGAGCAAGGGCAACGCCCCGCAGGTCAAGGTTCCTGAGTCGGTGCAGGCAGCGAACGCCGCCAGCGCCAAGCTCGCAGCAACCGGCGCCACCGCAGATGCGGTCGCCATCGCATCCTTCACACTCATGGCTCTCGGTGTCGCCGCACTGGGTGCTACGAAGCGTTCCGCTCGCCAATAATTGCCGATAATCAATAACTGGCAGAGCTAACTTTCAACAGGCAATAATGGGTACGTCATACTTCTCGTGTGACGTACCCATTTTGCTTTCGTCCACTATGTGAAGCGAAAATCCGCGCGCAGAGTATTCACTACCGCCAACATGTTTTGCGCAGTACGCTAAAGCAAACTCAACCGACTGGAGGTGCGGCATGGCAGCCACACATTACGACAATCTCATCATCGGATTCGGCAAAGGCGGCAAAACGCTGACCACAAAACTCGCGAGCGAAGGCGAGCAAGTCGCGCTCGTGGAACGTTCGCGCGCGATGTATGGCGGCACATGCATCAATATTGGCTGCCTGCCGAGCAAATCACTGATCATCGACGCGCAATCCGCCCACCGTGCCGGCGAACCGGGCACGGGGTCTTTTGCGCGCGCGATGGCGCAGAAAACCGCGCTGACAGACGCACTGCGCGCGGCGAACTACAACAAGGTGGCGTCGCTCGACTCCGCGACGGTGATCGACGGCACCGCGCAGTTCGCTGGCCCGCACAGCGTTCGCGTGACCGCCGAAAACGGAGACGAGCAGATAATCGAAGCGGATCGCATCTTCATCAACACCGGTGCGTCACCGAGAATCCCCGATATTCCAGGTCTTCGCACAACGCCGGGTGTATACGACAGCACGGGTATGCTCTCTCTGCCGGAGCTGCCGCAGCGCGTGGTGATCATCGGCGCCGGATTCATCGGCTTGGAATTTGCGTCTATGCTCGCGGACTTCGGCTCCGAAGTGACCGTGCTGCAACGCAGCGGCCGATTCCTCGCGCAGGAAGACGAAGATGTGGCGCAGGCCATTCGCGATGTGCTGGAGCAGCAGGGTGTGCGGCTCGTGCTCAACGCGGTCACTACAGAGGTGGCGATTGGCACTGATTCCGCGGTGACTGTGCGCGCGGAAGTAGATGGCGAGCCCGCTGATTTCGCGGCGGACGCCGTGCTTGTGGCGGCTGGTCGCACGCCGAACACCGCAGATCTGAATCTGCAGGCGGCGGGCGTGGAAACTGATGCACGTGGCGCGATCGTCGTCGATGAGCAGCTGCGCACAACCGCGCCGAATATCTGGGCGCTCGGCGATGTGAACGGCGGGCCACAGCACACCTATATTTCTTTGGATGATTACCGCGTGGTCTGGTCGCAGCTTTCGGAGCGAGCGAAGCCGTATTCGCGCGCGGATCGCCGCAATGTGCCGTCGTGCGTGTTCCTGCATGTGCCATATGCGCGCATCGGCATCAACGAGCGCGAAGCAGTCGAGCGCGATCTCGACGTGCGAGTGCGCGTGATGCCGACTGCCGCGGTGCCGAAAGCTCGCGTCATACGCGAAACCGAAGGATTGCTCAAGGCGGTCACAGACGCGGAAACTGGCGAAATTCTCGGCGTTATGCTGCTGTGCCCGGAAGCATATGAGATGATCAATGTGGTCAAAGTGGCGATGGATATGGGCGCGCATGCCGAGGAATTGCGTGACGCGATCTTCACGCATCCGACGATGACCGAAGCTCTCAACGATCTCTTCGCCTAACTTCGCGGACTCTCTGCGAGTAAGAAAGTGGTCAGATTCTATTGGAATCTGACCACTTTTTCTATAAATTTTCTATGAGTTGTGTTCTCACAATGTTCTCAATCTGTTGCCAAAATGTTGTCAAAGTGTTATCACAGACACCTGTTTGAGCAAACAAAAATGGCTGATTTCGCTGGAAATCAGCCATTTTATATTCGTGCGAGCGGCGGGACTTGAACCCGCACGAGCATACGCTCACTGCCACCTGAAGACAGCGCGTCTACCATTCCGCCACGCTCGCAGACAAAGAATCAACTTACACTACAAACGGCAGTAGTGCAATTCGGCGTGTCGCCAATAATTTGGTTTCGCTGAGTAGTCGGCGGGTTTCTGAGGTATAACCTGCGTACTTTTCTGCAAGTGGTACCGTTTTGGTACCTCTGCCACGCCACTTGCGACCAAATAAATATATGAGTCATAACATAACCGCCGGTGAACTGACCCGCAGGCGGCGGTATTTGTGGGTCAATTAACCTACGGAAAAGTTAACTGCCCCATATTGAACCCATATTGCATATGATTGGCAGCTGCAGCGCAGCAGAAGTCAGCCGCGGGAACCGTTCGCGTAGAAGCGGGCGAGCGTTTCGTCTTGGAACTCGTCGAAGTAGCCGCCGTCGATTGACGCGCGGATGTCATCGAGCAAGTGCACGAAGAAGTACTCGTTGTGAATCGTGGCGAGAGTGAAGCCATTCATCTCGTGCGCGCGAAGCAAATGGTCGACGTACGCGCGCGAATAATGCGTGCACGTGTAGCACTGGCAGCCTTCCTCGAGTGGGGAGAAGTCGTGCTTATTAGCCGCTCGCTTGATGTTGTAGCGACCGTCGCGCGTGAAAATAGCACCATTGCGGCCGCAGCGCGCGGGAGCAACACAGTCGAACGTGTCGCCGCCGTTTTCCACACATGCGAAGATGTCGTCGACTGCGGCGATGCCGAGCACGTGCCGCGGGCGAGATTCGGGCATTTCATCGCAGATCCATGCGCAGATGTCGCCGATAATCCTCTTCTCCATAGCGCCGCCGATGCCCACGCCGTCGAAATCGAGCGAAGCAATCTGCGCGGCGGCGTGGTGACGCAGGTCTTCATAATTCGCGCCTTGCACCACGCCATACAGTGCTTGGTATGGTTTGCCCACGCGCTCTTCAGTGAGTCTCTTGTGCTCGGCAACGCAACGCTGTGCCCAGCGGTACGTGCGCTCCACTGATTTCTCCTGATATTTGCGCGTATTCATCAGTGTGGTCAGCTCGTCGAATGCGAACATGATATCCGCGCCGATCTTATGCTGAATATTCATCGAAATCTCCGCCGAGAAACGGTGCAGCGAACCGTTGAGCGGAGATTTGAACGTCACACCATCCTCATCAACGAAGGCCATGCGTTCCTTGCCTTCTGCGATCACGTCATCTGATTTCATGCCATGAGTGTCCATCGCGAGTGTCTTCTTGAAGCCCGCGCCGAGCGAAAGTACTTGGAATCCGCCGGAATCGGTGAATGTGGGGCCGTTCCAGTTCATGAACTTCGCGAGACCGCCGGCTTCGTCGAGCACGTCTTCGCCGGGGCGTTCGTAGAGGTGGAACGCGTTCGAGAGCAGGCACTGCGCGCCGAGATCGACCATAGACTCCGGTAGTACGGCTTTCATCGCGCCTTGTGTGGCGACCGGCACGAACGCCGGCGTGTGAATGTCGCCGTGTGGTGTGTGCAGAATACCGGTGCGCCCATAGCGTGCACCGCCGCGCCCCTTGCCGGTGGGGGAGTCGGGCAGTCTCGTGACCGTTTCAAAAGAAAATGCGCTGCGGTCGCCGGGCTTATTTGGTGCGGCACCGCGCGGCTGTTCAACCAATTGCGGAGCCGGCGCTCCGACGAACGTGCTGTTGCTGTCTGCTGGAATGCTCGTGCTTGTCATGTGGGCAATTCTAGAGCGTGCGGTTGTCTTGCTCGGTGTCTTGCAATCGTTGCAGCCAGCGTTGCACCACGCCATGTTCAAGGAAGTCCAATAGCACCCCGGGGTCAAATTTTTCTCCCCGCACAATATAGATGACCATCGCCATCACTGTGCGAGCATCGTAGTCCTCAGGATCCGCCTGAGATAGTGACGTCGAGAGCAAATTGGCATGTAGTAGGCTCAAGTAATCGTAGAACCCCCAATCGGGCTGTTTCGAGAAGAATGATTCAACGGCGTCTTGGAACTGTTCGACGTCGTGGTCGTAGGACACCCAGAAATATTCATGCCACGTGCCGAACGTGCTCTTATGCGATAGGGCTGGCAGAAAACGCGTGACTGACGTATATGAGTGCGCCGAGTTCGTGTTGCGCAAAGCCAAGCGCTCTTCGTGTGAAGGGTGACAGAGCAGTTGTGTAAGAAAATCGTCGCCTTCCAAGGCCTCGTCGCGTTCCCGCTTGTACCACCATGGGTAAGTTTTTGAGATCTCACCCAAATATTTGTGCGCGAATAGATAGAGATCCCGCGCTCTTTTCACATCAACATCGCAGCCCACACCACAACGAAGGCAACGTGCGAGTCGCAGCGCGGCAATCGCCTTCGCATAGTGCATTTGCCCGGTATCGCCTCCGCGCTCGAATGCACGCTCATACAGGGAGAACGCACGTCGCACATCACGTGTGCACACCTGCCCCTCGATATACAGATCGCCGAGTAACGCAAGGCCCTCTGCGTCACCGAGTTCTGCCGCACGCTCAAAGCACATGCGCGCGCGCTCCGGAATCGGAGGTTGCTGGATAATCGGGGGTTGTCCTTTGAAACTCGCCGTGTAAAACTATTGAAATAGTCTTTACCATTGGTGTCGTCGTGGTAGATTCTGCCGAGCGCCACCCATGCGCGCGCATTGCCGCGACCCGCAGCATGGCGAAACAGGATCTCTGCGAGTTTCACGCAATCTCGGAATTGCTGCTCGGGTTCGTTATTGAAAAGTCCGAATTGTGTATGTGCGCGCTCCGCCTCTTCGAAATAGAACATGCCATATCTGTACGCCTCCCAACCTTTACTATCATATGTGGAAGCGTGCGTGCAGTATGAGTCGTCGTCTGAAAAAGTGGAATAAAACGGTGTTCCGGGAAGCCCACGGTATTGCTGAACCCACTGTTCACGTGGCATCACCGTGTCTCCAGCCGCATCTTTCCAGCAGATGGGCACTGGTTTAATTGGCACGACATAACTCGCTCCATTGCCGTTCCAGTTCCAGTCTTCTAGCTGCGGGTAGATATTCACGCGCTCGCGGCCATACATGCGCGTCGCGCCAGCCAAGGCGTTCTCAAACAACGGGAATGTAATATATACAGCTGGCAGTACCGGTCCAATCACTGGGTCGGTAAAGCAATAATACTGTTCGGCATATTCAATGATTGGTACTGTGCTGCGTGTGCGTCTATATTCGTCAGACGGCACAAAATCTGGCTCGCTACTATGCATGAACTCAAAATCGTCAGCAATGTTCTTCCCTGCCATCTTTGAAATTCTAGCAGTTTTGCATACGGTGCTCCGTGTTGATGTGCATTGAAAATAGCGCGGATTGGTGTTGATTGCATAGCAGATGTTGATGTGGTGTATCTCTCCTTAGAGATGACATTGACGAATGAATTTATATATGTTTGCTTTTATTCTCAAGATTCCTTGTACAAAGAAGAATTCAGTTCTCAACAAACATTCAGGAATTTCCAAGGCGAAATGATTTTACTAATAACTAATACAGAACGGAAATGATTGCGTGTGCGCAAGTGCCCCGGCAGATTGCGTGTGCGCGATAGAAGATATTAGGGAGAGTCGATGGCTGACGACAACAATTGGCCTACCAATACGCCCAACTCGGAGGGCGAGCACACGCAGGAAAACAAAGAAAACGAGACGCCTACTGCGGCGAATGAGCAGCCGACAAGCACGCTGCCACCGCTGAATAACACAGTGCCGGGGAATGCGGGCGCGAACGAGCAGTCTGAGCAGACTGCCGGCAACTCCACGCGTTCGCCCGAGCCGTATCGCTTGGCTCCGCAATACGGCGCGTTCGCTCCGCAGGATCAGACCACGCGAGTGGTGCCGCCTGTGCAGGAGCAGCAGAATACTCAGAACACTCAGAACACTCAGAACACTCAGTCGGGACTGCCGTTCCAGACGCAGAACAACCAGCAGAACATGCCTTTCGGCGCTCCAGCTCCGCAGAATCGCAATCCTTATGGCAATGCGAACGGAGCGAACGGGCAGCCGACGATGAACAATCCGTTTGGCCCTGCCGGTCCGACTGGCCCTAAGGGTCCGAATGGCTCGATGCCGAACAATGGCGCGAATGGTCCGGCTGTGCCTCAGCAGCCACGCACGGCGAACAACATCATCGTGGCTGTGGTCGCAGCCCTTGTCGCTGCGGCGCTGTGCCTCGGCATTGGCTACCTGGCACTGACTGAGGGATGGGTCAACATTCCGAACTCCAGCTCGATGAGCAGCGTGAGCAACGGTCAGAGCGGTTCCGGCACCGCCAAGGTTGAAGGCGGCCAGGCCGTCGATTGGACGAGCGTGGCGGCAAACGTCACGAAGAGCGTCGTTTCGATTCAGACCACCGTGTCTGACGGCACCGCCAAGGGCTCTGGCGCGATTCTCGACAAGGAAGGCCACATCGTCACGAACAACCACGTGGTCTCCGGCGCCAAGCAGATTCAGGTGACATTGAGCAATGGCGACATCTACAGCGCGCAGATCGTCGGCACTGATTCCACCACCGATCTCGCGGTGATCAAGCTCGACAATCCTCCAAGCGATCTGACTCCGGTCACCTTCGCTGATTCCGACAACCTCGCACAGGGCGAAGCGGTCATGGCAGTCGGCAACCCGCTCGGCTACGAAGACACGGTTACCACGGGCATTGTCTCCGCATTGAACCGCCCTGTGACGGTTATGGACGAAGACAACTCGACGATCGTCACGAACGCTGTGCAGATCGACGCTTCGATCAACCCTGGTAACTCCGGTGGCCCGACCTTCAACGCGGCTGGCCAGGTGATCGGCATCAACTCCTCGATCGCCTCCACCGCCTCCAATTCGTCGAGCGCCGGCTCGATCGGCATCGGCTTCGCCATCCCGTCGAACCTCGTCAAGCGCGTCTCGCAGGAGATCATCAAGAACGGCAAGGCCGAACACGTGGCCCTCGGCGTCACCATTCAGAGCAGCACCGTCGAATCCGATGGCGTGACTCGTGGCGGCGCAGTGGTGAAGTCCGTGGTCGCCAACAGCCCGGCTGCCAAGGCTGGCATCAAGACTGGCGACACGATCGTCGGCTTCAACGGCGTCTCGGTCACCAATAACTACTCACTGCTCGGCTTCGTGCGTGCAGCTGCGATGAACTCCACCGCCAAGCTCACCATCGTGCGCGACGGCAAGACGATGGAAGTCAACGTGACCTTCGACCAAGCCGAAGCCTCGGTAAACGGTAATAATCGCAGCGAGAGCAATAATAATAACCAAAACAACGATAATAATAACAACAATCAGAACAATAATAACGACAATAATAATGATGACAATAGTGATGGTCTGATTGATCCGTTCGGCATGTGGTAAAGCACACGCCAACGCGGTAGCGGCGGGCTCGACTGAGTATTCAGCGAGCCCGCCGCTTTGCATTGTGCGCAAGTGTGCACGTGAGTTTGCTGGCAGATAAGACACGCGCGTTCGTGCGCAATTTGCTATAGTGAAGTCCCGTGCGCGAAAGCGTGCAAATAACTGAATAACTGAATATGAATCTATCTTTTTACGCCGTGTATCGTGATCGAACCGAGGTTCGGCTGCGGTGGGCTAACAAGGCGTGAAGCTGAATCCTCGCATTCGTGTGGGGAAACGATACCGACCGTAAGGAGATACGATGAAGAAAATCATCGATCTTTGTAAAGAAGTGCCGTTGCTGCCGCTGACTTTGATTGCGGCGATTCCGTTGGCACTCATTCCATCGTGGAGGCCGTGGGGTCACATCCACTCCGCATTCGACCCAGGTGTGGGCGAATGGATCATCATTCTTTTCGTCGCGTGGACTATCTACACGAGCATTCGCGAAATGATCGACAGCCTCAAACACGGGCACGTCGGCGTGGATCTGCTCGCCATCGTCGCGCTCATCTCCACCGTGTGCGTGCAGCAATACTGGGCGTCTTGGGCGGTCGTGCTGATGGTCGCGTCTGGCGAAGCGATCGAATCGTATGCGCAGAACAAGGCACGCGGCAATCTCACCGCGCTCATCAAGGCGGCGCCACAGCAGGCGCATGTGGTTGATTTGCCAGGCGTGGATGAAACCAACATCGAGATAACCGATGAGGGCTTCCGCAAAGTGCAGCAGGCGGTCGAGGAGGCGCAACGCGATGGTTCGACGATCACCGCTGGCGCTGGGCACTTCGACACTGTGCCGGTGAACGACGTCAAACTCGGCTCTGTGCTGATCGTGCTGCCGGGCGAAATCGTGCCTGTTGACGGCATGCTGCTGTCGGGCACTGCAAGCGCGGATTTGAGCAACATCAACGGCGAGCCCGTGCCACGCACCATCTTCGCTGGCGCAAAGGTGCTCTCCGGCTCTATTAATGGTTCGACGACGATGATGATTCGCACGACATCGCTCGCTGCCGACTCGCAATACCAGCAGATTTTGAAGCTCGTGTCTTCGGCTGAGGAGTCGCGCGCTGCCGTCGTGCGCACCGCTGACATGCTCGCTGTGCCATTCACCATTGTGTCGTTTGCCATCGCCATCGTCGCATGGATCGTCTCCGGCACCGGCCTGCGCTTCGCACAGGTGCTCGTGCTCGCCACCCCGTGCCCGTTGCTGATCGCCGCTCCTGTTGCCTACGTCGCCGGTACTGCTCGTTTGGCCAAGCAGAAGATCCTCATTAAATCGCAGGACGTGCTTGAGAATCTTGGTCGCGTGACGCACGTGTTCTTCGACAAAACCGGCACGCTGACCGTCAAGCAGCCGCAGGTGGTTCGCGTGGAGAAGTCCAAGGATGCTCCCGAATCGCTCACCGAAGACGAGATTCTGATGCTCGCCGGCATCGTTGAAGGATTCTCCGCGCACGTGCTCGCCAAGGGCATTGTGGCCGCTGGTAAAGAGGCTATGGCACGCTTGCATCGTCTGCCGAAGTCCAGCGGCAAGCGCGCTTCCGACGAAAACGTTGACGCACACCACCGCGAGCTGCCGGATCCTCACGAGAACTACCCGGTTGTGGGCAACGTTTCCGAGACCCCAGGCAAGGGCGTCACCGGAACCGTTGACGGCCACAAGGTTGAGGTCGGGCGCTTCGCATTCGTGACCGGTCAGGCGATCGCCTCGCAGGAAGTGCACAACGCCCAGGAAGAGGAAAGCAACGAGAAGGCGATGGCGCAGGCCGACCGCGATGCCGCGAAGCTGTGGAACACCACGCTCGAACCGGATGAGATGGCCACCTACATCGCCATTGACGGCAAGCTCGCCGCCCGCATCGTGCTTCGCGACGTTCCTCGCTACAACGCGAAGAAGTCGATCGAGCAGCTGCGCGAACTCGGTGTGAAGCAAGAGACGATGCTCACCGGCGACAAGAAGGCTTCGGCCATGATCATCGCCAACGAGGTCGGCATCACCGACGTGCGCTACGAACTGCTGCCGGAAGACAAGGTGGCTGCGGTTCGTGACGCCGACAAAGACAAGAAGGTCGCCGACACTTCGACGATGGATCGCATCTTCTCGAAGCTGCTCGGTGAGCCGATTCACCGCGATGTGACGATGATGGTGGGCGATGGCGTCAACGATTCGCCGGTGCTCGCCGTGGCCGACATCGGCATGGCGATGACCGACGGCACCTCCACCGCCGCTTCGGAATCCGCCGAAGTGGTGATCATGAACGACGACATCGGCGCAGTTCCGAAGGCCGTGAAGATCGCACGCCAGACCAAGCAGCGCATGCTGCAGGCCGTGCTGGTCGGCATCGCGCTTGCCATCGTCGGCATGGTTTGTGCAGCCTTCAACCTGATCCCAGTCGTTGCGGGCGCCTTCCTGCAGGAAGCCATCGATGTCGTGTCGATCCTCTGGGCCCTCACCGCCCTCTTCAACCGCGACTAGCAGCAGTTGCGTTCTACCATCCCCAAGAGCCGCGCACCCTCATAAGGGTTGCGCGGCTCTTTGCTTTGCCGGTTTGATGCTTTGCCAGTTTGATGGTTTAGTGGCGGAGCCGGCTCCACTCTTCACAGATTCGGGCGCATGGGCTAATCTGTTGTCGTGACTCAAGATTCTGAACTTCGTATTGCTGTTATTGGCGCTGGCCCGGCCGGCGTCTATTCCTCCGACATTTTCCTGCGCCAGCTCGCCAAACTCGGCGACGAACTCGGCCTGGGCACGCACGCCCGCATCGACCTGTTCGAGAAACTGCCGGTGCCGTTCGGCCTGGTGCGTTACGGCGTGGCTCCGGACCACCCGTCGATCAAATTCATCGCGTCCGCGCTGGAGAAGACGCTCG
Source organism: Bifidobacterium canis (assembly GCF_009727065.1). Taxonomy (GTDB): domain Bacteria; phylum Actinomycetota; class Actinomycetes; order Actinomycetales; family Bifidobacteriaceae; genus Bifidobacterium; species Bifidobacterium canis. The sequence continues at coordinate 185,769 of NZ_WNLP01000002.1, forward strand.
ACAACCCGAACATCCACCTGTATTGCGACGTGGAGTTCGGCAAAGACGTGACGCTCGATGACTTGCTCGAACGCTACGACGCCGTGCTCTTCGCCACCGGCGCGATCAAAGATAAGCCGCTGCGCATCCCCGGTGCCGACCTCGACGGCGTGTATGGCGCCGCCAAGTTCGTCGAATGGTACGACGGTTACCCAACTGGCGTGCGCGAATGGCCACTCGATGCGGAGCAGGTGGCCGTCATCGGCGGCGGCAACGTGGCTATGGACGTGGCTCGCGAACTCATGCGCAACGCCGACGATCTGAAGGCGCGCACCGACATCCCCGACAACGTGTATGAGGGCATCAAGAAGAACAAGGCGAAGGAGCTGCACTTGTTCATTCGCCGTGGCGTTGCCCAGGCGAAGTTCTCGGTGCAGGAGCTGCGCGAGATGGAGAAGCTCCCCGGCGTGCAGCTGATCATCGACGAAGACGATTTCGAACTCGATGACGACACGATTGAGGAGGCCGGCAAAGACAAGCTCACCCGTCAGATGGTGGAGGAGCTGTTCGCGATTCGCGACATGGCTGAAGATATGGAAGACGATGGCGACGTCGACTTCGAAGGCAACCCCGCCGACCGCAAGTATTACGTGCACTTCAACAGTGCTCCGACCGAGATTCTTGGCGAAGACGGCAAGGTGAGCGCGATCCGCGTGGAGCGTACCGAGACTTCCGCAGACGGTCACATGACCCGCACTGGCGAATTCACCGATTACCCAGTGCAGGCTGTTTATCACGCCATCGGCTACAAGCCGGAATCCGTGCCTGGCATTGCCTATGACGAGAAGGGTGCTCATCTGGCTAACGCGAACGGTGACGGCCGCATCACCGTCGACGAGAACAATACCGAGATTCGCGACCGTCTCTATGCCACCGGCTGGGCGAAGCGCGGACCTGTCGGTTTGATCGGTTCGACGAAGTCCGACGCTCTGATGATCGTCACGAACATGCTCGAAGACCTCGCGAAGAACAAGGAAAATGCGCGTCTCGCTCCCGACCGAGATCCCGAGTCGATCGACCGCTTGCTCGAATCGCGCGGTATCAAGCCGATCGATTTCGCCGGCTGGAAGCGCGTCGACGCATACGAGCGCGCCGAAGGCGCGAAGGAAGGCCGCGAGCACAAGAAGGTCATCGACCCTGACCAGTTCCGTGCACTCGCACACGGCGAGTGACTGCGCGCCTTCCAATAATTACTAATAATTACTGGTGCCTCGCACACAATATGCTGTGCGAGGCACCAGTTATATGAATTTATATTTACTCACACTAGGTGTCGAATATTTGTGAATATGCGGGCAAATAGAAGAGTTTGACCGCCGCGCGTGCGAATATCTAAAGAGAAAAATCTACTGTGTGATATTGAGAAGTAGGTAGTAATGCGCGGTCAGCAGTCAGACTTCTCGCCAAAGGAGGCGAGCGGCACCCGTGACTCGCGCGTCACGGCCACATGCCAGCGATGCGAGCGCACGCTGAATCGTTGGCGCCGCCTACTGATCGTTGCCCTGGCCGCCACACTCACTGTGCTGCTCGTGCTGTGCATGGGAGTTGGCGTGCAATATGTGCGAGCGCAAGCGGTGACAGCACACGAGCCGGAAACCACAGCAACTGAGCTGCCTCTTCCGCAGATCATGTCGTCCGCCACGAGTTCCGCAGCTGCCGCAGATAATTCGCAATTGAGCACAGCGCAGGCGGCGAGCGTTGCGCTGAACAATCTCACCCGAGTCAATACTGCCGACCAGTTCGCAACCGCTGGATTCACTCTCGATGATTCCTCCCGCGCGCAGCTCGAGCAAGTTCTGCGCGCGTTCACAGACAACGGATATCAGATCTCGTTCGCGCTCGCCGACATGAGCAGCGGCTCGGCGCTCGCGTCGAACGGTGCTGCGGTGCGGTATCCGGCGTCGGCGATCAAAGCCCCATATGTGGTGTCGCTGCTGCAAACCGGGGCGATTGATCTCGAGGAAACCGCCGCGCATATGACGAGCGCGGGGCAATACGCCGCGCAGCTCATCGAGCCGGTGCTGCGCTACTCAGATAACGACAATTACGACACATTGTTCGCGCAATACGGTAGCACTTCAATGATTACATGGGCGAATGGCATCGTCGAGAATCCCGCGCGCATGCAGGGATTCCAGTACCCAGACGTCAGTGCAACGGAACTCGCGAAAATGTGGGTGAACACGTATGCATATCTGGCGAGTAAGGAGTCCGGCTCGCAGGCCGCGCGCAACTGGCTCGGCTCGAATATGATCCACTCGCTGAACTCGGCGATCGACGCCGCGCATACTGAGTCTGCCGATGAGTCGGCGTCTGTGATTGTGCTGTCAAAAGCAGGCTGGATCAACGGCGAAGGCAATTATTATGCGCTCAATGACGCCGGCATCATATTGCCGGCGGTGGGCAGCGGCGCGCGCGGTTATGTGCTCGCGATGATGAGCGACGCCTGCGGTCGCAACGATTTGCTGACGCAGCTGGCGGGCACGCTCGACGATATTGTGCGCTCGCAGATGCGCACGGAAAATAAGCAGAATACTCAGCGGCGCGGGCACAGCCAGTATTTGTGTGAGTCATTTTGATAGATTGTCTGTATGAATGAAAACTTGCACATGCACAATCATCACAACGGGTTGAAAACGGCGGCGCTGTTTGCAATCATGTGGCTCGTCATCATGCTGATCTGGTGGTGCGCCGGTGCCACTGTGTCGACGCTGTGGATGTACGTGCTGATCGGTTTGGGCACATCGTTCGTTTCATACTGGTTCTCCGACCGGCTGGCAATCGCGTCGATGCACGCGCAGGCGGTGACTGAGCAGCAGGCACCCGCGCTGTACCGAATCGTGAGAGAGCTGTCTCAAAAAGCGGGCAAGCCGATGCCGCGCATTTATATCGCGCCGACGCAGACGCCGAACGCATTCGCCACCGGTCGCAACGAGAAGCATGCGGCGGTGTGCTGCACGCAAGATATTCTGCAGATTCTCGACGAGCGTGAGCTCCGTGGCGTGCTCGGTCACGAGCTGATGCACGTGTATAACCGCGACATCCGCACGTCGGCGATCGCGGGAGCAATGGCAACGGTGCTCACGTATTTGGGATATTCGATGATGTATATCGGCAACTCCTCGCGCTCGAACAGCGACCGCGACAATGCCTCGGGAGCGCTGGGATTGATCGGCATCGTGCTCTCCGCAGTGCTCGCGCCGATTGCTGCGTCGCTTATTCAGATGGCGATTTCGCGCACCCGCGAATACGACGCCGACGAAGACGGCAGCACGCTGACCGGCGATCCGCTCGCGCTGGCGTCGGCACTCGACAAAATTTCGGCGGGCATCGATCAGAACCCGCTGCCGAAAACCAATACCGACACTTCCACTGCGGCAATGATGATCGAGTCTCCGTTCCGCGGGCGTGACATCTCGCGTTTGTTCTCAACGCATCCGCCGACTTCAGATCGCATCGCCCGCCTGCAGCAGATGGCAGTGGACATGGGGCAGGTTGGTGCCGCCGCTCCGCAGCAGCAGATGCCGCAGTACGCGCAGTATTCGCAGACTTCCAACTATTCGCAGCGCTAGTTCGCTAGTTTTCTGTGATTGCGTACCGAATGTTGGTGTGGGGTATTTCGCTTACGAGGCGACATTACTGAGCATATACGCGCATATCGGCGACGATTTTTCAACGATTTCCGGCGATTGTACTTGCCGAATGAGCCTGTAATGTCGCCTCGTAAGCGAAATACCCTGCGCAGCGTTTGAAATGCAGACTTTTCTGTGCTGGTTAGTGTGCGCTGTGCACAAAATGTGCCCATACTGTGCCCACGGAAGCGCAGCCGAGGCTGTGCAGTGTGAGGAATGGGTCAGTTAACCCAGATCCAAGTTAAATCGCCCGCATCTGCGCGAAGTTCTGGGTCAGTTAACCTGCGCCAAAGTTACCTGACCCATACCGCAGCAGAGAAGTGGGCGATTTAACCGGCACGCAAGTTAATTCGCCCATATTTGCTAGGAAGTGAGCCAGTTAACTTAGCCGCGGGTTAACTTGCCCATAGTGGGAGGCGCGCGGACTGGTCTGCGCACATGCTAGACTATTCACGGTGCGCGCAAGCGGCACCATGCGGATGTAGTTCATCGGTAGAACGAAAGCTTCCCAAGCTTTAGAGGCGAGTTCGACTCTCGTCATCCGCTCCACTAGAAAACGGCTGATTTCCAACGATTTCAGCCGTTTTCTTCTTTTCAGAACGCGCATAAAGGTAACAAAATAGTACCAATTTACAACAGATATATTTGCTGCGCCGATTTGATGCAACGTTTGCCTATGCATCGATATAAACACGTTTCAGTAGTGGGAAATCTTTTGTGATCGGTGACTACGGAGTTCTCTTTGTGTGTGATTGTGGTTCAGGCTAGTTATATTTTCTCCAAATAGTGAACTTATTCTCGCATTCGTAACTTGAAATGAATATTTTCACACAAAACAAGGAGTGAGACGATGGATTTTAAAGTTCCCCAAGGATTTGTGTTTGCAGGTGGTCACGTTGGCATCAAAGACGTCAACGATGACATCGGCATAGCGGTCGCCGACAAGGTGTGCAGCGCGTCCGCCATGTTCACCAAGAATCATTTTGCGGCGAGTGCATTCCCATTGGAAGGCAAGCGGTTGCCAATCACCGTCTGCAAGGAATCATCGTTACCAGCGGCATAGCGAATGTGGCCACCGGTGAAGAAGGGCGTCGCAATGAGCTTCAACTCATTGATGAGCTTGCTTCATTGACGCATATCTCCCCGGAGAACATTCTGCCTTCATCTACTGGAATGATTGGCCCGCAGCTCCCTGTGAACACTATTTTGCAGGGAATGCCCGCAATCGTCGACCAACTGTCTCCGGAACACTTCATGCAATTCGCCAAGGGAATCATCACAACGGATTCGGCAATTAAAATCGAATCGCGCACTGTGGGGGAGGCCACGATTCTGGCAACCGCAAAGGGCGCGGGCATGATCGAGCCGAATATGGCCACCATGCTGGTGTACATCTTCACCGATGCCATAGTGCCGGATGCCAACATTGATGGCATGCTGCATCACAGTGTCAATCTGTCGTTCAACAGCATGAGCATCGACACCGACACATCTACCAGTGATACAGTAGCGCTGCTCTCCAGCGGAATCCACTCCGTTGATCTCGACGAGTTCCAAAATGCTCTTGATGACGTATGCGTCTCGCTATGCCGTCAGATAGTGGCAGGAGCTGAAGGTGCAAAGCACACCATCGAAGTGGTTGTCGAGAACTGTGCCACCGATGAAGAAGCGAAACGAATCGGCAAATCCATAATCAATTCGCCGCTTGTGAAGACCGCCATTTATGGTGGCGACCCTAATTGGGGACGCATCATCATGGCCATCGGGAAAACGCCGGACATCAACTTGGATAAGGGCGCAATTCGCATTTCCATCGGGGAATATCCCATCTTTGAGGATGGGAAGGAAGTCACAGGCAATGTTGAGGCAATTCGGCAGTATCTGAAGAGCAATAACGTCATCACCATCACGGTGGACATGAACTCGGGGCATGAGAGGCACCGCGTGTTCGGATGCGACCTGACCGAGGAATACATTCGTATCAACAGCTACTACACGACCTGATTCGTAGGGTCCTTAGCTGTTTGACAACTCAGCGTCTGTGGACAGCATCCGAAGGGATGGATGCCGGTACGAATACCCAGTTCCGCCATGGTACGGATTCAGGATGAGGCGCAAGTATCGCTAGAAGATTGCTGGCGATACAAAGTGCAGGATTGAATCTGCGGAAAGTATCGCTGGGCGGGTGCTGCGATACGAGGTAGGAGAGGCTCTCGGCAATTACGTGCCTATTTGGAAAGTGTGCGCTGTATTTGGAGATTACGCGCGCTATTTGGAAAATACGTCACTTTTTGGGTTAAAACGTGACGTATTTTCCAAATATGGCGCGCGTTTTCCAAATAGCGCGCGCCGATTCCAAATAGCGCGCGTAATCTCCAAATATGCCGCAATGTACCGCATAATTCGGATGCATGTTGTGTGCGCTGCTGGAAACTGAGCCGATGGCGGAACGCAAGAGGCTGGCGGAATATTGCTCCGCGAGGGCACCTTGTTGGTAATGGGACGTAAGAACGCCTCGCATAATGAATGTAGAAGCTTGCGGAGTTGGTTTCGGCGGCTTCGCGGCAGAACGTCAGGAGAGAATATGCGTATTTTTGTTGCAGGTGCTTCAGGTCGTGTTGGAACCGCGTTGACCAAGGATCTCGTTGCGCAGGGTCACGAAGTGGTGGCCGCTTCTCGGCATCCAGAGCATTTTGAAGGCCAAGAGCATGTGACTCCGATGGTGCTCGATCTGCACCGTTCCGTTGAACAGCTCGCAGAAGACTTGAAGGGCGTGGACGCCGTTTACTTCGTCGCCGGTTCCCGCGGCAAGGATCTGCTGCAGACCGACGCGTTCGGCGCAGTCAAACTGATGCAGGCCGCTGAGCAGCAGGGCATCAAGCGCTTTATTCTGCTGAGCTCGGTGTTCGCGGACGTTCCCGAGAAGTGGAACGACCCGAATCTCAAGGATATCCCCGACTACAACATCGCGAAGTTCTTCGCTGACCAGTGGTTGATGACCCGCACTAACTTGGATTACACGATTATTCAGCCCGGCAATCTGATGGAAGAGCCCGCCACCGGCAAGGTCACTTTCCATGTGGATCGTTCCATTCCGAACAGCCTGTATGACGTGGCTGCCGTGCTCGCCGCCGTGCTTAACGCTCCGAACACCTATTGCAAGGTCATCATGATGGGCGGCGGCGATACGCCGATTGATCAGGCTGTTGCCGCATTCTGATTATTGCTAATCGCATGGCAGTGCATGTCACCTGCTGTGTGCACGGGAGAGGACTACTTCGCGTGCACCCAGCAGGTGACCTCTGCCCGCTGAGTACATGACGAATCCAGTAACACGCTCCCAACAGAAGGAATCTGTTAAAAGCACGCGGAGAGGGATGCTCACGTGCAATGAGCAGACGTGAGCTGTTCACTGTGCAGGAGGAGTGCTGCTGGAATGCTTTTACAGGATAAATCTGTTACATGCACGTGAAAGCAGTCATTCGCGTGCACTTGGCAGATAGAACTTGTTGGAAGTGCATGAGGGACGTCGCAGACGTGCTTATAGCAGAACGGATCTGCTGAATGCACGTGGAGAGATCTGCTGAAAGTATGCGAAATATTCTCAGACAGATAAGAGCAGGTCTCGCTTGGATTCATGTTTGGGGCGTGTGCCGCGGCTGTAATACATTGAATATATGAGTGAGAAACCGCAGTTGCATATGACCGCTCGGGAGTGGTGGTCGCGCACAGATCCGCCCGAATTGCGCGGTTGGGTGGCTGCGGTGTGCGTGCTGGTCGCGTTCTCGATCATTGCCCTCGGCATACGAGCAGGCACAGCGTGGGGCGCGTACGAGCCGCCGGCATTGTATGACCAGCCTGCGCACGGCGAGCAAATCATCGAGAAACAGTCCTCTGATTCCAAGGTTGCCGATGATGTTTCGCGCTGGTATATGCAGCTCGTGGGCGGGCAGACGGGGCTTTTGGTGGCGCCGCAATATCAGTTGAGTTCGGTGAAAGTGGCCGACACAAAACAGCTGGAGAAAGTCCCTAATAATAACTATCTGTTTGTTCAGCTCGATATTATGATGCGCCCGCGGTTTGCTTCGGTCACCAGTCTCGCCGAGCAGCAGGGTTGTGAGGAAATATCGGGTTCGTCGACGAATAATATGACATGCGTTTTCGAACTTGAACCAAAGCAGAATGAGTATCACGTGCTGCAAGTGATGACTTACTCTGACTACTGGAGCATGGCAGATCCGCCGAAACCCAAGCCTACAGCCCCTGTGCTCAATGGCAAGAACGGCTACAGAGTGAGTACTGAGAAGCTGGAAGTGACGTATGATGCTGGGAAAACGTGGGTCGCAGTTCCAGACGGTGTGCAGCGAGTGTTGGGCGACATGAACGCCAGCACCGAGCTGTGGTTGGAGCCATCGAGTTATGTGATCACTCCGCAGTTCACTGCATTCGTGGGGACTGAGCGCAATTCTGACGGTGATGGGGACGACGCCGAACTCATCTACTCCTGGGATTGTGGCAAGACCTGGCTTACGTCGCGGTTCGGGAGGGGTATTAACGCGCCGACGTTCATCTCGGTGGTAGGCGACCGCATCGGCGTGGCATACAGCTTCGATGCCGCGCTCACCGCTCGCGGGTATGTGATGGTTGCGTCCACATTGACGCAGCTGCGCGCTGATCCACAGCACGCATGGCAGAAGATTCCGCAGTATACGCAGTACCCGACCGATCTGACGCTAGCGAGCTGGCTGAACGACACCACTGTGTTCGTGGGGAAGACTGACACGTTGTATATGTCCTCCGACACCGGCGCCACTTGGCAGAAAATCGCGGTTCCGCAGGAACCTGGACTCGAAAAGAAGCTCGGTTTTTACCCGTTCGATACGCCGACGCGCATGTGGCAGGAGAACGGCAAGTATTACCTCGCCGTAGGGCAGGGGAGCGACGCCGATTACGCGCGCGACGGCAAAATCATGGAATCCGTGTTCTCCTACAACGCATCAGACAACTCGTTCACTTTCGTCAAGGAGCAGCCCGAGCCCGCCGCTACTTCCGCTGGCTGACCGCCTTGTTCAGAAGAGATCGTCATGCGACCCTGTGCGCGTCAGAACAAGTTGTAACTCATCTTTCTCAACGCGATAGATGAGCAACCAATCTCCTTCGATATGTATTTCGCGGTACTTGGTGACAAGTAGTTGTTTGTCTTGCTTCATGAGTACCTCGACCGCAGCTTGAAACTTCGCTTGGCCGTAGTGTTTTCTGAGTAAGACCTTGAAGTCTTTTTTAAATTGCGTGGTGCGAAATATGGTTTTAAGCATTCGTCAGATCTTCCATGAGGTCATTGACGTTAGTGAACGTTTTGCCCTCATGCATAGCTGCCTGACGGCGGGCTTCGATGTTCTCCGGCTTTTCACGGGTGATTTTGAACGGCATGCCGTTTTCAAGGATTGACTGCCTCAAAACACATTCAATGCCGTGGAGAGATCCATCCCCATGGATTCATACAGTTGCTTGGCCTCTTCCTTGGCTTCACGATCGGTGCGGAAGCTCACCGTGGTTGTGTCGCTCATATGTGCTCCTCAAATGATGATTGGATTAACTCATACCATGATAATGCAATTGTGTCTCTATTGCAATGCATTGTTTATACAATAGCATTGTTATATTGAATCAACATGAGCCTCAGAATAGTCGGGAAGAGCTCACATTATGCTTAAGAGTCGGTTCAAGCAGGTATTGACGCGAAATGCGTGTAATTGCAGATAACCGCAGTATTCCAGTATTCAGTAGGTGGGCAGATGGCGAACGCAATAGTCAATTCATCGAACGGCCAGAGGTCGGGGAGCGGCGGCCATACGCTTGGCATCATTGCGCTCGCATGCGGCGCGTTCGTGCTCGGTGCCGCCGAATTTGTGATGATGGGTATTCTCCCGCAGACCGCGCAGGCCATGCACGTGAGCATCCCGTTCGCCGGCCACTTCATCTCCGCCTACGCCATCGGCGTCTGCGTCGGTACGCTCATGCTCGTCTTCGGGCGCAAAGTACCGCCGCGCACATGGATCGTAGTGTTCATGATCATCGCGCTCGCAGGCAACGCCCTGTCGGCGGTGTCGGTCAACGCTCCAATGCTCATTGCCGCCCGCTTCCTCGCCGGTCTGCCGCACGGCGCATTCTTCGGTACGGCCACATTGATCGCCAAACTGCTCGCCGAAAAAGGGAAGGAGGCGCGTGCCGTTTCGTCTATGGTCACCGGCCAGACCGTCGCCAACATGCTCGGCGTGCCAGCCGGCACATTGCTCGCCGAGCACATGTCATGGCGGCTCGCATTCAGTGTGCTCGCCATCATCGCGGCGGTGACCGCAGTGCTTGCACGCTGCTGGATTCCGTTCATCCAACCCGTCAAAGATGCCGGACTCAAAGGCCAATTCCGATTCCTGCGCAAACCCGGCCCGTGGATGGTGCTCATCGCCGTATTCGTTGGAAACACCGGCATCTTCTGCTGGTGGAGCTATGTGAGCCCATGGCTGCAGAACGTTGGCGGCTGGCCGTCGAACACCGTTTCGGCACTGATGATGCTCGCCGGCTTCGGCATGGTGGTCGGCGGATTGTGCGGCGGCCGCATCGCCGACCACTGGAATCCAGGCGGCACATCCGCGCTCGGCCAGCTCGTCGCCTGCCTTGGTCTGCTCGCGGTCTTCCTGGTGCCAGGCACCCGCCTGAGCACGGCGATCCTGACCTTCGTGATCTCCTTCGGCCTGTTCTTCGTCTCCGCTCCGCAGCAATTGCTGATGGCGGAGGCCGGCAAAGGCGGCGGCGAACTGATCGGTGGTGCTGCCGTGCAGATCGCATTCAACTTCGGCAATGCAGTCGGCTCGATCGTCGGCGGCGACGTGCTCAACGCAACCGGCATGAACTACCACTACCCTGCACTCAGCGGCGTGCCGTTCGCAGCTCTCGCCGTGCTGCTCCTAGCGTTCTACTCCTGGCGCTATGAGCGTCGACAGGATGGTGTGCGCATTTAAACGCATACTGCATTGCTGTTTATCAAATGCTGATATTCCCTAGTATTCCCTAGTTCTCCCGAGTAACTACCTAGTTCCATTGACGGCAACTTTGCTCGTAAGCTGCACCTTTGAACGCTCGCGGCGGAACGCATGCGTGACGAGCACGATGTACGAGATGTCGAACGCGAACGACACTGCGCCCATCAGCACGATGTACACGTTGAATCCTTCGAGGAATCCGCCGAGAATAGTCGGCGCGAGCGTGCCGATGCATTTGCAGACCGCGATCACCGGCGACTGCCCCTTGAGATCATCGCGCGTGTAGAACATGATGACGAACATGATGCTCATCGCCGCGTTTTGCGCGAACGCCGAATATTGCGATGCCGCCACTTTGTTGGGGAAATGCAAATAGAACGCCAGCTGCATGGCCAGGCAAGACGCGAATGTCATGAACGACCAGAACGGGAACGCACTGCGCGCACGTTGTGGCAACAGGTGCCGCCCGTACGCGAACCACGTCGCCACAATAAGCGCGTCGCAACACACCCATGCAACGTCGGCCGCGTTCTGCGCAGCCATGAACGAGCGGCTGCCGAACAGCCCGTCATAGGAATAGATCAGTTCCCACGCGAAGTTGAGCGCGAGCGCAAACACCGGCATACCGCAGGTTTTATCGCGGAATCCGAGCCGTATCAGCTCGATGTAGACGATAGTCCAGCAGATGCCGCTCAATGCCACGAGAAACAGATTCATGCACACTCCCAGTTTCGCGAAACAGTCGAATACCGCCACTGTATGCGTGCTGAAGTTTGCGCTGGAGATATGACATGGCTGTATTCGTCAATTAATTGACGAATACGTATGTAGTGTGCGTATAAATATTGCAGATAGTTATTCTCCGGCAGGCTGCGCGCGCGAGCTGAGTCCGCGCGTCATGCCGCGCAGCAGGTCGGTGAGGCGCGCGATCACTTCGTTTTGGAGTATGTGCCGCGGTTCGCGAACCACCAGCGCGCGATCTGATTCATCGCGCCGACGAACATTTCGGCGAGCAGTTCGGCGTCTTCGCGGTCGAACGTGCCTTCCGCGAGCAATCGTGCGCGAATGCTCTCCTGCAACTGCTCTCCGGCGCTGTGCATCATGCCGACGAGCAGACCGTTCGAGTCGATCGCGCGAATCAGCGACTCGTTGTCTTCGAGGAACGAGAATCCCTCGCGCACGAGATTCACGCAATATTCCACGGTGTCGGCGGGCTCGCTGTGCTGCGTGTGCTCGGCTCGCTCGGCATATTCCGCGCGCATGGTCTGCATCATGAACTGCGCGAATTCATATTTATCTTGAAAATGCTTGTAAAACGTGGCCGTGCGGATCATCGCGCGATTGCACAGTTCGGTGACGGTTATTTTGTCGAACGGCTGCGTTGTGATGAGCTCGCGGAACGCGCGGAACAGCGCCGCGTAGGTTTTGCGCACGCGCAGGTCACGCGCGCCTTGTGCAGTGTGTGGCATGGCGTCTCCGTTTCTGTGCTGTGCAAGTTTTGCGTATTCGTTGACAATGCGGAATCATCCGTCAATTAAGTGTTGTTTCTATGATTATTGATCCTTGCACAGTTTGTTTCCTTGACTTAGTGTCTTAGCAAGAAAATAAACGAATGTCAATTAACAGACATACATCTATTAAATTGGTGTGCGGGAGGAACTCATGACGAAGTCTTGGTTGCTGAATTCAGATGCCGACTACAAGCGCTTGGGATTGACGCGCGGAGTTGTGCAGCCGTGGGAAGACGGGCAGCGCGACAACTACCGTAAGAACGCGTTCGAGTGGTGGTATTTCGACGCGATTCTCGATGACGGCACGAAGATCGCGGCCTGCTACTGCACGAAAACGCAGCCGTTCACGTTCGTGAAGGGCGCGCATCCGTCGGTGTCCGTGCACATCACCGACGCCGACGGCAAGGAATACCGTGCGAATCACCGCAAGTTCAAGAAAGACGAGATCAGCTTCTCCAAAGAGGGTTGCGATGTGAAGCTCGGGCCGCACGTGTTCAAAGGCGATCTACAGGATTACCACATCAAAGCAGAGCCGGTTGACGGACTGGGCTTCGACGTGACGCTGACCAAACAGGGCTCATCGTGGAGGCCGGGCACCGGCTACATCGGATTCGGCGAGAATGCCGACGGCAGACCGGAGAAGTATTTCACCTGGACGTGCATGGTGCCACGCGGCCGAGTCGAAGGCACGGTGACCATCAACGGCAAGACCCACCACATCACTGGCACAGGCTACCACGATCATCAGTGGGGCGACACGATTCAGTTCCAGTTCCTTAACAATTGGCTGTGGAGTCGCCAGCAGACGAAGGATTACGGCCTGGTGGTGTTCGACTTCATCATGAACGCGAAATACGATCACGCACGCATCCCGCTGGTGTTCCTGCAGAACAACGCCGGCGACATCCTGTTCCAGTCGATCGAAGGTGTGCAATGTGAGGTGCTCGACGAGATCGACCAGCCGGTTGTCGGCTGCCCGTTCCCGAAGACCACGCGCTACGTGTTCCACGATGATAAAGGCCAGACGCTCGAATACACGTTGAAGGTGAAGCAGATTCTCGACGACCGCAACATTTACAAGGGCGTGCCGTTCTTCATGAGGTCAATGTTCGCCGGATCGCACCCCAAGTACGGGCGCTACGTGGCGGACGGGCAGTTCACGTTGAGGCGTGCGGACGGCAGCACGATCAGCGACGGCGGCGACCTGATCTACGAGTTCGCCTACGTGCAAGACAGCTACCGCGAACTCATGGATACTTCCACGAAGTAATACTTCGTAGTACTTCACCGCGGTGATTGGCTGCGCTAATCTGGCGGTATGTGCGCGCATTACTTGGGACTGACCATCGCCGAAATCAACCAGCTGGTAGACATGCTGACTGAGCAAGCGGAGGGCGGCGAAGATACCGGAGTTGCCGGTGTTCCCGCCCACTCCGGTGACGCTGCGAATCTCGCATTTGCCGGAGTGGGCGTGGAAGCATACCCGAAATCCGTGGTGCCGATCATTGCGCCGACATTTGACACCGCAGTGGGTGTGCCCGAGCTCCGGCCGGGCACACTGCAGACGGTGGAATCCCAATGGGGGTTCGAGCAGGAGTGGACGCCGCAGCCGGTGTTCAATACGCGCATCGAAAGCGCCGACAAACCGATGTGGCGTGCGCCGATGGAGCATGAGCGTTGTGTGATCGCCTGCCGCTGGTTCTACGAATCACACCGTAGTGAAACGGTGACAAGCGAGCGTACAGGGCGGCAGGTCAAGCGGCAGTATGTGTTCCGCGTTCCCGGCGAGCCGGTCATGCTCATCGGTGGCGTGCGCCGCGGCAACCAGTTCTCAATGATCACCACCGAAGCGAACGCCAGCATGGAGCCGATTCACCCGCGCATGCCGCTCATCATGCGGCAAGGTGAGCTTGACCTGTGGCTGAGTCCGGATTACCGCGCGCTCGCCGACCGCTCTGAGATCGCGCTCGAATCGCGGCCTGTGCGCTGAGTGTGCTAGATTCGTGAGCGAGCGGCGAATGGCGCCGTCTCCCTGACGACGGTCAAGTACCAGGAACTCGCAAAGACTTGCCAATAAATAACCAGTAATTCCAATGTTCTGTAGTGGAGGCAAGTCATGGCATGGGTAGTGCTCGTTCTGTCGGGAATCTGCGAATCGGTGTGGGCAATCGCGCTCGACAAATCACAGGGATTCACCAAAATAGTGCCAGTTATTGTGTTCGTGCTCGGACTTGTGGCAAGCATGGGCGGGCTCTCGTATGCGATGCGTTCGATCAGCATCGGCACCGCATACACGGTGTGGGTGGGCATCGGCGCTGCGATCACTGTGATCTACGGCATGCTGGCCGGCGAGGAATCCGTCTCAATACTTAAAATCGTCTGCTTAGTCGGCATGGTAGCCTGCATAGCCGGCCTCAAGCTCGCCCACTAAATCTGCGGATCAATTGGTGGATTAACTGGTGGCAAAGTATCACTGCGTGATTGTCAGTGATACTTTGCCTGTGCAAGAGCGATTGCTGGGGCTTCTCTTTAGTTGCGTTTTTGCTGCAAGGCTAGTGGCGCGTCGACAACGATGGGGGAGCCTTGCGGTGCCATGGTCGCATTCAGCACATCTGGCGCAACGTATTCATGCCCATGTTTTCAATCAGCTGCAGTGATTCAAGGCGTTTCAATGCATTGCGCAGTGCAGTCGGGCTCTTATGGATATAGCGCTGAAGTTGTTCCACAGTGAGGAACGGATGGCCAATGAAGAGCATGCCCGTCTCCATAACCGTGTTGCCATAGGCGTGGTCGGTGATGAGTTTGCGGTACTGTTCACGAACGAACAGCAGACGGCTGGTTCGCATTAGCGCATCTTCGCTGGATTCCTCTACACCTTGGCAGAACATGAGCACCCATGTATCCCAATCGCCGCGTGTGGATACACCGAACAGGGCATCCTGATACTCGCTGCGCTGCTGCTCGAACCATGATGACACAGAGAGCAGTGGTTGGTGGAGCAATCCGCGGCTCATCATCTGCAACAGGATCAGCAGGCGCCCGATTCTACCGTTGCCGTCCGTGAACGGATGCAGCGTCTCGAACTGGTAATGGAACATGGCCATGTCAAGCATGGCGAGCCCTGGCTCGGTTCGCGAGTTCCACCAATCAATGAGATGCTGCACTGCAATGTTGAGATCATGCCCTGGAGGCATTGGCACAAATCGAGCATCTTCAATCTTGCGCGTTGGCGAACCGATGAACACCTGCGAATTGCGGATCTCACCTGCTTGTGGGTTGTCTGAAACAGTATTGTGCACAAGAAGCTGCTGCAATTCGCGGATGAGCGAGATGGTGATTGGTCTACCGTCTCGGATGCTTCTGATGCCGCAATCCGCGGCATCTATGTAGTTGAGAATCTCGCGCATGGATTCATTCAACCCTGATGTGTTAGTGCCAGGTTCATAATCCTGTGCAAGCACGGTTTCCAATCGTTCGTATGTGCCTTCCAACGCGCTGGTGCTCTGTGCTTCACGTCGCATTATCGGACGTCGTATGAGATCTGGGTTCGGAAGTCGTTCTCCCAATTCGCTGAGGCGCGCCACAGCCATTGAAGCGCGATTCACCGCTCCCATAGTGCGCATGGTGAGTGCGGGGTAGTCGGATAGGCGATTAGGAATGAATGATGGCGTTTCATACGAAATCAATCCATAACGGCTCTGATACTCGCCGGATAGTGTTCGCAACGTTCCGGGTGCTGTATTAGTGAAAATATCGCTTCTCATGACCACCTTTCCTCTCATCGCCTTTTGATACCTATTCCAGTATAACTAAAATGTTGAAGATTTTAGTTTTCGAATACTAACATTTGCCAAATGTTAGTGTTTTGATTCGATTTGTGACGCAGAGCTGTGATTTTGGGTGGCGTAAAAGCTGATTTGGTCGCCAAATTAGTAATTGAGATGCCAGAATCGGTGGGCCCAGGCGGGGGAGGCCAAAACGCAGTATGGGGTGGTTGCCTCACATTGACGAGTGATGCAACCACCCCATACTGTTGAAACAGAGTTTGACTGGTGCCTTGTGCGCGCAGCGAGAGTGGCTTATCAGGCGGTTTGCTGTGAAACACGTAGTTCCATGCGCAGCAGTTCGCGTTTCATATCAGTGCCGTAGGCATAGCCGACGAGTCGGCCGCCAACGCCGACGACGCGGTGGCATGGAATGATGAACGTGATCGGGTTGTGGTTGTTCGCCGAACCTACCGCGCGCACGGCTTTCGGGTTGCCGACTGCCTCGGCGATTTGCCCATATGTGCGTGTCTCGCCGTATGGGATCGACAGCAGTTGCTGCCATACGGCGCGTTGGAACCGTGTACCGTTCACAATCGAAATCGGTACGGTGAACTGCGTCAGCAGTCCTTCGAAATACTCGTGCAACTGGCGGAACGTCTCGTCGGTGAGATCGTTCGGCTCGCCATCGCCGAGCTCCTCGTGCTTCTCTGTTGTGATGAGCTGCAAGCCGGTGATTGCGTCGTCTTGCCAGTCCATGCGCGCTGGACCATATTGCGTCTCGTATACCGCAAATCCTTCCATAAGTACCTCCTTGTTGCTCGAATCTGCAATAGTGAGCTTGATTATAGAAAGGTTCTTCGTGCGTTGCCATAGAAAACGCCGAGCGAGTCCGTGTCGCTTGCGCGCCTATTTTGCTGGCGGGGATATAAAACCTCGAAACATCCAAGTATCTGCACCTAAAAATCGTTGAAAATAGCGGTTTTCAAATTGCGACTACTTGGCATCAACGAGGTTTTATATCCCCACCAGCAAAATAGGAGATTTTTCCTTAGTTCTCGGCGTTGGCGATGGCGGTCATCGCGTTGAGTGAGCGCGGATAGCCGATGTACGGCAGGCACTGGGCGACCACTTTGCGCAGGAAGTCCGCGCTGTTGCCGATGTTCATGTTGCCGCGGGCGTGTGCGGTCAGCTGCGGCTCGCAACCACCCTGCGCGCTCAGGTAGCAGAATGTGATCATCTCGCGCTGCTGGTTCGTCAAGCCGGTGCGCGTGTAGTAGTCACCGAAGCAGTTGTCGGCAAGCCAGCGGTTGATCGTGCCCTTCTTCCAGCTCTCACGCATCTGTTCGCCAAAGAACTCGGCCTGCAAAGCGGCGCCGCGCTCCAAGCGATCTTCCATTGTGGTCGTGGTCTGGTCCGGCAACGGCAGCTCCACACCGCGCTCCGTGAGCACCGTGTTCACAACGGTGAGGAACGGACGAACGCGGCCGATGCCGAGGTAATCAGTCGCCTGATACACGACTTCCTTCACCTGAACAGGGGTCACGCCAGCGTCAAGCGCACGCTCGAGTTCCACGTGAAACTCGTCGACGCCCTGGCAGCCGAGCAGTGTGGCGAGAATTGCGAGATAGCGCGTCTCGTCGTCAAGCTTCGTGTCGCTGTCCTGAGCGACCTCAACATTTTTGAAGTGCAGCATGCGCTCCATGTAGGCAGGGTCGGTGCGCTCCAGATCTTCGTTGGTGGTAAATGTATCGGTCATAGTTCCTTCTTAGTGTGTGCTTAGTGTGTGACGTCTATTGCGATGTGCCGGTTGATGTCTGCTTTTGCTGTTTTGAGCGTAAGTTTTGATGTTTTTACAGCTTTTACATGCATTTTCTGAGTCAGAACGGCAAATCTATCTGCTAAAACAGCGAAAATAAATAATTTCGCTGTTTTGACGCATAGATTTGCCGTTCTTGCCAAGCAGTTTGCCGTTTTAGCTGTTCGTGTGACTCTTGCCGCCGCGCAGCACGGTGCGGTATTGCGCGGCGAGGTACTACACAACGCGGTATTACGTAGCGCGGTGTGCGCGAACTTACTTGAGCTTCTTGTAGTCGGCTTCGTCAACCGGCTCAAGCCATTCGTTGCTCGTGTTCTCGCCCGGCACGGCGATGGCGATGTGCGAGAACCAGCTGCCCGGAGCGGCACCATGCCAGTGCTTCGTGTTCGCCGGAATGTTCACCACAGTGCCCGGAGTCATCTCAATAGGCTCCTGACCCTCAATCTGCGCATAGCCGCGGCCGCCAACGCAAATCAGAATCTGGCCGCCGCCCTTCGTAGCGTTGTGCTTGTGCCAGTGATTGATGCAGCCTGGTTCGAACGTCACGTTCGCAATGTTCACCTGCTCACTGCTCAGCGGCGCGAGCCAGCTGCGGCCGGTGAAATACTGCGCATATGCATCGTTCGGCTCGCCGACTGGGAAGATCAGCGTCTTCGCGTAATCCTCTGGCACACCTTGTGGAACTTCGTTGGTCATGGTAATTCCTTTCGTGAAACATGCGGTTCGCATATCTCTATGTGTGGTTTTACCGCGCAAGTTATTGCTATGTATATAAATTGTCTGAAGTTTTTCTGTGGACTGACCTTTGCGAGCAATATTTATTGCTCGCAAAGCAAGTTCAGTGCAGGTTCTTCGTGAAGAATTCGTCGATGGCGTTGAACGGAATCACGTCGAGGCGGTCATACAAATCGGTGTGATTCGCGCCCGGAATGATCATGAGTTTCTTGTTCGACGGGTTCACGCCGTGCTCAAGCTGCTCGTAGGCCGCCTTGCTGAAATACAGCGAGTGCGCTTTCTCGCCATGAATCAGCAGCACCGGATTCTCGATCTCGCCGATGTAGCTATCCAGTGGCATGTTGATGAACGAGAGCGCGGACGTCGCGTTCCAGCCGTCGTTCGAGTTGAGCGAGCGCGCGTGGTAGCCGCGCGAAGTCTTGTAGTACTCGTGGTAATCCTTGACGAACTGCGGGGCGTCGGCGGGAACCGGATCCACGACTCCACCGGCGCGCGCATAGTCTCCGTTCGCATAGTCGGCGGTGCGCTGCGCGGCGAGTTTTGCACGCAACGCGTTGCGCTTCTCCGCGGAATCGTCCGCATCGAAGTACCCGTTCGCGGTGACGCGGCTCATGTTGTATATGGTCGAGGCGACGGTCGCTTTGATGCGCGGGTCGTTCGCCGCCGCGTTGAGCGCCATGCCGCCCCACCCGCAGATGCCGATGATGCCGATCGCCTCAGGATTCACGTCACTGCGGTTCGCCAGATAGTCCACGGCGGCGGAGAAGTCCTCGGTGTTGATGTCCGGCGACGCAACGTAGCGCGGGGAGCCGCCAGATTCGCCGGTGAACGACGGGTCGAACGCGATCGTCAGGAATCCGCGTTCGGCGAGCTGCTGCGCGTAGAGTCCGCTCGACTGCTCTTTGACCGCGCCGAATGGACCGCAGATTGCGATGGCCTGCAGTTTGCCGGTTGCACGCTTCGGCTTGTAGACGTCGGCGGCGAGCTCGATGCCGTAGCGGTTGTGGAACGAGACTTTCGAGTGGTCCACCTTGTCGCTCTGCGGGAACACTTTGTCCCAGACCGGAGTCATTTCAAGCTTTGCCATTGTTTTCCTTTGCTTACCTTGCTGTGTTTCGCTGTGTGATTCCCAGTATGTGCGCACGAGCGTTATAACGCAAATAGTCATTCGTTATAATGATTATTCAGTAGAAGAATAATATTGGAAAGGTGACGCGAATGGAGATTCGAGCACTGCGCGCGTTTCTGGAAGTTTCTCGGGAGGAGAACATGACGCGCGCCGCCGCCGAGCTGCACATGTCTCAACCGTCGCTGTCGAAGCTCATCAAATCACTGGAACGCGAGCTCGGCGCGAAACTGTTTGTGCGGCGCAGCTTCGGGCTGACGCTCACCGAAGATGGGCAGCTATTGCGCGAACGCGCACGTGACTTGGTGGGCATGGCCGACCGCATCGAAGACGAATTCGCCTCGCTCGGCAACGTGACCGGCGGCACACTGTATTTCGGACTCGCGGAGTCGTTCCAAATCAAATATTTGGCTCAGCAGATCAAATTATTGCGACGCGACTGCCCGGACCTGCATTATCACGTGGAAAGTGGCGTGTCCTCCCAAGTGCTGGAGCATCTCGATCAGGGGACGTTGGATTTCGCGGTTCTGGCGCAACAGCCGGATCTGACGAAATACGAGGCTTTGGCGTTCCCGGACGTGGACAGGTGGGGCGTGATCGTGCCCCAAGGCCACCGCTTGGCTTCACGCGAGCGCATTCGCATCGATGATCTGGTCGGTGAACCGCTGTTCTGCTCCGAACAGGGCTGGAAGCGAGAAGTCGCGCGCTGGGCTGGGTCGCGTTTGCCGGATCTGCGTCTTGAAGCGACATTCGGTTTGGCTTACAACGCCGCCGTGTTTGCCCGCGAGGGCCTTGGCGTGCTGCTCTCCTTCGACAGAATCGTTGACACAAGCGAAGGCTCTGGCTTGGTGTTCCGCCCGCTTGAGCCGGCTTTGGAGACGAAGCTGCATCTGGCGTGGCGGCGCAATCGCCCGCTCAGCCCGATCGCCGAGCGCTTCCTCAAGCAGCTCCGATCCGCGTAGTGCCCCCATCTGCTGAAAACGCGAAAATCTGTGGCGGATCAACCCCTGCAGCCCGTTACTGTCACATATATATCAGCTATATCAGCGACAGTAACGGGTAATTTCGGGAGTGGCTCGACTCAAATGACATATATATACGAGTCAGTAGAAGTGGGGAGTCAGGCGACGGATTCCGCCCACGCGCGCATGTCTGCTTCGGTGGCGTTCGGCTGCACGCGGCGGCCGTCGATCCACGTGGCACTTGGCGCGGAATCGTGCAGTTGCACACCATTCGCGCCGCGCACGCTCGATGACGACGTGGCGAACGTGATCAGCTTCTTGCCGGTGAAATCGTGCGATTCCAGCCATGTGCGCACAGCGCGCGGCGCGGTCTCCCACCACAGCGGGTAGCCGAGGAAGATTTCGTCGTACCCGTCGATGCTCGGATTATTTGCCAGTGCCGGGCGCATCGAGCGGTCGCGGTGCTCGGCGGAGACGCGGCTGTTCGGGTCGGTCCAGTCGAGTGCGGCGGCGTCATACGGCTCCGCAGGAGTGATCTGCGCAATATCCGCGCCGATTGCGCGCGCGAGCGTTTCCGCCGCGCGGCCGGTGTTGCCTGTCGCTGTGAAATATACAACGAGTCGCTTAGTCATATCTTATTTTTCTCCAAAATATTTATTATTACTATATAATTACTGCAATTACTGCGAACGGAGTCAATGTTCGCAGTAATTGCAGTGTTCAGATAATTAGCTCGAATAATCAGTCGCGCGGCACGTTGAACTGCGAGAGCATCTTCACCGTGTCTGGCGAGTTGTGGTCGATGAACAGGCTCGACGCGGTGTCGAGCGAGGCGATCGTCTTCATCTCGTCGTCGGTGAGCGTGAAGTCGAAGATGTCGAAGTTCTGCGCCATGCGCTCCTTGTGCGTGGACTTCGCGAGTGCGACGATGCCGCGCTGGATGAGCCAGCGCAGAATCACCTGCGCGACGGACTTGCCGTGCGCCTCGCCGATCTTCGCGAGCACCGGGTTGGTGAACATGTTGTCGCGGCCCTCGCCGAACGGAGCCCAAGCTTCCTGCACGATGCCGCGCTCGGCGAGCCAATTGTGCACGTCGATCTGCTGGTTGAGCGGGTTCGTTTCGATCTGGTTGACCATCGGCGCGATGGTGTTGAACGCGGTGATGTTCTCGACCTGCACCGGCGAGAAGTTGCTGACACCGATCGCGCGCACCTTGCCGTCCTTGTAGAGTTCCTCGAGCGCACGCCATGCGCCGAACACGTCACCGAACGGCTGGTGCAGCAGCATCAGATCGATGTGGTCGGTGCCGAGGCGACGCAGTGAGCCGTTGACCGAGGAAATCGTGTCTTCGTACGCGAAGTTGCTCATCCACACCTTCGACGTGATGAACAGGTCATCGCGGTCGATGCCGGACTCGCGCACGCCTTCACCCACCTGCTCTTCGTCGAAATACGCCTGCGCGGTGTCGATGTGGCGGTAGCCGATTTCGATGGCCTCGCGCACTGCCTTGGCGGTGTCTTCCGGCGGAATCTGGTAGACGCCGAAACCGAGCATAGGAATCTTGTTGCCGTTGGAAAGAGTTGCGAACTCCATAATATTCTCCTTAGTGTGAGATTGTAATTTTATTTGAGAATACGAATTATTTATATATTTAATTAGTATTTACTTACGCATGTCTTCGACGTGCTGCAGCTCTTCGAGGAAGCGCTTCGGCTGACACTTCTGCGGGAAGTTGTCGCGATCCTCAACGCCGTCGACGCTGCCCAGCGGGTCGGATTTCAGCGCGGCGAACATCGCGTCGAGCTCGGCGTCGGTCTGCGCCTGGCCGGGCACATCCACGAGCTCGAGCGTCTTGCGATTCGCCGAGTCGTAGCCGAGTGCGGTGACGAGCGTCTGCGCGATCTGCTCGCGTGACACCGAGCCGTCCTGCGGGCCTTGCGGATCCTTGCGGTCGCCCTGCTCAAACTTCAAGTGGTGCTCGTTCGCGCCCTCCATGTCGAACCAGCCCGGACGCACGATCGTGTATTCGTTGCCGCTGGCGCGCACCAGGCGTTCGCTGCGGCGCTTCCAATCATGCGCCTGCGTGGAGCGGTTGTAGTCGTTGTTCATGTTGGTCACGCCGATCGATGTCATAAGCGAGATGCGAACCGGGCGGCCATCAAGTGCTTCCAGTGCGTTGCGCACCGCGCCGTAGTCCACGGTTTCGGTGGCGGTCGGGCCACCGTTCGAGCCTTGCGTGAACACGATGCCGTCGATGCCGTCGAGCGCCTCTCGCATCGAATCCACCGAAGTCAGGTCGCCTTCGAACACCTCGACGTCTGGGGCGAAGTGCGCGCGGCTCTTGTCGCGGACCAGTGCGCGCACCTTGTAGCCTTGCGCGCGCCCTTCTTCAACCGCGTAGCGTCCGATGCTTCCGGTGGCTCCGACGAACAGCACATGCGTTGGTTTCATTGCGTTCCTCGATTCGTAAGTATGCTCAATATGCGTTGTCTCAGTTGCGCGCCGACGCCTGTTTGGTGATCGACGCGCAACCTGTGTTCGTTTGTTGGCTCTTACCCTAGAAGCATCATTTTGTTATTACAAATGTCATTTTTCACTATGATGATATGCAAATAATGCATGTAGTAAATTTGAGAGAGTGGAAAACTCATGAATATCAACGTGTTGCGCCACTTCATCGCCGTCGTGCAGGAGCAGGGAATCTCAGCGGCGGCGGATGTGCTGCAGATGAGCCAACCCGCACTATCTCGCCAAATTCGCGAGTTGGAAGAAGATTTGGGTGTCACGCTGTTCGCTCGTGGCAATCGTGGGCGAGCCATCGAGCTCACGCCGGAAGGCGTTACGTTCTATCGCCGTGCGAGGGAAATCGTTGAGCTCGCAGATCGCGCGCGTGCCGAAGTGCACAGGCGCGCGCCGCTCGAGGGCGTGGTGCATATCGCCGCCGCGCAGAGCAATGTGATGACGCTCGTCGGGCGCGCCGCAACGCGCACGCGCATCGCCCACCCGAACATCACGTTCGCGCTGCACGACGACCACACGCCGAACAACGTGGAACGTCTGAACAATGGTCTCGCGGATTTCGCAGTGCTGGTTCAGCCCACTGATTTGAGCCGTTTCGATTACGCGGCGCTGCCTGGCGGCGACCATTTGGGCATTCTGATGCGCGAAGACGACCCGCTCGCGCAGTCCGCCGCAATTACGCAGAAAGTACTGCCGACGCTGCCGCTGATCGTTGCGCGTGGCTCGATTGAGCGTCGCGATCTCTCCGGCTGGCTCATCGGCGGCTCGCGCCAAGACATCAACATCATCGGCACAATGAATCTGCTCTATAACGCGGCGTGTTTCGTGCGCGAGGGCTACGGCTACGCGCTCACTCCCGAAGGGCTCGTAGACGAAGAGCCGGGCAGTGGACTCACATTCCGCCCGCTCGACCCGCCGCTTCAGCTGCACCTGTGTGTCGCCTGGCGCAACGACCGTGACCTCTCCGCTCCCGCGCGAGCTTTTCTGCATGAGATGCGTGCGGTTATCGCCGCCGCCGAATAATCAGCAACCAGCAGTCAAAGAACCAGTACTCAAAGAACCTTCCCCCCGGAGAACCATCCCCACCGGAGAATTATTTTCCCCGGAGAATTATTCTCTAATTCAGAGGGCTAATATTGAGAAAATTATTCCCCACGGAGAATTATTCTCTCACCGAGGTGCCGCTTACTTAGAGAATAATTCTCCAGAGGGAATTATTCTCAGTTGGGCTGCGCGGCAGCCGGCAAGCCCGCCATATCACACAGCTCGTCGACCGTGACGAACGAATAGCCCGCTTTCTTCAAATCCTTGATGATGTCGGGCAGCGCCTTGACTGTTTCGCTACGGTCGCCGCCACCGGAGTGCATCAGCGCGATCGCGCCATTGTGCGCATTGCCGACCACCTGCTTGCGAATCTCCTTGACACCCGGCTGCGCCCAATCGGTCGTATCGATGTCCCATAGCACATTCTTGTCGATCAGATCTGCTGCTTCTTTCCACTGCTCGACACCGAACGCGCCATATGGCGCGCGGAATGTGCGCGTCTCAGTTCCGCTCGCTTTCTTGATATCCGCGAAGCTGGTCGTGATCTCCTCGCGCATCGCATCGCGCGACATCTTCGGCAGATATGGATGCGACACACTGTGCGACGCGAGCTGGTGCCCCTCTTTGACGATGCGCGCGTCGGCGTCCGGCATCTCGAGCGACTGCTCACCGAGCTCGAAGAACGTCGCCTTCACGCTATTTTTCTTCAGAATATCGAGAATTTTTCCTGTATATTGACTTGGCCCGTCGTCAAAGGTCAGCGCAATCACTTTCTTGCCGTCCGGTCGCGGTGAATATGATTTCACGACCAGCGCCTTCGCCTTCTTCAGCATGGTTTTCTTTGCGGTTTCGCCGCTTTTCTTGCCATGCCAGACTTCCTGCACGCCGTCTTCGCCCTGCTGCGTGACGATCTGAATCGGACCATTGTTGAGATTGATGTCGGTGGGGAACGGCACGCTCGCCTTCTCTACCGTGTGCTCTTCAATGCGGTCGGTGCCGGGCGTGACCGTCATCGTCGCGTCGCGATCGAGTCGCGTGTCTGCCCACTGTTCATGCGGCACAGCGCTGCCATCTATATTCACAGTGGCTGGATTTCCGCCGGTTTTCTCAAGTACCTTATTATTCACTGAAAGCAGTCTGCCCGGCGCGCGGTCGAACGTGTTGTGCGCGCGCAGAAAGTCCGCGACCGTGGTGCCGGCGCGCGCGGAATAATTCGCTCCGTCAACCGAAATTGTCAGCGTGCGCCAGTGGTACTGCCACATCCACCACAGTCCGCCGCCCACAGCGAGCACTGCGAGAGTAATAAGTATTGTAAGAAAAGTAAATAATACTGTTTTGCGTCGTTTGTTTTTGGGAATAGTGACGTTATCTCCGAAGGAGAGTTCTTCGATCTCATCGTTGAGTTCTTCGTCTGCTTCGGAATCAGTTTGCGACGTTGGCTCGTTGCTGCTCACGCTGCCTCCCTGCGTTCCTCTCTGAATTCAAGGGTAGCGCATGTGCGGCGTGCGCGTGCCAGCTCGTCGCGCACTGCACACGCACCACACAAATACGCGTTCGCGAAAAGTCGGCGCGCGGGTAGCGGGCGCGCGTGATAATAGGAATCATGACTATTGCAACACCGGAACGCTATGCACAAATGCTTGATGCCGCTCGTGCGGGCGGCTTCGCCTACCCAGCCATCAATGTGACGAGCACGCAGACGCTCAACGCCGCATTGCAGGGGTTTGCAGATGCCGAGTCAGACGGCATCATTCAGGTTTCCGTCGGCGGCTCCGCATATTTCTCGGGGCAGCGCGTGAACGATCGCGTCACCGGCTCGCTCGCGTTCGCTGCGTTCGCGCACGAGGTTGCGAAAAAGTACCCGCATATCACCGTCGCGCTGCACACCGACCACTGCGCGGAACAGTATCTGGACAGCTGGGTGCGCCCACTGCTCGCCATCGAAGCGGACGAGGTGAAGCATGGCCGCGAGCCGATGTTCCAGTCGCATATGTGGGACGGTTCCACAGTTCCGCTGGCTAAGAATATTGAGATTGCGCGCGAACTGCTCGAGAAATCCGTGGCCGCGCACACCGTGCTCGAGATTGAGATCGGCGCGGTCGGCGGTGAGGAAGATGGGCACAGCGCGGAGATCAACGAAAAGTTATATTCCACCGTCGCCGATGGCATCGCCGTAGCGAACGCGCTCGGCTTGGGGGAGCGCGGCAAATACATGGCTGCGTTCACGTTCGGCAACGTGCACGGCGCATATAAGCCGGGCGTGGTGAAGCTGCGTCCGGATCTGCTGCGCGAGATTCAGCAGGGCGTGTGGGACGGCGTGCAAGACGGCACCGTTCACGCGGTGCTCGACGCGAACGCTCCCGAAGGCAAGCCGTTCGAGCTGGTGTTCCACGGCGGTTCCGGCTCGACTCCGCAAGAGATCGCCGAAGCCGTGTCGCACGGCGTCGTGAAGATGAATATTGACACTGACACGCAGTACGCGTTCACGCGCGCGGTGGCAGGGCACATGTTCCGCCACTACGACGAAGTGCTCAAAGTGGACGGCGAAGTGGGCAATAAGAAGATGTATGACCCCCGCTCGTGGGGACGCGAGGCCGAGGATTCGATGGCCGCCCGCGTGGTGGAGGCTTGCGAGGAGCTGGGTTCTGCGGGTCGCGCACTCAACTAGCGCTAGAGGGCGTGCTAACCTGACTTCGGCACAACTAGACCGAAGCGGAGGTTCGCAATGCCAGGAATCGTGTTGATCGGTGCGCAATGGGGCGATGAAGGTAAGGGCAAGGCTACCGACCTGATTGGCACCAAAGTCGACTATGTTGCTCGCTTCAATGGCGGCAACAACGCGGGGCACACCGTGGTCGTTGGCGATGAATCCTACGCACTGCACCTGCTGCCGTCTGGCATCATCAGCCCGAATGCCACGCCGGTCATCGGCAATGGCGTTGTGGTTGACCCCGAAGTGCTGCTGGAAGAGATCGATGGATTGGAGAGCCGCGGCATCGACTGCTCCCGCCTGCTGGTGAGCGAATCCGCGCATGTGATCGCTCCGTACCACCGCATGATCGACAAAGTGACCGAGCGCTTTGCCGGCAAGAAGAAGATCGGCACGACCGGCCGTGGCATCGGCCCTGCATATGCCGACAAGATTAACCGCGTGGGCATTCGCATCTCCGACCTGTTCCACGAAGATGTGCTGCGCGACAAGGTGAGCAATGCACTGCATCAGAAGAACCAGATGCTCGTCAAGCTCTACAACCGTCGCGCGTTCGACGTGGAGGCCACCGTGCAGGAGATGCTCGCCGTCGGTGAGCGCCTGAAGCCATATGTCGCCAATACCTCGCTGATTCTGAACAATGCGCTCGACGATGGCAAAACCGTGCTGTTCGAAGGTGGTCAGGCGACGATGCTCGACATCGACCATGGCACCTACCCGTTCGTCACGTCGTCGAACCCAACGGCAGGCGGCGCGTGCACTGGCACCGGTGTTGGCCCGACGAAAATCAACCGCGTGATCGGCGTTTCGAAGGCATATGTGACCCGCGTGGGCGAAGGCCCGTTCCCAACCGAACTGTTCGACGAATCCGGCGAATGGCTGCGCGCGCAAGGCCACGAATATGGCGTGA
This sequence comes from Bifidobacterium canis, assembly GCF_009727065.1. Lineage (GTDB taxonomy): Bacteria > Actinomycetota > Actinomycetes > Actinomycetales > Bifidobacteriaceae > Bifidobacterium > Bifidobacterium canis. The sequence goes on from NZ_WNLP01000002.1 coordinate 213,581, forward strand.
CCACTGGCCGCCCGCGTCGTTGCGGCTGGTTCGATGCCGTGGTGAATCGTTACGCCACCCAGGTCAATGGCTTGACCGACATCGTGCTGACGAAGCTCGACGTGCTGACCGGCCTGAAAGAGATTCCGATTTGCGTGGCTTACGACGTGAACGGTGTGCGCTACGACGACATGCCGACCGACCAGACCGCATTCGCGGCAGCCAAGCCGATTTACGAGATGATGCCGGGCTGGACCGAAGACATCTCGCAAGTGCATGCCTTCGAAGACCTGCCGCAGACCTGCCAGGACTACGTGAAGAAGCTCGAAGAGCTGTCGGGATGCCGCATTTCGGCCATCGGCACTGGCCCGCAGCGCGACCACATCATCGAGGTGCATTCGCTTCTAGACTAAAAGTCGGCTACACTATTTCGTGCTTTGCATAACGGCATGATCATACCGACATAGGATGCAGGGCGAGCCATAACAAGCGATAGGCGACGAATAGGCGTGGCATTTTTGAGGCGGTGACAGATGGCGGCGAAACCCGAAGACGATTCCGATTCCACCGATGAATCGGTGAAGGCGCACGTTGCCATACCTGATGAAGCACCGCAGACGCCTCAAGCAGTGCAAAGGCCAGAGGCGCAAGAGCCGGTAGACCCAGCGATTCAAGACTTCCGCAAGGAACTCATGCAACCGCATCCCACCGGCGCTGCCGCGGCGCGCAGGCCGCCGAGCATTCCTCTCGCACCGAGCAAGCGTGTGCAGGCGAAATTCAACCCGTTGGCGGACGGCCTCATGTATCTGGTCGTGTTCGTCGGTGGCATGTTCGGCACCGCCATGCGCTACCTGCTTTGGCTTGCCTGGCCATCTGCCGCATCGAACCATGGTCTGCTGATGGCCTTCCACCCGTCCACGTTGGTGGCGAATCTTCTGGCGTGCTTCATGTTCGCCGTGCTCGTCAGCTACATGTCTCAAGCGGTATGGGTGAAGAAGCGCACGCGCCAGTTGACCAACGGTGGTTTTGGCATGGGCTTGTGTGGTGGTTTTTCAACGCTTTCGGCGATGATGGTTGAAGACATCACGTCGATGCACTCCCACGCATACCTCGGCTTCTTCCTCTACACGCTGTGCACGTTCGTGCTCGCGTTCGGTTTCGCGTGGTTCGGCACGTGGCTCGGCTTGCGTCTTGCCCGCAAGCGCACCGGCGCACACGTTCGCGAGCAGATGGAAACGATTCGCAAACCCGCCATCGGCGTGCGCGTGCCGGTGAATGCAAATGCCGCGCAATCGACCGTCATGCCTGCCGCTGACGACTCCAACCCAATCACCGACGAACTGCCGATCATCAGCGCCGAGGAGCACTTGGACGCGCAGGAAGGCACGCACATGATGGGAGGGAAAACTGATGGGCACATTCCTTCTCGTATGCGTGTGCGGCGGTTTGGGTGCGGTCGCGCGCTTCATGCTCAACACGTCGATTCAGCGCTGGTGGCATCGCTCATACCCGCTGTCGACGTTCATCATCAACATCATCGCCGCAGTCTGCGCTGGCGTTGCCGCCGCCGCGTATTACTACCAGACGGTGAATTATTCAACGTACTTGATCTTCGTCGCCGGCTTCCTTGGCGGTTTCTCCACGTTCTCGACCGCGATCAACGAAATGGTGTCGCTGACGCGTGGGCGCAAATTCGCGATTGCCGTCACCTATTTTCTGACGACGCTGGTGTTGCCGTTCGCCGCTGTTGTGCTCGGCTGGTGGATCGGCGCTCTCGGGCATTAGGCAGCGTAAGGCATTAGGCAACACAAACACCATACGCAACATACGTTGGCATGCGCGTGCCGGTGGCATACAATGGCTTGAGATGTTAAACCGGTTCGAGTTCCGTGACGGCAATGGAGGACGTGACGATGGTCGGTATGCGCGACGTTGCGAAGAAGGCTGGCGTTTCCGCGAGCAGTGTGTCGTTGGTGATCAACGGCACCGGCTACGTTTCCGATGACATGCGCAAGCGCGTGGAGAGCGCGATGCGCGAGCTCAATTACGTGCCGAACGAGCTGGCGCGCCATTTCTACCGTGGTCGCACCGGCATAGTCGGCGTGATCGTTCCGACGATTCGTCACCCGTTCTTCTCCACTCTGACCAGCGCGCTGCAGCACGAGTTCGCATCGCGCGGATTGCGCACGATGCTGTGCTCGACCGCCGACGTGGAAGGTGGGGAGTCCCAATACGTTGACATGCTTCGCCAGCACAGTCTCGACGCGCTCGTCGTCGCCGCGCACACCGTGCACGACGCTGAATATTGGTCGTCGATTCACCGCCCGATCATCGCGTTCGACCGCTACCTGGGCGGTGACATCGCCCAGGTGAGCTCAGACCACGAGCAAGGCGGCAGACTGCTCGCCGATCTGTTGCTGCGCACCGGCGCGAAGCGCGTGGTGATGGTAGGCGGCCCGCGCTCGCAATTCGACGATCTCGGCGAGGGGCGCACCACGTTCCCGACCGTGCGCTATGTGAAGACGCTTGAGCAGCGGCTCGACGAGGCGCATATTCGCCATGATTACTTCGAGGCCGGTGAAGTGAACGACACCGAGGGCATTCACCCCGCGGTTATTCGTGCGTTCAAAGAATGCCCCCGCATGGACGCGTTCATCGGCTCCGACGTTGCCGCCGCCTTCGCCGTGCAGGAGGCGCGCTTGCGCGGCATCAATGTGCCGAAGAAATTGCAGGTCATCGCTTACGACGGCACTATGGTCGCTGATTTTGCTGGGCTCCCAATGACTGTTGTTCAGCAGGATTTCACAAAAATAGCTGCGGCGATAGGGGAGCGCGTGGAGGCGCAGATCGACGACGACGAACGCGTTCGCGACGCCCTCATTCCGGTGACGTTGCGCGAGTCCGCCACCACTCGCTGAGTATTGATCTACGCTCGATTTTGATTACTTGCCTGATTATTATTCGTGCGATTATTGGCGATTGCTGAACCATGCGCGACACGCTTGGCTCGGTCTGCGCGCAAAATCCAAGAATTTTTATTGCAGATTTATAAGATTGCAGATTTGCTGGGAGCAAATTGAGAATCACTTGCAATAGATAGAACTAACGCGCGCGTAGGTGAAACGCGAATAATGACGCCAAAGATTCGGCGCAGAGAGACGCTGTGGAAAATAAGAAATATATTTTCTGAACATCCGCGTCTAGGCAAATTGACGAAAATGTATATCGAACCGGTTCGACACGCCGACGGCAAAGGGGTTGCATCGTTGCGGAATCCGTTGTATACCATATATCGAAACGGTTCGATACCGAGCGCTGCGAACAAGGAGGCTTCGCAGTTGCAAAGTGAAAGCCGTGAATAATCCCAAAGACGTGATTTGAAGAGTTCCAGGAGGAGCCCATGAAAAACAAAGTCCAGCTGATCACTTATGCGGATCGTTTGGGTGACGGAAATCTCGCCTCGATGACGGATATTCTGCGCACTCGCTTCGATGGCGTGTATGAGGGCGTGCACATTCTGCCGTTCTTCACCCCGTTCGATGGTGCTGATGCGGGCTTCGACCCGATCGACCACACGAAGGTTGATCCGCGTCTCGGCGATTGGGATGACATCGCCGAACTTTCCAAGACGCACGACATCATGGTCGATGCGATCGTCAACCACATGAGCTGGCAGTCCCGCCAGTTCCAGGATGTGCTCGCGAAGGGCGAGGACTCCGAGTATTACCCGATGTTCCTGACGATGAGCTCCATCTTCCCGAACGGCGCCACCGAGGAAGAGCTCGCGGGCATCTACCGCCCACGCCCGGGTCTGCCGTTCACGCACTACAACTTCGCGGGCAAGACGCGCCTCGTGTGGGTCACGTTCACCCCGCAGCAGGTCGATATCGACACGGATTCCGATAAGGGTTGGGAATACCTGATGTCGATCTTCGACCAGATGGGCAAGTCGCACGTCAAATACATTCGTCTTGACGCCGTTGGCTATGGCGCGAAGGAAGCCGGTACGAGCTGCTTCATGACGCCGAAGACGTTCAAGCTCATCTCCCGCCTGCGCGAAGAGGCTTCGAAGCGTGGACTCGAGATTCTGATTGAAGTTCACTCCTACTACAAGAAGCAGGTCGAGATCGCGGCCAAGGTTGATCGCGTCTATGACTTCGCTCTTCCTCCGCTGCTGCTCCACTCGCTGTTCACCGGCAAGGTGGACGCGCTGGCGCACTGGACCGAGATCCGCCCGAACAACGCCGTCACCGTGCTCGATACGCACGACGGCATCGGCGTCATCGACATCGGTTCCGACCAGCTCGACCGTTCGCTCAAGGGCTTGGTGCCTGACGAAGACGTTGATGCGATGGTCGAGACGATCGCCGCGAACACCAATGGCGAGTCGAAGGAAGCGACTGGCGCGGCTGCGTCCAACCTCGACCTCTACCAGGTCAACAGCACCTATTACTCGGCGCTGGGTTGCAACGATCAGCACTACATCGCCGCTCGCGCAGTGCAGTTCTTCATGCCAGGCGTTCCGCAGGTCTACTACGTCGGTGCCCTTGCGGGCAAGAACGACATGGATCTGCTCAAGCGCACGAACGTCGGCCGCGACATCAACCGCCACTACTACACGACGCAGGAGATCGACGAGAACCTGCAGCGTCCGGTGGTCAAGGCGCTGAACGCGCTCGCGAAGTTCCGCAACGAACTGTCGGCCTTCGACGGCAACTTCTCGTATGAGGTTGACGACGATTCGATCAGCTTCACCTGGAGCGACAAAGACACGTCGGCCACGTTGGTGTTCGCGCCTTCCAAGGGCATGAGCGTCAACAACGACCGTCCGGTCGCCACGATGACGTGGACCGACGCTGAGGGCGAGCACCACAGCGACGATCTGATCGCCAATCCGCCAGTAGCTCACAAGTGATGCGCAACTAATATGTAAGCGAACGCACGCAAGCCGTGCAGGTGCGTGCGGGCGGAACCCGCACGCACCATTGATGTGGAAAGGGAAGAGATATGGCTGACGAACACGGCAACCAGGACGAGAACAAGCCGTCCACTGGTTCCAACGGCTACATCCGACCGGGCATCGACGACCGCCCGGATCTTGACAAGGCGCTGACCCCTGAAGACAAAGAGGCCATCAACCGTTTGGCAACGCCAATGCCGCAACGCCGCGCAGGAGACAGCACCATCGACGACGAGCAGGTGCAGAGCACTCGAATGCAAACGGGCTCCGATGCTACAGCCGCTGGCTTGGCATCGCTGGCTGCGGTTGACACCGCAGTTCCTGACGAAGCTTCGGCATTCATGGATATGCGCGACCCGATGGTTTCCGCGGATGGCCACCGCCCAACGAGAACGGAATTGATTCGCATTGGCGTCGGCTTCACCGTTTCGGCAGTCGCCTGTGCTATTCCGTGGGTGGCATTGAGCTCGATCATCTTGCCGCAGGTGTTCCAGCAAATCGACCCAGCCAGCAAGGAAACGATGCTCGGCGTTGTTAACATCATCGGCTCGATCGTGGCACTGCTGTCGAACATCATTTTCGGCACGCTTTCCGACATGACGCGTTCGCGTTACGGCAAGCGTACGATTTGGATCGTTGCAGGCGGTTTGATCACCGGTTTGAGCATCGGTGCCATTGCATTCACGAATACCACGTGGCTCATTATCACGCTGTGGTGCTTGGCTCAGCTCGGTTACAACATGATGCTCGCCCCATACGTCGCCACGATGTCTGACCGTGTGCCCGACAAGGTGCGTGGCACGATCTCCGGCTTCTACGGTGCAGGTATCGCCGCTGGCCAAACGCTCGGCTCTGTCGTCGGCGCTCAGTTCCTCAAGCAGGGTGAGTCCGGCATCTTCGGCGCATGGATGATGGGCATGGCGATCTTCGCTTCGATTGGCATCTTCGTCGTGCTGGTGTGGCCTCGCGAACGCGACAACCGCAATGAGGCACGTGCTGACATGAGTGTGAAGGAAGTACTGCTGAACTTCCGTCCGCCGCGTCATGCTCCAGACTTCTATTATGCGCTCATCGGTCGCACTATGATGATGGGCGGCTACTGGATGATTAACGCTTATCAGTTCTACATTGCTGAAGACTACATCTATGCCGGTGATCCGAATGCTAAGATCAAGGCTGCCAATATCATCGCCACGATGGGCGTCATCACGCTTATCGTTTCGCTGATCGCCGCGGTTTCCGCAGGCCCGATCACCGATAAGATCGGCCGCCGCAAGTTGCCTGTCGCCTTGGCAAGCTGCCTGTTCGCAGTCGGTGCTGCAATGCCATTGCTGTTCCGCTCGCCAACTGGTATGTTCCTGTTCGCAGGCATCGCGGGTCTCGGCTACGGCATCTACAACGCCATCGATCAGGCGCTCAACGTGGCTGTGCTTCCGAACCCGAAGGAAGCTGGTAAGGATCTCGGCATCCTGAACCTCGCCAACACGCTCTCCACTGTTATCGGCACTGCGTTCACCTCTCTCATTGTGGCGGTTGCCAAGGCTGTGCAGCACACGACGGTGGCGACCACGCAGGCATACGTGATCGTGTTCGTCGTCGCGATCGTTCTCGTGCTGATCGCCGCTTGGTTGATCATGCGCATCAAGCACGTCAAGTGAGTAAGTAACCTCCTACAATGGCTGGCATTCGCGGGTTTAGCCTCCGCGAATGCCAGCCATTTTTTATGCGCATGTCGCATTCGGCTTTTTTATCTGGGCGAAACAGTTACTGTTATACATATGAGCAATCAGTCTAATAACAGCGAGCAGGAACAGCAGCCCAGTCAGTCTGCGCCGCGTCCGTTCCCGAATTCGGACTACATTCGCCCTGGCATCGACGACCGCCCGGACCTCGACGAAGCCTTAAGCGCTGCCGACAAAGCCGCAGTAGCGCGTCTCGCCGTGCGCCAGAAGCCGGTCACCGCGGAGCCTGCAATATCGCATCCCGAAGTGCAAGCCACGGCACTTGCGGAATCAAGCGGCATTCCAAACGCCGCCGCAGACGAACCGATTCCAGACGTCAACTCCGCGTTCTTCGATATGCGCGATCCGATGGTCGATTCCACCGGCTACCGCCCGACGTCGAGCCAAGTGCTCAACATGAAAATCGGCTTCTCGCTGTGCGCGTTCCTGATCTCGTTCGTGATGGTGGCGCTCACCGTGGTGCTGGTGCCGATGCAGCTCGACATGTTCGCGAACGCCGACGTGAAAACGCACACCGTTGCCAACGGCATCAATGCCGGTGTGAATATGTGCATCCTCATGAGCATCGGCATCGTCGTCACGATGCTCACCACAGCGCTCGCCTCCGCGCTGTCGGATCACACGCGCACAATACTCGGCCGCCGCACTCCCTGGCTGTTTGCGGGCACAGTGCTCACCGGCCTCTTCGCGTTCGCGCTGCCGAGTTGCAGCACTGCCGTGTCGCTCACAATCGTGTGGGCATTCATGCAATTGGGCTATGCAATCATGCTGATGTCGCTGTCTGCGATGATCGGCGAAATGGTGCCCGACAAATTCCGAGGCTCCATCGCCACGTGGCGCGATGTGATGATGTTCGCAGGCTCGCTGTGCGGCGTGGCATTCGCCACGAGCATGGCATCGCACAGCAGAGTCCTCGCAATGGCGGTCTGTGGCATTCTGATGCTCGCCGCCGGTGTCGTTGCCGTGGTTGTGCCTCCGCGCGAGCACTCCAGCGAATACCTGCACGTCAGCACGTTGAAAACGTCAAGCGTGCTCGCTGCGTTCCGCCCACCGCACGGCGTGCGCAACTGGGGCTGGATCGTTGTGATTCGCCTGCTGATCTCCGCAACGTTGGCGGTTTCCGCCACCTACATCTGGTTCGTCGTGTTCTACGGCATAGGCGTTGGCACGTCATTCACGACGTCGCTCGCCACGCTCGCTGCAATGGCTGTTGTGGCATACGTCATGGCGGCTGTCGCTTCGGTGCTGCTCGACCCGATCACCGCGCACATGTCGAACTTCACCGCGCTGTGGCTGTCGGGTCTATGCCTGCTGCTCTCCGCAATCTGCGGCATGACGTTGCACACGCAGATCGGCCTGCTGCTGTTCGCCGCATTCGGCGGCTTCGCGCTGTCGATGCTCGACTCGCTCGCCCAGTCGGTCGTCGTGAATTCCATCGAGGATTTGCAGCACACCGGCCGCGTGCTCGCCGTTGTGCGCAGTCTTGACAACGCGGGCCGACTGATCGGCGTCATTGCCGGCGCGATCGTCTTCTCGCTGGCAGGCGCGTTCACGTCGCTGTTCACTGTGGCTGGCGCGCTCTCTGCTGCGCTGATGCTGGTGATCATCGCCGGACGTAAGCATTTCGCGTAGCTTATTACTCGCGTATTTATGCGTTGTGGCGGTGGTTTGCGACCAATAATCTTTAGGTCGCAAACCACCGCCACAACGCATTTGCATACCTCATAAAATTTGCTCAAGCCGCAGTTTGCTTGAACTCGAGCTACTTGGTTGAGCTATATAAATTATTATTTGGGTAACTCAGTTCGAAGTTTTCTCCAGCGTGCTCGACGTGATAATAATTTGCGATTTGCCGTCTGCGCCGCTCTGCTTCTTCGCTTCGAATGTGTATACATCCGACCAGCTCGAATCTGAAGAATCATGATTGCTCGGGGTATTGCTCGGCAAATCGGTCGTAGTCACGGTAACGGATATTTCAGCTTTAATGGAAACAGCGTCGTTCCCCAAGGTTTTGCCTGACTCAAAAATCGCCTTTGCTTGCTCGCTTTTGATGACGAGTCCAAGATGATTCATGGAGGAATACGTCTCGTTCACGTCGTCGATTATTGTCTGCGGAGTATTCGCCGGCGTGGAAGTCTGCCGCTTATTTCCCTGCGCATCGTACGGATTAAGCGCGGAATACGCGTTGTCTACGAGCTTCACATACGCGTCGAGATACGGTTTCGCTTCTTCCGCAGAAAGCGACGTGTCGGCAGAGCCGCACGCCGCGCTCGCACAGGCGATGACGCACGCGCATAAGAGTGCAATGCCCCTCGTAAATTTGCTTTTCATATCAACCCTTCTCGTGTGTTTGGCACTATTCGCAATCGCTTGCGAATAGTGCTTTTGAGTGTACCTCGCGCATTGCCATAACTTCGTCAGCTACGCAATATGCGTGTCCACATAGTGAACATTCGCTGGGGTGATTTCGGGACGCGCGCGTATATTCTCAACCAACGCGAAAACATCGCGGCTAGAACTTTTCGAAAGGAGGCTCGCAATGGCTGGTAATGCACGACTGCAGATTGTACGAATTATTATCTCGCCATCGGCGGGCTGATTTTCGTACAACAAATCAAGTCCTGCCGAATATGGCAGGACGTTTTGATATCTGCATGAGATTCCAAGTCCTGCCATAGAACGCAGGACTTTTTCGTATCTAGCAACTCAACACTGTGAGAGCAGAGAAAAGGGAAATCTCATGACAGCAGTCGAATCGGAGGAAGCCGAGCCAGCTACGCTTGCGCCGGCACTTGATGTACACCGAACCGTGGCGCAAGCCAAGCGCTCGTCGGTCGGCACGATCATCGCCGCATCAATGGTCGGCACCACAATCGAATTCTATGACTTCTACGCTTATGGCACCGCAGCTGCGAACTACTTCCCGCGCGTGTTCTTCTCCGACACCACGAACCCAACGGTCGCACTGTTGCTTTCGCTCGTCACCTTCGCCGTCGCGTTCTTGGCGCGCCCGGTCGGTTCGCTGATCTTCGGCCACTTCGGTGACTCCATCGGGCGTAAGGCAACGCTCGTCGTCTCGCTGATGACAATGGGCATCGCCACCTTCCTGATCGGCTGCCTGCCTGGGTACAGCACTTGGGGCGTGTTCGCAGTCATCGCGCTGTGCCTGTGCCGCTTCGTGCAAGGCATCGGCTTGGGTGGCGAATGGTCGGGCGCGGCTCTCGTCGCCACCGAGAACGCTCCGGCAGACAAGCGCGCACTCTACGGTTCGTTCCCTGAACTCGGCGCTCCGATCGGCTTCTTCCTGTGCAATGGCACCTACGTGCTGCTCGAAACCTTCAACGATGACGCCGCAATGCTCGCATGGGGCTGGCGCGTGCCGTTCCTGCTTTCGTCGCTGCTCGTGGTGGTCGGCTTGCTCGTCCGCGTTCATATGGAAGAGACTCCGGCATTCCAGCAGGCGCAGCGCTCGCAGCGCGTTGTGAAGGCTCCGGCGGTTGAAGTGTTCCGCACCAGCTGGAAGCAGGTGCTGCAGGCGACGTTCCTCGTGGCTGTGACCTACACGCTGTTCTACACTCTCGCCACTTGGTCGCTCGCTTGGGGCACGAAGTCCGTTGAGCAAGGCGGTGGCGGACTCGGCTTCTCCACGCAGGAATACATGACGATGCTGATGGTGTCGGTGTGCGTGTTCGCACTGTTCATCGTGCTCTCGTGCGTCTACGCCGATCGCCTCGGCCGCCGTCGCGTGATCACCGTCTCCTCGGTGCTGCTCGTCGTGTTCTCGCTCACCTTCCCGCTGCTGCTCAACAGCTCGGTGGTTGGTGTGCACAACACCTTCGCGACGATGACGTTCCTGTGCGTCGGCTTCGCCCTGATGGGCATCGCCTTCGGGCCGATCGGCGCACTGCTTCCCGAACTCTTCAGCGTCAATGTGCGCTACACCGGTTCGGGCATCGGCTACAACCTCGCGGCAATCGTCGGCGCAGCCTTCGTGCCATCGGTCGCAACTTGGCTCTCCTCGCACTGGGGAGTCGGCTCGGTCGGCCTCTACATGGGTGTGATGGCGTTGTGCTGCCTCGTCGCAATCCTCACTTGCCATGAAACCAAGAACGTGAACTATATGGAGTAGAGAAAGGGGTCTACGTCACTATTCACCTGACAATCAGCACACCAAGTGTCCAATATTCGGTCAAAAATCTTCAATAATATAAGCGGTCGTGCGCAAAAGCGCAGTATTTCATTTGTTTTCCCAAAATGTTAGACGGTCAGTATCCAAAAGATGGACGCGACTGCAGTGAATATGAAGATTTCGGTAATATGAAATTCAGTTGTGGAGACAAAATCTCCAACACGAATAGGGAACATCTGCAAGAGCATTTCGGAAAGCTCGCCGGCCACCACCTCAGGCTGAACGAAGCACCGGAACGCAGTGAACGAAAATAACAACATATACAGCGTTGGCATAGGCGCAGAAGCATGTGCCACCAACATACATATAAAAGGAGTGCCACAAATGGCAGCACAGATCTGGTACGAAGACGACGGCGATCTCTCGGTTCTCGACGGCAAGAAGGTCGCAATCATCGGCTACGGCTCGCAGGGCCACGCTCACGCGCTCAACCTGCGTGATTCCGGCGTCGACGTCGTTGTCGGCCTGCGTCCGAACTCGAAGTCCGTGGAATTCGCCAAGGAGCAGGGTCTGGAAGTGAAGAGCGTTCCGGAAGCTGCTGCAGAGGCCGACATCATCATGATCCTGGCTCCTGACCAGTATCAGAAGACGATCTGGGACAACGACATCGAGCCGAACATCAAGCCAGGCGCAGCAGTCGCCTTCGCACACGGCTTCAACATCCACTACGGCTACATCAAGCCATCCGCCGATCACCCGGTCTTCATGGTCGCCCCGAAGGGCCCAGGCCACATCGTCCGTCGTGAATACGTCGCCGGCCGTGGCGTTCCGGTCGTCGTGGCAGTCGAGCAGGATCCTCGCGGTGACGGCTGGGATCTCGCCCTCGCTTACGCCAAGGCTCTCGGCGCTCTGCGCGCCGGCGCCATCAAGACCACCTTCAAGGAAGAGACCGAAACCGATCTCTTCGGCGAGCAGAACGTGCTCATGGGTGGCGTCAACAAGCTTGTCGAAATGGGCTTCGAAGTGCTCACCGACGCCGGCTACCAGCCGGAAATCGCCTACTTCGAGGTGTGCCACGAGCTCAAGATGCTCGTCGACCTCATGAACGAAGGCGGCTTGAACAAGGCACGTTGGAGCTGCTCCGACACCGCTCAGTACGGTGACTACACGAACACCGTCATCGACGAGCACGCTCGTGAGCGCATGCAGTACCACCTCGGCCGCATTCAGGACGGCTCCTTCGCCAAGGAGTTCATGGACGATCAGGCCGCTGGCGCTCCGAAGTTCAAGCAGCTTCAGGAAGAGTACTCCAACGTTCGCATCGAAGAGGTCGGCCCGAAGCTTCGCGCCATGTTCTCCTGGAACAACGAAGACGCCAAGGACGCCGACGAGTCCAACTCGTTCACCGGCAAGATCGCTCGCGCCCAGGTTCAGGAGTGAGCTCAACTAGCCATCTAGTTGCCACTAGGCCATAGGCCAGCCATATCTGTACAGCTCCCGCCCTCAAAGCGGGTTGCTGTTGAGCCGTGAACCACAGGCCACAAGCCGCTCGGGTTCACCGGTTCATCGTTAAGGTGAGACACACGCTGTGTGTCTCACCTTTTCTTATTCTTTAGAAAAATTTCCGCTGCCATGTGCTACAGTTGCCAGCATGTGTGGAATGTGCATGATGACTATGTTCGTGCTGAAAATAGCACTTTAGAACGCATCCTCTAATATTCTCCGAAATGAAATAATTCGCGGAGCCTGACGCCAGTATGCGTGCAGGTCAATCGGCATGCCATTTTAATCTAATTACTTTCTTATATATGCGTCTTCTATAGCCGCAGCATGCCCTCCGCCAGAGGAAAAGAGACATCATGAACACAACATCTGGAACAAGTATGCGCTGGCGCAGGTCAGTGACACTACTGCTGACAGGGCAGGCGCTCTCGCTCATCGGATCGAGTATCGTGCAATACGCGATCACCTAGTATCTAGTGATGCGCACGAACTCGGGCACAATCATGACAGTGATCATGTTGTGCGCGTGCTTGCCACAGGCAATCGTGTCACTGTTCGGCGGTGTCTGGGCAGACCGCTGGAACAAGAAAGCGCTGATCATTCTGCCCGATGCACTTATAGCCGTCGCCACCGTGGTGCTATCGCTGGCAATCGCGAACGGCATGACTGCGCTGGCCATGTTCTTTGTGATTCTGGCGATCCGCTCGGCGGGCGCGGGCGTGCAGTCGCCGGCAGTGCAGTCGTTCATTCCAGAAATCACTCCGGAACCCAAGCTTTTGCGTGTGAACTCGATCAATGGCACCATTCAGTCGGTCAATATGATTGCGGCGCCGGCGATTGCCGCAGTACTCGTGAATATCATGCCGTTGTGGGCAATTCTCTATGTGGATGTGACCACCGCGGTGATTGGTATTGTGTTCGTCGCGCTGATTCGCGTGCGCCTGACGTCTGCGAGCTCACACGAAGCTCACGTTGATGACGGTGAAACAGAGGCTGGCGTATTCACAAACATTCGCACGGGTCTTGCGTATGCGTGGCGCTACCCACGCATACGCAGCGTGCTTATTTCTTACGCTTTTGTGTGCTTCATCAACATTGCGCCGATGAATCTCACGTTGATTCTGATGAACCGCGGATTCTCCGGGCAATCACTTGACTTAGGATTCACCGTGCTCAGCACGGCGGCGGACAAGCTTGCAGCGAATGAACTGGCATGGAGCGTTGGCATGGTGATCGGCGGTGCGCTGCTATCTGCCATCGGTCCAAAGGTGTTCCACAACAACATGGCAGTGCTGGCTGCAGCATTTGTGGGCATGGGTGTGTTTACTGCTGGGCTTGGCTTATCTCCGACATTGCTCGCATATTTGTGCGTGGACTTTTTGGTAGGATTTGCAACCTCTTTCACAGCTTCACCCACGTTCACTCTGCTGCAGGAGGAGAGCTCGCCGCAGATGCGCGGTCGCGTGTTCGGTCTGCTAACTACATTCTCTGGATTCGGCACGCCGCTTGGCATGGTGGTGTTCGGTCCGCTCGCCGATATGATTCCCGTACAATGCATCTTCGTCATCGGCGGCGTGCTCACTGTACCGTTCGGTGTGTGGCTCTGGCGTATGGCGCGAGTGAAATAAGAGAAAACCCCGGCGGGAGGAAACCGTCGGGGCCAGAGAGAAGAGAAGAAGAAGGAGTTTTAAGTTATGTCGCAACCTGTTCGGTTGTTGATATCAATATAACCGCACCTTCCTTGGCGAACTCATGGCGCAAACTGAAAATTGCATAAGAATTCAATTGCAATTCGCTATGTTCGGCTGATTCAGCTCATACCAGTTGCTGCCGCACGCGCTCGCTGACACGCACCTTCAGTGGTTTTTGCGAAGTAATCTCTACGAGATCGTGTTCTTCGAGCTCGTGAATATATCTGCGCACACTCTGCTTGGAGAGCTGGAGCTGACCCGCAACGTTTTGCAAAGACATTGATTTCACCGTGTCGAACGACTCCACTTGTAGCAGCACGTAGAGTAGATTCATCGCGCGCTGTGACAGAGTGTTCTCTTTGGCGAGCTTCTTGCACAGTGTTTCGATGCGCTCCATCTGCACATCGCGCGCCTCCAGCTCGTCGATGAGGCGTTGCTGCGCTTGCGCGATGTAGTCGAGCATCATCTCGACGAAAAACGTGAGTTCGCCATGATTCAGCGGGTCTTCGGCGACTGTGAACGCGCGATAATACCGCTCTTTGTTATCGGCGATCGTCTGCGAAAGCGAGAGCACCGTAGGTAAAGAGAAATCTGCGTTGAGTGCCAGTGCCAGCAAATACCGGCCTGTGCGACCATTGCCGTCATAGAACGGGTGCACATATTCGAACAGAAAATGCGCGACGCTGGCACGTATAACGCCAGGCATACTTGAACTGTGCGCCAAGGAAATCATCTGTGTGAGCAGCGCGCTGATCTGTGCTTCGCCTGAGACTCCGCTGTGTATTGCAGTGCCATGCGGTCCGACCACATCGACATCTTGGGCGCGGAACAACGCGCCATCTGGCATGGTGTTTGCGTCGATCTCGCCAGCCGCAATCTTGTTGTAGATCTCACGAATCTGCTCAAGTGTACGCGGGAATTCGGCGGTTGAATCGTCCAACTCCAAATACAGTCTGGCGAGCTCGCTAAATCTTGCTGACGTGTTATTTTCCGCGGCAGTGATGGCCTGCGTCACTTCTTTGCGGGTGCTGCGCACGCCCTCGATTTCGTTGGTAGACAGCATTTCGCTCGCGATGGACTGCGTGATGTAGTTTCGGCGCATGGCTCCGGTGACTGCGTTCCACAGGCGCGAAACCTTGCGCTCCGCAAGCAGCACGTCGTTGAGTTTAAGCGTGAGCTCGCGTGGTACGCCCACGAAGAGCTCGCCCATAGATGTGTTGATTCCGGTGCGGAACGTGGATTCCGCAGTAAGCCGCTCGCTTGCGCGCTGTTCGAGATGTGCGAACGAGTCCGTGCTTCTGTCGGCGTGGAAAAGACGCGCCAGTGTTTTGTATTCGCTATGCATATGACTGCCTGTTCGACCGATTTGAGATTGCTAAGTTATAAAGATTATAAGATAGCGCAGCTGATTTAGCTAGTTTTGCACTCAAATTACACTCTAAATGATAGTGATTATCAAATAGAGGGGCAGATTGTGCTAGATTCACGGTTAAACCGTGTTCAAAATGATAACAAGTATAAGATTGCTGTTGTTCAGTGCGATAGTAGACAGACAAAAGATAGTGGCGCAAGGTATTTCGCTTACGAGGCGACATTAAGAGCCCATTTGGCAAGTATGATCGCCGGAAATCGTTGGAAAACCGTCACCACTATACGTGGATATGCTCGGTAATGTCGCCTCGTAAGCGAAATGCCCCGTATCGGCGCTTGAAACGCAGTTGATTGCCTATCTCTGCCGTGCTTTGCTCTCAGGCAGAGAATGGGAAGGCGGGGAGGCCGTCCGCGTTGAACAGTGGGGCAGGGCCCCAGCTGCGCCAAGCGTAACGGGCATGTCGCGGTTGCGGAACTTCAGGTGCGAAGATGTGCACGGCGCATAGATCGGAATCAGCTGGATCTTCGCCAGGGCGTGCGATCTGCTCGATGCGAGCGTGCGCAGGCACGAACTCCGAGTCAGCGCTGGCAGCCACTTCGAAGCCGGAACTGCCGCCATCGCGCTCGGGGCTTTCGGCAATATCGTCTACAGCTCGCATTGTGTCTGGCGTAGTGCCATGCCAGTGCAATCCGTGCGCGTGGTTGAATACGGCGATCAGTTCGCCGCCGCCTTCGCCAATGTTAAGCTCAATCAATTGCGGGCTGCTCGCTGGCACGTCGAGGTGGTAGATGTCGTGCAGCGCAAGATCTCCGAGCCTCATGCCAACAGTGCGCTTGTCGACTGGATGCACGTTGTCGAACTCGCCGCAATCCATCGTGCAGATAATATCCGCATGCGGTGTTTCACGTGTAACACTGAGCTGCTGGTCGCGCAATACAGGCCAGCGCAATGGGTCGTTATCGGCGTCTGCGGCGGCGATGAACTGCGGCAGTTGCACGACGAGGAACGGCAAATCAGTGCGCTGCCAAGTCTGCCGCCATTCGCCGATCAGTCCGCGCAGCAGTTCGCCGTATCCAGCTGCGTTGAGCTCGTCTTCTTCGCCCTGATACCAGAGCGCGCCGGCGATCGTGTACGGTGCAACGCGGCGAATCATCGCCTCGAACAGCGCGTATGGCCTGCGTTCGGCAAACGGCGTGACCGGCGGCGGCCACGGGCATGGACCGAGCATGGCGTCGATTTGCGGCTGCGAATAATCCGGATGCTCCTCTTTCACAGCGGCGACGTCGGCGTTCCACTTGTCGAAGATCTTCTGCCAACTGTTTTGCGCGGCGAGCATCTCTTCGTCGGTTTTGCCAGCGATCGCGTCGCGATATTCCTGCACATACTTGTGGCCGAGCGCTGTGCGTTCGAGCAGTTCCTCGCTCATCCATGCGCTGATCGACGTGCCGCCGATGTAGCAGTCGATGATGCCGACTGGAATGCCATGTGCCAGCGCGTCACGCAACTGCTTCGCGAAGTAATAGCCGACGGCACTCATATGAGCGACCTGCGGTGCCTCGCCTAGCTGCCAGCCGGATTCCGCCTCGGCGTTCAGATTGACGCGCGCGGTTTTCGGGGTGTTGTAGAAGCGTAGCAGCGGATCCTGCGCGTTGGCGATCGCGTCTTTGCCGAACTCGCTGTTGTAGAGTTCGAACTCGATATTGCTCTGCCCGCCGGCGAGCCACACTTCGCCGACCAGCACATCGCGAAACTCGATCTCGTCAGCACCGCAGCGCACGCGCAGAATAAGCGGGCCTCCCGCAGGCAGCGACGGCAGTTCGAGCTGCCACGTGCCGTTACTGCTCACATGCCCTTCGGATTGCGCGATTTCCTGACCATCTTCATCAGTGACGAACGCGGCGACCACTTCGCCCGCCGGAGCTTCGCCGAACACGGCGATCGGTGTTTCACGTTGTAGCACCATATGGTCACTGAACACCGCTGCGACGCGCAGTTTGCCGTGTCGCGTGCGGTCATCTGCATTGTTCGCGTTGCCGTAATCACTCTGTGCAGAGTCTGCCAAACCCGATGCGCCGGGTGCAATGCCGGTTACTGTCGCCATGTCAATCTCCTTATTCGCCGTTCGTAATTGATACTACTGAGGAATCTTGGTGGTTTCGTTAGTGTTCAATATGAGCGTGCCGCTCTAGTTCTCCCAGAGTTCCTCGCCGAACGATTCGATGTATGCAGTGAGTTCGCGCGCCATCTCCTCGTCTTCGGCGATGCGCGGATGCCCAGGAGTGGCAGTGCCCGCGCGCGAGTAAGCGAAATGCGTCACCTGCGGGTCGTCGAGATTGCTGACCACTTCGTCAATCGCGCGATCCCAACTCGCGTCGTGCTGCAGCAGCGTGGTGGTGCAGATAATATGCGCGTCAGGGTAGCGCTCACGCAGACGCGCGATCAGCACGGCATATTCCGCGCGCCAATTCGCGGACTGCTCGGAGCAGTAATCGTCTGCCATGAAATCGACGGGATGGGAGTCGTTCTGGCCGAGCGCGATCACCACCACTTGCGGCACATATTCGTGGAAATCCCAGCGCGACGTCTCACCTAGCGCGGGGTTGTAGCGCACGCGATCCCAGATGCTCTCCATGCCGATGTAGTTCGGTGCGTTGAACCAGCCGATATTGTCGAGCAGCGACGCGCCGCCCTGCGAGATGATGCGCAGGTCGGCGTGCAGTGTGCGCGCGGCGATCGCGTCATACGAATACCAGGCGTTGCTGTAGGCGGACAAATCGATGTCGGGATCCGCTTTGCCGGTGTAGAGCACGGCTTCGTTGCGCTCGCCGCAGCTCACCGAATCGCCGTAGACTTCGATGCGGCGTGAGCTGGGCGGGTCGAGCGGCGGCAGCACGCGCGCGTCGTCGTCGATGAGCACGCCGAGAAATTCCATGTAGTGCATGCCGCCGTCTTGCCTTTTGAACACGGTGGCGCGGTGCTCAATATTCGGCAGATGCTGCGCAATAGTGAGCGTCATAGTGCCGTCGCTGTGAAGTTCGCAGTTCGCGGGCACGTCTGGCTCGGCGGGCGTGGGCACGCGCACACTGAACTGCGTGTTGTCGACGATCACGCCAAGGCGAATATTGCCGTAATCCCAGTGATTGCGAATGCGCACAGCGAGACTCGTGCCCGTGAAGCAGAACTGCGCTTGAGTGTATGGGAACACCCACAGCTCGCCGTCGGCGGTGCGTTCGGTGCGTCCCATGTACCTAAGCGCTTCAGTATGCGAATCGATGTACTGCATGTTCGCTCCTTTGCTTGTGCAGCTGCGGCGGATGGCTGCTATGCAGTCGGTGTTGATAGTAGTTGGTGGTAAACGGGAGAGTCTGCTGACAATGCAGACTCAGCAATTTGATTATATGACTTGCGGTGATGTGCTTGACATTGCGCGTTGCGCAGGCGCCAACACGCCGAAAGTTCAACGGGCTCACAAAAGCGGGGGCGCGCGCTACGATAGCGATTGTTATTTACTGCGGATGTGACGCTGGCGGTGTGCGTTGTGTGAGCGCGCAGGCGAACGTTATATTCGCTGAAGCGCATAAGTACGCGTGTGCACAGTTGCGCGTGCGAACTTGCGCGCAGAGCATGGCGTGACCGGCGAATCGGCGGTGTGCCGATGGCGCGGTTCTGCACAATGACAAGGAAAACGCGGCTTGGCGAACCAGGTTGCGCAACCGGCATCAATGATCGATAGAATAGGCAGGCAGATATGACAACGACATTCCCAGAAGGATTCATGTTCGGCACGGCCACGGCCGCCTACCAGATCGAGGGGGCTGCTTCGGAAGACGGCCGCACGCCGTCGATTTGGGACACCTTCTCGCACACTCCCGGTCACGTGCTGAACGGTGACACCGGTGATAAGGCGGACGATTTCTACCATCGCTGGCAAGAAGACCTGAAACTGATTCGCGACCTCGGCGTGAACGCATACCGCTTCTCGATCGGCATTCCGCGCGTGATCCCGACGCCTGACGGCAAGCCGAACGAAAAGGGGCTTGACTTCTATGAGCGCATCGTGGACCAGTTGCTCGAATATGGCATCGATCCGGTCGTGACGCTGTATCACTGGGATTTGCCGCAGTATTTGAACGAAAATCCGCAGACCGATGGCTGGCTGAATCGCGATACCGCATACCGCATGGCCGAGTATGCCGGCATTGTGGCCAAGCGGCTCGGGGATCGCGTGCACACCTACACCACGCTGAACGAACCGTGGTGCTCAGCTCATCTGAGCTATGGCGGCACGGAGCACGCTCCCGGCTTGGGCGGTGGCCCGCTCGCGTTCCGCGCCGCGCATCACCTGAATCTGGCGCATGGCTTGATGTGCGAGGCTGTGCGCGCCGAGGCGGGCCCCAAGCCTGATCTTTCGGTGACGTGCAATCTGCAGATCAACCGTGGTGACTCCGACGCCGTGCACCGCGTTGACTTGATTGCCAACCGCGTGTTCCTCGACCCGATGCTGCGCGGCTACTACCCAGATGAACTGTTTGCGATCACGAAGGGCATCTGCGATTGGGAGTTCGTGCGCGACGGCGACCTCGAGCTGATTCACCAGCCGATCGACGTGCTCGGCTTGAACTATTACTCGACCGGCTTGCTCGCGATGAGCGACCGCCCGCAATTCCCGCAGAGCACTGCCGCTTCAACGGCTCCGGGTGCAAGCGACATCGACTGGTTGCCCACCAAGGGCCCGCACACCGAAATGGGCTGGAACATCGACCCTGACGCGCTCTACAACACGCTGGTTCGCCTGAACGATGATTACGATCACATTCCGCTCGTCGTCACCGAGAACGGCATGGCGTGCCCCGACAAGGTTGAGGTGAGCGCCGACGGCGTGAAGGCAGTGCACGATGGCGACCGTATCGACTACCTGAGCCGCCACCTCGATGCCGTGCATCGCGCGATCGACGAGGGCAGCAACGTCATCGGCTATTTCGTGTGGTCGCTTATGGACAACTTCGAGTGGGCATTCGGCTATTCGAAGCGCTTCGGACTGCTGTACGTCGACTACGACAGCGAGGAGCGCATCAAGAAAGACAGCTACAACTGGTACCGCAACTTCATCGCTGAGCATTCCGCCAAGTGATCGATGGCGTGATACTTGTGCGGCATAGTGTTGCTTAATCGCTTATGCTGATTAAATCAGTGCCTTTGCTTACTAGTGCTTCTGCCCGCGCGTTTTCTCGCGGGCAGAAGCACTTTTTGTATCAGTTGCCGTGCTTATGCAGTTCAGGATTCGGACGGCGCGCCGAAATTCGCACACGTTTTTGTGATGTTCTGCAAAGGTTTGCACATCAGTTAGTCCAATCATTCAATAAATTGATAACTGTTGAAAATACTTGAGTTTGACTAATAATATTTTTCTCTCAAGAAAATAATTTCTGAAGAAAAGCGTGCATTTACTGCAACTTAAGCGCTTGACAAAAACATCTGTGCGGTTTTAGTCTGTCAATCATCAAGTTCGCACACCACGAAGTTGCGGTGAGCGAATCCAGCGGTGATTCAAGGCAGAGTCACTGTTCGGGAACCCACATGGGAGGAAGAAAATGAAGGCTAAGAAAATTGCTGCGGTATTCCTGGCTGCTGCGTGCGCAGTGAGCATGGCTGCTTGCGGAGGTAACAGCGCAGACGGCGGCTCGAAGACTGCCGAGGGCAACAAAACAGGCGTCACCTACCCGGAGATCAAGCTCGGTGAGACTGGCAAAGACATCAAGACCACGATCACGTTCATGAACAATCGCACCGACATGAACCTCGACAACTACCCGGGCAAGAACTGGAAGTCATATATCGAAGACTTCAACAAGGTGTACCCGAACATCGAAGTCAAGGTGCAAACTGACTCGAACTATGCGGATTCCTCGCTCACGCGTCTGCAGGCGAACAATGATTCGTGGGACATCATGATGATTCCGGCCGTCGATAAGTCGGAATACAAGAACTATTTCGTGCCGCTTGGAGAGACGGCCGACATGGAGAAGGTTGTGAAGCTCGCCGACGAGAAGGCATATGATGGCCAGACTTACGGCGTCGCCAACAACGGCGTCACGGCTGGCGTGGTCTACAACAAGAAGGTGTTCGAGCAGGCTGGCATCAAGGATCTGCCGAAGACGCCGGAGGAGTTTGTCGCCGACCTGAAGCTCGTCAAAGAGAAGACCGACGCAGTGCCTCTCTACACGAACTTCGCTGAAGAGTGGGCAATGGGCGCATGGGATCAATACATCGGTGGCAATGCCACCGGCGACTCGAAATACATGAACCAGGTGCTGCCGAACACCAAGGATCCGTTCAAGAAGGATTCCACCGACCCCGACACCCACCCATATGCCGTATACAAGACGCTCTACGACGTCGTGTCGAACGGCCTGAACGAAGACGACTACTCGACCACCGATTGGGAGTCTTCGAAGGGCAAGATGAACAATGGTCAGATCGCGACGATGGTGCTTGGTGCTTGGGCTGTGCCGCAGATGAAGCAGGCTGGCGACAACCCGGACGACGTTGGCTACATGCCATTCCCGATCACCGTGAACGGCAAGCAGTATGCCACGATCGCCGGCGATTACTCGATGGCCATCAACAAGAACGTTGACAAAGATCGCCAGGAAGCCTCGATGATCTTCATCAAGTGGATGACTGAGAAGTCGGGCTTCGCGCTCAACGAGGGTGGTATCCCGATCGCTAAAGACGATGACACGATGCCTGAGATCTACGAGCAGTTCAAGGATGTTGAGCTGATCACCGACGCTCCTGCAAAGAAAGGTCAGGAAGATCTGCTCGCCAATGTGAACTCTGACTCTGAGCTCGGCGTCAACAATGGTAACGGCAAGAAGATTCAAGATATCGTTGTTCAGGCTTCCACCAAGGCGAAGACCATCGACCAGATCATGGACGAGTGGAACGCCAAGTGGTCGCAAGCCGTTGAAGACAACCAGTGAGTGAATCCGACAGTCGATGTCCCTCTCTGCTAGGTGCGTCAGCATTGCGCTGGCGCACCTTTTCTTTATTCGTATGCATTGCGCGCACGGTTAGCAGATCCATTCTGCTCAGTACACGCGAAAGGCTCTGTTCGTGCACAGTTAGCAGTTTCGTTCTGCTCGCTGTGCGCGTGCGAGTCTCTTCGTGCACGCTGAGCAGGTTTGTTCTGCTGGTTGCAGCGGAGCGATCTTCTTCGTGCACAGTTAGCAGTCCCGTTCTGTTAGCTGTGCACGTACATATCTCTTTGCGCACGTTTAGCAGGATGCTTCTGTTCGCTGCAGTTGAAGATGCTGCTTATCGTGCACTGAGCAGCTTCGTCCTGTTGGTTGTGCGTGTACGCGTCTCTTCGCGTGCAGTTGACAGTCCCGTTCTGCTCGGCGTGCGCGGGGAATTCTGCTTGCGTGCATATAACAGATTGATTCTGTTCAATGTGTGCGAAGCGCTTTGTTTACCTGCACCCAACAGAACAGTTCTGCTTATTGCAGTTGAAGAGGCTGCTTATCGTGCACTGAGCAGCTTCGTTCTGTTGGGCGTGCGTGTACGCGTCTCTTCGCGTGCAGTTAGCAGGAGGTTTCTGTTGGTTGCAGTTGAAGAGGTTACTTCGCGTGCAGATAGCAGATTTGTTCTGCTCGGTGTGTTTGGAGGAGCTTGCTCACGTGCAATGAACAGATTGATTCTGCGGCGTGCAGGTGAAAGGCAGCGCTGATGTGTGTCAGCACACTGGCATGTGGCAGCAGATGGGCGTGTCGGCATAGCGAAGCGGTGCAATACTTCGGCATGAGCTGTCTGAGAAGGCGGCTTAGTGCTTGGAAAATCAAGGATTTGTGAGCTGAAAACGGTTGCAAATAGTAGTATGAAGCGCTTCAGAAATATATTGAGATAATTAATTAGGCATATCCGATGCAGCAGTATGCCAAACTATAAGAAAGTAATAAGAGATCGTTGGAATTACAGTAGAAAAATACTGTTACGCAGAACTTTGCTAGAAATAGTTTCGGACAGAAATATGCGTATAGTGACACGACACAACTTAAGCGCTTGACAAACTGTTTTTCTTTGGTTATTCTGACCTTATTGTTCCTCAAAGCGAGGCAGAGACGCCAAAGAGGGGCAGATAAGCTCAGCGGTGAGTGGGGCATTTGCTTCGGCTCCTCAAGAGCTAGAAGACAGGAAGGAAAACACATGAACGTCAAGAAGATTGCAGCTGCGGGTATCGCGGCAGCATGCATGCTCAGCATGGCAGCTTGCGGCGGCAACAGCGGCAGCGGCGATTCGTCTGCAACCAACAACAAGGCAGGCGTGACCTACCCAGAGATCAAGCTCGGCGAGACCGGCAAAGACATCAAGACCACGATCACGTTCTTCAACGGTCGTACTGATATGGGTCTGGCTTCGTACCCGGGCAAGAACTGGGAATCCTACATCAAGGACTTCAATGCGATGTACCCGAACATCACCGTTAAGTCTCAGACCGATTCCAACTATGCAGACTCCGCTCTGACCCGTCTGCAGGCAAACAACGACTCCTGGGACATCATGATGATCCCGGCAGTCGATCGTTCCGAGTTCTCCAACTACTTCGTCTCGTACGGCAAGACCGAAGACATGGATAAGGAGATCAAGCTCGCTAACGAGAAGGCTTACGACGGCCAGACCTACGGCATCGCAACCGACGGCCAGACCTCCGGCGTCGTCTACAACGCCAAGGTCTTCAAGGAGGCCGGCGTGACCGACCTGCCGAAGACCCCGGAAGAGTTCCAGGCGGCCCTCAAGGCAGTCAAGGAAAAGACCAAGGCTACTCCGCTCTACACGAACTTCGCTGAAGAGTGGGCAATGGGTGCTTGGGATGCCTACATCGGCGGCAACGCCACCGGCGACCCGAAGTTCATGAACCAGGTCATGCCGCACGACAAGACCCCGTTCGCCAAGGATTCCAAGGATCCTGACACGCATCCATATGCCGTCTACAAGACGCTCTACGACGCGGTTGCCAACGGCTACACCGAAGACGATTACTCCACCACCGATTGGGAGTCTTCGAAGGGCAAGATGAACAACGGCGAAATCGCCACGATGGTTCTCGGCGCTTGGGCTGTGCCGCAGATGAAGCAGGCTGGCGACAACGCTGACGACGTGCAGTACATGCCATTCCCGATCACCGTGAACGGCAAGCAGTACGCAACGCTCGCGGGCAACTACTCGATGGGCATCAACAAGAACGTTGACAAGGATCGTCAGGAAGCTGCAATGATCTTCGTCAAGTGGATGACCGAGAAGTCCGGCTACTCCAAGAACGAGGGCGGCATCCCGATCGTCAAGGACGACAACTCCTACCCAGACACCTATGAGCACTTCAAGGACGTCGAGCTGATCGTCGACGATCCGGCGAAGGAAGGCGAAGAAGATCTGTTCGCAGACATCAACTCCGACTCCGAGCTCGGCATCAACAACGGCAACGGCAAGAAGGTGCAAGACATCGTTGTGGCTGCTGCCAACAAGTCCAAGACGATCGATCAGATCATGGACGAGTGGAACCAGAAGTGGGGCGCGGCAGTCGAGTCTGAGTCCTGATTCTAACCACTTGATTTCCCTTTCTCCTCAACATCAGTAACGCTGGGCCGGCAAGACTATCTTGCCGGCCCAGCGTTTTTGTCGCTGAGGATAGCGCGGTTCTCAGAGGTCGCGCACGTGGGTGGTAGGGAATCGAGGAACGGAGGAAGGGAAGGAGAAAAGGAAAGGGGAAGGGAGGTAAAAGATTGTTGCGCATTAATACGCGGATTGCGCTGTAATGGTTGGCGGGTGCTTAGAGGGGGGCGGGAGCGGGGCGTGGAGAGGGCGACGGGAAGCTGTGCATAGAAGGGCAAAGGAAGGCTATACGTGCCTGTAGAAGAGCGAATACTGGCGATGCTGTGCAGAAGTGGCTCGGCAGTTGGCATTACACGCTTAAGTAACGCTGCTTCAGCGTGTCGCTATATTGTTCAGCGAGGATACCAATATGTGCGCAGCGGTGCGCACATATACTTTGCATTGTGTTGTCAATGCTCAAGATCGCTGAAATATCAACGATCTCGAGCTAGTAATTTGAAATTGAACAGTGTGCTTAAGTAACTGAAATAATAATATAAACTCGAATCGTGCAGACGAAGTCTTCAAAAATAGTAATTCAGGTAATTCATCTGCGAAAAACGTTGATATTTCAATGAAAGTCAAACGTTTACACTATCAAGTTTTAGACAGATCCACACAAGAAGATGGTCATATAGCGACACGACACAACTTAAGCGCTTGACAAACTTTGTGAGTACTCGTATATTGAAAACATCACTTATCACAGGCAGGCAGAGAAGCCTGAGGTGGGTACCGCATCAACTCAACGTCGAGCGACTATCTCGGAGCTGAGAAGTGGCGGTTCGCAAATGCTCCGGCATTCGCGAAGAGGCAAGGAAGGAAAGAAGAACATGGACGTCAACGCGATTCACGCAATCGTCGGACGCCTGGCAACGTCAGGCAGATCCCCGTGCAATGAAGCAACCGAGCATGAGAGTCTCGACGAAATCTTCCAGTTGCTCAGCGAATAACTCACATAACTGCTGAAGCGCTTAGTTTCGTCAGGAACTGCGAATCTTCAATCCGCGCCCAGTCGGGCATCCAGAACTCACAGTCAAACAAGCTTTTCTAAGAAAAGAGAACATCATGACTAGCACACAGTCAGCTGCGGTTGCTGCAGAGGAAATTCCTTTCAATAAGCACCGCCGCGATTGGAAGAAGACGGGAATCATCGTCCTCTTCTGCATTCTGCCGATCGCATTGCTCCTCGTTTTCACGTATCTGCCGTTCTTCCAAATGTGCGGATACAGCTTCTACAAGATGAAGTACATCGGTACGCCGAAGTTCGTTGGTCTGAAGAACTACATCGACATCTTCACCCGTCCTGATCTGCTCGGCACACTGAAGCTCTCGCTCTACTACATGGTCGGCGCGCTGATCCAGGTGGCTCTCGCCCTGTACCTCGCAACGGTGCTCTCGTTCAAGACCCGCGGCGGCAGCTTCTTCAAGGGCGCGTTGTTCTTCCCATACCTCATCAACGGCATCGCCATCGGCTTCATCTTCAAGTTCTTCTACACCCGCGGCTACGTGCTCGACTCCGTGCTGCAGTGGTGCGGATTCAGCCTCGATCAGCTGCCGTACTGGCTGCGTGACCAGCGCATCAACAACTGGTCGCTCGTCTACTCTTCGGTGTGGCGCTACCTCGGCCAGACGATGATCCTGTTCATCGGCGCGATCATGTCGATCGACAGCTCGCTCTACGAAGCAGCTGAAATCGACGGCGCGAACAAGTGGCAGCAGTTCAAGCACATCATTCTTCCGGGCATCCAGACGATCCTCGTGCTCAACATCATCCTGTCGATCACCGGTTCGCTCTCCGCCTTCGAAGCGCCATACGTCATCACCTCCGGCGCCAACGGCACTGGCACCTTCTTCGTGCAGATGGATAAGATCGCTCACTCTGATCAGAAGGTCGGCCTGGCATCGGCAATGGCTGTGGTGCTCCTTGTGATCATCATGATCTGCGCATTGCTGCAAAAGATCATCATGAACTTCCTCTTCCGCGATGCAGACGACGGCACTGCCAAGGCTCGCAAGCATGCGCAGAAGGTCGAAAAAGCACGTCGTAAGGCAATGCGCAAGGCTAACCGCGTGTCTGCAACGGCAGCTCCAATCATCAAGAACGGTTCGGCGGTGAGCTCGAAATGACCAGCGGTGTCATTGATCCGAGCACACCTGATTTGAAGAAAGAAACGAAGATGGAAGCACAAGCAACAGCTCAAGCGGTTGAGAAAGTCAGCCCGCTCTATCACGTTCGTCGCGGATTCATCGTATTCCTGAAGTATTTCAGCCTGATCTTCATCACGTTCTGGATTCTTCTGCCACTGGTCTCCTGCGTGTGGACGGCAGCGAAGACGGAACAGGAATATCAGACGACCTCCGTCATGACGATGCCTCACAACTGGTTCAACTTCTCGAACTACGTTGAAGCGTTCAAGCTCTCGAACATGGCCGTCGCATTCCGCAACAGCTTCATCGTGCTGGTCTGCGTCTGCTTCATGACGACGATCATCGGTACGCAGCTCGCTTACGTGCTGAGCCGCTTCACCTTCCCGGGCAACGCGATCATCCGTGGCGCATTCACCATCGCAGCACTGCTGCCGGGTATCGCAATGCAGGTCGCCGTCTACAAGATCATGGGCAACCTCCACATGATCAACTCGCTCTGGGGCTACATCATCATGTCGATGGGCACCGACGTCATCTCGATCTACATCTTCATTCAGTACTTCGAGAACCTGCCGATCTCGCTCGACGAGGCCGCAATGATCGACGGCGCGAGCTACTTCACGATCTACGGTCGCATTCTGCTCCCGCTGCTCAAGCCGGCAATCGTCACCGCGCTGATCCTCAAGGGCGTCGGCATCTACAACGAGTACTACGCCGCGAACTTGTATCTGCAAGATAAACAGAAGCTAGGCACAGTGGCAATCTCGCTATACGCGTTCACTGGCCCGCAAGGTTCTAAATACAACCTGATCTGCGCCGGCGTGATCGTCACGCTGCTGCCCGCCTTGATCTTGTTCCTGATCTTCCAGAAGCAGATCTACAACGGCGTTGCGGCTGGCGCTGTCAAGGAGTAACAGACTTTCCATCCCCTTTCCTCATCAAGGAGCCGTGCCGATTGGCCAACCGGTCGGCACGGCTCCTCTCTTCTGTTTAATTTCACTTATTACTGATTACGCTCTTTTCTTAAATTTATTCATTAGATTTATTGACATGAGTTAGCAATTCCCCGTAAGGAGATACTGATGATTCACACACCAAGCACGTTTGCTCCGCTGAGCAAGGGCTGGACGCTGACGGCTATGAATCCCGACGTGGTTCCAGAGGGTCTGCGCGACCAGCTCGTCGCCGGCATTCCGGCGACCGTTCCGGGCGAGGCGACGCTTGACCTGCTCAATGCCGGTCTGATTCCAGACCCGTTCGATGGCGACAATGAGAACAAACTGCAGTGGATCGGCGACGTTGACTGGCGCTTCACCTGCCACTTCGATTGGAAGGCCGACGAGAACACTCGCCACGACTTGGTTGCTTACGGACTCGACACCGTGGCTTCGATCGCCGTGAACGGCGATCCGGTGGGCGAGACGCAGAACTGCCACCGCAGCTACCGCTGGGACATTCGCGAGCTGCTGCACGACGGCGCCAATGAGCTGACCGTGACGTTCATGAGCCCGGTTCGCTTCTCCGACATGGAAGAGCAGCGCCGCGGCTACTACCCGCACACCGAACACCACGCATTCAACCAGATTCGCAAGCCGAGCTATTCGTTTGGCTGGGATTGGGGTGTCGACGTGGCGAATGCCGGCATCTGGCGCGAGATCGGCATTGACTCTTGGAGCGGCGTGCGCCTCGCTGAGGTTCGCCCGCTCGTTGACGTTGCCTCCGATGGCACCGGCATTCTGAACGTGCATGTGAAGGTTGAGCGCGAGGGGGCCGGCCGCATTATGAACCCGATGGATGCTCACAAGTTCCAGACTCCGGTTCCTGTGCACGTGACGCTCGAAGGCTACGGCTCGATGCTCGAAGCCGACGGTTCTGTGGATCAGGGTCGCGATGAGACGACGATTACGATTGCCGTTCCGAACGCGAAGCTGTGGTGGCCGCTCGGCTACGGCGACCAGCCGCTCTACAGCGTCGACATCACCGCTGGCGCTGACCTGCAGGCTGAGTGGAAGGGACGCGTGGGCTTCCGCACCACGCACGTCGACACCCGCGCCGACGATTATGGCCGCCCGTTCCAGATCTACGTGAACGACGTGCCGGTGCACGCGCACGGCTACAACTGGATTCCTGATGACGCGTTCATCGCCCGCGTGACGAAGAAAGACTACGAGCGCGGCGTTCGCGATCTCGTGGAATCGAATTCGAACATGATTCGCGTGTGGGGTGGCGGCATCTACGAAGATGACGAACTCTACGACCTGTGCGATGAGTATGGCGTGATGGTGTGGCAGGACTTCATGCTTGCCTGTGCTGCATACCCGGAAGACGCCGAGACGAAGGAAGAGGTCGAGGCAGAGGCGCGCGAGGCGATTATTCGCCTGTCTCCTCACCCGAGCTTGATCGTGTGGAACGGCTCCAACGAGAACTACGTTGCATACGCTGAGTGGGGCGGCTACAAGCAGGCCGTTCGCGATGACGATCTGCCGGCGAACGAATACGGCTACGGCGAGAAAGGTTGGGGTGATTACTATTACTCCGAGCTGTTCCCGCAGCTGCTCGCACAGCTCGACCCGACGCACGTGTATTTGCCAAGCTCCCCGATGAGCTTCACGAAGTTCACGAATGCGAACTGGGACACCGATGGCACAATGCACATCTGGGACGCTTGGAATCGCAAGGATTACCGCATCTACGCCGAATACACTCCGCGCTTCGCAGACGAATTCGGCTATCAGGCTCCTCCGGCATGGAGCACGCTCGTCGGCGCTGTGCACGACGAGAAGCTCGAGCCGTTCGGCAAGCAGATGCTCGTGCATCAGAAGGCAATGGGAGGCAACTACAAGCTCGCCCGTGGCATGCGTTCGCACATCACCCCTGGTCACCTCGATGACGTGAGTTTCGGCGGCGTGGTCAACGGCAAGCCAAGCGATGGCGAGCACAGCTGGCTGATTCCTACCGACAACTGGGACGATATTCAGGATTGGCACTGGGCCACTCAGCTGCAGCAGGCACAGGCCATGCGCTTCGGTGTGGAGCACATGCGCGGCTTGGCTCCGGTCAACGCCGGTGCGCTGATCTGGCAGCTCAACGACGACTGGCCGGTCGTTTCGTGGGCAGCCGTTGACTTCAACGGCCACCGCAAGCCGGTCTGGTATGCTTCCCGCGACTTCTTCGCGCCGCGCTTGGCCACCATTCAGCCGCGCACGAGCGAGGAATACCGCGAGACGCACAGCTGGGAAGGCGTGAAGGTCGACACCGATCACCTCGAGCTGATCGTGCTCAACGACACGAACACTCCGTGGAGCGGCAGCTGGAAGGTGTCGCGCGTCGACTTCGACGGCAATGTGCTCGCCACGCAGGAGATCGCCGATGTTGAGCTCGATGCGGCAAGCCACAAGGGCTACCCGCTGAACGACGAGATCGTCGATTTCGATGATGCGAACAATGAGCTGATCATTGCCGTGCCGTCCGACGACTCCTTCGCCCGCGTCATCTACAACCCGGCTGAGATCCTCACGCAGGAACTCGTGGCTCCGGCGCAGGCGTTCAGCACGCAGGCAGAGCGCACCGCAGACGGTGTTGAGCTGACGGTGACCGCGAACGACTACGTGCGCGACCTGTTCTGCATGGTCGACAAGGTTGACGAGAAGGCGACCGTTGAAGAAGGCCTCGTTTCGCTGCTTCCAGGCGAATCGGTAACCTTCCACATCGGCACCGACTACGCAGGCGATCCGAACGATTTCGCCGCGGCGAACGTGCTGCGTAGCGCAAACGATCTGAAGCGCGACTTCTGATCGAATTCGGCCTGTGCGCGGGGTGCCGCGCACAGGCCTGCACATGCATTCTCCGCCATTCTCTCGCCGGTGAAGCGCATAAGCATATGACGACTCTGCATGTGCATGGAAAAGTGGCGATTGGCTTGAGTCGATGACGACTTCCGGTTATCTTTGTTTAAGTAGATTAAGCACAGAGGTCTGCCACGCACTGAACATTTCAGTTGATTGGAGAGAGCATGGTGGCGCAAAAAGCAAAAGTGACGATTTTTGACGTTGCAAAAGCTTCTGGCGTGTCGAGCAGCGCCGTTTCGTATGCGTTGAACGGCAAGCCGGGCGTCTCAGACGCCACGCGTGAAAAAGTCTTGCAAGAGGCGCGCAAACTGGGGTGGCGTCCTAATGGTGCGGCGCAGTCACTAGCGCAATCGCGCACCCGTCGCATCGGCTTGGTGCTGGGTTACGACCCGCAATTGCTCTCCGTCGAGCCTTACATCATGCGCCTCATCTCAGGCTTGGGCTCCGCTCTTGAAGAGCGCGATTATTCGTTGCTGATCCGCATGTCGATGGACGATGACGACGATGTGTCGATTCTCGAAGACTGGATCGCCACCGGCAACGTGGACGCGTTGCTGCTGCTGAACTTGGAGATCGGCGACCCGCGCATCGATTTGATGAAGGCGAACCCGCAAATGCCATGCTTGGCGATCGCGGACGCCTCACTCACGGGCGGTTTGCCAACGTTGACCAGCGACGATGCCGGCGCTTCCGGCACGATGATCCGCTTTCTTGCCTCGCTCGGGCATCGCAATATCGCCCGCGTGGCAGGCCCTGAAGAGCTCGGTCACTCCTATATTCGTGACGCAGCGTTCTCCGAGATCACCACGGAACTCGGCATTCGCTACCGTTGCCTACACGCCGACTACACGCCGGAATCCGGCGCCGACGCCACCAAGCGTCTGTTGAGCGTCACCCCGCGCCCGACGGCGATTATCTACGACAACGATGTGATGGCTTTGGCTGGCGAAAGCGTCGCCTCGATGAAAAACGTCTCCGTGCCCGACGAGCTGTCGATCATCTCGTGGGACGATTCGTTCATGAACGTCGCAGCCCATCCTGCAATCACCGCGTTAGGCCGTAATGTGCTCGAATCCGGCCGCTTGGCAGCGCAGCTCATGCTCAAACTCATCGACGGCGAAGAAGTCGAAGATGTGCAGGAGCCCCCATATGAGCTCGTCGAGCGTGACTCCACCGGCCCGCCCCCAAGGAGTAAGTTCGCCGCGCACTCTCAGAGGTGAACAATATCCTTCGCAGGTGAATAATCGTTACTCCAGGGCGAAGGCGCGGCGAATCATCAGCATATCCACCCACGCAGTGCCGCCGCCGGCGAAGATGCACCAGACAAGCGGCACCCATGCGACGGCGCTCGGAACGGTGGCGAGCAGCAGCACCGGCAGAATATTCAGCGCGACGATGGCAATGGCGACGAACGGTTTCATCATCGCGAGCTTCGCGGACTGCTTGATCTGCTCCCATGCGCTCAGTTTGCTGCGCCCAGACAGCGGCAGTACGAACGCGAACAGCATGGCCACAATAATAAACACGGCAAGTGTGACGCCGTAGAGAATGCTCGCGTTGTCGCCGCTCATGCTGCGCGAAATCCACCACAAATCGAACGCGCCGAGCGCGATGAGCACGCCGAGCACGAGCGAGAGTAGCATGCCCGTGCCGAAACGCCGCTTGAGCGCGCGCCAGAATCCGCGGAAAATACCGTTGTCGCGGTCTTCCTGCATCTCGCGCGCGACTTCGCATGCCGCGGCAGTCGATACGCCGAGCGTCACCACCGGAATACTGCAGACGAACCATGCCACAGACAGCATGGCGATGTCTCCAATGCGGCTCATAACGGTGTTGTATGGGTTGTCTTGACGGAAGATTCCTCCGGCCATGATGTCTCCTTGAAAATTAAGTAAATAAGTCAGTGTTCAGCTGAACATGTATTGAATGAAGTTCTTCGCGGTGTCGAGCTGCTTGGTGTTGGCGACGATGCCGACGAGCGCGTTGCTGTCTGCGTCGGCGATTTTATCCCAACGCGGGGAGTGCTCGAGCAGCAGTCCGTACGGCTCGGATTTGCCTTGCCCGGTGCCGGATTCGTCGATTTCGTCGGTCACGTTGGAGTCGTCGAATCCGTGGAATGCCATTGCGTATTTGCTGACGGTGCTGTATTCGCTCGCGGGCAGAGTGGTCTGCAGATTATCGAAGTACCCGTAGTTTGCCAGCTGTTTGAACACGTCGTGCGGCGCGATGATCACGTCGATCTGCTCGTTGCCAATCATCGTCTGCAATTTAGAGAGTCCGTCTTTGCTCATGTCGAAGTAATCGTCGATGATGACGTCTTTGCCAAGCTTTTGTGAATATTCATCTTTGAGTTTGTCGGCCTCGCCCATCGGCACGCTGCCGCTCACGACGGCGGCGTAGAGCGCGGGGCGCGTGTTCGGGTTCACCAAGCGTACGGTGACGAATACAGCCATGGCGATCACGATGATCGCGGCTACTACCGGCACGAGAAAATGCTCGCGGAAATACGTGGCTTTGTCTTTGTTCGGAATCTTCATGAAGATTTTGATTTTCGACTCACCTTGGTATTGCGGAGTGGAAGCCAAGGTGTCGATCGCCTCGCGCTGCTCCTGCGTGAGTTTCGGCTGCTTGTTGGTCATGAGCCCTCCTGCGATTGCCTGTGTGCCGCTGCGTCTCCGCAGCGCTGTGTTTCCCTGTGCTGCGGCAAGTGTAGCTGTTCAGATGATCTGCCTTGTTCTAACTGAACAGCAACTCGTGTTCGTTTGCGTCGCTTAACCGCTTAATATATTATGAAATCAAGGAAAAGTCAATACAGCTTACCGAACTGCTTTGTGAAACGTTCAGTTACGCGGGGTGAGCGTGCGGCGCGCGCTATGCGCGTTGTGTGCGTGCATTGTGCGCGCGAGCTGATTGGCGTATTACTACGACGTAGAACACTATTGCTCGCCGCCGCTGGCGAGCTCGCACGAGGCAAAGGAGCATCATGTTTGATCAAGGACCACACGTTGTGCTGAGGCGCGACGGCGTATGCATTATTGCGAAGACTCCGGTTGACGATATGCCGCAGATCGAGTACTGGGGGCGCGATTTTACGGTTGCTGGCGGCAGTGCCGAAGAGGCGCTGCGCCAGCTCGATATGATGACACTGAAGGTGCAGACTCCGAGGGAGAAGCCCGATGCCGCCCTGAGGCCATCGCTACTGCCGCAAGGCGCCGAGGCGTGGGCTGGGCGACCGGGGCTCGAATGCTACCGCGGCACTCGCCCTGTGTTCGTTCGCTGGACCAGCGTGGAGAGCTTCGCCGAAGACGTTGACGATGCAGGCAACGCCCGCCGCTTGCACGTGCACGCCGCCGATTCGGTGAACCAAGTCGAATTCGAGCTCACACTCGCATTGCAGCCGGGCGGCTTGGCGGTTGTGACTTCCCGCGTTGAGAATGTCAATATGGAAGACAGCGAGCCGTTGACGATCAACTGGCTCGACGCCACGATGCCGATCCCTCGCCGCGCCGACCACCTGACGCAATTCACCGGCCGTTGGCCGCTCGAAAAGCAGCCGTGGACCTCCGGCTTGCCGGTTGGTTCGGTCACGCGCGATTGCCGCCATGGCAAGACGAGCCACGAAAGCCCATGGCTGTTCATCGCCAGCGACGGCGAACCGAAGTTCGAAAGCGGCGAAGTGTGGGCATGCCATTTGGCGTGGAGCGGCAATCAGACGTATCGCCTCGACAACCTGCCGCAACATGAGCCGTTGCTCGGCGCTGGCGAACTGCTCGGCCCCGGCGAAATTCAGCTGCTGCCGGGCTCTGACTACACGACCCCGCAGGTGTGCTTCTCGTATTCCGCCAACGGTTTGGACGAGATGGCACAACGCTTCCACGTGTGGCTGCGCTCGCTGCCGAACCACGTTAAAACCGACCGCCCAGTGACGCTCAACACATGGGAGGCCGTCTACTTCAACCACGACGAAGCTACGCTGATGAAGCTGGCGGATACCGCGGCTTCCATTGGCGTCGAACGCTTCGTGCTCGACGACGGCTGGTTCCATCTGCGTCGTGATGACACCAAGGGCCTGGGCGACTGGATTGTGGATCCGGAAGTGTGGCCGAACGGTTTGAACGCGCTGGCGGCTCATGTGCACAATCTCGGCATGCAATTCGGCCTGTGGTTCGAGCCAGAGATGATCAACCTCGATTCCAATTGCGCTCGCGAGCATCCGGATTGGATTCTCGCAGCACCGGAAGCCGTGCCATACCGCGAAGATGTGTCATACCGCACGCAGTACGTGCTCGATCTGGCGAACCCCGATGCCTATGCGCATGTGCACAACCAGATGGCGGCTCTCATCGAGGAGCTTGGCATCGACTACATCAAGTGGGACCACAATCGCGACGTCACCGAGCCAGTGCACGACGGGCACTATGGCCTGCACGCACAAACCGAAGCCTGCTACCACCTGTTCGACCAGTTGAAGGCCGAATTCCCGGGCTTGGAAATCGAAAGCTGCGCCTCCGGCGGTGGTCGCACCGACGCCGGCATTCTGCAGCATGCCGACCGCATCTGGGCTTCCGACTCCAACGATCCACGCGATCGCGTCGACATTCAGCGTTACACCGAGTTGATCGTGCCGCCGGAAATGATCGGCGCGCACATTGGGCCAAGCCCGGCGCACTCTACATGGCGCGCCACCGATCTGAGCTACCGCGCGGCGATGTCGCTCGAAGGCTGCTCCGGCTTCGAATGGAACATTCTCGAATGCTCGCCGGAGGAGCTTGAGCAGATCAAGCGCTTCGTCTCGCTCGTCAAGGAACTTCGTGGCATGCTGCACACTGGCAGCGTGAAGCACGCCGACTTCAAAGATCCAGCCTTGCGCGCTCGCGGCGTGGTGAACGCCGATGCGACGCATGCCGTGTGGGTTGTGGCCACTGTCACCAACCTGCGCAATGTGCTCACCGAGCGCCTGTGCCCAGCCGGCATTGATGAGTCGAAAACCTATTCGGTGCGCCTGCGCAAGGAGATCGGTGAATCCCGCTGGGGCTGGAACACCCCTGAATGGATGGCTCCTGCCGAGACGAGCAAGGGTTTCGTAGTCTCCGGCGCTCTGCTCAAGAACGTCGGCCTGCAGATTCCACCGCTGTGGCCAATGCAGGCGATCGTGCTCGACATTCGCGCCCTCTAATAAAGCCATCCGCGTCTCCAAAGGCGCTAAAGTGCTCTGTGAAAGCGCCTCGACGCTTTTGGAAGCCGCATAGCGCAGTTCGCGTAGCTCCGTTTGGGCGTCTGTGCTCCGAGATGCGGGTCGGTTAACGAATCTCAAAGTTAACTGACCCGCATCTTGTTGCATTTATGGGTCATTTAACCGCTCTGGAGGTTAATTCGCCCATATCCAGTCTGGTTTGTGGGTCAGTTAACCTCATCGCGGGTTAACTGACCCATTATTCGTTGAAGATGTGGGTCAGTTGCTTGCCGCCACCGTTAACTGGCTCGTATCCCATCCCATGTGCCGAGTCGCTGGCGTGCTTCCAGCAGGAGGATGCTGTTGGGTGTGCGCAAGGGGGCTTTGCTTGCGTGCAGCGGGCAGATGCATCCTGCTGGGTGTGCGCGAAGAGGCTCGGTAACGTGCTTCCAACAGGAGAATGCTGTTGCGGGTGCATGGAGGAGGGCGCTCGCGCGTAAGTAGCAGGTTGAGTCTGTTGGGTGTGCGTGGAAGGGCTTGCTCGCGTGCAGGTAGCAGATGGATCCTATTGAAAATGCGTGAGGAGGTGCGTTGGAGTGCAGTGAGCAGAACCAATCTGTTGGGAGTGCATGGAGAGGTTTGTTGGCGTGCTTCCAACAGGAGAGTGCTGTTGTATGTGCACGGAAAGAGATGTTCACACACAGGTAACAGGTTGAATCTGTTGGGTGTGCGCAGAGGGCGTTGCTGGCGTGCAGTGGGCAGGTACATCCTGCTGGGTGTGCGTGAAGAGCATGGTTGGCGTGCTCCTTACAGAAGGATGCTGTTAGGAGTGCGTGGAGGGGCTTGCTAGCGTGCAGGTAGTAGGTTAGTTCTGCTAAGTGTGCGTGAAAGGCATTGTTAACGTGCTTCCAGCAGGAGGATGCTGTTGCAGGTGCATGGAGAAAGTTATTCGCGTGCAGGTAGCAGATTGGTTCTGTTGGGAGTGCGCGTAGGGCCTTGTTAGTCTGCAGCGAGCAGCTTTAAGCTGTTGGGCGTGCGTGAGGAATGCCGTTGGCGCATTTTCAGCAGAATGGTTCTGTTGGGAGTGCACGGAGGGGACTACTCGCGCACGCACGGCAGATGGAATCTGCAGACGCGACACCCAGTTGCGACTTAAGCGCTTCAGTGATACTCTTCAAGTACACGTTTTCGTCAACGACGATGCGAGCGGTTTGCGCGCGAATATAACGAATATACGAAAAGCAACATAAGCCGGTTATCGGCTTTGATTGGAAGGCAAGGGCTATGGCCACAACGAATCCGAAATACCAAATCGGAACTCCGGAGAACAAGAAGTTCCTGGATCTTTCCCGTGACAATCTCATTGCATTCGGCCGCCACTTCCCGGCGGTTGACGGCAGCTCCTACTGGCTGGGCGACGATGGCACTCCGTGGAAGGACCGCAACCGCGCCACTTGGATCACCTGCCGCATGACGCACGTCTACTCGCTGGCCACGCTGCTCGGCGTTGATGGCGCTGCGGAACTCGTTGATGACGGCATCCGCGGTCTGCGCGGCGTGCTGCACGACGATGAGAACGATGGCTGGTATGCCGAGATCACGCCGGATCAGTACCACATGCCCGACAAGCAGGCCTATGCTCACGCATTCGTGCTGCTTGCAGCATCCTCCGCATTGCTGGCCGGACGCCCGGGTGCCAAGGAACTGCTTGAGCAGGCCGAGCACGTGTATCTGACTCGCTTCTGGGACGATGAGATCGGCCTGAGCGTCGACACTTGGAACACCGAGTTCACCGAGCTCGATACCTACCGTGGCCTCAATGCCAACATGCATTCCGTTGAAGCCTGCCTCGCCGTTGCTGACGTGACCGGCGACGAAAGCTGGCGCAAGCGCGCAGGCCGCATCATCGAGCATGTGCTCACGTGGGCCTCCGAGAACGAGTGGCGCATTCCGGAGCACTTCAACTCCAATTGGGAGCCGGAACTCGAATTCAACGCCGACAAGCCAGACGACCAGTTCAAGCCATACGGCGCAACCCCAGGCCACGGCATCGAATGGTCGCGCCTGATCACGCAGTATGCCCTGAGCGTCTACGGCAAGGACGGTGTGCTGAACGGCGATGGCAAGAAGTACCTCGATGCCGCCGAGCATCTGTTCAATCGTGCTGTCGCCGATGCGTGGGATGCCGATGGTGCTCCTGGCATCGTCTATACAACCGATTGGCAGGGCAAGCCAGTTGTGCACGACCGTATGCACTGGACCCTCGCCGAAGCCATCAACACCTCCGCCACGCTGTTCCACGTGACCGGCAAGCAGGAATACGCCGATTGGTATGCGACCTTCCTCGAGTACGTCGACACCTACCTGATGGATCACAAGCTCGGCTCGTGGTTCCACCAGCTCGATCGCCACAATCACGTGATGGATACCGTGTGGCCAGGCAAGTCCGATCTGTACCATGCCACGCAGTCGATGATGATTCCGCTGCGTGACCCCAGCCTCTCCATTGCTCCAGCCACTAAGAAGGGCGTGGAAGAAGGTCTGTAAAGACTTCAGATAGGCGAACCGTCGGCTTGTGTTTCCCCTTGCCTGGTAGGTCGGCGTTCGCCGTATCTGAACACTGAAAGGCGTCGTTGCTCAAAACGACGCCTTTCATATTATGCGCGATTTTGCATGGTTGGCATGCAGAATGCAGGCGTGCGCGCTAAGTTGGAACAAAAAAAGTGTGTTTGTAGGTTGAACGCTTATGCTAACAGCGCGAGCATGCCCGATAATGGGAGCATGAGTTCGCAGCATATTTTCAAGCGTCGAACGTGACGGCAGTCGCGCACGGTGACGCCGGCGACAAAGTAATCTTCAATAATCTTCATTTCGAAATTCGCGGCGGCGAAATCGTAGACATCACCGGCCCCTCCGGTTCCGGAAAAAGCACGTTGCTGACCGCGTTCGCGCGCCTCAACGTGAACACCGCGGGCACGTTCACGCTCGACGGCGTGGACTCGGACTCGCTGACTCCGCAGCAGTGGCGCGAGAGAGTCGCATATCTGCCGCAAACCTCTGTGCTTATTGGCGAAACTGTGATCGACGCAATTCGCCTGCCATTCACTCTGCGCGTGCGCACGTCGGCAGATCACGAGTCCGCGGAGCGCAGATTGCCAGACGCGCTCGTTCGCGAAACACTTGACTCAATGGGCTGCGAAGACATCGATCTGACGCGACCTGTGCACGAACTCTCCGGCGGGCAGGCGGCGCGCGTGTCGCTCGCGCGCACGCTGCTCACGCACCCTGCCGTGCTGCTCGCCGACGAAGTGGACGCCGGACTCGACGATGAGAACGCCAACAAAGTGGCGGATATTCTGCGCGCCGCCGCCGACGCGGGCACTGCAGTCGTGCGCATACGTCACCGGCAGGCAGATGGTCGCGCCAACAAAATTATTGTGCTCGCAAACGGCACGCTCAGTGACGCGCCCGCGCAACAGCCTCAAGACAAAGCGCAGGAAGGGCAGGCTCGCTGATGTATTTCGCAATTGACAACTGGGGACTGCTGATCGCCGTCGTGATGGTGCTCATCGCGGCCGGAGTGTCCGTGCTGATGAAGCTTGACATTGCGAAATCGCTTATCTGGGCGACGATTCGCTCGCTTGTGCAGCTGCTCGCGATGGGATTCATTCTCGCGTATGTGATCAAACAGAACAACGTGTGGCTGGTGTTCGGACTGATTGTGCTGATGCTCGTCGCCGCCACGCAGATCACACTCGACCGCGCGAAAGGGATTCCGAAAGGCTTGGTCCCGTTGATTCTGTTGAGCCTGACGGTGACGATGCTGCTGATGGTGTCGATTGTGGGCGAACTCGTTGTACGCCCCACGCCGTGGTACGCGCCACAATTCATCGTGCCGCTGAGCGGCATGCTGCTCGGCAACACTGTTTCCGCACTGGCGCTTGGTTTGAGCCGATTCTTCAACTCGATGCGCGAACGCTACGACGAGGTCAACACGCTGCTCGCGCTGGGTGCTACGAAGTGGGAGGCTGCGAAACCATCGATCATCTCGTCGATCACGCTCGGTTTGCTGCCGACGATCGCGACGCTGGCTTCGAGCGGCATCGTGACGATTCCAGGCATGATGGCAGGCCAGATCATCGCCGGCCAGAGCCCGGTGAACGCGGCGAAATACCAGTTCGTGGTGCTCGCCGCCATCAGTGCGCTGACGCTGCTGGCCGATTCGACGATCCTCGCGCTCGTCTACAAGCGCTGCTTCATCTCCTACGACCGCTACTTCATGCCTCCTGCACGCACAGCCGGTAAGAAAGCCGGCAAATAGAAGTTTGTTTCGGGGGCGTATCGGGATGCGGGAGGGCGCATCTTACAATAGGAACGTTCTGTCAAACGCCAGAATACATCGCTACGATGCGCGAGCACGGAAGAGAACATGAGCAGAGAGAATAACGCAGACGTGCAGTCTGGCAAGGAAGCCGCGAACACAGCAGTCAACGGCAGCGGGGAACCTGAACTCAAGAAATCGTTGAAAATCGCCATATTCAGCTGATTGCTCTGGGCGGAGCGATCGGCACCGGCCTGTTCTACGGATCGAGCGAATCGATTTCGCTGGCCGGACCGTCTATTTTGCTGGCATATATTATCGGCGGCGCGGCAATCTTCATGATTGTGCGCGCAATGAGCGAAATGTCGGTGGAAGATCCGCGCGCGGGCGCGTTCAGCTATTACGCGTCGCGTTACTGGTCGAAGCGCGCGGGATTCATCTCCGGTTGGAACTACTGGTTCAACTATGTGCTGGTGTCGATGGTCGAGCTGGCGGTGGTCGGCTCGTTCGTCAACTACTGGTTCCCGAACATTCCGCAGTGGGCGTCTGCGGCGTTCTTCCTGGTGCTCATCACCGCGTTCAATTTGTGCGGGGTGAGCGAGTTCGGTGAATTTGAGTTCTGGTTTGCGCTGATCAAAATAATCGCAGTGATTGCAATGATCATCGGCGGACTCGCCATCATCATCTTCAATCTGCCGACTGACTCGGGCATACGCGCGTCGTTCGCGAACTGGTTCACGATCGACGGCGGATTCTTCCCGCACGGACTCATGCAGCACGGCGCAGACGGCAAGTGGAGCGGTCTGCTGATGGCACTCGTTGTGGTGATGTTCAGCTTCGGCGGCACCGAGCTCATTGGCATCACCGCGGGCGAGGTGGAGCATCCGCGCACGACGATTCCGAAGGCTACGAATGGCATCATCTGGCGCATTCTCGTGTTCTACGTCGCCGCGCTCGGCATCATCATGGCTGTGGTTCCGTGGGATCGCATTGACGGCAAGATGAGCCCGTTCGTGCAGATCTTCGAATCGACCGGCGTGCCGATTGCCGCCGGAATCCTCAACTTCGTGTGCCTGACCGCAGTGATGAGCGTCTACAATTCCGCGCTTTACTCGAACTCGCGCATGCTGTATTCGCTCGCCAAGCAAGGCAACGCGCCCGCGTACCTGGGCCGCGTGAACAAGCGCGGCGTGCCGGTGGCCGGCGTGCTCACGAGCGCCGCCGTGACGATCGTCGCCGTCGTCGTGGTGTTCCTGTGGCCGGAGTTTGCGTTCAATTATTTGATGTCGATCGCCACGATCGCCGCTATTATCAACTGGACGATGATCATGATCACCGAGATGCTGTTCCGCCGCAAAGTGGCTGCTGGCGAAGGCCCCGGCGAATTGCACGGATTGACCGGCAAAGCTGCGTTGAACAAGATTCAGTTCAAACTGCCCGGCTGGAACTGGACGCCGTACGTGATCATCGCGTTCCTGCTGATGGTGGCGGTGCTCATGTGCTTCTCCGCGAGCTACCGCATCGCGTTGATCGCCGGCGTGATCTGGCTCGCCGTGCTGTTCAACGCGTATGCACTGCGCGAGCGCGTGCACACGCGGCTCGAATCGGCTGAAGCGAAATAGAAATACAGATTAGATTTCTGCTGAATATGAATATGGGTGAGGCTCGGAAACTGCGCGTTCCCGAGCCTCACCCATATTCAGCAGATACGTTCTATAGATAGTGCGTTGTGCTGGCGGACGCATCAGCTGTGCTGCGTACCGAGAATGATCAGGCAGACGATATCGATACCGGCAATCAGGAAGAGCGCAACGATCGGTTTGATGAATGCGGCGACCAGTGCGGAGTAGCGAAGTATTCGTGTGATGTTGCTCATTGTGCGCAGAAGATGCGACGCGTTGAACACCGTTAGGCAAAAGAGACGCACATGTTGAAACGATGAAATTTGAAGGATGCTGAGATGTTCGCGAGATGTGGTGTGGCGACGCGCTTAAGTGGACTCTTGAAGTGCCAAAATTAAGCGCATAGAATGAAATGATGGCATACATAGAGTTTGACAACGTAGTCAAGGAGTACCCGGCGGGGTCGTCGACCATCCGCGCGCTCGACGATGCCTCGTTCACCGCCGATCAAGGCAAACTGACTGTTATTTTGGGGCAATCCGGTGCTGGCAAGACGACTGCGCTGAACATTTTGGGAGGCATGGATACCGCGACGAGTGGCACGGTGATCGTCGGTGGAAACAACATCACGAATCTCAACCATCACGATCTGGTGACGTACCGGCGCAACGACATCGGCTTTGTGTTCCAGTTCTACAACCTGATTCCCAATTTGACGGCGTTGGAGAACGTTGAGCTCGCTTCGCAGATCTGCCCCGACCATTTCGACCCGGCTGACGTGCTCAAGCGCGTGGGATTAGGCGATCGCTTGGGCAATTTCCCCGCCCAGCTTTCCGGTGGCGAGCAACAGCGCGTGTCGATTGCGCGTGCGATCGCGAAGAAACCGAAACTGCTGCTGTGCGACGAGCCGACCGGTGCTCTCGACTATGAGACGGGCAAAGAGGTACTGGAATTGCTGCAGCAGATCTGCGAGGAAGAGAACATGACGGTGCTGATCATCACGCACAATTCGGCTCTCGCGCCGATGGCGCATAAGATCATTCGCTTCAGGTCGGGAACGGTGACGGCTCAGGAGGAGAACGCGAATCCGACGCCGATCGCAAATATCGAATGGTAATGGGTGAATTTGGCAAGCTAGTGGAGGTGTGACATGAGCAAGAACGCGAAGCCGCGGGCGCATGGCGTCGGCGCGGCTTTCGTGCTCGACACGCTTCGCTGCTGGCTGCGCGCATGGAAACCGTTCCTCTCGATTCTGATCATCACGATGCTGGGAGTGGCTGTGCTCACCGGCATCTACGCAGGCTGCGAAGACACATTCAACGCCGCCAACCGTTTTTACCGCCAGCAAGGGTTGCACGACGTGCAAGTCGTTTCGACGATGGGACTAACCGACGATGACGTGAAGGCGCTGAGCGCGCAGAGTGATGTGGAGCAGACGCAAGGTGTGCGGATGGAACGCATCGATGTGAGTACAGACGATGGGCAAAAGGCGGCGACGATACGCGAATTGGGCAAGGTCGGCTCAAAGTCGCTGGATGAGCCATACGTGTTGCAGGGGCATTTGCCGCAGAACGACGGCGAAATTGCCGTAACCGAGCAGTTCGTGCACGACGTGCACCTCAAACTCGGCGACACGATTGACGTGCGAGCCGCTTCAACGTCTACGGATTCCAATGATTCTGCGGATTCCGCTGATTCGGCAGACAAAGCGAAGAGCCATGCGCTGAAGATCGTCGGCATCGTCACCGATCCTGCCGATCTGACGAATCCAGACGGCTACTCGGATTCCACGTTCCGCTCCTCGATAGCGAACGACTACAGCTTCTACATGGCCAACGGAGCGTTGGAGCAACTGTTCGGCGATGACGGTTACGACCCTGACGTGTATGGGGCGATCGTGCTGCGCATTGCCGGAGCCGCGCAGAAAGATGCGTTCAGCGACGCTTACGATTCGTTGACATCATCGGCGGTGCACGACATCGAGCAGAACGTGCAGGGCACACGCGAGCAGGCGCGCAAAAAGGCGTTGGTGGATGACGCCCAGAAGCAACTCGATGATGCGAAGAACGCCGCCTACGCCAAGCTTGACAACGCACAGCAACAACTCAATGCACAGCGCTCCCAGCTGGGCGAGCAACGCAGCCAGCTCGAAGCGCAGACCTCGCAGATTCCCGCCGGCATGCAAATGCCTGCGCAGTTGAGCGCCTCACAGGAGCAATTGGCGTCTGGTGAAGCGAAACTTACCGCGGCACAGCGCGACCTTGACTCGCAGCGTGCCAAGCT
Source organism: Bifidobacterium canis (assembly GCF_009727065.1). Classification (GTDB taxonomy): domain Bacteria; phylum Actinomycetota; class Actinomycetes; order Actinomycetales; family Bifidobacteriaceae; genus Bifidobacterium; species Bifidobacterium canis. Next base: position 258,003 of record NZ_WNLP01000002.1, read on the forward strand.
GGAGAATACGTTCGCTTCGGAACAGCAGAAGATAGACGATATCGAGACGCCACGCTGGTATGTGCAATCGCGTTCGGCGTTGTCGGGATTCAGTTCGCTCAAATCCGACATCAGTTCGATCGAATCGCTTGGCAAGGCGTTCCCGATCGTGTTCCTCATCGTGGCCGTTATGATGAGCCTGACCACGATGAGCCGACTCGTGGAAGAAGATCGCGGGCTTGTCGGCACATACCTAGGGCTCGGCTATGGACGCATCGCCATCACAATGCGATATGCGCTGTTCGCCCTGCTCGCCTGCCTGATCGGTGGCGGGTTGGGATTGCTGATCGGCTTCCTGGGCATTCCGGCGTTCCTGCTCGTGGTGATTCGCGGGCTGTATGCGATACCTGACATGCGGCTGGAATACGACTGGGCGTATGGTTCCATCGGCATTGCGCTATTCGTCGTCGGCGTGCTCGGAGCCGCACTGTTCGCTTCGATTCGCGAAATGCGGCAGATGCCGGCCACGCTCATGCGCCCGAAAGCGCCGAAAGCCGGTTCGCGCATTCTGCTCGAACACATCACGCCGATCTGGAAGCGCATGAGCTTCCTCAACAAGGTCACGGCACGCAACATCTTTCGCTTCAAGTCGCGCCTGATCATGACGGTGGGCGGTGTGGCAGGCTGCACAGCGCTGATCCTGTGCGGCTTGGCGATCAACGACACGGTGGCTGCGCTCGGCCCGAACCAATACCGCGGCGTCGATCAATACGACACGCTCGTGATGGCCAACACCGGCGATGAAGACGCCATGCGCAAGCAATTGAAGTCAGATGGCAAAACGACCGACATGCTGGACGCCCGCATCGAAAGCGGAGAACTGACCAACACGGCCGACCACGGCACCAGCGTGCAACTCACCGTCATACCGCAGAACCAACTGCGCGAACTCAACACAATGTTCGACCTGCAGCCAGCGCGCAACGATTCGCTGTTCGGGTGGATGCACAAATCCAACGGCAACAGCACGGTGACGCTCAATAACAGCGGTGTGATCGTAGCGCAATCCGCCGCGCAATCGTTGAACGTGAAAGCCGGAGATGAAGTGTCGTTGCGCGGCGACGGCACACAGCCGCATAAGGTGAAAGTCGCCGCAGTCACGCGCAGTCTCATCGGGGCCGAAGTCTTCATCAGTGAAGATCTCTACCATCAGATCTTCCCCGCATCCACAAGTCAAACGGCAAGCCAGTCTAAGCAATCGCAATCAAACGATACTTCGGAAACGGTGTGGAACGCCGTCTACGCGAAACTCAAGGGCAGCGGCCAAGAGCAGATCGACTACGTGAATCAGCTCGAAGATGATGCCGCTGTGATGAGCGCCACGTCAAGCGCGAAACAAGCCGAAGACTTCTCCTTTGACCTGATGGGAGCGGTGGTCGCGCTGATCGTCGCGCTCGCCGGCAGCCTTGCGCTCGTCGTGCTGTTCACATTGGCGCACACCAACGTGTCGGAGCGTCTGCGCGAAATGGCGACGTTGAAAGTCCTCGGATTCTACGACCGCGAAGTGCATCACTACGTGAACCGCGAGATGATGGTGCTCACCATCATCGGCATCATCATCGGGCTGCCACTCGGCAGATGGATTTCGGGGCTGCTCACCGGAGCACTCAATATGCCGGGGCTCTACTTCGAAGTGTCGATCGCTTGGTACAGCTATCTGATCACCGTTGTGGCGACGCTTGCGTTCGCTTGGCTCGTGCGACTGTTCGTCAACCCCGTGCTCGACCGCATCGATCCGGTGAGTTCGCTCAAATCCGTCGAATAGCGTGCCAGTGCGCGCTGTGCAATAAGCTGTCAGAAATCTTGTGCATAGTGTGAAAACTGTTGGCAACCCCATACTGCTAAAGTCAAATTCATTATGTCTGACGTGCATCAATCATCGGAATCCTCTGAACAGATTCACGAAGAGGAAGTGAACGCCTCGCTGGAGACGCTCGACAAAGACAACGAAATGGAACGTGGCCTGACCAACCGCCACGTGCAGTTCATCGCAATCGGCGGGGCGATCGGCACCGGCCTGTTCCTCGGTTCCGGCAAGTCCATCAACCTCGCCGGTCCGAGCATCATCTTCGTCTACATTCTCATCGGCGGCATCATGTTCCTGATGATGCGTGCGATCGGCGAGCTCATGTACCGAGATCCGAGCCAACACACGTTCATCAATTTCATCAAGATGTATTTGGGCAACGGCTGGGGAACGTTCGCGCTGTGGTCGTATTGGATCGTGCTCATTCTGGTGGGCATGACCGAGATCACGGCGGTCGGGCAGTATTGCGTCACTTTCTTCGCGACGCTCGGGTACGACGTCTCGGCATGGAGGGGAGTGATCGAACTCGGGTTCCTCGTGGTGCTCGTGCTCATCAATCTGATAGCCGTCAAAGCGTTCGGAGAAGCCGAATTTTGGTTCTCGATGATCAAGATCACGCTGATCGTGGCCATGATCGCCACCGCGATCATCATGCTCATCACCGGCTTCAAATACAACGCCGTGCAAGTGCCCGGCCAAGACCACGTGTCGCCTGCCGGCAGTGTGACATTGCGCAATCTCACCGACGGATTCTCGCTTGCGCCGAACGGTTGGCTCGCGTTTTTGATGAGCTTCCAGATGGTGTTCTTTGCCTACGAGATGATCGAATTCATCGGCGTCACCGTGTCGGAAACGAAGAACCCGCGCAAAGTGCTGCCGAAGGCGATCAACGGCATCATCGTGCGCATTCTGATCTTCTACGTCGGTGCATTGCTCGCCATCATGACCATCGTGCCGTGGCGCAACTTCGCGCCGAACAAAGACGGCACCTTCGCCTCACCGTTCATCATGGTGTTCGAATACGCGGGCGCGAATTGGGCGGCGGCCCTCGTGTTCTTCGTCGTTGTGACGGCGGCGGCCTCGTCACTCAACTCGCTGCTGTATTCCGCAGGGCGTCACCTGTTCGAAATCGCCGAGGAATCACCGTCGCCGACCATCAGCAAACTCGGCGTCGTGTCGAAAACGAAGGTGCCGGCGAGGGCGATCGTCGTGTCTGCAATCCTCATTCTGCTGTCGCCGCTCATCGAACTGATTCCGCAGGTGTCGGGCGCGTTCGTCATGTTCTCATCGGCGTCGTCCGCGGTGATCATCTTCATCTACATTCTCACGATGATCGCGCACTACAAATACCGCAACTCCGCGCAGTTCATGGAAAACGGGTTCCTGATGCCGGCGTACAAAGTGCTCAACCCATTGACCACGGCATTCTTCGTGTTCATCTACTGCACGCTGTTCCTGGGGGCAGATACGCGCGGGCCGGCGATCGCCGGACTGGTGTGGCTGCTTGTGTTCGGCGGGTATTGCGTGCTGCACGACCGCTTCCAGAACCGTGATCTCAAAGAGGCGGTAGATAATCTCAATCCGCCAGCTCAGTGATGTTGAGTAAATAATTTCCGCAGTATTCTGCGGTTTTCTCTGTAGACTCCCCGACGAGTCTCATAGTGTACTCAGAAATTGTCTTACAGTGATAATATTTTACACTAGTAATAACTTACACCCAAAGGTAAGTGAGTTTAAGCACTATGGATTACCAGTTGGAAGCGATTCACGAGTATCTGTTTGCCATGTGGAGCTCGCGGTCGAAATCAGTGCGCACGTTTGAGCGCGGCACGCAAGGGGAGATGTTCGTGTTGCGCGAGCTCATGTTTCACGGGCCGTGCACGCCGTCGAGCCTCGCCGAGGCGATGAATGCGACGTCCGGGCGAATCTCGTCACTGCTCTCCGGCATGTATGCCAAAGGGTGGATTGAGCGTGAGAACGATCCGCGAGATCGCCGCAGCGTGCTCGTCGACTTGACCGACGAAGGTCGGGAAGTGGCGAAAAAGCAGGGGGAGGAGCTCGTTGCGGATCTGCGTTGGGTGTTCTCGCAAATGGGCGAGGAGCGCACGCGCGAATTCGTCAAACTGTTCTCCGACTTCATGGTCTACATGTCGATTTGCCAGCCGGAGGGACCGCAGCCCACGCAGGAGCAGGTGACGCAGGCTTTTGAGCGGCGCGACCGCCTGCACGAGCGAATGGTCAAGCTGTCTAAGAAAATCGCCGAAGACGGCCTGTTCGCAGAGCAAGTGCACCGCCGCCCGCCTCATGCGCCCCAGCGCGAGTGATTCTCGCCTATCTTGCCTCCCCATTTTGCTGGTGGGGATATAAAACGCGCGCAAGCCTCGGTATAGCGAAACAGAAAGCGTTGGAAAATAGCGGTTTTTGAGTTGCGGCTACTTGCGGTGTTGGGGGTTTTATATCCCCGCCAGCACAATGAGTGGTTTGGGTGGGGCAAGCGGACGGAATAGACGCCACAGAACGTATACAAAACGTACAAGAAAGATGCAGTAATGCTACGAATCATGAAATACCTCTCCAAAACGGAGATAGGGCAGTTGGTGATCTCGCTCATCACCATCGTGGGGCAGGTCTACTTCGACCTTGAACTGCCCAGCTACATGTCGGAGATCACCACGCTGGTGGAGACGCCGAACAGCCAGATGCGCGACATCTGGATCGCCGGCGGCAAGATGCTGCTGGTGGCGGCGGGCTCGTTCGCCTGCGCCGTTGTCACCGGCTACTTCGCCGCGCGCATCGCCGCCTCGTTCGGCCAGCGGTTGCGCTCGATGGAGTTCCGCAAGGTCGAGTCGTTCGGCCCATCGGAGATGCATCACTTCTCCACAGCGAGCTTGATCACGCGCTCCACGAACGACATCACGCAGATCCAGATGTTCATCACGATGGGTCTGCAGATGATCATTAAATCGCCGATCATGGCTGTGTGGGCGGTCTGCAAGATCGCCGGCGAAGGCTTCGAGTGGACGCTCACCACCGCGATCGCCGTGGTGATCCTGCTCGTTTCGATCGTGGTGCTCATGGTGCTCGTGATGCCGAAATTCAAGGCGATGCAGCGCCTCACCGACAACATCAACCTGGTGGCGCGCGAGAACCTCACCGGTATGCGTGTGGTGCGCGCCTACAACGCCGAAGACTATCAGGAGAACAAGTTCGAGAAGGCAAACGCCGACCTGACGAACACGCAGCTGTTCACCAACCGTTCGATGGCGGTGATGATGCCGCTGATGAGCACGATCATGAACGGCCTCTCGCTCGCGATCTACTGGATCGGTGCATACCTGATTCAAGACGCGGGCGCTGCCGACAAGCTCACGCTGTTCTCGAACATGGTCGTCTTCTCCAGCTACGCGATGCAGGTGATCATGAGCTTCCTGCTGATGAGCATGGTGTTCGTGCTCTGGCCGCGCGCGGACGTGTCTGCACAGCGCGTGCTTGAAGTGATCAACACCGAGCCGCTCGTCAAGTCCGGCACACGCGAACGCGGCTTGACCGTCGCCGAAGCCAAGCAGCAGGGCGTGATCACCGCCGCCAATGCTAGCGATTACGCGAACGACGACGAGCTCGCTGGTGAAATCGAATTCCGTGACGTGAGCTTCACATACCCCGATTCGCGCGAAGCCATGCTCGAACACATCAGCTTCACCGCGAACCAGGGTGACACTGTTGCAATTATCGGCTCGACCGGTTCGGGCAAGTCCTCTCTGATCAATCTGGTGCCGCGTTTTTACGACACGTCCGACGGCGAAGTGATTGTGGACGGCGTTGACGTGCGCGAATACGACCTCAAAACACTGCGTGACAAAATCGGCTATGTTCCGCAGCGCTCGTTCCTGTTCAAGGGAACGGTGGCATCGAACGTGAGCTACGGAGACAAGCCGGGCGAATCCGAGGACGTGCCGATGATCGACGTCTCGCGCATGTCTGGCCGCAAAGCCGAAGCCGAAATGCTCAAGGCAGACGCCGAGCGCGCGCTGACCGCACAGGAGGCGAACCGTGTGGAAGAGGCATGCGATGTGGCGCAGGCCACCGAGTTCGTGCGCAAAATGCAGGGTGAGTTCGATGCGCAGATCGCGCAGGGCGGCACGAACGTGTCCGGCGGTCAGAAGCAGCGACTGTCTATCGCGCGCGCCGTGTATCGCAATCCTGAGATTCTTATTTTCGACGACTCGTTCTCCGCGTTGGACTTCAAGACCGACCGCGTGGTGCGCGACGCGTTGAAGTCGTACGCGAAGAACTCCACGAAACTGATCGTCGCGCAGCGAGTGGGCACGATCATGGACGCCGACTGCATCCTCGTGCTTGACGACGGCAAGCTCGTCGGCAAAGGCACGCACCGCGAACTGCTTGACAACTGCGAAGTCTACAGGCAGATCGCCGAATCCCAGCTCAGCGAAGAAGAACTCAGCGCATGAGTTCGGAGACTCGAGCGTGCGCGCACGCACATACGCACAGTGCTCGCGGCACGCAAAGTTTCATGTGAAACAGTCGTTTTGAAAGGACATACAATGCCAGCAGGAATGGGTCCTCACGGACCTCGTGGCGGAGCGTCAACGGAGAAAGCCGACGATCTCGGCGGCGCGCTCAAAGATCTCATGCGGTTCAGCCGCAAATATATTCCGGCGATCATCATCGCGCTCATCCTCGGTGTGGGCGGTGCGATCTGCCAGATCATCGGCCCGGATTATCTCGGTGACATGACCGACGAAATCACCAAGGGACTGCCCGCGCTCGTCAACGGCAAGCCAGTGCTCGGTTCGATCGACATGAGCGCGGTGGCACGCATCGGATGGACACTCGTGGCGCTTTACGCAGGGTATGCTCTGCTTTCATATGTGCAGAGCTGGATGATGGCGACGGTGACACAGCGCACCGCGCAGAATCTGCGCACGGCGATCGACGAGAAGATGAACAAGCTGCCGCTCAAATACTTCGATGAGCACAGCACCGGCGATGTGATGAGCCGCATCACGAACGACGTCGACGCGGTGGGGCAGACGCTCGGTCAGTCGCTCGGCTCGCTCATCTCGTCGATCACACTGTTCTTCGGCGCATTGGTGATGATGTTCAAGAACAACGTGATCATGGCGCTGTGCGCGGTGGGCGCGAGCATTCTCGGCATGATTCTGATGCTCGTCGTGATGAAGGTGTCGCAGAAGTATTTCGTGCGCCAGCAGATCGCGCTCGGTGACGTCAACGGACACGTCGAAGAGATGTATAGCGGCCACACCGTCGTCAAGGCGTTCGGTGGTGAGGCGGACGCGATTCGCCGCTTCGAACGCTACAACAACGACCTCTACGATTCCGGTTGGAAGAGCCAGTTCCTCTCGGGCCTGATGATGCCGATGATGAACCTTGTGGGCAACCTCGGCTATGTGGTCGTCTGCGTGGTGGGTGCGGCGCTCGCGATGGATGGCAAGATCGAATTCGGCGTGATCGTGGCCTTCATGATGTACATCCGCCTGTTCACCCAGCCGCTCTCGCAGTTCGCGCAGGCATTCCAGAACCTGCAGCGTTGTGCCGCCGGTTCCGAACGCGTGTTCAGCTTCCTCAACGAGCCGGAGCTCGCCGACGAAAGCGACAAGCAGCCATTGCTCGGTCGTGGCAGCAATGGCGAGATCACGCCTGTCGAGGGTCGTGTGAGCTTCGAACATGTCAAGTTCGGGTACGACCCGGGCAAGCTCATCATCCATGACTTCTCCGCGAACATCGAACCCGGCCAAAAGGTCGCCATCGTCGGACCGACCGGCGCCGGCAAGACCACTATGGTCAACCTGCTGATGCGCTTCTACGAGATCGCCGGCGGTTCCATCTCCATCGACGGCATCAACACCAAAGACGTGCCGCGCTGGAACGTGCACGACCAGTTCTCGATGGTGCTGCAAGACACCTGGGTGTTCAACGGAACGGTGCGCGAGAACGTGGCCTATGCGAAGGAGGGCGTCACCGACGAGCAGATCATGGCCGCATGCAAGGCCGTTGGGCTCGACCACTATGTGCGCTCGCTGCCGCAGGGCTACGACACGGTGCTCGATGAATCGTCCACGCTCTCGCAAGGCCAGAAGCAGCTGCTGACGATCGCGCGAGCAATGGTGCAGGATTCACCGATTCTGATTCTCGACGAAGCCACCTCTTCCGTCGATACGCGCACCGAGGAGCTGATCCAGAAGGCGATGGACAAGCTCACCGAAGGCCGCACGTCGTTCGTGATCGCGCACCGCCTCTCCACGATTCGCGACGCCGACATGATTTTGGTGATGAAAGACGGCGACATCGTGGAACGCGGCACGCACGACGAACTGCTCGCCAAGAACGGCTTCTACGCCGACATCTACAACTCCCAGTTCACGCTTGCGCAATAAGGAAGCGGCGAACAGGGTTGCAGACAGTGGCCGGTTGCGCTGCATTGAGTCAGCGCAACCGGCCACTGCCGCTATTGCGCGCTATTTCGCTTACAAGGAGACGTTATTGGCTGTTTGCGCAGGTAAGCCAGTTGGAAAGCGGCGGAGTTTCAACGTTTCCTGAATCACATACATCGCAAAAGCGCTGATAATGTCGCCTCGTAAGCAATATTAGGCGCCAGGATGCCTCCGCTGGCTCTTTCCGGCGGCGGTTGCTCGCTTATCGGTGACGCCAGCATCTCCTTTTTCACCGGCGCAGCACAGAATTCAGAAAACTCTCAGGTTTCTTTAGAGTTGCGTCAAGAGTGGGCTGGTTATTATGTAATCACCAGCCGCGAGGTTGGGCACAACTGAATAACTGAACACATTTTCTTCTCTCTTCTCTTCTTCTGTCAGAGGCTCGGTTCCCTTCCCGAGCCTCTTTCTTTTTCTGCTTTGTTCTTTTGCCGCCTGCTGCTTTGCGCGCCCAAACTGCTCTAGCCTTTGCGACCTGTATATATATTGGTCGGAAAGAAAGGCAGCGGCACAGTGACCACCGTGTGCCAAGTGTCGCCGTCGAGCTGCGCGGTCACAGTTCCGTGGTGCTGCGCAACCGCACGCCTGAGCGCCGCCACACCATGCCCGGAGTGCGGCAACTGGGAGGCTGTTCGCACGCGATTGCGTGACTCTATGCGGAGACTGCTATCAATATATATCTGCACGAGATAGTGCGCGGGTTCGCCGTGGCGAATAATATTCGCCACGAGTTCGGTCAATACAGTGCGCGCAAACTCCAGCGCGGGCGTGGGCAATGTGCGCAGATCTCCGCGCACGGAGATCGAGCCGGTGAATCCCAGATCTCGCAGCATCGACTCGCTGTGTTCGATGTCTTCACGCAGTAACTGAATAATATTGTTCCGTTCAATATTTTCGTCAGTGACGCCGGTGGAAACAGCAGTAGTCTGCTCGTCGGGGGAGAGATCGTGCACGATGTCGCGCACTTTGCGCAGCGCGTCGCCGGCATTTTGCGCCAGCGACGCGAACTCCGCGCGCGACTTCTCATCGAACTGCGGATCCGCGGCATTGCGCCGCATATGCAGCATCAAATATGAGAGCTCAGCGCTGAGCGCGTCGTGAATCTGCGAGGCGATCTGCTCCTGCCGAGCCAATTGCTGCTGCCATTGGCGTGGACGCTCGCCTCGGCACTCGCCACTCACGGCGGAAATGAGTCGAGCGTGCAGGCTGACATTGCTTCTCTGATAGCACTGTGCGCGTTGCCGTTGCTGATGGCGATGAGTTCCGCGCTGATGTCGCTGGTCATGGAAGGGCGTCGCCAGCACGCGACGATGACCATGGGCGCTCTGGCTGGCGAGACGCCGATGCAGCAGATTGCTCAGCAACTCTTGCAATTCATGATTGCCGTGCTCGTGGCGAGCGCGCAGTCCGCATTCTGCATCTGGCTTGGCGCATGGTGGACCGCACAGGTCATGGCTCCGACCTTTGGCTCGGTGGCAACGGTGTTCCCGCTGAAGTGGTGGCTGCTGGCAACGCTTACTGTGCTGGCAGTATGCGCGCTGTTCGAACTGGTTACTACTGCGCCAGTGGCCTATCGTCGCGCCCCGCGGCTGTAGCCCACGTGCTTTTTGCAGCACGATTCTGTTGTATGCAGATGAGGGAGTACACCCATGTGCAGTGGACAGGTTGGTTCTGCTATGTGTGCGTGAGGAGGGCCGCTGGCGCACACTGCACAGAGTGATTCTGTTGCGAGCACGCGAGGGACTGCGCTCGCGTGCAGTCAGCAGGATGGTTCCGTTGCGTGCACGCGAGGAGAGCTGTTGGCGCACGCTGCACAGATCGGTTCTGCTATTTGCAGACGAGCGCGCGCGCTCGCGTGCGGTGGGCAGGATGGCTCTGTTGTGTGTGCGTGAGGAAGAGAGTTCGCGTGCAGTGGGCAGATTGGTTCTGTTGCGTGTGCGTAAGGAGGATCGTTGTTGCACGCTGGACAGGACGGTTCTGCTGTATGCACGTGAGGGAGCAGGCTCGTGTGCAGTGAACAGGTTGGTTCTGTTATGTGTGCGTGAGGGAGTGCGCTCGCGTGCAGCGGACAGGAGGATTCTGTTGTGTGTGCGTGAGGAAGAGAGTTAACGTGCAGTGTGCAGATTGGTTCTGCTGTTTGTGCGTGAGGAGAGTCACTAGCGCACGTTGCACAGATCGGTTCTGTTGCATGCACGCGAAGAAGATCACTGGAGTGCAGTTAGCAGACTTATCCTGCTGAATGCGCACGACGGTGTTACAGAAGTGGTTTGAGGAAGATTCGAGGGTGTTTTATGCGTGTTCCCAGCTTCTTTTTCTGTTGTGCCAAGAATGGCGGGCTTAGTATGTAATCACCAGCCGGGAGGTTGGCGATAATTATAACTGAATACTTCTTCTCTCTTCTCTTCTGTCAGAGGCTCGGTTCCCTTCCCGAGCCTCTTTCTTTTTGTGTAAGGAAGGCGAAGGACTGGTAACTACTTGAGGAGGGTGTGCTTCATGATCGGCACCCAGACGAGCGTGAGCCACGCGATCGAGCAGAGGCAGCCGGCGAGCACGTCACTCACATAGTGCACGCCCAAATACACTCGCGTGAACATAATCGTCGGCACAAGCAGCGCCAGCAACACAATAATCACCCACTTGGCTGCGCGATTGTGCACATAGCGGTAGGTCAGGTAGATGAGGAACCCGTAGAACGCAGTGCTCGCCATCGCGTGCCCAGACGGGAAGCTGTACCCGTTCTCAACCGCAAGCCTCGGCACGTTCGGGCGCGGACGCTGCATAATCATTTTGAAAATCTCATTGATACCCGCGATGAACGCGAGATTGAGCGCGACGGCAATACCCACACGCGGGCGGTGTCGCAGACTTGTGACGACGAGCATCACCGCGGCGATGGTGATGAGCGTGACCGCGCTTGCCGCCTTGGTGACCACGCGAATAACCGGCGTGAGCGAATCGGAGATGATGCGCGCGGAGATGAACCCATAACCCGCGCGGTCGATCGCGAGAATGCCGTGCGCGTGCACGCTGACGGTGAGAATCACGACGCCGATGAGCGCGAGCACGCCGATGCCCGGCCAGACAAAACGAGTGAGGGAGCTGCTGCGCTCGCTGTTCTGCGCGATATGTTTCGCTGAGTTTGATGGTTGCGAAGTCATGGTGTTCAGCGTACCGCCGCCCGTGCACGGCTGCATAAAATATATATTTTCTTGCGTAGAGTAAGATATTTAAACAGTGGAGAAATACTAAGGATTGCGAAGGAGCAACATGAGCGAACAAGCAGAACGCATGCATACGGGCGAGCTGTATTACCCGAACGACGAAGAGATTATGGCTGCGCAGGCCGATCATTTGGAACTGCTGTGCGACTACAACCAGACCCGCCCGCACGAGCAGCAGCGCCGCGACGAACTGCTGCGCTCGATGTTCGCGGAAATTGGCGAGGGCTGCTACATCGAGCCGCCGTTCCACGCGAACTGGGCTGGCGCGCACATTCACTTTGGCGATTACGTGTATGCGAACTTCAACTTCACCTGCGTGGATGACACGCACATCTACGTCGGCTCACGCACGATGTTTGGCCCGAATGTGACATTGACAACCGCTGGCCACCCGATCGACGCAGAGCTGCGCGCGCAAGGGTATCAGTTCAACATGCCGGTGCATATCGGCGAAAACTGCTGGTTCGGCGCGAACGTGACGGTGCTGCCCGGCGTGACGATCGGCGACAACGTGGTGGTTGGCGCAGGCAGTGTGGTGACGAAGGATCTTCCGTCGAACGTCGTGGCAGTGGGTACGCCATGCCGCGTGCTGCGCGAGGTCGGCGAACACGACCGCGAGTTCTACTACAAGGATCGCCGCGTGCAACTGTGATGCGCGATTACGCGGGGCGTTCGCTATTGGACGCCTCGCTGCTGTGTTGAGGATCCTCTTGCTGCTGAGAGTTTCCTTCAGGATCTTCTGAAGGTTTTTCTTGGGCGGGTTCGGCGGGCTCAGTGGGCTTGGCGGCTTCGGCGGGCTCGCTAGGTTTGGTGGGCTTGGCGGGAGGTACGTATTGCGTAGTCGGAACGTAATACCTGTATTTGTTGCGAAGTAGCAGGTACGGAACCCATATGGAAAGCACGATGAGTGACGCAAGCAGCATCGCGGTGTCTGAAGGGTTTTCGGACCAGCGGGTGATGCCATAACCCGCTGCAGTGAGCATGACGACGAGTGCAAGGAACAGACCGCCGCTTATGAGCGCTCGCGAACGCATCGTCAGGTTGGGTGCAAGCCATGCATTCACGATGTAATACGCAAGAACGGCGATGGCTAGGCAGAGCAGCTGAACCAGAATGAGCAGCGTCCGCTCTCGCATATGTTGCTGCGGGGTGGTGCAGTTGTATCCGTCGCATTGTGGCGTGATGTCGGTCACTGTGTTGTCCCAGTCCATGCCTGTGACAAGGCACATGATCAGTGCGACTGGAAAATCCAAGAAGCACAGCAGTCCCAGCACCCACGAGATCCAGCCGGGCAGCTTGTTATGCATGCCCGGCTGTTGCGACTTCGCTAATTCTTCCATACTCGTATCGTAGCCCCTGCAATAGCGCGCACTCGCAGCGCTTCCACCCTCAATGATCCCGTGCATTCGCCACTATTTTGCTGGCGGGATATAAAACTCTTATAGCCCCGAGTATCCGCCATTTCTTTTCGTTGGAAAATAGCCATTTTTGTAGCACGTATACATGCCCATACTCGAGTTTTATATCCCCGCCAGCAAAATAAGGGGGTGGGGGGGAGGATTGAGCGCCGAGGATGGGCGAAAAGCGTGGGCAGGAGGGGTAAAAAGGGTGCAAAAAGGGAAAATGGCTCGGCGGTTAAGGGGATCCGCCGAGCCTTCAGAGAGAAGAGAAGAAGAAAGAAGGTGTTTCAGCTTTTCAGCTGATGCCTATATTGTAGGCACCTCATACTTGAGCTTTTGAGAGAGTTTTCTGAGAGCTTCCTGAAAGTTTTTATTGGTCTAGTGTTCCCTCTTTTCCCGTTTATTTGCAAGGGCGCAGCGCGGATTCTACGATGCGGAGATGGCAGGGTAGAGGAGCGCTGCCGTCTGGTCGACCCAGGCGCTGTGCGGCGTGGACGAGAGAGCCTTGGCCGCCATCATCGCGCCGATAACCGTTTGGAACACAAACGGCACATCGATGTTCTCCTTGAACGCCCCCGAAGCCATGCCTTTGGCGATGAACTCCGAGAAACGTTGCTGCACGGGGCCGATCACGCGATCCGCCAACGCATGCAGATGCTGGTTGTTCGATGTCAGCACCATGCCGATCGCCTTGAGCCCGAACTCCTTGTCGAATCCATCGATGATGCGGGTGAGTACGATGCGCAGCGAATCGTAACTTGGCTCGAGATCGCTGAAATCCAACTTGTTTCCGCGGGGAGCCGGGCACAGATTCTGCAGCAGATCGTCAACATTCGAGTATCGGCGATAGATGGTGGTTTTCGCCACGCCGGATTGCTTGGCGATCGCTTCGATCGACACCGCCCCGATGCCGCGGGTCAGAATCAGATCGAGTGCAGCCCTCATGATCTTCTCGTCGGTGCGTTCGCGGCGCTGGCCGTGGCGTGATGCGTCAGTCTTCGGCGCGTTCAGCGCATTGCCAGCCGGCTGCTGCGCCGCACCCTTCGTAGTAGTAATCACAGTCATCGCGATCACCCGAGCAGCTTGGTGCTCTCGACCTTGGCTTCATACCAGCGGTTGAAGCCAAGCAGCAGGTGGCGCAATACCAAGCCAATGAAGATCATCGGCAGCACGAAGAGCAGCAGTTTGCCGATCGCGATCCAATAGTCGTTCTCGTAGATGCCGGCTATTGCGGCGCGCATCGCCGTCACTGAATAGCTCACCGGTAGCCATGGGCTGATGCTGCTGATGAAGTGCGGCAGAATCGAGAGCGGATATGCGGCATTCGAGCCGGAGATCTGTATCACCAGGAATAGCACGCCGATCGCCTTGCCTACGTTTGCGAACGTGGAGACGAGCGTGTAGGTGAAGAACGAGTAGACGAGCGAGCTGATCCACCCGTCGAGCATGAACAGCCACGGGTGCACGGCCTGCACGCGCAGGAACAGCAGTGTGCCAGCGCACGAGAACGTGCTCTGCATCAACGCCATCGCCGCGAAAATGCCGTAATGCCCAAGGAAGATCTGCCATGGCTTCGGGTTGCCGAGCGCCTGCTGGCGTTTGCGCGAAATGCCGATCTTCAGCGTGACCACCATCAGCAGCGCGCCCACCCAAAGCGGCAGGAACGTGTAGAACGGCGTCAGTGCGGCGCCGAACGTGTCGACGGGGAACAGCGCCTTGCGGTTGAGCTCAACCGGCGAAGACAGCTCTTCGGAGAGCTTCGACGTGCTACCGCTGAGCAGCTGCTTCACCGTGTTCATATCGCCGGTGTTCAGTGCGTTCTTGAGCTGCGTGTTGAAGTTGTTGAGATCTTTCGCAGCGCCGCTGAGCTGGTCCGACGCGTCGTTGATCAGATCGTGCACATTGGTCAGCTGAGTTTTCGCGTTGCTCGCGGCATCATCGAGATTGCCGAGCGAGCTCTGCAGCGTGCCGAACGCGGACTTCAGCGAAGTCGCGGCGGCGGCGAACGAGTTGGTCATCGCCGTCAAATCAGGTTTGATCGTCTCTTCAAAATCTTTGTTGATCGACGCGATGGAGTTGGCGGCCTTGTTCGCCAGATCCTTGATCTCCTGCCGGCTGTTCTTGCTGTCGGTCACTTTGCCTGTCACGTCGTTCGCGGCACTGGTCAGGCGATCGGCGATCTGTGCCAGCGTGTTCGCCACCGAATCGATGCGGTTGATGAACGCCTGAATCAACGCCCTCACACCGCTCGTCAAGTTCGTCGACTTGTTGAGTAGATCTTGCAAACGGTCGCGCGTGGCAGCATATGCGTTCGCCTCCGTGCGCACATTGCCTGCGAGATCGAGAATCGAGGCGGACGCATTGCCCGCCTGCTTGTCAACCGCCGCGAACAGCGAGTTGATGCTGCCCGACAAGCTCGAAAGACTCGTCTTCGACGTGCTCAGCGCGGAACTGAGCGCGCTCACCGACGTGTTCAGCGCACCGGAAAGATCGCTGACGCCGTTCTTCGCCTCCGAGAGCTTGCTCGCGCCGTCATCTGTGGACTTATTCGCGTCGGAAAGCAGTTTGTTCGAGCTCGTGAGCAGCGTCTGCGCGGAGTCGGTGAGCGACGAATACGCACGCAACGCGTCGGAACTGTCGGTCAGCATGCCAGCCAGATCAGCGATATTCGCATTGAACGACGTCAGGCGATCCTTGGCCTCCGGCTTGTCGAGCAGCGTGATCACCGAAGACGCGAGATTCAGTGCCGTGCTGATAAGTGTTTTCGAGAACGTCTGATTGATCATCGCGGAGATCGTGTCGGCGCCCTGACCAGTGACCTTCGGCGCGAGCGCATTGAGTTTCTCGTTGTTGTAGTAATCGAGCGTCGCGTGATGTGAGTCGTCGGTGAAGAACGTCATCATGTTCTTCGAGAAGTCCTTCGGAATAACGACGGCGGCGTAGTATTTGCCGGATTTCGTGCCGTCAATCGCCTCGTCGCTCGTTTTGGTGAACGTCCAGTCGAGCTGTGAGTTCGCGCGCAGAGTGTCGACCACCTGACTGCCGATGTCAATGCTCATCGGCAGCAGATCTCCCTTGTATCCCTCGTCTTCGTTCGCGATGGCGAATCGTAGATTACTGGTGTTCGAGAACGGATCCCAGCATGCGGTCACGTTGAACCATGTGAAGAGTCCCGGAATAACGATCAAACCGATCGTGATGATGATCGAAACAATATTGCTCGTCAGGTGACGCACGTCATCGACGAAGATTTTGCCGAGCATTCTCATGCCGAGTGCCTCCCTTCATGGTTGTTGCGACCCCATCTACGGTGTTTGCGTTCACGCGAGCGAAGTTGCTCGAGATTGAGATCTAACGTGTCTTCCAGCGAGTCGAGTGTGTGCTCTTCGCGTTGTTCTTCCGAACTATCTGCAGTATTTGTAGTATTTTCAGCACGTTCCGCCATGCTCGTCGCCGCAGTATGCGCGCTCTGCTGAGCGGTGGTTTGCTGTGAATTATCATGCTGCGCGCCGCGCTCCGCGTCGGCGTGCGCAGTGTGTGCGGCGGCGGTATGGTTCACAATATTGTCGCGCAAGCTGATGTGGTGATGCGAGAAGCCGAACAGATTCTGCGACATGATCATGTCTTGCAACGACGACTCGCTCAGCGAACCAAGCTCAGCTTGGTTACGCAAACTGTCGCGAATCGATTCGACCACCATCAGGAAGATGATGATGACGAGAATCCATATGCCCCAAGTCGCCAACGCGATGAGTTTGACACCGTCGGTGTCGACGAACGAGAACACGATGAACAAAGTGATCGGCACGACGAAGCCGGCGACGAGCGCGCCGCGAATGAGGCGCGGATACAGCTTGGCGAAGTGCTCGGCGCGGCGTTCGAGACGGCGGCGGTATTCACCGTGATCGGAGAGTATTTCCACCGCCTGCGAGAGATTGAATCTGCGAGACGGCATATATACGCGCTCGCCCACGATCATGTCGGACTCCTCGACTTCGCGCGCGAACAAGTGGTTGAAATTCGCCATCCACGGGCGAATAACGAGTCCAACGAAGAACGAGCACACCATGAATATGGCGAGCACGCCCATCATGCGCCACCAGTGGGCGTCATAGAATCCGCCGATCGTTTCGCGGAACGCGTCGATCGAATAGGTGAACGGGAAGAACGGATACATCGCGCGGTAAAAGCCCGGCATCATCTCGATCGGGTAGAGGCCGGAAGCGCCCGGAATCTGCACCATGACGAGCGCGACCACCAAGCCTTTGCCCACATGCATGAATGTGGCTGAAAGCGCGTAGGCGATGGAGAGATACACCAGCGACGACCACCACGCCGTGAGCACGAACACGAACGGGTTCACGCACTGCACGCCGATGATCAGATCGCCCACGCTGCACACGATGCCCTGCGCGCCGGCAACGATAGCCAGCAGCAGGTAGCGTGCGAGATACGTCTGCTTGATCGTCACGTGACGGCCTTCGAAGCCCTCGTCGTCGACTTCGAGGCGGAACAGCACCATCAGCATGAACACGCCGACCCACAGCGCCAGGCTCGTGAACAGCGGAGCCATGCCCGAGCCATACGTGTCGATCGGGTAGAGCGTATGCGAATTGAGCACGGTCGGCGACATCATGAATTCGGCGATTTTCGAAACGTCAAGGGAATCGCTGCCGAGCACAGTGCCCAGCAGATTCGTGTTCATCAACGCCTTCAGATCGGTGTTCACGTTGTCGATGCGCGTGACGAACTGACCGAGCAGATCGTAGGTTTCCTTGAGCGACGATGACGCGGACGTGCTGATCTGCGCCAGCTGGTCGAGAATCAGATTCGTCTGCCCCAGCAGCGTTTTCTGACTGCTGACGAAGCCGGAGAGTGTGCCCGCAGTGCCCGAGAGCGTGCCGAGACCGGAGTTGAGCTGGGGGATTGCGCTGGAATTGATGGTGCTGCGCGCACCGGAAAGCGCGTTCATCGTGGTGGATGACGTCGTGGAGAACTGGTTTGTGGTGTCGAGCGCGCTGTTGGCCGCCGCAGTGGTCGAATTGTTCAGATTCGTGAGCGTGTCAAGCGTTTTCGCCACTTTCGCGTTCTGCTGGCCGAGATCGTAGACGATCTGATTGATGTCGTCTTTGAGCGGGCCGTCTGGCAGATTCTTCATGTCTTCGAGAATCTGCTGATTCTGCTTGTTCACCGACGTGAGTTCGTTGAGCGCGCTGCCGGTGGCGTTGCTCGCCGTGAGCACGCCGTTCGCCACGCGCGTGGCGGAAGTGCTCGCCTTGCCGCTCGCCTGCAGGAACAGGTTGCTGCCCTGGTCGAGCTGCGTTGAAAGATCGTTGCTGAACGTGGTGATGCTGCCCTGCGTTTTCGTGAGCAGGCTGGACGCGGAGCTAAGTCCGCTCGACGCGCCGTCTATTGCGGTGTTTACCTGTGCGATGGACTGTTTCGCGGCTTGCGTCTTGCTCTCCACGCCGTTGAGCGATGTGCGCAGATCCGCGATCATCGAGCGCGATTTTTCAAGCGTCGCCTTGGTTTTGTCGAGTTTCGCGGTGGTCGTGTCGATCGCATCGTTGCCTTTGCTGGTGATCGACACGTTTGTTTTGTTGACTATCTCGCTGATAACTTTGCTGACTGTCGAAACGAACGTGCTGTTGACCTGCTGATCTACCGTGGTTGCGCCGACGTCGGTTATTTTCGGGGCGACCGCGTTGACCTTCTCATTCACGTAGTAGTCGAGCTGCGGGCGGTCTCCCGAACCGGTGACCACGTTCGACATGTTCTCGCTGAAGTTCTTCGGAATCACTATGGCTGCGTAGCATTTGCCTGATTCCACGCATTGCATGGCCTCGGCTTTGGTTTTGAACGTCCAACCGAGATCGTGGTTCTTTTTGAGTGTGTCGACTATCTGATCGCCGAGCTCGAGCTTGCCCATGAGCGAGCTGTTCGCGCCGGCGTCTTCGTTGGCGACTGCCACGGTGATGCCACCGGTGTTGCCGTACGGATTCCAGAAACCGATGATGTTGAACCACGCATACAGCGCAGGGATGAACGTGAGGCCGAAGATGATGACCCAGGCGGCGGGTATGCGAATCAGACGCTTCAAGTCGCGCCGCAAAATGAAACCGATGTTGCGCATTCTTCTCTTCGCTCTTCCTTACTGGTCTCGAGTCCCCTGGCTGGTGCGCCGTTCCGTTGCAAAACGATACGGTTTACGTAGCGCTACGAGCATAGTAGCGTTACGTGACATTTTGGCTACTCCCTGCTCGATGTTTGCGCGCGTGCGGCGTGATGTGTGTTAGACATACCGCGGATATATATACATATTGTGAGTCGCGAGCCTGTGCGATTCGCGCGATTATGCCCTCAGACTATGCGCGCCACATCTCTTGTGCGGAGGTTCAGAAATGTATCCGCATTGTGGAAATGTTTGGGTGATTCAGCGCCGAAGTATTGCCAAGCCTGCGTTCTGCCAATAGATTGTGAACCATTGCGCGCTGCTCTGCTCGCTACTTATCACAGCGAGTGTTCGCATAATGAGATTGCAGTGCATGGTATACGAATATATCGAGTGCGACCCCTGACCGAGGAGGACTAGTGTCTACCGCCCAAACCCCAGCCACGAGCCTTGAAAACAAACGCCTCACCGTGTCTGACCTGATCACCATCGGCGTGTTCTCCGCACTCTACTTCACCATCGTCGGCGTGTGCGCGCTCGCGAGCATGGCGATCTTCGGCGTCGTCGGCAATCTGCTGCTGCCCGCGCTCGCCGCGCTGCTTTCCGGCCCGGTGTTCATGCTGATGGTGGCTCGTGTGCACAGATTCGGCGCAATCACCATCATGGGCACGATTCTCGCGCTGTTCCTCTTCATCTCCGGCCACTTCGCGATTTCGCTGATCACCGGCATCGTGTTCCCGCTCATCGGTGACGCAGTGGCGCGCATCAGCGCATACCGCAACCGCCTCACGCTGATCTGTGGATATGTGATCTTCTCGTTCGGCTGCACCGGCCCGATTCTGCCATTGTGGATGATGAAAGACGCCTACATCGCCAACTTGGGGCGCAAAGGCAAGGATTCCGCATACATCAACACGTTGTTCAGCGCGGTGAACACGACCTCGTTGGTGATCGTGCTGATCGCCACCGTCGTAGGCGCGGTGCTCGGCGCACTGTTTGGCTTGCGTTTGATGCGCCGCCACTTCGCGAAGGCCGGTGTGCTGGCATGAGCGACGCCGCAGCAAACGCTGCAGTGCTTCGCGCACAAGAGCAGCACACCGCGGCAACTGTTGCGCGGGGTCGCCTAGTAATCGACCCGCGTGTGAAACTATGCGCACTCGTCGTGGCGAATCTGATGATGTTCCTGCACGTGAGCCCTATGGTGCAAACCGTTGGCGTGCTCATCTTCGCGCTGCCGATGCTGCTCGGCGGCAAAGCGCTGACCGCCGCACACATGCTGGGATTCTACGCGATTCTGCGCGCCGTGGACTGGGCAAGCGTCACTTTCGCAGGCTCCGCTCCATGGCTCCACTTCTTCGGTGCCTCAGCCACCGGCTTGCTGTTGATGCTGCCGTGCATCGTCGCCGGCATGAGCGCATTCTGCACCACGCGCCCCGGCGATCTGGTCGCCGCGCTACGCCGACTTCGCCTGCCGAACGCAATCATCATCCCCGCCATCGTGCTGCTGCGCTTCTTCCCGACCATCGCGCACGACTACCGCATGATTCGCAGTAGCATGAAACTGCGCGGCATCTGCGGTTTCTGGCGTCACCCGATGCGCTCGCTCGAATACGTGCTCGTGCCGTTGCTGATGAACGCAGCCAATGTCGCGCGCGATCTCACCGTTTCCGCGCTCACAAAAGGCATGGGCTTGCAGGGCAATCGTTCCAGTGCGAGCGAGCTGCGCATGCGCGCGGCAGACTGGTTCGCGCTCGCACTGATCTGCGCGCCGATGCTCCTTCATATTCTTCTGCCGTAATCTGCCAACATACGAAAGAACTGCAAATAATAATGACCGATATTGTGTGCGAACTCAGTGACTGCACGTTCCGCTACGCCGACGCGGAGAGTGGTGCGGCGCTGCGCAACGCAACGCTGCGCGTGCGCGCGGGCGAAGTCGTTGTGCTCACAGGCCGCAGTGGGTGCGGCAAAACCACGGTGACGCGCATGCTCAACGGGCTGGCTCCCGAACATTTCGCCGGTCAGCTCGACGGCCGCGCGCGCACCGCCGACTGCATCGCCGGCGACACATCGGTCAACAACTATGTCACGCGCGTCGGCTCGGTGTTCCAGAACCCGAAAACCCAGTATTTCCACGCGAATTCGAGCGATGAGCTCGCGTTCCCGTGCGAGAACGTGGGCATGGAGCCCGCGCAGATACGCGCGCGAATAAGCGAGCGACTGCGCGAGTTCGATATTGAACATCTGCGTGACCGCTCAATAATCCAGCTCTCCGGTGGCCAGCAGCAGCAACTCGCGGTGGCTGCGGCGACGATGCTTGACCCGCGCGCTTTTGTGCTCGACGAGCCGACCGGCAACCTCGACGCCGACGCGATCGAACGGCTGCGCACTATGCTCATGCAGCTCAAGTGCGCTGGTAACACGATCGTGATCGCTGAGCATCGCCTCGCCTGGTGCGCCGGGCTCGCGGATCGATATGTGCTCTTCGACGATGGGCAGATTATCGGCGAGTATTCCGCACGTGAGTTCGCCGCGCTGCCTGCGCAGCAGTTGCGTGACCAAGGACTGCGTTCGCGCGATCTAAGCGAACAGCAGCAGCGTATCAAGCGGATTATTGCGCAGGCTGAATCTGCGGAAACCATTGAAAATCCAGCACTTTTGAGCACTAAGAATCTGGTGGTCGGGTACGGCGGGCGCGGACTGCTCGCGCACATCACACACCGCCGCGCGAAGAACGCGTTCGCGCGCGAGGTGCCCGACGCTGAACTGCGCGGCGGGCGGATCATCGGGCTCATGGGGTGCAACGGTGCGGGCAAAAGCACGTTTGCACGCACGATCTGCGGGCTGGGCAAACCGCTATCAGGCGAGATTCTGCTCGACGGCAAGCTCGCGAAGCCGGCGAAACTGGCGAATAATGCGGCGATGGTGATGCAAGACGTGAATTACCAGCTGTTCGCAGACAGCGTGCGCGAAGAAGTGATGCTCGAAACGGAGATGCGCGGCGGTGCTGATGCGGCTGATATGTGCAGCGCGCGCGAACGCTGCGATGAGATTCTGCGCGAGCTTGATCTGCTGGAATTCGCGGATCGGCACCCGATGAGTTTGTCGGGCGGGCAGAAGCAGCGGCTCGCGATCGCGACTGCTCTTATGGCGCGCAAACAGCTGGTGGTGCTCGACGAGCCGACGAGCGGACTCGACTACACGCACATGATGCAAGTCGGCGAACTATTGCGCCGACTCGCCGACCGTGGTGTGTGCGTACTGGTGATCACGCACGACGAGGAGCTCGCCGCGCACTTCTGTGACCGCATCCTCCGCTTCGATTGATTCCTAGTGAGCGGGGGCAAACCAGGATCTGAGCGCCAGCGCATCGTTGTAACCCCTGGTGTAGAGGTTGTGAATCGCATCGGAATTCTTCGTCAGCGTGCTCATGCCGCGAATCGTCTTCGGGGCAATAATGAGCACTTTTCCTTGCAATTCCAAGCGTTTAGCCAAGCCGAGCTCGTAATTGTAGGTATGCGCGCGGTTCAGCAACGCGTGCGCGGCGTTCGGGTATGAGGGCGCGAGCATCATCGACGAGAGAATGTCTTTGTCGGGGTTGCGGTAGAAGTCGCGCGGACGCGTGAGAATAACCACCACTTTCGTGCAGCCGTCCGCAAACGCCTGCCGCAGCGGAATCGGGTCGCTGATCGTCCCATCGAAATACGGCCGCCCATCGAGCGGGTACGGTTTGTCGAGCACCGGCAAGCACGCCGTCGCCTTCAATGCGTCATAATGGTTGAGACTCATGCTCTCAGGGCCCAAAAAGCGCGGCCTGCCGCTCAACGCATCGGTGACGGCAATGCGATACGGCACATAGCTGTGCACCAGCGCGTTGTAGTCGAGCGGGTCTTCGCCGTCTTCGTTCATCAATGTGCCGTAAATGTAGTCGAGTCCGAGATATGAGCCGGTGCGCAGATAGTTCTCCACGCTCATGTATTGCTTGCGGTGAATGTATTTCGTGTAAAAACGCAGTGAACGCCCACGCTGATGCGCCAAATACGACGTGATATTCGCGGCTCCGGCAGACACGCCCAGCGCATAGTCGAAGTGAATATTGTTGTCGAGACAGTAGTCGAGCACTCCGGCGCCATACGCGCTGCGCAATCCACCGCCAACGTCAATAACACCGATGCGTTCAGTCTGACTCAATTCAGCCGCCTTTCCGTGCGCTATTCAATCCATTGAAATAGCTCGATCAGCGGCGGCGCACAGTTCCGCGCTACAAAAAGTGAAAAGTGTCTGAGATTTGCGCGCGTTGTTTTCTATGCTTGTCATATGTCTGACGTGAACCCTTACACCGCGGTGGCGCGCATCGAAGCGCCGACGCTGACGCCCACGCGCCGCGCCATAGAGAACGCGCTGGTGCAGTGGATGGTGAAAACCGGCAAGCCAGCGCAAGATCTGAGTGTATCGCAACTGTGCAAACTCGCGTTCGTGGCGCGCAGTACTTTCTACGCGAACTATCAGCACATGGGGCAGGTGCTCACATCGGTGGAAGACAGACTGCTCTACCAATTATTCATGTGCGCGAAACCGATGCGCATACGCGAAGACGGCACAGACGAGATGATGAAATCATTCAACTCGTTCGTCGACGTGCTGCGCGAGCACGAAACTGAGTTTCGGCTGCTCGTGCTGGAGCAGCCGAGCGAGCGGTTCATTGAGCAGTGGAAGAAAGTGCTTGAATACCACGTGTGGCACCGCTTGTTTGCCGGCAAACCGGGCGATGAGAAACCGGCGGATATGGTGAACGGCGAGCGCGGTCCGGCGACGGTGAACCGTGCACTGGTGCTCGATATGGCGGCGACCGCGTTCATCTCCGGCGTGAGATTCTGGCTGAAGACTCCGCAGGAAGTGTCGGTGCCGGAGATTCGCGCGATCGTGGTGAAACTCGTCAACAACATTGACGAAGTGTGGTGAGCGCACAAGTTGAGCGCATACAACAATGCCCCGCACGTGGCGGGGCATCGGGTCAGGAGTTGATCAAGCCGAGCAGCTCGTAATAATACGAGCTCTCATCTGCGGAATTCTTCGAATTCGAGCTGCTGGAATCTTTGTTCGAGTTCGACTTGCTGTTGGAATCACTGTCGGAGTTGCTGTTGCCGTCAGTCGAATCCTGGTCTTGCGAGTTCGGCATCTGGCGGTTGCCGCGGCCTGGCATCATGCCCATGCCGCCTTCGCTGTCGGAATTGCCGTAGCCATTCGAGTTGCCATAGCCACCCTGCGGCATCTGCCCCATGCCGCTGGAGCCGTCGCGGGACTCGAACTTCGAATAATCGTCGTGCTTGCTGCTATCTGAGATCGCATTCGCAATGGCAGTGCCGGCGACGCCCGCCGCGAGACCGCATGCCAAGCTGATGCCCACGACGAGGCCGATCATCTTGTTGCTCAGCTTGTCGTGCACTTTCACGTTCTTCGGATCTTGCGGATTGTTCGGCATCGCACCTGGCACGCCTGGGCCGACAGGTCCTTGCGGTGGCACGGCACCTGCGTTCTGTGGCATGCCGTTCGCCTGCGCGTTCTGCTGTGCCCCCTGCTGATGCTGTGCAAAATCAAACGCGTATGGCTGCGGGGCGGTCATCGCATTCTGCGTGGCGTTCGGCGCAGCTGCCTGCGGCTGCGCCGCGTTCGCCTGCTGCACCGGCTGCACAGTAGTCTGCTCAGTCTGCTCGGCTGCGATAATCTGCGTGTTGTCGGTATCCTGCGCCTGCGCTGCCGCGTTCTGCGGCTGCATCGTCGCGGTTTCCTGCGCGTCTTGCGCGCTCGTGTTCTTGTCGCTCATCTGTGTCTCAATTCTTTACGTTTTGTGTTCGCCATATCTGCGGGAAGGCGCACGCCCTCCCTGTTGCACAATTCAGTCAACTAGTATTTGTTGGAATCTGGCTGAGCAAACAATTGAATTGAGATAGGGAATCACTGAGAAGAGACTGAAAACACAGAATCAACACATTCGCGCGAAATATTGCAGCAGTATCACAGATTATTTCTGTGCGCTATGTTCCCGTGCGCCGAGTTCAGCCGTTCCGCTGGGACGTTGCACCTGCAGTGCAACGCTCACCAGTGTGCCTGCGATAACGACGGCGAGCATCATCGCCGGCGGCCACACAGTCAGTGCGAGCACCAAACCGATGAGTTTGATGCTCAGGTCAATCCACAACGCACCGCGGTGCCGTTGCGAAGACAGCCCGGATTCCGTGCTCGTGTTCACCTTCTGCAATTGCCAGCTCAGCGCGAGGTTAGACAGCGAAATGAGCATGACGACCACGCCGTAGATCGCCTGAACCGTGGGGCTGAAGAAGTGCTCTGCGGCCATGCCGGTGGTGTAGGGCGTGAACGACGCGAAGAACAGCATGATGATCGTCCACCAGAGCACGGGAACGCTGACATTGCGCGCATGTTCCCACTCGATATGCAGATTGATCCACAGCGCGCCCAGCCAGAAGAACGTGAGCGCATACGCAGCATATTGCGGCCACAGTTCCGCGAATCCCGCCCACGTGAGCTCTTTCGGAGTCTCCAAATCGAGCACGAGAATCGTCATGATGATCGCGAGCACGGCGTCGGTGAATGCGACGGTGCGCTCCTTGCTCATAATCCTCACAGTATTTTTCAGCATGATTCTCATAGTAAGTGCACGAAATCGCTGAGCAAACACCAGCTGATTTTTTGCGCGCTCGGCGACACATTTGAAGGACTGGCCATGCGTGATTTGTTCGTTTGCAAGAAATATGCATAGTTGTATGCGCATATTTCGTGAATTACCGCGCTCGCATATTGTGCGCTCTGCGCGCGCAATATGCGAGCCGTGCGTGGCACAGTGCGCGGTCAGTCGAGCGGCGCGAAGAGATAACGGTCGAGCGTGGGGCCTGCCATCGCAGCGATCTGCTCGATGCTTTGCTCGGTGATCGCCGGCAGTTTGATGACGTAGCGTGTGATCACAATGCCCAGAATCTGGCTGCACACCAAGCCGAGGCGCCGCTCAAAGTGATCGGTGTGAATCGAGTCGGCAATCGCCGGCAGCATCTCGGTTTCTATGAACTCGAGGAACAGGTCGCGTACGTTGTTGTTAGTGCCGATGTCGCGGATCAGCGCCAAATACGGCGGTCCGAATTCCTCGTCTTCCACGGCAGACAGCAGCAATGTGAGGAATTGCGCGCCGAAGTCTTGGGAATCATTGGAGGCGTTCAGTAACCGCGTCATGAAGTGGTGTGCTTGGCTCGTCTCTTTGATCGCGGTGGTGAAGAGGTGGTCTTTTGTGCCGAAATAGTAGTGCACGAGCTTCGAATTGCAGCCTGCGCGCGCGGCGATGCTGCGAATGGTGGTGCCATCGTAGCCGTGCTCCGCGAATTCGCGTTTCGCCGCCTCGATTATTTCTTCGCGACTTGTGGCGGATGAGTCGGTGCCACTTCTGCGCCCGCGCGGTCTGCTGGTGTGCGCATCCTCCGGCTTCGCCATGTCGCCTCCTGGTTACAAATAACTGTCATGCTCCATCATAATCGGTTGTGCGGCAATGGTTTTAGCGCGTGGAGTCGCGCTCGCGCAATGTGAACGGGGCGATGTCATGCGTGACGGGCGCCGGCGATTGCGTGGAATCCGCGTCGAGCTGCGCTTGCAGCCGTTTGACGATAACGTCGGCCATCGCATTCATGTCAACGTCAACGGTGGTGAGCGACGGCGTGAGGAATTGGCCGATCGTCGCGCCGTCGAAGCCGGTGACGCGCACATCGTCGGGCACGCGCACACCGATGTCTGCGAGCCCGCGTATCGCGCCGATCGCCACCGTGTCTGACATCGCGAAGATGCCATCGCACTCGGGGTGAGCCCGACGCAGTTCGGCGGCGGCTCGGCGTGCGTTCTCATACGTCCAATCAATCGTCACACCCATGCCGTCGGTAAGCGCTATGCCATGTTCCTGCAACGCGTCGCGCACGCCTTGCAAGCGCTTGCGCCCCACCAAATCGCCCTTGCGATTGCCGTCTTCGTGCACGATCTGCTCGCGTCCTGCGCCAAGCACGAACGGGTGGCGCACGCCGCGGTCGAGCAAGTGGCTCATCGCAGCTTTAGCGCCCTCATAATTCGGCGTGTTCACCGTGCAGAACTCCTGCTGGTCGGAAAGTTCGTCGATGAGCACGATCGCGCGTCCGTCAGCCAAACGACGAGCGTCCGCGAGCGAGATGCCGTGCGTCACCAGCACGATCGCGTCGCAGAACATGCGTGAGGACTGCTCGAGAATCCGCCGCTCGGATTCCTCGGAATACAACGCCTGCTGCACGATGGCCTGCATGCCGGCGGCGTCGATGCTCTCGGTGAGTGCGCGAGACAGTCTGCTGTAGAACGGCGAATCGATGTCTTGCACGACGATTTCCACGAATCCGTTGCGGCCCGAGCTTAGAGCGCTCGCCGCGATATTCGGGCGGTAGTTGAGTTGCTCGATCGCGGCGCGCACGCGCTCGCGCGTTGCGGCGCCGACGTTCGGTTTGTTATTGATGACGTTCGACACGGTCATTTTCGAGACGCCGGCCGCCGCCGCAACATCTTGGATGGTGGTCATCTGCGTCTCCTTTCGGGCGTGCCTGCCTCTTGCCGGTGCCGCGTATGCTTTTCGACCAATATATATTGGTCGAAAAGGCGGCATAACGCGCGTGCACAAACCGGCATGCTCGCACATCGCTTTGATTATATACTGCGTAAGCGGCGTTCAGCCGAGAATTTCAGTGATCGAGTTGACAGAGTGAAAACCGTGTTCTATTATGAGGTTTACCGATAAAAGTTTACCGATAAACTTGAGTGGTTGACTTGCGAAAGCAACGCTGAGTTAACATGCTTATCGATATCGATGAATCATGCAAAGGAGCAAGGTATGTCGTTGAAGAAGAAAGTAGCAGCATTCGCCGTGGCTGCGGCCATGATCGTTCCGCTCGCCGCCTGTGGCTCAAACGGGTCGAGCTCGTCGGAGGGCTCGAATGGCGAGACGGTCGAACTGAACGTGTGGGGCTGGGAGCCACTGCTCAAGGAAGTGGTTCCTGGCTTCGAAAAAGAGAATCCGAACATCAAGGTGAAGATCACCAACGCCGGCACCAATTCCAAGGAATACACGGCACTGAGCAATGCTTTGAACGCAGGTTCCGGCGCGCCTGACGTGGTGCAGCTCGACTACAACGCCGTTCCGCAGTTCGCGCTGACGGGCGGCTTGGAAGACCTGAGCCAATATGGTTCTGGCGACATCATCGACCAGTTCACCAACGGCGCGAAGTCCGCTGTGACGATCGAGAACAAGGTGTATGGCTTGCCGATGGGCACCGGCCCGATGGCGTTGTTCTACAACAAAGATGTGTTCGACAAGGCGGGCGTGACCGAGGCTCCGAAGACGTGGGACGAGTTCTACGAAGCCGCCAAGAAGATTCGCAAGACCGGTTCATACATCACCTCCGACTCCGGTGATGCAGGCTTCGCGATGTCGATGATGTGGGAAGCCGGTGGCGCCCCGTTCAAGGTGGACGGCGAGAACCTGACGATCAACCTGACCGGTGACTCCGGCGTGCAGAAGTTCGCTGACTTCTGGCAGAAGATGATCTCCGAAGACCTGATCGACACGCAAACCGCAGGCTGGTCCGAAGACTGGTACAAGTCGCTCAACGACGGTTCGATCGCTTCGCTGATGACGGGCGCATGGATGCCGATCACCCTTGAGAACAGTGTGAAAGACGCCGCTGGCAAGTATCGCGTGGCAGCACTGCCGACTCCTAGCGGCGAAGCCGTGAGCTCCGAGAACGGTGGCGGTGCGCTCGCCGTGGTGAAGGGCACGAAGAAGGGCGACGCCGCATACAAGTTCGCCAAGTACGTTGCGATCGGCGGCGGCAACAAGACGTTCACCGACGGCGGCAGCTTCCCGCCAGACAAGGCGACGCTTGAGAACAAAGACTTCCTCGACAAGAAGGTCGACTACTTCGGCGGCCAGCAGATCAACAAGGTACTCGCGCAGTCCGCAAGCGACGTGAAGACCGAGTTCCAGTTCCTGCCATTCCAGGTGTATGCAAACGACGTGTTCGCAGACACCGTTGGCAAGGCATACGCGAAGAATTCGACCACCACACTCAAAGATGGTCTGAAGCAATGGCAAGACAAGCTCGTTGCATACGGAAAGGAGCAGGGCTATACGGTCAATCAGTAACTGATATCTTTTCTTTTCCTCAGTAATTTGCGAGACGGCGGGCGGTGTTCGCGTGCGAGCATCACCCGCCGTCTCCAATATTCAGGCGCATTAAGGTGGTCGTATGCAACACAAGCAGATCGCAGGATATCTGTATGCATATTTCAGCGGCGACGAATCACGTGCAGACAGCCAGCAGATCAGATTCGCGATGAGTCGCGACGGTCTGCACTGGCTGGAATTGAACGGCGGCGAACCGATACTCGAGTCGCATATCAACGACTGCGGCGTTCGCGATCCGTTCCTCATACGGTTGCAACACGGCGGATTCGCGCTCATCGGCACCGATCTCAACACGAACGCCCCCGCATACGCCGACGCGAACGGGGCACCGCAGTGGCGGCGTATGGAAACGCACGGCCGCACCGATATTCTGGTGTGGAAATCAGACGATCTCGTGCATTGGAACGGTCCGCGCACACTGCCGGTGGCGCGCGACCTCAACGCGGGGAATGCGTGGGCACCCAAAGCAGTGTTCGTGCCGGAACGCGGGCAATATTTAATTACTTGGTCGAGCACCACAGCCGCCGATAACTACGCCAAGCAACGCATCTACGGGTGCTGGACCACCGATTTCACCAGTTGCTCGCCAGCGTTTCTGCTCATCGACGACGCGCACTCGCGCATCGACACATTGATCGCCCCGCATAACGGGCGCTGGCTACTCATCGTCAAAGACGAAGTAGACAAGCGCATCGATGTCAAAACGGCGGATCATTTGTTCGACGAAGATGCGAACGCGCCGGAAACGTCAGCGTTGTCGCGCGAGTTCACAGTAGTGCCGCAGCGCGCGCTCGCCGAGATGACGTGGGTGGAAGGACCCGCACTCGTGCATCGCGCGGATGGCTCCACGATCTTGTTCGTCGACGAATACGCGAGATCGAAGCGTGGGTATATTCCGCTTATTTCCAACGATCCCACGCGTGCGGACTCGTTCCGCGCGCTCGACGCCGCCGAATATGAGATGCCAAGATTCGCGCGCCACGGCTCGCTGCTGCCGATCACCGAGGAGGAGTGGGGAGCGCTCGCCAGCGCATATGTGCGCGCGTGATGTACGATGTGTGCATGACGAATAACGTTGACGAAAACTGGATCGAATACCGCCGTGACGGTGACCACGAACGACTTGGCTGGATTGCGCCCGAAGGTGAGCGTTTCACTGTGATTGACGTGCTGGGTGTGCCACGTGAAACATTTGCCGACTGGGTGGAAGCGGAGCAGTACCTCGACAAGCTCGGGCTCGCCTATCTTTCTGAACCGTACGAACTGTGCGTTGACGACGAGTGGATTCCGGTGCGCATCGTCAACGCTTCGCCAAGTGAGATTCAAGTCAAATCCGAAGATTATGGCGCAATCGATGCGCCGATCCGCACGTGGACGCTGCCGTTCCCCAAGCCAAGTACATTGCGGCGCGCGAAGTAATCGTGCGGCTGTGCAGAAAATAAGCGGAGATAGAGAAAAGCCCGGTGGCGGGAAACCGTCGGGCTCAAGAGAGAAGAGAAGAAGAAAGGTTGTTAAGTTATGCCCAGCTGTGCAGCTGATGACTACAGTATAGGGTCGCGTTTCTTGGCTTTTCTATGAATCTTCCTGAAAATACGGTGTGAGTTCTCTGCCGTTTTCTGCAAAAAGAATTTCGCGCATTGACGCTGATGTTCGCGAATATCGAACGAATAGTCGCGCAGTGCCGTGCTACTATGAAACACGGGTATGAGGTTCACCCAAGGCAATCCCGCCTAAACCGCCATTTGAGCTGATGACTTCTGCAGGGATGCAGGAGTCTTTTTATTGCTTCTTCTCCCTGAAAACGAACTGTACGGGAGGAGCCTGTATGACAAAGCTTTCTAGCGCGCCGACGTTCACGGTGACTGTTGAGATTCCGCGCGGATCGCGCAATAAGTACGAAGTTGACCATACGACCGGCAGGGTCAAACTTGATCGCACGCTGTTCACGTCGATGGGTTACCCGATGGATTATGGCTTCATTGACGGCACGCTGAGCGAAGACGGCGACCCGCTCGACGCACTGGTGATGCTGCCCGAACCGGTGTTCCCGGGTTGCGCGGTGGAGTGCCGTGCTGTGGCGTTGCTGCATATGCGTGACGAAAACGGGCCCGACGCAAAGATTCTGTGCGTGCCGGTCGATGTGCGCTACGACGCCATAACCGATCTCGACGATATCGATGAGTACACGCAGCGTGAGGTCGTGCATTTCTTCGAGCAATACAAGGCGCTCGAGCCAGACAAATTCGTGGCACCCGACGTGCATTGGGAGCCGCTGGCTGCAGCGGAGCAAGAAATCGCAGCGTCGTTCGCGCGTGCAAACAACAACTGACCAATTCTTAAGGAGTAACAATGAGTGCAATCACTGACATCAAGGCATATGAAATTCTCGATTCGCGCGGCAACCCGACCGTGGAGGTCGAGCTGGAGTGCGCAAGCGGCGCCAACGGCCACGGGCTGGTTCCTTCCGGCGCCTCCACTGGCTCGGCGGAAGCCGTGGAACTGCGCGACGGCGACCCGAACCGATACCAAGGCAAGGGCGTGCTGAAGGCGGTCGAGAACGTCAACACCACCATCAAAGAAGCGCTGATCGGCAAGGATGCGTCTGACCAGCGCGCCATCGACCGCGCGTTGATCGAACTCGACGGCACACCGAACAAAGGACGCTTGGGTGCCAACGCCATTCTCGGCGTCTCGCTCGCGGCATTGCGTGCCTCCGCGCAGGAAGCGCATCTGCCGCTGTACCGCTACATCGGCGGCACGAACGGCTACATGCTGCCGGTGCCCTGCATGAACGTGCTCAACGGCGGTGCGCATGCTGATTCGAACGTCGACATTCAGGAGTTCATGCTCTCGCCAATCGGCTTCGACTCCTACCATGAGGCATTGCGCGCGAATGTGGAGACATACCACACGCTGAAGTCGCTGCTGAAGAGCCGCTCGCTCGCCACCGGCCTCGGCGACGAAGGCGGTTTCGCGCCGAATCTGGCTTCGAACGCCGAGGCATTCGAACTGCTCGTCGAGGCAATCGAAGAAGCCGGCTACAAGCCGGGCGAGCAGATCGCGCTCTGCTTCGATGCCGCAGCCACCGAGTTCTACGACAAGGAGAATGGCGTTTACAACTTCGATGGCGCGCAGAAAACCGTCGCACAGATGACGGACTACTACACGAAGCTCATCGACGAGTATCCGATCATCTCGATCGAGGACCCGTTCGAAGAGAACGCGTGGAGTGATTTCGCCGACCTGACCTCGCGCATCGGCGACCGCGTGCAGATCGTTGGCGACGACATCTTTGTGACGAATCCGCAGCGTCTGAGCCGCGCGATTCGCGAGCACACGGCGAATTCCATTCTCATCAAGCTCAATCAGATCGGTTCTGTTACCGAAACGCTTGACACCATCCGCATGGCATGGCGTCACGGTTTCACCACGATGGTCTCGCATCGTTCCGGCGAAACCACCGACACGACGATCGCCGACCTGACCGTCGGCACGAACGCGATGCAGCTGAAGTCCGGCGCTCCGGCTCGCGGCGAGCGCATTGCCAAGTACAACCGCCTCGCGCAGATCGAGCGCGAGCTTGGCGACGACGCGCAATACGCCGGTCGCGCTGCGTTCGCTGCACTGAACAACTGAAGTAGCCTGTTTTGTACACGTGAACTGTGCCGTAGGGGCTAGGCTCCTCGCGGCACAGCTCGCACGTGCCTTATGTTACAGAGGTCATCGACTGAGATAGAGAAAAAGCCCGGCGGTGGGAAGCCGTCGGGCTCAAGAGAGAAGAGAAGAAGAAAGGTTTTAAGTTATGCCCAGCTGTGCAGCTGATGACTACAGTATAGGGTCGTATTTCTTGGCTTTTCTATGAATCTTCCCGAAAATACGGTGTGAGTTCACTGCCGAAATCCCAACGGCGCGAATCTGCATCTGCGTTAGTGGTCTGAATCTAAATACTGTTCACCTATATGATCCCTAGAGGTATTATAAAGTACCTATATATTTATTGAAAATATATACTATTGTATATGGAGTATAATAAAAGAACAAGCTTCTTTAGGTATTAATATTGCCTTATATAATATAAATTATATTCCGATGTTCGTATGACGAGTGGTTCTTGATAAATACTGTGAAGATTTGGCTAGGAAGTGCTGTGAAATGTGTCTTGAGAACATATTGAGGATTGCCATCCTCAATTAACTGGGTGGTTAATATGAGCGTATAATCTTTGTTGTACTCAAAAGGTTGCTAATTTGTGCCGTCTGATCTGGTAGTGCAGCATGTAGGTAAATATAGGTAGGAATGAATTTTTACCTATCGCAAGATAGTGTTTAACGATATAATTTTTCATCATAAAAGATAAATAAATATTTTAGCTAAATAATGTGTGCAGGATGTTCGTATTCAATATAATTCCTGGGGAGTGATACCGATACAATAATTCAGACATTTATTAGGTCACTTTCTAATTCTTTCGCTCCTCTTGCTGGGCAAGCCAGTTGCACTGGTCTCTCACTAGGGTAAATCCAGGTAAGTTTTTATAATGACTAGTGAAAATTTCGCTTTCTGTAGATGGTTGTACTGTATCTTCGCGACCGTCTGTCGTATAGAGCGTATACTTCACGTGATGCGAATCTGGCATGGGGTCGCTTGTTTGAAAGCTGCTCCCTGCTAAGAATATAAGTTGTGATTCACCTGGCTGCAAAGTAATTTGTGTTTCTCCAAATGAAGAATCTTGCTTTTGCTTGGACGAAGAATCTTGTTTTTGATTTCCCGAATTATATTGATAAATATGACCGTTTGTATTAGGGAGTGCTAAAGGTTTAGATTTCAAATCTAACACACCATTTGAATTGGTCGAAGTTATGCACATCGTTTCATGGGCCGTAGATTTTTCTTGACGGATTTCGATGACGGTACCTTGTGTTCTGCCGGTATTGGTGATCACCATCGCAAGGCTTGCCCGTGACGATATAGAACGGTCGGATAAATTCGTATCTTTGACTTTTTCCTCTGGTGCTGTTACGTATGAAAGTTTGAATCTAGCTCCTTCCTGCTGCCACCGCTTGTCTTCTTCTCTCCAGCGTTGTATCTCTTGCTGATATTCGGCGTTGCTGCTTTTTGTGTCTTGTTTCCATTGGTACATTGGTACCAATATTCCAGCTACGGTAAGTACGGCTGAAAAATGTTGATAAAGATAGAAACAATTTCATTATTGGATTTTAAATAAGATTTAAAATTATATAATCTATTGTTGTGATAACATTTTAATATTATAATTTTGTCAGATAATAAACTATTAAATCCTTTGATCTTTATAAAACTATGTTTTGATCGATTTGAGGTTGTGTTTTTGTGGGGCACGTTATGAACCCTACCCTGTCGCCGCTGCTCCTTGCGGAGAGTATCTTCCTCAGCGATGAGAGCAGTCAGGATGGGGTGAATTGTTGAAATATAGTTTGGATCACTTAGGCTGGTGTTGGTGATGTCGCATCTAATTGTGGGCGGGTTTTTAGTTGTGAATTTTTGTGGTGCGCAATCATACATATCGCAACGATCAGTATTTTAATATTTATGTGAATATACTGAAGGAAATTCAGTTAAAACAGGCATAATGGTCAGATGCAGGTCGGTGCTGTGGGATGTGAAGGCTGGCGACAGTAAGTTCCTGGCGGGGTAAGGTAATTATTGATGGTTCACGAGTAATGAGTATACTTGCAGTTTTATTGGTGGAGATAAACGAAAATAAATAGAGCTCAAATCGTTGGAATATCAACGCTTTGAGCTCTTTAGTGGTGCCCCCCAGGGATTCGAACCCTGAACCCACGACTTAAGGGGAACCTGTTTTCGCGGGCTATCGGCATCTATCGGGGTATAGCGGAAACGTTGAAATTCCAAGGAAAACACTAACGCTGCATAACGGCTTCTATCGCTAAATGTACTTGGTTTATACTTAGTTTTCACTCTAGGACTGACCTGATTTGAGGTCAGCGGCTGCTCGGCGTTTCCTTGGTTTAGATCGTGTGGCTGACTCTAAGTATTTCTTAGGGTCATGGCGTTCCGGATTCCATCAGGATTACTGATGATATTGTCGAGCCTAGGTATTTCCTAGGGTCGGTGCTTCTTGATGCTGTTGAGGTTGGTGAGCCGAGCAATGGCTACACTATAGTCATTCGCATTCAGCCCCTAAACCTCGATACCGATGTTTGACGCTGGCAAGGGGCGCTCACGGTATGGATGCCCTTCGCGGGCGGGGTATCGTTTCGTTACCCCCTCTGAAGGGGGTCGTGAAACGCTATATCCTTCTAGGGGTGTCGATTGAGCCGACGCCCTTTGTGCGGCTGAAAACTGTTGGAACGGCAGTTTTGGCTTCTTGAGCCGGTGGGGTCGTGGAATGCTGCCCCGCCACGGCAGGGGGGCAAAACTGGTGGAACGCCGGTTTTGGAAGGGGTCACTACTGCTGACACCCCTAGGCTACTCAACGACAAAACGCCGTCGAGTCCCTTTGGATGAACATCAGAATTTCTGAAGTTCGTTGTGGAGGGTGAACGGTTCGTTCACCGTCGCAAGGGGGTAACGTTTCGTTCACCCCTTTTGCATGTCCGTGCAAGTGGGGTGGTGAAACGCCACCCCGTAGACGTGGGCGCATGTGCGGGAAGAGTCGTGTTCAACCGCTCAGCCTTACTGCCGACTGGATTCCATTCGAAGTGTCACGCCTTTTCCAAAAAGTCCTGAAACGCATTCACAGTCAGAACCAGAGACCCTTGCGGCCTCGCTTTTTGGCAGGGGTACACCTCCCCGCCCCGGTGTCTTGTCGGGTGTTTTCCGTCGCGGTTCGCGACGGTATCCGCCTGCTGCGCGTGACTGCAACTTTACAAATCGTAATGTTTCCTCGCTGCAATGCCTGAAGGTGCTCCATGCTACGGATGCCCCTTGCCTGCTCCCTTGATGCCATTCCTCCGTATTACGGAGGTTTGCGTCACGGTTCGTTAAGGTATCGGCAACCCCAATAGTGTTGTGGTTGGTGTGCGGCCGCCGTTTCGGGACGGCAACCCCTATGGTGTAGTGGTTGAACCTCGATACTGTCGAGGTTTGCCGTGGCTCGGTGGAATGTGGATACTATCCACGTTGTCTCGCTAACGTTTCGTTATCGAGTTCATACGCTGTCCCGTTGCTTTGACGGGTCAGGATACGACAAGACCCCGGAAGTGAAAGGACTTGAACTTCCGGGGTCTCGCCGTTTTATTACTCATTTTAGCCGAGTGGAGTATCCTTGGCTGATTCCTAGCTTAGCCGTTGCGTGTCGGCTTCTCTAGTACGTTCGGCCTGTTATTTCACGGCCGGTAGCGTGATCTTGCCGATGCGCTTGGGGTGGATGATGCCGAAGCCCAGTCGCATGGTCAGTCGCATGACGCTGGAATCGCGTGTGAAGAGCGCGTCCGTGCTGGTGGAGGATTCGACTTGGCTCGCGGATACGATGACGTCCTTGGCGCTCATGGTCAGGATGGTGTCGGCGGGGGTCTGCGAGTTGAAGATGACGGGCACGTTGAACAGGATGGGCGTGGCGCTGGTGGTCACGTCGGGTTCCACCAGTGGCCTGCCGTCCTTGGCTGTGAGTGCCATGAGGCGCGCCCATGTGCTATAGCGCATGACGATGGACGTTGGGCTCGCCCCCTTGTCGGTGGTGGTGGAGAGTGCTGTGAGGATGGGGCTCAGGTCGGTGAGCGTGGTGGGTGCCTGTTCGCTCAGCCCGCTCATGTTGGCGATGCCTGCGGGTGTGCCCGCCGTGCTGTCTGCTTGGGCGCTCAGGAAGAGCGCGTCCGCCTTGTTGGTCATGGCGCGTGTGGCTCCGTCGCCCACGAGTGTTCCCGCGTCGGGGTAGCGCATGGATTCGTTGGACAGGGGGATGATCATGGCGATCTTGTGCGTGCCTACGCTGATCTGGTTGAGCGTGGCTTCGCTTTCGCTGATTTCAGCGCCTTCGGCCACCACGTTGGCGGTGGGGTCGGTGTCGATGTAGGGGATGTTGACGCGTGGCGCGTCGCCGTCGATGACCACGCTTTGCGTGGCCACGAGTTCGTTGAGGGCTATCGCGTCGGGGATGGTGTCGGCTGGTTGTGTGAATTGCGAGTCGGGGAACGCTCCCTTATTGCTCGTGGTGGTGAAGATGTTACTCATTTGATTTTCCTTTGCTGTCCTCGCGTCACCGTCGTTGGTGTCGGAAACAGGACAACCGCAGTGCGACGCGAACCTTGTATCGTGTTGTTGGTTTCGCCCCGCCCTGCGGTTGGAAAAGATCTGGATGGCAAGCGCCCTGCGTTGCCGTGCCTGCTTTCCAGTGTACCCGTTTGCCCTTGCGGGTTCAAGGGTCATCGTTGCAGTTTGTTCGCCGCGTCCTTGATGCCGTTGCCCGTTGTGGAACCCGCGTACGTGCCGCCACCCTGATGCATGCGGCGCAATGAAGCAAGCCCCTGCTTTAAAGCGCTGTCATCCTTCTTCGCGGTTGTCTTGCGTTGTTCGTTGATCTCGTCCACGAAGGCGATGGTGTCCTCGGCCCATTGGGTGAGTTGGTCGGCCGTGGCATCCTTCGGCGCGTACTTGTCGAGGATGGTGTCGGTGAGTTCGGCGTGTTCGCGTTGGATGGCCTCGCGTGCCTGTTGCAGTTTGATGGCGTCAAGTTCGGCCCTCAGCCGGTCGGCTTCCTCGCGGGCTTCCTTCGCTTCGATGCGTCGGCGCGCGTTCTCGCGGCTGAGCTTGCCTTCCTCGCGTTCCCCACCGGGCTCGGCCGTGGTGTCCGTCTGTGTGGTGTCCGTGTCCGTTTCGGGCATGGTGGTGGCGTCTGTAGTGTTCTCGCTCATGTGGTTCCTTTCTTAGAGCAGTTCGTAGATCTTCGCCAGTTTGATGTGTAGTTCGTCCAGTTCGTTTTCCAGTGCGTGCGCGTAACGGCGCATGTACACGGCTTCGGATACCTGTTGACCGTTGATGAAGAACTCACGACGTGAACCGTGGTTTTTGCGCGTGTGGAAGCCCTCGGCCTTGCCGTACACGTGCCGTCACCTGTCTGTGTCCGTGTCATCGGCCAACGTGTCCGCTGCCGCGTCGAGCGCGTCCGCGTATTCCTGCCGATAGCGCATGGCGAGCTCGTGCAGTTCCTCCGGAGTGCGTGCCCAGTTCGCTGCCTGCGCGTCCGCGATGGTTCCCGCCGCCTTGCCTATGACGTTGCACAGCGTGCCTAGTTGTTGGTTGAGCAGTTCCAGATTGGTGACTACATGCCATTGGAAGACGTCGAGCTTGTTCTTGTCGATGTTCATGGTTTTCCTTTCAGTTGGTTCGCGTGCCGTCCTTGCGAACGGTCTTGCGATGGTTCTTGTTGTTGGTGTCGGGGAATGCGAGGCCGGTGTCGGCTTCTATGGCACGGCATTCACGCGCCAGTTCACACAGCGGGCAGCCGGTGAGTATCTCGCCGGTCGGCTTCGTGCTTCCCTTCGGGTAGGTGAGTGGCTGGAGCGGCGTGTACGACTTGAAGTCCCCGCATAATGGCAGGCCGTTGCTGTCCGCCCAATGCTCCACGTAGGTGGCTCGCCGTTGCGTGCGACGTTTGTAGACTCCCATCATGGTTCCTTCCTGATTGCTGTGATGTTAAACACTGTTAAACTGTTAAACGCCTTACTCCCGTAAGGGGTTTGATGTTAAACACCGATGTCAAACGTGTTAAACAGCCACGGGATGTGTTTAACATGTTTGACAAATGGCGTTTAACATGGGAACCCTTATGGCAGTAGGCTGTTTAACAGTTTGACACTGTTTAACATGTAAGAATGTTCGTATCTTCTATCTCGTAGCAGACGCGGCCGCGATCATCCTCGAACTTCCTCACTTCCCCTTGTGCTTCCATGCGGTCGATGACACTGCTGAAGTACCGGTAGTCCCTGGCGAGTTTTTGCCCTAGGTCGCGTCGCGGCATGGAACCGTATTCCAACGCTTTGCGGATGCGTTTCGACAAGCGTTCGAACAATTGGTGCTCGGCTTCCCCGCGTGCTTGCGCGGATGCGCTCACCCTGTTCGCTTCGTTCCGGATGGCTTCGCGCCGGTATTCATCGAAGAGCCAATCGCGTACCATGTCCGATCTGGACACGACTTGTTCCGCCAGTTTCCAGTCTTCGTCGGTGACTACAGTCCTGCCGTCCATGAGCGCGTAGATGGCGGCCACACGGGCTACCTGTTCGACGCGGTGGCCGTCCACGTCCCTGACCCTCCCGGCCGTTCCCATGCGTATGCCGCGCAATGCGGCCATCTTCGCTATTTGGGGGTAGGTGATCGTAACGGGTTGCTGGCTGTTTGGCAGTTCCGGTTCATGCCATTTTTGTTTCGGCTTGCTGGTTGTCGCGTCCTCTTTCACGGTGGTGTCTGTGGTGGGGAAGTACAGGAAGCGTCCGGCGAACCCGTTGGCGGTGCCTTCTGTGACGAAGATTCCTGCGTGGGCTGGCTGCACGCCGAAGACCGCAGACAGTCGGTACAGTCCGGCGCCGACGCGCAGATCAAGCTCCCGCGTCTTGGTCGTGGCTCCCAGCGTCTCCCCGCTCCATGCCTTGAGCAGTTCTGGTATGAGGGTGCTTCCCGTCCGGTGCGAGAGGGCGGAGACCTGAGTCGTTTCCGTGCAGATCATCAACGCGCGGTCTCTTCGTTGCGTCACTTGCCATTCGTCGCCGTCCTTGACTCGTTCGACGTACTGGGCTGAGATGGCCTCTCCGGATGCCGGATTGATCTCCGCCACTTGCCCGGATTGGTCTGGGCACAGGCGTTGCGCTGTGGCGATGGCACGCGATTTACCGTTGCCCGTGACGCCTGCCAGATTAACGAACAGGTTCAACGGCATCGGTTCGTCGCAATCGGTCAGACACGCCTTCACGTTCGCGGGGATGCGGCTGGATACGACGGCGAGCACAGCACCCAACAGCGCCTCGCGTGACATGCCCATCCAATCGGCGCGCTGCATGATATGCCGCGTCCAATCGCGCGCCTCGTAGAAGTCGGGTTGCAGCTGTGTCAGGGACAGTTTTTCGATAGGGCTGATTCCCGTTGCCTCCGTGGTTTCGTGCTCATTCGCGGTGCTCCGCATATTCGGGCTCACCCCGTATCGCAGATCGCCGGCGATGCCCGCCATGCTTGGCGTGGCTGGGCGTTCTCTTGTCAATGTTTGTGGCATTGCCTCTCTCTTTCTTCTTCTATGAGCAGTTGGCTCACCCATGGCAGTACGTTGCCGCCTGCCGTGCGGGGGATGCCGTCGCCCCGGTAGGCGAGTTCGTCCGGCGTGTACGTGGCGAGTCCTTTGTCGCCGGTCTTGTAGTAGTCCTCACGCGCACGCCCGTCGAGCTTGTCCTTGTTGAGCTGGCAGAACAGGCGGCATGAGCGTTCAGTGAACTCGGTCGGGCTCATTCACGCCTCCAGCGCGTGCTTCGCGTCGGTGAGGGCTTGCATGTAGCCGTCGATGATGTTCAGGGGAACCGTGTAGCAGTCGGGTTCGTCCCTGTTCCTGTATTCGTCGATCGTTTCGGTGAGTTGGCGCAGCATCTCCATGCGGGCGACGGTCGTGTAGGCGTCCTCGCATTCATTCAGGGTCTGCGCCCCGGCGATGTGGAAGGCGTAGTCGAGTCCGGCGCGCAGTTTGGCGAGCCTGAACCTGTCCTCCTCCTCGCCTTGCGTGCTGGCGTCCTGTTCGCTGGGGTGTTCGTGGCTGTCCTGATAGGGGGTAAGCGCGTCCGTGACCATGTGTTCGGCCTGTTCGTATACGAGCACGGGTGCGAGGCTCAGCCCGTGGTCTCGGCTCATGCCCAGCCGGTTGGCGATCAGCACGTCGAACTGTTTGGCCAGATCGGTGAGCGTCTTTTCGCAGTCGGCGCGCGTCATGCCCGCTTCCGTTTCGGGCAGGGCGTGGCGAACGTAGGTGATGGCCGTGTTCCAAGCGCCCGCTTCGTGCGCCGCGTCGGGGTCGGCTTCGCTGACGCGCTGGATGGCGCAAAGCAGGCGCGTGCCCATGACCTCAAGAATCATGCGAAGGGTGGTCGTGATGCTCATTGTTGTTTTCCGTTCTCTGCGTGTTCGTCCATGAACTTGTTCACCGTGTCGCTGTTCCAGCGGAGACGGCCGCCGATCTTGATTGCCGGTGGCAGCGTCTCCGGCATGTACGTACGGCGACGGTATACGGAAGGAACGCTGATGCCCATGATTTCAGCGAGCTCCTTAACTCCGATGGTCGTCACTTTGACCTCCAATCTGTGCTATTTCAATTTTGCACATATAGTGATGTACGACAGTATATGTGCTAAATTAAAAAGCACAGTTCGGCGTGTCGGAAAAGTACAAAGGGGCTAAGGATGAAGGTTTGAGAGTCGGAGAACTATGTAATATTGGTATGTATGACATCCTTAAGAACGCCTGCAAAATTGCCTTATCCGTGGATTGATGTCCCAATGCAAAGTTGGTCGGCCGAAGACTTGAAGAGAGCGGGTTTACATTTTGACAGTG
The DNA here is from genome assembly GCF_009727065.1 of Bifidobacterium canis. Taxonomy (GTDB): domain Bacteria; phylum Actinomycetota; class Actinomycetes; order Actinomycetales; family Bifidobacteriaceae; genus Bifidobacterium; species Bifidobacterium canis. The sequence goes on from NZ_WNLP01000002.1 coordinate 299,886, forward strand.
GTGAAGCTGCGGAATTCGCTGGATGGAGATTTATTAAAAGCCGTGAGTCGGATGTTCTGGTATTACTGCGCCTGCAAATGACCACGGAAGAGGATCATCTTTCACTCAATTATGTTTTATACGATTTAACGTTTAAAGCAATTCCGCCATACGATATACAAGGGAAAGACTTACGTCAGTTTTCTGTATCTGCTATTTGCTCAGCGTATTCGAAAAATGATGCAGCGTATCTCATCGGTGCAAATAGACTATTTGCAATAAAAAAGCCCCAATAGAAGTGCAGCGAGAGTTTCTTGTTGATGATACCCCTATTTTTAAAGAACTTCACGATAAAGAGCTTCCGAAAAATATGCTCGGAATGATTGGTTCTATGTGTTAGTTGCCGTTCAGTATGAAGATATTGAACATTTGGGATTAAGCGGCAATACAGCTGCTGAGATGGCGAAAATAAATTCAGGTGTCGCCGCTGGTAGTGTGCGCCGGTGGATTAAGAAAGCTCGTGATCTGGGGCTTCTTGCTCCTGCTGATTGGAAAAGGTCTTGATATGCCTAGGCCACGTATGCCCATAGGTGAGCATGGGGTGATCTCCTTCACGGTCAATGACTGCGGAACCGTTACCGCGCACACCAACATGCGCGTCGCGAACAGTCATAGGCTGTTGCAATTGCACGCCACTGCCCAGTCGAAGGCGAAAGCGGAATTGGCTCTCAAGGCCAAGTGCGCGCGAATCAGGGACATGGGCGCTGGAACCGTGGACGCGAGCATGACACTCAACAGACTCGCTGACATGTACATGGAAGAGAAACGGAATACGCTCAGGACGGGAAGCATAGACTCCTACAAGTCGAACATCAAGAAGATCAAGAAAGGCGTTGGCAACGTGGGCGTGCAGGAAGCCACACCCATGGTGCTGCAACGGTTCATCGACGATGTGGCTGAAGACAGCAGAAGTTCGGCGAAGACCTGCAAGAGCATACTCAGCGGAATGTTCCGCATAGCCGTGCGCAACGGAGCTCTGGCGCATAACCCGGTCTCGGAGCTCGACAGCCTTCGCAGGAAGGAAGGCGAGGAAGACAGGAAGGCGCAGGCGATACCGCTCGACAAAGTGGGCTACGTGTTCGAACGGTTGCAGGACATTCCTGCGATCGTGAGGAACGACGAAGTGGAACTGCTCAAGTTCATGTGCCTCACAGGGCTGCGCGCAAGCGAGGCGTGCGGCCTGCAATGGGATTGCGTGGACTTCGAACGTGGATACATAAGGGTGGAACGGCAGGCGGAGCGCGTGAAGGGTGAAGGTCTGAGAATAGCCCCCTATACGAAGACCCAATGCAGCCGCAGGCGCATACAGGTGCCGCCTGCACTCATGGACAGGCTGAAGTCGCGGCATGAACGGCAGTCTGAAGACCCCGCATTGAACCCGCATGACCTAGTGTTCCCGCTTCCCACAGGCAATATTCGGGAAGAGAACCTGTTGAACAGGCATCTGCGGGAAGGCAGGACGAAGCTCGGTCTGCCCGGCCTGCGCATAACCTCTCATTCCTTCAGGAAGACGTGTTCCACCATTCTCGAAAGCATGGGCGCCTCGCGTCTGGCGATACGAGACCAGCTCGGCCATGAGGATGTGGAGCTCACTGAGAACGTGTATATCGCCCGGTATGTTCATACGCAGGAAACGGCATCACAGCTGGAGGAATGGGCGGAAGATAACGGCTTCTATCGCTAAATGTACTTGGTTTATACTCAGTTTTGGCCTTTTAAGGCGATGGGTGCGAAAACGAAGAAGAGCTCAAATCGTTGGTATACCAACGTTTTGAGCTCTTTGGTGGTGCCCCCCCAGGGATTCGAACCCTGAACCCACGACTTAAAAGGACGCTGCTCTAACCGTTGAGCTAGAGGGGCAACAATCAGACATTGTACAACGCACAGCAGAAATTGCCAAACTGTGCGCATGTTCGCATATGTCGAAATAACCATGCCGCGCAGTGAGGCGATCACCAATGCATGTTGTCTACTCTTTGCAGACAATATGACGATAATCCGCGGCCCGCATAGTCGTATCGTCATAGAACTTTAGACAACATGCACATAATCAGTGGTCTGTGTAGTCATGTTGTCGAAGAGCGTTAGTCAATATGGTCACGGAAGCAGGCGAATATGTTCATATTGTCAAAGAATCTTAGACAACATGTATTTGCAGGCTGCGAATGGTCAAGTTGTCGAAGTGCTCTAGACAACATGCATCTAGTGGGAGTGTACATAGCCATGTTGTCGTACGTTCCTAGACAATACGCATATTCCGAAGTTTTTGTCTGGTCGTGTTGTCGCAGAATTTTCGACAACATGACCAGAACAATGCGCACAAATGGTCGAGTTGTCGGAGAATTTGAGACGGTATGACTGAAATGCGCGCGAATATGTTCATGTTGTCGAAGAAGTATAGACAACATGTACGTGGGTAGTGGATGAGATGGTCAAGTTGTCTATGGAGATACGGCAAGTTGACCAGTGACGGGCGCGTTACGCAGGAGTCTGCACAGAGCTTGCAGAGCACACTGAACACATTGCACGCGCGGGACACATGTACGCGCCGTGCGCTGAACCTGCCGTGTGCGCGCACGTGCGGAGTAAGTTAATAGGTATGTCTTGTACAACGTTATTGGTCGGCAAATCTGCAAGTTATGACGGCTCGACGATCGTCGCACGTAATGATGACTCGGGCAGCGGCAAATATGATCCGAAGAAATTCGTGGCGGTGAAGCCAGAGGATCAGCCGCGGCACTACAAGAGCGTGATCAGTCACATGGAGCTCGATCTGCCGGAGGACCCGTGCCTCTACAGCATCGTGCCGAACGTGCTGCCGAACCGCGGAGTGCTCGCCGAAGCGGGCGTCAATGAATACAACGTGGCGATGAGCGCAACGGAGACCATCGCCGTGAACTCGCGCGTGCTCGCAGCAGATCCGCTCGTCAAGTTGCAGCCCGCGGAAAACGGTCACGAGGAGATTCCGGGCGGACTCGGCGAAGAGGATATCATCACGCTCGTGCTGCCGTACATCAAGAACGCGCGCGAAGGCGTTGCGCGACTCGGCGAACTGCTGGAAAACTACGGCACGTATGAGTCGAACGGCATCATCGTCAGCGATGTGAACGAAATTTGGTACGTCGAGACGATCGGCGGGCACCACTGGATCGCGCGCCGCGTGCCAGATGACTGCTATGCGGCGATTCCCAATCAGCTCGGCATCGACGCGCTCGATCTCGACGACGCGTTCAGTGAGCGCCGCATGAACATGTGCAGCGCCGATCTGCTCGATTTCATCAACGCGAACCACCTCGACCGCACAATGCCGACGCTGGAGCGCGACGAAGTTGAGCTGAACCCGCGCATTGTGTTCGGCACGGCGACTACGAAAGACGCGATCTACAACACTCCGCGTGCGTGGTACATGCAGCGCTACCTCAACCCGAGCGAAGACTGGGACTCGCCGAACGCGAAGTATCGCCCGGATTCGCAGGACATTCCGTGGGTGCGCGAGCCGGAGAGCAAGGTGACGATCGAAGACGTCGCTTTTCTGATGGGCTCGCATTTCCAGGGCACGCCGTATGACCCGTACGGCACGACCGGCACTGCGGAAAGCCGCCACCGTTACCGCCCGATCGGTGTGAACCGCACCGGGCAGATGGTGTGCATGCAGATCCGCCCGTATGCTGCGCCGGCGTTCCGCTCGATCATGTGGATTTCCTACGGTTCCGGCGCATTCACCACGCCGGCGCCGTTCTACGCGAACGTCACCGATACGCCGGCGTACCTGCGCGACACCGACGGCACGAACGCGTCCACCGACTCGCTCTATTGGACGAACCGTATGCTTGCGGTGATGGCTGACGCGCATTACTACGACACTGACGGCGAGGTCGAGCAGTACGTGGAGGATGTGCAGGCGCACGGTCACGCGATCATCGCGCACACCGACGCCTCGATCCGCGACGATGCCGACGCGCTCGCCGACGACTCCGCACATGAAGGGCTCAAGGCGATTCGCTTGGAACTGCAGACGGCGAACGACGCGATGGCCGAATGGCTGCGCGCACGCACGCAGAAGCTGCTCAACCAAGTGCTCTACACGACGAGCAACTTGATGAGCAATTCGTTCAAGATGAGCGATCACTGGATGAACTGAGTGGCGCGCGCTGCAACGCTATGCGGCATATTCAGCTAGACATAGCGAGCTATCGGCGCGCATTGCGATGTGAGTGACCCATATATGTGAGTGACACATATATGGGTCACTCACATAACGGTGATTGCACGCCGAATGATGGTGTGTGAGCGTATCTCGCTTACGAGGAGACATTACTGAGCATATCCGCGTGTATCGGTGACGGCATTTCAACGATTTGAGGCGATTGTACTTGCCGAATCGGCCGATAATGTCTCCTCGTAAGCGAGATGCTCTGCACCGGCACTTGAAGCAACCGCATCAGTCGGCTGATGATTCAGGCTCTCCGGCGGATTCCTCGGCAGGCTTGGTGTTCTCGGCGCTCTCATCCGGTGAGTCTGCCGAGCTACCGGCAGACTCGGTAAGTTCCTTGGCTTCCTTCTTCTCCTCTTTTTCGCGCGCCTTCTTCGCCTTCGCGCCCTCAAAGCGCAGTTCCGGCTTGGCTTCCATGCCTCGCAAGCCGTTCCACGCGAGGTTGACGATGAGCGCGGCCAGCTGCTCTTTGCTCAGCTTGCGCTGATCCGCCCAGTATTGGCCGGTGTAGACCGTCATGCCCACGAGCATCTGCGCATAATACGGCGCGTTCTTCGACGGCAGCTTCTGCCTCTTGAACCATTCCTCGAGGATTTCCCCGACGCGCGTAGACACATCGCCGAGCAGTGACGAGAACGAGCTTGTGGGGTCTGTGGTCGGGGAGTCTCGCACGAGCACTTGGAACCCCTCGGCGTTCTCTTCGATATAAGTGAGCAATGCGAGCGTGGTGCGTTCCACGATTTGCCGCGGATGCACGTCGTGGTCAGACAGCGCGGCGAGCAACGTTTCGTTGAGCGTGCGCATCTCGCGGTCGACGACGACCGCGTAGAGCCCTTCCTTACCGCCGAAATGCTCGTAGACGATTGGCTTGCTGACTTTGGCGGTCGCGGCGATTTCCTCGACGCTCACCGCTTCAAAACCTTTGGAGGCGAAGAGGGAACGACCGATTCTAATGAGTTGTTCTCGACGCTGATATGAAGACATTCTCGACGCATTAGCCATATTCTCCATTGTCTCACGAGGGCTGACGCTTCTGCTCTAACCTGTGAACTACCCTGAAAGCATGGATACGAATATGGTATACGGCATTATTGTCGTCATAGTGATCGCCGCGCTGCTGGTTCTCGGCGGCATTTGGATGGATCGCTCACGCAAGAAGAATATTGAGAGGCTGGAGCACGCCTCGAACGCCAAGGAAGAGGCTGCGAAGGCGAAGGCCGACGCACGCTTGGAAGCCGAACGCAAGGCTGAAGCTGCCAAACGCTCGAACGAAGAGGCGATCGAGGCTCAAGCGCCGATAACCGCCGAAGAGCTCAAACACGAGGAACAGCAGAGGTTGGCGGAAAATCCGCCGAAGCTCGCTGAACCGGAAGAAGTGCCCGGCGAAGCGGCACCTGAAGCCGATTCCGTGGTTGAAGACCTCAACGTGGTTGTGGAAGAGCCCACTCCTGTTGCTGAAACGATCGAAAAGCCTGCCGGCGAGAAGACCCGCCTGCAACGGCTGCGCGAACGCCTGAGCAAGTCGAGCAACCCGTTCGGCAAAGCGCTGTTCAACATTCTGGCCAAAGACAACCTCTCGGAAGCCGATTGGGAAGACGTTGAAGACACGCTGCTGCTCGCCGACGTCGGTGCGGAAGCCTCGGAACAGTTGGTCGACAAGCTGCGCACCGACGCGCGCGTGACCGGCGAGAACGACCCGGCACAGCTCAAGGATGCGCTGCGCTCCGAACTGCTCAACCTCGTGGGCACCGACATGGATCGCCGTCTTGAGGCGAACAAGCCCGATGCCACGAAGCCCAGCGTCATCATCATGGTGGGCGTCAACGGCACAGGCAAAACGACCACGGCCGGCAAACTCGCCCGCCTGTTCGTCTCCGAGAACAAGTCGGTTATGCTCGGCGCAGCCGACACATTCCGTGCCGCCGCAGCAGACCAGCTCGAAACCTGGGGCGCGAAGGTGGATGTTCCGGTTGTGCGCTCCGACCGCGAAGGCGCCGATCCCGCTTCCGTCGCATTCGAAGCCAGCGAGAAAGCCAAGGAAAACGGCGTTGACGTGCTCATCATCGACACGGCAGGCCGTTTGCAGAACAAGGCGAATCTGATGGACGAGCTCGGTAAGATCCGTCGCGTCACCGAGAAGAACCTCCCAGTCTCCGAAGTGCTGCTGGTGCTCGATGCGACCACCGGGCAGAACGGCATGACCCAAGCCAAGGTGTTCGCCGAAGCGATCGGCATCACCGGCGTCGTGCTCACCAAGCTCGACGGCTCGGCGAAGGGCGGCATCGTCATCTCGGTGCAGAAGGAGCTCGGCGTGCCGGTCAAACTCGTCGGCGTCGGCGAAGGCCCCGACGATCTGGCGCCGTTCGACCCCGAATCCTTCGTGGACGGCATCCTCGGCGACTGAGATCTCAGCATCTCACTGCGCAATCTGCTGCCGAATAATATGAATTATTGTTCGGCAGCATTTTGTATTGACGAAACCTAGTGTTTACAGACAATAATCTGAAATATTTCTTCGCAGGTTTGGCTTTGAAAATCGCATGCTAAGGTAGCACGGCGGAACTGCCAAGCCACACATCAGCGAACCGGAGCAGTTCGCGCAGACGCAAGAAAAGGTTACACGCTCGTAATCGGCCGTAACTTTTTCAAAACTCGGCGGGCGTTCCATAACAACTGTCAGCTCGCGAACGCGGGCGAGAAACCGAACTCGTTCGAGCAGCACAGCAGCCGAACGAGAACGAACACAAAAGAGAAAGACAAGAGAGGGGTGGCACATGGGTCAGCTTGATTCCGGTAACACCGCGTGGATATTAACTTGTGCTTGCCTGGTGTTTCTGATGACTCCGGGCGTCGCACTGTTTTACGGCGGTATGGTTCGCGCCAAGGCAGTGCTCAACATGCTCATCATGGAGGCGGCCGCGCTTTCGGTGACGATGATCATCTGGGGACTGTGGGGCTGGTCGATCGCCTACGCAGGCAACTCGATCGGCGGCATCTTCGGCGACCCGGCGACCGGCTTCCTGCTTCGCGACACGATGGTCGCGCAAGATGGCGTCTTCACATCGGCCGCAAACAACAGCAACAACTACCCGGTCAGCGTCGACGTCGCATTCCAGGCGGCGTTCGCTATGATCACCGTCGCGCTGATCTGCGGCGCGATCGCCGAACGCGTGAAGTACAGCACGTGGATGATCTTCGTGGCGCTGTGGATCACGTTCGACTACGCTCCTATGGCTCACATGGTGTGGAACGGCGGCCTGCTCTCCGCCGACGGCCCGATCTCTCAGGCTCTCGGCGCTCAGGCTCACGACTTCGCAGGCGGCACCGTTGTGCACATCAACGCCGCAGTCGCCGCACTGATCATTGTGCTTATTATTGGCAAGCGCAAGGGCTTCGGCACCGAACCGATGCGCCCGCACAACGTTCCGTTCGTGATGCTCGGCGCGTTCCTGCTGTGGTTCGGCTGGTTCGGCTTCAACGCAGGCTCCGCGTTCGCCGCAAACGGCACCGCCGGCTACGCTTGGGTGTCCACATCGCTCGCCGCGGCCGCCGCAATGCTCGCATGGGGCTTCACCGAAAAGATTCGCACCGGGCACTACACGGCAATGGGCGCTGCCTCGGGCATCGTCGCCGGCTTGGTTGCCATCACCCCTGCCGCAGACGTGGTGTCTCCGATCTGGGCGATCGTGCTCGGCGCAATCGCCGGCGTGGTGACCTGCCTCGCTTGCTCGCTCAAGTTCAAGCTCGGCTATGACGATTCCCTCGACGTCGTTGGCGTGCATGGCGTCGGCGGCTTGGTCGGTACCGTGCTGCTCGGCTTCTTCATGGAAGGCACTGGCCTCTTCTACAGCGGCAAGTGGAACCAGCTCGGCGTGCAGGTGATCATCGCGCTCATCGCCATCGCATTCTCCGCAGTGATCACGACGATCATCGCCTTCGCCCTCGAGAAGACGATCGGCTGGCGCGTCACGCAGGCTCAGGAAGTCGCCGGCATCGACTTGGCAGACCAAGGCGAACGCGCATACGATTTCGCTGGCACCGCCAGCTCCGTTATCAGGGAGATGAAGTGAGATGAAACTTATTACCGCAATCATTCAGCCACACAAACTCGATGACGTCAAGGAAGCGCTGGCTTCCGCAGGCGTGCACGGACTGACGATCTCCGAAGCGAACGGCTACGGCCGCCAGCGCGGGCACACCGAGATCTACCGCGGTGCCGAATACACCGTCGACCTGATTCCGAAGGTTCGCGTGGAAGTGCTGGCAGACGATGCCGACGCCGAGACGCTGGTTGACGTGATCGTCAAATCCGCTGGCTCCAGCACGATCGGCGATGGCAAGGTTTGGGTCGCGCCGCTCGACATGGTGGTTCGTGTGCGCACCGGCGAAACCGGTTCCGCCGCCATCTGACCGATTGAAGTCCCCGCTCGCGCTTTGCCATGTGCTCTGCGCAGCGGGGACTTCGCATATGCGCGACCAATATATATATGAGTCATGTGCGGCAGCCGTGCGAGAGAAATGAGTAGTGTATGCCAATCACCACATTGAAACAGCAGTTTCTCGAGCTCAGTCAGCCCGACACAGACGGCATCTACCGCGACGGCGCAGCAAAGCGCGCGGCTCGCACCGAGCTGGCGATGCGCGAACTCGCGCAACTATGGCATGATGCAGAGGTTGCCGTCTCATTCGAGATTCCGCATACCGGAATCGGACTCGCGGCGGTAGGATCTCTCGCGCGCGGGCAAATCGGCCCGTCTTCCGACTTGGATCTCGTGCTGATAACCGACGATCACGCGCCGCTTACAGACACGCAACTCGTTGAGTTCGCGAATCATCTGTGGTATCCGCTCTGGGACAGCGGGCTCGATCTCGACCACTCGGTGCGCACGCGTTCACAATGTGAGTCGGTGACTGATCACGATCTGCCCGCCGCAATGGGCTGGCTCGATGTGCGGCCAGTCGCCGGAGACGCAGCGCTCATCACATCTACAGCCACATCGATTCTGGAACGCTGGCGCAAAGCCGCGCGTAAGCGTCTGCCTGAGTTGCTCGAATCCGCAGCCGTTCGCTTGCAACGCTTCGATCGCGTCTCGTCGGTCAATCAGCCCGATATCAAAGAGTCGCGCGGCGGACTGCGCGACACCGTGCTGCTGTCTGCGCTTTCGGCGTCGTGGCTCGCCGACCGTCCGCACGGCAGATATGATCGCGCCGTTGAGAAACTGCTCGACGTGCGCGACGCCATTCATCTCGTGGCTCGCAAAGACACGAATCGCCTGCTCTCGCAATACCAGCCGCAGGTCGCCGCAATGCTCGGGCTCGCCGACCCGACGCTGCCGGAGAAGGAGCGCGCGGCGAAATCAATCGATGATTTGCAGACGCTGCTCGCCAGTGTGAGCCGCACGATCGCGTTTTCGCTGGACTCCACGGCGTCACGCGCGCAACGCACACTGCGGCACGAGAAACCGCGGTTCTCGTTCTTCCAGATCTTGCAACCGCGCGCGGGCGGCAAACGCGAAGCGCCGAAATTCGAAATCGTGGCGAACGGCGTCGCCGTGCACGAAGGTGAGATAGTGCTCGCGCCGGAGGCAGACGCGCGCGCTGACACCGCGCTGCCGCTGCGCGTTGCGGCGGCAGCTGGTGAGCGCGGTCTGCCGATCAACACATCGACGCTGACGAATCTGCGCCGCGCGCCACTTCGAGATAACGCGTGGACTGCGGAATCCCGCGCGTTGTTCGTGCGACTGCTTGCGTCGGGCAGTAATCTGCCGCAAGTGTGGGAAGAGCTTGATTTTGTTGGGATTCCAGGGCGTCTGATGCCGGAGTGGGACGCGATTCGCAACCGGCCGAGCGCGTCCGCCGCACACAGATACACAATCGACCGCCACATGCTCGAAGTGACGAGTCAGTTGACACGCGAGCGGCCGAAACTGAGTAATTCCGCGGAAACTGGCGGCGAGCTCGATGACGCGCACTACACCGCGCTGCTGCTCGCCGGCATTCTGCACGACATCGGCAAGCGCCCCGGCGTCACCGATCACGCGAAAGAAGGTGCGCGGCATGCGGCCGCCATTGTGAAGCGCATGGGATTCGACGCGCAGACAGTCGATTGGGTGCGCCTGCTCGTGCGCGAACACCTCACGTTGTCGGATTTCGCGGCGACGCGCAATCCGAACGATCCAGCGGTGGGCGCGGAGCTCGCCGCGCGCGTGAACCACGATCCGCTGCTGCTCGACATGCTGTTCGCGCTGACGAAGGCCGACATGTCGTCGCTTGGCGCAACTTCGGGCGAAACGATTTCCAACACCGTGGGCTGGAGCAAGTGGCGCGCGCAGCTCGTCACGACGATGGCTGCCACCGCGCGCTACCATCTTCCAGTCGCTGCAATCTGATGCCACCTTGCGACCATATATATTGGCCGCACAATACTCTCCAAATGTCTCGTATATAGTTTGGTCGGAAAAAGGGGAGAGCTGTCCACACGCGCGCACAGAGATTGTGCACAACATACAGGGTTTTCCACATAGTTATCCCCAGAATGTGCATAACTTAGCATTTTGTGGATAACTTTCAGTGAGTTATCCACCGGAGATGGTGCATAAATAATCAAATATTATTCACAGTGATATGTGCATAACAAGCGTCGTTGCCTAAAAGAACTGAAATAAGAGGCAATGATCACAGCACAGACTTAGTATGATGATTAAATAAATAGAGTTGTGCGAGATGATGCTGCACAAAACACATTGCACAGAATGGAGGACGCGTGGCGGAGGACGAGCAGATGGCACACGATGAACGCACCAGTATTGTGGCGGTGGTGCTTTTCTGCATCGGCGTTCTGCTCGTAGCGCCCATCGCGCTGTCGATGTTCACCGAGGGGTGGCGCACGCTGCTCATCGACTCCATGCACCGCACGCATTGGTTGTTCTGGGTGACCGCGCTGGTCGAACTCGCCGGGTGCGGCCTGCTGATCGCGGGAGCGGCGCTGTTCGACCGCGATCGCACGACGTCCGACGTGCGTCGCGCCCGCGAGCACGTCGGCAAAATCGTGCTGTCGATCATCGCCGCCGCCCTCATCGTGCAAGCGGTGATGATGCTTCTGCTGTATGCGCTGCTCGCGCTCTAGCGGCGTGCGCGAACGGTGCAATACTCAGACGGATCAGACTTCGCGCGCCAGCTTCCCGACTTTGGCGAGCATCTTCTGACGTTGCTCGAGCGTGCTGCTCTTGAGCGGGGTCAAATGCGTGATGCGGCACGGCTTGATGCCGCAGTTGCCGAGCACCTGCCTCTTGAGCACGCTGCCGTAGTCGGGCATGAACGGCACGGCGATGCGCGGGGTGTCGTGCGAGATGATGATCCATGCGCGGCGGCCGCCCAGCTTGCCTTCCATGCCGATCTTCTTGCCCTTGTATGCCCAGCCAGACACGAACACGCGGTCGGTGAATCCTTTGAGAATGGCAGGCATGCCGCCCCACCACACTGGGAAGATGAAGATCAGCTCGTTCGCCCACGTGATCAGATCGCGGTATTTCTTCGTATATGGGTCGGTGGCGAGGTCGCGGCGACGATGCTCCTTGTCGAAGAACAGCACTGGATCGAAATGTTCGGCATACAGATCGATTGTTTTCACCGTGTGCTGTTTGCCAAGATTATTCTGCACTTGCTCGAGCACCGCACCGTTGAAGCTCTGGTGATTCGGGTGCGCGTAGATAATAAGAATGTTCATATTCCGCCCTTCGCTCAGGTTCATATTGCCTGTCAACGTGTTGATTACCCACATACAGTAACGGTTCTCGTCCGCAAAGTCGCGTGTGACTACCCATTGGCGAAATTCGCTGCAAACATTGAACTTTTCTGGGAAACTGAGAGTGAAATTCTATGCAAAACTCGAGTACACGCCGTACACGCCCTAGAACACGCGAGCGGAGTGTGCGACCTCTTCCGCAGCATGGGGCTCACACATATAATCGAACTCATGGCTGACGGATTCTCTGAAAATGATGTGAACGATACTTCGCTGTTCGACCGCACTCCACCGCACGACGACGCTGCGGAGATGGCGACGCTCGGCGGCATGCTGATGAGCAAAGACGCGATCGGCGAGGTTTCGCAGATGATCGAGGTTTCCGATTTCTATGAACCGAAGCACCAGACGATTTATGAGGCGATCATCAACAAATTCGCCGCCTCTGAACCCGCCGACGCCGTGACCGTTGCCAACGCGCTCAACGACTCCGGCGAGCTCGACAAAGTGGGTGGCATCGACTACCTGCACTCGCTCATCGCTTCGGTGCCAACAGCTGCAAACGCGACATATTATGCGGAAATCGTGCATCAGCGCGCACTGCTGCGCCGCGTGATCGTCTCCGGCACGAAGATCGCGCAGCTCGGCTACAACGCCGAAGGCTCGCAGGCGCAGGATGTGATCAACATGGCGCAGGCCGAGGTGTATGAGATGAGCACCGGCCGCGTGCATCAGGACTATGCTTCGGTGCAAAGCGCGGTTTCCGACGCGCTCGAGCAGATCGACAGCATCCAAAAAGGTGAGCTGCAGCCCGGCGTGCCAACAGGATTCCGCGAAATCGATGACGTGACGAAAGGCTTGCAGCCCGGTCAGATGATCGTCGTCGCCGGCCGCCCCGCCATGGGCAAGTCGACGCTCGGCGTGGATTTCGCGCGTTCCGCCGCGATTCACAACCACGATACGACGATCATCTTCAGCTTGGAAATGAGCAAAGTGGAGCTTGCGCAGCGTATTATTTCGGCGGAAACGAGCATTCCGCTCGCAGCACTGCGCAACCCCGACGACATCGACCCGAACCGTTGGAACACGTTGAACAACTTCTATTCGAAGCTCAACGACGCCCCGCTGTTCATAGACGATTCACCGAACATGAGTTTGATGGAGATTCGCGCGAAGTGCCGTCGACTCAAGCAGACGAACGATTTGAAGCTCGTCGTGATCGACTACCTGCAGCTGATGACCTCCGGCAAACGCGTGGAAAGTCGCCAGCAGGAGGTGTCTGACTTCTCGCGTGCGCTCAAATTGCTGGCTAAGGAGCTCGAAGTGCCGGTTGTGGCGCTGAGCCAGCTGAACCGTGGCCCGGAAATGCGTAACGACAAGAAGCCGCAGCTCTCCGATTTGCGTGAGTCCGGCTCGATCGAGCAAGACGCCGACGTGGTGTTCCTGGTGCACGCCCCGACTTCTACAACGAAGAGGATCGCCCAGGCGAGGCCGACATCATCATGGCGAAGCACCGCAATGGTCCTACCAACACGTTCGGCTTAGTGTTCCAAGGCCAATATTCGCGCTTCCGCGACATGAGCCGCGAGGTCTGAGACTCACACAGTCGGCAGATGATTGATGGCTGGTTGGCAGCTGATTGGAGGCCGGCAACCAGCTCGCGAATAAACGAGCACGGCGTCGTGTAGAAATAGAGAGATATACGTTTTGAAAAGAGGCAGTATGGCACAGGATCACGCGCCTTGGTATGGTTTCGCGACGCCGCTGGTCGGCAAATCGGTGCGCTGGGCGTCGCGCCTGCTCCACCACGGCGGCAGTGCGTTCCCCGGCAAAGTGGTGGAACGTTTCGACCCCACGTTCCTCCGCCGCACATTGAGCACATTGCCGCTTGGCGTGGTGCTCGTCTCCGGCACGAACGGCAAAACCACAACGACTCGCATGGTCGCCACGATGCTCGAATCGTTGGGATTGCGCGTGTTCACCAACCCGACCGGTTCGAATTTCACGCGCGGAGTCGTCTCGTCGATGCTCACGGAGATGCCGCTCAACGGTAGGCTCGACGCAGACATCGCCGTGCTCGAACTCGATGAGGCATACGCCGTGCACTTCGTCGAGCAGATCAAACCGCGCTATGCTCTGCTGCTCAACGTGATGCGCGATCAGCTCGACCGTTTCGGCGAGATCGACAACACAGCCCGTTTGCTCGGCCATGTTGCGGAGAACACGACGGATGCGGTTGTGCTCAACCGTGAGGATCCGCGCATCGCCAAGCTGCACGATCTCGTGCAAGTCGGCGCACGTACCGAATATTTCGGACTCGATGAATCGTTGCGCCACTATTTCCCGACGGACGACGACATGACGACGACGTTCGCCGTGCAGTCAGCTGACACTGATGTGCACGCCGACGAGCAGATTATCGACGTCGACCACAATGTGCATGCCGCCGATTCCGTGCACGCCGACGTGCTGCTCACCGGTGTCGGCGACCACCACGCGCAACTGCTGATAGACGGCGAAGAATACGCTTCCGATGTCAAGCTCGAAGGCGTCTACAATCTGTTCAACGCAGCTGCCGCACTCACGGTGATCCGCGCGATTCAACGCGATCTGCGTGAACCGAACGCGATTCTGCACGATTCCACGGTGCTTGGCTCGGTGGGCTCGCCGCGCGCAAAGGAATTCGCTGCACGCGCCGAACATTTCGCTGACGCGACGCCGCAGGATTTGATCAACGCACTCGCAGACGTGACTCCAGCATTCGGCAGAGGCGAGAAAATCGACGTGAACGGCACGCCGGTTGAACTGCTGCTCGTCAAGAACCCGATGGGCTTCCGCCTTGCGCTCGCCTCGTTCCCGCCGGATGACGCCGACACGATGATCTGCATCAACGACGAATATGCCGATGGTCGTGATATGAGCTGGCTGTGGGACGTCGACTTCACCAGCCTGCGCGAAACGGGCGTCGCGATGGTGTCGGGCGTGCGCGCATGGGATATGGCGCTGCGCTTGGAATACGATCAAGTGCCGGTGAAGCAGGTAAACACCGAGTTGGAGCAAGCGGTCAAGACGTTCGTTGCGGAAAATTCCGGCACAACAAAGCATATTTACTGCACATACACGGCTATGCTCGCCATTCGCGCCGCGCTTGGCACCATCGCCGACGTTGCCGACGCTGGAGTTGGAAAGTAGGGAAGATGGAGCAGTCAGCAAGCAAACGACCGATCGACATCGTGTCGCTATACCCCAAAGACATGAACATCTACGGCGACAGCGGCAACGTGCTCGCCATCGAACGCCGGCTCTCGCTCTACGGTTACGAGCCGCGCATTCACGCCGTGAACCAGAACGACGCATGGCCAGATCACGCCGACATCATTCTGGGCGGCGGCGGTCAAGACACCGGCCAGAAAAGATCATCGAAGACCTGTTCCGCCGCGCAGACATGCTGCACGAGCTCGCGGATGACGGCGTGCCGATGCTGATGATCTGTGGACTCTACCAGCTCTTCGGCGAATATTTCGAGACGGTTGACGGCACGAAGCTCGAAGGCATATCGATTATTCGCTCATACACGGTCGGACGCGATGTGCGCATGATCGGAAATCTCGTTGAGCACTCCGAACTTTTCGGTGACATCATCGGCTACGAGAACCACTCCGGCCAGACTTTCCTGCGTGAAGGTGTCGCCCCGCTGGGGCATGTGGACGGCGAGGGAACCGGCAACAACGGTGAGGATCACACCGAAGGCGCGCTCGTCAACCATGTGATCGGCACCTATATGCACGGTTCGCTGCTGCCGAAGAACCCGAAGATCAGCGATTTTCTGATTCGCGCCGCCGCCGAGCGTCGCTACGGCGAATTTGCACCGCAGTTCACCGACGAAACGCGCGAGCAGCTTGCGCACCTTGACGAAACCGCAGCTCGTGCGCGCGAAGTCGCAGCGTCCCGTCCGCGGTAACACTGTTTTTCGATAATGCTCGTGAATATTTACGGTGACGGCGTACGGTGTCGAAAGCCGCAAGAGTGTAGAGTTGGAGTCAACGTTTAACCTAGGAGGGTACTATGAGCGACGACAACAAGAATGTGTTCCCAGACTTCGGCGAAGGCCTGCGCAAGATCTTCCTCGCCGGCGTTGGCGCCATCGCGACCACCGCAGACAAGGGTCAGGAAATCATCAACGATCTCGTGCAGCGCGGCGAACTGACCGTCGAGCAGGGCAAGAAGCTCAACTCTGAGCTCGCACACAAGGCCAACGATCAGAAGACCTCGCTCAAAGACAAGGCAAACGAAGCCACCAACACTGTGCGTGACGCAGCCGCTGGCCTTCGCAACCAGGCAGAGCAGAATCTCAAGGAAGACACCGCGAGCGAAGACACTTCGAGCGAAGATGCCGCCGAGCAGTCTGACTCCGAGAAGTAATTTTTCTCTATCTTCAATCTGATCGAATATTGCGCCGCCTCATGTGGGCGGCGCATGTTTGCAGACCAGTATTTTCAGTATCTTTTCAACACACGCGGCGGGTTGACTGAGCAGCGGCATGAATAAACCAAGCGATTCACACAGCGAAAACAATGCGGCGAACGAGCCTGCGCAGCATGCGCAAGGTGAGCAGAGCGCGCCCGAACGGCAGCGCGGCAAGCAGAGCGAGCGGCGCGAGCTCGAGCACGACGTGCGCCGCGAGGAAGCCGAGCAGCGCAAGGAACGGCGGGAGCGCGCGCACGACGAGCACAAGCTCGAGCGTGAGGAACGCCGCGACACCGCGCAACTGATCGATGTGAGCAATAAGCTCGAAAATCAGGAGGCGCACAGCGACGGCGCGGCGTTCGATAACGCGCGTGACAACAAGCTGCGCGCCGACGTGGAAACCGAGGAATCCGAGCGGATTCTGCAGCTCGGCGACGAAGTGGAGCGTGATGAAGCCGCAAGCAGCGAAGAAGCTACAGGTAGCGAAGCCTCTAGTGAAGCTGCCGGTGACGAAACGGCCGGCGGCACGGCGAACAGCGATGCAACGGAAAGCAGTGAATCAGACAGCGGTGAATCAGACAGCGTCGCCACCGCGCAGGCCGCGCTCGCAAGCACGTCAGCGGGCGAAACATCCGACATGCACACGCACGACGTTCCCGTTGATTTCGCGCGGCGTTCCGCCGACGACGAAGAGACGATCGGCTTATTCGGCGCGCGCAAACGCGATTTTTCCAGCGAATACCATCTGACGCGCCGCAGCAAAGTCAAGCGACTCAACCAGATCGGCAAAATCGCGCTCGAATATGACGCGTGGCGCGGGCTGACGCCGGTGAAAATGCGCCTGATGTTCGAAGCACTCGGCCCGACCTTCGTCAAAGTGGGGCAGATCCTGTCGATGCGCTCGGAGATTCTGCCCGAAGCGTTCTGCTCGGAGCTGTCGAGACTGCGCGCCGACGCGGATCCGATGCCATATGCAGTGGTGCTCGAAACGTTGGAGAACGAATACCAGCGGCCGTTGGAAGAAATTTTCGAACATATCGATACGACGCCGCTCGGCTCGGCTTCACTGGCGCAAGTGCACCGCGCAACGTTGAAAACCGGCGAAGACGTTGCCGTGAAAGTGCAGAGGCCGGGTGTGCGCGAGACGATGGCGCAAGATATTTCCATCATGCGCTCACTTGCGAAAGGTGCGACGCACATCAT
This sequence comes from Bifidobacterium canis, assembly GCF_009727065.1. Taxonomy (GTDB): domain Bacteria; phylum Actinomycetota; class Actinomycetes; order Actinomycetales; family Bifidobacteriaceae; genus Bifidobacterium; species Bifidobacterium canis. The sequence goes on from NZ_WNLP01000002.1 coordinate 317,552, forward strand.
GCACAATTCGCAGGTCGTAGACTTCCGTGGCGTCGTCGAAGAACTCTGGGAGACGTTCGACGAAGAGACGAACTTCCTCAATGAGGCGCGAAATCTCGCTGAATTCAAACGATTCTGCTCGCATTACGCATATATGGACTGCCCGACGCCGTTCACCGACCTGTGCACCGAGCACGTGCTCGTGATGGAATACGTCGACGGCATTCCGATCTCGCACACACGCGAACTCACCGATGACGGCTATTCGCTTGAGGAAATCGGCACGAAACTCGTCGACAACTACGCGTCGCAGATACTCGACGCCGGTTTCTTCCACGCCGACCCGCATCCTGGAAATATTGAGATTCGCGACGGAAAAATAATACTGCTCGACCTCGGTATGACCGGCCGTCTCGACGCACGCACCCGCGCCGCGCTGAAGCAGATGCTGTTCGCCGTCGCCAAGCAGAACTCCTCGGATCTCGCGGATGCGTTGCTCCGCTTCGCCGGAGCAGACGCCGAGCGAGCGGATTACCCGTCGCTGCTCGGAGATCTCGACAGCATCATCGAAGAATTCGGCACCGTCGATCTCGCCGACCTCGATTTGGCTGCGTTCCTCGCCTCGCTCACGCAGATGGCGCGTAGGCACGGCATTGAAATCCCCAGCTCGGTCACCACGGTGGGACGCGCGCTCGTCACGCTGGAAGGTCTGCTCGACGAGTTCATTCCGAACGTCAACATGATCGAGATCATCTCGCAGCACATCGAAACGTCGAAATCGCCTATCGAAGTGGCTAAATCCGAGCTCAAATCACTGGGCATCGAAGGGCAGCAGGCAGTGCACAATGGTCTCAAAGCAGTCACCGAGGCGAACACCGCGCTGCACATGCTCACACGCGGCGAACTGCGCATGAACCTCGACTTCGTGGGCTCTGAGGAACCGCTCAGCCAGCTCTCTGACATGGTGAACCGACTGACGATGGCGTTGATAGTCGTCGGCCTGTTCGTCGGCTCGTCCATCGTCTATTTCGCCGGAATGAAGCCGATCATCTTCGGCATCCCTGTGGTCGGGTTCCTCGGCTACGTGATCGCATTCCTGCTGTCAGCGTGGATCGTGATCGACATCATGGTCAAGAGGCGGGCTGCAAAACGCAAGAAATAGTGCGAATAGCGGAGCGTGATGCGGCGGCGCGCAAATTCGGCTAGGCTCAAATATGGTACACAAGGAGGGCAATATGGCCAATGGAATCAAAAAGGTGCTGCTGGGTGGCGCAATCGCCGCTGGCGTGGGAGCATGGGCAATCGCGCCTCGCACATTCGGCAACAAGCGTAAGAACTATGTGCCGACGCTGCCGGATGTGCTCTACGCGCATCGCGGCCTGCACGATGCCGGTTCAGGGCTGACGCAGCAGCATGCCGGAGAAAGTGGCGAATACATTGCGCTCGCACGTCGCATGGCATTGCGCGCAGGCTACGGTTCGATCGACGAGCCGGGCCCGATCGCGCCAGAGAACTCACTCGCAGCTTTCGCAGCCGCCGCTGAAGCCGGCTACGGCATTGAGCTTGACGTGCAACTCTCGCTCGACAATCAAGTGGTCGTGGCGCATGACCCGGATCTGCTGCGCGTCGCCGGTGACCCGCGTCGCATTCAAGACTTGACCTACGACGAGCTCGTGCGCATTCCGCTGTTCCCAACGGCTGCGCCGGGCGCCGACGTGTCTCCGTTGCTGCCGGGCGCCACCGAGAACCCGCCGCTCGTCACCACCCCATCGGAAGCGCCGACCGGCTATTACCAGCACGTTCCGCTGCTCTCCGATGTGCTGCGCGTGGTCGACGGCCGCGTGCCGATCATCGTGGAGTTCAAGTTCTCGAATAACCGCGCGTGGAGCGACCGCGACGAGGAGCTCATGCAGGCCGCCGCCGATCTGCTCGAAGCCTACAAGGGTCTCTATGTGGTCGAATCGTTCAACCCGGCCGCAATGAACTGGTACAAGCGCCAGCATCCAGATGTGTGCCGTGGCCAGCTCGCCGAAAACACTGATCTTGCGAAGAATCCGGTGATGTGGATGGCGGGCAAGCTGATGTTCAACGAGATTTCGCGCCCAGACTTCATCGCCTACAACTTCAACGCCGGTGACGCCGCGATGCTGCGTTTGGTGCGCAAGATGGGCGCTCAGGCCGTCGCGTGGACTGTGCGCACGTCGGATGAGCTCGACAACGCGCGTCCGAACTTCGACCGCTTCATCTTCGAAGCCTTCGTGCCGCAGCAGTGAACGCGTAAATCTTCCGCATACTCATGCTGTGCGCTGCAGAGAGTATTCTCAGCAGCGCACAGTTTTATATATATGTATATAAAAATATTGGACAGCCACTTTTATTAGTAACTGTCCAATATTATATAAGAATATTAACTAATTAATATTAGTCGATGACTCCGTAGAGACGGTCGCCAGCGTCGCCCAAGCCAGGGACGATGTAGCTCTTCTCGTTGAGCTTCTCGTCGACTGCGCACACGACCACGCGGAAGTTGATGTCGGTGCGAATGTTCTCCTCGACGAACTTGATGCCCTCCGGCGCGGCGATGATGCAGATGGTGGTGACGTCTTTTGCGCCCTTGTCAATCAGGTAGTGCGTCGCGGTGACGAGCGTGCCGCCGGTGGCGAGCATCGGGTCGATCAGGAAGCACTGGCGGCCAGACAGATCGTCGGGCAGGCGGTTCGCGTAGGTGATCTGCTGCGTCGGGTGCTCTTCGTCGCGCTTCATGCCGAGGAAGCCGACTTCGGCGCTCGGCATCATGCGGGTCATGCCGTCGAGCATGCCCAAGCCAGCGCGCAGCACCGGCACGATGATCGGACGCGGCTTGGCGAGCTCTTTGCCCACCATAGGAGCCACAGGAGTTTCGATCGGCTTGTCGACGACTTCGAGATTGCGAGTCGCTTCGTATGCTTCGAGAGTGACGAGTTCGGAGACGAGCTCGCGGAAGGTGGATGACGGGGTGTTCTTATCGCGCAACAAGGTGAGCTTATGCTCGACCAGCGGATGATTGAGTACATGCAATTCCATGCTTCCTAGCATAGCTCGAATAGCGGGCGACGTTGCCTGTTCCGCGGTTGACGCAGTGAAGAATTATGACGTTCGGTGGAGCTGCGGCGTGTGGTGTGCGGCGCGCAATATGCGCGGTGCGAGTTGGCGCAAGGCTGGCGCAAGTAAATCCCATGCAAAATCTCTTGCAGATCTGGCGCGGGCAAATAAGATGTGAGCGTCAAGAGAAGTAAGGAAAACGCCGGACCGCAAAAGCGCCTGTCGGCGCAAACGCCGCTCGCGGCGGCAAAAACGGAGCCCGGGGCTATGTACGGCCCGACGCGAACTCTATTGTACATGCAGTTCGCCGCGACGCGCGGAGCTATTGTTCCGACCGCGCAGTTGCGTTTTGCTGTTTTGCTGTTTTGCGCTATACTTTTGCTGTTTTTACCTATAATTACGCCCAAATCTGTGTATAAACGGCAAAATAATATGACAAAACGGCGAAATTATTATATTTCGCCGTTTCTGCGGGTGGATTTGCTGGTTATGCAGATTCTTTCGCCGTTTTTACACGTCTGCATGCAGTATTGTGTGCGAAAACAGCGAAATACTTGGTAAAAACAGCAAATTACTCCAGCTTGCCCTGCCTCCACAACGCTGCGCCGTGACGGAAGTCTTTGGCGGTCACCGTCAGATTTGCCGCAGTGTGTAGCATCTGCGCGGCTTGCGTGCGCAGCTGTTTAATATCGGCGTTAGACAGCGAGATGCCGACGCCGGAGGAGTCGGCGCGCTGCGTGAACTGGTGAGCCTGCGCGCGCAATCCCAGCGAGACGATCGTGACGAACGCGGCGGCGCGCTCAAGCGCGACGGCGAAATCACCGCGGAACGCGCCGGCGAGAATGGCGTCTGCAATGCGCGCGATATCGTCTTCGGTGGGCGCGGGGTCCACGCCGGCGATCGCCGATGCCGACGTTGCCACCGGCTCGCCGAGACGCCACAAGTGGGCGATGGAATCTCGCTGTTTGCGCATCCACGTGCGCAGCAAATACAGTCTCCACAGCACGCCTGGCAGCGAGTCGGGCTCGGCGTGACTCCATAGTTCGGCGATCACGTCAACGCCTTCGTGGTCGACGAGCGTCAGTACGCGCTCCACAACGGCGGGGTCGTTGGTCGTATGCACGTGGTTGAGCAACGCCCACGCCGTAGTATGCGAGATTTCACTGAGTCGCTCGGGGTCGACGTCGCTGGCGAGACTGTCGGCAAGCGCGGGGTCGAGCTGGCCGGGGCGCGCGGGGCGCGGCGAGCCGGTGTGAGTAAATGAGGAGCGGCTTGAAATAATCGAACCGGAGCCAGAATGCATGGAATTAGTAGACAATGGGTGTCACTTTCTGTATGTCGATGATGCGCGGGCCGTCTGGCGTGCGCACGAAGAACAGTGCGAGCGCGTTCGCCGTGGCCATGTACGGCGACTTCGCAACGAGTTTCTTCGCCAACGATTTTTGTGTGCAGAGCGCACGTAGATGTTCAAAGATACCACCGATCACCGGGCGGTGCATGCAAATGGCGAGCGTGTTGCCAGTTTCCGCCACGTGACTGATCTGCTGCGAGAAGCACACCCATGCGGCATCGGGGTCGGTGGCGAACGCGTCTTCGGTGAGCGGTTCGAGCGCGCGTATGTCACGCTTGGTTTGCCAGGAAAGCATTTCAATGGTTTCCACGCAACGCATCCACGGCGAGGTGGCGAGCTCGACCGGATTGTAGCAGGCGAGTTCGCGGCTGATCGCAAACGCCGCAGCCGCACCCTTTGGCGTGATCGGGCGGTTCGACTCGGTGCCGTCCCACTGCTTGCGCGGCTCGGCTTTCGCGTGGCGCACGAGTAGCAGCGGTGTGGCGAGCAGTGCGCCCTCCTGAACGCGGTCTACGAACAGGGCGAGAATGTCGCGGTCAGACGAATGCGTGAGCTTCTTGCGCGCTTTGGCGAGCGGCAGCCAAACCGTTTCGTTGATTTCGCCGACATCCGCCGCGTGAATCGGGCCGAATGCTTCGCGCACGTGCCAGGTGTCGTCGTCGCTGATCTGCTTCGCCATCCAATATTGCACGTGCTTCATCGTCGATTTCGCGGTCGCCTGACCTGCGTGACGCATTTTCTTACCCTCCGAAGACAGCGGGTATTCCACTTCTCCGAGGAACGGCCCGAGTGTCACCGAGCACCCCGTCTCTTCGCCGATTTCGCGCACGGCGGCGTGCCTGTGCGATTCGTTCGGCTCGAGTTTGCCCTTCGGCCAGCTCCAATCGTCATATTTCGGGCGGTGCACCAGGCAAACTTCCACATCGTCTGCGCTCAATGGTTTGTTCATCGATCCAATACTGCGCACAATGCGGTAGAGAATGCCGCCTGCAGCCTCCACAATTCTTTTCTCACTCATAGTTCTTAAGATACGCGTATTTGGCGGAATATGTGGTCTAGTTAACCGAGTGAAAAGTTAACATGCCCGCTTGTTGTGTGCAATGTGGGCGAATTAACCGGCGGAATAGTTAATATGCCCACATCTGGCGGACTTTGTGGATCAGTTAACTGCGGCGCGGGTTAATATGCCCACATGTGGTGGATTATGCGGGGCAGTTAACTTGCGTACTGGTTAACTTGGCCACATGTGACACAGAGAGAAGTTTGTATTATCTGAAACTTGTACTTTTGGCACAGAAATACAGTTGCCCTGCTTGGTTGCCAGCACAACGAATACTGTGCGGGCAACCCAAGCAGGGCAACTCGTGCGAGAAAGGGTCAGTTCGTGACCTTCTTGCGGGAGTGCTTCTTGATGAGGTACTCCTGGCAGTCGAGCAACGGCTTGCCTTCGGCGTCTTTCGAGTGACGCACATACGTGCCGTCTGACTGCATATGCCACGATGACGTGGTGTCGGCCATCTGTAGGTCGACGTAGTTGATGAGCTCTTCGATCTGCTCAGGTGCGGTGATGCGCACCAGCGCCTCAACGCGGCGGTCGAGGTTGCGGTGCATCAAATCAGCGGAGCCGATCCACACTTCCGGGCCGGAAACAGGGCCTTCGCCGATCTGCGGGCCGTCGGAATTGGCGAACGCGTAGATGCGGCTGTGCTCGAGGAAGCGGCCGAGAATCGAGCGGACGCGAATGTTCTCGCTCAAGCCGGGAACGCCGGGCTTCAACGAGCAGATGCCACGTTCGACGATATCGATTTTCACACCTGCCTGGCTTGCGCGGTAGAGGGCGTCGATCGTCTTCTCATCGACGATCGAATTGACCTTGATCTTGATCCAAGCCTCTTTGCCGGCGCGAGCGGCCTCCTCCTCGCGGCGAATGCGCTGAATCAGGCCGCTGCGCACGGTGCGCGGAGCCACCAGCAAGCGGTGGAAGCTCGACTTTGGGGCATAGCCGGAGAGCTGGTTGAACAGCTTCGTCATGTCTTGACCCACAACCGGATCGCAGGTCAGCAAGCCGAGATCGGTGTATTGACGTGCGGTTTTCGGGTTGTAGTTGCCGGTGCCCACGTGGCAGTAGCGGGTCAGGCCGTCAGCCTCCTGACGAACGACGAGCGAGAGCTTGCAGTGCGTCTTCAAGCCGACGATGCCATAGACCACGTGCACGCCCGCGCGTTCGAGCTTGCGAGCCCACGCGATGTTCGCGTCTTCATCGAAGCGAGCCTTGAGCTCGACGAGCGCGAGCACCTGCTTGCCAGCGGTGGCGGCGTCGATGAGCGCGTCGATGATCGGCGAATTGCTCGAGGTGCGGTACAGCGTCTGCTTGATGGCGAGCACCTTCGGGTCGGCTGCCGCCTGCGCGAGGAACGCCTGCACCGACGTCGAGAACGAATCGTAGGGGTGGTGCAGCAGAATATCGCGCTCGCGAATGGCGGCGAAGATGTCTTGCGCACGGCTCGACTCCACTTCGGCGATCTGGCGGTTCGTGGTCGGCACGAACGGCGGGAACTTCAGGTCGGGGCGGTCGATGCTGCCGAGCTCGAACAGCACGGTGGCGTCGAGCGGAGCTGGCAGACGATACACTTCGTCGGGGCTCACGCCCATCTGGTCGGCGAGCAGCTGCGAGAGGAACGGACTCGTCTCATCGGAGATCTCCAAACGAATAGGAGGTCCGAAGCGGCGGCGCAGCAGTTCCTTCTCGATGGCGTTGAGCAGATTCTCGGCGTCGTCTTCCTCAACCTCGATGTCTTCGTTGCGGGTGACGCGGAACGAGCGTGCTTCCTTGATGATCATGCCTGGGAATAGCGTTTCCAGATGCGCGATGATCAGGTTCTCCATCGTGATGAAGCCGTAGCGCACGTCTTCGGCCTCGTCTTCGGTCATGTCGTCCACCGGAACGAGTCGGTTGAGGTTGTCTGGAATCTTGACGCGTGCGAAGTGCGACTTGCCGGAGGTCGGGTTCTCGACGAGCACGGCGAGGTTGATCGAACCGCCTGAGATGTATGGGAACGGGTGAGCCGGGTCGACGGCGAGCGGCGTGAGCACCGGGAACACCTGCTGGCGGAAGTAGCGGGAGAGGCGCTCCTGCTCGGCGATCGTCAGCTTGTCCCAGCTCAGCAGCTGGATGTGCTCTTTCGCGAGGTCAGGCAAAATATTGTTGACCACGTAGTGCGCATGTTCGTCTTGCAGACGGTGCGCTTCCTCGCTGATCGCGCGCATCTGCTGACGTGGGCTCAGGCCGGACGCGCTGGTCACGGCGATGCCGGTGTCGATGCGGCGCTTGAGGCCGGCGACGCGAACCATGAAGAACTCGTCGAGGTTGCTGGCGAAGATCGCGGCGAAGCTGGCGCGCTCAATGATCGGAATCGATTCGTCTTGTGCAAGCTCGAGCACGCGCTTGTTGAACTTGAGCCAGCTCAATTCGCGGTCGAAGAATCGGTCTGGAGGCAGCGGAAGCTCTCCCTCGTGGGCTTCGCGCTTGTCGCTTTTGTCGGTTTCGGCGATATGCTCGGCTATCTGGCTGCGCAAAATCGCCTTCGATGGTGCGGTGAAAATCTGTGACATGTCTCTACTTTAAGACGAACACTGTGAAAATGCACCATCTGTGCGAAATAACGTGCACTTTGTTTACTATTCGAACGATTTCGACTGATTATCGCGTGTTGCGAAAAGGCTGTTTGTTTTGCATGCGATGTATATGTCGGTCGCAAAGCGTGAGGTGTGGGCTTGCGAACAAACAATTCAGTGTACGGTTTCGAACATGGAGTGTTCGGTGAACTGTGCGATTTTCGGCGGTGGGTGAGCGACACGCCGAATAGTCTTCACAAAGTTTGTTTGAGTGAACATTTCGAGCTGGAAACAGCACAGAAGATGTCTTTTTCATGTTGTTTTGCGTGGAGTATTGAACACGATCAGACAAAAGGCAACATGACTTGAGATTGTCGAATATGGCCTGGTGATGACTTGCGCATTCAAAAAACTGAGCATAATTGCAACTACAAGGACAACTGAAGAGCAGACCCACAAAAAGTATATGATCAGCAAGATTATTACGTTGGGCGGGTATTGGAAAGACTTACCGTCACGACGATGAGGTTGTGCAGAGATTCTGCCTCGTTGGACTTGTAGGGAGGCTCGCAGAGATGCGAGCCTCCTTTATTTTGCTCAAAAAGTGATTTATTTTGCTATAAAATCTTGACTTTTGTGATTAATTGGTGTAAGGGATTATCCACATTGCTGGCGACCCGCAATGTGGATAACTCGTCCTCCGACCACAGTGGCTGGAATGGCTTGCTTCGAGTGCGCGTGGCACGTTCAATGCTGCTATGAATACACAGATTTCACTAGAATCCGCGTTCGGCAATGGCTGCGTTGCACTGCCGTTCGCGCAAGCAGCTACTCGCAGCGTCGTGCGACCTCCTCGGGTTGCCACGCGTGAGAACAATCGCTCTAAGTCGAGTTCGCCGGTAATGCGGAAGCAGCTGCGAGAACGGCAGGGCGCACAGATGAGCGGAGTGGCAACGTCACTCAATGCGCAGAGCGGCGTCAGGCGCAGCGACAATAGGCACAGTGGCAATGGGTACAGCGATATTGAGCGAAGTGCAGCCGTGTGCTCTCGCGCGCAACATATTGCGCCTAGGGCACAGAACGTTGGGGTTGGAGTGCAATCATCGCAGCAACGGTTGTATGCGCCCTCGCACATCGTGATGGAACCGGCGCGGGAACGGACTCGCGGTGGAACGCAGAGCAGGCAGTTGCCGTTATGCGATACCGAAGTGCCATGCAAGAACGTCGTCACGCTTTCGTGCGCAAGCGGAGGCGTGGGCACGACGACGCTGGCGGCTCTGCTGGCACGCGAGTTGAGCCACCGCGACCACGACTGCGCTTTGGTCGACGCCGACATTCGCGCTGGCGGAGGCTGCGTGGATGTGCTGCTGGGCATCGAACACGAGACGGGTTCCCGATGGCATGACGTGCATGCGCCTCTAGGCCAACTGGACGGAAGCGCATTGCGCCGGCAAATGCCGACGTGGGAGGGTGTGGACGTGCTCGCCTACAACTGTTGGCAGGGCAATGAACCGGCATGGTTCGAGATGCAGGCGGCTGTAAGGTCGCTGGCAGAAGTCGAGGATCTGGTGATCGTCGACGCTTCGTATGGCACGTCAATCGAAACGGTGCCTGCATTGGTTGAAGCGCCACACATCGTCGTCGCCGAGCTGACCGTGCTGGGGCTTGCACGGGCGAAAGCGCATATTGAATGGTTGGAGCGCAATGGCGAGCGCAGTGCGGCTCATGCTCAGGAACCGCCGCGCATCGGTGAGGAATGGAAGCCGTTGCGCGGTGCTCCAGGGCCCGTTATCGCAGTGGTGTGCGTGGCACCATCAGCCGCCGCGAAAGGACGAGGCGTTGTGTCGATGGAAGAGGCGCGATCGTATTTGGGCCGTGACGTTATGGGGGCGATCGGCACGGATGCGAAATTATGCGGCGACATTCTCGAGGGGCTGGGGATTCGGCGCGTGCACAAGAAGAATGCGCGCGTGATCGGAGCGCTTGCGAACATCGTTGAGAAGGAATGCGGGGTGCGCGCATGAACGGCTGGGTTTCCATAGGAGGGTCGGGGAGCGGAGGAGGCGCTGGTGCTTCTGGCGTGAAGAACTCGCACGGTGCGTCGATGGACTTTGGCCCGTTGCAGCGCTTGGTCGCTGATGAGCGCGTCACCGATGTGCTGGTGACTTGCGATGGCACGGTGTGGGTGGATCGTGGGCTTGGCGTGGAGTTGGAGCATCCGACGATTCCGTTGGATTCGCCGGCGACCGTGCGCCGCCTTGCCGTGCAACTGTGCGCGCAATTGGGTTGCCGACTCGATGATGCTCAACCGATTGCCGATGCAAGCGCTGCTGATGGCACGCGCATTCATGCGGTGATCGCCCCGATCGTGCCGTATGGGGCGTCGCTGTCGATTCGCCTGCCCAATCGCATCGACGCCGATTTTGCGGCGCTGGCGTCTGCCCGATGCTGGCCGGAGCAGTGGGGGCCGATTCTTGAATGCCTGGTTGCCAAGCAAGCCAACATTCTCATCACTGGTTGCACCGGGGCTGGCAAAACCACATTGCTCAAAGCATTGCTGTCGCGATGTGAGTCGAGTGAACGCATCGTGGTGATCGAAGAGGTGCGTGAATTGCAGCATATGATGCACGAGAACATGGTGTCGTTGGCCTCGCGCGGCACAAATGTGGAAGGTGCGGGAGCCGTTCCGCTGTCGGACTTGGTGAAATCGTCGCTACGCATGCGCCCAGACAGAATCGTGGTTGGGGAATGCCGTGGCGAGGAGGTGCTCGACCTGATTCGCGCGTTGAACTCGGGGCACAACGGCTCGTTCACCACATTGCACGCCAACGGTGTGGGCCGTGTGCCGGGGCGTTTGATCTCATTGGGATTCCTGGCGAACACGTCGCCGGAGGCGATGGCGAGTCTCACCGATGGCGCCTTCGACGTGGTGCTGCATATGGAACGGCGGCCAGGGCAACGCTACATCGCCCAGATAGGCGTGCTCGAATGCGTGGATGGGCGGTTGATCGGGCGCACGGTGAGCGCGTGGAACGGATATGGGCAACCGACGATAGGCGAGGCGTGGGGAGCGTTCGCTATGCGATGGGGAACGGTTCGCGCGCAACAGCCGAACCATGCGCCTGATAGCCGTGTGCGTGAACAGGTGCGACGTTTGGAAACCGCGAGTTGAACGCTTGCGAGGATGCATAACCGCGCATAGGGGGTGATGAACATGGCGATCGTGGCTGCCATATGCTTGTTGGCTGCAATGATGCTGACGGCTATTCCCGAGCACTTCACAGCACGGCGTTTGCGCGCAATGAGTCGCTTGGCGAGCGGCTTTGACGGAAACCAAACGAAACCTGTGCGCTGCGGCATTGGCGTCACGTTGTCGGCGATAATCGCGTCATTGCAGGCGGGCTCTGGCGTCGTGCAGGCGTTGCAACGGGCTCGCGAGCCGACTGCGGTGAACGGCGCTTGCATGACCGCCTCAGCGATATGCGATTGCGAGGGCAACATTGATGTGGTGCAGATCAGTCGAGTGTTCGACGCGTGCCGACTGCCCGAAGAATCGCGTGCTCACAGTGCTCGCGTGGCTTGCGACGTCTGCGTGGCCAGCGACATCAGCGTGCGTTCCGGTTGCCCGGCAGCGCGCTGCTTTGAAGCCGTGCACAGCAGCTACAAGCGAGCCAGACTGCAGGAGGATCTTCGCAACAACGCGTTCGCCGTGCCGAAATCGACGACGCGCATGCTACTCGCATTGCCTGCGGTGGTCGTGGTTTTTGCACAGTTTCTGGGTGCCCAACCACTTGCCATGCTGTTCGGCAGCGTGCAAGGATTTGCAATGCTGTGCTTAGGCGTGCTGTGCTATGCGGGTGGATTCGCATGGATGCGCAAGCTGATGAGCGAATCGCAGATAGCAGTGTGACATGTGCTGGGCGGTGCTGGCGAGCATATTCACAGCCATTGCAACGATGCTATGGCAGACGAGGCGTTCGCATGGGGTCGCCAGGCGGCTTCGAGCGTTGAGCCATCGGCAATGGAGCGCAGGCAGATCACTGCAGAACCCGCGATTCGAGCAGGTGTGCACGGATTGGAGTCCCTCGACCACTTTGCTGCTGCAACTCATCGCCGCCGTGATTGCGCAAGGTGCTTCGATACCGAATGCGCTGCATATGATCGGGCAAAGCTGCGGTGGCGAGGTCGGTGAGGCCTTATGCCATGCGGGTGCTGCGTTGCTGCGTGGAGTGACTTGGCGCGAGGCATGGGCTGCAGTCGACGGCGCTCAGCCTCTCGAATTGATCGCACGCACATTGCGCGCATCATGGGAGAGCGGTGTTTCGCCACTGCCGCAAATCGACGCCGCCATCGAACAGCTCGATGCCAGCGAACGAGCCACAATCGAGCAGCACGCCTCGAAACTGTCGGTCAAACTGCTGCTGCCGATGGGATTGTGCATGTTGCCGGCCTTCCTGTTCATCGCCGTCATCCCGACGATCATGTCGTTTGCACAAACCTGAAGTTGTCCACAACGAAAGCGACCCGCGATGTGGACAACGGCACAGTAATGCACATACCCCGATTCGGCTAGACAACGACTTTCGCGCAGGCGCATAGTTGAGACACGTCTGGAAATTCTGGATGTGCAACCGTAAGGAGTTGACATGGAACACAACGAAGTGGCCTTGCTTGACAACCGTGGGCATGGCGTGACGCGATACATCGATCGAGCAGGCGAACGGCTGCTGCGCGCGCAAGTGAACTTGGAGTCGCGCTGGCGCTCGCTGATGGCACAGCCCGAAGAGGGCGCTGCGACGGCGGAATATGCGGTCGTGCTTGTTGCCGCCACCGGATTCGCCGCAGTGCTCATGGCAGTATTGAAATCCGATGCCGTCAAGACGCTGCTGACCAACATCGTCAAGAAAGCGCTGAACGTGGGATGAACAGGCCGGGGCGAACGCTGTGGCACGACGATCAGGGAGCCGCCACCGCCGAATTCGCGATGGTGCTCCCCGTGATCGTCGTTCTGGCTGGACTGCTGCTGTATTGGGGTCGAGCATCGGTGGTGTCGATCGGATGCCAGGATGCCGCGGCAAACGTCGCCCGCACCTTGGTGGCGCAAGAACAAACAGGGGATTTGCACATGGCGGCGCAAACAGTGGCCGGAGCCAACGTTGGCGTCGAGGTGAACGACCTCGGCAGCAGCATCGAAGTGACCACCAAGTGCGCGGTCGTGGCGGATCCGTGGGGCATCGTTCCCCGCACCGTCACAGGGCATGCGGTCGGCGTGAAACAAGAACAACCATGAAACGGAGGTGGCGATATGACAACCTCGCAGAAGCATGCATCGACAATGCGTTGGGGCAGAGGCTCACACGCTGACCACTCCCAAGGCTATGGGCGCGACCATGAACGGCAAGGCGATGAAGGCTCTGCCACTGTGAGCGCCGTGGCGTTGATCGCGGTGGTCGCCATGCTGATGTGCATGATCGCCGCCGTCACATGCATCGCCATCGCCAAAGCACAGGCTCGCACGGCAGCGGATCTGGCAGCGCTCGCCGCCGCCGAAGCATACTGGAACGGCACGCACGCCGACCCCTGCCCGGTGGGTGCTCACACAGCGCAGAGCAACAAGGCATCGATGGCGAGTTGCGCGGTGGTCGGCACGGATGTGGTCATAGAGGCCATCGTAGAGAGCCAGGTGCCATTCGTCGGCGCTGTGCAGGCGCAGGCGAGAGCAGGGCCTCGGCCTTGCTCATCGACTACAATGGAGACCTCTTGAACACGGTTTGCGCATGGTTTGGCTATGCGAACGGGCAACACGCGGCCATAGGGCAATCGTGTTGCCGAGTGCCGCTGAAACGGCGAAATTAGATGCCGCGCACGCGCTAGGTTATAAAGCACAATCGTTCATTGAACGCGACGGAAAGAAACGGAACAGACATGGCATTGGCGTTATATCGCAGATACAGGCCCGACACTTTCGAAGGAGTGATTGGGCAGGATCAAGTCACCGTTCCACTGATGCATGCGCTGGATGAGAACAAGCTGACGCACGCCTACCTGTTCTCAGGGCCGCGCGGATGCGGCAAAACAAGTTCCGCACGCATTCTCGCCCGTTGCATCAACTGTGTGAAAGGCCCCACCTCGCATCCGTGCGGCGAATGCGATTCCTGCAAAGACTTGGCAACAGGCGGCCCCGGCTCCATCGACGTTGTGGAGATCGATGCGGCAAGCCACAACAGCGTCGACGATGCTCGCGAACTGCGCGAACGCGCCGGCTTCGCGCCGGTTCGCGACCGCTACAAGATCTTCATTCTCGATGAAGCGCATATGGTGACGCCGCAGGGCTTCAATGCGTTGCTCAAAATCGTCGAAGAGCCGCCGGAGCACCTGATGTTCATCTTCGCCACCACGGAGCCCGACAAGGTGATCGGCACGATTCGCTCGCGCACCCACCACTATCCGTTCCGACTTGTGCCTCCCGAGATCATGACGCCATATTTGGAGCACATCTGCGAACAGGAGCAGATCGAAGCGGAACCCGGCGTCTTGCGCTTGGTGACCCGCGCCGGCGGTGGCTCGGTGCGCGACACGCTTTCGGTGCTCGACCAGCTCATGGGCGGCAGCGTCGATGGCGACATCACATACGATTCCACGGTGGCACTGCTCGGTTTTACGCCCGATACGCTGCTTTCGGAAGCGATTGACGCGATTATCGAACAAAATGGCGCCAAGCTCTATGGCGTGATCCAGAAAGTGATCGTAGCCGGATTCGACGCCCGCCGATTCGTTGAAGATCTGCTGGCACGCACCCGCGATCTGCTCGTGCTCACTCTCGGCGGCGACGACGCCGAACACGTGCTGAGTGACGACGCCGAAGCCGAGGATCTTGAGCAGTTGCACAAGCAGGCCAAAGCACTTGGGCTTCAAGAGCTGACGGCGATGGCTGAGATCATGGACGACACCCTCGCACACATGGTCGGAGCCGCCTCGCCGCGTATGCGCTTGGAGTTGTTGGCAGCGAAATTGCTGGCAGGGCGAGCCAGCGGTTTTGCGCAACCACAGGCGCTTCCAGCCTCAAATGCGCAGCAGGCAAATGCCGCACCCGCGCCCGCGTCCCGCCAAGGCGGATTCGTGGGAACGTCCAGAAACGATCAGCCACATGCTGCCACTGCGACCGCACAGCAGGCCGCTCCCGCGGCAGAGCCTGCACAGGCTCAGACAGGGCAGGAAACCGCACAGACTGCACAACCAGAAACGCCCGCGTCGAACGTGCCGACGATCGATGAGCAGATCAGGCGCAATGGCACGGTTGACGAACGTTGGGATGCGCTGGTCGCCGCCGCTCCAGCAGACGTGCGCTCGTACATCGAACGAGCGAAGGTGCCTCGCGTGATGCTGGCCATGGATAAGCGTTCGGGCAAGCAACGCTTGTGGATCAAATTCCAGACCCCGCTCGACAAATACGCGTTCGCGTTGGCAGTGAGCAAGGAATCGATCGCCGGAAGCAACAGCGTCGTGTCGATCGTGCGCGCCCAAGTGCATCAAGTGTTCGGCGCAGATGTGGCTCTGGCTCCAACCGAGAAGATGGCCAACGGCGAGGCCGCGCCGCCGCTGAGTAAGCTTTCGCCGGAGGAAGTGAAGCGCGTCAAAGCGCAGTTGCTGCAGCAGTCGATGTCGGGCATGCTTGCGCACCCGCGCGAAAGCCATGAGAGCGCTGCCGCTTCAACGTCGGACTCCTCGCAGGAGTCAAGCGATGCGGAAGGGCATCGAGCCGGTTCGCCCGTTCTAGCGCAAGATGACCCATGGGCGAATCCGGTGCGCCCGAACATACAGTCGCTTGCACCGAATGCCCAAGCATCATCGCCGCAGGAGCAGTCCGCCGACGAACCGCATGCAGAGCATGAGGCCAAGCATGTGCCGGTTCCCGACGTTTCCGATGGCATTGACCCGTGGAGCATTCCCGAAGACGACCATGCGCACATCGATTTCGGTCGCGTGCAATCGATCGAACAGCAGCACAATGGCTCCAATTCGGCCAGTGCGCCACAGGCAGCGAACCAAGCGCAAATGGAGAACGATCCGTGGAGCCAGATGCCGCAGAACGCGTTCGGCTCTGCTGCGCCAAGCCCTGTGCCCGAGCAGGAGCCGAATGCGCCGGTCAATGTGGAGGCGGTCTATGGCATGAACGTCGGCGAGAACGTGCCAAGCGCCGAGCCGCCCCAGGGGCAATCCGCGCAGCCAAGCCAACCGCAGCAGGCCACCGAGCCGCCTGTCGCCCCCGAAGACGACGAATACTCGATGACCGATGCCCATTTGCAGACCGCCGACCTGATGGACATGGACGCGATCAAGGAATTTTTCGACGTCAGCAAGGTTGAGCATTTTGCGGCGGACGATGCGAACAATCCGCTCAATCAGAAGCCGCGCAAACTCGAACACGATTCGTGAGCGGCAGGGCTGCGCGTGCAAGCGCGCGTGAGGAGGGAACACCATGGTGTTGGCGTATGACGGTGCCATTCAACGGCTTATCGACTCGTTTGCGAGTCTGCCGGGCATCGGTCCGAAGGGCGCGCAACGCATAGCGTTCTATCTGCTGCAAGCGCCCGACGTGGAGTCGCAGCGTCTCGTGGACGCGATCAGCGAGGTCAAGGCGAAGGTCAAGTTCTGCGAAATCTGCGGGAACGTGTGTGAAAGCAGTCCGTGCGCGATCTGCTCGGATCCGCGCCGCGACCACACCACCATCTGCGTGGTGGAGGAGCCCAAAGATGTGATGAGCATTGAGAATACGCGCGAATACCGCGGACTCTACCAAGTGCTCGGCGGTGCGATCAACCCGATGGCCAACATTGGCCCGAGCGACCTCAACATCGCACAGCTGCTCAACCGTTTGAAAGACGGTCAGGTCAAGGAAGTCATCGTTGCGCTCAACCCGAATATCGAGGGGGAGGCGACCACCACATATTTGAGCCGTCTGCTCACGCCGCTCGATATCAAGGTGACGCGTTTGGCGAGCGGCCTGCCGGTGGGCGGCGATCTTGAATACGCCGATGAAATCACGCTGTCGCGCGCACTCGAAGGACGCCGCGAAGTGTGAGTCTGCGCGAGATTTCGCATCGTGAGCCGAGCAGACGCCGGTAGTAAGCGAATCCATATAATAATCGTGCTTGATGCGTACACTGAAAGCACATTCGGCCCTACACAAGTTTTACATAGCACAGAATGGGATAAGTCGTGGCTCTTATCGTACAGAAATACGGTGGTTCGTCAGTAGCAGACGCCGATTCGATCAAGCGTGTGGCAAAACGAATTATTGAAACGAAGAACGCCGGTAACGACGTGGCCGTTGTGGTCTCCGCGATGGGAGATACGACCGACGATCTCATCGATCAGGCGCTGAGCATCGACTCGAACCCGCCCGCCCGCGAAATGGACATGCTGATGACGGCTGGCGAACGCATCTCGATGAGCTTGCTGGCAATGGCGATTCACGCCGCCGGCTCGCACGCTTACTCGTTCACCGGCTCGCAGGCTGGCTTCATGACCGACGCGCAATTCGGTGCCGCGCATATTCGCGCAGTCAACCCCGACCGCGTGCGCCGCGCGCTGAACAAGGGCAGCGTGGCGATTGTCGCCGGCTTCCAAGGCCAGAGCGAACGCGGTGACGCGACGACGCTTGGGCGTGGAGGTTCCGACACCTCGGCCGTCGCGCTCGCCGTTGCCCTCGGAGCCGACGTGTGCGAGATCTACACCGATGTGGACGGCATCTTCACCGCCGATCCGCGCATTGTGCCGACCGCGCGCCGCATTCCCGCGGCTGGGTACGACGAGATTCTCGAGATGTCGTCGTGCGGTTCGAAGGTGCTGGCATTGCGTTGCGTCGAATACGCGCAGCGTTTCAAGATGCCGTTGCATGTGCGCAGCTCGTTTTCTCACCGTCCGGGCACGCTCGTGCTGCCCGACGGCGTTGACCCGAAGTCGCTGCCGAACGTCAACTGAGCAGTAATTTATATTTTGAAAATTTAAATATATTTATAATAAATTCGAATACGGAGAATATTATGAGCGATAATAACGATCAGTCGTTGGGTGATCTCTTCCCAGACCTCGGTCAAGAGACGCCTATCATCTCTGGCGTTGCGCATGACCGCACCGAGTCTCTGGTGACTGTGCGCGGCGTCGCTGACGAGCCGGGCATGGCGGCGCGCGTGTTCACGCGTCTCGCTGAGCTGGGTGTGAACGTCGACATGATCGTTCAGGCGGGCGCCTCCACCGGCACCGCCGATATTTCGTTCACTATTCCGGGGTCGGCCGCCACCCGCGTCGAGGAGGCGCTGGCCAACGAGCAGGATTCGCTCGGCTACAAGTCGTTCGATGTGAACCCGAACGTCGGCAAAGTCGCCGTTGTGGGCGTCGGCATGAAAACGCACTCCGGTCTCGCGGCTCGCTTCTTCCAGGCGCTGAGCGAGAAGGGCATTAACGTGCTGATGATCTCCACGTCTGAGATTCGCATCGCCGCGCTCGTGCCACTCGCGCAACTCGACGACGCCGTGCGCGCGCTGCACAGCGCCTACGGACTGGACTCCGACAAGGTTGAGGCGGTTGTGTACGGCGGCACTGGTCGCTGAGTGCCGCACGCAATAATAATATAAAAATAATTATTTTATTTGTAATAATGTAATTTTCGGCAGACAATAAGAGAAGGAGCCGAACAATGGTACAGATCAACGAGCGTGGAGTGAACGTCGCGGTGCTCGGAGCCACCGGCCAGGTCGGCATGGTGATGCGCCGCGTGCTCGACGAGCGCAACTTCCCAGTCAAGGATTTGCGTTTCCTCGCATCCGCGCACTCCGCCGGCACGGTGCTCAACTGGCGTGGGCACGACATCACCGTGGAAGATGTCGCCACCGCCGACCTGAGCGGCATCGACATTGCGATTTTCTCCGCAGGCGGCGGCACGTCGAAGATCTGGGCTCCCAAGTTTGCCGAAGCGGGCGCATATGTGATCGACAACTCCTCGCAATGGCGCATGCATGACGATGTGCCGCTGGTGGTTGCCGAAGTGAACCCGGACGATCTCGATGAGATCCCGTCGCGCATCGTCGCGAACCCGAACTGCACCACGATGGCGATCATGCCGGTTGTCAAGCCGCTGGCAGACAAGTTCGGCCTCAAGCGACTGATCGTCAGCTCGTATCAGGCGGTGTCGGGCGCGGGGCGCGCCGGCGTCGAGCAGCTGCTCAACGAGGCGACTGCCGCGATCGAACAGGGCGCCGACAAGCTCGTGTTCAGCGGCGATGCAATCAAGTTCCCTGAACCCACCAAGGTGGTGCGCACAATTGCGTTCAACGAGGTGCCGTTCATCGGCGCGATCGTCGACGATGGTTCGGAAGAAACCGATGAGGAGCAGAAGCTGCGCAACGAAAGCCGTAAGATTCTGCACCTGCCGGAGCTCAAGGCGTCGTGCACCTGCGTGCGCGTCGGTGTGTTCACCGCGCATGGCATGAGCGTTAACGCCGAGTTCGAGAACGAGGTCAGCGTCGAGGAAGCGCGCAAGGTGCTCGAGAACGCACCTGCCGTCGAACTGACCGACATTCCGACCGCGCAACTCGCTGCCGGCAAGACGCCGAGCTTCGTCGGTCGCATCCGCGTTGACCAGGCGGTTGACGACAACAAGGGCCTTGCATTCTTCGTCACGAACGACAATCTGCGCAAGGGCGCTGCGCTCAACGCGGTTGAACTTGCCGAGATCGTGGCACAGAAGCATTTCGCCGACCAGCTCTGATCCAACTCTCCAACTTTCATGGGGCGACCTGTTTGTAAGCAGGTCGCCCTTATTTCGTCTTTCGTGCACCCCATTTCGTTGTTAGGCGTCCACTCCCTGCCCTCTAGTTCGCTGGCGGGGATATAAAACTCCGTTACCCTCATATATGCGGCTGAGGAAAACCGCTATTTTCCAACGAAAAGGTATTTGAGATACTTGAAGCCAAGAGAGTTTTATATCCCCACCAGCGAAATAGGGGGTGCGGGGATGGGGAAGCGGGGCGGTTTCACGATGATGGCGTGATGCGGCTATGCTGGAGAGCATGTCAATGGCATCGATCGAAGCGACTAAGCAGCTGGATAGAATCGTGGCGTTGGGCTACCCCGACGTTGCAGATATGAGCGCCGACGCCTTTCGCGCGCTGGCACGCCCACTGATACGCGCGCTCGAGAACAGCGACCTGGGCGAAAATATTCTGCTCGTGCCGACGCGCGAGCTCGTCACACCGGAATCGCTTATCGCACGAACCAGCATCGATCGCATGGCTGGATTCACCACGATGCCACCTCGAGATATCGTCAGTTTTTGCCCACCAGCGGATTCGAGCCGCCGGAAGGTCCGTTCTATTTGGTCATCGAGCCTCACACCGGCACTTGCTATGTGAACCGCGAGCCAGACGTTGCGCGCAAACTCATCGAATCCGATGAGCGCCTGCCGCTCACGCTCGAAGAGGGGCTTGCCATCGCAACGCAGCACCCTGAGTGGTTGCTCGAGAAGAACGGCTTCAACCTACTGGGCTCGCGCAGTGCCGATGGCCGCGTGCCAAGCATCTGGATGAGCCAAAGTGCGCCACGCTTGGGGGCGGTTTGGCCGAACTCGCGCCACACGTGGCTCGGCAACGCCTACTGCCTCGCGCGCCGCGGCGTGAGCCTCATCGAAGGCCGCTCCAACAACTAATTACGACGGCTGGCTACTGCGGCTCATTACTTCGGCAACAGCGTGTTTCTGCCTGTGGCTTCTCCTCACAGATCGCTCTCCCCGCGGCCCGTGTATATACATATATATTGGTCGAAAAGAGTGAAAGCATGGCAAAAAGCGCGTATTTTATACGACAGTTGTAAAAATTTGCTGAAAATAGCCGAAATGCGGACGTTTGTTCGTGTGTCTCCCCTGAGTTTGTATATCGTATTTTCTACGCGTGCATGCCGCCGTGGGCGAAATGCGCGCGCGAATAGTATCAACGCGAATTTAAAAGGAGGAGAAGATGGGTCAGAATCAATCATCGGTGTTTGATCTCGCAGCCGTAGCCGCGGCGTCCAACGGAGGGAACAATGACCCGCTGCTGCCTCCGGCACGTTTTATTGGCGCCCCGCAAAAGCCCAGCAAGATGCCATACACAAAATATGTGGCGTATGGCAAGCAGGTGCCGTTTGACTACCCGGAGCGCACGTGGCCGGGCAAGCAGCTGCATCGCGCGCCACGCTGGTGCTCCGTCGATCTGCGCGACGGCAATCAGGCGCTGGTCAATCCGATGGATTCCGAACGCAAACTGCGCTTCTGGAACATGCTCGTAAACATGGGCTTCAAAGAGATCGAAGTCGGCTTCCCGAGCGCTTCGGAAACGGATTATGACTTCATTCGCATGCTCATCGAGCGCGAACTGATTCCAGATGACGTGACGATCGTCGTGCTCACGCAGGCTCGCGAGCACCTGATCCGCAAAACGTACGAATGCCTCAAGGGTGTCAAGCGCGCGATCGTGCACTTCTACAACTCCGTCTCCGTGCTGCAGCGCGAAGTGGTGTTCCGCAAAGATCGCGCAGGCATCAAGAAGCTCGCCACCGACGCGGCGCACCTGTGCAAGGAACTCGAGAGCGACGCCGAGGGCATTGATCTTTACTACGAGTACTCACCGGAATCGTTCACCGGCACGGAACCGGACTACGCGGTGGAAGTGTGCAATGCGGTTATCGACGTGATCAAGCCGACTCCGCAGCACCCGATGATCATCAATCTGCCGGCCACTGTGGAGATGACGACGCCGAACGTGTTCGCCGACGAAGTGGAATACGTGTCGAACAATCTGCGTGACCGCGACTCTGTGGTGCTCTCGCTCCACCCGCACAACGACGAAGGCATGGGCGTGGCAGCCGCCGAGCTTGGCATTCTCGCAGGCGCGGACCGCATTGAAGGTTGCTTGCTCGGCAACGGCGAACGCACCGGCAACGTCGACTTGGTGACGCTCGGGCTCAACATGCTCACGCAGGGCATCGACCCGCAGCTCGACCTCTCCGACATGCCCGGCATTCGCAAGACCGTTGAATACTGCAACCAGATCAAGATCTCCGAACGCCACCCATACGCCGGCAACTTCGTGTTCACCGCGTTCTCCGGTTCGCACCAAGACGCGATCAAGAAGGGACTCGAAGCTCGCGAAGTGGCTGCCGACATGGCTGGCGTCGACGTCGAGAACTTCGTGTGGCTCGTGCCATACCTGCCGATCGACCCGAAGGATATCGGCCGCTCGTACGAGGCGATCATTCGCGTGAACTCGCAGTCTGGCAAAGGCGGCATGGCATACCTGCTCAAGGCGAACCACAATCTCGACCTGCCGAAGAATTTGCAGGTGGAGTTCGAGAAGATCGTGCAGCAGCACGCCGACGAGACGAAGAAGGAAGTCAAGGACGGCGACATCTGGCGCCTGTTTAAAGACGAATACCTGCCCGTCGAAGAGTCCGGCGCGATTGAGTTGGGCGAAGTGGTTGCCGACACGCTTGACGAGACGCTTGATCAGTGGGGTCGCCTGAAGCTGCTCAAGGTGAGCATGAGCTCCGGCGAAGACGGCTCCGACACCCGCTTGACCGCCACCGTGCTCGACCGCGGCATCAACGTTGGCAAGGAACCCGAGGTGACGCGCGAAATCGAGGGCGCGGGCAACGGCCCGATCGCCGCGTTCCTCGACGCTCTGAAGAGCTTCGGCGTAGAGGCTTCGGTGATCGACTACGCTGAGCACACGATGTCGGTCGGCTCCGACGCGCTCGCCGCTTCATACGTGCAGTGCGAAGTCGGTCAGGAAGATGAAGAGAAATCTATCGTCTGGGGCGTCGGCATTGACTCGTCGATTATCACGAGCTCGCTGAAGGCGATTATCTCCGCGATCAATCGCTCCAATCGCTGATTAATAATATAAATTATTAGTAATATATAGAAAATGGCTGCGAAGTAATAATTATTACTTCGCAGCCATTTTCTATATTTGATTATTTATAAGCAATTACTGTTGTTGCCCAGTATTGCCGGTATTAGTACCGGTGTTTCCAGTATTTCCGGTGTCACCTGTAGTGCCGCCGCTATTGCCAGTGTTATTGCCGGTATTATTGCCACTGCTCCCGCTGTTTTCACCAGTATTCGCGTCTGACTCATTCTTGTCGGTAGACGTGTCAGCCTTGTCTTTATTGGTGTCAGTCTCAGAATTATTGTTCGCAGTGTCAGTTGGCGACGGAGAAGCCGAAGTAGTCGGGGACTGCGACGGCGTGGACTGCGTGTTGTTATTCGTGTTGTTCTGCGTCGTCGTAGCGCCGCCGAGACCCCAGTCGCCGTTCGGCCCGCCGATCTTGCCGTTGTCGACGGCGGTCGGGAACTGCTCGACCTCCTGGCCTTGCATCGCCTGCTCCATGAACTCAGTGAACAGGTGAGCCGGGTAGCCGGTGGAAGATACGCCATAGCCGGCGAACTGCGGAACGACTTGATTCTCGCCGTTCTCGCCAGGATTCCAGATGGCCCACACGCTCATCAGCTGCGGAGTGTAGCCGACGAACGAAGCGGCGGTCTCGTCGTTTGCCGTGCCGGACTTGCCGGCCACAGGGCGTCCCAGCGTGGTGGAGGTGCCAGCCGCCGTGCCATATTGCGTGGTGCCGAGCATCGCGTTCTGCACCAAGTAGCAATCGTTCGCCTCGAACACCTTCTTCGTGCCGAGGTTCGGCTTGTACATCTCTTTGTCGCTCTTGAGCACGCGATCCACGAGGTGCAGCTTGTTGTATGTGCCACCGTTCGCAATCGTCGAATGACCTTGCGCGAGATCCCACACGGTCAGCGAATTGATGCCCAGAATGTTGTAGAGCGTATCTTCCTGAATGTCGCCGGTGATGCCTGCGTCATGGGCGATCTGCGCGAAACGCTTCGGAGTCAAGTGCTCGTTCACGTTCATGAACACGGTGTTCACCGAGTTCGCCGTCGCCTGCTTCAGGTTGATGTTGCCCCAGCTGATGCCGAGCGCGTTCGGAACGTCGGCGTATGTGCCGGTGGTCGTTTCGAAGCGCACCGGCGAATTGCCGTTGAACAACGTGTTGAAGTTCACGTTATCCTGCGCAGCACCCAGCAAACCGAACGGTTTCATCGTGGAGCCGGGCTGGAACGTGGCCTGCGTAGCGTTGTTGAGCTGGTGCTTCAAGTAGTCGGTGCCGCCATAAATGCCTTTGACCGCGCCCGTTTTCTGGTCGAGGGCTATGCCGCCCACCTGAATACTTTCGGGCATATCGCTCGGGCGATCGTTGCCGGTCGACTCCATCTGCTGCTGAGTGTTCTTGTCGAGCGTCGAAATGATCTTGTAGCCGCCGGTTTCCAGCTCGTCTTTGTCGAACGCCTTGTTGTTCACCAATTCGTTCTCGATGGCTGTGAGCAGGTAGCCGTTCTGACCGGAGAAGTCGTTGTTCGTCGTCACGGCCTTCACTTCAGGGAACTTGGCGCTGCTCGCCTGGTCAGCGGTGATGTAGCCGTCTTCCTTCATGATGCGAATCACGCGCTCGAAGCGGCTCTTCGCCTGCGCTTCGTTCACCGCGGGATCCCATGAGCTCGGCGCGGGGATGATGCCGGCGAGCATCGCGGCCTCCGACACCGTGAGATCTTTCGCATCTTTGCCGTAATACGCTTGTGCGGCGGCCTGAATGCCGTACGCGCCACGACCCAGGTAGATCGTGTTCATGTAGTTGCACAGCACCTGGCTCTTATCTTGCGAATTTGCGATCTTCATAGCGAGGAACGCCTCGCGAATCTTACCCGTGTACGACGTGGTTTCGCCGAGATAATATCGCTCCGCATACTGCTGCGTGATCGTCGAACCGCCCTGACGCGAGCCGGTAGTCAGATTGTTGTACAGCGCGCGTGCCATGCCCATGATGTCGATGCCGCCGTTCGTGTAGAACGAGCGGTCTTCCGAGGCGACGATCGCGTTGCCCACATAGTCGGGGAGCACGGAGCAGTCGATAATCTCACGGTTTTGTTCGGAGAATGAGCCGATCGGCGTTGTGCCATCGGAGTAATACACGGTCGTCTTCTCAGCGAGCGCAACCTTCTCCGGCTGTGGAATCTCAGTCGTCGCATACAAATATGCGAACAGGCCGATGCCGATGGCGAGCAGGCCGCCGATCACACCGAGCAGAATCTTCCACCACAGTCCTTTTTTACGATTCTTCTTCTTTTTCGGACCGTTCGGATTGGCGTTACGGCGCGAGTTTTGTTTCTTTGCGCGGTGCGAAGAGCTCGCTTTATGCGTGCCTCGCGTGGAGCTTGTGCCCCTGTTATTCGACGAGGCAGAGCGAGAGCTTGCGGTACGTGTCTGTGAAACCATGCGTTCCACGGTAGTCAAACACCCTGAGAAATGGCAACGCCTACTGACTAATCTCCACAATCGACCTCTATATAAATATGGAGAACAGCTGTTCATGCTGTAGTGTTTTCCAGCACACCGACTATCTTCAATAGGTATCTCTCGAATTGCATCGCGGGAATTACAAGGTATGCTTAAAAGCGGAAAATCGCTCACAAGTTAGAGGAGTCGTTTAGATGAGCATTCGCGTGGCTATTGCCGGTGTGGGTAATTGCGCCTCATCATTGGTGCAGGGCGTTGAATTTTATAAGGACACCAAGGATGAAGACAAGATCCCTGGTCTGATGCACAACAACTTTGGCGGATACCGTGTTCGCGACATCGAGTTCGTGACCGCGTTCGACGTTGACTCGGAGAAGGTCGGCAAGGACCTCTCTGAAGCCATCGGCGCTTCGCAGAACAACACGATCAAGTTCGCCGACGTGCCGAACCTGGGCGTCGAAGTGCTGCGCGGACCAACGTATGACGGTCTCGGCGAGTACTACCGCGAAATGATCACCGAGTCCGACGCCGCTCCGGTTGACGTGGCTCAGGTGCTGCGCGACAAGAAGGTCGACGTGCTCGTCTCCTACCTGCCTGTGGGCTCCGAAGAAGCTGACAAGGCTTACGCCCAGGCTGCTATGGACGCCGGTTGCGCGTTCGTCAACTGCCTGCCAGTGTTCATCGCCTCCGACCCGGTGTGGGCTCAGAAGTTCCGTGACGCCGGCGTGCCGATCATCGGCGACGACATCAAGAGCCAGGTCGGCGCAACGATCACGCACCGCGTGCTCGCCCGTCTGTTCGAGGATCGCGGCGTGCGCCTCGACCGCACGTACCAGCTCAACGTCGGCGGCAACATGGACTTCATGAACATGCTGCAGCGCTCCCGCCTGGAATCCAAGAAGATCTCCAAGACCCGCGCCGTCACCTCCGTGGTTCCTCACGACATGGATCCGCACAACGTGCACATCGGCCCGTCCGACTACGTGGCATGGCTCGACGACCGCAAGTTCGCATTCGTGCGTCTCGAAGGCACCACGTTCGGTGACGTTCCGCTGAGCCTCGAATACAAGCTGCAGGTGTGGGATTCCCCGAACTCCGCAGGCATCGTGATCGACGCCGTGCGCGCCGCCAAGATCGCTCTCGACCGCGGTCTGGCCGGCCCGGTTCTGGCTCCGTCCTCCTACTTCATGAAGTCCCCAGCGGTTCAGCATGAAGACACCGAGGCTCGCCAGCTCGTCGAAGCCTTCATCAAGGGTGACGTGGAAGCCAACGAAGAACAGCTCAATGCCGATGTTGCCTCCGCAAAGGCCGCCGGCAAGGATGTTTGGAAGGCCTGAGCTTTCAGAGCTTTTGAACGCTTCGCGCTGTGACACACTAGTGTGCCACATAGCGTTATGGGGTTCGCGATCATATGGTCGCGAACCCCATTTTTCATTCGTTCTGCCCATTTTCACGCATATTCAGGCACGTTCAAGAGGAGTGTGAGCGACATGCGGATGCGAATGGGGTGGCGATGGTGTACACTGGCTTACGCCTCCGTGTGGCATTACGTCACCCAATCCCCCCAGGGCAGGAATGCAGCAAGGGTAAGTGGCCTATGATGGGTGCGCGGAGGTTTTCTCATACTTTCGCGGCTTTTCGCATATTGCCGATTCCCCAATGGTTTCAAGGCTCTTTGATTCCTATGCCATAACTCACCCCATAGACGCTAAAAGAGCAGGAGCGGTGGTGCCAGCCCAACGGCAGAACACAAACGCCAGTTAGCGTTCGGTTTAGCAGTCCACGTAATGTTTTGTAGCATGAGCGAGCAAGACGAATCCAAGAACCGCAACGGAGCACCCGATCCGGCGACGCACACGGCGGAACAGACGCAGTGGTCGGTGCTGGAGAGCAATCAGCAGACCAGCCGCCATGAAGCGACTCCCGAGGAATTGCGGGCAACATTCACCGCCGAGCAGCTCGACGGGTTCATTCCGCTGGCCGAGTCAGAGCGCCGCGAGCAGCAAGCGCGGCAGGCACAGCAGGCGCGTGGCAAGGGCAGGCGTGCGAGCCTTGCCGACACCGATCTTTCGGCAGACATCGATGCAGGGCTCGCCAAGCTCGACCCATTGATGATTCACCCGCGCATGTCAAGCCGAGTGCTGTGCGGCATATTCGCGGTCGTGTTCGCACTGCTCGCATTCGCGTCGTATTGGTTCGGCGTGCAAACCACTTCGGGGCAAGGCTACGAGGCGCTCGTCATCGACAACTTCGCGAACACGGTGCCACAATGGTTGCTCGACTATAACTTGGGATTGACGAATTCCACCGTGGTGGTTGCGGTGAGCCTGACATTCGGCGCAGTGGCGATCATCGTGGCGTTGATTCGCAGACGCTGGTGGCTGGCAGGCCAGCTCGTCGTGTTCGCGGCGGTGAGCTATGGCTTGGCTCGACTGCTCAAAACCGTTCTGCCGCGCCCATACCTGATGGAGATTCGCTCATCCACCGTGAACTCCGCACCATCCGGCCACACGATGCTCGCGATCGTGGCTGGAATCATGCTCATATGCGCGGTTCCGCACGCATTCCGCGCCCTCTGTGCCATCATCGCCACCGTGTATTCCACACTGGTGGGCACGCTGGTGATCGTCGACCGCTGGCACCGCCCCTGCGATGTGCTGATGTCGGTGTTCCTCGCCGGCGCGCTCGCCGCGCTGATGCTGCTGTTCACGCGCACCAGCGGCATGGATAAACCGGGCAACCGCGTATCTTCTCCCACCGTGCAGATCGCAGCCTCCGTGCTCATCACGCTCGGCGTGTGCGGCAGTGCGTATGCGGCATATATTGTGTGGCAAATCTACTCCGGTCTGCAATACATGTCGTCGTGGTCTGTGTCTGGCGCGTGCATGTCTACCGGCGTGCTCGTCATCGCAATCAATGCGTTGGTGTGCGGAGTCATACTCGCGTTGCGTCAGCTCACCGCCTCGCCGCTGTCGCGTCTCGGTCAGATCGGTGCGCCGCCAGCTCCGCCGCGCAAATAACACAGAAACAAATAACACAGAAACTATGGCATACCGCAGTTTCTGCACACTCATCTTGAATTACGCCGCCAGTGCGTGTTGTCGCGGTACACGTATAGTAAACGTACAGAGGAGACTCGCAGATGTGCGGCAAGCGTGAGTGACGTGAGTACTATGTGGTCTCGTCAGCAAAGATGTAAGGAGAACAAATGGCTACCGGCAGCAAGCTCGTCATAGTGGAGTCTCCCGCCAAAGCAAAGAAGATCGGCGGGTATCTCGGAGACGGCTACACCGTTTTGGCGTCGGTCGGTCATATTCGCGACCTCGCCCAGCCGAGCCAGATCCCGGCTGCCGATAAAGCGAAATACGGCAAATTCGGCGTTGACGTTGACGACGGATTCAAGCCCTACTACATCGTGGACTCCGAAAAGAAGAAGACGGTATCTGAACTGCGCGCGGCACTGAAAAAGCCGACGAACTCTACCTCGCAACTGATGAGGATCGCGAAGGAGAGGCCATCGCCTGGCACCTTGTGCAGACGCTCAAGCCGAAAGTGCCCGTGAAACGCATGGTGTTCCACGAGATCACACCGGAAGCGATCAAGGATTCGCTGAACCACACTCGCCAAGTCGACGACCACATGGTTGACGCGCAGGAGACCCGCCGCGTGCTCGACCGCTTGTATGGCTATGAGCTCTCGCCTGTGCTGTGGCGCAAGGTGGGCCCGGGACTTTCCGCAGGCCGCGTGCAGTCGGTCGCCACGCGCTTGATCGTTGAGCGCGAACGTGAACGCATGGCGTTCGTACGCGCCCCGTACTGGGACGTGCTCGCCACGCTGACCGCACAGAACGCGCTCGGCGACATGGAAGATTTCGATTCGCGCATGGTGGCGCTCGCCGGCCGTCGCTTGGCTGGCTCGAAGGATTTCAGCGACGATGGCACGTTGACCGCCGCCGCGAAGCGCGATGACGTTCAGCAACTGGGCGAGCAGGAGGCGAACGCGCTCGCCGACGCGTTGCGCGACGCTCGCTTCCGCGTGGCTTCGGTGGAGAAGAAGCCGTATCGCCGTCGCCCACAGCCGCCGTTCACCACCTCGACGTTGCAGCAGGCGGCTGGCAATAGGCTGGGCATGTCGTCACGCCAGACGATGCGCGCTGCGCAGAGCCTTTACGAAAACGGCTATATCACCTACATGCGTACCGATTCGGTGACGCTGAGCCAAGAGGCTATCGCGGCTGCGCGCGATGCCGTTGCGCAGCATTTCGGCAAAGAATACTTATCGGAAAAACCGAAGCAATACGCGACGCGCACGGCTGGCGCGCAGGAAGCCCACGAGTGCATTCGACCGGCTGGCTCGCACTTCCGCGACCCGTCGCAGCTGGCAACGCTGCCGCCGGATCAGCTCAGGCTCTACACGCTCATCTGGCAGCGCACGCTCGCCTCGCAGATGGCGGACGCCACTGGTTCCACCGCCACCGCGCGCTTCACCGCGCAGGCCGGCAACTTCGGTGAGGCCACATTCCAGTCTTCCGGCACGGTTATTGAATTCCCCGGTTTCATGCGCGTTTCCGGTGACCGTGCTGCCGCGGCACACAAAAAGGCGACGATTCCGCGAACGCGAACTCTGCTTCGCTGCCGCCGCTGACCGAGGGGCAGGAGCTGCCGGCGAAATCCGTTGAGGCAGACGGCCACGAGACGCAGCCGCCGGCTCGCTACACCGAGGCTTCGCTCGTGAAGACGCTGGAGGCCAAGGAGATCGGCCGCCCGTCGACCTACGCGAGCATTATTTCGACGATTATTGACCGCGGCTATGTGTATGAGCGCGGTCGTGCGCTGATCCCCAGCTGGCTGGCGTTCGCAGTGACGAAACTGCTCGAGACGAAGTTCCCGAAATATGTGGATTACCAGTTCACCGCCGACATGGAGAACGGACTCGACCAGATCGCTCACGGCCAGGAAACCGGCCGCGACTGGCTCACCCGCTTCTACTTCGGCTCCGGCGAAGGTGCTGCGCATTCCGCTGACGAAGCTCACGAAGGATTGCAACGCCAAGTCGCGCAGCTCGGTGAAATCGATGCCCGCGAGATCAACACGATTCCGATTGGCGACGGCATTCACGTGCGCGTCGGACGCTATGGCCCGTATTTGGAAGACACGAAGAACCTCGACGCCGAAGGCAACCCGAAGCATGCGTCGATTCCCGACACGGTGGCACCCGACGAGCTGACCGTTGCCAAAGCACGCGAGCTCATCGAAGCCAACGCCGATGGCCCGCGAGTGCTCGGCACCGACCCCGCGACCGGCGGCACTGTGGAGCTGCGCAACGGTCGCTTCGGCCCGTACGTGGCGCTGGTGACTCCCGAATCCGCTGATCACGAGACTGCCGACGCGAAGAGCAAGGCGAAGAAGGGCGCTGAACCGCGCCCGAAGATGGCGTCGCTGTTCAAGTCGATGAGTCCAGACACGTTGACGCTCGATGACGCGCTGCGTTTGCTGAGCTTGCCGCGCACCGTGTGCACATACAGCGAAGTGGATCCGAAGACCGGCGAAACCGCCGACGTGACCGTGAGCGCCAGCAATGGGCGCTATGGCCCGTATTTGACGAAGACCCGTGTCGGCGGCGGCAGTGAAACCCGCTCGCTGCCCAACGAAGACGCTATTTTCACGATCGACGAGGCTGGCGCACAGGCATTGTTCGCACAGCCGAAGTATGGTCGCGGGCGTTCTGCGAAGCCGCCGCTGCGCACACTCGGTGCAGACCCGACTTCGAAGCGCGAAGTGACGATCAAAGAGGGCTTCTACGGCGCATACATAACCGACGGCGAAACGAATCGTTCGCTGCCGAAGCAGTATGATCCGAAGACCATCTCTGCCGAAGATGCGTTCCGTCTGCTCGCTGAGAAGCGCGCGGCAGGGCCGTCCAAGCGTCGCGGTCGTAAGTCTTCGGCGAAGAGTGCGAAGAGCACTGCGCGCAAGACGAGCGCGAAGAAGTCAAGCACTGATGCGGCGCGCGATAAGCGCCGTAAGCAGGTGCGCGAACTCGCCGACAAAGGCTGGGCAAACTCGCGCATCGCGAAGGAGATCGGCTCTTCCGCGGCCACTGTGAAGGCAGATATTGAATATATGACCGCGCACGACGGCTACACGCGCCCGCCGGTCACGCCAGCGCGCTAACCACTTTCGACCGATATATATTGGTCGAAAGAAAATAGCCAGCGCGCAGGTAGCCAGATAACGCAGCATATATCTGCGAATACATGCAACTGAACGAGGAACTATGAGCGACGGAGTGTTCATCTCATTCGAAGGAGTCGACGGCGCCGGCAAAACCACGCAAGTGGAGCGCCTCGCTCAGTTTTGGCAAGAGCGCGGGCGCGAAGTTGTCGTGACGCGCGAGCCGGGCGGCACTTCGCTGGGCAAGCGAATCCGCGAACTTCTGCTCGCAGACCCGAACGAGACGATCACTCCGCGCGCCGAAGCGCTGCTGTTCGCGGCGGATCGCGCGCAGCACGTCGAGCAGATCATTCGCCCGGCATTGGAACGCGGCGCAATCGTCATAACCGACCGCTATCTCGACTCGTCGCTCGCGTATCAATCCGGCGGTCGCGAACTGACCGCCGACGACGTGAAACATTTGAGCATGTGGGCCACGAACTCGCTGCTACCGCGCCGCACATATCTGCTTGACATCGATCCGCGCGTCTCGCACGCGCGACTCACACACGAAGAAGATCGCATGGAATCTGCCGGAGAAAATTTCCAGCAGCGCACGCGTCGCGCGTTTCTTCAGCTGGCAGAAGCGGATCCAGAGCGTTTTCTCGTGATCGATGCAACGCAAACAGCCGACGCCATCGGCGAGTTGATTTGCGCAGACAGCGCGAATCTGGTTGAGTGAAGCGCTATGAGTGTGTGGGATTCGATCGTAGGTCAGCAGCAAGTCGTTGACCAGCTCACAGCCGTGAGCACAGGCGACGCGCGAGGAATCGCGCAGTCGTGGCTTATCTGCGGGCCTGCCGGGTCGGGCACCACGCAGGTCGCGCGCGCGTTCGCCGCCGCGCTCGAAAGCCCGGATCATGGACTCTCTGACACCCCTACGAAAACGAGCGCGCAGATTCTTGCCGGCCGTTTTCCCGACGTAGTCACTTTGCGCACCGACAAGGTGACGATCGGCATCGACGAAGTGCGCGAACTCGTCACATTATCTGAGCAGATGCCGAGCACCGCGCCATGGCGAATCATCATCATCGAGAACACCGAGCGTATGCTTGAGCGCACGACGAACGTGCTGCTCAAAGAGATCGAAGAGCCGTCGCCGCACACGATCTGGCTGCTGTGTGCTCCGAGCGCGCAAGATGTTCTGCCGACCATTCGCTCGCGCACGCGACTCGTCACGCTCGGTGTGCCGCAACCCGAGCAGATCGCGCAATATCTCGAAGAACACGTGACGGTGGAGGAGACTGCGGATACTCGCAGCAGTGCCGCAGCGCGCAAAACCGGCGCGCGCAAAAGCTCCGCGCGGCAGAGTAAGAACGGCAACAACACCGCTGAGAAGACTGCGCAGTCTGCTTCTGCTGCGCCTGCCACAGCGCCGCGTCCGGTGACTCATGAGGTTGCCGCGCGCATCGCCCGCCTGTGCGAGGGAGATCTCAACGTCGCTCGACTCTATGCGCAATATCCGTCGGTGCTCAAAGACAGGGACCGGCTCGTCGCGAATATCGTGACGATGCGACGCGCTTCGCAAGCGGTCATTTTCGCCGGGCAACTCTACGGCAGCGCGCAATCCCAAGCACAGGATCGCGCGGAACGCGCCGCGGACGAGCGGCAGCAGGAGTTCCGCACGCTCAACGGACTGTCGGCAGACGAGCCGATGCCCTCCGAACTGCGCCGCGCATATGTGGCGCTGGGTAAGAAAGACGATATCAAGCGGCAGGCCACGCGACTGACCCGCGACGTGCTCGAGCGCGCGTTCACTACGATTTCGAGTATTTACCGCGACGTCGCCGTGTTCCAGAACGACGCGGAGGAATCGGTGGGTCTCATCAATCTCGAGAACCGCAACGAAATAGCCGAACTCTCTACTGCGCTCACGCGCGAGCAAACCGTGGCGCGTCTCGACGCCGTGGCTGAAGCGCGCCGCCGCATCGCAGGCAACGGCAACGCTCTGCTCGACGTAGAAGCGTTGTTCTGCGCGCTGCTGCCCGCCTCCGCGTAAGTTACGTGAGAACATGGCGCACTTGCGCGGCGAACTGAGAGATACTGGAAGCATGTTAGTTTCCGCAGATTTCACCACAGTTCCCGAGCAGTATGCAAAGAACGCGCCGGAAGACGCGCGCGTCGAAGGCATTCCCTGCATTTCATTCCCGTTCTACATCGACCGTCTCAATCCGCAGGCGAAATACCTGCACTGGGAGTTCAGCGATCCCGACTCGATTCCGGTGTGCGGATTCGAGTGGATTCACTGGACGGTCGCCAATCTGCCGGTCGACGCGATCATGTTCGACCCGAGCGACTCGCACGCGCTCTCGATTCCCGCGGATTTCTCGCGCTCGCTGCCTGCGATGATTCCCGAGGCTCTGCAAGGGCGCAACTCGTCGGCGTCGAAGTTCGTGGGGCGCAGCACGAATCCCGCGCTGATCTCCCGCTACAACGGGCCTCAGCCGCCAGACAAAGATCACCAGTACGTGCTGCAAGTGTGGGGTACTGCCGAGCCGCTCGACGGTTTGGAGCAAGGCTTCTGGCTCAACGAGATGCTGCACTCGCTCGAACGCTCGCATAGTGTGTGTGACGGCGGCGGCATGACAGTCATCGGCAAAGCCTGACGGTTCGTCGCATACCAGCTCCCGGATTGATGCGAGCGCCAGTGAACGTTCACTGGCGCTCGCCGCTGTTTGCAGCGGCATCTCAGGAAAAGCTGATTGCGTGGCCCGAATGTCGGCGCGGACGTATTTCTCTTACGAGGAGACATTACTGAGCATATACACGCATATGAGTGGCGGTTTTCAACGTTTTTTGCCGATTGTACTTGCCGGATGACCGCATAATGTCTCCTTGTAAGCGAAGTACCACCGCACCGGTACCCGAAGCGCAAGCAAAGAGTCATCTCCATTCTCAGCGGGTTCTCAGCGGGGCGAAACCGGGCGCCGCCGATAACCACATCATGGCTCAAAGCGAACGCGTGCGCAGCCGATGTTCTACAGTATGCAACGGTATGCATAATCGCGCGCCACATATTTGGCCGCACCTGCAGGAGACGGTTGCGGCGCAGAGCGCACGTAATGCTGACATTTGATATTGAGGAGTACTATGAGCTGCACTACGATTCTGGTGGGTAAAGACGCCAGCTATGACGGGTCGACGATCATCGCGCGTAACGAAGACAGCGCGAACGGCGAGTTCGATCCCAAGCGTTTCGTCATCGTTCACCCTGAAGACCAGCCGCGCACATACACGAGCGTCATCTCTCATGTGACTGTTGAGCTGCCGGACAATCCACTGCAATATTCCGCCGTGCCGAACGCGGACCTGAAGCAGGGCCAGTGGGCGGAAGCCGGCGTCAACGAAGCGAACGTGGCGATGAGCGCCACCGAAACGCTCACGACGAACGAGCGTGTGCTCGGCGCGGATCCGTTTGTCGAATACGTTCCGGCGGTTGGCAAGGAGGGCGACGCCGACTATGTGCCCGCCCGCGCAGGCGGCATTGGCGAAGAGGATTTCGTCACACTCGTGCTGCCATACATTCGCACTGCACGCGAAGGCGTGGAGCGTTTGGGTGCACTGCTCGAGGAATACGGCACTTATGAGATGAACGGCGTCGCGTTCTCCGACGTCGACGAGATCTGGTGGCTGGAAACCGTTGGCGGCCACCACTGGATCGCCCGCCGCGTGCCAGACGACTCCTATGTGACGATGCCGAACCAGCTCGGCATCGACGAGTTCGATCTCGAAGACGCGCTCGGCGAGCAGAATGACTGCATGTGCTCCGCCGATTTGATGGAGTTCATCGAGAACAATCACCTGGACTTGGCGGTCGAAGACATCAGCGCATTCGACCCGCGCGACGCGTTCGGCTCGCACAGCGACGCCGACCATGTGTATAACACCCCGCGCGCTTGGTTCATGCAGCGCTTCTTCAACCCGCTCGACGAAGTGTGGGATGGCCCTGACGCCGACCACAAGCCGACGAGTGACGATATTCCGTGGGCTCGCCAGGCAGATCGCAAGATCACGATCGAAGACGTCAAGTATGTGCTGAGCTCTCATTATCAAGGCACGCCGTATGATCCGTACGGCACGCTCGGCACCGACGAGACGCGTCACCTGTTCCGCCCGATCGGCATCAACCGTCAGAACCATCTGGCGGTCATGCAGATCCGCCCGTACCGCCCGCAGGTAGACCGCGCGGTGCAGTGGCTCTCGTTCGGTTCGAATCCATTCAACGCGCTCGTGCCGTTCTTCCCGAACGTCAACGACACCCCGGCATATCTGCGTGACACGACCACGCGCGTGACCACCGAGAATCTGTATTGGGAGAACCGCATCATCGCCGTGATGTGCGACGCGCAGTTCGCGCTCACCGCCAACGATGTGGAGCGCTACCAGCAGCGCATGGGATCGTTTGCGAACCAGCTCGTCGCACAGACCGACGCGCAGATCGACGAACTCGTCGGTACGATGGAAGTTCCCGAGTCGGATGACGACATGCTAGGCGAGACCTCCACCGATGTGCAGCCGATGGAACCGGAGGAAATCATCGCCACCGTTCGTAATGAAGCTGCGCGCGAGATTCTCGGCAACGCGAACGAGCGCATGGCTACGACGCTGAAGTCCGCTACCGACCGCCTGCTCGACTCGGTGCTCTACACCGCGAGCATGCACATGAAGAACGGTTTCAATCGTTCCGATAACTGAGCGATCAACTGATTATTTGATTGACTGATTAGTTGTGCTGCGTGCCGCCGTGAGCGTGCGCTCGGCGGCACGCAGAACTATTTAGCACGGTCAGTATGCGAAGGGCTTGCCAGACTTGGCAAGCCCTTTTGCTATGCCCCGTAGCAGGTGAAACTATGCGATTCTATGCAAATCATGCAATACGACCTATGCAAATCAGTAAGTACAGGTTATGCAAATCGTACAGTAGAACTTATGTAAATCAGTAAGTACGATCTATGTAATTCGTACAATACAAGTTATGTAAATCATACAGTAGAGTTTATGTAAATCGTACATTATGAGTCTCAAACACTTGAAAATACAAGGTTTCTGGAGAGCAGCTTACAGTGTGCATAGGGGCGCTGAACTGTTCGCACAATGACACGATTTACATTCGCATGTTGAGATGCTGATATGTTGAGAGAGCAACATAGTCGCGGAAAGGACGTGGAGTGAGCGCAATCGAGAATTTCACCAAACCATACGGATTGGTAGACAAGATCGACGCATTCGGATATCTGGATTATCTCAAGAACAACCCCGACGCACCTCGCAAACACGGCAAGGTCGTGCTGGTCACTGCAGATACGCCGCTCAAGGCATCACGTGGCGAGGGCAAAACGACGACGACGATCGCGCTCATCGACGCGCTTAACGCACGTGGCATCGACGCTGCCGCCGTGCTTCGTCAGCCGAGCATGGGCATCACCGCGGCTGGCTCGAAGGGTGGCGCGTCCGGTGGTGGCAAGGCTTCACTCACGCATCCCGAGCTCATCGACTGGGGTCTGTGCGGCGAAATGGGCTCGATCGAGGCCGCCCAGAACCTGCTCGTCTCGTTTGCAGAGAAGGCGATCGACGATGGCTTGCTCGACACCGTGCTCGTTCCACGCGTTTCCGAAGTGCCGTCGCGCTCGCTGCGCGCAGTGACCGTTGACCGCGGCAAGGGCAACGTGCCTGAGCGCGTGGTGCTGACGCCGACCTGCGAACTCATGCAGATCGTCGTGCTCTCCCGCTCGATGGACGAGATCGCCGATCGCGTGGCGAAGATGATCGCCGGCACGAAAGACGGCAAGCCGGTCACGTTCGGCGAGTTCATTGACTTGTGGCGCATCACGAACATTCTGGCTGATGCGGTGAAACCTGCGAAGACCGAGACGGTGAACGGCTCGCCGGTGTATGTGCACGGAGGTCCGTTCGCCAACGTGTCGATCGGCATTCCGACGCTCGTCTCCGTTGAGATGGCATGCGCGCTGCACGACGTGGTGATCGTCGAGGCTGGCTATGGCGCTGACGCAGGCGCGCAGAAGTGGCTCGACATCGCTTGCCGCGAGTATGGCGCACAGTGGCCGAGCGCCGCCGTCGTGGTGACGCGCGCGACCACCTGGCGTGACGATCCGGCTCTGCAGTGGCGCTACCCGTTCACGTGGAACGCTTGGAAGGGCTTGGCATTCCAACGTTCCCGCTGATCAATCTGTGGGACGGCGAAGACGAACTCGTTCCCGCACTGCGCGAGACTGCCGCCGAGCTCGGCTTCCGCGAGCCGATCGTCGGCAACCTGTTCCGCGACGGCGGTGACGCACTGGTGCCGCAACTCGACGCGTTCGCCGATGCCGTGAATGCTGAGGGCGTGCCTGAGCAGGCGGTGAGCTTGAAGGGCAAGTCGCTGCGCGAGAAGATTGAGTGGGTGTGCGAGAACGCATACG
Source organism: Bifidobacterium canis (assembly GCF_009727065.1). GTDB lineage: Bacteria > Actinomycetota > Actinomycetes > Actinomycetales > Bifidobacteriaceae > Bifidobacterium > Bifidobacterium canis. Next base: position 355,605 of record NZ_WNLP01000002.1, read on the forward strand.
GCGTTCCTGCTGATCGCGTGGTGAAGAAAGACGGCTTCGACGAATCGCTGGCTTCCGCACAGCGCTTGGCGAGCGACGCCGGCATCGCGTTCGATGATCTCGCACTGGTGGCTGTGAAGTCTCCGGCGACGATGACCGACAACGATTCCGCTCCCGCCGACGAGCGCACTGTAACGCTTAAGAAAGTTGAAGTGCACGCTGGCGCTGGCTTGGTGCATGTGAATCTCACGACCTCACTGACCACGCCAATGCCGAAGATCGTCTGATCCGGCAAACAAACTATCTTCTAGCCGCAGACTCGCGCGAGTTCTGAGGCCGGCTGAGCCCCGCAAACCGCTGAATAGCTGGTTTGCGGGGCTTTTGCATACTTCCGACCAATATATGAGTTACAAAGAGGTTATTTCGCGACCGATCTATATAGAGGTCGCAAATATCTGCATTGCGATTCATATATAACTCATATATTGGTCATAAAATAAATCTGTACGGTCAAGTAATGGGCTGATTGAGTCCATATGGCGAGATAGATTGCAGTGTCGATTCCGCTCAAGGAACTCATGGCAAACGGTCACAAAGATGTGCAGAAACCGTGAAATATCAGATAATTAACAAGATATTTACGTGCAGTCACAGATTCGTTGAACGAAAAACTAACACAAGAAATGTTACTTTTGGCTTTCACAATTTCTCTACAAGAGTAGAATCGAGCTTAACCGCTTAACTTACAGCTGAATGTGACACGTGGTTGTGTTACTCGTGATGTCGACTTCGGGTGGAGAACTGCAAGTTGCGGTGAAGAGAGAAGAGCTGGAAGATCGACGGACGGAGTAGTCATGAAGATTCGGCAAGGCATAGTGAGTGCACTCGTGGCGCTTGCGCTGCCACTGACATTAGGCGTGTTCCCGCTGAGTGCTTCAGCCGAAGAAATCGGCTCGACCGCTTCACCGACGCAAAGCGCGCAAGGCGATGCAAACACAGGCAATACTGCTGACGCACCTACGGCTGGCGACGGCGATTCCGCAGACCAGAACAACAGTGCGGCTGACTTCGAAGGCAATGACGTGGGAACCGATGCGGGCAATGGAGAGACGTCCGCATCGGATGCCCCTGGTTCGGCACCCAATGCGTCCGACGCCACTGACGCCGCCGATTCCCAAGATTCCGCAGACGTTGCCGATTCTGCTGATGCAGCGGAAGCCGCAAATTCGGCAGACGCAAACTCGAGCGGCTCGAGCAACAAGGCAAAGGCCAACGCCGATGCCCAGCCTGCCGCCGATTCCGGCGACAAGCACCCGAACATCGTTTACAAGCCATTCCGCCAGTGGTTGCTCGATTCGCCGAAGAGCCAATACACCGACGAAAACGGCAACGCCTACACATATTCGACGCTCGGCATGATCCTCTCGAACTACAACGTGTTCACGCCGGGCGACCTCCGCAGCACCCACATCGTGGGCCCGGTCGCGGTCGGTGGCTTCGCAACCGGCTTCGGCCAGTTCGCCAGCAGCGCCAAAGCCCAGGACTTCGACGCATTCCAACGCTGCATGCAGCACTTGGAGAGCGAAGGCAAGAACGGCGTGACCGATGTGCAAGACTGCCTCGTCGACCCGAACGCAGAAGGCGCGCCGTCCAACACCACATATAAGAACTATTCCGAGACGAATCTGCCTCTCGGCAACGGCGGAGTGTGGAATGTGCCGTCGTTCGTCAACGGTCCACTCGTCGAAACCACCGAAGAACGCTGGCCCGACCAGCTCGGCGGCATCTCGGGCGTCACCTATTCCAACAAAGACACGGTGCCGTTCTATGCCGGCGAGACGAACCAGACCGACCCGTTCCTCGCGCTCAAATATTTGGAAGACGCCGATTCCTACGAGATCTTCGGCAATGGCAAAATCGTGTTCGACGACAATTGGCTCGACTTCGACTCGGTGATGAACGAGATCAAAGAAGAATCTCAGGCCATGGCCGATGAAGCCGGCCAAGTGCAGGTGAGGGTTGAGCAATGCAATGAGAACGGCAATACGCTGTGCCTGCGCTCTTCCGATGAGACCAAAGTGAAAGTGGACTCGAATATTGGGAATATGAAGATCGTCATCGCGCCAGGCGCGCATGTGACGATCAAGGACGATGCGAATTTCGAGGCATACCGAGAGCTGCTCAGCAAGAACAATCGCCCGTTCAATGTGCGCATTGTGAAAGATCCGAACAGCGAACTCGTGAACATGCCCGACACGATCATCAACTTCGTTGGAGAGGGCGGTAGCTCCGATGCTCGATTGCCAGGCGTGATCTTCGTCGACAGATTCGATGTGGACGCGCAGATGGTGCAAGGCATCGGCACCGACGAGCAAGCGCCCGGCATTCCGATCATCTTCAACTTCCCGAATGTCACCGGCACCATCGATTTCGACCCGGACGGCGTGCGCTCGGGCACGCAGTACGGTCACGTGGTCGCTCCGAACGCAGACATCAACATGTTCTGCACGTCCGGCAACTTCAACGGCAGGTATATCGCGAAGAATATCGCAGTCAACGGCGAAGGTCACATGTGGCCATACAGTGGCCGTCTGCTGGCGTCTGTGCCAGACTCCACCGGCATCCACGCCAATAAGCAACTGCTCTATGGCACACTGAACGGCGGCGACTTCACGTTCACGCTGCAGCTCACCGGCGACTCGCTGAGCAAGCCGGAGGAGAAGCAGAACGACAAAGACGGCAACGTAGACTTCAGCTTCGAGTTCAACGACGGCAACTGGAGCAAGGGCACCGACGTCGCCGGCGAAGATAATACAAAAGACTTCTCGTTCACACTCAAAGAGAAGATTGACAGCGCGAGCTGCGGCACCGACGTCGGCAAAGTCACCTGCGACAATAGCGAGTTCAAAGTGACGGTGCGCGTGCAGAAAACGGAGACTAATGCCGGCAACACCACGACGGCCGAATACAAAGTGCTCAGCACCACGTATGCGAGAGTCAAGGATTCCGCTGGCAACGCCGTCGACGCGGACGCACAGAAGCCGACTACCTCGACGCCACTGTTCACCAACGTGCGTAACCGCGAACTCAAGACGAGCACGCAGTTCGGTTTCGACAAATATGTGGACAGCGAGAAACTCAGTTCCGCCGCGGATAACACGACGTTCGAGTTCGCGCTTCGCCCAGCCAAAGCTGTCGGCACGAAAGACGATTTCACCGTTGACACGCCAATGCCGAAGGCCGCCGACTGTGCGCGTACTACAAAACTCGCCGTTCCGCTCTACGGCAGCGACGGCAAGCCGGTGACTGAGGGCGAAGGTGACGCCGCGAAGCAAGTCACCGTGCAGGTCGACGCTTGCGTGGTGAAGAACGGCGCGCTGAAATCTCAAGAACAGGGTGGCGTGCAGCACAACATCTGGTTCCCGTCGATCGAATACACCCGCACCGGCCGCTATGACTACATAGTGACGGAGATTCCCGGCGATGACGCCGATATGACTTACGATTCGCTCGAACACAGCATCTCAGTCACCGTCACGGAGAACTCGAACGGCGACTTGTCTGCCACGTCGACGATCTTCGATCAGTCGCATATCAATTTCCGCAACTACAACAAGGCGCACACAGATCTGCATTTCACCAAATATGTGGATCACGCTCTGCTCGGCGACGCCGATGACACGAGCTACGTGTTCGACTTGTTCGCGGCGCAGAAAACTGCCGACGGCAAGCTCGTTAAAGCGAAAGACGATGACGGCAAAGACAAAGAGGCGGTGTGCACAGTGCGCAATCTGGGCAGCGCGGTCGACTTCAGTGCGGGCAAGTGCGGTGACGCGCTGACCTACGAGAACGAGGGCGACTACTACTACATCGCCACAGAGCGCACGGGCGGCGACCCATATTTGTGGTACGACCAGCTCGAAGACGGCACAAACGCCAAGATCGAGCACTATGTGCACGTTGCAGTGACCAAAGAAAACGAGAAATACAAGGTCAGCACGGTCACGTATGCGATGTCGACGGCGTGCTCGGCGGGTGAGGACGGCACTGTGCCTGAGTCGTGCCCTGCGGAAGCGAAGATATTCAACAATAATCACAAGCCGGTGCCATTCGAGATTCGCAAAGCAGTGAAGGAGCTGAACGGAACCGCTCCGGCAGATGCTGAGTTCACGTTCAAAGTGACATTCTTCGCGAGGAACTCGAATTCCGTGCCGCTCTATGAGCAGGGCACCGAGCTCGCATACACGGTGACAACCGCTGCGCAAGGTGGCGAAGAGCCTGTTGTTGAAACAAAATCTGCGATTGTTGCGGAAGACGGTTCGGTGACGTTCGCTATCACCGCCGCGCAGACCGCTCGCTTCACACAGATTCCGTATGAGACGGTGTTCGAGATAGAAGAGCTCGTTGATAATCTGCCGATCGGATTCACCGGCGTATCGATGGTGAGCAGCAACGGCTACACCGGCAAGAACAAAACTGCCGAGCAGACGGTGAACGGCAAAACCACGCAGGTGACAGTTCCCGCGATCACGCGAGATCAGTGGGCGAAGGTGGCGTATGGCACGGTGGTCACAGTCACTGCGACCAATGAATACGCGGTCTACCGCCTGCCGATGTCGGGCGGTGCGGGCGCGAACATCAATCTGCTCGCGCTGGGCGTGGCGGTCGTGTGCGCAGGACTCTTCCTCAGCGTGCGGTTCGCGAAGGAGTCGCGAGCGTGAGGGTGAGCGTGCGGCTGTAGTTCGAGCCGCAATATCGCGCAAGGCGTCTTGTTCACTTCGGTTGTCGAAGTGAACAAGACGCCTTTTTATTTTTGGTGTGCAGGCGCGGGTAAATATAAATAATTTATAGTTAAATAAATAAAAATTTATATATATGTGCGTGCGAGAAAGCGCATTTTGCTTACTGAGACGTATTATTCACGAGCTGGAATAGTTTGTGTGGATTATGTGAAAGCGCGAAAATCTTCTGTAAATATCTCGTATTATTGCCAGTAATTCCGTTCATATGGAGAATGTGAATACATATCTCCGATGACTTTGCGTGCGCGGACAGGCAACTGTGTGCGCAAAGACAGGCTTTGGGGAGTGCCGCGTTCGTCGGAGAGCGGATATAAGGAGAAACGGTGGCACCGAACAAGGGTACCTTCGATCTGCGCAAATGGAGATGCGGCAAGATCGACAAGCTGAGCGCGCCGGCGAAGCGTTTTCTGACGACTGTGGAGAGTATCGTCATCACGCTCGCGCTGATCGCGTCTCTGGGGATTGCGTCCCCACTGATGGCTTCGGGCGTTGAACCAAGCCCTGAGGCCGCAGTGGGTGTGATTGGGCAAGATGAAGCCACGGGAATCGACAACGACGAGTGCGTCGAATCCGAAGACGGTGGTGATCTCGAATGCGAGACCACCACCGCTCCTGGCTCGGATGGTGGCAATGGTGCGGGCAGTGGCTCTGACTCTGGGGATTCTGCCAATACAGGCGGCGCTGGCACAGGCGGCGCTAATGGGAGCGCTGTGGATTCCGCTGGCACGGGTGACGAAAGCGACGTTGATGACGATGACGCCGATGACGCCGATGACGCCGAAGCCGCCGACACCAGCGATACTGCCGAAAACGATACAGACAAAGAATCGGGTAAAGACGGCGATGAGAAGTCTGACGATGCCGATGTCGACAAGTCGGATAAAGACAAGGAAAAGGCATCAAAAGCTGAAGCGACAACGGATAACACGTTTGAAAAAGATGGTGGTCAGCTGAATCTCGGCTACCTCTTCTCTCACTACAACGTCATTTCCGTTGGTGACGCAGCGCTGGGGCATACTGTTGGACCCGTGCTGATTGGTGGTGATCTGAAGAGCAGCATCGACATCGGTGGTGGTGTGGACACGACGTATGAAGAAGATGGTCGTGAGAAAGAGGGCGGCTATGTGCACAAAGGTCACACATACATTCAGGGTGATGGGTCAAGCTTGACCGGTTTGAAGCCACACAATAGTGCTATTAACTTGTATCTGGGCACACAAAACATCGGTCGCGTAAATGTCGGCCAGCTCTTCCCCGATGGTGACAAGAATGGTTCTGTGCTGTTCACCGATGACTATCTCGACTTTACCAATGTGCAAAGTAAGGCTATTCAAAAATCTGCAGACATCGCGAATGACGCTATTGACTTGGGCATGACCATCAGAGGTGAGTCCTTTGATTTTGCTGAAGGTGTTGAGGATGTATATGCGTGGCAAAATGGTAAAAAGCTGATCCTTAAAGCTGGAAGATCGTATAAAATCACTGCTGCCGTCATGAATAGTCTTGGCGGAAGTGCTTTTGATGAGATTATTATCGATGCATCAGGTGTAGTCGGCGTTGACGGATCCATCTACCAAGGCGGTGATGCCTCAAAACTTCCTGAGACAACGATTACCGTCACCGGGGAGGGCTCAATAACTCTCCCGCAAATAAAACAGGTACGCTACAAAGATGCGACAGGGGAACCGCAGGTCGTAGAGCTCCCAAATGCAAGTGGCAGTGGCGATAAACAGGCGGCCAAAGGCCTTCCGCTTGTCTTTAATGCTCCAGATGCTGGAAAAGCTACAACTCAGAATTCACCGTTCTTCGGCCATGTTATCGCCCCGAAGGCTCAAGGTAACGCCAGCGGCGACTACAACGGTTGCTGGCTCGTTGCTTCGATGGAAGCTTCTGCCCAAGGCCATATGTGGCCATATAACGGCAAGACGCTTTACCCAACAACTACCGAGTTTAAGGCGAAAAAGTACCTTTACGATGCGGAAGGCAAGCGGCTGCCTTCATTGGAAGGGTATGAGTTTCAGTTCGAACTTTGGGATCTCAAGAACGATAGAGATGGTGCCAACGCAACTGAACCGGATCCGGAGAAAAACACATTCTGCTTGACACGGCTACTGCAAAGAAAAATGGCGATATTGAGTTCAAGACGAAACCGACATATACGAAAACTGACACGTACCATTATCTGATTGTCGAGAGGATGCCCACCCAAGCGGAAACGCAGAAAATGAGGGCAAAACATCCGAATGTTGAACTTGTCTACGATACGCATGTAGAGCATATCACTGTGGAAGTGACGTCTGAGATGATCAACGGTGAGGAACACTTCAATGCAGGTGTCACCGTGAGACCATTGAAGAAGCCGATACCGAAAATCAAAATGGGCAACGTGATACCGTGCAAACTGACGGCACAACTATGATCATTTTTGAAAATCGTATGCGGGAGCGCGAAACACCGAAAGCTCAGTTGAACCTGACGAAGGAAATGGCGAGCGGCCAGGACGCGGACGCCAACCAGGAATTCGATTTTGATGTCACGCTGTATGTGCCGGATGGGACGGGCACTTCTGACCATTACGCCATGCAAAAGAACGACGCCACCGAAGTAACTCGCGTGGATTTCGCAAGTTCGGATTCTGGGTGCCCGTCAGATTTGAACGGCTGTACGGTGCAAACAAGCACTGTTTCACTCAAAGTAGGCGATACCCTCAAGCTGATTGATTTGCCGGATGGCGCGAGGTATGAGATCCGTGAACAAGAAACCGAAGGATATGAGATTGATCATTTCAGTGGGGCTTGCGACGCAAGTGGAACCGCTGATCCTTGTACGGGCACATTGACTGCCGATGCGGAGAATGGTGTGTCTGTTACGGCAACCAACAGGCAGAGCAAAGTCGAGCTGTTGCTGCCGTCGGCGGGCGGTCGCGCGAACCCGCTGATGACCGCAATGTTCGGCTTGGGCATCGTCTTCGCCGGACTGCTGATCGCAGTGATCTACGCGCGCAGAAGCGGCTTCACCCCACTGCAGTAGTAGCGCTTTCGCCGCAGTCAGATGCGGGTCAGTTAACTCTTCGCAACGTTAACTGACCCGCATCTTCGCATAATTATGGGTCAGTTAACATCTATGCCAGTTAACTGACTCACACATCTGCCTAACTGCGGGCGAGTTAACTGCCACTCCGGTTAACTGACCCATATTCTCCACTACTTGCGGCTCAGTTAACAAGCATGCAGGTTAACTGACCCACGGCTAACTACCCACACTGCGTTGCCAACTACGTTGCCTAAGTGCGTGTTGTCTAATCCGAGTAGACAACACGCGTACTTTGGTGTGCTGATATGTACATGTTGTCTAACGGTGGTAGTCAATACGCACAGTTTGGCGAGTCAATATGTGCATGTTGTATACCACGGATATGCAACATGTATAAATTCGGCGGCAAAATATGCATGTTGTCGAAGATGGGTAGACGATATGCGCAGGCCGGTGCCCTATACGTTCCACGCGTGCATGTTGTCTAAGCTGAGTAGGCAACATGTGCATTTTGGCGAGTCAATATGTGCATGTTGTCTACCGTAGATAGTCAATATGTACAGTTTGCCCCAGTGATCTGAACGTGTTGTCTAATGCAGGTATACAACATGCACGTTTCGGTGCCTCGATATATACATGTTGTCTAACGCAGATAGTCAACATGCACGCATGCAGCAGAAAGTGCGCGTATTGTCTGCTGGCGTTAGGCAACATGCACATGTTGCCAGTCCAGCACACGCACAAATTAGACAAACAGTTTTTAAATGTTCGGTTGTAGCGTAACCGGCTGGAAAACTTTCTGCATAAACGCGTTAGGCAGCTTCGCGGTAATCTGCATAATTAGCTAAATAACTATTTATTTGATTAGACAGAGTGTGTAATAACGTCTAATAATAGTGAAAATTGCTCCGTAAATTTACCTATTGCTGCGGGCTAGTGTAGTGGCTTTGTCAGCACATGCTCAAGAAGGGTAAGCATATCATGTCTGCGCACGCTCGCAATGGTCGCTCGCGTCGCCGCACAGCCACTGTTTCCGTGAACACGGTTTTGCTCAACGGAATATTCGCAGTGGCCGCCGTGGTCATGCTGATCTGCGCGTGCACATTGCTGCCCAGCGAAGCGGTGGCGCAAGAAAGCGCAGCGCTTTCGGCACCCTCGGCAGAGTCCGCGCACACGGAGACCACTGAGAATGCGAACGCAAACAATTCAGCGGACTCGACTCTCACGCAGAACAACGCAGCCTCTTCGTTGCTCGCGAGCGGCGGAACGCAGTGTTTGACGGGGAAGACGGGGGAGTCCGCATACGCATTCGAGCGAGAAGGTGGAACTTACACGCTCGACTACGTACTCAAACACTACAGCGTGCTGGTTGCGGGAGATCTGACCGGAGACTGGTCTTCCCACATCGTCGGCCCAGTGATTATCGGCGGCCTGTATGCGGCGAAAAACGGCGTGATCGGCAACGTTTCGCACACGGTGCCGTCGTTCATCGGCAAGATCTACGCTGAAGAAAACGGCACGGTGACGCGCACGCTCAACGACTTCAACGTGGATGATTCTCACAACGTGTATTTGGGATGCGAAACGCTTTCGAAACTCACGCTGGAGAGTTGGAGGAGTGTGGATTATCTGTTCGGCGGTGGTGCGAATCAGCACAACCGCCCGCACACGCTGTATACCAACCAATTCTTCGATTTCACGAAGATGGAGGCGCTCGCTGAGCAGGCGCGCACGCTCAATGCGAACTCGCGCGCGCTGCGCGTTGACGATTTCGCGCATCTGCCGGAAGGATTGACGCTTGAGACGGTGGGCGGCATGACGTCACTCGTCGTGCCTGCTGGCACGACGGTGCTTATGAGCGGTGAGGATCTGGGGAAGTACCCGATCGTGATTGACGCCGGCGAGACGAATGACGCAGTTAATCTCTCCGGCATGGCAGGCACGATTATCGCCACGGATGACTCCGGCTCGGTGACCGTTCCGGGATTCCGCGCCACGAAGGTTCGGCGTAACGGATCGACCGAATACGTGACCCCGACCGACGCACAGAGCTCCACCGGCATCTCACTGGTGTTTTCACTGCCGAATGCCACGAACGTTGCTACTGCCGGCTCTTCATACGGGCATATTGTGGCACCTTCGGCACAGGTGAAGCTGCAAGGCGGCTCACACAACGGCAGCGTGGTCGCACAGTCGTTGGATTCCGGCTCGGAGATTCGTTTGTGGCCTTACAGCGGCGATTTCGTCGTGCCGCCAACCGAGCCTGAGACTCCTGAGACGCCAACCACCCCAACTACGCCGACCACACCGGAAACGCCGGATCAGCCGAAAACTCCCGACGAGCCAGATCAGCCAACTACTCCGACAACGCCGACCACACCAACCGATGACACTGATGACGCGCAGGTCAGGCTACCCGACGCCGGTGGCCCTGGGCTCAATGTGCTGATTCCAGTCACAGGCAATCGCTTATAGTCATTGCCCTGACCGTATTCATGGTCATGCTGCGCCGAGATGCGCAAACCGTCTAACGTGAATAGACAACCTGCACAGCCGTACGTGCCAACATACGCATCCAACATACGCAGGTTGTCTACCAACATTAGACAACCTGACCAGTTTGGAATGCCTGTATGTGCATGTTGTCGAAGATGCATAGACAACATGCACATAATTCGGCAGCAAGGTGTGCATGTTGTATAAGCCGAGTAGTCAACTTGCACAGTTTTGGCGCCCAAAATGGCCATGTTGTCGATCTCTGATGGACAACATGCATATGTGGGATGCCGAAATGGTCATGTTGTCGAATATGAGTAGACAACGTGTGCAGCAGACTCTTATTTGGTCATAGTACCTAGCCTTGATAGACAACATGTACGATTCGTCACGCTGCTATGTGCATGTTGTCGAACATGAATAGACAACCTGACCAGTTTGGAATGCCTGTGTGTGCATGTTGTCGAAGATGAATAGACAACATGCACACTGGGTGAGCTTTACGTGCGCAGGTTGCCTAGCTTGGGTAGACAACCTGCATAGTTTGGGGCGCCGTTGTGGTCATGTTGTCGAATATGAGTAGACAACATGTTGCACATGCGGCGGAATCAGTCCCAGCCCTTGGGCGTGTGCTCGATGGACCACATGCCCAAGCGGTGCGCAAAGCTCTTCTCCCACTTGGCTTCCAGCTCTTCCTCGCTGAGCTCGTTGCCTTTGCGGTGCAGCTTGTTCATCGCGTTCGTGTGCGTGTCGTCGAGCAGCCACTTACGAATAATGAAGTTCCAGATCGAAACGATCACGGTGGCGATCAGTTTGCCGCCGTTTGTGCGCAGCAAATATTCACCGTGCTGCGTGACTGCGGCATTAGGGCTCATGCCATACGTCGACAGCCACAGAATCAGCATATTGATGAGCAGGCCGATCACTGCGGAGACAAAGAAGATCAGAATCTCCATCCACCTCGCCATATCCGGGCGATGCTTGAACACATATTTCATGCTGGCCAAGTAATTGAACACCAGTGAAATGAGGAAGGAGATAGTGCCGGCGATCACATTGTTCATATGGAACAAGCCGACCAACAGATTGAGAATACCCCAATCGATCAGGAAGGCGATAATGCCAACAACGCCGAACTTCAGAATCTGTTCAATCAGTTTTCGCACGCTTCGATCATACAAGGCACTCTGCCGCAGTGCTTGGCAAGCGCAGCACACTGCGGCAGAGACTATGGCAAATCATGGCAGATTGATCAGCGCGCGAAATCCTCGCACATAAACCGGCGAGCGTGCGAACTACAGCTCGACTTCCGGCTTCGACGAATCATCTTTGACATGCGCGAACTTGGCTGCCAGAGCTTCCTTGTTCTTACGCTCGTCCTCTTCCTTCGCAGCGCGCTTGGCTTCCTCGGGATCCCACAGAATATCTTCGCGATGCTTCTTCCACTCCGCGCTCGCCAGCGGCAGCAACGCCTGGGCGAGCACGATGGTCGAATCTGCAATGCTGGTGTCGCCGTTCGGTGTGGCATACGCGGTGAGCAGACCGTGGAACTGGTCTGCGGTCAGGCACAAGCGTGGCACCGATGCAATCTCTGCGAGTTCATTGACCAGCAGAATAACCGGCAAACTGTCTTTTTCGAACACTTGCACGCGATCTTCCGGAGCGCCGCCGGCACGCGGAGTATCCCAGCCGATTTGCTGCTTGATCTGCGCGCGAATCTCACGCAGCATGCGCGAGAACACGAGCAGAATCGCGGCGAAACGATGCGCAATATCAGTGTTATCTGCAGTGTGCTGCTTCACATATTCGCTGAAATCGCCCAGAATCTCGCGAATCTGTGCTTGGGTGTGGTCGTCCCAGTCAACGGAAAGCGTCTTCGCAGCGTCGAACAGCAGTGCGGGGTCTTGAGTCTGCGAATAATCCTCAGTCTGCTCGTACGCGTCGTTAGCGGAGAGCAGAGCGTCGACGATCGACTGTGGGCGGCCCGGAATCTCGTCCGCGCCCTCATACACGAACTCGGCGTCGGGCATCGTCACCTGCTCGCCGGTCAGTATTTGCGCCATTGCGAGCGTGATGCGAACCTGCAGATTCTCGGCATATTTCACGTCGTTATCCATGCGTTCCGCCGATGTGAGCGGCCACAATCCGGTCAGTTCCTCACCACTGTGTGAGGCGATTGCCATTTCGGGCAACGCTGCAATCTGCTCGACTATCTGCTCGCTGTCAAAAGCCATAATATACCTCGCTTCTCGCGTTCCCGCGCGGTCTTCAGCCATACCAATGATAGGCGAAAACGCGCGGGCGTGCGTGAATCCGCGAAATCTTCGCAGCGCATATTCGCGGCGCGCTGCTGTGCACAACTTGCGTTGACGTGCATTTAAGAGAACACTAAGAGGCAGCGGCACACCGCGCGTGCGGCGGCGTGCTCAGGCAAGAAATAATTCAATATTCACAAATTCACAGTATTCAACGGAGGAGTTGCAATGCCAGTTATTCACACCCATGTTTCCGTCCCGACCACCAAAGAGCAGCGCGACACGCTCAAGTCACTGTACGGGCAGGCGATTCCAGCTGTGCCAGGCAAGTCCGAGGGCTGGCTCATGTGCATTTTCGAAGATAATCTGCCGATGTATTTCGGCGGCGACGACTCCGCGCCGGTCGCGTATGTGGAAGTCAACGTGTTCGGATCTTCGGTGCCGAAGAGCGCGTGGGAGAAGCTCACGCCGGCGATTATGGGCGCGCTCGGAGACACGCTGCAGATTCCCGCCGACCGCACATATATTCGCTACACTGCGACGCCGGACTGGGGTTGGAACGGCGGGAATTTCTAGTAATTCTTCGCTACATACTAGTTGCGCTGGCTGTGCTTCGCACACAGCCAGCGTTTATTTTGCGGAGTTATTCGCGCAGACTTATTTACTGCACGTCTTTGGCGGGTCGACGTAGGTGATCGACAGCACTTCGCCGGTTTGCGAGTCGTAGGTGATCGACGTCACCGACGCGAGCGCCGTCTTGCGCAGCAGCATATTGTGCTCGGGGTGGCCGGTTTCGAGCAGGTGACGGTACGACCAGATTGGCGACTCGTGCGTCACCACAATGATCTGCTGGCCGGGGTATTCGCGCACTTTCTCTTGCGCGAAGTTCTGCACGCGCGCCGCAATCGACTTGTAGCTCTCGCCCCAGCTCGGTTTCCACAGATTACTCACCAGTTTGAGATTGCGCGGCCTCCACAGCGCGCCCTCACCGTGGCCGATGCGCGTGCCGCGGAACTCGTTGCCGGCTTCGATCAAGCGGTCGTCGGTCAGCAGTTCCAATGATTCCTGCCCGCGCTCGCTGCGCACGGCGTTGAGTTTGAGCAGAATCTCGTTCGCGGTTTCGCGCGTGCGGTCGAGCGGCGACGAGTAGACGGCGACCGCGGTGTTCATCTGCGGACTGTTCGCGATGTATGCGCCGGTCGCCTGCGCCATGCGCTGCCCGCGCGCGGAGAGGTGGAAGTCGGGGAGTCGCTCATACAACAGATGATCGGGATTGTAGACTTTGCCGTGCCTGACGAAGTTGATGGTCGTCGCGGTCATTCGAACTCCTTGTGTGTTGCGGCTGCTTTTGCTCTCTCGCGACCAATATATATGGTGGTCGATAGGCCGCAAAAAATTTTCCAAAATTTTTTCTTCTCACCCCAATGTACCGCGTGTTGCGAGGGGTGGTGTCTGTAATGTTGCCATGTTTGCCAAAACAATGCATTTTCGAGGCTCTCACAACACCTCGGCAATGCGCGCAAACACAAGCAACACTGCGCGCAAAAATGCGCGCAACAACAATCCACCCCACCAATCCGGGCGTCGCCGCAATACAACGAGGTGACGTGCATGCCGGTGGCCGGGGTTTGACGCAGAAAGGAGCGGCAGCAAATGAGTTTCAATGTGATCGCCGGAGCGCGGGATATTGGTCGTCGAGTATTCGGTGGGTACGCGCAGCTATTGCGCATACCGCACACTGCACGGTTCGCCGTGGGGTCAGTGATCGCCTGCATGCCGTTCCCGATGGTGGGCATGACGATGACGATCATGACCCAGCAATACTACGGCAACTATTCGCTTGCCGGCGCACTCACCGCAGTGCAGGCGATTTCCGGCGCGGTGTTCGGGCCATTGCTCGGCACGCTCGTCGACCGCTTCGGCCAACGGCAGGTGTCGATTCCCACGATCGTCGTGTGGATGATCGCCGCCGTCTCGTTCGTCAGCTGCGTGAGCGCACGCGTGGCACCATGGATTCTGTTCTGCATCGTGCCGTTCTTCGCCGCCGTCCCACCGTGGGGCGCGATGAGCCGCGCTCGCTGGACGTACCTGATGGGCAACGACAGGCAGGGCGTCAACCGCGCGCTTTCGCTGTCCGGCGTGTTCGACGAGGCGATGTGGGTGGTGGGCAATCCGCTCGCGTCCACGCTCGCCGTGATCTCCGGCTTCCTTGCGATGTCGTTCACCGGCGTGTGCGTGATCATTGGCGCGCTCATGTTCCTCACTGAAATGACCACGTGCCCGCCGAGCCAGACCGATTTGGCGCGCGAAGCTGGGCTCACGCGCAAGGAGTTCCGTGAGCGCGAGGCTGAGAAGGCGCGTCTCGCACGCGCGCAGAGTGCCGCCGAAGACGCTCGCGTGCACGCTGCATCGCAGGGACTGACCGCCGAGCAGATCGACGCCGCCGCGCGCGACGCATACGATCGCTCGATGAGCGGCGTCAAGGATTCGATCTGGGGCCCTGGCCTGATCGCCGTGTGCGCCACATGGTTCGGCTTGGGCGCGTTCCAGTCGGCTGCCGGCATTTCGATTATTGCGTTCGCCACCGAAGCGAATATGAAGCAATACACGGGCTTTGTGTTCGCGTGCTTCTCGATTTCGTCGCTGACCGGCGCGCTGCTGTATGGTGCGAAAAACTGGACGATTCCGTTGTGGAAGCGCTTCTACGTGTGCTTGGCGGTGCTCAACATTGGCATCGGATCGTTCTTGTTCGCCAAGCATCTGTGGGTGATCATGGTGATCTATTTGATCATCGGCGTATGCCAGTCGCCGACGTGGATCAACGGCAACCAGCTGATGCTGCACCTTGTTCCACAGACGCGTTTCACGGAAGGCATGGCGTGGATGGGCGCGATGAACTCGATCGGTGGCTCCGCTGGATCCGCGATCGCAGGCGTCTTCATCGACCGCGCTGGCTCGCACGGCGGTTTCGCCGTGGTCACTGTGCTCGCGCTCGTGTCGCTCGCGATCGCTCTGCTCGGTTTCAAGCAGATCAAGACGAGCACGGAGACGCCGGTGCTCACTGAGATTTCCGCGTAATATTCCGCACGATTGTTTTCGCTGTGGCGCGTGCTGGCACGTCTGCCGCGCGCGCCACAATAGACAACATGACTGAAGCTGCAAAAACCGAAGAATCTGTAACCGAAAACCACGAGCACGTCAAGCCTGAGCTGCCGAAGGACGTGCGTGTGCGTTTCTGCCCGTCTCCGACCGGCATTCCGCACGTCGGCATGGTGCGCACCGCGCTGTTCAACTGGTCTGAGGCGCGTCACACTGGCGGCACGTTCGTGTTCCGCATCGAAGACACCGATGCGCAGCGTGACTCCGAAGAGAGTTTCAATCAGATTATCGAGGCGCTGCAGTGGCTCGGCATCGACTGGGACGAGGGTGTCGGCGTCGGCGGACCTGACGGACCATACCGTCAGTCCGAGCGTGGCGAGATCTATGAGAATGTCGCACAGAAGCTGCTCGAAGCAGGCTATGCATATGAGTCGTTCTCCACGTCTGAAGAGATCGAGGCTCGCAACGAGGCTGCAGGACGCCCGAAGGCGTTCGGCTACGACGGCTACGACCGCAATCTGACCGAAGAGCAGAAGGCCGCGTTCCGCGCTGAGGGGCGCAAGCCGGCTCTGCGTATTCGCATGCCTGACGAAGACATCACGTTCAACGACTTGATTCGCGGCGACATCACGTTCAAGGCTGGCTCCGTGCCGGATTACGTGATCGTGCGCCCGAACGGTGACCCGCTCTACACGCTCACGAACCCGGTTGACGACGCACTCATGCGCATCAACGTGGTGCTGCGCGGCGAGGATCTGCTGAGCTCCACGCCACGCCAGATCGTGCTTTACCGTTACCTGATGGAGCTGGGCATCGCCAAGGAGATGCCGCTGTTCGGCCACTTGCCGTATGTGATGGGGCAGGGCAACAAGAAGCTTTCCAAGCGCGACCCGGAGTCGAACCTCTTCCTGCACCGCGAACACGGCTTCATCAAGGAAGGCCTGCTTAACTACCTGGCGCTGCTCGGATGGTCGATCGCACCGGATCGCGACATCTTCTCAATGGACGAGATGGTCGAGAAGTTCGATGTGCGCGACGTCAAGGCCAACCCTGCCCGCTTCGACATCGACAAGGCCATTTCGATCAACGCCGAACACATTCGCATGCTCGAACCGCTAGACTTCCTCGAGCGCTCGGTGCCATACCTGTTCCGTGACGGCGTGGTGAGCGCCGAGAGCTGGGATGCCCTGACCGATCGCGAACGCGAGATCCTCACGGCCGCCGCACCGCTCGTGCAGCCGCGCGTGCGCCTGCTCGGTGAAGTGGCTGGCATGGTCGGTTCTCTGCTTTCCGATGCCGACTACATCGCCCCAGAAGCCGACGCCAAGAAGCAGCTCAAGGCTTCGGCAGGCGAAGTGCTCGACGCCGCCATCGCCGCTCTGGACGCCGTTCCGGAAAGCGAATGGAAGACCGACAACCTGCACGAGACGCTGAACAAGGCGCTCGTGGAAGACGGCGGCTACAAGCCACGTCTCGCGTTCGGCCCTGTGCGCGTTGCGATGTCTGGCCGTCGCGTGTCCCCACCACTGTTCGAGTCCATGGAGATCGTCGGCAAGCCAGTGTCGATCGCACGCCTGCGCAACCTGCGCGAGCATCTGCCGGAAATTCAGGGCTGAACCTGTGCGTTGCCTCTTTCGCGATTGCGCGGAGAGGTGTATAGTCGCCAAGACCTTTTCAAGGTCTTGGCGCAGCCCTCATATATATTGAGCGAAAAGCGGCGGGCAAACCTTGGTTTGCCCGCCGCTTTTTCGTCGCGCAGACTGTCTAACCGCTATGCCTGCCGGTTTGTAAGCGACACGCCGAAGTTGCGCTAAAGGAAATTGTTGGCTATATTTCTTATCTGTTGCTTCAAGCAAGTGACGATGCCCCCATCGTCTAGCGGTCTAGGACTACGCCCTCTCACGGCGCCAACACCGGTTCAAATCCGGTTGGGGGTACGAGTTCAATCAGCATGCTGGTTGAACCTGCCAATTGGGATATGGTGTAATTGGCAACACAGCTGATTCTGGTTCAGCCATTCTTGGTTCGAGTCCAGGTATCCCAGCCAATAAAACCTCCGCTTCGGCGGAGGTTTTATTTTTCCGCCAGCCTCTGCCGTCTTGCCGTCTCATACCTCTCGCTCTCCATCCCTCTATTTTGCTGGTGGGGATATGAAACCATTTTGGTCTCGAATATGCGGAATCTTTTTTCGTTGAAAAATAGCCATTTTTGTAATCTGTATATCTGCGGGTA